>NZ_JBNDMC010000004.1:0-422767 GCF_050436385.1 Paraburkholderia sp. MM5477-R1
AACGGCTATCGGTGCACGATTCACTGGGAAGATCAGGACGTGCTGATGGGCCAGTTCCCAAAGCTCATCGTCTCCAATCGCCTCTACGAAGTGGATCGGGATCGCTACACATGCAGTGGCGGTGTCGCGCCGCTGGACCTGATGGTGCATCTGCTTGGCATGCCACCCGGCAGCCGTTCGCTTGCCGCACGCGTGCTCGAATTGCTCGTTGCAGAACGACGCAGTCACGAGCAACAGCAGCGGACATCGCTTCGCCAATACATGGGCGCGGAACATACGAAACTCGACGAAGCTTTGCAGATCATGGAGAGCAATGTCGAGGAAGCGCTCTCGGTCGCGGAGGTAGCTTCGTATCTGGGCGTCTCACAGCGCCAGCTTGAGCGCTGGTTCAACGATCGGACAGGTAAGACGCCGGCTCAGGCCTATCTTGAGATTCGCCTGCTCCGCGCCCGCCAGTTGCTATACCGGACGGGCAAGCCGCTCGAAGAGGTCTGTTCACGAACAGGCTTCACATCACTGACGCACTTCGCGACGCGTTACAAAGCACAGTTCAAGATTTCGCCCATGGCGGACCGTCGGCGATACCAGAACGCATTGTAAGGCAGCACCCGCCACACAGTTTCCTTGCTCCAGCCCACGCACGATCGCTGCGGCGGAGGCGCACGCTCGTTGAACAGGCCAATCCGACAGCTAAACGAGCTCACGGAGGTAAACCCTCAATGTCGAAATTGAGGATCGTCGTGTCGTTTTCGAAAACGTTCTAAATCCCCGACCTTCTACTATTCGCTCACACCTGCTGGCGTTTTTTCACCAAGGAGCGAGCGCATGAAACTGGAAAATCTGATTCGGATTGAGAATGGCGAGAAGGTGAAGCACACCTTCTCGGATGCGGAGTATGCGAGCCGCCAGGGCAAGCTGCGCGCATTGATGTCCAACGAGAATATAGATGCCGTGCTGTTCACGTCGTATCACAACATCAACTATTACGGGGACTTCCTGTACTGCTCGTTCGGCCGTAAGTACGGGCTCGTCGTAACGCCGAACAAGGTGGTGTCGATCTCGGCAAATATCGATGGCGGCCAGCCGTGGCGTCGTACGGTCGGCGACTACAACGTGGTCTACACCGACTGGCAGCGCGATAACTTCTTCCGTGCCGTGCAGCAGGAAATCGACAACAAGGGCCGCGTCGGCATCGAGTTCGATCATGTTCCCGTGGATGTGCTGGAAAAGCTCAAAGCCGCGCTGCCCTCTGTCGAATTCGTCGATATCAGTGCGCAGACGATGCACATGCGCATGATCAAGTCCGCTGCAGAAATCGAGGTCATCAGGCATGGCGCCAATGTGTGCGATGTGGGGGGAGCGGCGCTTGCCGCCGCTGTTCATGAAGGTGTGCCCGAACACGAAGTCGCGCTCGCGTCGACCCAGGCGATGGTCCGTGAAATCGCCACGCGTTTCCCCGATTCAGAGCTGATGGACACGTGGACGTGGTTCCAGTCCGGCATCAACACGGACGGCGCCCACAACCCGGTGACCACACGCAAGGTGCAGAAGGGCGACATCCTGAGCCTGAACTGCTTCTCGATGATCGCCGGTTACTACACGGCCCTCGAGCGCACGATGTTTTTCGACCACTGCTCCGACGAGCACCTGCGTTTGTGGAAGGTCAACGTCGAAGTGCACGAGGCGGGCCTGAAGCTGATCAAGCCGGGCGCGCGATGCAGCGATATCGCCCACGAACTGAACAGGATTTACGCGGAGTACAACCTGCTGCAATACCGCACGTTTGGCTACGGCCACTCGTTCGGTGTGCTCTCGCATTACTACGGCCGCGAAGCCGGGCTCGAACTGCGCGAAGACATCGACACGGTGCTCGAACCGAACATGGTCATTTCGATGGAACCGATGATCATGCTGCCGCAAGGCCTGCCTGGCGCGGGCGGTTATCGTGAGCACGACATCCTGGTGGTGGGCGAGAAAGATGCAACCAACATCACCGGATTCAGGTACGGCCCGGAGCACAACATCATCAAGGCCTGAATCTAAGCCTGTTCCGGTCTCATTCGAATCACCCTGCGGCTACGGCCGCAGGCACCCCAGGATGTTGCAGGAGACGTTTCAATGTTTTCAAAGGAACAAACCATTGCTGGGTTCGATCCGGAACTGTCTGACGCGATGCGCCTTGAGCGCCAGCGTCAGGAAGTTCACATCGAGCTCATCGCATCGGAAAACTACACCAGCCCCCGCGTGCTCGAAGCGCAGGGCTCGGTGCTCACCAACAAATACGCCGAAGGTTATCCAGGCAAGCGTTACTACGGTGGCTGCGAACATGTCGACGTAGTGGAGTCACTGGCGATCGCGCGTGCGAAGCAGCTCTTTGGCGCAGATTATGCGAACGTCCAGCCGCATAGTGGCTCGCAGGCGAACGCCGCGGTCTATCTGGCATTGCTGAGCCCGGGCGACACGATTCTCGGCATGAGCCTCGCACACGGTGGTCACCTCACGCATGGGGCGAAGGTGTCATTTTCCGGCAAGCTCTATCACGCAGTCCAGTACGGCGTCGATACAGAAACCGGCCTGATCGATTACGACGAAGTCGAGCGCCTGGCGGTCGAATACCAGCCGAAAATGATCGTGGCGGGTTTCTCCGCCTACTCGCGTGTTCTCGATTTCGCGCGTTTCCGGAAGATCGCGGATCGCGTCGGCGCCTTACTCTTTGTCGACATGGCACACGTGGCAGGACTCGTGGCGGCAGGACTATATCCGAATCCTGTGCCGTTTGCGGACATCGTCACGACGACTACCCACAAGACGCTGCGCGGCCCGCGCGGCGGGCTTATTCTCGCCAGAGCCAACGCCGAGATCGAAAAGAAGCTCAATTCGATGGTTTTCCCCGGAACCCAGGGCGGGCCGCTGATGCACGTCATCGCGGCGAAGGCCGTCGCGTTCAGGGAAGCCCTCGGCTCCGACTTTGTCGAGTACCAGAAACAGACGCTGGCGAATGCGCGCGCGATGGTTTCGGTATTCGTCGAGCGCGGCTATGACGTGGTGTCCGGCGGCACGGACGATCACCTGTTTCTTGTCGACCTGGTCGCGAAAGGAATCACCGGCAAGGACGCGGACGCGGCACTGGGCCGTGCGCACATCACGGTAAACAAGAATGCGGTGCCGAACGATCCGCAATCGCCGTTCGTGACGAGCGGGATCCGCATCGGCACACCTGCCATCACGACACGCGGATTCAGGGAGGTTGATGCCGTGCTGACCGCCGCGCTCATCTGCGACGTGCTGGACAACCTCGGCGATGCCCAGGTCGAGCAGCGCGTGCGCGAACAGGTGGCGAAGTTGTGTGCGCGCCTGCCGGTATACGCTGGACTTTAATGAGAAAGCCATGAACGTCAGCACCTTCGATCTCTTCAAGATCGGCATTGGGCCCTCGAGCTCTCATACCGTCGGGCCGATGATCGCGGCTTGCCGGTTCGCGACCCGCATGCGCGACGCCGGAAAGCTTGGTGAGGTGAGCGCGATCCGGGCGGACCTGTACGGCTCGCTCGGCGCCACCGGCAAGGGACACGGCACCGACAAGGCTGTGCTGCTTGGGCTCGAAGGGAATCTCCCCGATGCGATCGATCCCGACTACGTGGAAACCCGGTTGGCTCATATTCGCTCAACGAAGTCGATCGAAGTCGCTGGAGTCCAGCAGATTGCCTTCGACGAGAAGACGCAGATGGTGTTCCTGCGCCGCGAGGTGCTGCCGTTCCACGCTAATGGAATGCGCTTCACCGCTTTCGACGCAAGCGGCAAGGTGGTCGACGAGCAAGTCTATTACTCGGTTGGGGGCGGCTTTGTTGTTGACGATGCAGGGGAGCGCCTCAACGGCCAGGAAGGTGCCACACGGGTTCCTTATCCGTTCAGGACAGGTGTCGAACTGTTGCGCATGTGCGGCGAGAGCGGCCTGTCTATCGCAGGGTTGATGCTCGCCAACGAAGCAACCTGGCGCACGCCCGAAACCGCGCGCCAAGGGTTGCTGAAGATCAGGGACGCGATGTCTGCAGCGATCGCGCGCGGATGCTCGATGGAAGGCACCTTGCCGGGACCCATGAAGGTGAAGCGACGCGCGGCCGATCTGTTTCGGCAGTTGAAAGCGCAGTCAGAAGAAAGCCTGCGCGATCCGCTATCGATGATTGACTGGATCAACCTGTACGCGATGGCGGTGAATGAAGAAAACGCCGCTGGCGGACGGATCGTCACGGCGCCGACCAATGGAGCGGCGGGGATCATTCCGGCTGTCCTGCAGTACTACGTCAAGTTTGTGTCCGGTTCCAACGACGATGGCGTTGTTGAATTCCTGCTGACGGCCTCTGCGATCGGGTTGCTCTACAAGGAAAACGCGTCGATCTCGGGCGCGGAGGTCGGCTGCCAGGGCGAAGTCGGCGTCGCGTGCTCGATGGCGGCCGCCGCGCTCGCCGCGGTCCTCGGCGGATCACCAGAACAGGTCGAAAACGCCGCTGAAATTGGCATGGAACACAACCTGGGCATGACCTGCGATCCGGTGGGCGGCCTGGTGCAGATTCCCTGCATCGAGCGTAACGCGATGGGCGCAGTGAAAGCTGTGAACGCCGCCCGCATGGCACTGCGCGGCAATGGCAAACACTACGTATCGCTGGATAAGGTCATCAAGACGATGCGCGAGACAGGCGCCGATATGAAGACCAAGTACAAGGAAACCTCACGCGGGGGCCTTGCGGTCAACGTGATTGAGTGTTGAGGAGACAGACGATGAGCCGGTATTCGATATTCAGTTTGTTGCGCAACGGGTTGTCGTATCACGAGAACTGGGAGCGCGCATGGAAGAGCCCCGAGCCGAAGAAGGAATACGACGTGGTGATCGTCGGCGGCGGCGGCCATGGTCTTGCCACCGCGTACTACCTCGCGAAGGAACTCGGCGTGCGTAACATCGCGGTGCTGGAAAAGGGCTGGATCGGCGGCGGCAACACGGCGCGCAATACGACAATCGTGCGCTCGAACTATCTGTGGGACGAGTCGGCCGCGCTGTACGAAAAGGCTCTCCAGTTGTGGGAGGGGCTCTCGCAGGACATCAACTACAACGTGATGTTCAGTCAGCGCGGCGTGATCAATCTCGCCCACACGCTGCAGGATGTGCGCGACACCGAACGTCGCGTCAATGCAAACCGGCTGAACGGCGTCGATGCTGAATTCCTCACCCCCGAGCAGATCAAGGAGATCGTGCCGGTGATCAACCTGCACAGCCGTTATCCGGTGCTGGGCGCCTCATTCCAGCGCCGCGCCGGTGTAGCCCGGCACGATGCGGTCGCATGGGGCTATGCGCGCGGTGCGGACCAGCATGGTGTCGACATTCTGCAGAACTGTGGCGTGACCGGCATTCGCCGGGCCAACGGCGCAGTGGTCGGAGTCGATACCGTCAAAGGCTTCATCAAGGCGAAGAAGGTCGCGGTGGTCGCAGCAGGTAACAGCAGCGTGCTCGCGGAGATGGCGGGGATCCGCCTGCCGCTTGAAAGCCATCCGCTGCAGGCACTGGTGTCCGAACCGATCAAACCGATTGTTAATACGGTGATTATGTCGAATGCGGTGCACGCCTACATCAGTCAGTCCGACAAGGGTGACCTCGTGATCGGTGCGGGCGTCGACCAATACACCGGATATGGCCAGCGCGGTAGTTTCCACACCATCGAAGGCACGCTCCAGGCGATTGTCGAAATGTTCCCGGTGTTCTCGCGCGTGCGGATGAACCGGCAGTGGGGCGGGATCGTCGATGTGTCGCCGGATGCGTGTCCGATCGTCAGCAAGACAGACGTGAAAGGACTGTACTTCAACTGCGGCTGGGGCACGGGGGGCTTTAAGGCCACACCGGGTTCCGGGTGGGCCTTCGCTCACACCATTGCAAACGACACACCGCATCCGCTGAATGCGCCGTTCTCTCTGGACCGGTTCTACACCGGCCATCTGATCGACGAACACGGCGCGGCAGCGGTCGCGCACTAACCAGGGAGAGATCCATGTTGCTCATTCAATGCCCCTGGTGCGGGCCGCGCGCCGAGTCCGAATTCTCGTACGGCGGCGAAGCCGAGATCGTGCGTCCGCTCGACACCGAGAAGCTTACTGACAGGGAATGGGGCGAGTACCTGTTCATGCGCAAGAACACGCGTGGCCTGCACCGTGAACAGTGGAACCACGCGCAGGGATGCCGCCGCTGGTTCAACGCCGAGCGCGATACGGTGACGTACGCGTTCAGGTCGGTCAGCAAGATCGGCGTTCCGGAAGAAGGAGAATCAGCATGAACCAGCAGAACCGTTTGCCATCGGGCGGGCGCATCAATCGCGCGATTCCCCTGACGTTCACGTTTAACGGCCGCACGTTCCAAGGCTTTCAGGGCGACACGCTGGCGTCGGCGCTGCTTGCCAATGATGTGCATTTCGTTGCGCGCAGCTTCAAGTACCACCGGCCGCGCGGCATCGTGACCGCGGGCGTCGAGGAACCGAATGCGCTGGTGCAGCTCGAGCGCGGCGCCCACACGATCCCGAACGCGCGTGCGACGGAGGTCGAGCTCTATCAGGGGCTCGACGCGACAAGCGTGAACGCGGAGCCGAGCCTCGAACACGATCGCATGGCGATCAACCAGAAGTTCGCCCGATTCATGCCGGCCGGCTTCTATTACAAGACCTTCATGTGGCCGCGCAGCTTCTGGCCGAAGTACGAGGAACGCATTCGCCACGCCGCGGGTCTGGGCAAGTCGCCGGAGGTAAACGACCCGGGCCGCTACGACAAGCGCTTTGCGCATTGTGACGTGTTGATCGTCGGCGCGGGTCCAGCGGGACTGGCTGCGGCACGAACGGCGGGCGCGAGTGGCGCGCGGGTCATTCTGGTTGACGACCAGCCCGAACTGGGCGGAAGTCTGCTGTCGGGCACAGAAAAGATTGACGGCAAGCCGGCCAGCGACTGGGCGCGCGCGATCGAGGCCGAGCTTTCGTCTATGCCGGAAGTGACAGTCATGAGCCGTAGCACTGCGTTTGGCTATCAGGATCACAACCTTGTCACAGTCACACAACGTCTGACCGACCATTTACCCGTTTCAACGCGAAGCGGCACGCGTGAACGGCTCTGGAAGATCCGCGCGAAGAAGGTGATTCTCGCAACGGGCGCACATGAGCGGCCGCTGGTCTTTGGCAACAACGACCTGCCCGGCATCATGCTGGCGTCGGCGATCTCGACGTACCTCAACCGTTACGGCGTTCTGCCAGGTCGGCGTGCGGTGATATTCACAAACAACGACGAAGGGTATCGCGCCGCACTCGATCTCAAGATACACGGGGCAGACGTGACGGTTGTCGATCCTCGCGGCGCTAGCGCGGGTGCGCTGCCGCAACAGGCAGCGCGCAGCGGGGTCGCCATCGTCAACAACGCCGTTGTGATCGACGCAGGCGGCAAGGAACGCGTGCGCAACGTCACTGTTGCCCGCTATGCACAGGGACGCGTGGGGCAGCGCATTGCGACGCTCGGCTGTGACCTGGTGGGCATGTCGGGTGGCTGGAATCCCGTGTTGCACCTCTTTGCGCAGTCGGGCGGCAAGGCACTCTGGAACGACGACAAGGCTTGCTTCATTCCGGGCGCGGGGGTCCAGGAAGAATGCAGCATCGGTGCCGCTCGCGGTGCGTTCCAGCTGCCGGAGACGCTCGATGATGGCGTCAAGGCTGGTCGACGGGCTGCCCGGTTCGCGGGCTTACCAGATCCTGCCGTGCAGCAGTGGCAGGCGAAGGTCTCGAATGAACAACCGCTGTTCCCGCTCTGGCTGGTTGCGAACTTGGATAAAGCATCGCGCGGTCCCAAGCGGTTCGTTGATTTCCAGAACGACGTGTCGGCGTCTGACATTCTGCTCGCTGCACGCGAGGGCTATCACTCCGTCGAGCACGTCAAGCGCTACACGGCGATGGGTTTCGGCACTGATCAGGGCAAGCTTGGCAACATCAACGGGATGGCGATCCTCGCCCAGGCACTGGGCAAGACGATTCCCGAGACCGGCACAACGACGTTCCGGCCGAACTACACACCGGTGACGTTCGGCACGATCGCCGGGCGTGAACTCGGTGACTTTCTCGATCCGGTCCGCAAGACCTGCATCCATCCGTGGCACGAGGCGCATGGCGCGGCGTTCGAAGACGTCGGCAACTGGAAGCGCCCGTGGTACTACCCGAAAAACGGCGAGGATCTGCACGCGGCGGTGGCGCGCGAGTGTCTCGCGGTACGCAACAGCGTAGGCATTCTGGATGCGTCGACGCTCGGCAAGATCGACATTCAGGGCCCGGATGCAGCGACGCTGCTCAACTGGCTGTACACGAACCCCTGGAGCAAGCTGGAAGTCGGCAAATGCCGCTATGGACTGATGCTCGACGAGAACGGCATGGTCTTCGATGATGGTGTGACGGTGCGCCTCGGCGAACAGCACTACATGATGACCACGACCACGGGTGGCGCCGCGCGCGTGCTGAACTGGATGGAGCGCTGGCTGCAGACGGAATGGCCGAATCTGAACGTGCACCTGAGCTCCGTGACAGATCACTGGGCGACCTTCGCGGTGGTCGGGCCGAACAGCCGCAAGGTGTTGCAGAAGGTGTGTAAAGACATCGACTTCGCGAACGCGGCATTCCCGTTCATGACGTATCGCAACGGGACGGTATCCGGCGTGGCTTCACGTGTCATGCGAATCAGCTTCTCGGGCGAGCTGGCGTACGAAGTCAACGTGCCGGCGAACTTTGGGCGCGGCGTATGGGAAGCGTTGATGAGCGCTGGGCGTGAGTTTGAAATCACACCCTATGGCACGGAAACGATGCACGTGCTGCGTGCGGAGAAGGGCTACATCATCGTCGGTCAGGATACCGATGGGTCGATCACACCGTTCGACCTTGGCATGGGTGGCATGGTCGCGAAGAAGGACTGCCTCGGCAAGCGCTCGCTGTCGCGCTCGGATACACAGAGTGCGGGACGCAAGCAGCTCGTTGGACTGAAACCGGTGGACCCCCGCGTCACGCTGACCGAAGGCGCGCAGATCGTAACCACACCTGCGACACAGGGCATCACGCCAATGCTCGGCCATGTAACGTCGAGCTATATGAGTCCGATCCTGAAGCGGTCGATTGCACTGGCGGTCGTCAAAGGCGGCCTCGAGAGGATGGGGCAACGCGTATTTGTGTCGATGTCCGCCACACGCTGTGTCGAGGCGGAGGTGTGCAGTCCTGTTTTTTACGATCCGGAAGGGGTACGTCAGCATGTTGAATGATCTGGTTCAGGAGTCGCCGCTCGTCGGTATTGAAGCGCGGATTGCCGCTGCATCCGGCGGCATATCACGACGCTTTCGGTTCACCGAGCGGCCGTTCGTCACGCTTCTCACATTACGCGGCAACGGTATCGCGTTTGATGTGGCCGTGCAGCGCGTGCTGGGCGTCCCATTGCCGAAGCAATCCGGTGGTCGCGTAACGGCGGGTGAACGCGCAGTGTGGTGGATGGGGCCGGACGAGTGGCTGATCCAGTCTACCCAGGATATGGCCGTTGAACTCGAACGCGCCTTGCGCGAAGCGCTTGACGGACAACACTACGCGGTCGTCGACGTCAGTAGCGGTTACACCGTAGTCGACATTTCGGGGAGCCATGTGCGAGAGGTGCTGGCAGGCGGCTGCCCGCTCGACCTGCATCGACGCGTGTTCGCAGACGGGCAATGCGCCAGTTCGCACTTCTTCAAGGCAGGCATCACGCTGTGCCGTGACGGGGATGACCGGTTCCAGATCATCGTGCGGCGCAGCTTTGCCGAATACTGCTGCCTGATGCTGCTCGATGCGGCGCAGCCGTATCTTGCATAACAGGCGCGGCGGTTGTCCCACGGCATACAGAGGAGATTGTTCGATGAAACATCCGGATGCAGGACTGACCGTCGAATGGGAGATCGTGATCGACCAGTTGCGGGCACAGACGCGAATCGGGATCCACAATCATGAACGCGTAGCCCAGCCGGTGGTGATTGATGCGGTACTGCATTGTCGAAGTCAGGCGCTCCCGGAGGAGATCAGCGAATGCCTTGATTACGACGCGTTCTGCCGGATGCTGTGCGCCTACCTCGATGCGCAGACACACACGGACCTGGTCGAGCAACTCGCCGCCGATCTGCTGGTGTTGGCGTTCGACCGCTTCGCGATGCTCGAAGACGCCATGCTCACGCTCTACAAGCCGCACGCGGTGCGTTCGGCGGCGCAGGTGGGCGTGCGGCTGCGCTGGAGTCGTCATGACTATCTGCGCCGGCACGCCCACCATGGTGCCGCACACGTTGCCGAAGCCACGCACGCCTGACACAGGCCACATACGGAGTCGCCATGACTGAAACCACTACGAAGCGCACGGATCGGGCGCCACAGTTCGCGCTGACCGTCACCTGTCCGAGCGCACCGGGGCAGGTCGCTGCGCTGGTGCGATTTCTCGATGAGCGCGAATGCTATATCGACGAATTCGATGTGTTCGACGATGAGTTCACTGCCCGTTTCTTCGTGCGGTGCATTTTTCACTCCGCATCGACGCAGCAGCTGGACGTTGCGTCGTTGCGCGAAGAGTTTGCGAATGTCGCTAACCGGTTCGACATGGCGTGGACGATCCACGACATGTCAGTGAGACCCAAGGTGCTGATCATGGTGTCGAAGCTCGACCATTGCCTTGCCGACCTGCTGTTCCGCTGGCGCATGGACGAACTGAAGATGGACATCATCGGCGTGGCCTCGAACCATCCGGATCTCGAACCTGTTGCGGCTGCGAACGGCATCGCGTTCCACCATCTGCCGCTGACGGCCGAGACCAAGCCGCAACAGGAAGCGCAAGTATTGGCCCTGGTAGAGCGGACCGGTGCTGAACTTGTCGTCCTCGCACGTTACATGCAGGTGCTGTCCGCCGGGCTGAGCGCGTCCCTCGCGGGGCGCGCAATCAACATTCATCACTCGTTCCTGCCCGGATTCAAGGGCGCGAAGCCTTATCACCAGGCGCATGCGCGCGGGGTGAAGCTGATCGGCGCAACGGCGCATTTCGTGACCAATGATCTCGACGAAGGGCCGATCATCGAACAGGTCGTGGAACGCGTCACTCACGCGTACGACCCCGACCGGCTGCTCGCGACCGGACGTGATATGGAGTGTCTCGCGCTGGCGCGCGCCGTCAAGCTTTCTATCGAGCATCGAATCTTTATCAACGGTAACCGAACCGTCGTACTTCAGTAGGAACACGCCGGTGAAGCGGACTCAAGAGCCGCAGCCGAAAACGCAGCAATCTCACGATTCATGTTTGGAGACAACAAATGAGTAACAGGAAAGCGGTTTCAGGGCGGCAGGCGGCAACTGGCGTCATCTCACAGGTCGGCGTGCCGCCGCCGTTTGCTTCGGCCAATCGTCAGGCCGCCCCTGTGCCAGATCGGCGTCTGCTCAAGCGCGCTGCGATGGCCAGCTTCATCGGCAATTTTGTCGAGTGGTTCGATTACGCGTCCTATGGCTATCTCGCGACCATCATTGCGGTTGTCTTTTTCCCCAAGACTGACGCTGCGACGGGGCTGCTTGCCGCTTACGCCGTATTTGCGATCTCGTTTATCGTCCGACCCATCGGAGGCATCGTCTGGGGGCATTTCGGCGACAAGATCGGGCGCCGGACAGCGCTGTCGCTCTCGATCCTGATCATGTCGGCTTCGACCTTCGTGATCGCGTTCCTGCCAACCTATGCACAGGTTGGCGTCATGGCACCGATCCTTTTGCTGCTGGTTCGAGTTATCCAGGGGTTCTCAGCTTCCGGTGAGTATGCAGGGGCATCAGCATTCCTCGCCGAATATGCGCCAGAGGGCAAGCGGGGCGTCTATACCAGCATCGTGCCGGCGAGCACGGCGGCGGGCCTCCTGTTCGGATCGATATTCGTGGCGGTTCTGCACGCTGTGCTCACGACTGAGCAGCTCCAGTCTTTCGGCTGGCGCCTGCCATTTCTGCTCGCAGCACCGTTCGGACTGATCGGACGCTACATCCGGGTGCGCCTGGAAGATACGCCGAAGTTCAAGGCACTCGAAGCGTCGCACCACGTTGCGCGCGCGCCGGTCACGGAATTGCTGACTGTACATCGCGGTAAGATGTTGATCGCGTTTGGGGTCACGTGCCTGAACGCGGTGGCGTTCTATCTGGTGCTGAGCTACATGCCCACCTACCTGTCGACCGAGATGGGGATGGGGAAAACGCAATCCTTTATTGCGGCCACCATCTCTCTTGCCGCCTACATCGGCTTCATCTTCATTATGGGGGCGCTGTCGGACCGCGTCGGTCGCAAGACGATGCTGATCGGTGCTTCGGTCCTGTTCGCCCTGTTGACGGTACCGCTTTTCAAGGGACTCGTCGGTGCCAGCTTCATGACGATCGTGCTGATCCAGATCGCGTTTGGCGCGCTGCTGACGATGAACGACGGCACGCTACCGTGTTTCCTGTCAGAGATCTTTCCGACGCGCGTGCGTTACAGCGGTTTCGCGTTCAGCTTCAACGCAGCAAACGCGTTATTCGGCGGCACGGCACCGTTCGTCGCGACCTGGTTGATCCATGCGACCGGCAGCAAGTTGGCTCCGGCGTGGTATATGGTCGGCGCGGCAGGCGTCGCTTTGATAGCCATGCTCGCGAGTCGGGAGACATCGCGCGGGCCGCTCGCCGACTGAATGCCATCGGACTGAAGTCAGGCCCCGCTTGCTTCGATTGGCTCTGCCTGAGCGGATCGAAGCGAGTCGGCCGGTTGCGTCGCAGGAGGAGTTGGGCAGTAGAATTCCGAAAAAAATCGCTCATGAATGATGTGTTGAAGACGCTAGCGACGTGCGTTTGCATCTGACGCTGCCGGCCACGGGGGCAGTTGCGGGCCGACGATATCGTCTCAATCGCCTCGGTGTACTGGCGGCCCCATAAACCTTGCCATGAAGCAGACAGGAGAGCGTAGTGCCATATGTGGTGTTGGACAGGACGCCACCGATCCATTCAATTTGACATAAAAGAAATTAGCGAAGTTTGATCTGTAGTACTGAGTAACCCAGCTGGACCTAGTCGCGGTTGGAGCGGCGTCGATCACCGCTCCAGACTACTCATCACTGGCGCCGCGGTGTCAGTTGATTTCCAGAAATCCAATGCGGTCTAAAGGAGAACCGTTGCCAATCAACGCGAGCGCCATGTTGGCTTTCGCTACCAGATCGAGCGGTCGAAGATTTTGCACGTAGTGCCCGTGCGTTATGCGGTCCATGCCAGCACCAGCAAGTTTCGCCACTGTGCGCAGGCTGGCTGCCAGCGCCACGCTATCGAGCCGGCCACCGTGTAGAACGAGGTTTCGTTGACGGTATAACCGGTGAAAAGATTCGCCGATCGAATCTCGGATTGTTTGCAATTCCTGACCGGGATTAGCAAGATGCTTCTTTATCCGAGTAACTGCTGCTTGCTCCGGCACCCGTGGCATTGGTGGCATTCGGTCCTCAAGTATCATTCGAGCCAGGATCCGGCAACGCTCGCGATTCGTTTGTACGCCGTCAAGCTCGGCTCGCACGTCGACGTGAAGGTCTTTCCGATGCGACAACGCCGTAAGCTCAGCCCTGGGAAATGAGCACGTGCCAGCCTAACCTGTCCAGCGAGGTGGGGTGGACCATCCCATTAGTGGCATTTTGCATTTATCGCCTGCGATGCTACTCGACCGTTGGCGGGGTCTCAATCGCAACGCTCGATTCGTTCAAAGGACGTATTGGTGATACGTTCCAGCGCCCGGGTCCCGTCCGACGTGGCGTCATCCTCGGACTGGAAACCCAGTTGGTTATAAGCGATTACCTGAAATCCGAAACCATGTCCGCGTGGGACGGTGATGCCCCAATGCCAGGCGCCATCTTCGGCGAATACGTGAAGAGTGCCGGGTTTTCTATTCATTACGCGCCGCAGCGTAGACATCGCAGTTGCTCTCACGAAGTGTTCATTTGCAGAAGTCGTTTGCAAGCATCAGATTGTCGATTCGCCCCGTTGTTGCGAACAGCCCGGCAGCGCTTGCGACCAAGTGCGGATCGTGCTTGACCCACCTTCCGTGTCCCAGTTCGCTGCCGCGGTCCCAACGCAGCTCAGGGCTGATACCAGCTGCCCTCGCGCAAAGTACCAGTGGCCGGACCTGCAGGCCCGACTCGACCTGCCCCGAACGAACCGGAGAGGCTGTCCGGAGTCAGGCTTCTCGCATCCCCTCATGCTTTTCGTCCGGCCCGCGATCGTTAGCAGTTCACTGCGGTGATCGAAGATGAAATCCGCTTACCGCCATGCGACGCACATGCGCCTCGTCTACCTCCACGCCCAACCCCGCTTTCTCCGGAAGATGCGCTACCCCCTGCCGCACAAAAGAAGAAAAATCGGTCGGGTCCTCGGCGAGCCGTAACGTTGACATAAAGGCGTGGCCGACGTCGACGAGATTCCCTATGGTTACGGCGTGCTGCAATGACGCGGCTTGCGTCACGCCGAACTCAATCATCGAATTCATGTAGCAGGAAATCCCAAACGCCTGTGCTACCGCCACAATGCGCTGAGCGCGCAAAGGGCCTCCATTTTTGCTGCTCTTAACACTGAAGACACTAGCGGCGCCGGCGCTTGCGATCCGCGCCGCATGCGAGAGTCCGGCCACTGCTTCGTCGGCCGATATTGGAAGCCTAGTGTCCCTGGCCAACGACGCCGCGCCCTCAAGATCCGCCTTTTCCAATGGCTGTTCGACGAACGCAAGACGGGAGCCACTAACTCCTTCCAGAAACTCACGCGCTTCCTCGCGGTTCCACCCTTCGTTGGCGTCGGCGATCAGCGTTATGCGGCTCCCGTAACGCCCCTCTAGCTCAGACACCCGTTGTATCTCGTCACGTATTGGCGACGTGCCCATCTTTAACATAAAGCTCGTGAAACCTTGCTCAATCCGCTCGTCGATCACGCGGATATCGTCCTCGTATGTACCATTGCTGAGGGGCCAAAGCACCGGAAGCGACTTCCGCAGCGCTCCCCCCAGCAGCGTTGCAACGGGGACACGAAGCCGCTTGCCGAGTATATCAAGCAGAGCCATCGTCACAGCTCCCTTGGCGCTGAGGTGCCCAGCGAGCCGCGTGTCGAGTTCCTCATCAATGCACCCTGGGGCTGGAGACAACGACGCCAGGACTGCAGGCAGCAGCGACTCTTTCAGGGCACGTGCAGCATCGCTGGACGTGCCGCCGGTAAAGGCGTCGTAAGGATTGGCCTCGCCCCAGCCTACGACGCCATCGGCGTCAGTCAGCTTTAGCAATACGGCGCGTGTCGAAACCAGTGTTCCTTCCGACAGCTTGTACGGGGTTACAAGCGCCGCCTCAATTTCGAACACCTCGGCTGCGACAAGCCGCGCCATCGAAGTAACGTCGGATCCATCTAGCATCACATCTCCCCACAAACGGTCACAGACAGAGAATCACGCATCCGCACAGTACGAACCGCAGACGCTGTTCTCCTCTGTCTTTTTGAATTACGGCACTTCCCTCTCGGTCAAAGTACCGGCTTCATTCGCATCCCAAAGCACGCGCGAAAATGAGGTGAGCGCACGTTCGCCCTGTATCGCGTTTTACCCAAAAAAGGCGATATTTTCGAGCGCCTGTAGCTTACGTCTGTGGTGGATGTGGCCTCCATGCAAGCATCAGATTGTCGATTCGCCCCGTGTTGCGAACAGCCCGGCAGCGCTTGCGACCAGGTGCGGATCGTGCTTGACCCGCCTTCCGTGTCCCAGTTCGCTACCGCGGTCCCAACGCAGCGCAGGGCTGATACCAGATGCCCTCGCGCAACGTAACAGTGGCCGGACCTGCAGGCTCGACTCGACCTGCCCCGAACGGACCGGAGAGGCTGTCCGGAGTCAGGCTCCTCGCATCCCCTCATGCTTTTCGTCCGGCCCGCGATCGTTAGCAGTTCACTGCGGTGATTAAAGATGAAATCCGCTTACCGCCATGCGACGCACATGGGACTCGTCT
Organism: Paraburkholderia sp. MM5477-R1; assembly: GCF_050436385.1. Lineage (NCBI taxonomy): Bacteria > Pseudomonadati > Pseudomonadota > Betaproteobacteria > Burkholderiales > Burkholderiaceae > Paraburkholderia > Paraburkholderia sp. MM5477-R1. Next base: position 16,058 of record NZ_JBNDMC010000004.1, read on the forward strand.
ACCTCCACACCCAATCCCGCTCTCTCAGGAAGATGCACTACCCCCTTGCGCACGAATGAAGAAAAATCGGTCGGGTCCTCGGCGAGGCGTAACGTTGACATAAAGGCATGGCCGACGTCGACGAGATTCCCTATGGTTACGGCGTGCTGCAGTGAAGCGGCTTGCGTGACGCCGAATTCAATCATCGAATTCATGTAGCAGCGAATCCCAAACGCTTGGGCCACTGCCGCAATGCGCTGAGCACGCAAAGGGCCTCCATTTTTGCTGCTCTTGACACTGAAGACACTAGCGGCACCGACGCTTGCGATCCGCGCCGCATGCGAGAGTTCAGCCACCGCTTCGTCCGCTGAGATCGCAAGCCTGCTGTCCCTGGCCAACAGCGCCGCTCCCTCCAGATCAGACTTCTCCAACGGCTGTTCGACGAACGCAAGCCGGGAGCCACTAACTCCTTTCAGGAACTCACGAGCTTCCTCGCGGTTCCAGCCTTCGTTAGCGTCGGCGGTCAGCGTTATACGGCTCCCGTAACGCGCCTCCAGGTCAGCCACCCGTTGTATCTCGCTACGTATTGGCGACGTACCCATCTTTAACGCGAAGCTTGAGAATCCTTGCTCAATCCGCTGGTCGATCACGCGGATGTCTTCCTCGGATGTACCATTGCTGAGCGGCCAAACCACTGGAAGTGACTCCCGCAGCGCCCCGCCCAGTAGCGTTGCAACGGGGACACGGAGCCGCTTGCCGAGTATATCGAGCAGAGCCATCGTCACAGCCCCCTTGGCGCTGAGGTGTCCAGCGAGCCGTGTATCGAGTTCCTCGTCGATGCAACCGGGGGTGGGAGCCGAAGATGCCATGACTGCAGGCAGCAGTGTTTCCTTTAGGGCACGTGCAGCATCGCTTGCCGTACCTCCGGTAAAGGTATCGTAAGGATTGGCCTCGCCCCAGCCCTCAACGCCATCGGCGTCCGTCAGTTTGAGCAATACGGCGCGTGTTGACACCAGTGTTCCTTCCGACAGCTTGTATGGGGTAACAAGCGCCGCCTCAATTTCGAACACCTCGGCTGCGACCACCCGTGCCATCGCATTAACGTCGGATCCATCTCGCATCACATTTCCTGGAAAAGGTCACAGACAGAAGATTAGTCATCTGCAGATCCACAGGCGCTGTTTCTTCTATCAAATTTAATTACTGCGCTTAGCACCTGGTAGAAGTGCCGGTTTAATTGGCAGATGCCCAAAGCACGCACGAGAGTCGGGTGGCCCGCGCCAATCGCCTTTCGCGAAATATCAGCAGAGGCGATTATTCTCCAGTACCGGAAGCTTAAGATCCACTTCATGGTGGATGTGATCTCCCGGAAATTATTCGAATCGGCCTAAGCAAGCAAATCCTACGTCGTTTAAACGGCTCAAACCACACCCGCCAACCCATCATGAATTTTTCGGTGTAGATAGCTTCATACTTCTCCTACTAGAGATAACTAGCCTTCGTTGCTCGTGCGTCGGTCCACTTCGTCAAATCTCACCTCCGCGAGACAGGTCATCAAGCTTGACGCATTCCCCGCTCGGGCTTGGTGTACGGCCTCAACGGTCTCGTTCTGCTGTGCCGGAAGGGCGACAAGGCGCGTCGCCATCTTGAACTTCGACTCGAGCTCCTGCCAGGTAACATGCTCGCCCTTGCCCTTCGGAACGGTATCTCCAGAGGTAAACGTTCCGCTGCCACACGTGATAGTCACGCGCGATAGCGTTTGCTGCGGATATACCGCTTCAATATCTGCGCTACACGACAGCAAAACTCTTCGAGCAAGAGCAGATACCTCATTGCGATTCAGAGCCCCCCCGCTGAGTGGCAGCAAGGCCTGCGGCCCGAAAAGAGCTACGAGTGCGAGACAGTAGGGGATGCTATATTGGATGTCCGGCAGATTTTGGGGCTCACACCTGTTTTCAAGACGCATTGCATCGTCGTAAATTTCGACTTTAATTTCTTGAATATCTGGCGCTTTGATTTTGTTCTTTGCCATTAACTCCTGCAGCGCATCCAGCGGACCGTGGATGTGTCGGCAGCAGGAATAGAATTTGAAATAGCTATCCCTGATGCGTGAACCGGAACGAATAACCTCGTCGAGATCAACGGGAAACTTGTAATGACGAACACTATCGAGAATATTTCGTGGTCCGGTCATGCCCTTCTGAGCCGCCTCCAGGGCATTTAGGCCTGTTACGACAGACCAAGGAATCCCCTCCTTTACGTCACTGCCTTCGGGGAGCGGGTCATGGGGCGCAGGAGCACTCATAAGCGCGCAGTTCGGCGCCGCTTCCCCCGCAATTGCAAGTGCGTGCGCCAATACACGTCTGCCGATGTCACGGAGCGCGCCAGCTGTCGCGACTACAGCATAGGGGGCCCAAGTTCCGGTCGTACCATAGGATGTGCGCGCGGTAGCGATCGTCGCACCGACCTGGTAGCCGATAACAATGGCTCGCACGATTTCGTCGAATGTCGCGCCGACTTCATGGGCCACGGCGAAAGCGGTGGGAATAACCGCTGCTCCGAGATGGCCGCGCGCCACTGGATCCCCGTCGTCAAGATCGAGCGCCGAAGCGGCGGCGCTGTTCGCCCAAGCGGCTCCAATGACGGAACTGGCGGCGCCTGTGAACCAGATCGGTACGCGCCCAGGCCGAAAGGTTTCCAGAGCTAAGTCGCGGCTGACGACCGCGATCTGCTCATAGATGCCTGCCCCAGCCGCACTCATGAGATCAAAAATATGCATTATGGCGACATCCGAAACGTGCTGCGGAACAGGCCTGTCTCGAGCCTCTTCGACATAGGATGCGAACAGGTCGACGACTGTAGTGTGCGGGTCCCGATATGCCACCGGCGACTTCATAGCTGCTTCCTCTTCATAGGGTCCTTCCTCGTATCATGCACGGCTCTTCGAGATTTCTCTCCCGAACCTTCTTCGCTTTGCTCAATGAGCTCGTTCCTGCTTCCATTGTGCGAGATTTCTCCGCAGAAGTTGCGCGGGTGTGCAGTAATCTCGATATATAGTCGCTTTTGGTCCCAAGCACGCGAAACTCCACGTTGGAATTGGCGGGAATTTCAGGGAGTCACGATCTGATACGGAAAATACTTTTTGGCAATCTTGCTGAGCGTGCCATCCTGTTTCAAGGAGGCGATAGCCTCGTTAAGGCGAGCTTTGAGCTCCGGATCCTGCTTGCGGACGCCGAAAGCAACTCCGCGGCCAAATATCTTCTCATCGGTCAGTGGCGGGCCAACGAGCGCAAACCCTTTGCCTTCGGGCTTGTTCAGAAAATTGTCCTCCGCGCTTTGCTGCGACTGCAAGGCAGCATCAATTCGACCGGCGGCCAAGTCCGCGTATACCTGGGTTTGACTCGGATATGTAACTACGACAGCGCCACCCGGCGCCCACTTCTGTTCTGCGTAATATTGCTGCGTTCCACCTTGTTGAACACCGACGCGCTTACCTTTGAGCGATTCTACGTTCGGCAGGATGTGACTGTCCGAGCGCGCCACCAAACGGGCCGAGGTCGCGTAAATAACGGATGTGAAATCAATTACTTTTTCGCGCTGTTCCGTGGCCCACATGTCCGAATTGATGGCGTCAAACTTCCGCGCCTGCAACGCGGGAATGAGGCCATCGAACGAATTTTCAACCCAGACGCACTTCACCTTGAGCTTCGCGCAAATAGCATTGCCGATGTCAATATCGAAACCTGCCAATTCTCCGCTTGGCAGCTTATATTCAAACGGCGGATAGTCTGCTTCAATGCCGAAGCGCAGAGTATCTGTGGCGCATGCAGAAGACGCCAGCAAGCAAAGCACAGTGGAGGCTACCAGTTGTCTCATCTCCGCTCCTTTCTTTATATATCGAATTTGTGATTGGTTAAGCTATTCATTTAAAACATACGACTTTCGGTAGTACTTTTGGCTCAGTGCGAGCCGCCCAGCGACGTAACGAAGGTCAGGAAGCCTCCTCTGCGCCAATCCGGCCGCGTCCTGGGCCGGCCGGCAGCTTGTGGCGCACTGTGCCGACGTCCTCGTGTACTAAAGGACCGGGCCGCTCGCCCTGCTGCGCGCAACGATGCGTGCGCAATTCAGCGGGCCGCGCACCTGGATCGGCGCGGACCGACGAGTGCCGCCACGCGGCCACATGATCGCCGAGATATCTCATCGAGAGGCCGAGCCTCATTTTCCGTCTTTCATCATTTCGACACCTCAATTGCGGATTACGCCACCCGACAATGCATGAGCGGCATGAGCAGGATGGTGTGCTGCCGACGTGAACGACACAATGCCGTCAAAATAGGTCCGGTATTCGAAATTCGTATAGGGGGTTTTCCCCCCATATGGCTCGGCTCTGCAATTCAGTGGCCTCGCTGAACGAACTTAATGCCAGCCGCGACTATGGACCGAGCAGGCCTTGACTCGGCGAACACGCGTCGGATGCCGGTGCAGTACGGCGCACGGAGCAGGCCCACGGCCGTCGATAGGGCCGGCACCACCGTCGCGCTGCACCTGCCGAAGGCTGGCAACGATGTCGCCCCAAGGGCGCGAAGCGCTGCAATGAGACAAGCACCGCGCACACCGATAACGATGCAGGGTTTTTCGCATGGGCAGCACATCCGGCCAGTTTCAGCCTCGCCTCAACGAAGTAAGGGAATGCCCTTATCCACTTTTCAAATAGACGGCCGCCTTTGGCGACATTGTTTATCGGACGGTGAAGCGCGATCATTCACCCATGCCGCCATGTTCCGGGCGGACCAGTCCAAGAATGGGAGCGCATGCAATGACTAAATTGGAATTTAGGAGAAACCAAAATGAAAATTAAAACGCTGCTGGTCGCCCTGTGCGCAACGTCCATTCCATTTGCGGCATTCGCGTACGATGGAAAGGAACTTAAGTTCGGAGTCGACAGCGCTTACCCGCCATTTGAGTCGAAAACCCCGAGTGGCGATCTCGTTGGATTTGACATCGATCTGGGTAATGCAATTTGCGCGAAGCTCAAGGTGAAGTGCGTCTGGGTTGAAAACTCGTTCGACGGCATGATTCCCGCGTTGCAGGCCCGCAAGTTCGACGCGATCAATTCGTCAATGTCGCAGACCGAGGAGCGCGCGAAGGCAATCGATTTCAGCCACAAGATATACGCCAACTTCGAAGCGCTGGTTGTAAGGCGCGGCTCGGCTCTGGTGGCAACGCCCGAATCGCTCAACGGAAAGCATATCGGAGTCTTGCAGGGAAGCACACAGCAAGCCTATGCACGGAAGCATTGGACGAATGGCGTTGACATTGTGCCCTACCCTTCGCAAGACCAGGTGTGGAATGACCTCGCGGGTGGGCGGCTCGATGCGGCACTGGCTTCGGGGCCGACCGCTGAATCGGGATTCCTGAAGACTTCGCAGGGTCGTGATTTCGGTTTCGCGCGAGGTCCGGCCATCCACGACACCGCCATCTTCGGTCCCGGCGTCAGCATCGGTGTGAGAAAGGGTGACAGAGCCCTGCTCGACGCAATCAACGGTGCGATCGACAGTCTCCGCAAGGACGGGACGTATGACCGAATTGCGAAGAAGTACTTCACATTCGATATTTACGGCGGTTAATCGACGTCAACTGCCCAGCAAAACAGACCGCGTGCCCGACCCAGGGTTGCGCACAAAGAAGCATCGTGCCCCACAATATAACCTTTGGAGACCTTAATGAAAATGAAACTTCTTGCAGCTTTCGTGATGTCAGCCGCCGCAGCTCCCACAATGGCCCAAAGTACCGTGACGCTCTACGGTCTGATCGATGAAGGAATCAACTATACGAACAACGTCGTTGGCAACAAGCTGTTCGAGCTCCAGAGCGGTACGGTCCAGGGTAAGCGGTGAATTAGGCGCACATGGTTTCCTGGGGCGGGACGGCGCAGTATGTGTCCACCTAACTGACAGGTGGACACATGACGCAGAATCCCTCAGATCCCTTGAAGCTTGAACCCGTCGGCGTGAGCAGTGATGGCCGGCGACGCCACTGAAACCGAGATTGTCGCCGCCTTTCTTTGCCGCAGTCGTTGTGCCGTCGCCGTGAATGATCGACAGATCGAGCAACTGGTCCTGCTGGAGTCGGCGTACTGAGGCCAGAAATATCGCGTCGAAACATCCGCTCGCCTGCCGGCGACGAAAGATCCGGTAAATGCTCGTCGGATGGATTTCGCGTCGACCCTGCTGATTCCTGTCGATCGGCAGCATGTGCCACTGGCAGCCAAGGTACAGCGCCCTTCAGGATGTAGTTGAAGATCCTGTACAACGGCAGTCGCGGCAGCGGGCCTCGACGACCCCGTGACAAATGAGGCAAGACAAATTCGTTGAATTGCGCTTCGCTCAATTCCACCGGAATCCGTTGTCGGGCTTGGCGTTGGGCCATTTTCCATCAGCAAAGCGATGGATTCTAGCCGCTTCGACGACAACCGCTCCAATCCCTTACCCAGCCGGCCTCTCCGCCCGTTTTAACCCCTCTGCAACCAGTAGCATTGAGGACTGACATGGCTTCCGAAAAACTCAAAGCAGCGATCATCGGCTCCGGCAACATCGGCACGGACCTGATGATCAAGATCATGCGTCGCAGCTTGCACCTGGAAGTGGCGGCGATGGTCGGCATCGACGCCGCTTCCGACGGTCTCGCGCGCGCCGCGCAGCTCGGCGTCGCGACAACCCACGAGGGCGTTCAGGGATTGGCGCGTTTGCCGGTCTTCGAGGACATCGAGTTTGTGTTCGATGCAACCTCCGCCGGCGCGCATGTGAAGAACGACGCTTTCCTGCGCGCGCTCAAGCCCGGCATCCGGATGATCGACCTGACGCCCGCCGCGATCGGCCCGTACTGCGTGCCGGTCGTCAATCTCGATGCGCATCTCGATGCGCCGAACGTGAACATGGTCACGTGCGGCGGGCAGGCGACCATTCCGATGGTGGCGGCGGTGTCGCGCGTGGCGAAGGTCCACTATGCGGAAATCGTCGCATCGATCAGCAGCAAGTCGGCTGGCCCCGGCACGCGCGCGAACATCGACGAGTTCACCGAGACCACGTCGAAGGCGATTGAAGCGGTCGGCGGCGCGGCGAAGGGCAAGGCGATTATCGTGCTGAATCCGGCCGAGCCGCCGCTGATGATGCGCGACACGGTCTATGTGCTGTCCGAACTCGCGGAGCGCGCGCAGGTCGAAGCCTCGATCGAGGAGATGGCGCGCGCGGTGAACGCGTATGTGCCTGGCTACCGTCTCAAGCAGAAGGTGCAGTTCGACGAGATTCCTGCCGACTCGCCGCTCAACATCCCCGGACTTGGCCGCTTCGGCGGACTCAAGACCTCGGTGTTCATTGAGGTCGAAGGCGCAGCACACTATCTGCCGGCGTATGCGGGCAATCTGGACATCATGACCTCCGCCGCGCTCGCGACCGCCGAGCGCATGGCCCAATCGCTCGCGAACGCGTAGGGAGCACACCGACATGGGCAAGAAGCTTTATATCTCCGATGTGACGTTGCGCGACGGCATGCACGCCATCCGCCATCAGTACTCAATCAAGAACGTGCAGGACATCGCACGCGCGCTCGACAAGGCGAAAGTGGACAGTATCGAAGTCGCGCACGGCGATGGTCTGCAAGGCTCCAGCTTCAATTACGGATTTGGTGCACACAGCGATCTCGAATGGATTGCGGCGGCGGCCGACGTCGTGAGCCACGCGACCATCGCGACACTGCTGTTGCCCGGCATCGGCACGATTCACGATTTGAAGGCCGCGTATGAGGCGGGCGCGCGCGTGGTGCGCGTCGCGACGCATTGCACCGAAGCGGACATTTCGATGCAGCACATCGAATATGCGCGTGAACTCGGCATGGACACGGTCGGCTTCCTGATGATGAGCCACATGACGACCCCGGAAAACCTCGCCGTTCAAGCGCAGAAGATGGAGAGCTACGGCGCGACCTGCATCTATGTCGTGGACTCGGGTGGCGCGATGAACATGAGCGACATTCGTGCGCGCTTCAGGGCGCTTAAGGGCGTGCTAAAGCCCGAAACGCAGACCGGCATGCATGCCCACCACAACCTGTCGCTCGGCGTCGCCAATTCGATCGTCGCGGTGGAAGAAGGGTGTGACCGCGTCGACGCGAGTCTCGCCGGCATGGGAGCGGGCGCGGGCAATGCGCCGCTCGAAGTGTTCATCGCCGCGGCGCAGCGTCTGGGCTGGAACCACGGCACTGACCTGTACACGCTGATGGACGCAGCCGATGACATCGTGCGTCCGCTGCAGGACCGTCCGGTGCGCGTCGACCGCGAGACGCTCGCGCTCGGTTACGCAGGCGTTTATTCGAGCTTCCTGCGTCACTCTGAGGTGGCCGCGAAGAAGTACGGCCTGAAGACCGTCGACATTCTCGTCGAACTCGGCAAGCGCCGCATGGTGGGCGGCCAGGAAGACATGATCGTCGACGTCGCGCTGGATTTGACGCGGGCACTCGAAAGCCAAAGCTGAAGCAGCACTCGCGGCGCCTGCGCTTGAACGCAGCCGCCGCGTGTTCGCAGATCCTGCCAACAGCGTATCGGAGAGTGAACCATTCCGAATTAGTAAGGACTTTCCCTATCTCGGCGGATGATTGAGACTCGCCAACCCATCCGCGAAGGAGAAAGTCATGGACACGATTACTCGAATCGGCGTGGATCTCGCCAAAAATGTGATGCAGCTACACGGCGTGGACAGCATAGAGCGCGTGGTGGTGAAGAAAGCGATTGCACGGTCAAAGTTGCTGGCAGGTTTGCGAACCTCGCGCCTTGCCTGGTCGCGATGGAAGCGTGCAGTGCGGCGCATTACTGGGCGCGCCGGTTGCGCGCGCTCGGGCACGAAGTCCGGCTCATCGCGCCCCAGTTTGCAGCCCCGTATCGTAAAGGCGGCAAGCACGTGAAGAACGATGCGCTAGATGCCGAGGCGATCTGCGCGGCGGCAAGCCGCCCGCAAATGCGCTTCGTGACGATCAAAACGCCCGAGCAGCAAAGTGTGCTCGTGATACACCGCATGCGAAATGGTTTCATCGAGGAGCGCACCGCGCTGGTCAACCGGCTACGCGCTCTGCTGGTTGAATTTGGCGTATTCCTGCCGCAAGGCATCGACGCATTGCGCGCCCGCTTCGTCGAGGCACTCGAGGACGCGAGCAACGAAATGAATGGTTCGGCGCGTACCGCGCTCATGCGAGGTCTGCAACACTGGCAAGCGCTGGATCAGGAAATCGCCTGGTTCGACGCGCAGGTCGCTGCCCACGCGAAAGCCGACAGCGAAGCGCAGCGGCTGATGGCCATCGTGGGTGTCGGCCCTCTCACCGCATCAGCGGCGATCGCGACCGTCGGTGATGCGCGCCAGTTCAAGAACGGACGACAATTTGCCGGCTGGCTTGGCGTGGTGCCGAAGCAGGCGAGCAGCGGCGGTAAGACCCGGCTGGGCCGTATCACAAAACAGGGCAACGACTATCTGCGCACGCTGTTTTACCAGGGTGCACGCTCCGCCGTCATGACGGCCCCTCGACGCAACGACCGCCTGTCGCGCTGGATCGTCCAGTTGCGGGCACGGGTCGGCTGGTACCGCACGCTGGTCGCCGTGGCCAACAAGCATGCGCGGATCCTGTGGGCGATTCTCGCCAAGGGCGAACGCTTCGATCCGTCACATGTTCCGAATGGCCGTGCTACCGCCGACCATGGCACCGCATGAAGATTCGGGCGCACGATGAACCGGTACTGCAGTACACCTCGCAAGGTGTCTTCGTAATCAGGAACGCAAAGCAAGGATAGCGACAGGTCAGACCGGCAGCAGGCGAACTCGACCAGCCCCCGGGCGACAGTTGTATGTACGCCGTTTTCCGGATGGGGTCCTGCTGCGCGGTTACTATCCGGGCCCGGGCGCGCGATGACTACGCCCATGAAGTGCGACTCTGACCGGGATATCGCACGATCGAAGACCATGGGGCGCAAGAAGATTGCGCAGGTGCGGGAGATTGCCGCTACGAACGGATGGTTGGGGCGCGAAGCGGCTTTACCTGACGAACACGTAATGGCCGCTTTACTGGATCGCAAAGAGGCGCCGCTACCATCGAGTTGCGTTTCAACTTTGGAGCCGTGGCGGGAGCAGATCACCAAGTGGCGGGCAACCGGAGTTCAATGCACGACGATCCACGCCACGCTCGTTCGCAACCACGGACACGGCGGCAGCTATTCGTCGGTCTATCGGTTCCTTCTGCATATAGACGCATCGCACACGCCCGACGTGCCGCTGCGCCTGGAATTCAAGCCGAAGCGGCACAGGTTGATTTCGGCGCCGGTCCGATGATGGCCGACGCGCTCACTGGCGAGATCCACAAGACATGGTTCTTCGTCATGACCCTGGCCTGGTCGCGCCACCAATATGTTGAGTTTGTACGGGACCTAACGGTAGCGACCTGGCTGGGATGTCACCGGCAGAGTTCAAGCAGATGGTGCCAGTCGCGCCCGTTACGTGCAAGACGTGATGCGTCCATGCATAGGACCGCTCCGACTTCGCCAGCACACAGTAGTGCCACGAGACGCTCGAAGCCAGGCCGGGCGACTGCGCCGCTGGCAGAACGGCCCATATCGTCATCGATAACCTCGACATCGCGAAATCCCCGGACATAGACCACCGCTTTACGCTTAAGAAGGAGCTCAGGCAAACGATCAACGTTCGTCATCGTTATGCTCCTTTGGCGTGGTAACGCCGGCGGCCTGCATCAGCAGGCTCGCCAAATGGGTGATTGCTTTTGCGCGCTGTGCCGCGTTCATCCTCTGCAGTTCGAGGGTGTTCCGAACGTCATGTTCATCTGACGCGGTATCGACGGTAACGATCGCAGACTTGCTGGAACGGCGTTTGGAAGCTTGCCCATTGCGTTTCTCCCGGACGATGTAGGAACCGTCCGGGGAGTTTCCTCGCAAATGCTGATCAGCAAGCAACTGATGCAGGTTACGCAACGCCGCCAAAGTGACCTTGGGTTCACCTGACTCCATGGCAGAGCATACTGCCGCATCCAGCATCCCCTCTGCCACCATTCGCACTACACCTGGGTCGGCCTCGATGTGAACTACACGCCCGCCGCCGCGCTGGTCAATGTCCCTGACCTTGACGCGGCGACCGTACAGTGGATGCCAGCGATAACGAACTTCAAGTTCCTGCCCGATATGGGCAGAATGAACGGGCAATGGCAGATGCCGAGTCAAGACAGGCATGGGTCGCATGGCAGGCGCCTGGATCAATGACGCACGTCGGCGTCGGGGGCAAACAGGATGCACCCGGACTGTCAATCCTGTTCCTTTGATCAGCAACGTGACAACACCCCAAAAGCGCTTATGCGCTGCACGCATAAGCGCTTATCCTGGCTGGCCTCGATCAACACCGTCATACCACGAAGTTAGAACTTGTGGCGGATTGCAGCACGGATCACGAACTGATTCTGCGTCGACGAAGCATCCGCGGCACCTGGGACATAAGCCAGGTCCAGTGCGGTGTTCGTTTTGTCGCCAGCCACCTTCTGATACGCGCCCTGAAGGTAAAAATCGGTCCGCTTCGAGAGGTTGTAGTCGGCCATCAGACCAACCGAGTGGATCTTCGGGCTCTCTGTCCCCGACGAAGCCTCGAAGCGCTCAAGTGTATAAACATATTGCGCACCCGCATAGAAAGCTGGGGTGAACTGGTACTTGAAGTTCAGTTCGAAGTTCTGGAACTTGAGCGCGTTCAGCGTACCGGTAGTCGGCAGAATCGAGCCGGAAATGTAGGTCGTCGAGAGCGGCGAGGTAATGTCCGTTTTCGTGTACACGAAGCCAGCGGTTGCGGAGCCGAAGGTATAGTTGACGCCACCGCCGAAAATCCGCAAGCGCTTGGCGAGGAAGTTCTCGTCACCACCGTTATTGACCGCACCACCGGCGCTCGCTGATGGGTTGTTGGCCTGCAGATAGGCTGCGGCAACCAGCAAACCACCGTTCGCATACTGGCCGCCGAGGCTGTATTGACGGTTGTTCGCGAAGTTCGTGTCGTTGCTGAAGCTGTACGTTCCACCAAACTGGAAGCCCGCAAAGGTCGGGCTCGAGTACTTGACCGTGTTGTTCACGCGGAACGTGTTGTCGGTGTTGTCGTTGTCGTACGGATGCGCGAACAGATAGCCGGCCCAATTGCCGTTCGCCGTGGTCTGTGCGAGGTAGTCGACGAGCGAATCGTACTGGCGCCCCAAGGTGACCGTTCCGAAACGGCTGTCAGAAAGCCCCACAAAGGCCTGCCGGCCGAAACCCAGGCCGCCCTCCCCGAGCTTCCCGTTGTTGACATTAAAACCGCTCTCGATCTGGAACAGCGTCTTGACGCCGCCGCCGAGATCCTCCGAGCCCTTCAGCCCCCAGCGGCTGCCTTGCGCGTAACCGCTCTGGAGTTCATATACCTTGTTGCCGCCTACGTTGTTGGTGTAGTCAAGACCTTCGTCGATGAGCCCGTAAAGGGTAACAGTGCTCTGAGCAAAGGCAGGCACCGCAGACGCAGCAACGATTAATGCAACCAGCAGCTTTTGCTTCATCTCCAAACTCCATTATAAGTTATATTTAATGTAATTAATTGACTTCTCACACACATTAATATGTATATCTAAATAAATAATATACGCCACCTCCATATATATAAATAACGCACACTCAAAGATTTTATTGCAGGGAAGGATGCGATATCAGGATCGACACCAATCCTCGCAACTTAGCGCGCTCGTACTTGTAAACACGGGGCTGAGCGGGTAGGATGCAGGCTGTCGTAGTCCTCATTATTTCACGATATGAACTCGGGTTATCCCTATACTGAGCGAGTTCATCAGCTACCTTCATTCGGCGGAACTGCGCACGCGTCATGTTGCCGATCCGAGGCATTTCATCCGTCGCCACAAGCTGGATTTCACCACACTGATCAGTTGGTTTCTCGGCTGCAACCGTGCCTGCGTGCAGACGGAGCTCGACCGCTTCTTCGCGGTGCTGCATAACCAGGCCGAACTGGTGCGAGGCGCAAGCGCCCAGGCACTTTACAAAGCCCGGCAGAACCTGCCGCACACTGTGTTCACCGATCTGACGCGGCATCTGCTTGCGCTCGCCGAACAGCACATCGGCATGCCGCGTTGGCATGGGCTGCGTGTAGTGGCCGTCGACGCGAGCGATGTGAGGCTGACTTCGCGCGATGCCACGCGTCGCGTGATCCAGTTTGCCAAGGTCTTCGCGCTGTACCTGCCCGGCGTCGAGATGATGTTGCATGCGACGCTGTACGGCACTGATACCGGCGAGCGGCAGATGCTGTTCGAGCACCTTGATCTGCTGGGCGAAAATGATCTGCTCGTGCTCGACCGCGGTTATCCCGCCTCGTGGCTGATGACCGCACTCCAGAGGCGCGCGATCAAATTCTGCATGCGTATTGACGGAATCGGCGGCGCTGCCGTCACGACGTTCCTGCGCAGCGGTGCAGCCGAGGCAATCGTCACGTTGCCACCGCCAAACCGCCCGGACGCGAGCGACTACGAAATTGAACGCGAGCCGGTCACGGTGCGCCTGATCCGCCTGCCGACACCCGAGGGCCGCGTGCGAGTGCTCGCGACCAATCTGCTGGATACATGCACCTGGCCTGCCGCCGGCTTCGCCGCGCTGTACCACCAGAGGTGGCGAATTGAGGAAGCGATCAAACGGATCAAGCATCGACTTGATCTGGAGGCCGCCTCCGGACTGAGCTGGCTGACGCATCAGCAGGATCTCGCGGCGAAGATCCTCAGCGACAACCTCAGCGCGCTGCTGTGCCTGGAAGCACTCCGCGAACGCGACGGCGTGATCGGCGAAGATACGCCTACCGTGCTCGGCTCGTCCAGCGGCGCACTGCTGAAGCTCAACCGCACTCGCGCATTTGCCCACATCCGCCAGTGCTTGCCTCGCTGGCTGCGCGATCGCTGCGCGCCACCCCTCGATGATCTGATTCGTCCGCTTCGTCATATCGCCGACAATGTCATTCGCTTCGTTCCAGACCGGGCACGACCTCGTCCCTCTCAACCCAAGCCACACAAGGCATTCGCCTCCAAGGCCGTCATGTAGTCATCCTTAAGTTGCGAGGATTGTGCTCGTAGCGGGCGACCAGCGACGACCCTGCGCCAGGACTCCAATGTGCTGCGCCCTACTTCGCCAACGCCCCGGTCACTGTTGGGATCTCACGCGTCCGACGCGATTTCGCGCCGCACCTGCGCGGAGAGTTAAAGTAGCCGCCCCAGAACACTTAAGACCCGCCGACGAAGCGGCCTTCCGCCGCAATGTCACTAAGTGGCTTGCGGTCACTAGGCATTTCCCTTGCCCGGAGCGAATCCGGAAGCAACGTTGCATCCCCGGCTCGGCCCAAGGCTACGCATGCTTCCACTGCAAAGTTGTCGGGAATAGCCAGATCATTCCGGATTTTTTCGCTGTTGATCCCAGCAAGGGCATGAGCGCCCCAGCCCGAGAGGCTAGCTTGCAGCGCAAGGAACGCCCAGGCCGCTCCTGCGTCGAACGAATGCGTAAGTAAAGGCACTTCTTCGTCCTTCCCAGGCATCCGAAATGTACACATTGACGCGACCACAATGATTGCTGCTGCGCGGGTGGCCCATAAACGATTGAAGTCACTCAGAAAGGACAGGAACATCTCCCAGGATTCTGTGTCCCGGCGGGCGTACATGAACCGCCACGGTTGCGCGTTGTAAGACGAGGGGGCCCAACGGGCAGCTTCGAGAATAGTGAGAAGCGCCCGCTCATCGATAGGATCTAATGTGAAAGCGCGAGGAGACCAGCGCTCGACAAACTGCGCATCAATTGGATAATCAGGTTTGCGAATTATATGGATAGCCATAGTCGGAATTTGATAACAGTCTATTCAAGACCAAAAACAGATCATTATGTGAGACGGACTTTTCTAGAGTTACTGCATTTCCGCCCAGGTCTGAACATATTCAGGCGATCAATCTAGGCCGCCTACGCGACTGCCGGGTTAAAAGCGTCTGGGCAGAGTCATTCATGGAGTTTGCAAGCTGCTGCGACTTCAGCTAACCATCGATCACGATGCTGCTTCATAAACGAAACAAATGCTCGCCCCACTTTCGACAACGGGCGACACTTCGGGTATAGCAGCCCAACCCTGAAGGTGATACACGGGTCCACGAGTCGAACATCGACCCGGTCAAGGTATCCGTGAACACTGAAAGGATCGATAAAACCGACACCCATTCCTAGTGCGGCCAACTCGCATGTCGAGTGAGAGAATGACGTATCGATACGCATAACACGGCTTACGTCTCGCGATTCAAATAGACGATCAACATGCGGCCGGTCTTGATAGTGCGCCGTGGTTGAGATAAATGAGCAACCTTCGAAATCCTCAGGTGAAAGCGTCGACTTTTTACCGAGATTGTGTCCCTTCTTCATAACCGCGTAGTAGGGAATGTTGCAGAATTCGTCTACCGAAAGATCTTCGCGGTCGTAAGGTACTTCTGCAAGACCAAGATCGATTCTTTCCGTCGCAATCCAGTCTTCCACCTTCGTGGAAGTTTGAACATCCAGTGAGATATCAACGTCTGGGTGAGCTTCGCAAAACCGGGCTATGACTGCCGGCAAAAAAGTTATTCCGAGGGCAGGCATGCATGCGATCGAAATGCCGCCTACGCGAAGTTTCCTCACATCAGCGGCAAGTTCTCCGATCTTTTGGTACGCACGGAATGTGTTCTCTACTTGCTCGTGGATCATCCTGCCTTCAGGCGTCGGCACGAGCCTGCCAGCAGCGCGGTTAAACAATGTCACGCCGAGCTCCTTTTCGAGCTCGGTGATCAAGCGACTCACCGATGGCTGAGACAGCCCCAGTAGATCCGCCGCACCATTTACAGTGCCGACCATCATGGTCGTGCGGAACGCTTCAAGTTGCCGGATGTTCATGATTTCCCAAGTGACTGTCCCCTTTCAGCAACCATCATCTATGGTTCGGACCGACATCGCAAGGGCGTGTCGGCCATGGTATTCACATGATCGAGGATTGCTGGTCCTTCTAAGTCGACACCGCCCAATCAAGCGCGCTTAAGACGAACGATCACACCGGCCGGCCAAGTTGAACGGGCAATCAAGACGCCTCGCATCAAGAGATTGATATCAATCCCTTAGACAAAAATCTGCAGTTTTATCTGCGATCATGCCGGACGCATACTCAGTGACATGACCGCACCAGCGTCTGCCAGTCAAATTCTTAGAGGCGCGCTTCGTGCAAAACCACGTTCGTGCCACAGAAGGCATCCCGCATCGACAGTCTCATTGAACGCAATCTCTCTAATTACGCCAACGATGATGGAGTGAGTGAATCCGTCATGCCGATCGCTGATTTCGCAGTCCAATGCGACGGTAGCATCAAGCAGGATCGGTGCACCGGTCTCGAGAGATGACCATTTGTTGGCGGCGAAACGGTCTTGCCCTTTGCGCTTGCGAAACGTATCAACGAGCCCGCAGTGCGCTGTCGAAAGAAGATTCACGGCAAAACTACCTGCGCCCAGGATTGCATCGTGGGACGAAGCGCACTTGTTCACGCAGACGATGACCGACGGTGGGTCGTCGGAGAGACTGCATACCGATGTCGCGATGAGGCCGACCGGCTTTGCGTCGCGCATTGCGGTAATAACTGTAACACCGGCAGCGAACAACGACATCGCCTGCTGGAAGTTACCTTTGGAATCGATGGTTTGCATTTCGGTCACCTGACTAGACTATGACGGATCACCCACGCTTGTAGACACTGGGTTTGAGCCCAAGGTTCTCGCGCAGAGTTCGTCCTTCATATCGGTCCCTGAACAACCCACGGCGGCGCAGTTCCGGGATGATGAAATCGCTAATGTCGTCCATACCGCCCGGAAGAATGGCCGGGCAAAAATTGAAGCCGTCTGCGCCATCATTCTTGAACCACTCTTCCATTTCATCAACGATGTCGCTGGCGGCTCCGATCACCAGGCGTACCGAGAAAGTCGATGCGACGCGCTGATAGAGTTGTCTAATTGAGAGGTTCTCGGCACGAGCCATCTCCAACAGGTTTGATGCAAGGCTCCTGAGTTTCTGCCCACCGACGTCTGGCACCGGCCCGTCGAGCGGATAGCCGGATAGGTCGCCGAGCGCGTTATAGAGCTCGGCCAGGCCGCTCAGCGGGTGGATAAGCTCCTGAAGCTGGTCGAACTTGTCTTGTGCCTCCTGCCTGGTCCTACCGACGAACGGTGTAATGCCCGGCATGATCAACAACTCGCCTGGCTCGCGACCATACTTCGCGAGCCGCCCCTTCAGATCGCCGTAGTAATCTTGCGCATGTTTCAGATTATGCGAATTGCTATAGACCACATCCGCGCATCTGGCGGCAAGCTCACGTCCGGCCTCGGAAGCTCCGGCCTGCACGATGATCGGCTCTCCTTGCGGAGTACGCGCGGAATTCAACGGGCCCCGTACCTGGAAATGCTTGCCCTTGTGGTTCGGCACGTGCAACTTGTCTTCGTGATAGAAAAGTCCGCTTTTCTTGTCTCGAACGAACGCGTCCTCCTCCCAACTCCGCCAAAGGGATCTGACAACGTCGACGAATTCGTCGGCTCGTTCGTACCGCTCTTCATAGGCAAGGTTCTCGTTCCTGTTGAAGTTTTGAGCTTCCTCATCTGACCACGAAGTGACGACATTCCATCCGGCGCGGCCGCCGCTGATGTGATCGATCGAAGCGTATTTCCGTGCGACGTGAAACGGTTCGTTGTAGGTGGTTGAGGCAGTTGCCACTAACCCGATGTTTGACGTGGTTGCACCCAGTGCGGCGAGAAGCGTGATCGGTTCCAACTCTGCATTCCGCATGTCACGCGCAAGAGATCCTTTCGGGTTGTCATTGGCGCGGATCCCAAGACCGTCAGCAAAGAAAACCATGTCGAGATGCGCCGCTTCCGCCTTGCGGGCCGTGTTCAGGAAATGTGCAAAGCTCAGCGCTCCGTCCGCCGGCACATCCGGATGCCTCCAGGCGCCAACGTGATAGCCGAGATATCTCATCGAAAGGCCGAGCCTCATTTTTCCGTCTTTAGTCATTGCATGCGCTCCCATTCTTGGACTGGTCCGCCCGGAACATGGCGGCATGGGTGAATGATCGCGCTTCACCGTCCGATAAACAATGTCGCCAAAGGCGGCCGTCTATTTGAAAAGTGGATAAGGGCATTCCCTTACTTCGTTGAGGCGAGGCTGAAACTGGCCGGATGTGCTGCCCATGCGAAAAACCCTGCATCGTTATCGGTGTGCGCGGTGCTTGTCTCATTGCAGCGCTTCGCGCCCTTGGGGCGACATCGTTGCCAGCCTTCGGCAGGTGCAGCGCGACGGTGGTGCCGGCCCTATCGACGGCCGTGGGCCTGCTCCGTGCGCCGTACTGCACCGGCATCCGACGCGTGTTCGCCGAGTCAAGGCCTGCTCGGTCCATAGTCGCGGCTGGCATTAAGTTCGTTCAGCGAGGCCACTGAATTGCAGAGCCGAGCCATATGGGGGGAAAACCCCCTATACGAATTTCGAATACCGGACCTATTTTGACGGCATTGTGTCGTTCACGTCGGCAGCACACCATCCTGCTCATGCCGCTCATGCATTGTCGGGTGGCGTAATCCGCAATTGAGGTGTCGAAATGATGAAAGACGGAAAATGAGGCTCGGCCTCTCGATGAGATATCTCGGCGATCATGTGGCCGCGTGGCGGCACTCGTCGGTCCGCGCCGATCCAGGTGCGCGGCCCGCTGAATTGCGCACACATCGTTCAGGCGGCCGCGTCCTGGGCCGGCCGGCAGCTTGCGGCGCACTGTGCCGACGTCCCCGTGTACTAAAAGACCGGGCCGCTCGCCCTGCTGCGCGCAACGATTCGATCCTCCATATCGCTTGTCCTGCATAAGCTTGTTGTTTTAAATCGCGGCGCGCGCATGGCGCGTCTCTATAACGGCTCCGGCGGCAACAATCCGACCGGCGCCGACTGCAAAGGAGATAAGATGCCGAACAGAACCAACACCCTTGACGCCGGTGTCTGCGCGACGCCCGTAAAAAATTCGGTCCGCGATGTCATCGCCGCCAACTTCGGCACGTTTTTCGAATGGTTCGACCTGCTCGTATATCGGTGAGCGGTTACCTGCCTGCCAGACGGCATACAGTGAATCCGTTCCTTCAGGTAATTGCCTAGCGTGCCATTCGGGCAATGAGAGTCGACATTCGCCGGCGATCAAATGATCTGCAAGTCGTGATTGTGGACAAGGGCGAAGGAGGCGTACAGGACCCACACATACACATGACACAATGGATGAGAGTGACAGCGCTGCGCCCGTGCTTGCGCACGAGGGCGCTCCACAGTCCGGAAATCCTTACCAATCGTTGTTACCTCTGGCGTGATCACGACTGGCAGCGCAGGCGCGGCAGGCCTAGCGCGCTTCCTACGCGGGGCTTCGTCGGACGCCCACGATGGATCACACGGAACCGCACCGCGCAAAATGAGGCTATTTCGATCCGGTAAATATGAGGAAACGCGAATCGACCGTGCAAGAATGCGCCGATCAGACCACCGCCTGAACCTGGATCTCGACGAAAATGTCTTCGCCCGCCAAACGCGATTCGACCGTCGCTCGTGCGGGCGGGCACTCCTTGTCGACCCATGCCTCCCATGCTTCATTCATCTCGTCGAAAGTACGAACGTCCCTCAACCAGATGTTCGCAACCGCGATGCGGGACTTGTCAGTTCCGACCGGCTGCAGATAACTGTCGATCTGAGCAAGGACGTCTGCTGTTTGCTCCCTGACACCGCGGGTCGTGTCTCGGGCGGTCAACCCCGATAGAAACGCAAAGCCATTGGCCACCAGAGCTTTGCTCAGCCTTCCTGTATTTCCTTGACGAATGATCATAAATTTCTCCGCTAAAGGATGAAGTGTCAGTCGCCGCATAGGTCGCAGGCGAACTACTTCCTGGCGATTCAGCCCCGCCTATCCGTAAATTGTCGGTTCCCAAACCGGAAGATGTATGGAAGATACTGCGTGAGGCATGGTCCTTCGGTGTGCGGATGTCAGCGTTATGGACGTTTGCCGCCCAGCAAACCCCAGGTGGCCGAAGTCCACCGCACGGTTCATGCGCGCATTACTTGCATAGCGTTTTATCGGTTGCAGCATCCTTGATCGCCTGGTGCTCGGTATGGTCGCCAATTGCCGCCAACTGGCCAAGTGTAAGAGGCTTTATGGGTGGTCTGATTCGGTAGTAGCCCGCGACTTCCGGGGAAACATGACGCTCTCGCGCGATAATCTCCGTGACTGTCAGTCCGCATAGTCGGCCCTGGCAGGGTCCCATGCCACATCGAGTGAACGCCTTCGTCTGATTGGGACCAACGCATCCGAGCGCGACCGACCGCCGAATCTCGGCCGCAGTGACCTCCTCGCATCTACAGACCAGCACGTCGTCTGCCGGAATTCGTGTTTCGTCGCCGGGTCGATACAACGCTTCGAGAAACGCCCGGACGTGAAGGTGCCCGGCAAGCTCCGAGCGTGCCCTGGCGACCCGCTTCTCAAACTCACCTCTTTCGATCCTGCCGTGACGCCGGCCTATCTCCAGCCCACAGACTTGTCCCTGCGTCGCCGCAGCCTTCGCTCCGGCGATGCCGCCTCCATCGCCTGCAACGAAGATGTCCGGTACGTCCAGTTCAAAAACATCGTTGCGCTTGGGTACCCAGCACAGCTGGCTCGTGTCCCAATGATGCGATGCCTGAAGCGACCAGGTGATCTGCGTATTCGGCACAATGCCCTGATGCAGCAGTATCAGGGCAGCTTCAATGCGTTGACGCTTCCTGCCTGCAATGAAGGTCAGTGCTGTGGCAACCGGCTTTCCTTCAACACGCAGTCCCGCTGCACCTCGGTACACCGGTACGCGTGCCGTTCGGAGCGCTCCCAGCAAGTTGAGGCCTTTCGTCAAGTCTCGCCACCCCAAGAGGGCGCTCCACCAATGTTTCGCCGCTCTGAATTTATCTGCAAGACTAGTGGTCTCGACGAAGGCACGGATGGGCACGCCCGCGCGCAAGTACTGCCAGGCGAGCAGATAGAGTAGTGGTCCACAACCTGCGAGCACTACCGGCTGCCCGGGTACCGTGCCCGATGCTTTCAGCAGAATCTGCGCGGCACCGGCGGTCATCACTCCGGGCGTAGTCCAGCCGGGAATCGGAAACGGTCTTTCCATTGCGCCCGTGGCGAGCACAATGTAACGGGCCAACAGGGACTTGCTCTGACCTCGTTGCGTGTAATGTACCGCACGCTCTTTGCTGACCAGCCATACCTGAGCGCCGGTTTCATGGCGAACATTGCTTGCGGAGAAGGCCTCAGCGATAGTGCTTCCAGACGCGTAGTCCGGCCCGAGCAAGTTAATACGTTTTTCGTCGGCGCGGGTAATAGACCGATAGATCTGGCCGCCAACGGTCATTTGTTCGTCAAGGAGCACAACCTTAAGTCCCGCGTGCGCGGCAGTGGTCGCGGCACTCATGCCTGCTGGTCCAGCACCGATAACTACGACATCAACTGATTCTGGCATCATCACTGCTATCCCTTTCCGCCAATTGTGCTTGCTGACTCAGCGCTGGACTGGAACATCACCTGTCGCGCGCCTTCCTGGGAGCGAATGACCATACCGTCACGCGCGCTTTCGAGACAGCTCTGGCAGTTCGGAGAACCGTCAATCTCGACGAGACATTCGAAGCAGACACCCATCATGCAGTAGGGTGCCCGCGGGGATCCGCTCACGGGCGTGCTGCGGAAACGTCGGACACCCACGGCAAGGAGCGCGGCAGCCAGGTTCATTCCGTCAGGCACTTCATAAGGTGCATCGTTGAAGGTAATGCGCACCTTCGGACCTTCAATCGTCAGTTGCTCGAAGAGCGCTTCAGTCGACATGGGAGAAAGATTCAAAATGATTTCGGAAGCGATCGGCAGAAAACGCCTGCAAATCCGGAACCCCACGCCCCCCGGTTATCCAACCCCCAAGCCGCAGCGCGTGTGCCGCGGCAAGCGTTACCCCGCTATGGCAGCTGATATTGAAGGCCCCTGGACAAATCACAGACTCCTGGTATATCGGGAAACCATCCGGAGTCATCACACGGAGTGCACCCCATGCTCGCACGAGCCGGACATCACGAAGCAGTGGAAAAGCTTTCACCCCACGCATTGCTATCTCTGAGAGCACGTCAGTTGTGACACCCTTATCGAAGCCGACGTCCTCAAGTGAGTAGCCCAATTGAACGGTGCCTTCAGCCGTCTGCCGCACTGTGGTGGTTGGAAAGCGAAGGAACGTCGCGACGCGCTCGCTAATGAGGACTTGACCGCGTATCGGCACGACGGGAGCCTGCAATCCGACCATGGGCGCAAGGTCCTTGTTGCCTAAACCCGCCGCGAGCACGACACGCGCAGAGGACCAGCGCCCTCGCTGTCCGTGTACAACGAATCCGCCGGGTTGTGAATCGATGCGCGCTACCCTCTCGGAGTTAACGAGATGTGCATTCCGGTTGGCCAGGCATCGTCGTAAGCCGAGCAGTAGCTTGAGCGGGTTCACGTGCCCGTCCATCGGCGTATATGTTGCGCCAGCGACGGACTCGCCAATTTGCGGTATCCGGGCCTTCAGGTCCGCGTGGCTGAGAACCTCAAAAGGATAGTCGCCACCGGCTTCGTTCGATAGCTGCTGCAGCTGCTTTTCACGCTCCTCGAGCTCTTCGTCCGAGAAACATAAATCGAAACCGCCCGGCTGCAGCAACTGAGTGTCCACGCCGGTTTCATCGCGCAAAGCGTCGGCGAATGATGGCCAGAGCGCTGCGGATTTCCGGGTCCATGCAGCGTAGGCGGGCTGTCCGAAACCTTTACCCTGCACCCAAACCAGTCCAAAGTTGCCCACCGACGCGCCAAACGCGTCGTCACCCTCGTCAATAACGAGTACTCGAGCGCCCTCGCGGGCGATGCCATAAGCGACAGCAGACCCGACCAGCCCACCGCCGACGACAATCGCATCATAGAGGCCTGCCAAATGGTGTGTCTCCATACTGCGTCCTTGCGCAAGATACTGATTTCGCGCTGTGGCCCGATCCCGCTGGTTGCGCCAGGCGCAGTCGAGAAGAAGATGGCCACCGGCTTTGCCTGGAGCGTCTTCGCTCCTAGCCTAGCCACACGCGTAGTAGCACGGATGTTGACGGCCCCGCCCTATGCAGTCAAATACGAATATAATGCAATGCTATGCCAAAACGAGATAGTCCAGACGAAGCTCCGTCAAATCGAGGCCTTCCGCGCAGTGATGCAAGCCGGTTCAACGACTGGCGCTGCAGAGGAGCTGCATACTTCACAGTCGAATGTGAGCAGGCTTATTACTCAGCTGGAAGCTGATACGCGGCTTGTTCTCTTCGAGCGCTCCGGTGGACGTCTCAGTCCAAAACCGGAAGCAAAAGCTCTGTTTCGCGAGGTTGAGCGCGTCTTCGTCGGGCTGACAAGACTCGCGTACGCGGCTGACAGTATTCGCAATCTTGGCAGCGGCCGCCTCCGCATTGCGTCAATCCCCGGCATCGGGATGAGCTTCCTTCCGAGAGTCGTGCAGCGTTTCAGGCGGTCCCGACCTGATGTGACCGTATGGTGCACCACTGGCCCTGTTGGGATCTCACGCGTCCGACGCGATTTCGCGCCGCACCTGCGTGGAGAGTTAAAGTAGCCGCCCCAGAACACTTAAGACCCGCCGACGAAGCGGAGCCGGCACATCCGGATGCCTCCAGGCGGCAGCGTGATCGCCGAGATATCTCATCGAGAGGCCGAGCCTCATTTTTCCGTCTTTAGTCATTGCATGCGCTCCCATTCTTGGACTGGTCCGCCCGGAACATGGCGGCATGGGTGAATGATCGCGCTTCACCGTCCGATAAACAATGTCGCCAAAGGCGGCCGTCTATTTGAAAAGTGGATAAGGGCATTCCCTTACTTCGTTGAGGCGAGGCTGAAACTGGCCGGATGTGCTGCCCATGCGAAAAACCCTGCATCGTTATCGGTGTGCGCGGTGCTTGTCTCATTGCAGCGCTTCGCGCCCTTGGGGCGACATCGTTGCCAGCCTTCGGCAGGTGCAGCGCGACGGTGGTGCCGGCCCTATCGACGGCCGTGGGCCTGCTCCGTGCGCCGTACTGCACCGGCATCCGACGCGTGTTCGCCGAGTCAAGGCCTGCTCGGTCCATAGTCGCGGCTGGCATTAAGTTCGTTCAGCGAGGCCACTGAATTGCAGAGCCGAGCCATATGGGGGGAAAACCCCCTATACGAATTTCGAATACCGGACCTATTTTGACGGCATTGTGTCGTTCACGTCGGCAGCACACCATCCTGCTCATGCCGCTCATGCATTGTCGGGTGGCGTAATCCGCAATTGAGGTGTCGAAATGATGAAAGACGGAAAATGAGGCTCGGCCTCTCGATGAGATATCTCGGCGATCATGTGGCCGCGTGGCGGCACTCGTCGGTCCGCGCCGATCCAGGTGCGCGGCCCGCTGAATTGCGCACACATCGTTCAGGCGGCCGCGTCCTGGGCCGGCCGGCAGCTTGCGGCGCACTGTGCCGACGTCCCCGTGTACTAAAAGACCGGGCCGCTTGACGTGCCTGCAACTATCCAGATAGAACTTGCGAAAACGGCGGCCGGGTTTGGTGCCAATCGCCAGCGGCCAAAGGTCCGGCATTTGGAGACCGTCAGGCTAACCAATGCCCATCGGAAAAGGGGCCGTTACCTATTCTGTTCTCCCACGCCTCTGTTGAAGGAGATGTGGGACAAGACGCTGCTGCGTGCCCGGTGAGTCCCCCTTCCGAGCCGCCGGGGATTTTCCTTGCCGCCTGGGTGACTGAATGGTTGCCGCACAACAGAGATGCGGGGGCTTTCGGCTCGCCGTTTTCTACCTATAACAAGCACGGAGACGCATGTGTTTCTATTCGGATTTGGTCCGCAGCTGCTCGCCGGCACTGTGCGGACAATTGAATTGTCGGTGCTGTCGCTTGCGGCCGCGGTTGTCCTTGGCCTCATGGGCGCCGTCGCGAAGCTCTCGCTAAATCGTGGTTTTCGCGCAATCGGCTCAGCGTACACGACCTTGATACGATCGGTACCGGACCTTGTCCTGATGCTCCTTGTCTTTTACAGCATCCAGATTGCGGTCAACAATCTTACCGACGCCCTGGGTCTCGCGCAATTTGACATCGACCCGTTCGCGGCAGGCGTCCTGACACTCGGCTTCATCTATGGAGCCTACTTCACGGAAACTTTTCGGGGCGCATTCCTTGCAGTGCCGCGCGGGCAACTGGAAGCGGGCGCCGCCTACGGAATGAATGGGGTTCTTGTTTTCCGGCGCATCCTGTTTCCTCAAATGATGCGCTTCGCACTTCCGGGCATCGGCAACAACTGGCAGGTTCTGGTCAAGGCGACTGCGCTTGTCTCCATTATCGGCCTGGCAGATGTCGTAAAGGCCACACAGGATGCGGGTAAGAGCACGTTCAAAATGTTCTTCTTTGTTATGTGTGCCGCGCTCATCTATCTCGCGATGACAACCATCTCCAATTTCGTGCTGTTCAGGCTCGAGAAACGATTCTCGACTGGCGTTCGTCACGCGGAACTCTAAGCTCATGATCGATATCCTTACACAGTTCTGGCGCGCTTTCCTGTATTGGGACGGGCAGCGCGTCTCCGGCCTCGCCGTCACCCTCTGGCTGCTGGTGGCGTCTCTCGTAGTCGGCTTCCTGATGGCGGTGCCCCTCGCGGTGGCTCGTGTCTCCACGAATCGCGGCATAAGCATGCCCGTGCGTTTCTACACGTATGTCTTCCGGGGCACGCCGTTGTACGTGCAATTGCTTCTGATCTATACGGGTATTTATAGCTTCGACTTTATTCGGTCGCATGAGCTTACCGATGCCTTCTTTCGAAGCGGTTACCACTGCGTAATTGTTGCGTTTGCGCTTAATACGTGCGCCTACACGACCGAGATATTCGCTGGCGCGATGCGCTCGATGTCTCACGGTGAAGTTGAGGCCGCACGCGCCTACGGAATGAACTGGTTCACCCTGTACAGACGCATCATCATCCCTTCCGCGTTGCGAAGGTCCCTGCCTCTTTACAGCAACGAGGTAATCCTTATGCTGCATGCCACCTCGGTTGCTTTCGCGGCCACCGTGCCTGACATCCTCAAAGTCGCCCGCGACGCCAACTCTGCAACCTACCAGTCGTTCCAGGCGTTTGGCATTGCCGCGCTGCTTTACATGACCATCTCCTTCGCCCTGGTCGTTGTCTTCCGGCGTGCTGAACGCCACTGGCTCGGCTACCTCTGACCGCGTGCTCACTAAGCTTGCGCGTCGGTGTCCAGCCAAGGTGTCCGACACACCGGTGCTTTAAAACTAACGATAAGGGATCAGAATGTTGAGGGTCACGACTCAGACAGAAGCTTGCAAGTTAGAAGTTCACGACATCCACAAGCGCTTCGGAGACCACGAGGTACTCAAGGGCGTATCCCTGAACGCAAAAAGGGGCGACGTTATCAGCATCATCGGGGCAAGCGGCTCGGGAAAGAGTACGTTTCTTCGTTGCATCAACTTTCTTGAGCGACCGAACTCCGGGCGCATCTCGGTCGATGGCCAAGCGGTAAAGACGAACACCGATAAATCCGGCTATCTCGACGTCGCGGACCCGAAGCAGCTGCAGCGTATCCGGACGAAGCTCTCGATGGTGTTCCAGCATTTCAATCTCTGGGCGCACATGAACGTTCTCGAGAATATTATTGAAGCGCCGGTACATGTGCTCGGGCTGTCACGTCGCGAGGCGGAAGAGCGCGCGCGTGAATACCTGGAAAAAGTCGGACTCGCACCGCGCGTGGAGAAGCAGTATCCCTCGCATCTTTCTGGCGGCCAACAGCAGCGTGTCGCGATTGCTCGCGCGTTGGCGATGAACCCTGACGTGATGCTGTTCGATGAACCAACATCTGCGCTCGACCCGGAGCTGGTAGGTGAAGTTCTCAAGGTAATGCAAAAGCTCGCAGACGAAGGACGCACAATGATTGTTGTTACGCATGAAATGGGGTTTGCCCGCAATGTATCGAATCATGTGGTGTTTCTTCATCAAGGACGCACGGAGGAAGAGGGGCTTCCTGAGGAAGTACTGAGCAAGCCACGCAGCGAACGACTCAGGCAGTTTCTCTCTGGCAGCCTGAAATAGCCCGCGACCGTGAGAAAACTGCAGTCAACGTCTGACATGTGATCGGTAATACGAACCACTCCGATTCGAATCGGAGTCTCGCCGCCTGCTGCGAACGTGCCGGAAACGGGTAGCATATCGCTAACCCTTATTATCGATAGGGTTGCATTTTTCGATGAAACTCTCGTTTCGAGAAACGCGCCACACCTGACCGGCAGCTCCGCTGCACCGGCGGACGCGGCCGTCCGGAACGTGAGCTCGAAGTCCGGCCGGCACCACAGGCTTGGACCGCCGGGCTGCCGCACCTCGCGATCGAACAGCGGTTTGCCAAGCGTCACCTCGACGCCGCGCGTCCTGACCCACTCCATCACACGGAACAGGCATTCGAGCGTGAGGCGCTCGTACCGGCTGTCCAGCGGCACCGGCTGCCGGAACGAGTACGCGTGCTGCGCGAACGCTTCGCGATATCGCGCGCTGCCCTCCCGGTCGCGATCGACGACGGCCAGCACCCAGTACGGTGGCTGCGTGAGCCGCTGGTCCCGGCCGCCGGCCCGGATGCCTTTCTCCGGACGTACGATGCGTTCGCCCAGGCGCGTGCGCTTGATGGCGGCACCGTCGCGGATCTCGTCGGCCACAAACAGCAGGAGCGCGCTACGCGCTTTCTTCTCCGGCCATGGCAGCGCATCGATGGCGGCCATTTTCTCGTTGATGCTGGTCCACGGTTCCGTAAAAAGCACCTGCCCCAAGGTCAGCTCCGGACTCATCGCTTCCGCGTCCGCATACGGCTTCAGGCGCTCCCACGAATTCGTCTTCTCCTTCAGCACGTCGACGTGGACGGTGGCAAAGCCGGCATCGTCCAGCAACGTATGCATGATGCGGCCCAGGCGCGGCAGGCGTCGCCCCGTTTCACCGGTCCCACTGGCCGAACCGCCCGAGCCTCCCGGACGCGCCGCGCCCTCGTGCTCGTCATCAAGGTAGTCGAGCGCGTCGCCGACCGGCTTGAGCGGATTGTGCCGACCGGGTGGCACGGCGGCATCGTCCGGCTCGTCCTCCGGCTCCGGCTGTTGACGGAAGGAAGCCAGCGCGCAGCGATGCTCGCCGTATCCGTGCATGCGCACGAAATGACGCGGCCCCTCTTCGCGGACCCGGGCCGTCAGCCGCGGTTGCGTAGTGGCTCCCGGCCAGCAGTCGCACTCGAGCCATTGCCGTACGTGCCGCCCGTCGTGCATCTCTTCAAGTATGGCCAGCACGCGCTCAACGTCTCCGGTCTGGACGTCCTGCCCGGCGCCGCAGAACCTGCGCACCGCGGCGGTCTCTTCAGCGCTGAGCGGTCGCTTGACCCTGTCAGGGTGGTCCCGGTCAATCAGGCGAATGGGTGTCTGTCCTCAGTGTGCATGACGCGTGAGCATCGCGAGACTGCGCACGCTGGCGAGCGACGCATCGTAGCCGCGCAGCGAGCCGTGCAGCTGACGGGTCACCGGTTGTGTCGCGACGCTCGTCGCGCTCGTCGATATCCCGGTTCCGACAGTGGGCCGCGATGGTGGTTCCGGCCAGAAGGTAAGCCGCTCGAAGCGGATGATGCGCGATGAGTGACTGTTCATCCGGACAAGTCCGTCTTCAACCAGCGTGCACAGCATGTCGTTGACGTGCGCGGTCGAAGTGTCAAAGCGCCTGGCCAGCTCACCCGCCTGATAGGCGCGCCCTGGCTTCATGAGCCGGAGCAGTTTTCCGGAAGTGAGTTTCATCGTGTTCTCCTCCACACCGCCGGGCAGTGTACTGCGGCCAGCGCTTGCCGACCATAGCCCGTTCAGTGATGCCGGCGCCGGTCTGATTCCCCGGTTCGATTTCCACGGGTCGACTTCATACGACGAACGACTGCTGGCCCCGCATCATGCGCCGCCGTCCTGTTTCTTCATCAGCGCGGCATGGTGATTCATCGCGGCGGCTGCGCTGCTGAACGCGCCGAACTGCTCGCCGGCGCATAAAAGCGTCCAGCGTGACTTGCCGTTGATGATCCGGTTGGTGATCGACCAGCCGCCCGGATAGACGAATTCATACGGACTGTTTTGCGTCCAGCCTTTACGCTCCGTCATGACGGGCCGCAAAGAGTAGCGCGTCCGGATTGCCCGCAGCCGCAGCCTTGCGCACAAGATCAAGACCTTTCGCCTTCACCTGCGACGCCATCAGGTTCCGGCCGAGCGTGATGAAGCGCCCGGGATGCGCGCAGTCCACCAGGATCCGGCGCATGATGAACATCGCCGTCGGCTCGCCCGCGTCCGCCTGCAGTTCCAGCAGTCCCGGATAATCCGGCCGGAAGTGCGTCGCCAGCCAGGTTCCGGCGACGGGGTTGCCGGCGTTCATCGTGGACTCCATCGCAGACCGCGTCTCGCGGTTCTCAACCGACTGCGCCCATGTCTGGACCGGCCTGCGCGGATCGGTGCCGACCATCCAGAGAACGGCCAGCACGCCAGCGAAAATCCCCAGCCGCCTGAGGCGTCTGCGCGCGGCAGGATCGGGGTTGAGCAGCAAGGCTATGCGTTCCGGCCAGCCGATTGAAGCGGCAGCCTGACGCCGGGCCAGGGTGGGTGGGTGGGTGGGTGGGTGGGTGGGTGCATTTTTCATTGCATGGTTCTCCTGTGGATGCTGTTGCGGCGACGGATTTCAACCGCGGCTTATGGATATTGGAAAAAACGCCGGTGACGCGAGAACGCCACCGGCGCGAATCCTGGCGGCCCGAGGGCGCCGCCGGGCTGAGGGATGCATTCACGGCCCGTTCTCGACACCGCCGTACTTCGAGTTGACCGAGCTTTTCTGGTCGCCGCCGACCGATTTGCACTGGTTCAGGAAGTCACCGCGGGCGCTCGATGTCCCGCTCAGATCGAAGTGGCCGTGGTGATACTTCACGATTGAAAAGTAGTTCGCCTCGTACTGGCTGCAGTCGCTGCCGCCACTCCCACCGTTCATCAGCCCGGCAAGACAGAGCACCGCACCGCACGCGTCCTCATTGTGGTCGGCGTGCGCCGGTGTGCTGATGAACGGGCCGACCAGCAGCGCGCCGGCCAGAAGCATTCCCAGAATCGTTTTCATGGTGTGTCCCCCTGCATCACAGCAGTCCGTGCAGCATCGCGAACGCGCCCAGAGTCACGACGGCCGATAACAGTGCGGCGCCGCCCATCCATACCGCGAGTTCGAACCGCGTAAGGGCCGACCTGCTGGTCCAGCCTTCCTCGCGCAGCACGTCCCTCAGCAACTGGCGGCTGCGCCCATTGGCCTCGTCGTACTGCCGCAGCGAGATTTCACCGAGCAACTGGTCGCGAGCCTGCGCGAAACTCACCGCCTGCGCCAGCACGTCGGCACTCGATTCGGAAAACTGCTTCAGGAACTGTTCGTGGCGCGACGCATACCGCAGCAGGGTCAGCTCCCCGTCATCCTTGAACTGTTTGCCGCTTGCCTCGAGCAGTTGCGACAGGTCTTTCACGTCGCGGCGCAGGAGCGACAGCTCGCCAAGCACCGCCCCGATCAGTTCCTCGCGGATCGCATCGTCTGGTGCGCCCATCAGTGCACCAGTACATCAAAGACCGCATCAAGTTCCGAAGCCGCCCGGTTCGCGAGGCGCTTGAGCGCAACCATCTGGCGGATGTAGGCGCGCTGGGCTTCGGGCGCGCCCTCCTCCATCGCCTTTGCATTCCATGCCACATAATCCGTGGGGTCGTCGCGGATTTCGATGATTGACCTGTCGAACGGCTTGATCTTTTCGAAGATCGGGTTTTCGTAGATGACCGCCTCGTTGTTCAGGACGAAGCCGCCTTTGCTCTGGTGATGATCGAATATCCGCAGGAACGCCTTGCGAAGGTCGGATTTCGTGTCGACCGTGTTAAACAGCAGCCGGATCCTGTCGGGTCGCACGCCAAGATCGCGCAGCTCGTCGAGCGTCGCGATGGTGTCGACCTGCTGTTTGGCCACCGGGACGGTGGGAACCACGAAGATATCGAAATCCTCGTGTGATCCATCGTAACGTTGCATAAGACCGATGAAGTCTTCGACGTTCGATGCGCCTACGTCAACGACGACGTTCTTCAGCATCATCATCTGCTCCTGCAGTTCGTCGAACTGGCTGCCTCGAAGGGCGTCCTCTTTTTCGTGATCGTCCGAGTTGATCGATTCGATCGCGATGACCTGCGCGCCTTCGAGGCGCGGTGCGAGAAGATGACGGGCGACGGTGCTCTTGCCGACGTTCCCGGAAAAGTTGATGACTGCAATCTTCATAATGTCCTGCTCCTGTTGTTCAATCTGACGATGACGGTCGCGAGACGAGCGCGGCCGCCCGTAGCGATCTGCCGCTTTACGGTTCCATTTCGAGGGTCGGCCCGTCGTGTTCGGCGGTGTGCGACTGCGGGTCCCGTCCAGGCTCCCGCGACGCAGGTTGCGTCGACTGCGGTGCGGCCTGCCGTGTCGCATGAACCAGCCCCCGCTGTTCGCGCGCGATCTGCTCGCGCACCGCCTCGATGGTCGCCTCGCTGACCTGCGGCATCGGCACCTCGAGCGGCCGGTTAGCGGCGCGCGCCCCGGCCACGGCGCTTTCGAACTCCCCCATCAGCTTCTCCTGCTGCTGCGCCGGCAGACCCTTGATCTCGTCACGCAGCACCTCGCGCGCGGCCTGCGCCTTGATGCGTTCGCGCGCCTCATCGAGGGTCTTCCGCTGTTCCTTCGAGTATTCCCAGTCCCCGTTCAGGAAGCGTTCGCGCGCCTCATCGATCCGACGGCGCTCATCCACGTCGCGTCGCACGCTGGCCAGCGCCTCGCGCTGCACACGCGTGGGCAGACCGGGTACATCCGGCGAGGACACCAGCCATTCGTTGCGTCGGCTCCCGACCGACTTTGGGGCGAGTTCATTACCCTTGTCATCGAACTGACGCTGCTGCGTGGTTACCGTTTTACTGCCGCCCTTTTCCAGCTCGATCCGCTGACCGGGTTGCACACCGCTTTCGCCGATCGCGCGTTCGAGATCCAGTCCCCACACGGTGTGTTCACCGCTGGCCGTGCGCACGGTCGCGTAATAGCTCCGGTTCTGTTTCGGATCGTGATTGAACGGTGCCGCGCCGTGCGCGACCAGTACGCCCGCGGTCACGCCAGCCGCAGACTGATCCAGCGGCGGCGAGGCCGGTTGGGAACCCGCTGTGGGCTGATCTGGCTGCGGCGGCTGCCTGTCAGCCTTCAGGTCAGTCTTCAAGTCAGCCTTCGCGTCAAGCTTCGATCTCGTCTGCGCCGGGCCGCGGCTCGCCTGCCGGGACGCCGGGATCGGACCGGCGACTGCCCCGCTGGCGGGATCCTGCACGGGCTTGCCCGGGCCCACGGTATCGGGTTTCTGGCCGTCAGCTGTATCCAGCGAGTTCGTGCGGGCTGCCTCGCCGTGATTCGATCTGTCCGCGGCGCCGATGCGCATCGCCTCGCGCGCGGCGGTCAGCGCGGCCCGATCCTGCGCAGCAGGTTTGAAGCCGCGTGTTGGCACGCCCGCAAGCTCGGCCGCAATCCACGCCTGCCGGCGGAATTCCTCGCTGCCCTTCAGTTGCAGCTCGCCCCAGTGCTTCGCCTTCGCGACTTCGACCATGTGCGCGATCACCTCGCGGTCCTCGCTGGCCGTGGCGAGTGAACGGCCCTTGTCCTCGAAGTGCACCGTCTCGCTTTTGCGATCGAGAAACTTGCCCTCATGCGCGACATAGCAGTTACTGACCGACTTCGGCAGGTCATAGCCGGTCTTCTCGAAAACCGGCTTCGGCCGGACGCTGTTCTCCGGACCGTCGCCCTTCTTCCCGAGCGGTCTGCCAGTGCCGACGGCCGGCTTCACCGCCTCGTCGGTCGCCGTGTCGGCGGTTGTGTCGGTCGCGACGTTGGGTGCGGCGTTGGATGCGACGTGGGGCAATGCATCGCCCTTGAGAAGCCTTTCGGCCTTCTCCCGATCGGCCGAGCGGATCTTCTTCAGGTGCTCTCTGGTCGCGTGATCAACAGGCGTGTCGGGACCGCCGGGCACGGCGCGCGCGTCCGCCTCGTTCGCCGGCGGCGTAGTACGGGCGCGGATTGACGACGCGTCGCCCGTGTTGGCCGCATCGCGTTCGCGGTAATCAATCTGGTCGGCGGGAAATTCGATTTCGTTCATATCGTCACTCCTTGAGGTTCAGGCTGCGACTGAGGTGCTGCGGTTTGCCCCGACACGGCGGCCGCCGCGTCCGGCAGGACTTCACGCAGATAGGGCATCAGCTGGAAGAGCGATGCACGGATGCTGTTGCGGTTGGCGAGGTGTGCCGGCGCCAGGACACCGATCTCGTGTTCGCGAACATTTCGGACGTCTAGCGCCTGCCCGGCGGACTGTGGGGCCGCGGCTGCGGCCGCAGCGGCCTGCTGCGCGCGGCGCGTGGCGTTCTGCGTCTGCCACCACTGTTCGACGTCGATGCTGGGCACGGGTGCGCACAGCTCACGCGCGACGAACGCGGCATGTTTCATCTGTGTTTCGTCCGGCAACTTCGGACCGAAACCGAACCACGCGCGACGGCGGTTGGTCTTCTCCAGCTTTGACATCACCCCTTGCAGATAGGGGCTCTGCCGCACGAGCCGGTCGACGAGTTCGGCGTCTTCATAAAAAAACGCCTTCTCGCACAGGATCGGCTCGCACCCTTCGATCGTGATGATCTGCTTGTTGTGCTTCAGGGCGCGCAGCTCCTGCGGCATCATCAGTGCCCTGCCGTGCTCCGATTCGTTGGTGCTGGTCGACGAACTGCGGCCGCGACTGCGGCTCTTCGAGCGCGCCATGAGCGTGAAGGTCCCCAGCATCTTCGAGTACTCTTCCGACTCCTTCACCGTGCGCGGCGCGTAAAGGCTGCGCATCTTGCAGTTGATCGCCAGCGTTTCGGCACCGTGCTTTCCATACAGCTTCGGATCCTCGAGTTGGGACATGCCCTGGAAAATCAGCATCAGCCTCAGGTTGTAGCCCGCAATGAACGCGTTGGCCGTCTCGATGATGTCGATCTTGCCGGGCGCTGCAAACTCGTCCAGGATCAGCGCACACTGGTATTTGAGCGCGGGATTTTCCGCAGGCAGCTCACGCGTGTTCAGATCGATCAGCTGCGAGAAGAAGAGATTGACCAGCAGCGCGCCGGCTTTCAGGTCCCCCGGCTTGATGCCGACATAGATCGACATGCGTTTTCTGCGGACATCAGCCAGATCGAAGTCCGAGCGGCTGGTCGCCGCGTCGACCACTGGATTGCTGAAGACGTTCAGCGGCGCGGTCATCGTCGATACGATATTGGCAAACGCCTCTTTCGATTGCGACAGGAAGCGGTTCAGCGCATCGAGACATTCGAAGGTCAGCGGCGGCAGCCCCCCGGTCGCCGGAGTCGCGTGAGCGGCATCGGCGCGCGTGCTGACGATCGACGAGATGTGCTCGCGGATCGCACGGCCCTTGCCGGAGGCCTGTCGCAGCACCTCGCCGAACGTGCACGGCAGCGATGGCGTTTCCAGCAGGTACAGCACGATGCCGATGAACAGGTTGCGCGCGTTATCGTTCCAGTACTTCAGACGCGCGTCGACGTTGGACGGATACAGGTGTTCGCCGATCGTCATCACGTCGCCCACTCGCGTATACGGCGCGCGGCGCTGGATGTATTCAAGCGGGTTGTACGCGTGCGAACGCCCGTCTTCCGAGAACGGCGCCCACAGCCAGGTTTCGTGACCGCACGCCCGCCGGTAGCCGGACGTGTACAGATAGTTCTCTTCCTTGATGTCCTCGACTACGACCGAATCGGGATAGGTGAGAAGATTCGGGATCACGAGCGACGTGCCCTTGCCGGAGCGGGTGCCGGCAGCCGCCATCAGGAAATCCTGGCCGTAGTACTTCAGGTATTCACCCTTGTACTTGCCCACGATGAACGGCGGATACAGGTGTGGCGAAGTCGTCATGGCTATTTCTTCTCCAGCAGGCCCGCTTTCACGATGTCACCGCGGGTGGCGAACCGGGCTTCGCCAAACTGCGCGAGGCGCTTGCGGCCCGACATGAGCGCCATTGTGATCACAGCCACCGGCAGGCACGTGATAACCACCGACAGCAGCGTGCATGCCTTGAGCGCGCGTACCACCGCGGGCACGTCACCGTAGGCGTGCCAGTAGTCGTACAGCGTGAATACGCCCACACTCCCCTCAGGCAGCTTCTGCATCTTCGCGAAAAGCTCGCCGGCGGCGAACTGGCCGAGGAACGCGAAGCCGCCCAGGATCAGCAGGAAGACCACGACGGGGATCAGGATTCGAAGAGGTTTGGGCATGACGGGTCCTCAATGGGTGGGCGCGTCGACTCATTCGCAGTCTTTCCCATCACGCGTCCTGGAGTCCGGTAACGCGAGTTGCCTGTGCAACCGCATCGCGTCGCGTACTTTGCGGAAAGGGCCGTGAGACGCATTGCCCCGGGCGTGGCGGCACAGATCGACGGGCTCCCACAGCAGGTAGCGCCACTCGTCGTAGACCAGGTACCGCGCGATCGACCAGCCCGACGGGTGGACTAGGGCGAAGTCGCCCGACGGGCGCCATCTGCACAGACCGGGATCGTCGGCGGCCGCTACAGCGCCCACCTCGGCGACGTCCATGGCGCTCATGAGGTGCACCCCAGCAATTGCGCCTTGCCGATCGGGTCGTACCAGATCTCGGACAGGCGCTTGTCGCACATGAAGAGAACCAGGTCCACGGTCACGCGGACCTGTTCCATGATGAATTGCCAGTCGAGCGTCTGGCCCACCACGCTCTGTTTGACGAGTGTGGCGATCCGCGACGGTGCGGAGCGTGCGTCATTGCAGTGGACGGTCGTGATGCCACCGGGCGTGCCGGTGTTGAGCAGCGTCATGTAGTCCCACGTTTCGTCGCCGCGCAGCTCGGCGAGGAACACGCGGTCGAACTTCATGCGCAGCGTCGAGCGCACCAGTTCCTTCGCGGGCAGTGCGTCGCTGAAGAACAGGTGCACGCGGTTCGGATGATTCGGCAGCGACAGCTCAGGCGTATCCTCGATCGTGCCGATGCGCTCGCCGGACGGAATCAGGTCCGAGAGCGCCTTGTTCAGTGTCGTCTTGCCGGAGCCGGTGCCACCGGCAAGCACGATGTTCAGCCGGTTTGCGACGGCGAGCTCGAGCATGCGCGTCACATTGCGCTGGCTCTTCGCTTCCAGCATCTCAAGTTCGAACGGCGCCAGGTCAAGTGTCGCTGGCATGGCGCGACGCGGCGAGACGTCGCGATAGCCCTCGAACCAGCCGTTGCGCTCATACTCGGCGACGGAAAAGCGCACGTTCGACGGGATGCGGATCGTGATCGAAATGGTGTCCTGCTCGCACGCCGGCTGCATCAGCACGTGCCCGCGCTGGCCGTCGGGCAGCACCACGGGGTGAATCGGCTCCTTGGTGGAGAACCTGCCGCCCTTCATGACCGTCAGCGCGTTGGCGAGCTTGAAGCACGCATCGAGCGTGCAGGCGGGCGCATCGTGCCGCTTCCAGCTGCCACTGCCCTGCGTCCAGATTTCGCCGGGCCGGTTAATGGCCACCTCAGTGAGGCTGCCGTCGAAGAAGTTCGCGATGCCCATCTGTTTGAGGAAACTGCGGGCGATCGTGCCTTTCTCGATCACATCGATAACAACGGCGCTCATTCGTACTCCTTGTCAGCAGGTAGACATACCCGGTCGCGGACCGGGCGCCAGTCGGGGGGCAGTTAGTCGGACGGTACGGGTCAGCGATGCGTGACGACACCGTCCTGCGGCTCGATCCGCACGGACACGCGGTACGGCTGCCGGTCGTCCGGCACGCTACTGGCCAGCTCACGCAGCGTCTGCGCAGGCGACGTCGAAATCACGGTCGCAACAAGGGAGGCTAAGGATGCAGCCGGGCGCGTCATGTTCCAGACTGCAACACCACTCACGAGCGCCACACCCAGCGCCCATGCAGGCCAGACGGGAAACGGACGTTGTGGCCTCGGGGTTGATGGTGGGGCGTCGGCCGGACGGTTAGTTGCAGCAAGTTCCGTTGGCATGCCGGCTGGATGCGCAGGATCAGCGAGCGCGGGCAACGCGCTATCACCCCATTCGGACAGCGTGATCCCGATACGCGCGCCGACGCTGTGCAGCAGGTTGCGACGCAGTGCCACTGACATGTCGTCGATGCGGCAACCGTCGAGCGCCATGCAATTGTCGAACGCGTGCTCGTCGGCGATCTGAAGAAGGGGCAACGTATCGGGAAGCCGACGCCCACGCCGCGCATCGACCCGTTCGGCCAGTTGCCGGACCGTGTTGCCGTAGAGGCAGAAACGCAGGGCATCGCGCAGCTTCGCCTCGAACATGTCACGATCGAGCCCGTGCAGGGGAAAGTCCTCGGGAAAGGTGATCTTCAGGTTCATGCGTGTGCTCCTCACTGCTGTCCGGTTAGCTGACCGTTCTGGCCGACCGCGTTACCCTGCGCCGGGTTACCCTGCGCATCAACGTTCTCGTAGACGCTGCCCAGATCGATGTCGCGTGCGACGAAGATATTGATCACCGAGCCCTGGTTCGAATACGCCGTCGGCGGGATGTTGATCGTGCTGCGCAGCGTCTCGGCGGCCACGTCCTGCGTAGCGTTCGAACTGTTCGACAAGGTGATCGTCTGGCCCGCTCCGATCGCCTTGTTCGCGAGCGCCTGACCAAAGTCGCCGATCAGGCTCACCATCAGCGCTCCCTTGAAGCGCTGCCAGAAGTGCTCGTCGACCCAGGCCGGGATGCCGGCTGCGCCGAGCGGATCGGTCGCCGGCGAATTCAGCGGAATGCGCACGCCACCGTCATCGATCTCGTCCCAGATCGCACCGATCACACCCTGTCCCTGGATGACCGCGTCGCGCTGCTCGCCCTTGGCGGTGGCGCCCTTGCGGACCAGCAGGGTCGTGCCATCGTCGGACCAGACGTCCTGCGCGATCGGGCAGCCGATCAGGCCCGGCCGGTCGGTGCGGATGGCCGTCGCCTGCCCGCAGCGGATCATCGTGTTGCGACTGAGCAGGTAGTGCCGGTTCGGCCGGAATGAGGCCTGCATCGGCTGCAGCTTCGAAGGCTGCAACGACTGGTCGAACGACGAACCCTTGCTGTCGCCCGCGTCCGTCCTGTTCGGCGAACTGGACGGCCCCCCTGCACTGCCACCACGCAGCGCCGCCATGCCCATCGACTTCGCCAGGCCGGCCAGTCCACCGGCGTCATGACTGGGCGCTCCGTCATTGCCGGCACGGTTGCCCTCGTTGTCACCTGCGGTTTCATTCGAGGCCACCGGGCCATCGTCGCTCCGGCCAGACCCGGTGTTCCCGCCCGAAACGAGCACGCTGCCCTGCAGGCGGCGCTCGGCCGGCGTGAGCGGCCGCGGCTGGTTGCTCGCCGCAGCCTGTACGTTCGTCTGCGATGCCGCGCCGGCCGGTGTCGCCAGGCGGGAATTCGCCGCAGCCGCAGCCTCTGACGCTGCGCGGGCCTGATCAGCCTCCGCTTTCCTGATCCGATCCTTTTGCGTCTCGAGATCCCCGCCCGCGTCACTCGCGCCGCTGTCTTTCGGCTTGCTGAGCGCCGCCTGCTTCGCATCCTGATGTTGCTGAAAGAGCCGCTGCAGATAGATCGTGACGCCCGACGCACCCAGCGCAATCACGGCCAGCGCGACCAGCACCAGGCGCAGTTTGCCCACCCGCGTCTTCCGGCGACCCGGCAGATCGAGCGAAGGCTGCGGGGCGGCGTTGGCAGGTGCGGGCCGATGCGCCGCATGTTCGATTTCGTTTCGTTCCGTCATGCCCTGTACGCTCCCTGATCAGTTCGCCGATGCGCCGGCATGGTCGCGCTCGATGCGCGCGCTGTCCGGCACCGACGAGCCCGCCCGGTTGTAATGGCCATCGGGCGAATAGCCATCGTTGCGAATGCCCAGCACCGACTGGCCGTAGCGGATGACAAACGACTGCGACACCTCGTGCACGACGACCGTGTCGCCCTCCATGTGGAAGTTCGCGGTCGCCTCACTGCCGTCTGGCAGCTTCGTGAAGATCGTCGGCAGGTCCCGCGCGGTCGCATACTTGAAGTACGTAAAGCGGCCGTCGTCCCAGAGCGCGGTCGGCGCGAGTGCGCGATCACCGCGCATCATGTACTGCATGTTCGCGGCCGATGCCGATGTCACCGCCTGGGCAGCGGCTCTCCGAACCGCGTTCGCCCCTCCCGCGATCGACGCCGGCACGGCCGGCCCGTTGCCCTGCTGTCCACTGAGCGCCGCGCTGACCGCCTCCTGCCGGCGCTGCTGCGCCGCAGTCAGCTTCGCTTTCGTGTCGGGATAGTCGAATCGCAGCATCCACGTCGCCGGCTGGCCGCCCGACACGTCGGCAAGCGAGAGGGAATAGGTGCGCCGGTTGGTGACGAGCACAAGATTGGTTTCCGGCTGCAACGCACCCGGCTTGAGCAGCGCCCCGCTATCGTTGATGGCCACGTGCCATGCCTTGCCATCTCCGATGCCTTCACCGCTGTCGATGATGTGTTCGCCCGGTTCGAACTGGATCATCACCACGCGCCCCGGCATGGTGGCGACGCGATACGCCTGATTGGGGTCGTAGGTCGCACACTGGATATGCGGATCCGAACCGCAGCTGCGCGGTGTCTCGAGTGCCCTGGCGTGCGACGAAGCGAAGGCGAGACCCGCGGCGATGGCCACCACGGCGGGCGGCATGCGAAAGAATCCAGCCTTCACGATGCGTTACCCGCTGCGGGCGTCGGCGATGACGGTGTATCCGCCGGCACCCGCGTCCAGTCGCGCGTGACCTCGTAGCTCGTGC
Organism: Paraburkholderia sp. MM5477-R1; assembly: GCF_050436385.1. Taxonomy (NCBI): domain Bacteria; kingdom Pseudomonadati; phylum Pseudomonadota; class Betaproteobacteria; order Burkholderiales; family Burkholderiaceae; genus Paraburkholderia; species Paraburkholderia sp. MM5477-R1. The sequence continues at coordinate 56,153 of NZ_JBNDMC010000004.1, forward strand.
AGCGAAAGCCGTCCGGGTCGATGTCCTGCTGGACCTTTTTCTCCGGCACGTCCACGCGCCCGAACGCCACTGTCGCAATCCAGTAGGTCGGATCAGGCCGCTTCACCGCGGGGTTCAGCGGAATCAGCTGCCGCGAGAAAAATACCTGGGCAGTCGAGCCGACGAACGTGATCGAGCCGACGCGCGCAAGCACGCGCACCTGATCCTTCAGCAGCTTGAGTGGTCCGGCGGGGCCGCGCACGAGCGCGTCGTAGGCTTCCTGCTCGTGCTCGTCGCTCATGAACATGACGGCCGCGTGCGTGTCGGAGATCGTCTCCCAGTCGTAGCCTTCGCGCAGTTCGACATAGCGGCGCAGATCCGCGCGGTCTGTCTTCTCGGTGAAGCTCACGTGACCGGTGGCCGTCGTGGGCAACACATCCACGTTGCCGTTCGAATCGTTCACGCGCAGCACGGCGGGCGGATTCGGTCGCTTCAGGAGTCCTAAAGCTGTCATGCCGAAAACAGCCGCGAGCGCCACACCGCCCGACAGCATCGAGCGCCGATCGGCGATCCGTGCCTTCTCTTCGGCAGCCTCGACCTTCGATCTTTCGAAGTCCTGCGCCTGCTTCAGGTACCACGCGACAGCGTCACGCTCGCCTGCGTCAATGCCGCTCGCAGGCGATGCCGGCTGCGCGGCTGCAGGCTCCCCGCCGGCGCGCCCGCGTTTGCGTGCCGTCGTGGCTCCCGCAAACCACTGTCTGATGGTAAAGATCATTCGGTTTCTCACTTCGGTTCGGTACGTGCAGCCTGTTGCTGCGCCGCCGGCTGGTTGACGGGCACCCATTGGCCCGTCGGCTCGGGAGGTTTAGGAGCGGAACTGCACGCCTGCAACGAGAGAATGAGCAGGCTCACCACGAGTGCGGTTTTCATGACTGGCGGCCTTTCGGGCGTCGTACCGCACGCCGGATTTCACCAGCCTGTTCCCGTTTTCTGTTCGCGAGTCGATCCTGCATTGCGCGGTTGCATTCCATCTTCTTCTCCCTGAGAGGGGGCCCCACGGGTCAATGTATAAGCTCGATGGAAAGGATCAATCCCACCGTACAGATCACCGCCGCAGCGAGCCACCACCGTCCGAGCCTGATCAAAAAACGTTTCATCGGGTTCTTCTTTATTGGGCACTCAGGCGACCGCCAGAAGCTTTACCGCCTTCGCCGCCAGCCTTTGCGAGAGACCCAAGCATCCTTCCGGCCGTGCCAAGCCTGCCCACCATGGTGGAAATCCCGACGCCGCCGGCGAGCGACGACGCCAGTCCGGGCAGGTTGAGCGCGATGATCCAGAAGGAAATCCCCATAATGTCGAGTTCAAAGACCTCCGCGATGCTGGGCATCGCACCACCCGCGGGTATGAAGCCCATCGCGAAATTGACCTCCAGCGCACATGACGCCGCGAACAGCGTGACGAGAAAGACGTAGTTCATGCACTGCCCCACCCAGTTCCAGAAGAACTGCCGTGCGGGTGGAAAGAGTGCGGCCGAGATGAACAGCGGTCCGAGGGCAAGCAGGATCCCCAGCGCGAATTTCGCCAGAATCAGATAAGCGATCGCGATAGCCATGAAAGGCGTACCGAAAATGAATATCAGGCAAATGACCCACAGTGCCTCAAACACCTTTAGCCCGTGCGCGTTGTTGAAAATTGCCTGTGCGGAATTCAGGTAAGCATCCAGCAGGTTGTCGAGCCCGGACACCGTGTTGCTTCCGTTTGTCACCGCTGCGGAAAGCTGCTCTCCCAGCCCGTTAAAAAATGGCACGACGTAGCTGGTGTAGAACTGGATATTCATGCCGCACGTGAGAATGAATGCCCAGGTCGCCATGCGCATCAGAAAATCGTTGATCGGCTCGTCGTTGCGGCCCTGCCAGTAGGACCACAAGATCAGCAGTACGTAAATACTGAAGCACGCGGCCATCAGCGGAGAGATCAGCGCGATCATCCGCGTCGATCCGGTGGTGATCGTGTTCACCACGTTCTGATCCATGTAGCTCGTCATTGACGAAAAAAGATGAGTATTTACCACGGTGACCTCACGTCCAGGGTTGTGGCGACCGGCACTTACTTCAGACCGGCGGCGCTGGCTTGCGCGTCGTCGCTCGCAGCATGTTCCGACAGTTCCTTTTGCTTCGCCGCGTATTGCTGCGGAGTCATGCCTGCTAGTGCGGCATCGAACTTCAGATCCTGCTGCTGCTGTTGCTCTTCCTGCAAGTTGTGCTGATGACGATCCCGCGCGAGATAGCCGAGATAGCCCGCGATCACGACCAGCAAAGCGACAATTGAGCCGAGAAGTGTCTTATTGACCATTGTTTTTCCCCATGAGAGCGTTATCGAATTCCCGGTCGCGCTGCTCTTCAGCAAGCTTGAGTTCGGTCTGCTGCAGCTGCGCGGTGAGTTGCAGCCGGGTCTGGTCATTCGTGACCATTGCCTCTTCGGCCGCCATCCGGTTCTGCAGATCCGCCTTCTGAGCCGGATCCTGCGTCGCGTTGGACAACTGCATCAGTTGCCTGATGTTGTTCAGCCGCGCCGTCGTCGCGCTATACGCCTGCTCGTTCATCGCCTTGTTGGCCGCGAGCGTGTCGTAATAGCGTTGCTGGCCGGGCGTGCTGGCACCAGTCATGCCCTCCTGCTGCTCGATCGTGCGCATCGACGAACTGATGCCGGACAGGCCGCCACTCCTCGCCTGGTCGTAGATGTTCTGCCACTGCTCGGGCAGATAGTTGCGCAGCGATGCGTCATTCATGATGGTGCCGAAACTGCTGTTGCCGGTCAGCGCCTGATACTGGGCCTCCTGGTTCTGGATCTGCTGGAACAGCTGCTGGACCTGCACCATCTGCTGCGCGAGTTCGGCCGGCGAGATCGTCGGCACGCCCTGCGCATGAACGGCGCCCGCGGCGCACAGCGCGAGCGCAGCGACAGCCACACGGCCTGCCCGGATCAGGCGCACGGTCGGCCTGACATTGTTGACGTTCATTTCATTCCTCCATTGCGTTAAGGTCAGACAGTCAGTGCGTCGGCGTCTGCTTCGACGGTCCGCGCGGGTGGATAAATGGCCGCGAGTTCGGCCCGCTTGCGCTCGAGGCCGCGCTGCAGTTCGTTATTCCAGAGGCGTTCGTCCGCACCGTGCTTCGCCGCGAGTCGCGTGCGCAGCTTGCGTTCGAACACCCGCTCCAGATAGACGGGCAGCCAGACGTCCGGATCGTCGCCGAGCTCCGCGCGCACCGCGTCGCAGATCAGCACGTTTTCGCGGTCACCGGAGAACACCGCGATCGCGTCATCGAGCCCGGTCAGATCAAAACTCGCGAAGGCCGACTGGTTGCCCTGCTTGATAAGGAAGCGCCGGGCCTGCGGCGTGAGCTTCCTGAACTCGCGAAATTCCTTCTTCGTCATGCCGTCGCGCAGATAGGCCTCTTCTTCCGCCGCCGGATCCGCCATCCAGAGCTTGGTCGCAACGAGGCTGCGCAGGGCGGGGAAGAGATCCGCTGCTTTCTGGCCCTGCTCCGGCTGCTGTGTGATCAGGGTGAGAAACTCACCCTCCTTGCGACCGCTGGCAAGTGTTTCCTCGATCTGCTCACGGATCGTGCGGAAGCGGATCGGCAGCCAGTACTCCTCGATCACCGTCTGCATCAGCCGGCCTTCGCTGCGCATCAGTTTCTTGAGGTGGAACAGGTAAGCGAACGCCGGTTCCGACGGCTCATAGTTCTCGACGAGAAACGCCTCGACGTCGAACCCGATCCAGCGTTGCTCGCTCATGTTCAGCGACAGGTTGGGTGGGTTGTCAAAGACCCACCAGAACCGGCCACCCTCTGACTTGCACCAGAGCGACAGTCGCGCACGCAGGCTGTCATCGCCTTCGTCCGGAATGCTGTCCAGCAGCAGACTGAAGCGGCGCAGGCGCACATCCTCGATGCCCATGACCGCATCGACGGCGTTGCGGCACTGGATTTTCTCAGAGGCCGTCAGATCGATCCTGATCTGACGGCCCTGGTGGTCGACGCCGTTTTTCCGGCCGCACAGTTCCGTCAACCCGTACAGGAACTCGCGGTTATCCGGGGTGTCGGCCAGCTCGAACGGCGCCCACCCAGTTGGCTTGCCTTTCTCCAGATTGACATAGGCGCCCCCCATTGCACGGATCAATACCTCCCAGCCACGCCCTTTGTCGAGCACGTACAGGAGCGGGTCAAAGCGCGACAGCATGCCGGTGATCGCCGCAGCCAACATGCTCTTGCCGGTACCGGTCGTACCCTTGAGTTCGTTATGGGCAGCAAGCTTTTCCGCCACGTTGATATCGCCTCGCCGCGTTGCGTGGTGGTTGTAGTGATACATGCCAGAGGCCGAGCGGAACGGAATGATGGCCGATCCGTCACCAATCGGGTTGCCTTCGGCCTTGCCGGTCGAATAGTCGTGACACGCGTGCATCGATGCAAAATTGCGCGACGACTGCACCTTCGGCCGGGGCTTCACCCTGGCCGCTGGTACCTGCGAGAAGTAGGTGAATGGTGCGGAGCCCGTTGCCAGCGCCCATTCGACGCCGCATTCGCTCAGCGAGCGCGACGCCAGCAGGTTGCCGTTTTCCAGTGCCTCCTTCGCTGTCTCGCCATAGACGATGGCGGCGCCGTGATACTCGCCGAACGAGAGTTCACCCGTGTTCACATAGCCCTGCGCATCGCGCAGTTCCCTGACCTGATGCTTCGCCTTGTCGCCGGCGGACTCCAGCTTGTTGATCGTAGAATCGATCGTGCGGTTCGACTCGAAGCCGGTCATGCAGTTGAACGAGTGCGCAACCGTCAACTCCACCGGCAGTGAGATGATCGGGTCGAGTTGCCCCCAGCCTGGCTTGTCCGGACAGCCGCGCAGGTCGTAGCAGGTGGCGAACTGACGCGACGCCGGCACGCCCGGGCCCTGAACAGACAGTGCGTTGTAGCCGAAATGCAGATAGCTCGACGGGATGATGTCCGTGCCTGGCTCCGCCGCCACCGGCAGATCACCCTGCACTGCATTGACCAGATCGCTTATAAAACCGTACTGCCTGGAGAACAGCATTGGCGTGCCGTTCATGTGCTTGCGCCCGTACACTTCGAGCAAGTCTGCCTCGTAGTCGGCGAACTGCAGCAGCGCCTGCTGGGCGAGTGATTCGATCTCCTTCAACCCATCGTCGAAATCTTCGTATTTCAGGATCAGCGACAGGTAATAGCGGTTCTCGAAGAATTTCTCCTCATGGAACTTCCCCACATGCACCGACGCGAACCACTGCATGAAACGCGGACGGAAACGGTACGCATGCTCGAAGCTCACGCGCCGGCGCGTGAAGACCGCGTGATAGCCAAGCCGGCCACCCAGATCGCGGCCGAGCTTGCTGTATGTTTCGGTATCGCGATCGAACATGCGCTCGATCGCTTCGTTTTCATGCACTTCGAACGGCACGCCGCGCTTGGCCAGCGTCACCATGAAGCGGTTGCCCTCGAGGTGCTGAACGTGTTTCGTGACCGGATGACCGAACTTCGGGAGCCAGTCCTCAACCGCGCCAATGGCGCCAAGGATCTCGCTGGAGACGGCGGGTCTGCCTTCCATCGGTTTGCCTTTCATCACTGATCCGTTTCGAGTTCACGCAGCCGGCGTTGACCGCTCGACAGGGGTTTGAGGAAGTCGCGGTAGACCCGCCGTTGCCGGCCGTAGCGCAGCGGGGCCAGCGTGGCCGTGTTGCCGAACTGCGGTGCCGTGCGACCCGCATTCACGCGCGCACGCACGCGCAACTGCCAGAAATAGAACCGGCAACGCAGTTCGAGCCACATGATCCGCAGGCCCTGATCATCGGTTTGGCATACGTGCTTGAAATACAGCAGCACCGGAAAACCGAGGAACACGAACAGCAGACCGCCCGGGCCGACGAAGAACGAGATCAGTACGCCCACAAACATCGAGGCGACCACGACGACCAGCATCGCCATGTAGGGGACACCCCAGATGGCCGCCGTGCGGCCGAGGCCATTAAAGCCGGGATAGGTGTTCTTTTCCGACATGACGCTCTCAGCTGAACATGTTCCACAGATACGGCGCGAGCACGCCGACCACCGAGCCCACCACCGCCACCTTGCCGCACATCGTCACAAACTCGCTCCAGTGCGCGCGATCGGCCCAGCATTCCGCGCCCTTCCACATCAGCACGCAGGCCGCACAGACGCCGAGGAACGAATAGAGCCAGATCTTGAAGGTGGTCGCGCCCTGGGTCGCCGAGTCCAGACCGCCGCCTGCAAGCGCGAGCTGCGAGCCCATGACGACCCCGATCAGAACGGCCTTGCGCACGGCGGTCAGAATGACCTGCATCCTCATGCCAGCTGCATATGCGGTAAGTTGTACTAATTTCTGTGAGCGAGGCGATACTTTGTGATGCATGATTTCTCCTTGGGCGGTGAGTCACCGGCGTCGCCATGCACGCCGGGGTAAATCATTTGCAGGACGTTCCGGCGCACGGATAGTCGCCAAACGCATCCCATGACGGGTGGGCCTGGCTTTGCGGGTCGGGGACCGCTTCGTTGCGGCTCGCGCCTGCACGTTGTGCGGTGGCCGGTCGGACGCGAACAGGGGCGCCCGACTGCGGCCGGTCCATCACGACGGAAATTGCCGGCACCACGCTGGTCGTTATCTCGGCTGGTTGTGCGTTGGCCGACACGCGCTGCACGTAGCTCGTCCCATTGAAGTCGGCCGCGAAGCCGCGGGTAAAGTTGCCGCTGTAGTAGCAGCTGATCGCGGCACGCAACGCCCGGTCCCCTGCTCCCATCGTCGCGGCGGCTCGCGTATAGCAGGTGCGCAGAATGGCTGCGCCGGCCTTGAGGTTTGCACACAGGTCGAATACGGTTTCGTAGGTCAGGCCGTAACGGGCGAGGTTCGTCCTGTTGACCTGGCCGAGCCCCATGCTGAAATTGATACCCTGGGCATCGAGCGCCTTTGCCGTCGCCACGGCTTCTGCGCGATCTCGCGGCTGACGCGCGAGATGACCACCAACGACGCCAATCGCATAGGGATTGAAGCCCGATTCAGTGCGCACGACCGCCTGAAGCGTCGTGGGGTGGACGCCGGGTGCGCATTGCTGGGCCAGCGTGTCGAAGTCAAGCATGACTGCGCCCCTCGCCAACGCTCCGGCGCTGACCAGGCTCAAACGATATGATGGCTTCAGCCATTGTCGACCTCGCAGGTTTCAACAACTGGGCAGGCTGGCTCAGATGCTCGCTACATCAGTACCAGCCGCTTCTACTACCTGTTTCTCCGCACCCACCTTCCCTGGTCCGCTGGCGCCTCGCTACACGCTGCCGCGCCTCCGAGGTTTCCCATTGGGATGTGCCACCCGTATACTGAGCAAGGTTATTCAACTTCATACAATATAGGCACGTTTGTGCCCATTGTCAATATTTGAGCACGTTTATGCCAGAAACTTTCGGTGCCCGGCTGGTAGCCGAACGCGAACGTATGGGGCTAGCACAGGGCGACATGAAAGCGATTGCTGGCGTAAGTCGTCGCGCCCAGTTCAATTACGAACAGTCAGTCCGGCTTCCCGATGTGGGCTATCTGGCTGCTCTTGCAATGCATGGCTTTGATGTTGCGTACCTGGTAACGGGAAAACGCTCGTCTCGTTACGGTGCTATCGATGAAGGCATCCTGTGTCGCGTCTTCGTCGCTATCGATGCCGGGCTTCCCAGCGCCGGGCGTTCAATTGACGCAGTAAAGATGGCTAAACTGATTTCCCTCGTCTATCAAAGCGCTTCAGAGACCGGTGAAGTGGATCCGCTTCTCGTACAGAAAGCAATCGCCCTCGTTTCCTGACCCATTCAATCGCCCAACGCACTCATAAAGCCATGTGCGCTGGGTGCGAGGAAGAACGGACTGCTATTTCAGCCGTGGCCAGCATTGCACGGATCTGTCTGGCAAACGCCACCGCATGCGCTCCGTCTCCATGCAGACACAACGACTGCGGGCTGATGCTGACCCAGCTACCGTCCGATGCCCTGACCCGGCCATCGCGCGCCATGCTGATCACCTGCTCGCAGGCGAGTTCATCGCTTTCGAGCACTGCGTTCGGCTGTGATCGAGGCACGAGCTTGCCGTGTGGCGTATACGCTCGGTCGGCGAAGCCTTCCTCGATCGCCACCAGCCCTTCATCACGCGCGGTCCGCACAAGTTGTCCCCCAGCGAGGCCGAAGATCGCCAGCCCAGGATTCATATCGCGGACGGCATGCACGATGGCGCGGGCCAGGTCGGCGTCTTCCTCCGCCTGGTTGTAAAGGGCGCCGTGCGGTTTCACATGCGTGACGCGCCCGCTGAGCCCGGCCACCACAGCAGCCAGCGCACCAACCTGATATTGCACGCCGGCATACACCTCATCCGCAGGAAGGTTCATCGCGGCACGGCCGAAGTTTTCGCGGTCCGGAAAGCTCGGATGCGCGCCGATCGCGACGCTCTGGCGAATCGCCTCCGTCGTGACACGACGCATGGTCAACGGATCACCGGCATGCCATCCGCACGCCACGTTGACTGAGGTTGCGTACTCCAGCAACTCACTATCGTGGTCGAAGCCTTCGCCGATGTCGACGTTAAGGTCAATTGCTTTTTCGCTCATGGTTTGTCTCATCCTTTTCCAATACACAACGGTTGCCGGTACGAACCATGCCGTCACCGATGAATACGTTGTCGATATCACACCGTTGATCGCCCAGACGGACGCGCAGCGACCAGGCCGACGATCCAGTGCACCGCCATGGCAGCAATGCGTCTGCACGCTCTGCCGCGGACATATGCGCGGTACTGGCGACGAGCAGCAGCCCGTAGGCGATCACGACCGCCAGAACGATCACGCGCGGGCGTGCGGACGCTGCTATTCGCGGGTACCGCGCCCTGCCTCGAGCAGACTGAGTGGACATGGGACTTGCGCCGCCGGCGCCTCCTGGTGCTGGAACGTTCTGATGATGTCGGCGTCCTCGGGCGGAACCCGTGACAGCCAGTCGTATACGCGGTTCTGGCCGGCTTCACGAAGGCGCACGTCCAGCGCGTTGTCGATCGGGGTGTTCACGCTCACCCCTGCATGCTGCATTTGCACGTCGTTCGCCCGAATCCGCGCAGGCAGGGCGGCCCATTGCTGCGACTCGGCTTCATTGGCGGCTGCGTCCAGTTTGGGCCTGAGTTTTTCCGGCAGCGCCTCATAGCGCGATTGACTCATCACCACGAATGACACGGGAAACGCGTAGTGGATCGCATTGAAATTCGACAGATTCGCCTGGAGAGTGATACCCACGGCCCCATCACCCGACGACAGGACCGCGTCAAGATGACCGTTGCGCAGGAGCGACCCGACGTCCTGGACAGGCAGCGCAGCGGCATGGGCACCCAGCGCCCCCAGCACCTCGGCGGAGGCATCGTCGTATGTGCGCACCCGCAGATTAGCCAGGTCCGCGAGCGTCGTTACCGGCTGCCGCGACCAGAGCCCCGTGGGAGGCCAGGGTGAAATGAAAAGCAGGTGCAGACCCGCACGCAGCAACGCACGCCGGTAAGCCGGTTTCGCGAGGCAGGCAAGGCGCCGGGACTCTTCCTCCGAGCGGACCGCGAATGGCAGTGTCGACAACTCGAAGATGGGATCGACGTGTGCCAGCGCCCCGGCAAACACGTCTACGGCCTGCACGTTGCCGTCCAGTACCGCCGCCACGGGGTCCTTCGTCGCGGCTTTCGCCATGAATTCGGCCCGCCCGGTCAGGACCCCGTCCGTCTGTCGGGTCAACGCTGCAACGAAGGATTCAACGCCTCGACCGGCTGCGGTATCGGCTGGATGGTCCGATGCGATCGTCCATGTCTGGCCCGCGCGTGCCGCATGCCCTGCCGTCCCGCAGGCGAGAAAGGCTGCCAGCACGGCATGCGTAATACGTTGTCCTAATCGGATACGGATCATCGGCAGGATTATTCGACAAGGAGGCGGCCGCATCGCCGCGGCAAGCGCGGGATCGGGTCAGGTGGAAGTCACTTTAGCGGAGAACGCTATGTCAAAACCGGATGGATTCTGACGTATGCAGGAGCCACATCCTTTGCTATGATGCTCTGTTCCGCTTTAAAAAACGGCAGTTCCCGCTATTCAATCAGCCCCTTGTCGGTGGCCATTGCGGCCGCCCGGGTGATATGCGAAACGCCCAGCTTCCGGTTGATTTTCTTGAAGATGTCGTAGACCGTTCTTTCCGAAAGGCCGAGGCTGTCCGCAACATTGCACGCGGTGCGGCCCGCCCTCACGAGGCGCAGGACGATCCGCTCGCGCGGATCGAGATCGATCCGGCTAGCCTCCTCCTCACGCTGCGCGACGATGCGCCACTCGAGTATTTCCTCCGTAAGCGAGCGTAGCAGCGCGCGGCTCCGGTCCTGCCAGAGCACACGCTCGCCTTCCGGCTGAGGCAGTTCGTTGCCGGCCTGCAGCAGGCCGATCAACGTACCGGAAGGCCGATGCGCCGGACAGACGATAGCGCTCCGGAAACCGTATTGCGCTGCTGCCTCCGTCGCGCGGCCATCGTCGCCGAACGACTCAATATCGCCTGCAAGTATCAGGGCGCCGTTCTTTCGCGCATACTCGATGACAGGATCCGTCCTGTACCATTGGTGACTGATGTACGCGTGAATCCAGCCAGGATGACATCCAATGAGGCAGCGTTGCCCGTCAATGGCGCCAGTCCTTTCGTCGACATGCAACCAGCGATAGGTGTAGGACTGTGCGCCCAGAGGGAGAAGCACGCCGCTGATTATTGCCATCAGCTCCGCCTCGTTCGGGCAGCCGCGAACGCGACCGATCTGGTCGAGCGGATCGCACGGGCGTTGCCGCGCTGCCGGGCGCCCCGACTGGCTTTCCAGTTGTTCGCAGTGGACCCGGCAGAGGGATTCATATTGCGGGCGCAGGTGCTCGCCATATGGATCCGCGGCGATGAACTCCTGCAATGTGTCACGGTCCCCTGCCAGCAGAATCTGTGTCATGGTCACCCCGTCGGCCCTGACAAGCTGCCGTTCCAGCACGCAGGACATATCCGGATTCCGCCACAATTGCAACGCGACACGATCGCGCGTGACGTGCACGGCGGCCTCGAAGAGCATTTCGCCGTCTCGATCCGCGCGGCCGGCAGCTAGCGTGCGCATGGCCGCACCCTATGCCGCGCGACCGGCTTGCAGACTACCCGGTGCGACCGGCCGGCAGAAATAGAAACCCTGCACCTCGATATGTCCGAAGGGGCGTAGCCAGTTGACCTGCTGCTCCGTCTCGACGCCTTCGACCACGAGTGAAAGTCCGAGATCATGCGTCAGCGAAACAATGCTCTGGAACATCGCGAGCGCCGTCCTGTCGCCAGGCACGCCCCGCGTAAAGCTCCGGTCGATTTTCACGCCGTCAACCATCAGATTGGTCAGGTGAGCCAGCGACGAATAGCCGGTTCCGAAGTCGTCCAGCACCACCCTGACGCCGAGCAGTCGCAGTTCTTTCAGGCGACGTGCAATGAGAGCGGCGTCCTCGAGAATGGCGGTCTCCGTGATTTCGAGCTTCAGCCGCCGCGGATCAATCGAGTGCCGCTCGAGACACGGGCGGATCACGCCGATCAGATCCCCGTGGACCAGCTGCGCGGCCGACACGTTCACAGACAGATAGAGCGGGCGCGGGTCGCTTTCCATCCATTCACTGAACTGGGCGCAGGCCGCCTCGAGGATCAGCTCGCCAATGGGAATGATGAATCCCGTGCTTTCCGCAAACGGAATAAACTCGCCCGGTAGGACAATGCCTTTTTCCGGGTGGCGCCAGCGCACGAGCGCTTCGACGCCCAGTGTGTCTCCCGTGTCCAGCGACACGATCGGCTGGTACTCGAGGAAGAACTCATTGTTCTGGATCGCGTACTGCAGTTCCTGCTGCCGTTCGATATCGCGCATCGCCCGGACTGCCAGGTCCGGGGTAAAAGTATGGTATCGGCTCGCATTCGCCGACCTGCCCTCTTCCTTTGCTGCATACATGGCCAGATCTGCCTGCCTGAGCAGGTCATATTCCGTTTCGAACTCCGCCGTGTAGACGGCAACGCCGATGCTCACACGCATCACATAGCTGTTGCCGCGCAGCCCGAAGGCGAGTTCGAACGCATCGATAATCGACCGGGCCATGTCGTGTGCGGCGACAGCGACATCCATCCCCTCGACGACCAGCACAAATTCGTCTCCGCCAACCCGGGCGACGATCGATTTCTTTCCGGCCACCCTCACGAGGCGCCGCGCCACATTCTGGAGCAGTTCATCGCCCGTCTGATGGCCCAGCGCATCGTTGATGCGCTTGAAGTTGTCGAGATCGACGAAGAGGAGCGCCAGCCTGTCGAGCGGCCTCTCGCGCCCGAGCCTCCGCCGCAGGATTTCAGTGAGCAGGTAGCGATTGGGGAGACCCGTCAGCGCGTCTGTTTCCGCAAGGTGCTGCATTCGTGCCCGGGCTGCCACCAGTCGCGTCATCGTCGCCGTAATGACCGCAGCCGCTACCAGCAGGACGATTGTGAGAAGGCCGGCCATCAGGATGTACAGATCTCTGGCGTGCCGATACCCGGCGAGCGCGACCTTTTCCGAGGTGCCGACCAGCACCGCCACCGGATACTGCGTCGAATGCCGATAGGTAACGATGCGAGGCACGCGGTCCACGGGATCGGTGAACCCTTCACCTTTCGCATCGACCATTTCGCGATACGCGGACGCTGGTGGTCCAACTGGCGAAGCATGCTCACCGCTCGCCAGGCGCGAGAGCAGGTAGCCGTTATCTGACATCACCACGAGCATGCCACCCACGCCCAGGGCCTCGAGATTGTTGAAGCCGGTAGTGAGAAAGTCGGGATCTTCCGACACCACCACCACGCCCGCGAAAGACCCGTCGGGGTTGTTCAGGCGACGCGTGAACTGCAGCGTCCAATGGTGAGATACGCGACCTAGCACCGGCCGACTGATATACAGTCCCATATCCGGGCTGCTTTTATGGGCAAGAAAGTGTCGCCGGTCGCTGACGTTGACGGGCTGCGCCTCGGGCGTCGTCGTCTGCAAGACTTCGCCGTCTGGCCCGACAATGGTGACCTGCAGTGCGGTACCTGCGGAAATCAACCCCTTCTCTTTATACGTGTCCAGCCGGAACGTTGACGGCGAGCGCTCGTATTCGTATTTGATCCAGCGTACGGCGACATCGGCATCGTGCACCGTCTTGTCGATATGAGCAGCAAACGACGATGCCACCTGGGAAGTAGCGCCAGCCACCACCTGCCGTGCTTCCCGTCCTTCCGCCTGGATACGCGAGATGGTTCCGATCCAGAGGACCAGGATCAATGCGAATGTGCCTGCAGGGACCCAGACAACAGACTTCGCCGGTGCCAGTCGGTGTAAGCGCTCCAGCCAGTTCACTAATGCCCTTCTGCCTCGCCGGGTCCTTGTGTCCATGACGGTTGCCTCCTGGCCGGATGCCGCGCGGTCAATTTTGTCTGAACAATTACCATACAGAGGTTTTCCCAAATATTGCGTTACAAGATGTTACTCACGCGATGCTGCGCTCCGCAGCCGCGCTTTCTTCGCTAGATTTACTATTGATAAAATACGTTATCAATAGTAAAGTCGGGGGATTGTCGGTGAGCTTATCGGGGATGGCATGGTGCAGTTGGCAGTCAAAGGGGCACGCGGCGAAATGGGCATACTCACGCAACACGAGTCGGAAACCGGCCGCCTGTGCCGTGCGCTGCGTCTGGTTGCAAGCGAGGACGGGAAGTCCGTCCTGTTGGTGGAAACCGATGCGCGCAAGGTCGGCATCCAGCGCGAAACCCGGTTCGAGATTACGACTGGTGAACTGATCGCGCTGATCCGCGCGCACGCTGCCGAGCTGCCTGGAGAAAACCATGTCCGTCCCGTCGACCCCAGTTGAACGCGAGCAGCGGCTGACCGCCGCTCAGTTTCACCGGCTCGCCGACGTGCCACCCGAAACCGAATGGTTTGCCAATCTGGACAACCCGCGCACGCGTCGCGCCTATCAGGTCGATCTGCGCGACTTCATGAGTTTCACCGCCGTCACGCGGCCCGAAGACTTTCGCCTCGTCACGCGCGCGCATGTGCTGGCCTGGCGCAAGGTGCTTGAAGACCGTGCACTCTCGGGCGCCACCATCCGCCGCAAGCTGGCGGCACTGTCCTCGCTCTTCGAATACCTCTGCGAAAAGAACGCGGTGGACTTCAACCCCGTCAAGGGGGCCAAGCGACCTAAGGTCGAGAGCAACGAAGGCAAAACGCCCGCGCTCGGCGACCATCAGGCGCGCGCGCTGCTCGATGCGCCCGACCCGGCCACGCTGAAAGGGAAACGCGACCGGGCGCTGCTGTCGGTACTGCTGTATCACGGCCTGCGCCGCGAAGAGCTCTGCCAGCTCAAGGTCCGCGACATTCATCCGCGCCGTGGTGTTCTGCATCTCCGTATTCACGGCAAAGGCAACAAGCTGCGTTACCTGCCCCTGCACGCGGGCAGCGCAGAACGCATCCACGCTTACCTCGAAGTGGCAGGACACGGCGAAACACCTAATGCTCCCCTCTTCCAGCCGGCCCGCAGGAAGACACATGCAGCATTGACGGCCGATGGCGTCTACAAGATCGTGCTCGCCTACGCAGCCGACGCGAAAATCGAGGTGCAGGGCTTCGGTGTGCACAGCCTCCGGGCGACGGCGGCGACCAATGCGCTGGAACATGAAGCCGATATCGCCAGGGTTCAGGAATGGCTCGGTCACGCCAACATCGCCACGACCCGTATTTACGACCGTCGCACAAGTCGCCCGGAAGATTCTCCGACATTCAGGGTTACATACTAAGCAAAGACTGTCACCGGCTGAGGCCGTGTGAAAACGCAAAGGTACTCGGTTTCAGGTGTCGCTTTACCCTTCCCGAAGTGCTGCCAAGCCGATATGGCGCGATCTAAAGGGTCGATTTTTTCAAACCCCATGTTCTGCATGCGTTTTTCATACGGCCTCGGCCAGAAGCAGCCTTCCAATTACCCATCCTCAATCGCTGATAAATCTGGATGGTTTGGGCCACCGTAAGGGCGCTTTGCTAATCTTCGCTCTCCTGTAGATAGTGGAGTAAAAGCAATGACAAAAATATCCGTTCGTAGGGCAGGCTTACTGGACGTACCGACGCTCACGCAGATCCGTAACGACGCGCACGCAATGAAGGTGGCGCACGGCGACTATGCGTGGGGCAAGGAAGGAGACGGATTTTCCGAGAGGTGGATGCGAAACAATGTCTCTGGAAAACAAGTGCATGTCGTTGAGCTGGATGGCACTCCGGTCGGAACGTTTTCGTTCGATCTAGACGATGAAAAGCACTGGGGACCTCAAGAACCGATCGCCGGCTATGTGCATGGGCTATGTGTGCGGAAAGGCTTTGACGGACGTGGACTCGGTAGCTTCATGCTTGATTGGTGCGCCGACAAAGTGAGCGGCTTGAACCGGCGTTTTGTTCGACTCGACTGCGACGTCCAAATTGCGAAGCTATGCGCCTACTACGAGTCGCTTGGATTTATCCGCGTAGGACTGCAACCCGACGGTTACGTCTGGTCACTGTACGAAAAATTGGCCCACTAGCTTGCCCGTGCCTGCGAATCAAAACAGTGCGCGTGTGAACAGCTACTCGGACATCTTCACAGGCAGCGACGGATTGATCGGCCTGCAAAGAGGATCACAGAAGCAGATGTGACGGCCTCGGTCGATCAGCGACATCAGAAACGCACACTCGGACGCTTAACGTACGAAAAAGTCCGAATCTTGAGGGCACGCCTGGTTGGGGCCTGCACTAATAGCCAGCTTTCTTTGCAGACTTGCTGCTGTAACCCGCAAAAAACAATCTACGCCATACTGGGTCGCAAAAAATGAGTACTTCCGTTAGCGAATTCTTTGACGCTCTAAACGCCCAAGAGACGACATTCATATCCGAGCTCGCCTCGGACACCCGCGGTCTGATCCTGAAAGCCGCAATCAACGAGCTTGATTGGTATTACTACAACCTGTCGCAGCGCGACGAGGCTGCGACCTTAGACCAGACTGAGCAGTTCTACCTGCTGCAACTGGGCGTCGCGCGCCTGATCAAGCTTTCGTTGGAAGCCAGTCCAGCGTTCAGTGTTCCAAGTTTGATGTTCCAGCGTGACCCCGCAATCGCACTTCCTGTTCTTCAGATCGTAGGAGGTCTGGGTATGATCGAGCACGGCAGACGCATTGCGCAATCGGCATCGACCGGACTTTGCAGCATCGAACGCACAGGGGAAAACGAATTCCAGATTCGCGTGCCGTCCGTGATTCCCGATGACGAATATTATGAAAGGTCAATCGCAGAACACTACCGCGCGCAATCGCGCAGGCGGATGGAGCAACTCTTTGAATCTGAGTTTGCGCGGCAGAGGGGAGAAGAAGTCGGTGAGATGCTTAAGGAACTGGTGTACCCGTTTCAGCGACATTACATCGGGTATCACGCGGATTCCCTCCTCGACGACTATTTTTTCACCGTTGCCTTTAGCGAAACCCAGTTGGCTGACGGGTACGACTCGTTTCACGGCGCAGTCGAGTTCGGCGGAATCCCCTACCAGAAATATATTCTTGCGCTGACTTTCTTAGTCGGCATCTCGATGCGTCACGAGCGATTCGCGGAGGCGCTGGTCGAAAAGGAACCCGGGGTGAAACTTGAGAACATCCTCACAATCACGTCTGAGACCGCGCCCTTTATCGAAAGCCTCAAAGACGCCATCAACCAGTTCGGTGTTGTCAATGACGGGTTTGAAGACGCGACGCTCGAGGATGCGCGGCGTATTTTTGAGGTCCTTTCTGTCAGTCGAAAGAATACGGCCCTTCTTGACCGACCGGCGTCGCCGCTGCCCATGATGGTCCAGTCATCGGATCAGAGCTTCATCCGGTCCATAACCGCCACACGGTTAAACCCGATGCAGTTCCTTCTCAACTCGCTGAGACACCACTATCCGCGTGATTACGACAAGCGTCAGCAGTCTCGCGAGAAATCGATGCAGACGGCCATCAAGCGCGTGATGGACGACGCGTTCTCCGGACTGGCATATCTCGAGAACATCAAGATCAGACTGGGCGGACGCGAGCTCACGGATATCGATCTGGTAGTGATGGAAGAAAGCACGGGTGCAGTCTTCCTCTGCCAGCTGAAATATCAGGATATATATGGGGCGGATCTCCGATCAAAGCATGCCCGGACGACCCGGCTTCGAGATCAAACAATCCGCTGGCTAACGTCACTGGACGAATGGATCGAGGCAGTCGGGGAAGCTGGTGTTCGTGCTTCTCTCAGATTGCCACGGCGATTCCCCACCTTGCGCGTCTATCGCCTCGTTATTACGAAGCACTACAGCTTTCCGCTGAAAGACGTGGCGCACAAGGTCGATACGGCCCACGCCAACTGGTTGCAATTGTTCAATTCGATCGAGCTTTTGAAGTTGAAGCTGCCCGATGGGCATACGTTGGCTGACCTCGTCGCGATGTTGAAGAGCATGGAAGCGCCTGGAGGGCAGCAAGCACACCATCACGAACCACGAAGCGAATGGATCATTGACAGTATAAAGTTTACCATCACGCAGGACGACCCTGACGCCGTCCTCCCATCTTCGTACGAACAACCAGCACAGCAGGACGATAGCCAATAGGGAAGCGCCTGACTGCTTTACCGTCTGCGTCGAGCACTCAAACAAACAGTGGTAGCGATTCCGTCGCTATCCGCCGAGAATTCGTGTCGCCGGGTACGTACTCTCCACAGATGTCGAACAGGGGTTTTTGCAGATCCAACAGCCCTTCTTCGACAAGCTGGAGCGCGACGTAGGCGACGAGCGGTTTGGTGAGAGACGCAGCCTCAAAGACAGTCGCCGCGTCGACACCGGCGCGGTCGTGCGCACCGCGAACGCCGAAGTAATGTTCGGCACTTCTCGTCCCCGCGAGAAGAGCGGCAAGCGATACGCCGTGAATCTTGCCGCTGGTAGAGGATTTATCGACCACCGCAATAGATGTCGAAGAGTGCTCGAAAGAAGCGGTCGAAAGCAGGCGCCCGTGGATCGCGCCGCTCCGAAGCCCGCATATGCAAAACATTAACAGGGTCACGATTCGTTCCTCGCCCCAAATACTTGGTTCGCTCGCCCCACACTTCCCCAATAACAGTGACGCGGCCAGCATTGCGTGCAATGTCGAGCTGCGAGTAGCACCAGAGTTGCCCCCACACGTTCGGCCAGAGGTTCGACGGTATTCGCATCCACGAATTCTTGATCTCTACAATCATGATCTCGTTGAAGCGAGGGTGGTGGTAAATCAAGTCTGGCGACACTCTCAGCGCTTCGCCGTTGACCCGAAGATGGTCGATCGTGAACCAGTTTGTGTATCCATGGCCGGGCAAGTGCAGCCCGTTGTGAATAAGGCGCCACTCCGAACCGACACTACGCAGATAACCATTGTGGACGGCACCCTGAGCATTCAACCTGTGTTTGTAGATCGCTTGTTCCAGTGCCTTACCGCGCTCGCGATCTTCGTCGTCTCCGTATGCTGTAGCGTAGAGCGAATAGAGCCACTGTGAGAACCCTGATGCCGTTGCTTGGGGGGCCTCCGGCCGCGTCTTCTCTGCGCGGCGCAAGAACGCAGACGGCAGGAGCTTGAACGGCTCTCTTGTGTCGGGTTTGTTGGCTAGATCGCTGGTGTATTTGTCGAAGTGGAACCCGTCTCTCGCTCGTCGCGTGCCAAATAGCACCTCTGAGCGATACCTGCTTTCGTTTTGGATCGACCGGTCATAGAGATGCGGTTTCCTCTCCTGCCAGAAGCTAATGACTGTATCGCGTGGCAGCTCCGGGCCAACCAACTCGGGTGGCTCGCCCTCTTCCGCGATTTTCCGCAACCGCTCTGCGTTCTCAAACTCAATGGACGCCTTAAGGAGCGCGATCCTGTTCCCGTGATTTTTTCGCCTGCCCATAGCGTTAGGATTTGACGTTTTCGATCAGCTTACCATGCGCTTACTGGCTATTGCTATCGGAGGCTCGCCTCGCTTAGTAGCCTCTTCATGCGCAATGCGGTGTGAGCCGGTCAGCGGATTGTCGATCAAATCAAACACAAGCTGCTTCGCCGTCGAGCTATGCGAAGGTGATCTTCAAGAAATGGTGATCAAATATCGCCCCCGCTGATTGCTTTTTGAGCGTCGGCTTTCCGACGACCTAACCGTCCCCTGAGGGTCGATACTGTTGAAAAAGTCGCTGCGTGAATTTTTCAGTTCTCCTGCGCGAAAATTGACCTCTCAGATCGGCCTACAAGCCGCTCGCGCACCCCGGTCGAGGGTAAGAAGACCCCCGAAAACCTCACGATAGAGATGGCCAGCGACTTTTTCAACAGTATCGGTCGCGTGCTGCCGATCGCGGCGGGTTGAGATTCGCGCAGTCCATGCCGTTTGCGTGAGGCATGCGATCGGCCAGAAGCGGTTGTCCGGCTACCCTCGCGGTAAATCGCAACTGAAGAGATGTGCCGGCTGAGGAGAATCGTCCACGACTACGACCGACTTGCGACCCTTAAGTCCTGGCCGCTTCGCCGCTATTTCATCCCGGAAGAAGCTTCGGAAGGTGATGACGTTGTCCTTCCCCTTGTAACAGGTCTCTTTGGAGTTCTTCAGCGATTCAGGCACAACCAGACAAATATCCTGCCGTCCCATGTCATCAATCGCCTCGGACGATACGCGGTCGTCGACTGTCGCGAGAAACAGCGCGGCGTTGAACTTCTCCAGCGTTACCTGTTTCCAGCGCTCCCGCAAAGTGGTTTTCGCCGACAACACTGCTGCTTCGTCAAATTGGCGTTCAAGCGACTGGAGAGTTACAAGCGATGGCAGCACGAAGTCTGGCCGACGCCCGCCGGTCACTGCTTGCTCCTCGAATGGAATGCTCCCGTCCCGGAGCACTCTCGCGATATGTTGCTCAAACGATCGGCCGGCGCGAGACTTGCGATGCTGGCTTGCGCTAAGGAACGTGGCATCTAGTAGGGGGAAGCCGCGGACGACCGCGGTCACAATGTCATGTCCTTCCGAAGTGACGATGCGAAGTACTTCTGCGGCGCGATGACGTAGCTCGGCCCTTTTGTACAACGTGTACTCGATATCACGACTGATCTTCATGATGGCATCACCAGGATTCTCGATGGAATAGGGATCGAGACTCTGGAGGCCATGTTCTGCGATGAAGATCTGCTGGGCCCCCTCAGCCAGTACGGAAGGCGCGGGTAACTTGGACACCGACGCGATGAACTCGGGAAGGCGCCCTTCGTTGAAGAACCGCGATAGCTCTTCAATCAGTGCTTCAGTTTCGTCCTTCGGCGGTGTCAACGCCTTGCGTGGATCGAACAAGCCGAAATGGAAGTCCGCACCCAGATCAAATGCGGATTCGAGAAGTTCCGCGTCTTCACCGCCTGAGTCGATTGTCATCAAACAGTAGCGGCACCCGCTCACTTCCTCTGTAAGCTTACCCACCATCAGAAGTGATGCGGGTGTTAGCCCGGAAAACTCACTCTTCGGCACGCCGGTCAGATGCATCTCATGACCCTTGTTCGAATAGTGCTTCAGGTTGGATGACTTTATCTCGCCCGTGTCAGGCCACAATGTTCGGACGGCCGCCTCGAAGATATGCGGCTTTGCCGTGTTGATGTTTGCCAGAACAGGGAAAAAGCGGGCTTCGCGAATCTCTCCGGGAATGTAGGGCCCGTTCTGATGACCTTTCGTACGGTCATCAGCCCAACCGCAGTCGTTTCGCGAGAGCTTCTTGATGAACAAAACCGAACTCCGGCTGATCCACTTCTGGATTTCCGGCCAATTGCCAGCGATTGCCATATCGCGCCCCCGTCTCTCAGTTTTTCTCTGTATGGTGCATTCACAGGGAGCGCCAAGCTGCGCGCCCCCTTGACGCTCATGTTTTTGAGACTGTCCCCCTGGAGTCTAGGCCGCGGCCATGATCTCACGCGGCGCTGACGCGTGCGACGATAGACGTTTCGCTTCAAGGATCCTCGACCGCATCAGCTTGGCGACAGCAGCAAACACCGGTACGACCACGGAGTTACCAAATTGCTTGTAAGCCTGCGTATCTGACACAGGAATTCTGAAACCGCCTTCAGCGGGGCCGTCGTAGCCCATCAGCCTCGCGCATTCGCGCGGCGTGAGCCGTCGGGGACGATTACGCAGGTTGTCCGGATGGAAGAAGTCCTTTCGCGGGGAAAATCCCCTGTCGATCAGGATTTCCGATCCATCCTTGTAGTAACGCGCCGACAAGGTCCTCGTGACATCCGAGCCAGTGACGAGACCGTAACCAAATCCGTTGCCCTTTGCCTTGTGCTTGATCGAATAGTTGAAGAGGTATTCCCACAGCTTGGGCGTCAGGACGTACTTGTCCTCAACGGCGGGCTCCAGGAGTTCGGCAAGCGATGGCCGTTTCTTCGGAAACTGCTTCCGGATATCGCTGAGCGTGAACCCTTCGTGCACATCCAGGTCTTTCCGGAATCCAACCAGTACGATACGTTCGCGGTGCTGCGGCACAAAGTGCGCACCGTCGATAATCTTTGGATCGGTCGCTCCCGACGCATCGACATCAGCGATCCAGTAGCCGAGTTCAAGCAGTGTATCCACGATGATCTTGAACGTCCGCCCCTTGTCGTGGCTCTTCAGGTTCTTCACATTTTCGAGAACGAACGCGGCCGGTTGCTTCGCGGCGATGATCCGCGCAACATCGAAGAACAGGGTTCCCTGCGTCTTGCATTCGAAACCATGAACTCGGCCCAGCGCATTTTTCTTCGAGACGCCAGCGATGGAAAATGGTTGGCACGGAAATCCCGCCAGCAGCACGTCGTGATCCGGAATCTCCGCATCAATGTTCTCGTATGCCTGACGCTCGGAGATATCTTCCCGGTCGCTCAGGGTGATCTTCCGGATGTCATCGTTGAACTTGTGATGGGTCGGGTCGCAGTAGTAGTTCGCCTTGTAGGTACGTACCGCTGGCTCGTTCCACTCGCTTGTAAAAACGCATCGCCCGCCCGCGTCCTCAAAGCCGCGCCGGATGCCGCCGATCCCCGCGAAGAGGTCGATAAAGTCGAAATCGGCTTTCTGACGTTTCGGCGGCTTTGGAAGCAGATCCTGCAACGCGCAGTACTCGGCGTGACTGAGCCGCATCGACGCTTTGCCGTTCACCCACCGGTTGATCGTTTCCCGACACCACGAACCGTCGCCGCCCATGTTGAGATATTCGGCGAGATATTTCTGGTCGTAAATTTCCAGAGCCTTTTTGACCAGAGCGAGTTCGTCGTTTGATTTTTGCATGTTCATGGTGCGGGGTGAATTGAGTGACATCCTATCACTCAGTTGACCCAGCGGGCGAGTAACATTTCGCCCCAGTGGCGGCCGAGCGGCATCACCCTATCCGCCGACAGATCGCATAGCGGTCGACATAGGTCGTGGCGCCGCATAGGCGTCCGGTCACCGCACGCACGTTATCAACCAGACTATCTAGGACAGCGTGCGTTATCCAGCGGAAAATCACGGTCGCTGGCAACGAGCGCGTCCATGATCTCGCGCAGTTGTTCGTCAGGCCAACTCAGGTGTGGACGTGACACCCCTCCCCCTATTGGTCCTTTCTGATTCGGTTGGTACGGCACGCCGCATGGAGCGCGCGTTGCCGGTGCTCGCCAAGACGGACCCGCGCCGGCAGGCGGAGTCTTCCTCCTCTAGCGGTGCGTATCGAGTTCATCCGGATCCGTCAGGCGCCGACCGTTGATCACGAGCGCGGCCGTCGGCGCGAGATCGGGAAAGCGGGCAAGTTCGGGCTCGTCATCCAGACGCACCCAGAGATCTCCACCGGCTCGCTGGTTCGCGTCCACGATGCGCAGACACGAAGTGGCGCCGGAAGCCGGACCGAATTCGCGCATTGTCAGCCGCGCGTCGTAGTCGCCTGCCATGATCGGCAGGCGGGCATCGGGCAGTGGCCCGTCCGGCTCCGTCCATCCGGCATATTCATGCGAGCGCTTCAAGTGAATCCGGTAAGTCAGATATTCAGGCACCGTGAACCCGTCCGCATTGAGCAGTCTTTCATCGAGCTCGAGCACCGTGTCCAGTAGCGGGATGTGTGCGATACGCTCGATCGCGGGTCGCGTTCCGTATCGTGGCTGCAAACCCCGCATGTTAATTACGGGTTGACCTGGCACCCGGTATTGATAGACATTGATGTTCGCCATGCTCACTGTGCTTCCTTGTTTAACTTGCGATCTCTCAACGTCAAGGGATCGCGACTGGTGCGCGCCGGCTGATCAAGTCCCTTGAAGAACACAGCCACCAGGAAAACGTTCAGCGCGTCGGCTCACCGTCCGTCAGAACAGTGACGCCTGGCGCGGGTCCCGCAGCGGCGGGCGCGACACTTTCGCAGCCCTAGCCGCACGCGCGGACACGCGGCGCTTCGCGACGCGCCGCAGGTGCGCGATTATCCGCACGGTTGCGCCGTCGACCGACAGAGTCAAGCTGAAGTGGCCGGCTTCACCTGGGGCGCTTGCGCCGTGCGCCCGTAGCGACGGATGCAAGGCATGGCGTCGCGCGCGGGCGATGAGTTGCGCGCGGCTCATGCCGGGCCAGCAGTCCGCCACCAGTCGCTTGACGGCAGCAGGCAACGCTTCGGGGGCGAGATTTGTCGGCAATGACAAGGCGACCAGTTCAAACGTATCGGGCATTTTCTTTGCATAGGTTTTTTGGCGCGCTCGCCTCCGGCGTACCACGCGCCGGTCCTCGCCAACACTCAACTAGTCGTCACGCGGCCGAGATCCAGCGTGTAACTCGCGAGTAAGACCTCGACCTCTTTCACTTTCGTCCACCCAGGAATGCTTCCATCGAGGGTGACGATCACGTCTGCACCGGACCGGGATGCCCGCCTGCACGCAACGTCATATACTCGAAGCGCCATTGCAGCAGGACTCGCGCCCGACTAACCGGGAGATCGTCTTCCGAGATTGCGAGACATCTCTTCAGCACGATGTCGGTCTTGCTCGCCAGGCGCTGATCACACACTCGCTCGACAGCTTTCACAACTTCATCTGCGGCGTCGGCCGAGGCTTCAGGGTCATCACCGGGGGGATATACCAGCACGATACCTAGCTCGTAGGGACTGTCCTTTTCCCGATCTACAATCCGACCGCCGTCTACTTCAAAATAGACGACGGATATGAGTTCCCCGTGTGGCTCCAGAATCTTCGCAAGCTTTGCGTCAAGCTTGGTGGCGGCCATGCGGCCAACGAAAGGATCTGGAAACGCGCTGCGGTTGTATCGGGCTCCAAGCCAACTTCGCAGGACGGCTAGCCCCTGCCCATCAAGGTCGAATCCGCTGTCCGGTTCGAATTGTGCCAATTCCCGCTTGGGGATCAGTCGCTTGCTTGTCGCGATCAACTCGACCGTCACCACGCCGCCGTCGCGCATCATGGAAAGATGCAGTGTCCGCGGCGCCTTTCCCCACGAGAAATTTCCGTTCGGTGTCGCCACGAGTCGACCAACGATAACTTCCACGTCAGGTTCAGCATCGAGGTTGTCGTTTGCCAGGTCACAGTCGTGACTCACTACAACAACCAGATTGGCAGCTGCGTCAATCGCATTTCGGAGCTTGAATGTCGCTGCGGTTTCCGCCCGTAGCACGTGGCCTTGGCGCCAACGGGTATCACGTCCCCACGGCTTTGGCGGCTCTTCGTTCATACGCAATCAGACATTCTCGTTGAGCGAAGGCGTCCCCATATCGGAAACCTCCGGCTTTGCCTTCCGGCCACCGAGCAAATCGTCAAGCTTAGCGCGCGAATCAGCTCCCCGTTGCGTAATACGGATGAGCTTCTTCGCGGCGTCGCGTCCGGACGCCCCTTCGCTGAGAAGTTGAAGCAATGACTTGCCATGCTCGACCGTACGGTCGAGCGAGAGCGACGTAGGCCTGAAGCCAAGTTCTGTAAACGCCCTGGCAGCCTCGGCGAGTTGTCTCAGCTTGGCCTGATGCACGTCCTTCGGTGTTTCGCCATCGAGCCAGTTGTACAAAGTCTGCCGCGACACTCCAAACACCTCTGGCAGACGCGACATGGTGCGGCCAAAGCCAGCCTTCACGTCCAGCATCAATCTGGCGAACGGAGGCTGCTGTTGTGCTGTAGCGCACTCCACCACTGCAAACGGCTGGTAGCCCATGTGCAGCCGGTAGTAGCCCCCACCTTCCAAGCCTCCGGTACCGGCCGCGCCGATACGAGGAAGAGGCCGCAGCGTCGTCGGTGCGCGCCGATAAATGGCTGGGGCCGGCCGATAACCGATACCAGCGTCTCCGGCGTTCGTTCCTAGTAAAGCAAGAGTCTCGATCATTTTTCGTCCCAGACTTTAAGAGCGTGCTGGGTCACCGTTGCCTTGAAGGCGGATCCGATGACTTCGTGAATCGTCTGCAACTGTCTGCATACAAAATCTGAGGAGAAGATCTCTCGCCCCTCAACAGAGCCATCGGTGTCCAGCAACGCGTGATGGCCGGAAAAGGTCAGAAATCTCGGATTAATCTCCATTCTCTCCGGCAACAGATCCGGTGGGAACGAAAGGCCGCCGTTCTGGATGACCACTCGCGACAGGAGCCGGACATCGCCGACAATATTCAGTGTTTCTGAAAACGAATGCACGGGTGTGCCACCGAAACGCGCACTCAGCCCAAGGACCTCGGACGCTAGATATTGGTCCAGCGAATCATACGTCTTGGGTGCCACGTGATCCAGATATCGCAAACCAACCCGGTCGGTGAAGTCGAGCTGGACCACTTCGTGCACTCGCGCGAGCCCCTCAAGGAACATTCCCGAAAAGTCCTCGAACGTCCCGTAGTTGGTCGACTGAAGCGTAAGGAACTCCGGGCCGATTACAAAACTGTGGGCCTTGTCCGTAGTACCGAACAGGAAGCGTTCCTGTTGAACTGGAGTAGGCACGGCCTGGCCGTCCTGCATTGCGATCTGGACACCGATCGACTTGTGCGTGACAAAATCGGGGAAGCCCGCTCTTCGCATAGCCTCCTGAATAGACGGCAAATACTCCGCAAGCTTCAGGAGCGCATTGAAACGGACCTGCGCTACCGTGAAGTAGACAGGCGGATTTCTTAGCGGTGCTCCCATCTTCGGCTCCTCTCGATAATACCCACAGTTTACACTTCAGTTGACAAATATGGGTGGCGAATCTTAATCGAGATTTCCCTCGGACCACAAGAGGCGGCGCCAGCATCTAGGCGAGATCGATCGTGCCACTTTCCGGCAACACCTGCTGACCGAGACCGGGAACATCTGGAAGCTGCCGATTGAACCCGCACTGTGCAACCTTGCCCTTCGTTCCCCGAAGCGAAAGCTCACCGGTGGCCCCCCTCCTCTTGTGAACGGCGGTCGAAATCCGACATTAAACGGCGGCGTCAGTCAGGAATTCGGAATGTTTTCTAGTCTTCCGGGCTAATCCGAGATGACTGATACGGGTGGCGCTGAGGTTATGGGGCGCATCGAAAGGAGCCCGTAGGGCGAGTGCAGATGCACCCCGGCGGGAGCCGGTTCAGGAAGCGCTCGGTGCCGGCGAGCTGCGCCGCGGCCTGCGCCAGCGCCGCGGCCCCGGCGCCCGAACGCTCGAAGGCCTGATGCAGGTCGGCGAGCAGCCGGTTCACGTGTTCGCCGGCGAGGTCCCGGGCCGCCCGTGCTTCGCCCAGCTCGCGATTGAGCCGCCCGCTGTCTTCTTCCAGACGGCGGATGCGCGCGTGCGTGTCCTCAAGCGCCGCCTGGAGCAGCGCCTGCTGCAACCTCGCGTCTGCGCGATCTTCATCCTGGGCGACCGCGCCGGCGTGTTCGACCGTCCTCGCGCGTTGCGACGCATACAGCGGCGCGAGCGCCTCGCGCACCACCGGGGCCAGCGCCTGTCGCATCAGGTCGAGATCGACCGGCCGGTTATCCGCACTGCCCGGCTGTGAGATCGGCGCGAGCGCCTGCGCGCGCAGGATCGCCTGCTGAACCGTCGGGGCACTCGGATGGCGCTGGACGCCGACCTGCGGCGCGACATCGCGCAGCGGCCGGCTGTAGGTGGTCGCGCCAAACACGCGGCCGGTAATCGCCCGGACTTCCGCGACCAGTCCATCCAGAATGCGCGCGTTGTCGCGTGGGAAATCCCGGTCGAGTGCCGCGATGCCATTCATGATCGCGAGCAGCTGTGCATCGTTCCACTCGATCCGGGGTCGGCCCATTTTTCAGCTCCGCAGGTCCGTCAGAAAAGCGCGCCCTGCCGCGGATCGCGTGCGGGCGGCTTCGACGCCTTCGCCGGCCGCGCCGGGCGCCGGCGTTTCGGGATCCGGCGCAGATGGGCAACCAGACGCACCTCCCTCCCATCAACGGTCACGGTCAGGCTGAAGTGGCCGGTTTCGCCGGGCGCACTCACGCCCGGGTTGTCGCCTGCGGCGCGCAGTGACGGCTGAAGCGCATGCCGGCGGGCACGCGCGACGAGCTGCGCGCGGCTCATGCCGGGCCAGCAGTCCGCGACCAGCCGCTTCACCGCCGGCGGCAGCGACTCGGGCGCGCAGCCGGCCGGCAGGGCCAGCGCGACCAGTTCGAACGGGTCAGCCATCGGCGCCCTGCCCTGCTTTCATCGCGATGATCGCCCGGGCACGCCCTTGACGTGCGATGAAGCGAAAGTAGCAGCGTCTCGGAAGTAAAAGTCGCAACAGCCACTTTGGCAACCATTTGCCCTATACCGACAGCGGCGCTCGGCGGCGGCCTTGGGCGCGCCGGCGTAAAGGCAGAGAAAGCTGTCCCAGTCAGCCCGTCTCGGAACGTCGCCCAGCGCCCTCGATGAGTCGCCGCGGAGCTTCCCGTCACGGTGCGTCCGGCCCAGCAGCGTAGGAGCCACTGCTGGACCTGTCGGTTAGGCCGCGCTCGCTACCCGCTCACCGCAGCCAGCATCGATCCTTTACACCGCTTCGTCGCACAGTGGCAGGCATAGTCGGCGACCAGTTCAGGAGTGATCGCTTCATCGAGCGTGAGCCCATAGGCGATAAACAACTCGTCGCCCTGCATCACGTCACGGATCGTCTCGATAAACACACGCCCCCGCTCGTCCTCGATCGCCTCGCAATTCGGCCGGCAGGAGTGGTTTAGCCAGCGGGCGCTATTGCCGCCGACGCTGCCGTCAATCACGCGTCCGTCGGCCAGGCCGAAGAGAAACGTGTGACCGGGTGTTCCGGAACGCTTGTGCCTGGCAGCGGCCCGCCGCCAGGAGGTGACTTCACCGCGATATTCAAGGATCCGCTCGCCAGCGGCAATTGCCTGCAGCGCGAAAACGCCCCGCCCGTGAACTGAAGATTTTCTGACCGCCACACGCCGCACTTTCGGACCCCTGGTTCGTTGATGGCAGCGAGCATAGCGGGCGCTGGGTGGCACCGCAACAGCGCCGTTACCTTCAGAACAGACTGGTCTGACGGGGGTCCCGCGCCGGCGGCCGGGAAACGGCAGTACGGCCACGCCGACGACTGCGGCCACGACTATTCCGCACCCGCTGCAGGTGGGCCAGCATCAGGCAGCCCGCTGTCCCATCACTGAAACGCAGCTCGAACAGCCCGGTTTCGCCATGCGCGCACCGCCCTGTCGCGCGAAACGACAGGCGCAGACCCCGCGACTTCGCGCGTGCAATCATCTGCGTGCGGCTCATGCGCTGCCAGCAGTCGGCGATGAACGCCTTCACCGCCCCGGGCAGCGATTCATGCGCGATGCCCACGGGGAGCGTCAGCCCGGTGAGCAGATAGATATCAGCCATGCAGCGACTTTCCAGAATGCAGTGATCTGCTGTTTATACCGCTTTTTTGCGACGTGTTCCCGGTTTGGCCGCGACCGCAGCGCGGGACGGGCGGGTCGCACGCGGGGCGCTCCGGACCGTGGAAGGAACAGGAGCTCGATGCGCGTCCCGAGCCGCGATGAGCTCCGTCTGCAGGCGCGTGTTCTCCGCCTGAACCGCATCGAGCCGCCCCTGCAGTACGCCCGTCTGATGACGCGCGTCGCCCAGTTGCGATTGCAACGTGTCAACTGCCCGACGATGATCCGCATCCTTGTGGTCCGCGCGACGCGCGGCTTCGTCCAGTTCCTTCTGCAGCTTCCCCGCGTTACCCCGCTCGCGGTCGATCTCCAGCAGGGCGCGTTTCTCGGACGCCCTGAGCCGATCCTCGGCCCGTTCGGCCGCTTCGCGCTGCTTTTCCAGATCGCGCGAAAACGCTTCCCTGACCTCCGCGAGCTCGCGATCGCGCGCAGCCAGCGCCGCGCTGATACGCCCAAGTTCCGCTTCCAGCGCCTGCCGCTGCGCATGACCTTCGGCCTGCGCCTTTTCCAGCTCCCGTACCTCGACCTGCGCGGACAGCAGCGCGGCGGTGCGCTGCTCGAGTGCGCTCTCGGTGCGACCCAGCTCATCGCGGGCAGCAACGACCAACTGCTGCGCCGCGGCCCGCTGCGCCTCGAGTTCGTCACGCAATGCGTCCAGTGAGGCCGCAGCCGACGCGCTCGCGCGCGTCCAGAGGGTGGCGACCAGTTCGCCGGCGGCCGCGCCGAGATCGGCGGGCAGGTCAGGATGGTCAATGCGCACCCGGCTTTTTTCGCGCAGTTCGGCCCAGAACTCGCCGAGCACCTGGGTCGGCGTGCCCATGCTGCCCCGCTTCACCAGCTGGTAAAGCCGGTTCGCCGTCGGCGTAATGCCGTGGCGAAAGAACAGCAGCGCGCAGACCTCGCGGTACAGCTCGCGGGTTTTGGGGAATTCCGTCTTCAGGCGCTCGATGTCGGCGGCCAGCGCCGCATCAGGGGACAGGATGTCGCTCATGAGATCACAATCAAGGTAGTTTGATAAATATTACTACGTAAACCGGCATGGATTTAATCCAAGTTGCGGTATATTTTGACATTATCCCTATAATGTTGAGATTCATGTCGGCCATGGGACGCTCGTCGCGTGACACCCCGAATCCCGCCCGCTCCGGTCCCCACGCCCATGAAAACCGCCCTGATTGCGCCGCGCCCGCTCGATGCACTCGAATTGCCCGCCGATCTGGACGGCCGCGACGGCACCAACCGGGCGCACGGGCATTCACAGATCGCCGCCCGCGACGATCTCAACGCAGTGCGCGCGTGGCTCGCGCGCGTCGCCGACAGGAAAACGACTTTCGAGAATTACCGCAAGGAAGCCGAACGGCTGCTGCTGTGGGCGATCGTACAACTGGGCAAACCGCTACCGCATTACAGAAGTCCGCCCAGCGAGCCTACCGCTATCTAGTTCCGCAAGTCAGTCGAATCAAATCCGTTGCGTAACCGTCTCGCGGGTTACTCGGGTGCCGGGCTACGCCGCCTTCAGGACTCCAGTTCGGGTGTTGAGGTTGATTCAGGTGTTGCGTCACGCCATGCGCACCTCGGACCGTATGGCGAGCGACATGGCGAGCCGACTGATGTCCGAGATAACGCCGCTGAGTTCGCGAGCGACCGCGATCACCGCAATGTTCTTCTGCTTTCCTCGTCGAAGATCAGCTTCGTGAAGCCTTCGTCGCGGCCGTTCGCGATCGCACGACCCGACGCGACCCACGGGAACACGGCCTTGCCGTACTTGATGCCTTCGGCCGTGCACTGGGCTTCCGTCTTGCCGGCCCATGCCACTTCCCGATCGGTATAAGCCACCGACGGAATCTGCAGCCCATCGAAGTACGCCTTTTCGCCGTGTGCAACTTCGGCTGCGACGTGAGCTTCATGCACGGCTTTGTGCGCGAGCACTGGCTGACCGACGATATCGCCGATCACGAAGATGTGCGGCACGTTGGTGCGCATCTGCTTGTCCACGTCGATGAAACCGCAATCCGTCACCGCAACGCCGGCCTTGTCCGCGCCGATCTTCTTGCCGTTCGGCGAACGGCCGACTGCGACCAGTACGAGGTCATAGCGTTGCGCTTCGGCCGGAGCTTTCTCGCCTTCGGACGACACATAGATGCCGTCGTCCTTCCCTTCCGCCGCGGTGGTCTTCGTCTTCAGCATGACGTTAGCGAAACGCTTGCTATTGTACTTCTCCCATACCTTGACCAGATCGCGATCCGCGCCGGCCATCAGGCCGTCGAGTGCATTTCGACCACGTCGATCTCGGCGCCGAGCGCCGTATAGACGGTGGCCATTTCGAGGCCGATGATGCCGCCGATCACGAGCATCTGCTTCGGCTGTTGGCGCAGCTCGAGCGCCCCGGTCGAATCGACGATGCGCGGGTCTTCCGGCAGGAACGGCAGCTTCACCGACTGCGGCGGGCCGGCCGCGATGATCGCCTGCTCGAAGCGGACGACTTTCTTGCCGCCTTCGCCCTGCACTTCCATGTGATGTGGATCGACGAACGCACCGACGCCCGTCACGACTTCGACCTTGCGCGCCTTCGCCTGCCGGCGAGGCCCGGCTTCAGCTTCCTGACGACGCCGGACTTGAAGTCGCCCAGCTTGTAGAGATTGATCTCGAGCTTGCGAAACGAGATGCCGTGCGACGCGAGCGCTTCCGCTTCCTCGACGACGAGCGCCGTGTGCAGCGACGCCTTCGACAGAATACAAACAACGTTCAGGCACACGCAGCCCAACGCCGAATACCGTTCGCCGAGCGCTATCTTCATGCCGGGATCGGCGGCGCAGAATGCGGCCGAATAGGCTTCTCAGAAAGGGGAAATCCGATTAGTCTCGCGACATGCTCCACCTTTCCGGGACCTGAAACGTCTGCACCATACTGCCATGTCGTGAGCTCCGAGGCATGCCTGCACGCCCTCATGACGACTCTTCAAGTGCACTGAGCTCCGCGAGCGTTATCGGCTTTAGTGGGGGCCGCACGCGTTGGAAACCAACCTCAGCAACAGAGCGACATTGCGCAGACGCAAGCAAATTAGCAATGGTATAGCCGCATTGACGGCCCTGACACGGGCCCATGCCCGCGCGCGTGAACGCCTTTAGCTGGTTCGGCCCCGGCTGGCCGAGTTCCGCGGCCAGCCGCACATCGCCAGCCGTTACCTCTTCACAGCGACAGACAATGGTCTCATCGGGCGGCGTGAAAATCTCCGTACGCGGCCGATAGATCGAATCAAGCAGAGGCCGCATCGCCAGCTCATGTGCGAGCCGCCGACGCAGCGGCGCTGCAAGCTCGCTTGCGCGCCCGGCTGAGAGTGCGCCCGAGGAAAGCGCGACGCCGATAGCAGCAAGTTCACCACGTGTGCACGCAGCTTTTGCGCCGCCGATTCCAGCGCCGTCGCCTGCGACAAAGAGACCAGTCATGCTGGTTTCACCCCACGTATCGACTTCGGGCTCAAAGCAAAGTTGTGCTTCGTTCCATCGATGGCTGCATCCCATCGCCTGAGTGAAGTGGATAGACGGCACGACGCCTTCATGAACCAGAAGAATGTCGGCAGCCACATCGCCCGACAGCCCATTCTCGGTGCGATAGACAATCTGTTCAAGACGGCCGATACCGAAAGCGCGAAGGCTACTGACGTTTCGAACAATGGGGAATCCCTTCCCGCGCAGTCTTGCCGACCACAGTAGCCCTTTAAGGAGATCATGCCAGCCGTCAACTGCGCCACGTAGAGTCGGAATGCCCCGACGGAGGGCGCCGCGGGGAGTCGTGTCAAGCCAACCTGCAATCCTACCGCCGGCGTCGAGCAGCTGCGTCATGTAGAGCAGTGGCAATGGACCACTACCGGCTATCCAGACGGGTTGATCGGGTATCTGGTGAGCGTTTTTATGCAGAATCTGCGCGGCGCCGACTGTCATAACACCAGGAAGCGTCCAACCTGGGAAAGGCATGGGCCGTTCCTGTGCGCCCGTCGCTAGCAACACATGGCGAGCGCGAATACTTTCAGCGCCATCCGCGCGGCTCAAAAAGACAATCCACTCCCTGGAACCGGCCGGTTTTCCTAGGCCAGACGCTCGCTCGATCTGCCATACACGCGTCTCCGGCAGGTAGTGCGCACCGCATTCGCGAAAGTTTTGTACCACCGCCGCGCCTGCGCTGTACGCAGCGCCTAACCCTTGATGAACACCTCGCCGGACGTTTTCTTCGACGGCGCGCCATATCTGACCGCCCGGTGCAGGCTGTTCGTCCACGAGGATCGTGGTCATTCCAAGACGAGCAGAACGTATTGCGGCACTCATGCCGGCAGGTCCTGCACCTACAATCAGAATATCGAACCTTCGCATCACAAATGCACCTCGCCACCAGGAAGATCGCCACTACCGTCGTCTGGCTCAGCGACCGCCTCACTGAGATTGCGGCGACCGTGTTGGCGTTGGATGCGCATCCCGTCGCGCACGATCGTCAGACAGGTCTGCGTGGACGCTACACCATCGACGACAGCAAGGCATTCGAAGCACACACCCATCATGCAAAAAGGTCCGCGTGGACTGCCGCTTCGCGGCGTGGTGCGAGCGACGGGGTTGTCCTCGCGCACGAGGACTGCCGCCACGGATTCGCCACGCTCGGCGTTCACACGCCTGCCATCGATCGATACCGTGACCACGGCGTCCTCGGCGGGACTAGATAACTTGCGAAACATCAAAGCGCCTATGATGGAAGAACTCGAAGTTTTCTGGCAGTACGTTGCGCGCGAGAGCATCCGCAACTGGTCCAGCATGAACCGCCGCGAGGGTGATGCCGGAATGACAGAGCGCGATCCAAGCACCAGGATACGTTGAAGATTGTGCGTACACAGGATGCTCGTCCGGGGTGATGATGCGCAGACATGCCCAATGCCTAACAAGGCGAGCCATAGCAAGGTCCGGCAAAATCCGTAGGGCGCGCTTTGTCATCCTGGCAGCGGTGAAGGTAGTAGTACCGAGATCCATACCGACTTCCTCATGACTTACGCCTATCATTACTGTACCGTCGCGAGTCTGGCGAATGCCGCTAGCGGGGAGGCGCAGAATTGGGTCGAGCCGTTCAGTTACCAGCAACTGGCCACGCTGGGGACGCAACGGCACGTCGAGCGCCACCATTGCCCCCAGTGCTGTGGAACCAAGCCCGGCCGCGATGATCAACTGTCCCGTTTCGAAACAACGCGGACCTGTCGGGGTTTGCACATGAGCACGAAAACTACCGTCATGGCATGGCTCAATCTTCGACACCGTGTGATTGCCAGCTAGAGTGCCGCCGCGTAACACAACGGCTTGCTGCAGTGCCCGCAACAGCTTAAGCGGATTGCAATGGCCATCGCCAACGCCAATTCCAGCCCCCACCACTTCTCGCCCGAGCCGTGTCCCAGGCAGCAGCTTTTCTAATACAGAACGATCGATCATGCGCGAACACGGGTCGATTTTCGGGCTTTGCGCATTCCAACTCGCGAGGAATTCGGCTTCCTCTTCAAAATCCGCTTCGCTTAGGCAAAAGCGCAAGCAGCCATCGTTTTCATACTCGACATCAATGCCAGTTTCATCGTACAGCGCTGTTGCGAAAACGGACCAAAGTGCGACGCTCTCGCGTGACAGCTGCTGGTAGCGGGGCGCGCCATATCCCTTCCCGTATGCGCCGACAAGACCGAAATTCGCTTTCGACGCGCGCGGGTCGCAATCACCCCCGTCGAGCACAAGCGCACGCTTGCCTCGCCCCAGCATCCCATGCGCCAATGCGCAGCCGACAACACCGCCGCCAACTATGACGACGTCATGGTTTTCGCGTATCAAGCCCGCCTCTTTTTCCTGAATGATTTGGTTAACTCTATGATCGTCACAGCAAGGCGTCAAAGTCGAATTTGAAGTACGAGGTATTCCCGGTGGTTATGGTCAAACGCGCGCACCCCAATAGGCGACAGATCCCCACGAAAAGCCGCGAGCGATTTATCGAGCAACACCCGCTCATCGGATTCTCCAGCGAGGTGGTAGCCATCGCTGAGGGCACGGGCCGACTCTCAGGCAAACAAACCAGCGTCGACGACACGCTAAACCATGCGTGCCCATGGCGTACGAGAATAGAGTGCGACGACGGCTTCCATCATGACAACAACCTCGGCGGCACGGGCGCTCACAAAAGCCCGAAGCTCAGCAACGAGAGGCCACACTCCATGACTGGTCCCAATGCACAACTACATTGCCAAGGCGATACGGTCAATGGACTGTGTTACGCGGCCGTAGCTGACCGCGAATTGATACCGCCTATCGTCAACAAGCGCGTGACGTGCGCTGACCGGCAATTCGAACACAAAGGGGCCAACGTGCCGACGACGCGAAAATCCGACACGAGTTGAGCAATCCTCTATGCATTAAACCGGTGGAAAGCGCTCACGCTTTATTGCGACGACAGACAACTCAAATTCGACAACCTGCCGGTCGAACGTGCATTGCGCTGCGTTACAATCGGGCCCCGCGACTATCTGCTCAGTGGCGGTGATTCAGCGGCCAACGGCTATCTGCTGCGGCGTTCGGCCGCGGTCAAGAAATACGCCTCAGTCTGAGTTGCGCCATCTCGCAGAAAAAAGGGTAACTTGATCGAGCAGGGCTTTGGTTGGGGGGAGCATCGCGGGGGCATTCGCGAGGCGACGATGTGCACGTTGAAGAAGGTAGACAGGATGTTCGCGCTCAACGTAGCCCCCTTCGATCTCGTGTTCATGCGATCCCAAACACAGGTCAGCAGATAGTAGCGGCAAATGACAACTAGAGCCGCCCCGGAATCAGGCCCGTTCGCTTTAAACTGGAAGTTTCCGGCGAGGACAACAGACGATCCTGAGCGCTGAAAGGAAAGTCGAATGGGCATTGAACGTTGCAATTGTCCAATGCAAAAAAACCGCAGCGAGAGATCCGAAAACGGCGAAGGGCGGATCCGTTAAAACGACCCATCTCAGCGTTCTGCTAGGATTGCTTTGCGGCCGACTCGCCAAATATCTCCGCCCACGCCTCTTCTGCAATCTTTTTGGCGCATCGTTCATACTCCTGCACAAGCTCGATGTTTTTTGCCGACCTCGCATGACAGAAATGAAAATACTCAGGAATATCGGGCTTGAATCGCCTGATATCTAAACGACCTTGCATGTCGATGACAGATAGGGGGTGTACCAATGAAATCCCGAGTCCGGCCGAGACGAATTCACACAGAGTCGGCGTAGTCTCGCTTTCTAATACGACGTTGAGATCGACCCCGTAAGCGCGGATAGCGTCATTGAAAGCATTGGTCGTCCGGTTATCAGCCGCATATCCGATGAAAGGGATTCCCTCGACGTGCTCTGGGCTGACGAATTCGCGTCTGCTCAGGGGGTGCCCTTTCGGCATGATGCAAACTAACGGGCTCTCCATAATAGGAGTCACCACCGAATTTGGGCTGCTCATCAAGCTCGTTGTGAATCCAACATCCATCTGACGCGTGGCGACGCGATCCGACACAATGTTGGACGCTCGCATATGGATCGTCGGACGAACGTCTGGACACCGAGAGAGGAACATCATCGTCGCTCGCCTGATGAATGATCCAGATAATTCCGGAAGCACTCCGATAGCAAAGTGACTCATTTCCTTCCGCTGGATGATGGCGATCGCCTCTTCAATTTGTCTCAGGCCCGCAAACACTCGATCGACCTCACCATACAAGCGCATGCCTTGCGCCGTCGCAGTAAGTCGGCCTTTGACTCGTTCGAACAATTGAAGACCTGTCTCCTCCTCAAGGTGGACTAGCAGTTTGCTCACGGCAGGTTGGGTCACGTGAAGAACCTCGGCTGCTCGACTCACCGTGCCTTGCTCGATGAGAGCTTTAAATGCCTCTATCTGCCGTAGTTGAAGTTGTCTTTTCATATGCCGCCGCTTTTAAAATCTCATTCCTACTTTAGTAGGTCGCTGGCGAAACGGCGTACTGGCACTCGCCGTTGCGCCCACGTCGTCACTGTACACGACGTCGCAGCTTGGAAAACGCCAGTTTTCACCCATATACTCGAGGATTATGGGGCCGACCCTCTCCAACAAAGTCGAAGTTGCATCGGCCGCTTTGCAAGAGGTCTAGAGGGCTCGCGCTCATGGCATCGGGCGCGAAACATTCTCTGAAAGGACACGCCCAACGGTAGCATCGATTAAAGCCCGGATCCGTCCCTTTTGAAGCTGTGAAGAATGCTTGCTCTAACGGTCGCAGCGTTCCCCCGGAATCCTTGAGCGTCCTTGCTCGCAGTCACTTCCATATGCGACCCATCTTCAGCTCTTTAGATGCCGGGTAAAGCGCGACCGGGGATACAAGGTTTCGCAGCCGAAGGCACGGATATCCGACATCCGGTTCGGGCGGGCATCAGCGGCGCCTGGCGCGGAATTACCCTGCGCCTTCGCGCTGACCATCCGTACGCAGGCAAGCCTCAGCGACAGGGCCCACGGCTATGTTGGACAATGCAACTCCCTCGCTGTATGCAACGGTAACAGTAGCCACCGCTTGCGGACGATCCTCCACAAGCTGAGACTATTTATTCCTTTCCTCACATCGATGACCCGTGATTTTCCGAACTACGCGGGCTACACAACTACCGTTCTTAAACGAACTGGATCTCCGACAAGCTTTCCGTCAAACCACGCATGTCGCCTCGTCTGGCGTCCGAAATGGCCCTGCCCACAATGTTCTGCTGCTCGGGAGTGGCAACGAAACGAGTGGCCTGTCGAAACTTATCCTCAAGTTTGTCCCACGGAAGACCGTTATCCTTCGGGAAGGTTACAGGCGAAACAAAGCGCTGATCCCCGCATGTGACCGTGACACGGGCCGGCAGCATGCCGCTTTCCGCATAAATCTTGTCCAGTTCCGGACTTAGCGAAAGTTCCACCTTGTGTGAAAGCGCAGTGACAGAGGGATTGTTTAGGACATCGCCAGTCAGTGGCAACAGAGCCTCGTGACCGTAGTGCGCGACCAACGCGAGACAGTAGGGATGACTATACTGAACATCCATTATATCTCGGGGTTCTTTCCAGTTCGAAATACGTAAGGCCGGCCCGTATGTTTCGACCTCAATCCTGTCGATATTTCGACCCACTAACCGATGTTCTTTGATCAGCTCGATTAATGCATCAAGCGCGCCGTGTAGATGCCTGCAACAGCAATATGGCTTAAAGCCCGTCGTGCGAATGTACTGGTAGGAACCGAGGTCTAGATCGTTCGGAAAATTGTAGTAACGCGTTGCGTCCAAGATATTGCGGGCACCGTGAAATCCGTTCTGCGCTGATGCAAGCGACTCCAAGCCGGTCACGACAGCCCACGTGATGCCCTCCTTGACATGGTTTGGCTCGGGATGCGGTTTTCGGGGAGCGGGAGCGCTCGCCAACGACTGATTGGGTGCACTTTCCCCAGCAATCGCCAAAGCGTGTTCAATCACCTCGCGGGAGGACCGGCGAAGCGCCGCAGCCGTTGCGACGACCGCATAAGGAGCCCACGTACCACTACTCCCGTAGGCGCGCGCAGCGCTAATCGCTGTACCAACTTCATAACCGATGACAATCGCGTTTAATAGCTCTCCCAAGGTAGCTTTCGTCTCTTTGGCAACGGCAATGGCTGTTGGAATGACAGCAGCTCCAGGATGGCCACGAGATGCCGGCGTGTCATCGTCGAGGTCTAGCGCAGAACCAGCGGCACTGTTTGCCCAAGCAGCTCCAATGACGGAACTGGTCTCTCCCGTGAACCAAATAGGAATGTCGCCAGGAGGTCGCGTTTCGTGAGCCGTCTTTCGGATCGCAAGGGCCCCCGCCTGCCCAACTCCAGCGCCAACAGCACTGAGCAGATCCAGGATACATTTGAGCGCAAATTCCAGCGACTCTTCTGGAGCTCGGTTTTCCCGCGCCTCCACGATATAAGCGGAAAATTTTTGAACAATCCCGCCTTGGGGATAACGCTCGTCGTCGATTACATTACTCGTCATGGTGCCTCGATAACATCAATTGAACATTTCGAACTTGATAGTTGGCTGCAAGTGGCACGTTAATGCGCAACACCGCGATGTCCGCTCACGATCCTGTTTTGCTGTCGGCCGCCATAGTCAACGCAGCCGGAGACTCTTCAAACATCAAGCCGTCGGCAATGAGAAAAAAGCTGTGCACAAGGCCAATTACCCTCGTGGACCCGGATGGAGCTGCCCGTAACGGGACAATGTCGGTTCGTGCCGTCAGGCCACTTCTACGTCATCGAACTGTTGATGCGTTCATGGGCGACGGACACCGTGCCGAAATGCTTAATGCATGGTCGCTGCTGCAGAAGATCCGAACGTGCGGCGATCGCGTTTCTTCGGACTAATCCGCCTTTCGATCATCAATATAACTCTGCTGATAAGAAAGTTCATGCTGAGATATATGCAGCCGGCTATCAGAAAGACCTCTACGGGGCGGTAGCTGTTAGAGATGATCTGCTTAGCCACTCCTGTCACTTCGACTATGGTGATTGTCGACGCAAGTGACGTTGACTTGATCATAATCATAAGTTCGCTTCCATAAGCTGGGAGTGCTTGCCGCATTGCAATCGGGAAGACAATTCTGCGGAATAAAAGGACGCTCGACATGCCGATTGACCGCGCCGCTTCAATTTGTCCCCATGGTACTGACTGAACACCACCACGAATGATTTCGCTGGTGTAGGCCGCAGTGTTCAGCGACAGAGCTAAAATCGCACAAAACCACGCATCGCGAAATAGCGCCCACAGGCCGAGGTGTTCCAAGACAATTCTAAACTGCCCCGATCCATAATAAATCAGAAACATTTGCACCAGAAGCGGCGTGGACCGCACCACATATACGTAACCATAACCGAGAGAAGCCAAAAGTCTATTGTGCGAAAGCCGAGCCAATGCAACTGGGACCGCAAGCAGGAAACCAACAAAAAGCGACACGGAAGCCAATGCGACGGTCGCAGGAACCGCCGCAAGAAGCTTGGGCAACGACTCATATATCAGCTGAAAATCCATCACCGACTCCTTACGCCGCGGTTAGCCCACTTCTCTGCTCTCAGAAATCCTTGGTTAGAAATCGAAGAAAGCAAAAGGAAAATCACGAAGGCGACCAGATAAAACGTGAACGGTTCTTTGAAAGATCCAGCGCCGATGGCAGCTGTGCGCATGATTTCAACCAACCCAACAACGGAAATGAGCGAGGTATCCTTTAACGCCAGTTGCCAGACATTCCCCAGACCGGGCAAGGCAAATCTCGCCGCCTGTGGGATAAGAATCCGACGAAGTAGCACTGCCCGCTCCATTCCCATTGCCACTGCCGCTTCAATTTGTCCTGTTGGAATGGCTATGACCGCCGCCCGTATGACCTCTGTCGCATAGGCTCCGGCACTGATGCCGATGCAGAGCACACCGACTGCGAACACGGGCAGTTCTATATAACCTTCGAATCCGAAAACAGCGTTCGCGACATACCGGAGCAACGTACCCCCACCAAAGAACACCAGAAAAATTATCAGCAGCTCGGGAATTCCGCGTACGACCGTCGTATAGACGTCAGCTAGAAAACGCAGCAAGCTGAAGCGAGAGAGTTTTGCCGCGGCAAAAACCGAGCCGAGCAAAATGCCGACGAGAAATGAACACACCGCGACGGCAACGGTCATAAGGGTGCCACGCGCAAATTCATCAACCCACGCTGTGCTTCCCCATGCGAGCACTGAAATATCCACTTTCATTCCCCATCAAATTGAGTTCGGCTATGCATAAACGACCGTATTCACTTACCTATTCCTTCGGCGAATTGTCGAAGCCGAACCACTTGATGGCAAGTCTGCGCAGGCTGCCATCCGAAATGGCTTCCCCGATCGCCTTGTCGAACATCGCACGTAGTTGATCGTCATCTTTGCGAAATCCAGCGGCCACCCGGCTGCCGAACGGCCCGTTCGTCATACTAGGGCCAAATGTCCGCAGGTCCTTGCCGTCGGGCTTGTCCATCAACGGCTTGAGGAAATTGAAGGAAACCATTCCTGCATCAATTCTCCCCGCCGTCAAGTCGAGCATCATGTTATCCGTGGTGTCATATGTCGAAACTCTCACGGTCGGCATGAACTTCTTCATGAATGTCTCGAAGTTGCTGCCCACCTGTACCCCAACGGTTTTTCCCTTCAGAGCGGAGGTGATTTTTTTTATCGCCGACTCCTCATCAGCA
Source organism: Paraburkholderia sp. MM5477-R1 (assembly GCF_050436385.1). Taxonomy (NCBI): domain Bacteria; kingdom Pseudomonadati; phylum Pseudomonadota; class Betaproteobacteria; order Burkholderiales; family Burkholderiaceae; genus Paraburkholderia; species Paraburkholderia sp. MM5477-R1. Next base: position 97,338 of record NZ_JBNDMC010000004.1, read on the forward strand.
TCAAATTTGTCCAAATTCAGATTTGATGGCGATATTTTGAAAGCGGTTAGATCGCTCGCCGATGTGGTGACGAAAACCATCGGAGTGGTTACGTACGGCCTGGAAAATGAGATAACCTTTTCTCGGGCCGGTGTGATCCCTATTGCAGCCATAATTGAATCAAACCGACCGGACAAGAGAGAGGGAATTAGGCTGTCATAGGCCTGATCGACGATTTCGCACTGCAATCCCATCCGTCGGCACAAGTCGCTAGCTACATCGATCTCAAAGCCAACCATCTTGCCGCTCGTGTCCTTGAAGGCATACGGAGCATATGAAGCTTCGGTACCAATCGTGATTCTCTTGTACTCCTTGGCCATAACAGGGTCGCAGAGCATCAATGCAGCAGACAGCATTCCAATAAGCGCGCCGATTTTTAGGAACTTCATGAACATCTCCTGGACTATGTCCTATCTTCTTCGTTTTACGATTCTCTGGATTTCAATATCGCTGTCGAAGTCAGTTAAAGTACACGCGAGAGAAATTCACGACATCTCGGCGATGCTGGATTTTTGAAAACCTCTTCTGGTGTCCCTTCTTCCTCAATGCGGCCCCTTTCAAGAAAGATCATCTTGTTGGAGACATCGCGAGCAAAACCCATCTCATGAGTAACGACTATCATAGTGCGCCCCTCTTCCGCCAACTTCCTGATGACTTTCAGTACTTCTCCCACTAATTCGGGATCGAGTGCGGAGGTCGGCTCGTCGAAAAGGAGCGCAGCCGGTTGCATCGCGAGCGCACGCGCGATGCTTACTCGTTGCTGCTGCCCACCAGACAACTCGGATGGGTAACACGCGTGCTTGTCCGCAACGCCAACTTTCCCAAGGAAATCCATTGCCCTATCGCGCACTTCGTTCTTTGGCAGCTTCAGCACATGGACTGGCCCTTCCATCACATTTTGCAGCACGGTCATGTGGGACCACAAATTGAAGCCCTGGAAGACCATACCGAGTTGCGTGCGCATCTGGTCAATTTTCTTGTGATCCATCCCGACGACGCGACCGGTTGTGTCGGTTTCCACGCGGATCTCGCGCTGCCCCACCGCGATGCGGCCTTTGGTAGGAACCTCAAGGAGATTCATGCATCGCAAAAACGTACTTTTTCCCGACCCAGAACTACCAATTAACGAGATCACGTCGCCCCGCTCAGCCTGAAGCGAGACCCCTTTGAGCACTTCCTGAACGCCGTAACTTTTGTATATGCCGTCGGCCACCAGGGCCGGTGTTTTATGGCCCACCATGCCGATCGTGGTTCCGCCCGCCTCTGGGGTCATTGACACGGCGTAACTCGCAGATTGGTACGCCGATCGAAGTGCATTGACCACCTTCATCTCATCTCCTCATGACTGAACGTCTCAGGTTTGACATTTACGTCAACCTGAGAAGGATTATCGTTATAGATATTCATTAAACGTTGTACTGCCTTGCGCTATTGGGCCTGCAATGAACGCGATGGAAGCGCCAGGCACACTCGACGGACGAAAAAAGGCGACCGGCCGGTCGTTCGCTCGATTTATGCCCCCGTCTCAGCGCCCAGCGATTGCGGGTAAGCTTCAGAATACGTATGCCCAAATTGGGTGTCAAAGTCGAGTTGAGACACGATAGTATTCCTTCGGGTTATACTTCCCTCGCGTCACATCGGGCGCAGTTGCGGGTCGCACGAGCGCATGTTGAGGTTGCGCCCAGGACTTCGGTCGCGTGGCCTCTCTTGATTTGGCACAATTTGCACTCCATACGCAAGGCGAGCATTCTGATGCCGAGGAGACCGCCCCACGCCTCGGAAAATGGCCGTCTCCAGGCGCCAACACATGACAGAACCTTCCGTGATCGAACCCCTTTTACTCTTCGATCCAATTTAACGATCGCTTGAGGGTCGGAACCGTTCCAAGGTTTTCGTTTGCCTTCGGCCGATCGGCATGACGCCCGCAATTTGACTGCCAATGTCATAAGCGACCAGTGATCCCCCTCTTGACGGGCGAGGTTAGGCGCTGGCTTGCCTCGGCTGCCAGCGGTGCGGCAATAATGCGGCGATGCGCTGGCTCTCGTGGGCAAGCGCGTGAGGATGTCCTTGAGATTGCGTGTGGGTCTTGCCTATTGAGTTGCGCGGAGCGTAGTAAGCCACCGGCCGATACGCGCGTCTCCGCCAGCGTTAAAGCGCAAAAAGCTCGCACGGCTGTAGCCGAGGCGGCATACCCATTTGCCCCCGATATGCCCCTCTAACGTAAATACACCCGGTGAGTAGTCGAGCTTCTCCCTGATGTCCTCGCCGATTCGCACGCATTTCATCACCGAAACGATGATGCGGTTAGCCTCAATCCTTGAAGTTATCCCCCCCGGAAATCATATTATTAGAGCTTCTTAGGCATTCGGCACGCGCAATACTATTTTCGAACGAAGTACTCATACAGGCCTTTAACGGCTCCAGGTCAGCTTTTGAGCGCAGATCTTCAACCGCGGCGAGCAGTTGCTCTTGCTGCGCACCAGTGGCGTGAAACCGCGTCGCCGCAACGTACTTTGCCTTGAGTTCTTCCCAGGAGAGGGAGTCACCGGCTTCGCCGCGTGGCTCGGTAACCTCCGATACATACCGACGCCCCCCGCACACGATTGTGACGCGCGCGAGTGTTCTGGCAGGGAATTGTTTATCAAATTCGGCGTCGACCGTTAGCGAAACCTTGTTGGCGAGTGCGCTCACTCCCTCGTAAGTTAAGCAGTCTATCGTGAGGGGCAAAAGCGACTCTCGCCCCGCGAGGGCGGCGAGGGCCACGCAATAAGGGATGCTGTACTGAACATCGACAAGGGTAGCCGGGCAGGTCTGATTCGCGATGCGCAGCGCCCCGCCGTACGTCTCGATGTCGATCGCCTCAATCGCCTTCGCGTCGAGTTGATATTGCTCGATCAGCCTCAGAGTGGCTTCCAAGGGCGGGTGAACGTGCCGACAGCAGCAATAGAGCTTGTAGTAGGCGTTGCAGATATGCAGAGACTCCCCGAGGGGCGATACGTCGGCAAACCTATAGAGCAGACCGCTGTCAAGTATATTCCGGGGACCTGTGAACCCGCCTTCTGCAAGATCGAGCGCGAGCATCCCGGTCACTACGGACCATGGTATGCCCTCCTTGATGTCGCTGCTCTCCGGTGTTGGGAAGGAGAGCGGTGGCGCGCTCATGAACAACGAATTGGGCCCGCTTTCGCCTGCGATAGCCAACGCATGCTCGACTACACTGCACGAGGCACACCTCAAGGCCCCGGCTGTTGCGACAACTGCGTAGGATGACCACGTACCTGTCGTACCATATGTTGTACGGGCCGCAGCGATCGATACGCCGACTTCATAACCGATGACGATTGACGCAATCAAATCTTCCAGCCCGGCTCCCATTTCAGCCGCAACCGCAAAGGCCACCGGAATGACCGCCGCGCCCGGGTGCCCGCGCGCGCGTCGATGCCCGTCGTCGAGATCTAGCATCGACGCGGCCGCGCTATTCGCCCACGCAGCACCGACGGCCGAACTGCCCGTTCCCGTGAACCACATCGGTATATCGCCCGATCCCAGATATTTACATGCTGTCGCGCGAATCGCGACAACGCCTGGCTCGTTAGCCCCTGCCCCCACCGCGCATAAGAGGTCGAGGATGCGTTTTAGCGCAGATTCCCTGGCAACCCCGGACACTCGCTTACCGCGAGCTTCGACGACATAAGATGCAATACGATGAATCGTGCTTTGCTGCAGAGCAAGCTCGTCATCAGGCGAAGGATTGTTCATGACGTTCGAGAATTATGTGACCGACTAAACGTGCGTAACGCACAGATCTATGTTCAAAATGATTGCACCGCGTGCGACCGCCCAGGGATCCGATGGAAGCCCCTGGTCGTCGCCCCGGATACGACGGTCGGGTCGCAACGTCTCCAAGGGGACTCGAAGCTTTGTCAATAAGCATGCGAGTACTTGTCCTGAAAAATCGGAATGCCGCTTTGCGCAACTAACCCGAACCGACCACCTCTGGCAACTGCTAGGCCGATCTGCGACGCCCGACCGTCCTTAATAACAATTGTGCGCTGATGCTACAGCCGACCCTCCCGATGCTCCCTCGAGTGACGAGACATGTTAGGCGCGTCTCATCGAAAAATCAAAGTCCGCTTTTCAAACGTCAACATTCCAGAAGGTTATAGCGCTGCATTGCTTTCTCCCGAGCACTTAACGAAATGCAGGGTCTATCGGCGAGTACATCGTCTCAGCATAAACGCCAGAAAGAGACGGGATATGTCGATGCACAATGGGCGGATCTGGGCGCGAAAGGAAGAGAGCTGGACCATACGCAGAACATCGCACTACGGACGGGATCCGCTTTTGTCCGGGACCGAAGCCCCTATCCACGCGCACCGTACCGAATGATGCACTGAGCTCGACGTCCAGCGCAGGAGATCACGGAGCTGCAAACATTGCTGAAACGTTGAAGACAAATGGCTTGGAGCAAAGGTACGAGGTAAACTGCCTGAGCTGCTCGTTTTCCCTGAAGGCAACTCCGCACCCATAACCTCCCAGAATACATCCACGATCAAACCGGACTTTGACACGAGATTTTTGCCTCTCTATTCTGAACCCCATTAGCTTTTCTTCTCACTGGATAAGACGGAACGTGCCTTTGCTGCCGCAGTTTGATGCGGCCAATAAAAGGCTTTACAAGGACCAACGCTTGTCTTGCAACCGATAGTGTTTTCGCACGCAATAGCATCGCATTAAGCGCCAAGACCCACCACTACTCAATGTAGTTTCGCAGACCGATGCAATCTCATATGCGAAGAACGAGTCGGTGACGTTTCGTTTGCCCTCTCCTTAAAAGCGATGGGTTCGGGCGTGGGCTGAGAAATTTAGTACATAACCGCCTAGTCGTGCACGGCCAGTGGACTATTTCAAGGTAGAAGGCACATGCAAGTGACAATCGTGGGAGCCGGCGCAATCGCTTTGGGTTATGCGGCGTATCCCCCCGCGTCACAATGGTTGTCGCCTGGATAAAATTGGAATCTGGGGGCGATAAAGAGAGAACAAGTTGGCGCGTTACGGAAAGACATTCAAGGACAGAGCAGTGGCGCGGTTGCTGCCGCCGGAGAGCGCATCAGTGGAAGAGGTTGCGCGAGAGATCGGTGTGGGCGCGCAGACGCTGGAGCGCTGGCGCAGTGATGCGCTGTCCAGGCCCGCTCGCGAGCGGGCCTGGACAGCGGCCGCGCGTTTCGAAGCGGTGTTGAGCACGGCAGCGATGGACGAGACGGCCCGCAATGCGTGGTGCCGCGAGCATGGCGTGTATCCGCAGGAACTGGCGCAGTGGCGGCAAGCGGCCACGCAGGCGCTGGCCGAGCCCGAAGAGGCCCGTGCGAGTCCACAGCAAACGAAGCAGGACCAGCGTCGCATCAAGGAACTGGAACGCGAACTGCGGCGCAAGGAGAAAGCACTGGCCGAGGCAGCCGCATTGCTGGTTCTTTCAAAAAAACTCGGGGCGATCTTCAACACGGACAAGGGCGAGGACGAATGATCGGCCTCGAAGATCGCCAGCTCCTGGCCCGGGAAATCGATTCGGCAAGACTGGCTGGCGCACGGTTGCGCCTGGCCTGCGAGGTGGCCGGGATCGACGTGCGTACCCTGCAGCGCTGGAAGGCCAATCAAGGGCTCGTCACTGGCGACGCCAGGCCCGGCGCGATGCGCCTGCTGCCCGCGCACACCTTGAGCCCGGAGGAGCGGGAAAACGTGCTGCGCGTAGCCAGCGAGCCGCGCTTTGCCGACATGCCACCGGCGCGCATCGTGCCGATGCTGGCTGACGAAGGCGTGTACATCGCCAGCGAATCGACCTTTGCGCGCGTGCTGCGCGAGCATGGGCAGATGAGGCGCCGTGGCCGTGCCAGAACTCCTTCGAGCGGCCGGCCGCCGACCACGCACGTTGCAACCGCGCCGCGCCAGGTGTGGTGCTGGGACATGACCTATTTGCCGGCAACGGTCACAGGGCGATGGTTCCACCTGTACCTGATTCTGGACCTGTACAGCCGCAAGATTGTCGGCTGGGAGGTGCACGACAGCGACGCGGCCGAACACGCTGCTCATCTCGTACGTCGTACGGCGCTCTCCGAAGGCATTGCCGCCCTTGAGGCCCGGCCGGTGCTGCACGGCGATAACGGGGCGACGCTGAAGGCCACTACCGTGCTGGCGATGCTGCACTGGCTGGGCATCAAGCCGTCGTACTCGCGCCCCCGGGTCAGCGACGACAACGCCTATGCCGAGGCGCTGTTCCGAACCGCGAAGTACCGGCCGGAGTTTCCGGTCACAGGCTTCGAGGACCTGAACGCTGCTCGCACCTGGGCTGCCGGCTTCGTGCAGTGGTACAACTTCGAGCATCGTCATAGTGGCATCCGCTACGTGACGCCTGCGCAGCGTCACGCCGGTGACGATCGTGCGCTTCTCGCCGCTCGGCATGCACTGTACGAGAGGGCCCGCGAGCGCAATCCGGCCCGCTGGTCGCGCCACACGCGCAACTGGACACCGGTTGGTGCCGTGACGCTTAACCCCGAACGCGACTCAGTCGTCGAGATGGCGTCGATCAGCGCAAATAAACAGCCTCTGGCTGCATGAGTGAGGCGACAACTTGCTTGACGCGCGCCGGTATCTCATACGGAATGGACATAAACCGAAAGTTTGGTCTCCATCGGGAGCCCGGACTGCAGACTTCGTTACTGGACTCCCCCTTCACGTGAAGGGAGCGGTCGAGGGGCACTTCTACTTAGAAGTCTGCGGGAAAGCGGAAGATGTTGGCGACGCCGACGTCATTATTTTGGCATTGCCGGCCTACGGATACCGATTCGTCCTCGACAGCATCATCCCTTATATCCGCGCACACCATAGCGTAATCATCAGCGCTCATCTTTCATTTGCCGCTCTCTACATTTCCCAGCGCCTTGCTGCGCGGGGGCTCGTCATCCCCATAGCAGCGTGGAGCACCACGGTGCTAACGTGCAAAACTCAGTCTGCCAGAGCTATCACGATAGGCACGATCCGCGCCAAGGTCGACATGGCCGCATTTCCAACCCGCCACAGCCACTGGATTCATAGCACTTGCGTTTCACTCTTCGGAGACCGGTTCGCACTGAAGGACGACATGCTGACGCTGACGCTCAGCAACATTAATCCGCAAGATCACATGGGTATTGCGCTTGCCAACTTGACCCGCATTGAGAAGGGCGAAAGCTGGAGCCAAAACTCCAATCTGACACCAACAGTCGGGAGGCTCCTTGAGGCTCTAGACCAGGAGAGACTTACCATTGCAGCAGCGTTCGGAAAGTCAGTGAGAACGACCTTTGATCATTGCAGGCTGTCTTTTGGCGTGGTTGGTGACTCACTTTCGGCAATATCGGAGCAACTTGTCCGGCAAGGGAGTGATCCGCCCGGCCCGAGAGACATCGCCACACGCTACGTGCTCGAAGACGTGCCGTTCGGGTTGGTACCGACGCTTCGACTCGCCGAACTGGCTGGGGTGAGAGCGCCCTTGCACGAGGGCGGCGTGGCAATTCTCGGCGCTTGTTACGGTCGGGACTTTGTGGCGGACAACGACATTCTTCCCGAGATTGGACTGCTTCAAATCGACACCCTCAAGAGGCTTGTAGTCGACGGCTATGCCGTTCCAACCTAGATGCGATTTACATCCGGCGCTGCGCTCGAGGGGCGTCCGAGTCCGACGCCACCGACGCTATAAAAGCAGAAGTACTATGCCGAAAATCCAGACTTGGAGTTTATGAGAAACCAAAATGAAGATTAAAACGCTGCTGGTCGCCTGTGCGCAACGTCCATTCCATTTGCGGCATTCGCGTACGATGGAAAGGAACTTAAGTTCGGAGTGGACAGCGCTTACCGGCCATTTGAGTCGAAAACCCCGAGTGGCGAGCTCGTTGGATTTGACATCGATCTGGGTAATGCAATTTGCGCGAAGCTCAAGGTGAAGTGCGTCTGGGTTGAAAACTCGTTCGACGGCATGATTCCCGCGTTGCAGGCCCGCAAGTTCGACGCGATCAATTCGTCAATGTCCCAGACCGGGAAGCGCGCGAAGGCAATCGATTTCAGCCACAAGATATACGCCAACTTCGAAGCGCCGGTTGTAAGGGGTGGCTCGGCTCTGGTGGCAATGCCCGAATCGCTCAACAAAAAGCATATCGGAGTCTTGCAGGGAAGCACACAGGAAGCCTATGCACGGAAGCATTGGACGAATGGAGTTGACATGTGCCCTACCCTTCGCAAGACCAGGTGTGGAATGACCTCGCGGGTGGGCAGCTCGATGCGGCACTGGTTTCGGGGCCGACGGCTGAGTCGGGATTCCTGAATACTGCGCAGGGTCGTGATTTCGGTTTCGCGCGAGGTCCGGCCATCCACGACACCGCCATCTTCGGTCCCGACGTCAGCATCGGTGTGAGAAAGGGTGACAGAGCCCTGCTCGAAGCAATCAACGGTGCGGTCGACAGTCTCCGCAAGGACGGGACGTATGACCGAATTGCGAAGAAGCACTTCACGTTCGATATTTACGGCGGTTAATCGACGTCAACTGCCCAGCAAAACAGACCGCGTGCCCGACCCAGGGTTGCGCACAAAGAAGCATCGTGACCCACAATATAACCTTTGGAGACCTTAATGAAAATGAAACTTCTCGCAGCTTTCGTGATGTCAGCCGCCGCAGCTCCCACAATGGCCCAAAGTACCGTGACGCTCTACGGTCTGATCGATGAAGGAATCAACTATACGAACAACGTCGGTGGCAACAAGCTGTTCGAGCTCCAGAGCGGTACGGTCCAAGGGAGTCGTTGGGGCTTGAAGGGAGCGGAGGATCTCGGCGGCGGTCTCAAGGCAGTTTTCCAGCTGGAGAGCGGCTTTAATGTCAATAATGGCAAGCTCGGTCAGGGTGGCCTGATGTTTGGGCGACAGGCGTGGGTCGGCATCGCATCCAACCAATACGGGACGGTTACTCTCGGTCGACAGTACGACTCCGTCGTCAACTATCTGGCTCAAACGACGGCGAATGGCACATGGGGCGGAGGCATGTTCTCCCATCCGTACGACAACGACAACACGGACAACACCTTCCGCGTCAACAATACTGTCAAGTACACAAGCCCTGAGATTGCTGGCTTTAAATTTGGCGGCACGTACAGCTTCAGCAACGACACCAACTTCGCCAACAATCGCGCGTACAGCATGGGCGTCCAATACGTTATAGGCGGACTGCTGCTGGAAGCCGCCTATCTGCAGGCGAACAACCAGTCGTCCACCGCTGGTGGTGCAATCGGGAACAATCCCGCTGCGGATGAAAATTTCCTGGGGAACAAGCTGCGCATCCTCGGCGCGGGGGCAACCTACACGTTTGGTTCGGCCAACGTGGGCATCTCGTATTCGAATACCTTCGTCGCCAATCCGGTGTCTTCGGGATACGTCGGCAAGATTACGCCAGCCTCGGGCACGCTTTCCAACCTGCGTTACCAGAATTTCGAAATCAACGGCAAGTACCAATTCACGCCAGCCTTCTTCGTCGGCGCGATGTATACGTACACCCTGAGCGGTTTCAACGCCACCACTGGAAAGCTAAAGCCGAATTACGAAACTGCGGGGCTGATGGCTGATTACTCACTGTCAAAGCGCACGGACGTCTATGTACAGAGTGCGTATCAGCACGTCGGTGGTGACCGTACTGGCAGCGCCCTCGACTTCGCCTTTGTGCCGGTGGCCGATGACGTATCGTCGAATCGCAATCAGGTGGTTGCACGCGTCGGCCTGCGTCACAAGTTCTAAGCGGCTCAGACATTGTCAGGAATTGGCTGAACGCTGGGTTCCGTAGTAAGGCGGTGGACCACCGGTCCCCAGGTCCATCGCAACCGAAACGCAGAACGGGGGTTGTTCTCCTCGGAGTTGGGCACCTGAACCGCTTATAAGGCCCCCCATTTTGACAAGCGGGTTTTAATGCGTCACTGGTCAAGCTTCGGTGTCGTTCGAGACGTCGGTGGTGCGGACGGCGGCGAGACAGACTGCATGCCTATAAACGGCCTTGCTGGGCGCTGTGGATGCCACGCCCGGACCCGGATAATAACCGCGCAGCGGGACTCCATCCCTAGGACGGCGAATAGATGCGATTTGGCGCTTACTGTCAAACGAAGTAAAGTTGGTACGAATTTCCACTAAAGTCGAGACGTTTGCGATTCGGCGCCGCAATCCGAGGGAATGAGCCTTATGTGGCAAGGGTTTTTGGCCGATTGACGTAAAGATGAAACTCTTCGGAGCAGTCGATGATCGCGTCTGGACGTTGGACGGAGCACCTATGCGCCAGGCGATGTGACTACATCGGATGATTGCCTTTACGACATCCAATCCCATCGGTCTTGCACTTGCACTTGCACTTGCACATGCTCGCGTCAGACCGCCACACTAAGCCAGCGCTTGCCGATCCTCACTCGACGTGCGGCAACACATCCTGCAACTGGGATTCGCCGTGTTCACCTGGTCATGAGCCGCAACACTTCTTGTACTTCTTTCCCGATCCACATGGGCATGGATCGTTTCTGCCTACCTTCGGCTCAGCCTTGGCGGGCGCCACGAGGCGTTCGCCCACCGTCTTGATGAGCGTGTCGCGATGCGAGAGACGCTCAAGGTATCGTGGATGTCGCTGACAGTACGCGGCCCAAAGTTGTTCGAGACGCGCGCGGTCGCGAATCGTCTCAGGCTCGACTCGGATGTTGCCGCCCAGATGGACATTGACGTGCCCCGGCGAGGACGTTTCCCCGGGAAGAACCGGCTCGAAGTGCAGGTTCACCTCCGCGCAGTCGCAACTGGGAATTGGGCAAATGCTGCGCCAGATCCAGTGGTTCGTTGCCGTGCGGCTGCAGAACTTGTGCAGTGTCGATATCCAGATCAAAGACGACCAGATCGGCGCGTGTCCTGGCCACCTCGAGATAGTGTCGGTCCTCCGGCCATCCATGCCTGCCGGACGGGCGCGCCTCGCGCTTCGAGCGATTCTCGCCCCTCGTGCGTCGCTAGCACCAGCGCGCTCCGGCACGAGCATCGCAGCGTCGGACACGTATGCACCCAGATCCAGGATGAGTCGGTTCCAGCCAGCCTGAACAGGCCATCGTCGGGTGACAGTCCGGTTGTTCTCTGATTCATGATGGCGTCTCATATCAGTCAAGAATATCGAGCCCGTTCTCAGTGCACCATTGCCTCAGCGCTTGTTCGACAGAGGTGGCCTCAAATGCACGCCAGAGTTCCAGGACGCCTTCGCGCTCGAGCAAATCCTTGAAGCGCGCGTAAGCCCCTTGCCGCTGGAAATACCCTTCAACCTGGTCATAACGTGCAGGCAGCTGCTGTGCGGCAAAGCGCAGGGCGAGACTGCTTCCGAGATCAAGTTCGTTCTTATGCGGTATCGCGAGGTAGCGATCCGGGTCTTCCAGATGCTCGGGAATCTCCTCCTCGATCGTGTCGATGGCATCGGAAATCCAGTAGATTTTTCCCGTATCGAGCGAGATATACGCCTGGTGTTCCATCGGCGCTGCGTAGCTGACGAAGTCGAAGGCCGAGGAAAGATCATCGAATTTGCCGGCGACCATGACGTTGACCTCATCTGGATGTTTTTGCTTTCTGTGGGGATCGTGGTGTCGCCGGCGAACGTGTGGGTGATTTTTGCGTGGCGGTTGAACGGGGCGCCTTTGGCGCGTTGCCTCGGGCCATTACCGAACACTATGCAAATGGTCTCATACGGAACGTACAGCATGCCGCTCTCGGTGCGGTGGTCGCTCTAAGGCGCCGGAGCGGATCGCCACTGTTTAAGTAGCGGCAATACCCGCGACGCGAGATGACGCGTGTCCGCCTCCGCGTCGGAACATCCAAACGAAAGCGAAACCGTAACGAGCTCCGCCTGTTCGATGAGCGGCCGCATCTGATCAAGAAAGTTGGTCACTTCGGCGTCGGTCCACAGATCGCCTGTCAACCATTGATCTGATCGGTTGAACAGGTCGAGGCACAGATCAAAGATGACGGGTGCATCGAATTTCGCATGCGAAAGTTCGGCGGCGTCTAGATGAAGAGTTTGACGTGCGCCGGCGGCGTCGAGCGTGTCCTGATCCACGCCGGGGTCGGTGTCATCCTGCAGGCAGAAAAATGCACGTCTCTGAAAAGCCCCCGAATGACAGCCGGCGCAATGAAGGAGTCGTACAACTGGTTGCGCGTTTCGAGCAGGCTCGGCGCAGCGCGGTTGGACAAGCCAATGGGATGGGAAGGAATCGCGGCGGCCAGGCGTGCGATGCGACCATGTGTGTCGTTGTGCGAAGGTATCGGCGTGGTGCGGGCGAGCGTGACCATGGCGCGATGGCCGGCGATGAAACAAAGGTCTCGAAGCAAGTGATCAGCTTCGGCAGTAGTGCCGAAGATTGATCATCGTGTACGCGAGGGTTTTCAATGCGTAGTGTAGGTGGCTGAGTCGCTCGAAGCGCAGCAGCAGGCGCCGGAACTTATCTTCCCACGCGAACACCCGCTCGATTGTCCTGAACCGTTCTTTAAAGATGGCCGGATCGAACAGCGGCTTGCGCCCGCGCTTCGGTCCTTTTCTGCCGCGCGAATTAGGGTTGATGTTAGGCACCATGCCGCGATTGAAAACGGCTTTGCGGTTGGGCCGGCAATCGTACACGCCATCCAGGCTCATGACCGTGCCCCGCAGATCCAGCCCCACCGCACGGGCGATGCTCGTGAGGCGCGGCAGCGCTTCTCGTAACAGCGGCGATTCATTGCGATTGCCCGGTGCTCTGACGATCGGCGCGATGACGTTGCAATTCCGGTCACACAGGGCAACCACCTTGCAGCCCTTGAGCTTCTTGTGGCCGCTGAAGCCGAGATTGTCGCCGCCTTTCTTCGCGGCGGTTGTGGTGCCATCGCCATGGATGATGCGCGTGTCCAGGCGGTGATCGCCATGAAGCCTGAACACCGAAGCCTCGAAAATGGCATCAAGGCATCCGTCCGATTCCCAGCGCCGGAAGGCGCGATAAATGCGTGTGTAATGGATCTCAGGACGGCCATGCCAATCCTTCTCGATGGGCAACTCCTTCCACTGGCAGCCGAGATAGAGCGCCTTCAGGATGTAGTTGAAAATCGCATGCGCGCTGAGCTTTCGCGCTGGTCCGCGACGGCCCTTGCTCAGATGCGGCCAGACAAATTGCGCGAACTCTTCGACGCTCAATTTCGTTGGAATCTCTTGCCACGACTGACTTTCGGCCATTTCGACCTTCAAAGCATCGGGATTCTAGCCGATTCGTGCCAGGCGGGTAAAACCGAAGCCCGGGGGGCCTTTCAACCGATTCCGCCAACTGGAAAAAACCCGCAACCATGCATGGACGCCCCCGGTTTGCCAAGCTTTCTTTTCATGACGGCTTGAAGGAAATGATTGCAGCCATGCATCCGGACTTTGATGTCAGGCGCATGCCTGCCTGTCCCTGATGGAATCCGCTGGTCGAGTCCCAATCAGTTGGGCGCACTGCAATCGTGCGTTGGTTGCGTCGGGTTTGATCGCCCACGGTCTGACCTGTCTTGCCATCACTGCTTGATCGCCTGAGCAATCGGTGGTTTGAATCTCCCTTGCTTGATTGCTGTTTTCGGATTCGGGCGGCCAGTTCGGCTACGCGGCCGCCTTGACGGTCGTGTAGTCGGGTCGGAACTCGCGGTCGCGGGCTAGCAGTGCTGATCCACGGCGCGCGCTCAGTGGATTTGCAACCTTATTGAACAGCGCGTATGAAGACGACGTATCGAGTCCCAGGAAGGAGTGGTAGGCGTCGAGTTGCTGATTGAACGTCGGATTGGTGACACTGGTTTGCTGGGTCAATATCTCGTGATGCAGGATTGTGCGGTTGTTCCATGCGACGTTCGCCAGCGATGTGCCAACGCCACCGCCAAACACCCGCGCGAAAGTCGAAAGACCGGCCGCCGCAGGTATCTTTTCATGCGGCTGCCCAGACAGGATGATCACCGTCAACGGAGCGAAGAACAGGGCCATCGGAATACCCTGGAGCAGCGTCGGCAGGATGATATGACCCATATCGATGCCGGTGATGAAGAACGATCGCATGTAGTAGACGCCCGCGAAACCGATGAACGCGAACGTACCAAGGATGCGCGCGTCGGTACGCGGCAGGATCTTTCCCATGATCGGCGCACCAATCAATGCGAAAACACCAATCGGCGCGGTGGCGAGCCCTGAGTCGAGCGCGCGGTATCCTAGGTACGTCTGCATCCACTGTGGCAGCAATACTAGCGTGCCGAAAAATATCGCATAGGCAATCGCGATCGAAATCGTGCCGCCGAGAAAGTTTCTTTGCCGAAACAATGTGAGGTCGACGATCGGATTGTTCTCCGTGAGTTCCCAGACGACGAAGAACGCGAAGCTGATCAGCGCGACGACGGTTAACACGATGATCGTCGGCGACGTAAACCAGTCGAGATCCTTGCCCTTGTCGAGCATCACCTGCAGCGACGCCACCCAGGTGATCAGTAGCAGCAACCCGACCGTATCAACGGGGAGTTTCCTCGTCGGCGTGTCGCGCTCGCGATAGAGGCTCCAGACCATGGCTGCGGCGAATATGCCGACCGGGATGTTGATGTAGAAGATCCACGACCAGCTATAGCTGTCTGTGACCCAGCCGCCGAGCGCGGGTCCGACAATCGGGCCGGTGACGGCGATCATCGAGAAGATCGACAGTGCAAACGAAGATTTTTCTTTTGGCCAGGAACTGAGCAATAGCGCTTGCGACATAGGAATCAGCGGTCCCGCTACGGCGCCTTGCAGCACGCGTGCCAGCAGCAGCACCGGCAATGACCACGCGATGCCGCACAACCACGACGACAGCACGAACAACAGGATGGATCCGACGAAAAGCCTCACCTGGCCGACGCGCTGCGTCAACCAGCCGGTCAACGGAATCGACACGGAGTTCGCCGCGGCGAACACCGTGATGACCCAGGTGCCTTCATCGATGGATACGCCGAGATTGCCTGAAATGGTGGGAATGGCAACGTTAGCGATCGACGAGTCCAGCACGGTCATGAAGCCCGCGAGACCCACGCTAAGCGAGCCGAGAACGAGTTTGCCTCCGGTCAACGGAGGGGGAGACGTTGGTTGAGTTGTCATTGTTTATCTCGGTTGAAAGCGTCCCGCCGTTGTGAAAGACACCCGTCTGCTCGCATTGCCTGCGTGCAGACACTGGCCCTTTACCTGTTCGCGGCGATGATGCGAGCGATCTCCGCATCGGCTTCATTGCCGTACTTCGCAAATACGTCGGTTTGGTAGACCGTGTTCTCGATGTTGCTGAGTGGGCCACCGCTTTCGTCCTTGATATCGACGTCTACCAGCATGGATAGACCGATGGCCAGTGGATGTTTTTCCAGTTCCTGCGGATCGAGTTCGATCCGCACTGGCAGACGCTGCACGACCTTGATCCAGTTGCCGGTTGCGTTCTGGGCGGGTAGCAGTGAAAACGCGGAACCGGTGCCCGCGGAGAAGCCGACCAACTTGCCGTGATAAACGACCGACGAACCGTACTTGTCAGCTGTCAGTTCGACCGGCTGACCCACCCGCATGTGCTTGAGTTGCCCTTCTTTGAAATTCGCGTCGATCCAGATCTGCTGAAGCGGCACGACCGAGACCAATGGGTTGCCCGGCGATACGCGCTGACCGACCTGGACCGTTCGCTTGGCGATGTAGCCTGTCACCGGAGCAGGCAGTGTATTGCGCGCGGCGGCCAGATACGCATCGCGAACCCTCGCGGCGGCCGCGAGTACGGCGGGGTGGTTGTCGATCGTCGTGTTCGCGGTCAGCGCGCGATTCGACGCGAGCTGCTGTTGGGCGGCGTCGAGCGCAGCCTGTGCCGACTTCACCGCATCGCGTGCGTGCGAAATTTCCTCTTGCGAGACGGCACCGGCCATTCCGGTGGCCAGCCGCCGTCGCAGGTCATCCTGCGCCTTTGACAGGTCTGATTGCCGCTGCGCGACCTGGCGCAGGCCGCGATGATGGGGCTAAACGATGTCTTTTATGCCGCGGCCATCATCATGATCGTGATCATCCCGCTGATCTGGATCACCAAGCCAAGCGGAGGCGGCGCTGCCGGTGGCGCCGCTGCGAGCGCCGCACACTGAGGTGCGCACCAACCTGCGCATCCACTCACGGGCACATGTAATCGGCGGATTCAGCGGCGACACTGAAAACTTCCGGAGCAATTGATGCTGGATATAAGGGATAGGTCGGATCGGTTGCAAAAAGCTTAGCCATCTTCTGCGATGCGCCGAACAGCACCTGCAGCGACAATACCTAAGCCGGACGAGCCGGAACCAAACAGGTAATACGATGTGTTGCGTAGCCATCCGATGACGAAGTGAGCCATGAAGGCCGATCTGATTGAGCGTTACGCGGCGAATCTGCACGGCGTGCTGTCGTGCTTTGACCGAATCCTGATCACGGGCACGCTGCCCGGCGCGTGCTACGCAGCGGGCATGACGAGTTTTCTGAACGCCAACGGCATTCGCATATTCGACTACGCCAGGTTCGCCGAACCGCTGCGCGAACGCATCCGTGTGCGCTCGCAAGAGGTCTGCGCTGCCGCCGGCATCGAGATTGAGCACGTCAACAAGAGCCACATCCGCAAGGAAGATCTGGTGGCACGCGTGCTGCAGGGGCGTGGCGATGCACCCGGGCTGGTGCACGTCATCTCGGCGATGGAGGCCTGCCCGAGCTACAAGCCGTGGCACGACAAAGGCAGCGGCAAGACCTACCTGCGCCCCGAGACGGGCAAGTGTCTGCACTACTACTTCTACTTCATCGATGACGAACTCGGGCTGTGCTACCTCCGGGTCCCGACCTGGGCTCCGTTCAGCTTGCAGTTCTACTGCAATGGCCACGGCGCCGTGGCCCGTGCGCTCAAGCGTGAGGGCATCGGGTTCGTGCAGGCCGACAACGCCTTTTTGCGCATTGCCGATGTGGACCGTGCACAGGCCATCGCCGACGCGCTGAGCCCCGATATGCTGCATGAACGGCTGGACCGCTACGCGCAGTGGCTGTGCCCGGTGCTCGACGTGTTCGGCCAGACCTACCACTCGAGCCTGCGGCAGGCCGAGTATTCCACTGACCTGATGTTCCGCAGCCAACAGACGCTGGTGCCGCTGTATGACGTGCTGTCGCGTCAGGCGGTGCTGGCCGCGCACGCCGCGAAAGTAGCCGGCTTCCTGGGCAAGAAGGTCACGCCGCAATTGGCGCAGGAGATCGGCTCGCGGCTGTCCACCCGCATCGAGGGACGCTGCATCAAGCACCACATGGGCGTTGCCAGCGTCAAGGTTTACGACAAGTTCTCCCATGTGTCGCGGATAGAAACCACCATCAACGACGTGAGCTTCTTCAAACACCACCGCAAGGTGGAACACAAGAATGGCCAAAGCACCTACGAACTCGCAGCGTTGAGGAAAACCATCTACAGCCTGTTCGACCTGCGCGAGATCATGCTGGGCTGCAACCAGCGCTACCTCGCGTTTCTGTCGAGTCTGGATGACCCCAGCGCTGGTGAGCGCGACCTTCAACGTTTGAGCCAGTCCCGGGTGGGCAGTGATGAGCGCCGGGTCAAAGGACTCAACTTCTTCAACGGCTGCGAGCAGGCGCTGCTGCGTGCCTTGCAGCGCGGCGAGTTCAACGTGCATGGCCTGCGCCGTGCCGATCTGGCCAGGCATGTGGACATGAGCGCCTCGGTGCTGTCCCGACAGCTCTCGCGATTGCGCACACTCGGCTTGATCAAGAAGGTGGCCCATACGTACCGCTACTACCTCACGCGTCTGGGCCGTGCCGCCATCGCTGCTGCCTGTTCTCTCACCCGTTTCAACATCGTTCCCATTCTGGCGCAGCACACTGAAGTCTTCTCACAAATCGCGAAGACTTAACTCCTTAGTTACTAAAAGTCCGAACGCCATTAGGAATGCACGAAGCTCCGTCCAATCTGGTCCGTTTGCAATCGGAAACAGCGTTTCGAGTAAGCCCCAGTACAGGACCGTTCCGAGCACCGCAAGGACAGCCGATATCCTGGTTAGTGAGCCGCTTGCAGTAAAGCACCCGATCCTGATCGTCGATCACAGCGACCACGGCATTGTTCGAGTGCAGATCGATGCCGCAATACTTTATATGCGCCTCCTGACAGGTCGGTTGATGGCTCGCACCGCAACTGTAGACCTTTGCCGCCCCTTACCTTGGGGGCGGCAAAGGAGGCCAGCCAGATGATTATCAACTCCGAGGCTCCCGCCCGACTAGCGGGCATTGGCGAGTGACAACATTACTTACCTAGGTTTGAACCTTCACCATATCTTCGATCACTTTCTTCGCGTCGCCGAACACCATCATCGTCTTGTCCATGTAGAAGAGATCATTGTCGAGACCGGCATAACCCGCCGCCATCGAGCGTTTGTTCACGATCACCGTGCGCGCCTTGTACGCCTCGATGATCGGCATGCCCGCAATCGCCGACTTCGGATCGGTCTTCGCCGCCGGATTCACCACGTCGTTTGCGCCGAGCACCAGCACCACGTCGACCTGGCCGAACTCGCCGTTGATGTCGTCCATCTCGAACACCATGTCGTACGGCACTTCGGCTTCGGCAAGCAGCACGTTCATGTGGCCCGGCATCCGTCCGGCCACCGGATGAATCGCATACTTCACCTCGATGCCCTTCTCGACCAGCTTGTCGGTCAACTCCTTCAACGCATGCTGCGCACGCGCGACGGCAAGACCATAACCCGGCACGATTACCACGGTTTCCGCATTGCCGAGCATGAACGACGCATCGTCCGCCGAGCCGGATTTCACCGGACGTTGCTCCGCCGAACCACCCGCCGCAGACGCGCCCGCCTCGTTACCGAAGCCGCCGAGAATCACGTTGAAGAACGAACGGTTCATCGCCCGACACATGATGTACGACAGAATCGCACCGGACGACCCGACCAGCGAGCCCGCGATGATCAGCATCGGATTGTTCAGCGAGAAGCCGATGCCCGCCGCCGCCCAGCCCGAATACGAGTTCAGCATCGACACGACCACCGGCATGTCCGCGCCACCGATCGGAATGATGATCAGCACGCCGAGCATGAACGCGATCAGCGTCATGATGATGAACGGCAGCCACGCCTGCGTGAGAAAGAAGATGATGCCGAAGCCGAGCATCGCGAACGCGAGCAGCAGGTTGATCAGATGCTGTCCTGCGTAGACGACGGGCGCGCCCTGGAAAAGCCGGAACTTGTACTTGCCCGACAGCTTGCCGAACGCGATCACCGAGCCCGAAAACGTAATCGCGCCGACGAACGTGCCGATGAACAGTTCAATGCGATTGCCGTACGGCAGGAAGCCCGGCGCCGTATTCTCGGGATCGACGAGGCCAAACGCGGCCGGCTCCGATACCACCGCATACGCGATACACACGGCGGCGAGACCGATCAGCGAGTGCATCGCCGCGACCAGTTCCGGCATCTTGGTCATCTCGACGCGCGCGGCGACGAACGCGCCGATCGCGCCGCCGATCACCAGCGCGACTAGCAGCAGGCCGAGCCCCAGCCCGAGATCCGAGCCGAGCGCGGCAGCCTGTTTCGCGATCAGCGCGATGGTGGTGAGGATCGCAATCGCCATTCCGGCCATGCCGAACGTGTTGCCGATACGCGCTGTCTTCGGATTCGACAGCCCTTTAAGCGCCTGGATAAAGCAGACCGACGCGACCAGATAAAGCAGCGTGACGACGTTCAGACTCATTACGCGTTCTCCTTGGCCGTCTTGTCTACGATGAGCTTCTTCGGTTCTTTCTTGCGGAACATTTCCAGCATTCGTCGCGTGACGAGAAATCCGCCAAACACGTTCACGGCCGCAAGCGCGACCGCGAGCGTGCCGAAGAACTTACCCGGCGCGCCCAGAGTGAGACCCGCCGCCAGCATTGCACCAACGATCACGATCGCAGAGATCGCGTTGGTCACGGCCATCAGCGGCGTGTGCAGGGCGGGCGTAACGTTCCAGACCACGTGGTAGCCGACGTAAATCGCCAGCACGAAGATGATCATGTTGATGACGGTGTGGTTGATGACTTCCATCGCCGCTCTCCTTAAGGGTTCGCTGCCGGCCAGAGTTCGCGCTTCAGCGCGCTACTCCGGTCCCATGCAATAAGTTACTCAGCTCTTGTGCGTGACTTCGCCATCACGGGCCAGCAGCGTGGCCGCAACGATATCGTCCGCGAGATCGATGTTCAGGGCGCCTTCCTTCGTCACGATCAGCTTGAGGAAGTCGAGCAGATTGCGTGCGTAGAGCGACGACGCGTCGGCGGGCACCATCGAGGCCAGATTCGTGTAGCCGACGATCGTGACGCCGTGTTTGATCACCACCTGGTCTGCTTCGGTGAGCGGACAGTTGCCGCCGCGCCGGCCCTCGTACTCGGCGCCACGCCCTGCCGCGAGGTCCACCAGCACGGAGCCGGGTTTCATCGCCTGGGCGGTTTCGACCGAGATCAGAGTCGGTGCGGCGCGGCCCGGAATCAAAGCCGTGGAGATCACCACGTCGGCCTGCCTGGCCCGTTCGTGGACGAGCGCGGACTGACGCGCAAGCCATGAAGGCGGCATCGGCCGCGCATATCCGCCGACGCCTTGCGCGGCTTCGCGCTCCTCGTCGGTTTCGTAAGGCACGTCGAGAAACTTCGCGCCGAGCGATTCGATCTGCTCTTTTACCGCCGGACGCACATCGGATGCTTCGATCACCGCGCCGAGACGCTTGGCCGTGGCGATCGCCTGCAAGCCCGCCACACCTGCGCCGAGAATCAGCACACGCGCGGCTTTCACGGTGCCCGCGGCGGTCATCAGCATCGGCATGAAGCGCGGATAGAGCGTGGCGGCCAGCAATACAGCCTTGTAGCCCGCGATGTTCGCCTGCGACGACAGCACATCCAGACTTTGCGCGCGCGTGGTGCGCGGCGCGGCTTCGAGCGCGAACGCCGTCACGCCGGCAGCCGCCAGCTTTGATGCGTTTTCGGTATTAAAAGGATCGAGCATGCCGACGAGCGTCGCGCCGCGTTTAAGCAACGGCAGTTCGGCATCGGTCGGCGACTGGACCTTCAGGACGAGATCGGCGCCAAACGCGGTCGCCGCGTCGACGATCTCCGCGCCGGCGGCCGTAAAGGCCTCGTCTGGAAAGCTCGCGCCGGTGCCGGCGCCGCTCTGGATCGTGACCTGGTGGCCCTGGGTCACGTACTTCCTGACCGTTTCGGGCGTCGCGGCGACGCGGGTTTCGTGCGCGCGCGTCTCAATCGGTATTCCGATTTTCATTTGTCGATACATTCCGGATGGAAAAAACAGCGTTCTTTGAGCGACTACGCGTCGCTCGCGGCATTTCAGATTGCGTCTTTGCTTCGCGCATTGCCAGATCGAAACTGGCGGACGTCGCAAGATGCCGATGATCCACACTGACGAGCCAGCCTTCGCCAGAGAGACACCAGCGAATACGGCGCTCTTCGAGAAGCGCCGAGAACCAGCGCCACAGTGCGGCATCTTCGACGTTGGCGGTCGCGGCGGCCCGGCATCGGGCCAACTGAAAATCGGTCGGGCCGTCCATGCTCTCCTTTTGAGTTTCCTGCGGCCAGATCCAGGCCGATACCCGTGTAGCGTTCGCCAACCAGGCCTGACGCGCTCGCCCCGCGCCATATAGAATGCACGAGGCTTAACCTGCGTCAGCGCACATCGGCCATTCGCATGCTTTCGCGCCCGCCGGCAACGGCGAGCCGCACGATCAAGGGCCAATCAGGCTGACGTGCGATCTGTTCGCTCAGGCCTTCGCTTCCGACGCGGTAAACGCCGCCGCATTCTTTTTCACGAACTCCTGCACGCTGATCGGCGGCTGACCCGTCAGGTTGAGGACGTCTTCGGACATCCGGTCGTAACGTCCGGCGCGATGCAGATCCGCCATCGTCGACAAGTGATCGACGAGATGAGGCGGCAAGCCGCGTTCGAGCAGTTTTTCACGCCAGGGTGCGAGAGGAATATCCTGATACGTGATCGGACGTCCCAACGCATTCGCATATTCCTGCGCGTAAAAGTGCATGCTCTCCGAATGCGGGCCGGTCAGATGGTAAGTCTGCCCGATGTGCGGCTGCGGATTGGCCAGTATCTCCGCCACGACGCGCGCCACATCTTCAGCCGCGACCGGCGACGTCTTGCCTTCGCCGAACGGCAGCCTGATCTGGTCGGCCTGCTTGACCGATTGTGACGAGAACATGAGGAAGAAGCCTTCGAGGAATACTGTCGGACGCACATGCACGACGGGCAGGCCCGACCAATGGAGCGCCTGCTCCGCCAGCCAGTGCAGTTTGTGCTGAGGACTCGCGGTCGTCTCGTTGATATTCATTTGCGAAAGCGTCATCTGCGACATGTTCACGAACGCTTTTACGCCATGGTGTTTCGCGACAGCCGCTGCGTTGACAGTGGCGGCCAGATACACATCCGACACCGACATGCCGAAATACATGGTCTCGCAGCCTTCGATGACGCGATGCATCGCTTGCAGGTCAAGCAGATCGCCGGTCACCACTTCGGCACCCATGTTACGGAGCGCCGCCGAACGTTCATCCTCCTTGCGCACCATCGCGCGCACGGTCTTACCCTTTTTCAGCAGCAGTTCCGTGACCGTGCGTCCTACCGCGCCGACGCGACCCGCCGCGCCCGTCACCAGAATCGGTTTCTGATCAGACATCTCACTCTCCTTGACTAATGGGACGCCCGGAAGCGGCGGCGGTCTGCCTCGACGCCGCAACGCCTTCCGGACATCTTCAGGCTGCCAGCTTAAGAATTTCGAGCACGCCGGCAGGTTCGTTGACAGGGCGCGGATTACTGAAAATGAAAAACTCAGTCATCGTGTTCTGAGCCACGAGCTCGAACTGGTCCGGGCCAACCTTCACCTCCCGCAAACTGGTCGGCAAGTCGAGCGATTGACAGAATGCCTTGAATGCCTCTGACGCCGGCGTCCCGGGTTTGCCCAACGCCTTCGCGAGCGCGGCCTGCGCGTCGGTCGTGAACGGCAGGTTGTACTCGAGGATGCCGGGCATCATGACCGGGGTGCACAGGAAGTGCGGCACATCGCACGTACCGCCCAGCACGTGCCCGATGGCATGGCTCGCACCCATCGGAACGCGAGCCTGCAAACCGAAGGAACAGAGCCATGATGCAACTTGACACTGATTAGCCGCTTCAAGGTCGTTCCGGTCCTCGCGGGCGCGAGGCAGCCACTCACGCATCAATTCGATGCCGCGCAATACCGTTGCGTCCACCAGCGGATTGCCCTGCGGCGAGCACAGTGCCTCGATCGCATGGTCCATTGCACGCGTACCGGAACCCAGAAGCAGCGATTCCGGTGCGTACGGCAGCAGTTGAGGATCGAGGATGATGGCAAGCGGCATCATCTTCGGGTGATAGAACGTCTGCTTGAGTTTCCGGCGCGGGTCGGTGACGAGGCAGCCCGCGTTATACTCGCCGCCCGACAGGCTGGTCGGTATCGCAATCATCCGTACCGACGGGCCTTTGAAGTTGCCGATCTTGCGGCGGCCTTGCTCGTCCAGTTGCACTTCAAAGCCGTCCAACCCGTCTTCGCCGGTGATTTTGTGTTCCATGCAAAGGGTCGCAATCTTTGCAATGTCAACTACCGACCCCCCGCCGATCGCCACGATCAAATCCGCCTGTGCATCGAGTGCCGCGCGCGTGGTCTCGACCGCACCTTGCCGGGTCGTGTGTTGCGCCAAGCCGTCGAACAGGCACGCATAGCGCTCGCCGAGTGCTTCGGCAATTTTTTTAATCTCCGGCGTCGTGGTGTTCAACGTCCGGCTGACGATCAGAAATACGCGCTTCGCGTTCAGCCGCTCGGCCTCCGCCTTGAGCATCGCGGCCGCCGGCCGGCCAAACATCACTCGGTCCATCATCGGGAACAGGTGAGTTCCTTTCGTTCGCATAACACTCCTCCGTGGGTTGTGACCGATCCGGGCCGCGTCCGTCTTCCGTTCGTAACGCGACAACTGGATATCGGTGCCATCTCCTCTTGCGCTGTCAAGTATCGGGAGATAACATAACACTGTCAAGTTTAAAGTGCAGCAGCTCAGGAGACCACCTCGCCGAGGTGATGGGCTGAAACGTGAAATCCATCCTTCGCGAGTGAACAATGCCAGGTTACGACGCACCAATCCGTGAAATCCGCTTCCTTCTCGAAGACGTCTTCGGCTATGAGGCCAGCACCGCCGCCCTGCCCGGTTTCGAGGACGCAACCCTCGACGTCGTGACGGCCGTGCTCGACGGTGCCGCCATCTTCGCGCGGGAAGTACTCGTTCCGATCAACCTTCCCGGCGATGACGAAGGCTGCCATTTCAGCGCAGGCGAAGTACGCACGCCGAAAGGCTACAAGGCAGCATACGATCTGTACTGCAAGAATGGCTGGCCTTCGCTCGCATCGTCGCCGGACTGGGGCGGCCAGGGCCTGCCGCCTTCCGTGGCGCTGATGGTCCGGGAATTCATCGCCTCCGGATCGATGTCGTTCGGCATGTATGCGGGCTTGTCGCAAGGCGCGTATCGAGCCATTCTGGCCCACGGCACTGATGAGTTGAAGAAAACCTATCTGCCCAAACTCGTCGACGGTTCGTGGACCGGCACCATGTGTCTCACCGAACCGGAAAGCGGCTCCGACCTGTCGGGCCTGCGCACCCGTGCCGAGCCGGACGCAGACGGCAGTTTTCGTATAACGGGCACGAAAATTTTCATCTCCGGCGGCGATCACGACCTCGCGGAAAATATCGTTCATCTGGTCCTGGCCCGCTTGCCCGACGCGCCGGCCGGCACGCGCGGAATCAGCCTGTTCGTCGTACCCAAGCGCGTCCCTGACGCCGTGACTGGCGAAGCGACACCCTCTTCGACCAACTTCGTCACGACTGGCTCGATTGAACACAAGATGGGCATCCGCGCTTCCGCGACCGCCGTGCTGAACTTCGACGGCGCACGCGGCTGGCTGATCGGCAAGCCCCATGGCGGCTTGCGCGCAATGTTCACGATGATGAATTCCTCGCGCGTAGGCGTCGCGGTGCAGAGCGTCGGCGTGTCGGAAATCAGTTATCAGAACGCGCTTGCCTACGCGAACGACCGCTTGCAAGGCAGGGCGCCGAAGTCCACCGGTGCACAACCGGTTACGCCCGCACCCATCATCGACCATCCGGATGTACGTCGGGCGTTGTTGACCATGAAGGCGCTTGTCGAAGGTATTCGCGCTCTTTACGTCGAAGCCGCGCTCCTGCTGGACGTGCGCGCGGCGCAGCCGCAGTCCGCGGAAGGCGAAGCCGCGGAAAGCCGCCTTGCGCTGCTCACGCCGGTCCTGAAGGGCTTCGTCAGCGATTGCGCGTTGCAGATCACCGATCTCGGCATTCAGATCCACGGCGGCTACGGCTACGTGCATGAGAACGGTATGGAGCATCTGTATCGCGACGCGCGCATCGTGCCTCTTTACGAAGGCACGAACGGCATTCAGGCGCTGGATCTCGTCACGCGCAAAATTGGACTCGACGACGGTCAGGTGCTCGATTCGTGGCTGGCATCGATCGACGAAGTCGTCGAGAGAGTTCATGGCAACGAGGATCTCGCGCGCATGGCGGCTGCCCAACGCAAGGCGACCGGACGCCTGCGCGAAGCAAGCGCCACGCTGCGTGAATGGAACGCCGGTGCCGAGACCGACGCCGCCGGCGCAGCGACCGATTATCTCCGCCTCTTCGGCCTCGTGGCACTCGGCGCAGCGTGGCTACGCATGGCGGAGGCTAGCTACCGTGCGCGCGACGCGCAACCGCAGCTCGCACCGTTTTATAACGGCAAGATCGGCGCTGCGGATTTCTATTTCCGGCGCCTGCTTCCCGAATCCGAGTGGCGCTTCGACGGCGTGATTCAGGGCGCCCGTTCGCTGATGACGCTTGCTCCCGCCCAGTTCTGACGCGAACGGCCGAGTCTCCTTCTTTGAAATTCAAGGACATCATTCATGCCTGAAAACCTGACCACCGGACCGCTGTCTGGAGTACGCATTCTGGACCTGTCGAGTATCGTGCTCGGCCCGCTCGCAACCCTGACACTGGCAGGGCTCGGCGCCGAGGTCATCAAGATCGAGGCGCCGGACGGCGACAACGTGCGTGAAGCCGGCTCCATGCGGCATGACGAGCAAGGCGAAGAACACATCAAGATGGGCCATGTGTTCATGCACAACAACCGCGGCAAGAAGAGCCTCGTGCTCGATCTCAAGAAGGCCCCGGCGCGTGAAGCGCTGCTGCGCCTCGTGAAGGACGCAGACGTATTCCTGTCCAACGTCCGCCCTGCGGCGATGAAACGCCTAGGCCTCGACTATGCCGCGCTGGCCGCCGTCAATCCGCGTCTCATCTATGTGACGGCATGTGGTTATAGCACGCGCGGTCCCTATGCCGACCGCCCCGCTTATGACGACCTGATCCAGGGTGCGACGGGTATTCCGTGGCTGATGCAGCAGTACGGTGCGGAGCATCCCGTGTATGCGCCCGTCTCTTTGGCGGACCGCGTGACTGGCTTGCACGTCGTGTACTCGATCAGTTCCGCGCTGTTTGCCCGCGAACGCAGCGGCCGGGGGCAGGAAATCGAAGTGTCGATGTTCGAGAGCGTCGCTCACTTCGTACTCGCGGATCATATGGCCGGCCGGACGTTCGAGCCGTCCGAGGGGGACGCCGGGTATGACCGCCTGCTCTCCCCGGACCGGCGCCCCTATGAAACCGCCGACGGCCATCTGTGCGTGCTGATCTATAACGACAAGCACTGGCGCGAGTTTTTCAAGGCGATCGGCCAGCCCGAACAGTTCCAGTCGGACGCGCGTTTTTCGACTCAACGCAACCGCTCGCGCAATATCCGTGAAGTCTACGCGTGGGTGGGCTCCATCATGCGCACGCGCACCACGGCTCAATGGCAGGCGCTGCTCGACGAGGCCGACATCCCCTATCAGGCCGTCAACTCGATCGAGGATCTGTTGAACGACCCGCATCTGAACGCGACCGGCTTTATCGGCGAGGAAATTCATCCGACCGAAGGCCGGGTGCGAATGCTCGGCAACCCCACCGTGTGGGCCGGCACTCCGCTGCCGCCGCTCGCGCCGGCACCGAAGCTCGGACAGCACAGCACCGAAGTTCTGCTTGCCGCCGGTTACTCCCGCGACGAAGTCGCGCGACTGATCGCGGAAGGCGCCACCTGCGCACCCGATACATCGGATACGTCGGCATCCGCCCTGGCCTTTACGCCAACTTGAGCCAGCACGAACCGGCACCACTCAACCATCGACTCGACCATCAAGGAACTCACATGTTCAAGAACGACCTGTTGAAAGGCAAACGCATCCTCATCACCGGCGGCGGTTCAGGCCTCGGCAAGGAAATTGCGGCACGTTATCTGGAGCTCGGCGCGGACCTCTATATCTGCGGACGACGCGAAGTCGTGCTGCAGGAAACGGCTACCGAACTGATGGACCGCTTCGGCGGTTCGGTGAAAGGACTCGCGGTCGATATCCGCAATGCCGAATCCGTCGACCAGATGGTCGGCGAAATCTGGAAGGATGGTCCGCTCACCGGACTCGTGAACAATGCCGCAGGCAATTTCGTAAGCCGCACCGAAGACCTGTCGTCGCGCGGATTCGACGCGATCGCAAACATCGTTCTACATGGCACGTTCTACGTGACCCAGGCGGTCGGCAAACGCTGGATCGCCGAAAAGATTCCGGGCAGCGTGGTTTCGATCCTCGTCACCTGGGTGATGAACGGCGGCCCATTCGTGGTGCCGTCGGCGATGTCGAAAGCCGGTGTGAATGTGATGACGAAGTCGCTGGCAGTCGAGTGGGGACGTCACCAGATTCGGCTGAACGCTATTGCACCGGGCGTGTTCCCGACTGAGGGGATGGCCAAGCGGTTGTATCCAGGGCGCGACGATGCCGGCCGCTCGGAGGGCAGCAGCCCGATGGGCCGCACGGGCTATATGTCCGAATTGCAGAATCTTGCGACGTTCCTGATGGCGGATGGATGCGAATGGCTGACTGGCCAGACCTTGACGATCGACGGTGCCAATTCGCTCGCTACCGGCGGCAACTTCTACCACTTCAAGGACTGGACCGACAGTGACTGGGAGAACGCGCGGAACTCGGTTCGTGAGCTGAACGACAAGGATCGTCTTACCCGGGCGGTTTGACCGGTGTTTGACTGGCGGAGCGGGGAGGCATTGCCGCTCCCGTTTCGACAGCCCCGGTGGCTTGCTTCGCGCGGCCGCCGGTACCCATCACTCGTTGAGAAGTCCGTGAGCGGCACGGCGATGAGTGGCTCATGCGAGTGATTCGGTGACGGTAGCCATGGTTAATGCCCGGCGCACGTTTGCGTGCATCCGGGCATTGGCTTTGAGAAGAGTCGGGGCGGCGCTCCGGGCAGAAACGCGGGGGCCTTAACGAAGAAGGATCATCGTGCCGGCCGGCGCACTCCCCGGCTCCAGCACCATAGGTCAAGTTACGACGAAGCCTTCGAAATCACGACATGTGGCGCACGAGGCTCACCAAACAACACGGCAACGTCATCCTTGCGCCGCTCGAGCACCGCACGCTGGTTGATACTGCCCTTGTCCGTCAGTTCATAGTGTTGCATTGACGGCGGCTCCGCCAGCATGATGAGGCGCTCGACGCGCATCGACGCGCCCTTTTGCCCCTCGTTGACCGCCGCAAGACACTGCTCGAGTTTCGCGAGCAAAACCGGATATGCGAGCAGATCGCTGGCAACCACACCGCGTAGCTCAGGCAATACCTGCGCACATGCGGCCGCATCGGGCCAGACAAGCGTGCCGATGGTGTCCTGACCATCATGTGCGATCACAGCCTCCTTGACGAGCGGACTGCAGGCATCGATCAGCCGCGTGCGCAACGCAGCCGTGCGCACCCACGTGCCGTTAGCAAGCTTGAAGTCTTCCGCGAACCGGCCTGCAAAGCGCAAGCCCGCGACCGGCCGCTCAGGATCGACAAACCGCACCGCATCACCCAGTATGTAAAAGCCTTCGTCGTCGAACGACGCAGCCGTCTGTTCGGGCGCGTTCAGGTATTGCCGAATGATGTTCGGCCCTTTGATGCGCATTTCGTAGCGCCCCGGCAAACTCGGATCCGCGATCAGTTTCAATTCGACATCCGACACCGGAAGACCGATGCAGCCGACATCGTCCACGGCCCAGTATTGCGTGACCGCCGGCCCCGAGCTTTCCGTCGCTCCGAACACGGAAGTCAGGACGATCCTGTGCCCTGTCGCGCGCACAGCGACTGCCTGAAAGCGGTCATAGACGTCACGCGACAGAACCGCGCCACCGTAATAGACGTAGGCAAGCCGCGAAAAGAAATGCGCGGCGAACTTCTCGTCGCGCTCCATCGCATCCACCAGCATCGACAGCCCGGCGGGAACGTTGAAGTAAAGAGAAGGCGCGACCTCGCCAAGATTCTTGAGCGTCGCGTCGAAGCGGCCGGGCAACGGACGACCGTCGTCGATGTAGAGCGTTGCGCCGTACCGCGAAATCCGGTTCAGCACGATGTTGCCGCCCATCACGTGATGCCACGGCAACCATTCCAGGTAGACCGGCGCATCATCGGGATCCTTTTCGAAAACGCGTGCGGTCATTTCCTGCGCCGCGCTCAGATTGCGCCGGCTTTGGACGACGGCTTTGGGTAATCCGGTCGAGCCCGACGTGAACATGTATTTCGCCGGCAGATCGGGATCGAGTTCGCGATGGCGAAGTTCGACGTCCGGATCGATCGCCGTCCTGGCAAGCACATCGAATTGCAGCATGCCAGGCGCGAGATTGTCGACCGCGATCACGCGCTCCGGTGGAACGCCGAGCGCGGCAATCGCGCCTGCGAATCGTTGTGCGTCTTCTACGAAAACCAGATGGGGCTCGATGAGCGATACCGCGTTACACAATCGCGCATAGTTGCCACCGAGCAATGAGTAAGCCGGCGAGACTGGCGCGACGGGAACACCCGCATACAGCGCGCCCCAGGTGAGCAGCGCCTGGGCGATCGAATTCTCCGACAGGATGACGAGCGGCGCCGAAGTGCTCGCGCCGTGCCGCTGCAAAGCCGTGGCGATCGAGCGTACCGCGCCCCACACTTCGCTCACGCTCCACGAGATCCATTCGCCGGACTTGCCTCGCCGCACCAGCATCGGGTTCGTCGGCCGAACCTCCGCCCAGTGTTCGAGCCAGTCCGTCGTACATGATTTCGTCGGCGGCAGCGGATTGCCCGATCTCAGGATGAGCGTCCCGTCCTCGCGCCGCTCGACATCGACCGTCGGCTTGCGAAAGCCAACTTGGCGAAATGGCAGTTCCATGATGTCCACAACCGTTGACGTCATATGTTCCTCTGATATGTTCCTGGTGGCACGCCTCTTTTGAACCGTGCCACGAATCTTTTTTGCTTGATGGCACCGGTCAACCTAGAGCGCTTCCAGCACCGTGGCGATGCCTTGGCCGCCGCCGATGCACTGTGTCGCCAGCGCGTAGCGTCCGCCCTGACGCTTCAGCAGCGACGCCGCCTTGCCGACGAGCCGCGCGCCCGTCGCGCCCAGCGGATGACCGATGGCCAGTCCGCCGCCGTCCAGATTGACGCGTGCTTCGTCCAGTTCGAGTTCGCGGATACACGCGACCGCCTGGCTGGCAAACGCCTCGTTGATTTCTATCACGTCGAGGTCGCTCGCCTTGATGCCGGCGCGAGCCAGCGCCTTGCGCGTAGCCGGAATCGGGCCGATGCCCATCAACTCCGGCTTGACCGCTGCGACCGCGGCGGACTTGAGCCGAGCCAGCGGAACCAGCCCATGCGACCGAGCGAACGCTTCCGTGCAGATCAATGTAGCGGATGCCCCGTCGGTAAGCGGAGAGGACGTGCCCGCGGTGACGCTGCCGTCTTCCTTGAATACCGGCTTGAGCAGGGCAAGCGCCTCGGCATTCGTGCCAGGACGAATGCAGCCGTCCTCGGACACAAGGCCATCCGGGGTCTCGATCGGAACGATTTCATCGGCGAGCCGGCCTTCCGCGCGCGCGGCGGTCGCCTTCGCATGCGAGACGACCGCAAGCGCTTCCTGCGCCGTGCGGCTCACTTCATAGAGCTGTGCGACGTTCTCCGCCGTCATCCCCATCGACGTGTACACCTCTTTATGCTCACGCTCGAGCACCGGATTGAACGACTTGTTAAAGCCGCCTTGAGGAACCCGTGTCATCGACTCTATGCCGCCGCAGATAAACGCATCGCCGAAGCCAAGGGCGATCTGACCCGCCGCATAGTGGATCGCCGACATCGACGAACCGCAGAAGCGATTGATCGTGGCGCCAGGAACGTGTTCGCCGATGCCGGCGCGGAAGCTGACGATACGGGCGATGTTATAGCCCTGCTCCGCTTCGGGATACGAGCAGCCTAAAACAAGATCCTCGATGAGCGACGGGTCGATATCCGCGCGCTTGAGCAGCCCGACGACCACTTGCGCGGCGAGTTCGTCGGGACGCATGCCGACAAGCGCGCCCTTGCGAGAGAGATGAAATGGTGAGCGTGCAAAGCCGGCTACGACAACGTTGTTCATGCCTTTCTCCTGAATTGACGCCAGCCGGACTCCGGCCCGCTGGCGCAGATGCGATAACCTGTAACGAAGCGGGTTTTCAGCGCGGGCCGTCGGCCGGACGGCGTGGAATACTGCTCAACCCATAGAGCCGCATCACGAGTTCGCCGCGCTGATTCTTCAGATCGATACGCGCCCTCGCGATGCCGCGCCTGGGCTTGTCGGGAATGGACTCTACGTCGACCAGTTCGCGCTCGACATGGACCGTATCCCCGGGCCGCACCGGTTGAAGCCAGCGCAATTCGTCCGCGCCCATGCCGATGACCGGCGTTTCGCCGAAGAGGCGCGCGCCCACGCACAGCTTCATCGCCAGCGCGGCAAGATGCCAGCCGCTTGCGACCAGACCGCCGAACGGACTGGCCTTGGCCGCTTCCGGGTCCGTATGGAAAGGTTGCGGGTCGAACTTGCGACCGAACTCGATGATGTCGTCGGCCTCGACGATCACCTTTTCACTTGTCCACGCCTCGCCAATCTTCAGGTCTTCGAGATATCGCCGGGTCATGTAGTCGTTTCCTGTGGATGCGGGTCTTCCGATGCATCGGGCTGCACTGCTATTCGAACCGTCCGCCTTGCTGAGCTAGCTGCACCAGCAGCGCGCCCGGTTGCCATTGACTGCCCTGGTAGCCCTGCTGGTACTGCTTCATCCGTGCGAGGACAGTGTCGAGGCCAAGCGTGTTGGCGTAGTGCATCGGGCCGCCACGCGTGACGGGAAATCCGTATCCCGTTGCATAGACGACGTCGATATCGGAAGCACGTTGAGCGACGCCTTCGTGCAGAATCAGCGCGCCTTCGTTGATCAAGGCAAGCATCAGGCGGTCGACAATTTCAGCTGCGGCGATATCGCGCTTCGGAACACCGATTTCCTTGCGGTACGCATCGAGGATCGCGTCGACTTCCGGATCAGCAAAGCGCTTGCGGCTACCCGGTTCATAGCGGTACCAGCCCTTGCCCGTCTTCTGCCCGAGGCGCCCTGCTTCACAGATGCGGTCGGCGACGCGCGAATACGCCATGTCCGGCCGCTCGACGTAGCGGCGCTTGCGAATCGACCAGCCGATATCGAGGCCGCTGAGATCGCCGACCGCAAGCGGGCCCATTGCCATGCCGAACTGCTCCATCGCCGAGTCGATCTGCTCGACACTGCATCCTTCATCGAGCAGGAACAACGCCTGTTGCAAATAGCGCTGCAGCATGCGATTACCGATAAAACCATCGCATACGCGCGACAGCACAGCCGTCTTGTTCAGCTTGCGGGCCACCTGCATCAGTGTCACGAGTACTTCGTCGGACGTCCTGGCGCACCGCACGACTTCAAGCAGCCGCATGACGTGAGCCGGTGAAAAGAAGTGCATGCCGATGACGTCCTGCGGACGGCTGGTGACGGCAGCGATTTCATCGATGTCCAGCATCGACGTATTGGTCGCGAGAATCGCATGCGGCGGTGCCGCCCTGTCCAGTTCGCGGAAAATCTGTTGCTTGAGGTCGAGACGCTCGAACACGGCTTCGACGACGAGGTCCGCCTTGCTCACTGCCGCCGCGAGATCGAGCACGGGCGTGACGAGTTGCAACGTGCGGTCGCGGGCTTCGGTGCTTATGCGGCCCTTGGCGACGCTGCCTTCGTAGATTTCGCGAATGATCGACATGCCGCGCTCGAGACCTTCGGGGGTCGCATCAACGAGCGCAACCGGGATCCCGGCATTTGCAAAACAGACGGCGATTCCCGCGCCCATCGTGCCCGCACCGATGACCGCCGCACGGCCAATGTCGCGCGGTCTCACATCAGGCGCCACGCCCGCGATCTTCGCGGCCTGCCGCTCCGCGAAAAAATTGTAGCGAAGCGCTTTGGATTCAGGGGTTTCGAGCAGTTCCAGAAACCGTTCGCGTTCGAACTGCCGCCCTTCCTCGAAGCTCTTTTCAATCGCCGCCTCGCAGCAGTCGACGATATATAGCTTGCCCTTGTGGCCCGGCGAGCGCTTCTTGATATCGGCACGCAGCGTGTCGAAGTAACCGGCGGGCGCGGTGTCCAAGCGCGCCCGGAGTTCGCTGGTTCTGCGCAGCGGCGCGCCGTCGGCGATCAGCTTGCGGGCAAAGGCCAGTGCGTCACCGAGCAGATCGCCCTGCGAAAGCTGGTCGACAAGTCCGTATTCGAGCGCTGCCGGCGCACCGATCGGCGAGCCGCTCAGCATGAGCGGCGCGGCGTGCTCCATCGGCATCAGCCGCGGGAGCCGCTGCGTGCCGCCCGCACCTGGAAGGAAGCCGAACTTGACCTCCGGCAGGCCGAGCTTCGCGTCCACCGTCGCGATGCGATAGTGCATCGCCATCGCAAGCTCAAGCCCCGCACCGAACGCGAAACCGCTGATTGCGGCAATTACCGGTTTGTCCAGTTTGTCGCAAGCTTCGATGAGCTCCGGCATCGTCGGTAACGCCTTCTGCGCCGGTGTATTGAATTCGCGGATTTCTGCACCGCCGCAAAAAGGCAATGCGCCCCCGCTGACGACAATCGCCTTGACGTGTTCGCGTGCCGCCGCATCGAGCACCTGTTCGTGCAACTTCTTGCGTTGCGCGGCAGACAGGCTGTTGACCGGCGGATTATCGAAAGTCACGACGGCTACGCCATCCGTGACCTCATAGGCGGACTCCATGACCATCTCGTCTCCTTTTGATTGCGACTTCTCGAAGCGCCCTGCTGACGGACAGAGCCGATCGCGCAGGCCGTCTGAATGAATGCCGGCAAACAGCGTTCGCAGGTCATCGTTGAAATTCATTGTGACAGCGTCAAGTTTGAGTGTCAACAGAACTGTTGACTCAGGCAATGAGAGGCGAGCAATGCGTGCGCGCACGCACAGGAACGGCGGCGAGAACTGGAAACAGGAGGGAGAGAAAGCGCCGCCTCGCGGATGCCGCGGGCGGTCGGCGGAGGACGCGCCCGCGTCCCCGCTGTCGGGACAGGTTACTTCTTGCCGCGGCCGCCGCTTCGCGCAGGCGCATCCGCTTCGATGTGCGGCGATTTGAGACCGCCTAGCAGCAGATTGATCACACCGGTGCAGACATCGTCGATCATCGCGTCAGGCACCTGACATAGGCCGCTCTCGCGGTCGGACAAAAGCGTCGCCAGCCCGTGCATGCCGGACCATACCGCAATGGCCGAGAAACGCGGCGGACGGTCGCCCTCGGTATGGTCAGCCATGAACTCCGCAATCGTGTTGTTCAGGAACTGAAACGAACCTGCGCTCACTTCCATGAGTTCCGGGTGCTTGCGCTTGTCCGAGATACGCGGGCCGAACATCAGGTGAAACAGCTCCGGGTGTTTCAATGCGAATTCGACATAGACGCGCATGATGACGCGCAGACGGCGCTCCTTGGTCATGCCGTCCTTCAGCGCCGCAAGGCGTTCGCGCATCAGTTGATGAAACCCCTCGGTCGCGATCGCGGCGAGGAGACCCTCCTTATCGCCGAAATGATGCGTGGGCGCGGTCTGCGAGACGCCGGCAAGGCGCGCCACCTCACGCAATGACAGATCAGCGGCGCCGCGCAGTTCCAGCAATGCGAGGCCTCGTTGCAGCATCTCTTCGCGCAGGTTGCCGTGGTGCCACGACACCTTCTTCGTCGGCTCGATGTCGCTCGATACAGGTGTAGACATAATCTTTTCACTGAAAATTTTGAACGCACCGGCTCGTTCCAGTGCGCTGACGACGGTATTTTACTCCGTCGTTCGGGTGGCCCCAGTCCGGGGCGCGCCAAAGTACCTTGGTAGCACTATGCAACAGTCGCTGCGCGAATGGGACCAAGGGAAACCCCCGACTGAAAACTGTTTGCCAGAGGGCCGACGGACTCCTATCATCGGTACTAACTTGACAATGTAACATTGCAAATTCGATGGGCAGCCGCCGAGGAGACCGCCTGCAACCGGCGCCCGGTCACGTGGACGAGACGGGAACGCCTGACGATTTTGTGGTTAGCGAAAAAGGCTCAGGATCAAACATGGAAGAGACGCACACAGGAACAACGCACTCGCCGGCGGCCCTCTCGCTTGCCGGGGTGAGAAAAGCGTTCGGGCCAACCGAGATCATTCGAGGCGTCGACTGGTCGATCCCGCGTGGCGAATGCCACGTGCTGATTGGTCCGAACGGTGCCGGCAAGTCCACCCTCTTTCATCTGGTCAGCGGCCGGTATCTGGCCACGAGCGGCACGATACACCTGAACGGCGCGGACATCACCCGCTATGGCGCCAACCGGATCAGCCGCTTGGGCTTGGGCCGCAGCTTCCAGACCGCGAATCTGTTCGGCCGCATGAGCGCCTTCGAAAACGCGCGTATCGGTGCGCTGCGAGCGGTCGGCTACGGGCCGTCCTTTTGGCGCAGGCTGCCTCGCGGCGGCGCCGCCGACATTCGCGCGCTCCAAGTGCTCGATGAAGTGGGCCTGCTCGACAAGCGCAATGAGCCGGCCGCGCTCCTCTCCTACGCCGACCAGCGGGCGCTCGAAATATCGCTGGCGCTGGCGGGTGGCCAGAAGGTGCTGCTGTTCGATGAGCCGACCGCCGGCATGAACAAGCAGGAAACGCGCAGGGTCATCGAACTGCTGCAACGGCTGCGCGCCGCCGACAGCGAACGCACCATGATTATCATCGAACACGACATGGATGTGGTCTTCGAACTCGCTGACCGGATCTCCGTGCTCGTCTATGGCGAGATCATCGCCTGCGATACACCGGCGCAAGTGCGCGCGAGCCGGGCGGTGCAGGAAGCCTATCTCGGGACGCCGGTGCCGTCCGCCTCCAACGGCGCGCAAGCGCAACAGACGCACTGAAAACATGAACGTACAAACCGCCACTCACGCTTCGGCGGCCGGCGTCGCCGCCCGGCCGCTGCTCTTCAGCGCCACCGACGTCGTCGCTGGATATGGCCAAAGCCGCGTTCTGCATGGCGCTAACGTGCGTATACACCAGGGAGAGACGGTCGGCCTGCTGGGACGTAACGGCGTCGGCCGTTCGACGCTGCTGAAAGCGATCATGAAGCTGTTGCCGTCGTCCGGTGCGATCCGGATGAACGGTCAGGCGCTCGACGCGGCGAAGACCCATGAGGTCTCGCGCGCCGGCATCGGCTATGTGCCCGAGGACCGGGCCATCTTCTCCGATCTCACCGTACGCGAAAACCTTTCGGTCGGTTTGCCGCAGCGCGGCCGCCCCCAATGCGCGTCATGCGATCACGCGCCATGGAACGAAGAGGAGTTCTTCGAGTTGTTCCCGAATCTCAAGCGCAGAGCGAACGTAGCCGGTGGCGTGCTATCCGGCGGCGAACAGCAGATGCTGACGATCTGCCGCGCGCTGATGACGCAGCCGCGTCTGCTGCTTGTCGATGAGCCGACCGAAGGCCTGAGTCTGTCGATGGTCGACCAGGTGGCGCAATTGCTAAAAGAAGTCGCACGGCGCGGCGTGGCCGTGCTGCTCGTCGAACAGAAGCTGACTATCGCGCTCGGCCTGTGCGATCGGATCAACGTGATGGGGCACGGCCGCATCGTGTTCGACGGCAGCGTCGGCGAGTTCGAGAGCAGTCCGTCCGTGCGCGCCGAATGGCTTGAAGTCTGATCACCCGCGCCGAATCAAAAGAAAGGCGACAGCGGATGTTTGCGTAAAGGAGAAACCAGAGATGTTGGAGAAGATCAGTCCCGCGATGTTCCGTTCGCTGCGTACCTGCCTGCTGGCAGCGGCGTGTGTCGCCATGACCGTCGACGCGCAGGCGGGGCCGCCGATCAAGATGATGCTCATCGAGCCACTGTCGGGCCCGCAGTCGTCGACGATGGAGGCCTCGTCGAAGAATCTGCAGTACGCGGTCAAGCGCGACAACGACGCGGGCGGCATCCTGGGTTCGAAGGTCGACCTTGAATTGTGCGACGACAAGTTCAACCCCAAGGATGGCAAGACCTGCCTCGACCAGGCGATCGGCAACGACGTGCACTTCGTCATTCAGGGCATCGGCGCCAACGTCACGCTGACGCTGCTCGACGCGATCGAAAAATACAATGCGCGCAATCCCGGCAAGGAAATCATTTTGATCAACTGGTCCGGTCTCGATGAAGAGATGACCGGCAAGTACTGTTCGTTCTGGCAGTTTCGTACCGATGGCCATATCGGTATGAAAATGAAGGCCGCCGTGCTCTCTCTCGAACCGTCGGTCAAGCGCGTCTATCTGATCAACATGGATTACTCGATGGGCCAGAACGCGGAGGTGGCCACGCGCCGCCTTCTGAAGCAATACCGGCCCGACATCCAGATTGTCGGCAGCGAGTTGCATCCGCCGAACCGGGTACAGGATTTCACGCCGTATGTAGCCAAGATCAAGGCCACCCATCCCGATGCGATTCTCACCGCGAACATCGGCACCGATCTGAACCGCCTGATCCGGGCCGGCAACGATGTCGGTCTCAATGCGCGCTGGTACACCGTGTACGCATCGCAGCACGGCCAGGTCACCGCGATCGGCGAGAAAGGCGTCGGCAAGGTGTATCAGGCGTCTGACTCGATCATGAGCATGAACAATCCGGTCATCGACAAGCTGGTCGAGCAGTCCCGCGCCGACGGCTATGGCGATTTCGAAAGCGTGCGGATCTATCGCGGCTACCTGTTCCTGACGGACGCGATTCGCGATGCGAAGTCCACGCAGCCACTGGCGGTTGCAAAGGCTATGGAGAAAACCACGGTGTCGATCGGCGACTACAAGGCGACGATGCGCGCAAGCGATCATCAGGCGCAATTGCCGATGAATCTGTCGGTAGTCAGCCCGGACGTGAAATTCAAGCAGGAAGGCACGCCGTGGGGCTTCAGGCTGCTGAAGACGTTCCCTGCCGCCGAGATAACCGAGCCCACCGACTGCAAGATGAAGCGTCCAGCGGGCGCGTGATTTCGATGGTGTTGTGGACGCAAGCAAATCAATGGACGGATAGCGATGCAAACTCTCGCATTGGGCCTCTTTAACGGCGTCAGCTACGGCATGCTGCTTTTTCTGATGGCAGCCGGGCTGACGCTCGTCTTCAGCATGCTCGGCATGCTCAATTTCGCGCACCCCGCGTTCTACATGCTCGGCGCCTATTTCTCCTACACCTTCGCGCAACTGCTCGGTCTCGGCTACTGGTGCGGCCTCATCGCGGCGCCGCTTTGCTGTGCGCTGCTGGGCGGGCTGGTCGAACGGTTTCTCGTGCGCCGTGTGATCCGCTTCGGTCTGCTCGGACCTTTGTTGCTGACTTTCGGACTCGAAATCGTGATCGTCCAGTCCGTCACACTGCTGTGGGGCAAGCAGCCCGTCGCGTATGCGGTGCCGGGCTCGCTCGACTTCCCGCTGTTCTCGCTGTATGGCATCGACTATTCCGCGTATCGCGCCTTCACGCTCGTCATGACCCTGGTTGTGCTCGCGGTGCTGTACGGTTTGCTCAAGGGTACGCGCATCGGTATGACCGTGCGCGCGTCACTGTCTCATCCCGACATGGTCAACGCCCTCGGACACAACCTGCCACGCCTGCGCACCAACATCTTCGCGCTCGGTTCAGCACTGGCCGGTCTTGCCGGCGCGCTTTCCGGCAATATGATCGGCACCGAGCCCGGCATGGCCGACCAGTTGGGCGCCATTCTCATGATCGTGATCGTCGTGGGCGGTCTCGGCTCGCTGTCCGGTGCGTTCGTGTCCGCGCTTCTGATCGGCGTGCTCCAGACGCTGACGGTGTCCACGCAACTATCGTGGGCCGACCTTTTGCTGCCTTTCCAGCATGCGTTCGCGGGCATTGCGACGAGCGACGTCCTGACACAGTCAGTCAGCCGCTTCGCGCCGCTCGTGCCGTTTGCCATCGTCATCGTCGTGCTGGCCATACGGCCGCGCGGCCTGATGGGACACCGCAACTAATGGATCTCGACATGTCCACGATGAAGGGCGAGCGCCGCCTGATTGCCGCTCAAACGCCTCAAGAACCCGTGCCGCCCGCGAGCGCCGAACGCTGGAACGCCTATCTGCCGCCGCGGCCGAAGATGGGGCGGCAGATGACGGGCTGGGGTGCCGCGCTGGGCGTCGCGATCGTCTTGCCGTTTATCTTTCCCGGGACGCTTGGCATCTCCGTTCTGACACAGATCGGCATCGCCGTCACGTTCGCGCTTGCGTACAACATGCTGCTCGGCGGGACCGGGCTGCTGTCGTTCGGTCATGCGCTGTACTTCGGCACGGGCGCCTATGCCACGGCGCACTTCCTCAACTATTTCGGCGATGCGGTCCCGGTCGTGCTGTTGCCTCTGGTGGGCGGGCTCGGTGCGATGCTCATCGGTGCCGTCGTCGCCCTTTTCACCGTGCGCAGCGGCAAAATCATCTTTGCGATGCTCTCGCTTGCCGTGGGGCAACTGGCCTACTCCGCGGCGACCATCATGACCGGATGGTCGGGCGGCGACGAAGGCATCCGGCTCGACCCTTCGCATGCAGCCGGCTGGGGAATCGACTTCGGCTCGCCGCTCGCCATCTACTTCCTCGTCGCCGCGTGGACGTGGGTCGCGGCGGTCGCGATGTACGCCCTTACGCGCACGCCGCTTGGCCGTCTGATGAACGCGACACGCGACAATCCGGAACGGATGGATTTCGTCGGCTTCAGTCCGACGATGATCAGAGGGCTTGCGCTCACACTGTCGGCGGGTTTCGCGGGTATGGCGGGCGCGCTCTACGCGCTCGGCTTCCAGGTCGTGACACTCGATACGCTCGGTCTCCCGCAAAGCACGGCCGGCATGCTTCACGCGTATATCGGCGGACATACCGCGTTCTTCGGCCCCGTCGTGGGCGCGGTGTTAATCACGGTCGTGTCGGCGCATCTGTCCACGTTGACCGACGCATGGCCGCTCTATCTCGGCGTCTTCTTCGTTGCCGTCATCATCTCGATGAGACATGGACTGACGGGGTCGCTTTCCGACCTGTGGCGCCGGACGGCGGCGACTTATCGAAAAGGAGGCGTTGCCATGGTCGCGAGGCAAGCGGCACCGAACCTGCTCGGAGGCATTGCCGCCTGCGCCGGCTTCGTCGCCGCGGTCGAGATGATCCGCTCGCTCACGGAGAACATGGGTGCGCCGGTCAGTCTGCCTTTCGCATCGGGCTTCGGTTTTGCGCTCGATCCGCACCGTCCGCTTCACTGGATCGTCTCGGCGCTGTTCCTTGCCGCCGGGCTCGCGGCCATCACCTTGAAATCGCGCGCCGTGCGTACATAGCGACTTGCCAGCAGGCGCGAGCTCGCCGCCTGCTGGCTCAACAAGCACGCGCCGCTGTCATTGCGGGCGATCAAGCGGTCCCAATCGCCTATCTGAGCGGATAAGCGAACAGCGCTTGCGCGCCCGCATCATACAGGCTGAACCGCGTCGATGCGGCGCCGCTCAACCGGTAAAAGGAATTCCCCAACGCAAGACGGATTGCCAGTCACAGTACCTGACTGTATATCGCCCTTAACTTGACATTGAGATGTTGACAGCGAATCAACGTCGCCGTGTCATCGGCCGGGCACCAAAAGGCTTACGCAAGCGTGCTGTTTCGTCAGCGGCGGAGCCGCAGAAAAAAAATCGCAGCAACCCAAGGAGATCTCAATGAAAAAGACGTGCCTCGCAGCATTCGTGTTAGCCGGAGCCGCAGCGCCAGGTGCTTATGCACAAAGCTCGGTAACGCTCTACGGAATCGTCGATAGCGGCATCCTCTACAAGACGCACGTCGGCGCGGGTGGATCCGCGTGGGCACTCGGAACCGGCATCGACTCAACCAATCGATGGGGCTTGACCGGTCGCGAAGACCTCGGCGGCGGCCTGCATGCGACGTTCGAACTGGAAAGCGGCTTCCGCATCAGTACCGGCGCGTCGATCAACGGCGGTCTGCCCGCCTCATCCGGTACGGTGCTGTTCGATCGCGGCGCGACGGTCGGCCTGAGCAGCGACGTCGCAGGTGGCATATTGCTCGGCAAGAATCGCTCCCCGTTGCTGCGCATATTGGCACGCATCGACATCGAGGGCTATTCCAACTTCGGTTCCCTGAACAATCTGCTCTACCAGAATCTGTCGGGCTATACCGGCTACCAATATTCGTGGGTCGACAATTCCGTCGAATATATGAGCCCGGAAATCGCAGGATTTCAGGGCTCCGCGATGTATGCGTTCGGCGGCGTCGCCGGCGACACTCGGACCAAGCGCGTGATCTCGCTCGGCGGCTCATATCGGACCGGCAGTTTCCTGGCCGGCGCGGCGTATTTCACGGGTCGCGACGTGACCGGTGCGACCGATGCAACGACCGCCCGCGCCTATACCGTCGGGGCGAACTATGCGTGGAGTCAGTTCGAATTCATGCTCGACTTCTCAAACTTCAAAAACCCGACGCGCAATACGAGCGACAATTTCTATACCGCCGAAATTGCGTATAGCCCCACTTCGTTCTGGATCGTAACGGCGACCTACATCCGTCAGGACGACCGGGTCACAAACGATCGCGACGCGAGCCTGTATAAGCTTGGCGCAAGCTATCTGCTTTCGCGCGCAACGTCTCTCTACTCATTCATCGGTTACGTGAAGAATAACCGGCTTGCCACATTGGGATTGCAAAATTCCACACCGGCCGGCGTCGTGGGCGCCAATCAGTTTGGCTTCGCTGCCGGTATCCGGCACACGTTCTGAAGCCGTCGCCCGGATCTACGCAGCCCCGCAGCGCGAGGTCACATCAGAGGCCCTAGCGCGACAATCCGCTCGAGATGGTGAAGCCGGGAGACCTCGATACGTACCTTCCACTGCGACTTGAAACGCCAAAGGTCGACCGGCCGCCGAACCGCAGCGCACACAACAGGTGCCGCAGTTGAAAGACAGTAATCCGACCGCCTCATCATCGTCATATCGCGCTGGCGGACAATGAGTTCGGAATTGCCTCATTGTTTTCTGCCTCATGATTCGATTACTTTCAAAGGCCGCCTTCAACCCTCCTCGTCCGCTATGACTCCGTCACCAGCTTACGCAGCCCCGAGCCCAGCACCCAAAGTGCCAATTGTCGTGCGTTCCAGGGAATACGAAGATGGTCATTTGGTCCCGCCTCACGACCATCAGCGGGCCCAGTCGATTTTGCCGCCACAGGGGTGATGGAAGTCACGGTTGCGGAAGGCATCGATAGCTGGACCTGCGTCAGATGAACGTCGCCGGCAAGGGCGATCAACGCCTGATTGTGGCGCTTGTGCGTGCACCCGGCGTTCCACTTCGCTGGTAGCCCTCGTCGCGTTGATTGTGCAAAGATGCGAGCTGCTGGGCTAGACGCGGCATGGCGATGGTCGCTCGATAAGTACCGGGTACCACCACAGCCTGTGTGCTGAGAACCGGAACGACTTCGGCAGTCAGACTCATGCCGATGCGAGGCGAACCCTGCGCGTCGGTTGCGTTGATCGCCCGCCAGAACGACATCAACGCTAATCTGCTGTTCAAGGGGCGCCGTCAATATCTCCAGGGTGCCTATGGCTTGCCGACGGTGCATGCAAACGCGGCGCCTATATGGCAGCAGGAAACGCAAACACCGTTGTCGCCCGCGACGGTTATCGACGATGTTGCGAAGCCGCTTTCTGTACCACCGGCATCGACCGCGACGACAGACGGTGGGGTCTGCGAGGTCGAGTTCGACCACGCGCGCCTCCGGATTAGTGGCGAGGTCTCGGCGTCCGTGTTGCGCCTGCTGATACGCGAGCTCTCCCATACGCCGCGCGACGCGCGATGATAGGCCTTCCCGCAGGTACTCGAATCTGGATCGCTGCGGGTGTCACTGACATGCGCAACGGCTTTAGGGTCTGGCAGCTAAGGATGCGACGAGCTGTTTGCCATGCTGCGTGACGGCGCCCTCTATCATCCGAAGTCCGCCCATACGCTTGACGAGTATATGGGCCCCCACTTGGCAGATGGTACGATGTGTCGAAGCTTGACATAGTCTTGGCGGCACCTCTGCGAAGGTTGTGGGATGGCCAAACGGACGAAAAAGGCATACGTGCCGCTGCCGAAGCGGCGCACGGGTGCCACCCAATCTGTGCCCCTCGTTTTGCAGGGCCGCGAGCAGGATATTGCTCTGATCAACCGTCTGATCGAGCGGATCAATCAAGGGGGATCGACACTCGTTATCAGCGGTGAGGCCGGGATCGGGAAATCTGCGCTTCTTGAGGTCGTCAGTTATCGAGCGAGTGAACACGGGGTCTCCGTACTGACGATGACCGGCGTGCTGGCCGAAGTCCATTTGCCGTTCGCTGCACTCGAACAGGCACTGCGCCCGCTTATGAGCCGCGCAGCGGGCCTGGTCCCTCGCCAGCGATCCGCCTTGCTGGCGGCCTTGGGCACGTGCGATGACACAGGGGCGCGGGATATCTTTCTGGTGGCACTCGCGACGCTGACACTCCTGACCGAAAGTGCATCCCGCAAGCCTATCCTGCTTGTTGCTGACGATGCCCAATGGCTGGATCAGGCAACCTATGAAGTACTGGCCTTCGTCTCGCGCAGATTGAGTTCGGACCCCGTCGTTCTACTGGTGGCCATGCGCGATGACTTCAACCGTACGCTCGGCGACGCCTCTACCCTCAGGCTGCGACTTTCGGGGCTTCACCAGGCCGATGCCGAGCGTCTGCTGGATACCCACGCCAAGGACCTCCCGGCCGGCCTGCGCAGCCGCTTTCTCATAGAGGCATCGGGTAATCCTTTGGCGCTTTTGGAGTTGCCTCGCGGCGAGCGGGCTCCGGAGGCGCAAGATACGCCGTGGCTTCCCCTCACGGAACGCCTGGAGCGCGCCTTCTCGAGTCGTTTGTCCGATCTTCCAGATGTGGCTCGAACTCTGCTGTTCGTGTCGGCGGAAAACGACGGGACATCGCTCCACGAAATCCTCTCCGCCGGCGAAGCCGTGTTGGGTGAGCGGGTGGGAATCGATGCCCTGGCGCCGGCGATCGCCGCCAAGCTGATCGAGGTCGACGGAACCGAGGTTCGGTTCCGGCACCCGCTCGTTCGCTCCGCGATGCATCAGGCGGCTGATCTGGCGACGCGCCAAAGAATTCACGCGGCGCTCGCCGCGACCATTCAGGATCAACTGGATCGTCGGCTATGGCATCGTGCGGCTGCAACCATCGGATCCGACGACGAACTCGCGG
Organism: Paraburkholderia sp. MM5477-R1; assembly: GCF_050436385.1. NCBI lineage: Bacteria > Pseudomonadati > Pseudomonadota > Betaproteobacteria > Burkholderiales > Burkholderiaceae > Paraburkholderia > Paraburkholderia sp. MM5477-R1. The sequence continues at coordinate 142,256 of NZ_JBNDMC010000004.1, forward strand.
ACGACTACGATCGCATGGCGACGCGGGCGCTGCGGCGGGGCGCCGTGGCCACGGCTATCGAGGTCCTTGAAAATGCGGCACGACTGAGCAGCACGGCGCTAGCCAAGAGTGACCGCCTTTTGCGGGCGGCCGAACTTGCCGCCGATCTGGGTCAGCCGGAACTGCTGGAGCGTCTGTTGCGTCAGGCCGAGGTGGACGAATCGAATCAGCTCGCGCCGGCACGGGTCGGCTGGTGTCGAGAGATCAGCCGGCCTCCGACGATCAATGATCCCGCGAAGATCCCAGCCCTGGTTGGATTCGCCGCTCAGGCCTACGGCGCCGGCGCAAAAGACTTGGCGAGCAATCTCCTGATGCGCGCCGCGCAACGCTGCTGGTGGAGCAATGCAAGCGACGAACTTCGCGCAAGAGTTCTGGCTGCGGCAAACCGGCTTGAGTTGCCGGAGACGGACTCCCGCTTAATCGCAATATTTGCCTATGTCGAACCGCTCCGCCTGGGAGGTGATTTGCACGTCAAGCTCCAGCGGCTTTCCGAAACAAGCGATGGCGATCCTGCCGTTGCGCGAATCCTCGGCAGCACGGCCAATGTCATTGGCGCTTTCGACCTCGGGGTAAGCTTTCTCTCCGAGTCGAGCGCCGCGCTGCGGGAACAGGGGCGGCTAAGCGACCTCGCGCGCGTGCTTTTCGCGCAAGGGTGGGCCGAGATGGAGGTCGGCGACTGGAGGGGGGCGATGAGGGAGGTCGAGGAAGCCGTCCGCTTCGCCGAAGAGACTGGCGGGATCCCGTGGATCGCCGCGGCCACGATCGTGAAAGCCAGGCTCGCAGGCATGCAAGGCAATCTCGAGCAATCGGAAGCACATGCGGCAGAGGCGGAACGCCTGATTCTTTCTATCGGCGCGAGCTTTTTGCTTGCGTTATTGCAGATCGCGCGAGGTATCTCAGCGATCGGGGCGGGCCGGCACGGGGAGGCGTATGAACATCTGCGGCGCCTTTTCTCCCCTGCCGACCCGGCCTTCAATTCCGATCTTCAGTTCTTCGCGCTCGCGGATTTCGTGGAAGCGGGCGTCCTTTCCGGCAATGCGGAGGCGGCCCGAGGCGTAATCGAGCAGATGGAGCGTGTCTCGGCTCCGATGCCGGTGCCGTGGGTCGAAACGATGCTGCACTATGGAAAGGCGCTGCTCGCCGCGCCTGCAGATGCCGAGCAGTGCTTCCTACAAGGCCTTGGGCCGGCCGCGAAGAACTGGCCGTTTTTGCGAGGACGCGTTCTCCTGGCTTACGGCGGATGGCTGCGCCGCCAGCGCCGGCCTGCCAACGCAAGAGCCCCATTGCGTGAGGCCCGCGATATCTTCGACGCGCTCGGCGCTTCGCCCTGGAGCGACCGCGCGCGCGAGGAACTGCGTGCTTCGGGCGAATCGAGCCGCCGGCGAACGGAGCGAGTATGGGAGGTACTGACCCCACAGGAGCTTCACGTCGCGCAGCTCGCTGCTGAAGGGCTTTCGAACAAGGAAATTGGTATCAGGCTTTATCTCTCTCATCGAACCGTCGGATACCACCTGCATCAGATCTTTGCAAAGACCGGGATTAAATCCCGGTCTTCACTGGGCTCTATTCTTGCCGAAGTTGAAAACCCAGAAGGTTGACGGCCGATCTGTCATCGGACTGGTCATTTGACAGAAGCGGCACCCCCTTCTCCCGAGCTAACCTTTCTCCATGCAAACCCTTGGAGAATGACCATGAAGCTCGTGTATTCATTGCCGCTGTATCAACCGAGAAGGATGTTGACCCCATGAAACGCATCTCTGAGCCGCTACAACCTACTTTCCCAGAAATCACGCGTCGCCAATTGCTGATTCTGGGGACTGGCGCCGCAGTGACCGCGGCTGTGCCCTTCGCAGCTTCCGCTGCTTCTACCGCGCCGAACAGAGCGGCAACCTCGCAAGGAAATTTAGCCATGAGCTACGTCACAACCAAGGACGGCGTTCAGATCTTCTACAAAGACTGGGGGCCCGCAAATGCGACTCCCATCGTCTTCTCGCATGGCTGGCCATTGAGTTCCGATGACTGGGATGCGCAGATGATGTTCTTCCTCTCAAAGGGCTATCGCGTTATTGCTCATGATCGTCGAGGCCATGGCCGCTCGTCACAGGTCTGGGATGGACACGACATGGACCATTACGCGGATGACTTGGCCGCGGTGGTAACGCATCTCGACCTCAAGGGCGCTATCTACGTGGGACACTCCACCGGCGGCGGCGAGGTCGTACGTTACCTGGCGCGCCACGGCGAGAAGCGGGCCACAAAGGCCTGCCTGATCGCAGCCGTACCGCCGCTCATGGTCAAGAGCGCGTCCAATGCAGGAGGCCTGCCGAAGAATGTGTTCGACGATCTGCAACAACAGACCGCCACGAATCGGGCGCAATTTTTCCGCGATCTCCCTGAGGGGCCGTTCTACGGCTTCAATCGGCGTGACGTGAAGATTCAGGAAGGGATTGTCCAGAACTGGTGGCGGCAAGGAATGATGGGTAGTGCCAAGGCGCACTATGACGGCATCGTCGCGTTCTCGCAGACCGATTTCACCGAGGACCTGAAGAAAATCACTGTGCCTGTGCTTGTGATGCACGGCGACGACGACCAAATCGTACCCTACGCCGACTCCGGTCCGCTGTCGGCCAAGCTTCTCAAGAATGGCGCGCTGAAGACGTATAAAGGCTTCCCACACGGCATGCCGACGACACAGGCGGAGGTTATCAACGCGGACCTCCTGGCGTTCTTCAAGTCATGACCGCGCTAGATCGGGGAGCGCTGCTGGCCGATTTGAGGCGTACGAGCGCCTGGAGCTCCCGGACCCTGGTAACCCGCCAGGCGTAGAACGCAATAAGTCTGTCAACTCAGAATGCCGCCACCACAAGGCGATTACCGCCTGAGTTGACAACATCTCAAGGCGCGTGCCACGAGACTTCCAATTTCGCCCGTAAGGCATTGATCTTATGGAAATTTCATTGCGCATCGAGCAGCCGGTACCGCTCGCCCGGCCGGGTGGCGCACATCGTAGGCGCGCCGCATCGGTGTTTTTGGGAGTACTGAACGTGAGACTCGTTTCTGAATGCCAGATGCGCCGGATCGAAGCGATGCAGACCGCGTCCTCCGTCGCGTTCTGCTGCGGTGTGGTATCGCTGGTTGCCATGGCGCTTTTTGGCGGCGCCCTGCTCAATCTAATCACTGGAGCTGACGCAAGGCCACGTTTCGAGACGCAGACGATCACGAGTCGAAGTCTCGACGGCGCATTTGCCCACATGGGACAGAGAAAACAATGGAACGTTTGACCGAATTGAGAGTATTCGTGGCCGTTGCCAGGCTGCAGAGCTTCACACGGGCAGCCGATAGTTTGAGCATGACCACGTCGAGCGTTTCGAGAGCGATCGCAGATATCGAGACGCGATCGCAGGCGCGGCTCTTCCACCGCACGACACGGCGAGTCTGCCTGACTGAAACCGCCCGTGCCTACTACGAATGTTGCGAAAGCATCCTCGCACAGATCGAGGCGGCGGACCTGCGCCTGAAGTCGGAAAGGCAGCAATTGTCCGGCACCCTGAGGCTGGTCGTGCACCCAGGCGCCGCCGCTTCGGACCTCACACGAATCCTTGTCGGATACAAGGCGCGGGCTCCGCAAGTCGATCTGGAGGTCTCAATCAGCGAAACCAGGACCGACATCGTTGCGGGCGGATACGACATCGGCATGCTTCCGCCGGACCTGATTGGAAACACCACTGCGGTAATCCGGTCGATCAGGATGTCCCGGCGGATTCTCGTGGCATCGACGTCATTTCTGGACTCGCACAGTCGCCCCCGAGTGCCCGCCGATCTGTGCGGTCATACGCTGATGCACGCCCCGGATCCGAACCGACGAACCGAGCGCAAACTCGTCCTTCGTAAGGGATCGCAGACCGAGGAATGTCGAATCAGGTCCTCGCTTTGCGCAAACGACTTTGTGCTCCAGACGTGCGCGATGGCGGGCATGGGCGTCGCACTTGTGCCGTCCGATCTGGTGAAGGATGCGCTGCGAAGCGGCGCGCTCGAACATGTGCTGCCCGACTATGCGGTAGACGGAGCCGGGGTTGCGTTGTGTCTTACCTATCCGTCACGGGAGTTCATGCCCGCGAGCAGTCGGGTTTTTATCGACTGCTGCATCGGGCTGCTTCGTCCCGAGTCTGCGGAACAACGCCCCGCGCCCGGCGTGAGCATCCGGCCTGCGGTTGGCGCCCCTGCGCGGCGTCTATGGGCGGAAAGTATGACGGGCGGGAGCGCGCGATGATTCATGGACTGAACTGGCTCTGCACGGAACACCGACACGTCGTGCTGTGCATCGCAATTCTTGTCGCTGGCACTAGCCTCGTTGCCTCGCCAAAGGTGGATGCGCTTGCTCATCGCCATGCGGATCGCACGTTATCGGGATTGGCGGAGACGACCTGGCCGTGGGTGATGTTTTGAATGCCTTGGGGTGCGCGCACAGGACGATCAGGATTTCCGGCGTCATCATCGCGCGCGCCGGCCAGCTCCCGGCGCTGTCCGACAGGCTGTTGCTGCGCACCGGCGCAGAGCAGCAGCACCGGCAGACTGTTCGCGCTCGAACTGAGCGGTAACCTTCAAACCTCAATGGGACTGTGAAATGAAAAAGATTGCTGCCAAATACATGGTCGATGCGTTGGTGAAAGCCGGCGTGAAGCGCATATATGGAGTCGTGGGCGACTCTCTGAACGGGTTTACCGATTCGTTGCGCCGGGAAGGCTCGATCGAATGGATCCACATGCGGCATGAGGAAAGCGCGGCGTTCGCCGCTGGTGCAGAAGCACATCTGACGGGAGAGCTCTCCGTATGCTGTGGAAGTTGCGGACCAGGAAATCTCCATCTCATCAATGGACTTTTCGATTGCCATCGTAACGGTGTCCCCGTTCTCGCCATCGCAGCACATATCCCAAGCACGGAGATCGGTATCGATTATTTTCAGGCGACGCATCCCGAAATGCTCTTCAAGGAATGCAGTCACTACGTCGAACTCGTATCGAGCCCAGAACAGTTACCACAAATTCTTAACCGCGCCATGCGTGCGGCAATCGGACGTAAGGGCGTGGCTGTGGTCGTGGTTCCGGGCAACGTAGCACTCGCCCCGCTTGCCACGCCTGTGCCTAACTGGATCGCACCGCTGGCACCATCGGTCATGCGCCCGGCGCTCGAAGAATTCACCAAGCTCGCAGACATGCTGAACGGATCGTCGCGTGTGGCACTGCTATGCGGCGCCGGTTGCAAGGATGCGCACACTGAAGTCATCGAACTTGCACGCAAGCTCAAGGCTCCAATTGTGCATGCCTTGCGCGGGAAAGAGCACATTGAGTATGACAATCCGTTTGACGTGGGAATGACCGGACTGATCGGATTCACTTCGGGATACTCGGCGATGAAGAGCTGCGACATGCTGCTGATGCTCGGTACCGATTTCCCTTATCGCCAGTTCTATCCGGACGGCGTTGCTATCGCACAGGTCGACATCCGCCCGGAGGCGCTCGGCAACCGGTGTCCGATCGACCTGGGGATATTGGGGAACGTGAAGGACACGCTTGGTGAGCTTCTGCCCATGATTACGGAGAAGACCGACGGCACCTTCCTCGATATTGCACTGAAAGACTATCAGGAGGCCCGGCAACACCTTGACTCACTGGCCGAACTGGAAGCCGATAGCAACATCATCCATCCGCAATACGTGACACGGCTTGTGAGCGATCTGGCTGATGACGACGCCATCTTCTCCTGCGATGTAGGTACGCCCGTCGCATGGGCAGCCCGGTACCTGAAAATGAACGGCAAGCGGCGCCTGATTGGATCCTTCAACCACGGGTCCATGGCGAACTCGCTACTGCATACGATCGGCGCTCAGGCAACGTTCAGGGACCGTCAGGTGATCTCGCTGTCCGGCGACGGCGGGTTCACGATGATGATGGGCGAGTTCGTCACTCTGGTCCAGGCGGGCCTGCCGGTCAAGGTCATCGTGCTCAACAATGGCACGTTGGGTTTCGTGGAAATGGAGATGAAGGCCGGCGGGTACCTCGATACGGGATGCGACCTGAAAAATCCGAACTTTGCTGCGATGGCCAATGCCATGGGCATCAAAGGCCTGCGGGTCGAACGTCCTGCCGACCTGGAAGAGGCACTGCGCTCGGCATTCGCGCATCCTGGTCCGGCGCTGGTGGATGTGGTGAGCGCGCGGCAGGAACTTGTGATGCCGCCCACGACCTCCGCTGATCAGGCCTACAAGTTTGGCCTGTTCATGCTGCGGGCTGTCATGGATGGACGCGGGCAGCAGCTCGTTGACCTCGCTAAGGTCAACCTGTTCCGGTAAGCACGTACGGGCCAACGCGGCCAAGGGGAAAGAATCATGTCCAGTACTGTTGCGAACACGCCGGAATCGACTCCGGCATCGACATCTGGCGACGGCGTGATCCATATGGGTTTTGTCGTCGGATGGCTGCTGTGCGCCGTCTTCTACTTCATGCAGTATGCATTGCGCTCCGCGCCCGGCGTAATGATGCCCGAATTGAGCGCGGCCTTTGCGCGCGACGCGGTCGCAGTCAGCGCTCTCGTTGGCCTGTACTACTACACCTATGCGCTGTTCTCGATCGTGGTCGGCGCTGCCATCGACAGACTTGGTGGCAAGGCGGTCATCCCAGTCTCCATCGTGCTGGTCGCCGCCGGGGCCGTTCTGTTCGGTCTTGGCCGCGCGGAAGCCGCGCAGATCGGCCGTCTGCTGCAAGGCGCGGGCTCGGCGTGTGCATTCATTGGCGCCACATACCTGGCTACGCGCGGCTTCCCGCCACGGCACCTCGCGACGGCTATTGGTTTTACCCAGTGCTTTGGCATGCTGGGCGGCGCCGCAGGCCAGCTCGCCGTCGGCCGGATGATCCACAGCGTGATCACCTGGCAGCAATTTTGGTGGATCTCCGGGCTTGGCATCCTCGCCATTGCCGTGCTGATCCTGGTTGCGATACCGAAAGAACATGAAGGCACGGCGGCACCTCAGGGCTCGTGGCTTGCCATGTTCGCGCCATACAGGACTGTGCTCGCCAATCCTCAATCGTACCTTTGCGGCTTCTGTGCCGGCTTGCTGTTCTTGCCCACGACGATCGGGGACATGATGTGGGGCATGCCGTTCCTGCGCAATGGCCTTCACGTCAGCTATGCGGAGGCAGTCAGCCGTGCCAGCACGGTGCCGCTCGGCTGGGTTATCGGCTGCCCGCTGCTCGGCTATCTTGCCGATCGTATGGGTCGGCGCAAGCCCGTGCTGATTGCCGGCGCGCTGCTCATGCTTGTGTCGTGCGCCGGTATATTCTTCTTGCCGGCGGGCGTCGTGCCGCGATACGTACTCGGCCTGTCACTCGGCATCGGTTCGGGTGCGGCCATGCTGCCCTACACGGTGATAAAAGAGGTCAATCCCGACAATGTGAAGGGCAGCGCAACCGGCGCGATCAATTTCCTAGTGTTCACATTCAGCGCTTGCCTGACGCCGCTGTATGGCAAGCTGCTTGCACATATTTCGTCAGGTAGCGCTATAAACATGGCCGGGTTTCGGGCGGGAGGCACGTGGCTGCTGGGCGGTATCGCCCTCGCGATCGTTTTGGCGCTCTTCCTCCGTGAGACCGGACCACGAGCGCGCGTGACAAAATGAGTCTGAATCTCGTCTATCCCTTCTTGAGATCCCGGCCCATCAATGATCGACGTTAGCCGGCTGACCGACGTACTGCCGGGCGACGCCGAACGTCTCAGATGGGTCGGGAACGGCCTTGCAACATGCAATACCTCGTGATGATTTCCCGCTTCATATGCCGCATCGGGCGGCGGAATGGCAGCGCATGATCACGGACCGGCAGTTGCAGGCCATTCCCTATGGCGAACTGGTGCACTGGGGCTTTGGCGACGCGGTACTGAATATGGACAGGGATATGGTGTCGGACATGGGGACCGCCTAGCATGGCATGCACTGGGTCAACCTTGGTTTGCCGCCCGCCAACAACCACTCCTGATAGTCTGGTCTGCTTTCCTGGTCTACTCGCAGAATATGTTCTGTCCAAAGGGGAGTTCCAACAAGTCATGTCTGCGCCGACTGATTACGTCTTCAAGCCGCATGAGCGGCCAACGCTGCCAGGCTCCCCCTACAATCCAGAACACCCTCGCAGCCGACGCATGGGCTATTTCGCGATCGGCTGCCTGCTCGGCATCACGCAGGGCCTGGGCAACGCGCTGGTCACGGTGAATCTGAACTTCGCGCAGGGGACACTCGGGCTCTTCAGCAATGAGGCCAACTGGCTTACCGCCGCCTATTTCATGGTCTACGTCTCGGCCAATCTCATGCTGGTGAAGTATCGCCAGCAATTCGGCTTGCAGTCCTTTATCCGCTATACCCTTGTGGTGTATGCGCTGATCACCCTGCTGCATCTGTTCGTTGAAGCGTTCTGGATGGCGGTGGCCGTGCGCGCTGTCAGCGCCGTTGCTGCAGCCGGCCTTACGACGTTGGCCATAAACTACCTGCTTCAAGCGATGCCCCCGCCGAAAAAAATGCACGGCATCATGATCGGCATCAGCATTCCCCAGCTTGCCGTTCCGCTGGCGCGCATCCTGTCGCCCGGGCTGCTGGATGCGGGCGACTGGCACATGCTTTACTGGTTCGAGTTCGCGATGGCGCTTGCGTCGCTCACCGCGGTGATGCTGCTGCCATTACCGCCTAGCGACCGTAGCAAGGTATTCGAGCCGCTGGATTTCCTCACCTTCGCCCTGCTCGGGCCTGGTCTGGCGCTACTGGTCGCCGTGGTTTCCGAAGGGAGCATCGAATGGTGGACCGAGCGTGCATGGATAGGTTGGTCGCTGGCTGCCGGCATCGCGCTGGTCGTCGCAGGGTTGCTGGTTGAACATCGACGTGCCAGCCCGCTGATCAATACGCGATGGCTGAGTCGGCGCGAGATGGTGCGGCTGATCCTGGTTGCAGCGGCGATCCGTATCCTGCTTTCCGAGCAGGCTTCCGGCTCGGTCGGGCTGTTGACGATATTCGGCATGCTCAACGATCAGATGATTACACTTAACCTGATCATCCTGACAGCTTCGATCGCCGGAATCGCTGTCAGCGTATTAACATTCAAACCGGATAATCCCGCATCCGCAGTCCGGCTGGCAACGCTCCTCATCGCGATAGGCGCATTCCTCGATGCCGACGCAACCAACCTCACGCGGCCGGAGAATTTTTACTTCACCCAGGCGCTGATCGGGTTCGCCTCGCTGCTGTTCCTGGGGCGAGCGATGGCGATCGGTATAGCTCGGACGCTACTGACGGGCGGGCAGAATTATGTCAGCTTTGTGGTCCTGTTCAATATCAGCCAGAGTGTCGGCGGACAGGTTGGCACTGCATTGCTTGGCACCTTTCAGACAGTCCGCGAGCGATTCCATTCGAACGAACTGGTCCAGACAATCACCATGGCCAATCCGTTGGTCGCCGCACGGATACATGACGACGGCGCGGCCACGTTTTCGCAGACCGTGTCGCGCGAAGCGAATATCCTTGCGTATAACGACGTATTCCTCCTCGTTGGGATACTCGCTGTGCTGACGCTGTTGTGGGGTTTTGCGATTCGTTGGTCGACGCAGCGGCGCCACGAGCTTTCGCCGATCGTCGTTCTCCAGCAGAAAGTGATGCAGGCACAGGCCGCACAGGCCACCCATGAAAAATAACGCGGCAAAGGGAAAGTGATTCGATGAATACACCGAACACAGGGCCGTCGAAGGCCGTCACCGAGCCGCCTGCTGCCGCTGCCACGCCAGACCCGCTGGCTGCGCCGCGCGGATGGCGCCCACCTGAGAAAAATCCAGCGACCATCATCGCCATCGTGCTGCTTGCGATCGTCGCGATACTGGTCGTCCTGTACGCATGGCGACTGCCGCCGTTCGCCGGCTTGCCGGAAAAAACCGACAACGCCTATGTGCGCGGCTTCGTGACAGTAATCAGCCCGCAGGTGAGCGGTTATGTCACGAGCGTAGCGGTCAACGACTTCGCCGAGGTGAAGGCCGGCCAAGTGCTCGTGACGATCGACGACAGCACCTATCGCGCCCGGGTCGAGCAGGCCCAGGCCAACCTCGCCGCGCAGCGGGCCACATTCGCCAATTCCACGCAGTCGCAGCGCTCACGCGAAATAGCCATCCAGGGCCAGGAAGCGAATATCGCGAGTGCCCGCGCACAGCTCGTCCGCACCCGGGCAGACATGCGTCGCGCCGATGCGCTGGTCAACGATGGCTCGCTCTCGAGACGCGAGTACGACCAGGCCCGCGCCGCGCTGCTCGCCGCGCATGCCACCCTGCAGCAAGCCCTTGCCAGTCGCGCGATCGGCTCGGAAGATGTGCGCACCGTGCTCGTCGCGCGTCCGGGACTGCAGGCAGCGATCGATGCTAATCAGGCCGCGTTGCTCAGTGCGCAAATCGATCTGGGCCACACGATCATTCGTGCGCCCGTCGACGGGCAGCTTTCCGAAGTAGGCGTGCGTAACGGCGCCTATGTCACCGCGGGTACCCAACTGATGTCGCTGGTACCGCACAGTGTATGGATCGTCGCCAATTACAAGGAAGCGCAGACCCACAACATGCGCGTCGGCCAGCCCGCAACGTTCTCGGTCGATGCGCTCGGCGGCGTGGAATTGCGCGGCCATATCGAAAAAATCGCACCGGCGACCGGATCGGAGTTCGCGGCGATCAGATCCGACAATGCGACCGGGAATTTCGTCAAGGTGGCGCAGCGTATCGCCGTGCGCATCAGCGTCGACCCGGGGCAGGAACTGGCAAAGCGGCTGCGGTCAGGCATGTCGGTCGAGACCGCGATCGATACCCGCGGCGGTGGCCAGTGAACCGCTGCGTCCCCCTGCTCATCCTTGCGCTGCTGCTGCCGGCCTGTGCAGGACCGGCAGTAAAAACCGCCGCTGTGCCCAATGCCACCCCACCCTCGAAGTGGCGCACCGACGCCGGACCAACGATGCCGCTGGATAGGGCCTGGTGGCGGCAATTCGGCGATCCGGTATTGACTGCGCTGGTCGAAAAGGCGCTGGCCAACAATACCGATATCGGCGTCGCTGCCAGCCGTGTGCGCGCGGCGCGTGCCAGTGTGCAATTGGCACGCGCGCAATTGCTGCCGACGCTCGATCTCGGCGCCGATGGTGCGCGCTCCCGCAGCGTCAGCCCCTTCGGCACGCCGCTTGTCCAGAGCAGCGGGCGGTTCGATGTCGAGGTGGCGTGGGAAGTGGATCTGTTCGGCCGGCTGGCCGATCAACGTTCGGCGGCACGCGATGCGTATCTGGCCAGCGAAGCGGCGCGGGACGCTACGCGGTTGTCGGTTGCCAGTTCGACAGCGAGCGGCTACATCACCCTGCTCAGCCTCGACGCGCAATTGAAGATCGCGCGCGAGACACTGGCCGCGCGCGAGGATTCATTACGCCTCGCCAAGAGGCAATTCGAGCAAGGCTATTCGTCCAGGCTGGAGCTGCAACAGGCGCAGGCGGAATACGAGTCGACCGCGCAACTCATTCCCAGGACCGAACTGGCGATTGCCCAGGCTGAAAATTCATTGAGCCTGCTCACTGATGAAGCTCCGGCGGCGATCGAGCGCGGTGCAGTCTTTGATGCCTTAGCCGAGCCCGACATTCCCGCGGGCCTGCCGTCCAGCCTGTTGTGCCGCCGACCCGATGTCGCGGAGGCGGAGTATCAACTCGCCGCGGCAGACAAGTCGCTGGTCGTGGCACGGAAGAATTTCCTGCCGCACGTGCGCCTGTCAACCGCGCTGGGCCGGTCCTTTTCCACCACGCAGGTGGACCCGATCACTATCTGGTCGCTGGGCGGAAGTATTCTCGCGCCCTTGTTCCAGGGGGGAAGGCTGACCGCCGAGGCCGAGAAGGCGGGCGCACAGCGTGATGAGGCGGCGTTCGCCTATCGTGGCACTGTATTGACCGCCTTCCGTGAAGTGGAAGATGCGCTCGCTTCGGCAAAGCGCTACGACGAGCAGTTGACGCTGGTCAAAGCCCAGCGCGACACGTTGATCGAAACGTTGCGCATCGCCACCAATCGCTATCGTGAAGGCTATACGACCTATCTGGATCAACTCGATGCGCAGCGTGGTCTGCTCTCGGCACAACTCAGCGTCGTCCAGGTCCGCGCCAGTGCGCTGAGCTCACGTGTGCAACTTTATCAGGCCATGGGCGGTGGCTGGAGCGCCGACAGTATCGACAAGGAGAACGCGGAATAACAGAATGGGTCGCTTCGAAGGGGGCACTCATTAGTTTCAGTAACCTGAAATTATCATTTGTCCATGTTCGTACTCCGGACACCAGCCCCGCCCGCGATGAGGGGCTTTGTCGCGATAAGGATCAAGGGGCGAGCGAGATCGACATGCGAAGTACTGCTTATATTGCGAGGTCGTAGAAGGGGTGCCGTCAAGATTCGGACGTTTGCCTACGCCGGAGGTCCTGAAGCCCTCGTCCCCTAAGGCTCGGCACCAACTCTGCTTTCCGTCTTTCGGTCGAGCAATGCTGGCCAACGCCAAACCGTTGATCCTATTGATTGTGCGGTGCGGCTAACGTACGTTTCCCTCCGAATCCTGATGGCGCCCCTGAAAGCACAAAGAACAAGCTCTACTTCGCGTTTCGGGAACTGGGGCGCGTGATCCGGACGCTGTTCCTGCTGAAGTATCTGGATGACCCGGAGTTGCGTCGGACGATTCACGCTGCGACCAACAAGAGCGAGCAGTTCAACGACTTCGCGCAGTGGCTGACGTTCGGCGGCGAAGGCGTCATCGCCGAAAACGTCCGGCACGAGCAGCGCAAGGTAATCAAGTACAACCACCTCGTCGCGAACATGGTGATCCTGTACAACGTGCAGTGGATGTCGCGCAAGCTAAAGGAACTGCAGGAGAAGGGGCATCCGGTCGACGCCGAGGTGCTCAAGGTGCTGTCGCCGTACCGGCGGGAGCACGTCAACCGGTTCGGGGATTATCTACTGGATCTCAAGCGCCCCGTTCCTCCGCTAGATTCGACCATCGATTTCGCATTTAAATCAGCAACTTATATCGAGATGCGGCAGATTTTTAACGAATCCCGGTCAGGCCTCATGCCGGCGCGTCTTGTCGGTCCGGACAACTGGAAAAAGCTGCATCTCGCGGGCGTATGGTTACTCGCCATCATTTTCGCGGGCTCCTTCCTCACCCGCGTCCATGAACATGCCGCTTATCTTGTTCCCGGCATGGTTATGGTCGCCGCTATGTTGTTACGCATGGCTGCGCGGTTCGAAACGCGAGGTTAGACATTCGTCACGCCTCGAGGACGCCTCCCGCACGATCCAGTCACCCGCAGGTCTTTCGGAGGACGAAACGCAAGCGTACGAGCAACTGGCTATCAACTTCAAGAAGCGCCGCGCATACGCATTCGAGATGTCGACGCGCCCCCAAACGTTTTACGGGCTGGCTGATTCTCCTGTCGCGCTGGCGAGCTAGCTGCTCGACCACGGTGACGGCTATGGCCAGCCTGCGGCGCCGATTACCTCCGCAGTGTGGGAACGCGCGGTGAATGGCCATCCCGCCGGCGCGATCACACGAGACGACGTACTCGACAACATCACGCTATACTGCCTGACGAACACGGGGGTTTCCGCAGCTCGCTTCAGGAGGTTCGCGCGGGTTTGAGACCTCTGCGAACGTAACGGATCTTACGAGGTTTTGCCTCCTTCTACGTGTGACTTGAACAGAGCCGCCGGCTCACTTATCGCGCATGATGTTCACGAATCCGTCCACGTGTCGAGGCTGTCCCGAGCACGCAACAGTCTGAAATGTAATGTCACGTTACTGGCGGCCTGTCAAAAATGCAGAGATCAATTGCGGGTATGAAACGCCCGGATCGGCTTGCCGCAGAAATCAGGAATACTTCCGTTCTACGTCTTCGCTCGCTCGACATTTAACAACGTGACAGTACTGCGATATGGACTATCTGGAAAGTTTGCGAATCTTCCGCTCGGTCGTCGAGGCGAAGAGCTTTACGCGTGCGGCGAATATGTTGGGCCTTACCACACCCATTGTCTCGCGAGCCATTTCAGGCCTTGAGCAACGGCTGGGGAGCCGACTATTTCACAGAACAACGCGGCAAGTCTCATTAACCCAGGCCGCCGAGCGTTTTTACGAGGGTTGCGCGCGAATACTTGATGACCTTGAGGCACTTGAGGCCGACGCTTCCGCGCAAACCCGTGAGCCAAGTGGAGTGCTCCGACTCGCCGCGCACACGACCGCGACTGTCAACCGGCTCGTGCCATTAATTTCAACCTTCAAGCGCAAACACCCCAAGATAAGCCTCGACGTCACACTGACGGAGAGGCCGGTTGACTTGGTTGCGGACGGCTATGACCTCGGCATTGTGCTCCCGTTCATGTTGAGCACCGACACAACCATTACCCGACTGCTTGAGCGAATGCCGCTGGCAATTGTCGTCACGCCGGAATACCTGCGTGAGCGCACCGTGCCAAAGCATCCGGCAGAACTTGTCGAGCACGTGTTTGTGGCAATGTCGCCGTCGCTTCGGAAGCCGGAGCTGACCTTTCGCGTTGCGGATGAGAACCTGACCATTCCACTCCGGTACGAAGTGGCATCTAACAACGCTCTTTTCAACAGGGACATGGTGCTCGCGGGGCTCGGCATTGGCGTGGTTCCTGCCGATTTGGTACGAACGGAACTGACGTCGGGCAGGCTTGTGTCCATTCTTGAGAACTTCGAAATTGTGGATGGGGCGATTGAAATCCGCCTAGCCTATAACACGCGGATACTACTGCCAGCCAAGGTAAAGGCGTTCGTCGAACACGCTGCGGCGTTCTTCGAAGCAATTTCATTGAAAGGAGCATAGGAATCAACCGAAAGATCCGGAACGAAGGCATTGACTGGGACTGACTGCGTGATGGGGTATCGTCAGGGGCGCACCATTTCATAGGTGACTTCGATGCCACATGTGGCCCAGCAACTCCTCGACCATACGCACCCCGCCAGTGACGTGATAGTACCCTCGCAGCAGCTCTTACGGGCCATGCCGCTCAGCGCCTGATATGACGGGCTTCGCTAGCTGGTAGCCGAAATGCGCCTTGAAGGCGCGGCTGAAGGCCGCGTCTAAAGCATATCCAACCCGCTGCGCAGCTTCCGTTACCTTCAGACCCCCGGTACGCCAGAGATCGGCGGCGATGGTCAGGCGCCAGCGTGTGAGATAGCGCAATGGAGGCTCGCCAACTGTTGCAGCAAAGCGCCCGGCGAAAATCGAGCGGGACATTGCGATGCTTGCCAACCGTAGAACGAAGGAAAACTGTCCCCGTCGCGCCAGGAATTGTGTCAATCGCGGGCGGCCACCCGGTTGCTCGGTTGAATCCGCTGATTCTTCGGTTATTTAGCGGCGAAGGAATTGTGTCACTGCCGCGAACTGCCTGACGATACAGTCCGCCGGACCTGATCCAAGCAGGACGATGCAGTGTGCCCCATCGATCCACGCCCCGCAGCAACTGGTGAGTCGATACAGGAGCCGGTTCGCGGTTAGCCACGGTCACATTCAGAGGCAGCACTCAAGATAACGGCGTGCAAATGCGCGGCGATACTCCGCCTCCATGGGTTTAGCATTATCGGGATGCCACGTCCTGCCACGTCCGCTGTTGCAATGCGCACAGAGAAACAGCGCCTCGAGAAGCTGGACATTTACGCGATACGGCGTTTCACGACCGCAGCGCCAACATTTCGTTTGGAGCTTGCAGCGATGAGCCGGACACAGGTCCAGCTTCTCAAGCTGATGCACAGTACGCGATCCATTGACGACACCCCTCAGAGTAAGGGCGCGGTTCTCATGAGATGTGGTACAGGGCTCAGTCAGCGGAGATCGATGGGCATCTTCCAGGGCAAGAGCGCGTCGTAGTCGTCGACGGTCTGTGCCAGCGGGAGACGCTGTAACAGCCAGGTGAGATAGCGATACGGATCAATGCTGTTCGCCTTGCAGGTTTCGACCAGTGAGTAGAGATTGGCGCTCGCGTTTGCGCCATCGACGGTGTCAGCAAACAACCAGCCGCGGCGTCCCAGGCAGAACGGGCGAATGGAATTTTCGCAAGGGTTGTTCGATATGGGCCAGTTGCCGTCTTCAACGTAACGGATCAGCTTCGGCCACTGCCCGTGCAGATAGGTCAGCGCCTTGCCGAGCAGACTGTTGGGGACGACGCCAGGCGAGTGCTCAAGCATCAGCTTTTCGATAACATCGAGTACGCACGCGCTGTATCGTCGCCGCAATCGCTGTCGTCGCCCAGCCGTCCACGTCTGGCTTCGCGCTTCGGCCGCGAACAGTTTTCCGATCAGGCTGATGAAGCGTGTCGCGAGCAGATCGGGCGGGCGCGCTGCTTTGGGGACATTGTCTTCCGCCTTCACAAAGTACCGTCTTGCGTGCGTCCAGCATCCGAGGTGCACGAGCTGGTACTGTTCAGCGATGCCGTTGTAGGGTTCGTATCCATCGGTCATCAGGGCGGCACCTTTACGGACACCGGCAAACAGCCTGTCAGCCAGCCTGGCGCCACGACCAGGCGTATAGGTGAAGCAACGGATGGGGATGCCCGAACCGGTCATCTGCGCCCACAGATAGCTTTTCGTTTGCGGCTTTCGCCCTTGCTCCTTCAGGACCTGGAACGTCGTCTCGTCGCCGTAGATCAGTTCGGCATCGAGCAGCGCATCGCGCATCAGGTTGATGACGGGTTGCGTCGCAAGACCGACGCGGACCATGCTCGCGGCAATCGTGTTCGACGAGATGTCGCCGCCGAAGCGACGCAGCAGACCGGCCAGGCGATAGAGCGGCATGCCGAACTGGTACTTGCCGGTGGCGATCCACGCGAGCGCCGATTCACTCAGCAGCCCACGCGGGATGATACGGGGCGGTGCCGGCGTAACCTTGATGCCGAGATCGCAACATGGGCAGGCGTACTTGATACGCTGATGCTGGGTGACTCGCAACTGCTCGGGAATGACATTGAGCTGCTCACTGATCTCGACGCCGATCTCGACGAGCGCGTGTCCGTCGTGATCGCAGAAGCGCTCTGCCTCAGGGAGTTCGTGTCGCACGACATCACGCGGCAGATTGGGATCGAGAGGCTTGCGGTGGCCGCGCTTCTTGCGCTTGTGGGCCGCGACCTCGGTTCCGGGGGTATCTTCCTGCGCGGGAGTGGCGTTCGCGCCGAGCGCTTCGGCTTCGTTGAACAGGCCGAACTGGTCCGAGGCGCGCGCTTCGCTTTTCGCGCCAAACAGTTCGCGACGGTAAGCGCGCAGTCGTTCCTCGGCGAGATCGCGCTCAGCTGTCACGAGGCGCAGTGCGCTGCGAACCTCCTCATGATCGCGCTGAAGCGAACCATAGGCCTCTCGCATCGCGAGCAGTGCCTTGAGTTCGTCGGCGTCGATGATCACGTTGATCGGCATACCGCTTAGACCGGCAAGCCGGTGACGTGTTCAGCTCACGCGTGCGTAATCTCGACTGGGATGTCGCTGGACTGCGGCAATGTCGATGCCCTCGATAAGCCAGTGCAGCTGCTCGACGCTCAGTGTCGCGACCCGGTTCGCGCTGTCAGGCCACACGAAGCGATCGTTTGCCTCGAGTCTCTTGAGCATGAGCCAGAAACCGTTGCCTTGCCAGCCCAGGATCTTGATGCGATCGCATCTCCGGTTGGTAAACACATAGAGCGAGGAATCCATCGGGTTCAAATGCATGGCCTGCTCCACGAGAATCGACAGGCTGTTCATGCCATACCGGAAGTCGACGGGTTCCCGATGCAGGTAGACCTTCAGGCCTTCGTCGAACCGGAACACGGCATCCTCCCCAGCATCTGGACCACGGTGGTCAGTTCGTCGATGCTCGCCTCGCCGAGATCAAACTCGACGCCGTTGGACAGTCGCACATGCAGTGCGAGCGTCAGCGATGGCGATGGTGACGGTGACGGTGACGGCGACGGCGACGGCGACGGCGACGGCGACGGCGACGGCGACGGCGGTGCGGTTGGCCGTGCTGGTGGTGCTGCAACGACAGGCACGAATGCCGTGGGCGAGGCGACAGGTGGGGAGCGTTTGCGCGAACCTGGGATGTCAATGGGCGCGCCATCAATCACCGCGAGCGTGCCCTCCAGTACGATTTCCTCCGGGGCATGCGGACGTTCCTGTTCGCCGGTAGCATCATCCTGCGATGCCGGCGAGATGCCTTTCTCGCGCTCCAGCAGGTACTTCGTGATCCACTTGCGTAGCAGGTTGGCGTTGATCCCGTGCTCCTGCGCCAGGCGGGCAACCGACACACCAGAACGCAGCGCTTCCTCAACGAGCGCACGCTTGCCTTTATCGTCGTAACGACGGCGACCGTCGCTGCTGCGTCGAACTACTCTTAACTCTGGATCTTTGTCAGCCATAGGTGTCCACCTCCGAATAGGTGGACACCTATGCTCCTCGCTCCTGTCCCCAGCGGCTAGACGCCGAAAATGGATCGCTTACGATGCACAACACTATGGTAGTGGCGGGCGAGACAGCGTCGACAGTAACGGAACATGTCGGTATAGCGACGCCGTCCGACCGGATCCATCAGGGCGGCTCGCAGCAGTTCGGCAGGCAACCCAAAGCTCTCCTGTAGCCGGACCACATCTACAAGTCCTTGCCGCGGCACGATGCCTTCATAGGGATCGACGTCAAGCCCCATGGTCCGGGCGACAACGACGCCCGTCAAGGCGTTGCCCATCTCGAACTTCCACAGGATGGAGATCAGTGATTCGTGCGGGTATAGCCAGCTGCGCCTGAAGACGTAACCCAGCGCCGGGGTCAGTCGGCTCTCGTCAAGGGTAAGAATGGGGAACGCCGGTTGCGCCGGCGGACCGCTGTCACCCAGCTGCGACGAGAACGCGTCCGGTTGCATGACGTGACTGGACATAACCGCAATGCCTTACCGCATGGTCCCACAGGACCTGGTCCGCACAATAGCCTCGCGCGTCCCTCAGTTCACTGTCCTTCAGCACGATCTCGACCGCCCGTGCGAAGGATTCCATCGGGATCTCAAGCTTGCCCGGCAGATTGGCCTTGTGATGCGCCGTCTCGAACGTGTTCCATAGCGTGTCGGCGTCACTGACCAGTCGATATCCCGCATCAAACGCCTGCGGAACATAGAAGCGCGTAAAACTCCAAAGGCTTGCCTCACGATAGGCAGTCTAATCGTACCCTTGCAGACAGACTGCCACGGCGTCCGCGTTGCGGATGCCGTAAAACCCCAGATCTTCAACCATCATGCGCGCGACGATCTGAGTCTTCCCCGCCAACTGCATGGCGTTTTTTTGCGCGAGCAGTTCCTGCTGACCGACGAGAAACGTAAACAGTTTGATCTGCTGCCGATCCTGGGCGTCGCGGACATCAGGGAGCCACTCGCATTCGCTGTCGTCGTAAACCTGTGCCTCGAATTCAGGATTTTGCACGCCGTTTCGCTTTACGCTCACACAGGCGTTGGCTACCGGGGCGGCCACCGGAACGGACGCGCCACGTCATCGCCAGCGGGCGCCACCATCGCGCGGCAAAAAAGCCGTCCTAGCGAGGCGATACGTTTCGATTTTTGGACATTATGACTGTAGTGTCAAAGGGTCTTCCGCGCGTGCGACAATCGCGGTGACCTGTGCCCCCACCGATTCACGCTCAAAACATGACGACGACCCTGATCGCTCCGCGCCCGCTCGACGCACTCGACCTGCCGCCCGATCTTGACGGTCGCCACGGCGTCAACCGGGCGAACGGTCGCCAGCAGATCACCGCAGCAGACGACCTGAGTGCGATACGCGCATGGCTCGCCCGTGTCGTCGACACGAAGACCACTTTCGAGAACTACCGCAAGGAAGCTGAGCGGCTCCTGTTGTGGTCCATCGTGCAGCTGGGCAAGCCTTTGTCATCGCTCACGCACGAGGATCTGCTCGCCTACAGGCTATTCCTGGGGGATCCGCAACCGCGTCCGCGCTGGGTGTCCGATGGCGGGCGCAAGTTTCCGCGTCACGATCCGCGCTGGCGGCCGTTTTGCGGGCCGCTCGCAGTCTCGAGCCAGCGCCAGGCGATGGTGATCCTTAATGCGCTGTTTGCGTGGCTAGTCGAAGCTGGCTACCTGGCCGGCAACCCACTGTCGCTAACGCGCCAGCGGTCCCGCCGTCAGGCGCCGCGCATCACCCGTTACCTGGAGCGCGATCTTTGGCAGGAGGTCAAGGTTTATATCGACGGCCTGCCCCGTGATAGCGATCGGGAACAGGAACGTTACTGGCGCGCTCGATGGCTTTTTACTTTGCTCTACCTGGGCGGCCTGCGGATTTCGGAGGTCGGCGGCAACACGATGGGCAAGTTTTTCTGCCGGCGTGACAACGAGGGGCACGAACGGTGGTGGCTGGAGGTGCTTGGGAAAGGTGACAAGGAACGACTCGTTCCCGCCTCCGCCGAGATGATGGTCGAACTCGCGCGCTACCGGCGCGCGCGCGGGCTTGCGCCACTCCCGTCCTCGCACGAGGACACGCCGCTGGTGTTGCCGCTCGGCAAATCCATGAAGCCTCTCACGCGGGCCGCGCTGCACTCGATCATCAAAGGCATCTTTGCTGGCGCAGCGGACAAATTAAGGCTTCGCGGTGAGGACTATGCCGCGCGTGCTACGCATCTCGAGCGCGCATCCGCACACTGGCTGAGGCACAGTGCCGGATCCCACATGGCCGACGGCAATCTCGATCTGCGACTCGTGCGAGACAACCTCGGGCATGCATCGATTTCGACGACGAGCATCTATCTTCATAGCGACGACGACACCCGTCACCGCGAGACAGAAGAGAAGCATCGTCTGGACTGGTGAAGTGCGGATTTCGGGCCGGACAGCATTTCACGGGAAAGCGAGACGGCTCCAGCCGGACCTCTGTGCGTGCCGCTTCGGAAAGGATAGGCTTGGGGCCGACTATCTGTTTAAGCACGAACGACCATGCCAATAATTCGGCATCGTTAGTTATAACTGCCGTGCAATGGCAATACGGTCGGCGTGCAGAGTGTTCAGTATGATTGGTACCGCTCCCCGAGCCCGCAATCGGTGTCGATCTCAGCGACCGATTGCTCCAGCTCTCATCTCTCCGCCCTGGCAGCAAAACAAGGCACGGCGTCCAGGCAGTCTCCCCGCCTGCCCTATTCGGTATCTGATGCCAACAGGACTGCGACCACCATCGCAGTAACACTGATGTCGCCACTACGATGCACACGCAAGGGGTCGGTCAATGCAAGGTCGCCGTCAGAACTCACATCGCGCCTGCGCCCCGTGGGCGTCAGCCGTTCTGTTGGCGCCAGGTTTTCATTCAGCACGCACAGATGCCGCTGCCGGTGATGTTCGCCATTGAGCTGTGGCTGTGCTTTTCTAACGATGCGGTCCGTTCGACCACGGGCGACGACTAATCGTAGAGGCTCGGCCTTCCCTTCCGAATCCCGGTCCAGCACCACCCATTCCCGTTCCGGAATGTCCACCACGGGAAACGGCATCCACACAGGCCTCGATCTGCCGGTGACGTCGTCGGCTTCGCGCAGATAGCAAAAAAAGCTGTCAAGACACGCGCGAGCGAGCGCATGGAGAACTACCCAGCGATCTGCCGCCGTGCTCCAATGTGCGAGGCCGACTGGCGCAAGAAGCGAGAGCCAAGCCAGAATTCCCAGCGGCCCGTGTTCACTCCGAGCTAACAGATGGGATGGAATGCGGACGCCTTCCCATTTTGTTCGCTATCTGAGTAGTGCGTGCGCAACCGGACAGAATTGTGTCGTCGTTCTGGCATCAAGGCACCACGTCAAATGGCGGGCCGCGCTGACAGAATAGGAGCGATGCCCGCGTCCAACGCAGCGAACGACGTACCGCTTTATCGCCTTATAGCAGGCGAGCGCGTCGATCGTTATGTCCTCGCCGGGATGTGAACGGGGCGCGCCGCTCCCGGACGTGCCGTCACGGTCGTAATACCGTGCCAGTACATGCCGGCTGGCGTCTGTATCGCCCCGAACGACCCGCTGGCAGAAGTCCTCGCCGGGATCCAGGCCGCTCCCACAATGCGGCGCAGAAGCGAGCCATGAAAGCCGTTCCGCAATTTGACCAGGTAATCGCAACAGTCGCGCTACGTTTGGAGACCGGCGTCCAAACCAACCCCGGCTAAGACGGAAGTCCTCGGCAATCGCCGCTGAGCAACTGCTTGAGTGTCCAGGCGCACGAACGAATCTGCATCCAGACTTCGAGTACGGTGCGCGTCTGCTGCCAGGGATGTCGGTATTGGTCCGCCAATCACACCCTTGACTCGACGCCGGGCCTGTTCCCCTTGTCGCGGCGGGGCGCTTGCGGGCGAGTGTTCATCGTGCTGGTTCCTGCTGCCAGTTCAGAATCCAGCATTGATCTCTCCCATTGCGTAGCAGTTGGCGCGGGCGTCGGATAGTGCGTGATGCCGGCCGCCATGCGCACGGTAATAGCTTTCCAACCGGACGAAGTCGATCACCTCGCCAACGTGGCAAGCCTGCCAGCCGGCGGGCGGCCCATCGAGCAAATCGCACAGCAGCTCCCAGTCGCCCCCGTAGTCGAAGCACAGCATCCGCTCCGGTTCGTTGGCGAACTGATCGAGCCATCCGAGCAGCGCGACGCGCAGCGCCTCGCGCGTATACAAGCGGCCCGCATGCTGGCCGAGCTGCGGCAGAACAGCCGCGCGCACGAATTCGCTGCAGCTGGAAATATCGAAATCGGACCGCTCGCCGTAGAACTCGCGGCCGTCGTCGAAGTCGGTGCCAGTAGAGCATCGGCGGCAGGTACAGCGGAACCCTGATGCGTCACTTTATTCTGGCGGTTGCGATAGCGGCGCATCCGTTCGGCATGCGCGAAGCGGCCGTGACGACTGCGCTGATAGCGCTGGCCGGCCACGCGCATGCTGGCCTGGCGTGCGACCTCAGAACAGTCACCGTCGCAGTAGATCTGGCCGCGGTCGCAACGGCGGCAAACGACGACCTGCGCCCGGCAACGGGCGCACACGAACAGACGGCCTGTGTCCGGCATCGGCAATCCCCGTCAATGCCGAAACGGTATCGACGGGAATAATGGGTCGTGCCATACTGGCCCGGCACCCGTGCCCCGTGCGCGTGTGGGGCTCGACATCGGAGTGAACTTGGCGGTTTGAGCCGGTGTCGAGCCTGTTTCTTCGGCGGTAAGCCTTCTTCTACCGCATCCCGACTTCAGCGTCACCTCTTCCTGAAGCAAGCCGAACCGGCTGCGTCTGCACGCGCCCTACGGGCTCCTTCCGACGCAGCCGGTGCCGCCTCCTGCACTTCACACAAACCATTACCAAACCGCTCAGCAGACCTGGACCATTCGGTATCTCTGATCGATGCCGCCGTCTAGTGTCGGTTTCTCACAGCCGTTCACACGGGCCCGGCGCGCGTGCTTCGGTGAGCTGGTGCAGATCGACGGCAGCGACCATCGCTGGTTCGAGGACCGGGCGCCCGGCCTGCACGCTGCTGGTGTACGTCGATGACGCCACGAGCCGCCTGATGATGCTGCATTTCACGGCGACCGAATCGACCTTCAGCTACTTCGAGGCGACGCGCGCGTATCTGGAGCAGCATGGCAAGCCGGTGGCGTTCTACAGCGACAGGGCCAGCGTTTTTTACGTGAAGCGACGCTCGGAGACAGCGGGCAAAGGTGTCACGCAGTTCGGCCGGGCGATGTACGAGCTGAACATCGACACGTTCTGCGCGAACTCAAGCCCCGCCAAGGGGCGCGTCGAGCGCGCCCACCTGACGCTGCAGGATCGGCTCGTCAAGGAGCTCCAGCTGCGCGGCATCAGCACCATCGAGGCCGCCAACACCTGGGCGCCCGCCTACATGGCAGCCTATAACGCGCGCTTTGCGAAGCCGCCGCGCAGCGCTTTCGATGCGCATCGACCCGTGCGCGCCGACGAGAATCTCGACGCGATCCTGACGTGGCGGGTTCTGCGCAAGGTCTCGGATTCACTGACGCTGCTGAACGACCGCGTGATCTGGCTGCTTGACGATACGCCGGCCACCCGCAGGCTGATTCACCGCTACATCGACGTGTGGGAGTATCCGGACGGACGCCTCGAGATCCGCGCCGATGGTGTCGCGCTGCCCTGTGTCCAGTACGACAAGCTTGCCGGGATCGACCAGGGCGCGGTGGTGGAGCACAAGCGTCTTGGTCATGCGCTGCAGGTCGCCCAGGCGATCCAGGCACAGCGCGACAACCGCCGGATATCCGGCTCACCGTCACGCACGAACCGCGGTGAACCCGTGCGTACGAAGGCGCGGCTGCCTGGCACGAGGAAGCAGCGCGAAGTCACGCTCGAGGACTGGAATGCGGCAGTCATGGGGACACACCAGAACCCGCGAGGCTAGGTGCTAAAAACCCCTCCAGAGAGAGATAAAAGGACTGCCAAACGACCCTAACCCACCACCCAAAACCGACCCTCAACCCCGACATCTGTATCTTGCTGGAACCCCGACATTTCAATCTGGCTTGGACATTAGGGTCGCGATGTAATTTCGGATAGACCCGGTTTCCGGACGCGCTGTACATGTCCAGATCGTTTGTAGTGTGCGTTGCTGCCCCTAATTCGGCCCGACCTCGCGCTAACGTCTATCCATTCCACCTGTAGGGGCAGTCGGGAGGCGACGATGGAGCATTGGGTCAGAGTACACAACGAGAAGGACCGGCAAACGATGGAATGGCTGCGCCGGAATATTGGCGACGCAGCCATCGCTGCCGCCATCCAACGATGCGAGAACTCGGGCAAGCCGTATCTTTCCGCCGTCTGCCGGCAGCTGCGCGTCCGTGTTCCGGAGTTTCCTCTGCCACGGCGGGAAAGCCCAAGCCCGGTGGCGGAACAATCTCTCGCTACCATCCGGCACATCCTCGCAGCGCGCAACGCCTTGACCGTCGCGAAGCCGATCAGTGCACGCCAGAAAGCGACTCCAACCCCATTCGCCTGATCGAGACGGGACAATGCGTCCTTTGACGCGATGCTTGTGCGACGCTGGAACAGCGATTTTCGGACGCGGGCATGGCAAACAGCTCAACGTCATCTGGATGGACCAGTCGCAAACCCCCAAGGGTTGGCCCGAATTCCATGAAGAAGTTTTCGGGGGCGCCTTTACTGACGTCAGGACTACATCATGAGTCTGGCCGGGAATGCCGGATTTGTCGCAGGTCAAATTCTCGGTCAGGACGGAGAGATTCTGGCAACCGTCGCTCCTTTGAAAAGCGTTCGCCTTCGCGGATGAACGATTCGTTTTCCAGAGCCGTGAACGGCCAACGTTCGCCGGTCCCCGCGCGAAAGCGTGCTGACTACGTTCCTCCGATCAGTGGGTCGTCCTGGTCGATTCGCCATTTGGGTCCAGCTGTCTACAGGCACTCGGTATCAACGATTCAGACAGTGAGCACCGGGGCCGCACAAGTCCGTCCTGGATACGCCGGACGCAAACGGCGCAACAGGGCCACTTCCCGCGCCGGCGGATTTCCCCGCAGGAAACTTGCGCGGCTCGCCACCACGAAGCCAGCGGCACACCCCCGGGGGCGCTCCTGCCCACGAACGCAGACCACTATAGCTTTCAGTTTATGACGTTTGCTCCCGGACGCCTCGTCCTTGCGCTGGCGAGATCGACATCGGGCTCATCGCCTCACCTGACCAAACAGCCGCGGATCCAGCGTAAAGGGCTCGCTGCTGATGACCCTGACGCTTGCCATCTCCGGATGCATCGGGTTCAGCAGCAGATTGAAATCACTCGGACAGACGACCGACGGTACCCGCAACGCCAGCTGCTCGCCCGCTTCGAGCCATTGCCGCCCAAGCGTCCTTGTCGCCGCGGGATCGCGCGTCAGGTCTGCCCAACCTTCTGGCACATCCGGGACGAACGCGGCGGCGTCGACGGCGTCTGGCACCTCCAGCGTCACCAGGAAATATCCCCCGGCCGGCAGCAAGCCCGCCATGTGCACCAGCGCCTCCAGCAGCGCTGTCGACGCGTGGCAGCACGTGTACAGTACCCGCATGCCACGCGGGTTCCAGCGGCCTCCGGCGATCGCCGCACCGTTGCCGCTCAGATCATCGGCGCGGTAATACCCGCGCCGTTCCTTCGCCAGACGGTAAAGCCTCATGCGGACACGCCGTGGATGACGCGTAGCAGAATTTCACGCACGCGATCGTACCCCGGCTGTGAGTCGAGTACTTCGAGCGGGCTGAGCCCACCCAGCTCCGCGTTCGATCGCTGCATCCATTCGGTGGCCAGCGCCGGATCCTCGAACACCTCGACAGCAAGCTGGCGCACATAGAGCACGCGCGCGACGCGATCCGACTCGGCTGGCGACAGGCGCTCCTCGCGCGCCATCTTGCGCAGGATCGTCGAACTCGGCAGATTCAGGTTCGCCAGCAGCGTCTGCACGGGCACGTGCAGCAGGTCTTTCGCAACGCGTTCGATGATCGCCGCTTCCATGCCTTCGCGGATCTGCCGGCGCTGCTCGAGCGGGTCGAACTCGACGAGGAACGTTTCGATATCGTCAGGGTGGGCGCCGGACCGGCCAGAGCCGGCCAATGCCTTGCCGGTATGCGCTGCGGCCGGGTGACGGCCTGACGGATGATGCACGGCCATGATGTGAGCCTCCCAGATGAGAACATCGTTATTCTCATTCTAGATTACTCTCAAACGGGAATCAAGATTTTCCCATTTGGTAACCTGCTACGCCGGCCGGTCCTGGCGCCGGAGAGTGAAAAGCCGCCGCAGCTCGTCGCGCAACTCCGAGATATCGAGGACATGCTGCGCCCGGGTCACGGCCACATAGAGGAGGCGGAGCTCATCGTCGTCCGGCATCGGGCTGCCATCGGCACCGCGCAGGCGGAAATCGTTGGCCACCTTGACCCGCTTCCATTCGAGGCCCTTGGCACGGTGCACGGTCGAAATCACATAGTCGGCGTCGCCTTCCGCCGCCGAGCGCTGTGCCAGCGCCCGCAGATAGCCCGTACCGAGTTCGTCGACGATGCGCACAACCGGCAGCAGGTCCTGGCCAAAGGCACTGCGCGCAAACGCCTGCGCATCGCTCCATGTCTCGAACAGCGAAAACGCCGCCGGGCCGAATGCCCGCTCGCCGGCAAGCAAGCGGTCCGCGCCGTCAGCGTAAGCGAGAATCTCGGCCGGACTCATGCGGATCGCAGGTCGATGTCCCGCCTCGAGTCCTGCGGCGAACTGCCAGATCGCCGTGACATTCTTCCGGCACAGGATTGCGTCGACCGGCGGCGCAAGCGCGGGATCGTCCACCAGGATCGAGCCGATGGTTTCCTGTCCCCGGAGGGGCGTGAGCTCACCGAGAAGTGCGAGCAGGCGACTGGCGAGCGCCGCGAATTTTGCGCCAAAGCGGAACGACTCCGTGAGCGCGCATTCGGGTGCGTCGATCTGCGCCATCGCATTGATTGCGCCCCGCCACTCGTAAATCTGCTGGTAAGGATCGCCCACGTAGATAATCTGCGCGTGGCGCTGCCGGCCAAGGACCGACAGCATCACACCGTCACTGTCCTGCGCTTCGTCGAAGAGGATGAAATCGGTCTCGATGCGTGGCTCCGAAAGCGCCCATAGCTTCAGGAGCACGTCAGGCGAAATGGCGCTCCCCGCGTGGGCAGCCCTGCTCTCTTCCCACAGACGCCGGACATAGGGCAGCAGGTAGGTGCGCAGTTGCGCGGCCAACATTTCGTCGATCTTTTCGTCGACAACAATATGCTGCGCTGCCGGCTGGATGTCAGCGGACCGGCAGAACCTGTCCCGCCCATCGGCAATCATCCGCCCGATCTCGAATGGAGCGATTTCGACGGCCGTGCCCGTTACTGTCCGCACTTCCAGCGGGCCCAGCCCGTAACGCGCGGCCAGTTCGTGCGGTGGCTCGCCCTGAAGGCTCATACGATTTCGGAGCGACAGGCTGACGGAGGCCCACGCCAGCGAATGCATCGTCCTCGAGCCAACGTGAGACGGGAAACGCCGGGCTGCATTCGCCGCGATTTCCCGGTTGAACGCGAGGTACATGCCGCGCCGATGGCCGAAGTGCCCCGCCACGAGCTGGAGCGTGGAGGTTTTGCCCGCACCGGCAAATGCCTTGATCTTCAGATCCCCGACTCGAAGCGCCGCCTCGACGACGGCTTGCTGCTCTTTCGTTGGAATAAAGCTCCTTTTCACGCGATTCCAGACGTCATGTGCGCCCGCTCCTGGCGATATGGGGTCGGCGATTTTCGCATGGCCTGTAGCCGGTCGGGCAAACCAGCGGGGGTCGCGTCACCAGAACCTTCGCTTTGATAAAAAGGGGATGGCGGGCTGGCACGGTGAAAGCTGACAGCACCCGTCACGTCTGAACAAGCTCAAGCCCGTTTTCGGCACACCATTGCGTCAGCGCGCTTTCGACAGCATCAGCTTCAAACGAATACCAGCGCTCCAGAACGCCTTCATGCTCCAGCAAATCCTTCGCGCATAGGCCCCTTGCCGTCGGAAAAATGCTTCGACCTGCTCGTAATGCGCGGGCAACTCCTGTGTGACAAAGCGCAAGGCGAGACGTCTTCCCAGATCAAGCTCGTTCTTATGCGGTATGGCAAGGTAGCGATCTGAAGTTTCAAGGTCGTCAGGGACCTCCTCGTCGAACGCGTCACTGGAATCGGAAGTCCACCAGATCTTGCCCGTATCGAGCGAGACATACGCGTTATGCTCCATTGGCGCCGCGTAGCTGACGAAATCGAAAGCCAAAGAAAGATCGTCGAGTCTGACTGCGATCATGGCTCTGCTCACATAGGTTGAACGTGCCACGTGACATGCCGGCTCAGGGCCGGATATGCCGTCCGTATCGCCGCGTCGGCGACGCGAGCTAAAGCTCTTCGCTCGGGTCAGCGATATCGAGCCGGAATTGCCATCCTTCCATGCTCATGAGCATTTGCCCAAGATCGTCCCACGAGACCTCCTTGCCGTCGACCACCGCGAGTGGCAGGTACCCCGCCTGCGACTCATCCCATTCGATCCGTCCGCGCACCGTGCTGTCAATGATCCGGCGCTCCCGGAAATCGATGTGCCTGACCGATAGCGCGCGTCGCATCCTTTCGACCAGGCGTCCGAGCAGCACGAACACATTGTCGTCAGCTTCGCCGATCAGCTGGAACCGATAACCGGTGCGAAGTTCTCCGCGAAGCTCAAAGGCATCCAGTGCAATCCGGTCGCCCAGGAGCCGGAGCTGGAAATGGAACTGGTGGGCCTCCCCCTCGCAGTCAATCATCCGGATGGGGTCAAGCCGGACATTCTCGAAATCGGTGAATCCGGTGGACTCGGCTATCCTGGCGTTGAAGCACGAAGTGCAGAGCAACTCATAGCTGCCTTCGCCGGAGCCGCAGTGGATGGCGTCCCAGGGCGGCGTCGGGTTGCCGCATTGTTCGCATCGCTCATGTGCCATGTCGTGCCTGCTGTATTGGTTCTTCCTGCGATCGCCAGGATGTTGGTTGCCGGTGCCGTTCTTGACACGGTTGATCGCCCGTTGACGGCAACATGCGGCCCCGCGAAGACGCATTTGGGTGCGCAGCAACTGGCGGTCGGATGCCGCTATTTTGACAGACACTGCGAACTGCTCCTAACTGGCGCCGGGCGTCTTGCGCCGCGGGACCCGGACGGTGACGCCATCCATGATCGACGCGTTCGATGAGGTCGCACTGCACAGTGGCTTCCGTGCGGAGGCGTTACAGGGCTGATATGCCCGAAGCTCGTTAGCCGGCACCGCACCGATGCCACATACATAGGAATACGAAGCAAATCGCGATCATTTCTTTTATGTCAAATTGCGGTCATGGATCGGTGGGCGCCCCACACAGGCGCCCATATTTACCGCTCTACCGGCACCACTTCTGAGGCCAGGCCTCCTTCTGTCCCTGTCGTTCAGTTGCCGGTACGCCGATACCGCAACTCCCTCTGGCTGCGAATGGCGGCCACCAGCACAACGTCCAGCTCAGCCACAAAACGATACAGCGCAAGATAACCATGCGCTCCATTCGAAATGACCAGCTCGCGCATTGCGCCGGGGCCACTAACAGGCCGTCCAATTTGAGGACTCGTCTGAAGGATGTCTAACGCGCGAACGATATCGTCAATGTGTTTTGCGGCGCTCGCGGGGTTGTGTTCAAACAGGAAGTCAAAGATCCGGTCAAAATCATCGCGAACTTCAGGCGCAAGAACTATTCGCGCCATCGCTTGACCTTCGGTGTTCCCGGATCGCGCCCTGCGGCCCGCTGGCCCAGATAGTCGCGCATGTCGGCCCACTCAATCCCGAGGCCGTTCTCCAGCATGTTTGCGAGGCGATCGTTACCTTCAGTGAGGAATTCGCGACGCAGTTCTTCGCTGGTGACCCTCTCGGCAATCGCCTCCAGCATGAAGCTGTGGACTGTAGTTCCCGATTCTTCAGCAAGTCTCGAGATCCGCTCGCGGAGTTCCGGCGGAAGGCGGAGCGTGGTGGTAGACATAGAGACCTCTCATGTGTCACATCTGTGCTACATCATACTCTCTCAAGTTTGCCAGTGCACGCAGTCGTCCAAACTGAAGCGAGGGAACCAAGAAAAAAGGGTCGCATCAGCATGAGGCTTAGTCAGAACCGGACATTCACATCGTGGAGATGCGGTCGGAGTCAGGGTAGAAAGCGCGAAAATCCGCTCGCTAAACCACGTCCAAACTATGCCTGAGCTTGGCGGCGGAGCGGACTGACAGGCGCCGCCGCCGGCGAAACCGATTCAACCAGCCCAAGCTTCGCTACCATCCAACGGCGCGGCAGAACCACGAAGCTTTTTTCCCCGGGAGCTTCACTACATGCCTGGATAGTTCGGCCCACCGCCACCTTCAGGCGTGACCCAGACGATATTCTGCGTCGGGTCCTTGATGTCGCAGGTCTTGCAGTGCACGCAGTTCTGCGCATTGATCTGCAAGCGGTCTTCGTTTTGCTCGTTCTTCACGAACTCGTAGACACCCGCCGGGCAGAAGCGTGACTCCGGCCCCGCGTAGGTCTGCCAGTTCACGTTCACCGGCACCGACGGATCTTTCAGCGTCAGGTGCACCGGCTGGTTTTCTTCGTGATTGGTGTTCGAGATGAACACCGAGGACAACCGGTCGAACGTGAGCTGCCCGTCCGGTTTCGGATACGTGATCGGCTTGCACTGCGAAGCCGGCTTCAGCATTTCATGATCGGAATGCTGATGGTGCAGCGTCCACGGCACGTTGCCGCCGAGCAGCTTCTGCTCGATGCCGACCATCAGCGTGCCGAGGTAGAGACCCTTACTCATCCACTGCTTGAAATTGCGCGCGCGATACAGCTCGGTGTAGAGCCACGACGTCTTGAACGCTTCCGGGTACGTGCTCAGCTCGTCCGCCTGGCGGCCGGCCTGGACGGCGTCGAACGCGGCATCGGCGGCGAGCATGCCGGTCTTGATCGCGGCGTGCGAACCCTTGATGCGCGACGCGTTGAGAAACCCCGCGTCGTCGCCGACCAGCGCACCGCCCGGGAACACCAGCTTCGGCAACGACATCAGGCCGCCCGCGGTGATCGCGCGCGCGCCGTAGGACACGCGCTTGCCGCCTTCGAGAATCGCGCGGATCGCCGGATGCGTCTTGTAGCGCTGGAATTCCTCGAACGGCGACAGATACGGATTCGAATAGCCGAGGCCGACCACGAAGCCGACCACGACCTGGTTGTTGTCCATGTGGTAGAGGAACGAGCCGCCGTAGGTGTCGTTTTCGAGCGGCCAGCCAGCCGTATGCATCACCAGACCCGGCGTGTGCCTGGCGGGATCGATCTCCCACAGCTCCTTGATACCGATGCCGTACACCTGCGGATCGACGCCGTCGCGCAGCTTGAACTTCTCGTTCAGCTGGCGGCCGAGGTGGCCGCGCGCGCCTTCGCAGAACAGCGTGTACTTCGCGTGCAGCTCCATGCCGAGCTGGAAGTTTTCGGTCGGTTCGCCGTCCTTGCCGATTCCGAGGTTGCCGGTCGCGACGCCCTTGACCGAGCCGTCGTCGTTGTACAGCACTTCGGCCGCCGGAAAGCCCGGGAAGATCTCGACACCCAGCGCCTCGGCCTGCTGACCCAACCAGCGCGTGACATTCGCGAGGCTGATCACGTAGTTGCCGTGGTTCCTGAAGTTACCCGGCAGCGCCCAGACCGGCACGCTCTTCGCGCCCGTTGCCGACAGAAACAGGAAACGGTCCTCGGTCACGTCGACCGTCAGCGGCGCGCCTTTTTCCTTCCAGTCCGGAATCAGTTCGTTGATCGCGCGCGGGTCCATCACGGCGCCCGACAGGATATGCGCCCCGATCTCCGAGCCTTTTTCCAGCACGCACACGCCAAGCTCGACGCCTTGTTCGGCAGCGCGCTGCTTCAGACGAATGGCGGCCGACAGGCCCGCAGGGCCGCCGCCGACGATGACGACGTCATACTCGATCGGCTTTGTTCGGAAGGGTCCGAGTTTCCCTGCTACAGGCGCAACTATCCATTTTTGCAAGAAACCGGCCTGCCAAACGAGTTCCATCGGTTAAGGAGGTTGGCGATGACCACACCCTCGCGTTCCTGTGACGCGGGTTGTCGTGTCAGCAGGGACGAGCCGATGCATCTCTTGATCCGGGAGATCTGCGCTTCGACCAGCGCGCGTTGCCCATAGCCATATTTTTTGTGGAACGCATAAATGCCTTTTTCCCTGATGTAGCCAACGATCCTGTCATGCCAT
The DNA here is from genome assembly GCF_050436385.1 of Paraburkholderia sp. MM5477-R1. Classification (NCBI taxonomy): domain Bacteria; kingdom Pseudomonadati; phylum Pseudomonadota; class Betaproteobacteria; order Burkholderiales; family Burkholderiaceae; genus Paraburkholderia; species Paraburkholderia sp. MM5477-R1. Next base: position 175,130 of record NZ_JBNDMC010000004.1, read on the forward strand.
TGAGTCCGTTCTTCGCCGTGCACCACCGCATGAGAAGGCGGTGGAATAACAGGCAGCGCGCCTGATCGCGACAGGGCTTCGGCCCGCTCGATGCTGTAGTAGGCGCCGTCTGCAATCACACGGTCAACCCGGATGTCGGCGGGCAGGACACAGTCCATCCCTTCGCTATCCGAAACGTCCGTGCCGGTGATGGCGATCGCGTGAACGTTCATGTCCGCGTCAATCGACAGGTGCATCTTGCGCCACGGCGTTTTCGCCGCCTTTTTGCCGTACTTCTGCTCGTACCACTCACTGGCCCGACCAAAACTCATCCCTGTGCTGTCCACAATGATGCTCACGTCCTCGCCGTCGGCCAGTCGTCTGGCCAGCCGTTCGCAACGCTGCGTGACCTTGACCTCCAGCGCGGCGAACAGATCACACAGGTGGCCGAAGCTGGGAACCCGAATTTCCAACCCATGGCCGGCCCAGTAATCTTCCATATAGCCGGTGATCTGCCGCATCCCCCAGCCGAACAGGCGGTAGAACGTATAGAGCAGCTCAACGTACGCCCGGGTGTACGACGGCAGCCTGCCCGAGACGCCACGCACGTACGGCGACGCCGTGATGAATTGCGCCTTGAGATCGCCCTCGGGGAAATAGAGGCTGATTTTTCCGCGCTTCTTCAGGCTCTCGTTGTATTCACGACAGTTCATCACCCGGTAGGCGGGCTTTTTGCGCTTACGCTCCTGACCGTCTTTGAGTCTGGCTTTGTACGGCATCCACGTCTTTCCGGGTCTCTTGAGCTTACAATTTTACAACGACTAGGCACCCTTCCGAACAAAGCCCTCCCGACCCAATAACAGTCACGTTTGCCGAAAAGAGAGCAGCGGCCGAATGTGTACAGAAGATTTGCCCCGGGTGGCAGGCGTTTGACCGATCTGCCGGGTACGTCGACTGGTAACAGAGGAATTGCGACGCTCCGGCGCCAAGCGCCACCTGCGATACTTGAGTCGATGCGTCAGCATCGCACCACATCGGTTCAAATATGCACTTATTGCGTGCATCTGTTATTGATGCGCTTCCGCGGCGGGCCGAACTTCTCGCGGGCTCGTTCGTAATCGCGATCTGCGCAAGGGTTCGCACCCAACCCATGCGGATAAAAACGTTGGTGCATTTTTTGCTTTAAAAATATTGTAAGGTGTGGGGCAGGTGCAGGTCTTGTGTGACGCGAGGAAGATGCAAACCTACCTGTCCACTATTGCTGCAGGCTTCAGGTTCGCGGGTTGCTACACAGCGCCCACGAAGGTGCTGCCCGACTGATTCAGCACGGTTGTGGCGCTGCTCGAATCATCGGGGAGATAGCTGCGATTGTCGTGCCTAGGGCGGACCGCCAGGTCGCCGGTCAAGCTTTGAGAAGGAGTGAATGGTATGCGTTCCGGAAGATCGCCGAAGGGTGCCACGCGAGGCTTTATTATCCCTATTGGCGGCGCGGAAAATCGGGTTCGGAACCCGGTTATTCTGCGCCGTTTCGTGAAACTTTGCGGTGGGTCGCGCGCGCACATTGCGGTCATCCCCACTGCCTCCTCGCTGGATGACACGGGGGATCTCTATGAGTCGGTGTTCCGCGATCTCGGCGCTGACCGAGTCAGTATCCTGCCATTCAAGACACGCCGCGACTGCGAATCGGACAGATACCTGAAGGTGCTCGATCACGCCGACGGGGTCTTCATGACCGGGGGCGACCAGGTACGCCTCGCCGAGATGCTGAGCGACACGCCGGCGGCGGAGAAGCTTCATAGCCGTAACGCACACGGCATGCACGTAGCCGGGACCTCGGCCGGGGCCTCCGCCATGTCAGCTGCCATGATTGCCGGGGGGAAGAGCGGGGCCACGCCCCGCGCCGGGATGGTCGACCTGGCACCGGGCTTGGGGCTCATCAGCCGTTTTGTTATCGACCAACACTTTGGCCAGCGGGATCGGCTCGGACGCCTGCTCACGGCAGTGGCTTCCATCCCGTTCGGGGTGGGCATTGGGCTGGACGAGGATACGGCTGCGTTCATCGGTCCAGACGAAATGCTGGAGGTGGTAGGCAGCGGCGGCGTCACCATCATCGACGGGTCGAATCTGCGCAACTCTGCAGCTGATTCCGTTCGCCATGACGACCCGGTAGGCTTGACCGGAATACGTCTGCATATCCTGGTTGATGGCAATATGTATCATCTCGGGACGCATAGCCTGGTAGGCGGTACGTTGTCTGCGCGGAGTTACGTCCCCAGTGGATCGAACGCTACTGCTCTGACCTGATCGGCTAGAAGAGGCAAAAGCCGGATCATCCACGAAGCGGGGCAGCGCGTATCTGTGCTGCCCCGCTCCACGTTCCGCTTGCCGATATAAAATCGCATATCATGCGTCAACCCCTCGAAGACGCGAAGATAAGACGTCAGCTGATTTTGAGCCCGGCAGCAACAAAACTCCGGCCGGAAAAGTGGGGTACGTGGTGGCTGCACGAGACTTGGGCTACTTCAAGATTTGGCCACTCTATCGGAGTGAAAGTTGAGTTGTGCAAAGGCGCCCATTGGCGGTACACGAGGCTTTATCGTCCCCATCGGGGGCGATGGAAGGCTAGTACGAAACGCTGCCATCCTGCGCCGCTTCATCGAGATTTGCGGCGGCTCCCGCGCGCATATCGGCATCATCCTTACGGGCTCCGCGACCAAGGACGCCGGCCGCCGTTATGAAAGGGCGTTCCGTGATCGGGGGGGGGATCGGGTCAGTGCCCTCAAATGTGAGACCCGAACCGACTGCGAGGCGAAGCGAAACCTGGACATGCTCGATATTGTCGACGGGCTTTTCCTCACGGGGAGCGACCCGGTCCATCTTTCCGAGACGCTAGGTGGTACTTCGATGGCGCAGAAAATTCGCAACCGGAATGCACAGGGTATGCACGTGGCCGGCACCTCCGCTGGCGCAGCATTCCTGCCCGGGCAGATGATTGCGGCCGGTGAGAGTGGCACTACGCCGCGTGCTGACATTGTTCAATTAGCGCCGGGCTTGGGCCTGATCGAGCGGTTGATCATCGATCAGCACTTTCGCCACCAGGACCGGCTCGGGCGTCTGCTCATGGCCTTGACTTACAACCCACTTGCCATCGGCATCGGCCTGGATGAAGACACCGCCGCCTTTATCGGTCCGGATCAGAGGCTGCAGGTCCTGGGCAGCGGCGGCATCACCATTGTGGACCCCTCCCAACTGCAACACTCCGCCATACATCCGGATCGCCGCCATGCCCCAGTAAGCGTAGTTGGCCTGCACCTGGACATACTGGTTGAAGGCAGCCTGTACGATTTAACAGCGCATATGGCGAGCATAAGGCGCTAATTTCGCATTCATCCCGTCAGGGAGCGACTAGTGCAACGAGGCCTCCCGGAGAATCTTGATCTGAATGTCAGGTACGAAAAGGTCCGAATACATCAGATCGTTACCGACCTTTTCCCAAGAGTCGGGCCTGCATATCTCGCACATCTTTTCCGTCCTGCTGTTTTCTATATAGATCCACGATAGAGCGCCAAAAAACCTTTCGTGCCTTTCCGGCAGATTGTCCGATGAGCTTTCCATAGGTACCCATCCTACCGCGGGGACATAGAACTCTACCCACGCATGATCATAATCCGGTACACAGACCGAGTTGACCCTTGCATATCTCAGTTTGTACTCGGGAACCTTGAAATCCCCGACCGGCCTGCATGCCACCCCGCAAAGCCTCATTAATCCTATCAACAGCTCCATGTACTTTCCGCAAGTCCCTTCGCCGCTTCTCAAGGTCTCAACGGGACTTGTATACGTGTTGTTGTAGCGGTACGCCAACCTGCTATAAACATATTCACGCACGGTTTTCGCAATCTTGACTACATTTCCGCGCTCTTTTCTCGGGATCGCCGAAATCAGGTCCGCAGCAATGCGCCTTAACTCTTGCCTATCCATATCGTACCTGAGCTCTCTCTTAAGAAATCGCGTCTTAATTTCGTCTGGATAGCCTGAATCCGGGACATTCAACTTGAACCTTATCCCATATAGTTCAATTACGGCGCTGTAGCCGAAGTAACGGCGTTCTTTATCAAGCTCAACGCCCCTGAAATCGAATTCCGCAATCTCGTTGCCGCTTTCGTCCCTTCTTATAATCCCAGGAACATCTCCAATAATCTTTACTGATTTCACCTTCTGCCTTCGCGTCTCGACCGGAATCGACAACCTGACGCACATCTTGACGCCCTTGATCCTTTCCAGAATATCATGGGCAGGCTTGAGCATTTCGGCATAAGAAAATTCCACTTCGTAACCATCCGAAAGCCCGAAATTTCCAGCCGTACCAAGCCCCATTATTTTATAATCAAGTTTCTCTATAAAGCCATCTGAAATGTTCCTGTTGAGTTTTATATTTGGACTGTTGTCGACAGCCGGCTTCGCGCCCGCATCATCAAAGACGTCCCAACTTTTCTGATTGTAGTATATATAAATGCCAGATCTTTGTATATCTGATGTTTTAACTGAAGCTATTCCAGACGCCCCCTCATGGGGTGTCGTCAGCGATGCCAAATGAGTCCCGTCAAGACTGTATATATAAATGGCCCGACTAATGTCACTCAATATGAAGAGGCGATCCCCATGCAAGGTAATATCGTTTATTCTATTGCCCACATCCACTGACCGTATTGGCCGATCCCCATCCAGAATGAACAGGATCCCGCTACTATCAGCCACGTAATATCTACCGCCTTTCCAATATAGACCGACAACATCTCTTGCGTCATTGATTGTGACGGTGTCCATAACTTCATAGACCATCCCATTTTCTATCCCGAGCGCATAGATTCTATTAAAACGCGAATAATTTATAATGCCATCCGGTCGCATACATATGGCACCTGCCCCCTTGAATTCGTTGAAGCTTTTGAAGTTGACAACTCCTTGAAAGAATCCCGTCCGAACGTCAATTTTGCCAAGAGCCCCAAGCTCCGGATCTACGACGAAGATCGCATCTTCCTCATTGCTATCTATAGAGGTGATGTTCTTTGCAAAGAGCGGTTTTATCGAGGTGATCACAAATCCCCCGGATCATTCTGATCGGTGAGGCATGGGCCGGGCATACGCCCGACCCATTCTCTCCAAGTCTTGTCGGAGGCGGCGCTTGAAACCGCAACAGAGCTCCTTGAGGGTGTGCGCTGCGCCTTCTGCGCACAAGCGCACCAAGACCGCTAATGCTGTCGGCCTCTCGACGTTTCCCGCTCCCTGCCTCTCACGTTTTCCCGCTCCCTGTCTCTCAGGTCGTCTCGCTCCCTGTCTCTCAGGTCCTCTCGCTCACTGCCTCTCAAGTCTTCTTGCTCACCACCTCTCAAGGCCTCTTGAATAAAATCGGCAAAGTCCGAGAGATGCCTTAGATTTGAATCCAGAGGATTGCGCGAAGACCCGCTCATTGCTTCATGACGTATCAGGTCCAGGGCGATTTCGACGGCCACCCTCCGCCTCGAGGAGGCATCCAGCGTGGCGTCGTTATCGTTGTAGAGAAGAAATTTCTGTTTCTCATCCATTTTGAGTCTCCAAGGTATTGAACTCCATGAAGGACGGACCTCACGCTTCATCCGCCCTGGAGCCCTGTCACCAGGTCCGCTTGCGACCGCCTGGCAGGTCGTCGTAACCACGGCGAACAGTCATTCAGTCTTCAATCTCTCGCGCCAACCGCACGCCGCGCCCGTCACGAATGATCTCCATGCTACTACTGTCCCACCCGAACCCGCCCAGGTCGTCTTGACGGATCTTGACTGGGGTCGGCCTTCTCTCAATGGCGTGCCCTGTTTGCGCGTCTGGCCTGAAACGCACGATCTGCTCCCAGGCACGTGTGTAGTCTTCGCTCAACAAGAGGAGCAAGTCGCCAGGCCCGGCCATTTCGAGCGCCGACTGATTCGCCGTCTGCTCATCGGCTATGACCTCGATCTGCTCTGCCCCGACTCCATTCTTGCGTAGTGACTCTCGCAGCATTTCCGGCACTTCAAGGTGATCCCGCCCACGCGAGTCACTGTCCCTGTGACAAATGTAGTGCTCAAAGTGTCCCGCCGCGATACGGCCGATCTCCAGGATGTCCTCGTCACGGCGGTCGCCGGGAACCGTCAGCGAAACGATCTTCGCACGCTCGGCTCCCAACCGGTCTACCAAACCGCACATGGTTTTCACGGCCGCGGGGTTATGGGCATAGTCCAAAATCACCCTGAAGGGATGCTGATCGTAGATGTTCAGGCGGCCGGGGGTCTGGAGGAAGGTGTTATCAAAGGTGCGCAGGCCACGGCGGATGCTCTCGAGATCGATCCCGAGGCCGTGGGCGAGGGCCGCAGCGAACATCGCGTTCTGCACATTGTGGAATGCGAGCCCCTGCACCGTGGCCGGGATCACGTGAGTCCACAACAAAGGAAAACGGTGACCGCTGTCCCACAGGCAGACCATGTGGCCGTTTATCTCTTCCTCCAGCACGACCGCCACGCCGCCCGCCTGGACGTGCTCATTTACCAAGGGGTGAGCCGCGTTCATGGTCACGTAGCCCAGGCGGTTTGCGTGACTATGATCCGCCATCTTCAGGCACAAGGCGTCGTCAGCGTTGAGGACGGCCATCTCCTTCGCCACCTCGACGACGATGCGCTTGACCTCCGCCATTTGCTCCACCGTTTCGACCCCGCGCAGGCCTAGGTGATCGGCGGTCACATTGAGGCAGCCCGCCACGCTGCATTCCGGATAGCCCAGACCCCGCCGCAGCAGGCCGCCCCGGGCCGTCTCCAGTACGGCGGCATCCACGGCGGGGTCCGCAAGAATCATGCGGGCGGACGTCACTCCGGTCATGTCACCCTTCACAGTCAACCGTCCGTCGAGATAGATGCCGTCGGTGGTGCCCAAACCCACCGTGTACCCCGCCAGTTTCAAGATATGAGCGAGCATGCGCGAGGTGGTGGTCTTGCCATTGGTGCCGGTAATGCTGGCAATGGGAATGGTGCTTGGAGCACCGGGTGGAAACAGCATATCGATGATGGGACCGGCAACGTCCCTGGGCGTTCCTTCAGTGGGCGCCAGATGCATCCGTAGACCCGGGCAAGCATTCACCTCGCACATGGCCCCGCCGGTCTCACGATATGGCGCGGAGATATCCGTGGTAATGAAATCAGCTCCCCCGACGTCCAGGCCGATGGCCCTGATGGCCCGGACGGCCATCTCCCGGTTGTCCGGGTGCACGCTATCGGTAACATCGATGGCGGTGCCGCCGGTGGAAAGGTTGGCGGTGGCGCACAAGTAGACGATCTCGCCCGCCACAGGCACCGTCGTGGGACCATAACCCTTGTCAGCGAGGAAGCGTTCTGCCACGCCGTCGAGCTCCACGCGGGTGAGCACGTTTTCATGTCCCGCACCCCGGCGTGGATCCTTGTTAACCTCGTCCACCAACTCCTCGATGGTGTGAACACCGTCACCTGACACATGTGCGGGGATGCGTCTGGCAACCGCCAACAATTGATCATTGACGACCAGCATGCGGTAATCAGACCCCGGTATATAGCTTTCGACGAGCACTGCCTCGCTGTACTCCTGAGCCCTCTCAAAAGCGAGCTCCACCCGCTCCGGGGTTGTAACCTGAACCGATACACCCTGCCCGTGATTAGAGTCCAATGGCTTGATCACAACGGGATAGCCGATCTGTTCGGCACTATGGACGGCGTCGCGGGCGCTATAGACCTTGCGCTGCCTCGGCACCGGCAGGCCCGCGTCACGCAGGATCCGGTTGGTCTCCGCCTTGTCCGAAGCCAGGTCTACCGCGATCTGACGGGTCTCGCTGGTGAGCGTCGCCTTGATGCTTTTCTGGAAGCGGCCGTAGCCGAGCCGTATCAGGCTGCCGCGGTTTAGGCGCGTCCATGGAATCGAGCGCTTCATGGCGGCGCTCACCAATGCGGCGGTGCTAGGTCCCACGTCGCAACCCCGCGCATAACGGATGAGTTCATCCAGTTCATGTTCAAAGTCGAAAGCGTCATCGAAGTTCCGCTCCGGCTTCAGCTTCAGGTCTTCAGGAAGCAGGTGCTCGAGCAGGGCCAGGGAAAGGTCTCCGGCTTGCCGACCGACATCCTCGTCCAGGTATTCGTAGACTATGTCGTAATGCCCGCGCGGCCCGGCGGCGCGCGTCTTGCCAAAACTCACATCCGAGCCTGCCACCTTCTGCAGTTCGATCGCTACGTGCTCCATGACATGGCCCAGCCACGTTCCTTCGCCTTCGACCATGCGCCGCACGAACCCACCGGGGGCCTGATAGGAACAGCCATGTTCCCGAAGGCCGGGCAGATAGCCAAGGAGACGTTCGATGAAGCCTTGGCCGAGGCGCCCGGTTGGCCACTCTTCAAGCACCCCCAGATCGATGGTGTACCGAATGACCGGGAAATGGGCATGAATATTGGGTCCTTGATAAGCGATGAGTGACTTGACTTCCATTTCATGACCTCCTGCAGTCTCGTTTCAGGTCATTGGTCTCCAAAGCCGCCGAAGTCCCTACAGCCATGGCCTGATCTGATGCGGTTGTGAGGTGGATGGGAGACGAAATTGGGGATCGTGCACGCCAGCACTGTCCGGCAAACCGCAAGCACCAACGTGACTCGACGGGCCTTCGCTTCGTTTTCATGCAGGGAATGGACTCGGCCAAGATGGCAGAACAGCATCGCCACGAAACGACTCCGCCTTGACAGCGCGTTGCCGAGATGAGCAGCACTAGCCTTCTTTCTCACTGGTCCTGACCTGGTCCGCTCGATGAGCGCGAGGACCTGACTGGACATGCTGCAGGGTGCCTTCACGTCGTGCTCCTGGCCGGTGGTAGATGTGTTAAACGGTCACCCACACCCTAACGCTCCAGCGTCATAACCTTGAACTGGACGAGAGTTATTACAGGTAAGACGCGCGCCACTTTGTAGTCGTCGCAACAGAGACGCACTCATGGGTGTTCCAAGCACGATGACTGCCCGGAACCATCTCCGACCGATCGGCCACTTTAAAAATAGAGGCATTTCAAGATAAAGCAACATCTCTTCCGTAATTTTCTGCCCGACATTTGAGATCTTGCCGAATCCGAACGCCTATCGGCTCTCAGGAGCAAGGGACCTTGGCGAGCAACTGTCCTTGCGTCACGGCGAACGTGGCTGTTTCCCGGGCTTGATCCCATCGATCCGCTCAGCACCCGGCAACTGAACCTCGCCATCCATGCCGCTGCCGAAGCCGCGCAGATCGACAAGCGCGTGTCGATGCACACCCTGCGCCACTATCTGCCCTTCCGGACTATGTCGGGTAACGAGAACAAGTTTTTACGATCGCCGATACTCGTGCGTCGTGGCGCAAAGAAGCCCATCCCATCCCCGACATAGTTTGCCGGCCCTACAGGCTATTCAGGAAACCGAGGAGTTGGTCTGTCGGCCGGTAGCAAAGCGACTTGCCCTGCGGCGGAGATGTCTTCGCAAGGGCTTGCTCTTTCATCGCAAGAGTTGCTTCGAGATAGATCTGCGTGGTTTCCACCGATTCATGACCGAGCCACAACGCGATCACAGAACGATCAACGCCAGCCTGCAGAAGGTCCATGGCCATCGTATGCCTCAGGCGGTGGACGGTGATCCGTTTCTGCTTCGGCGAAGGGCAAACTCGGGACGCCGCCTCGCGATGCTTGTTTAGCAGGTACTGCACACCGTGGACGCTCAGACGTTCGCCTTTGGCGCTCGGAAACAGCACTTCACCACTCCCGCGTTGAGGTTCTCGTAGCCAGCCCTTCAGCACCGCGAGCGTGGATCTGGCGATGGGAGTGCAGCGTTCCTTACGGCCCTTGCCGATCACACGCACGTGCGCGCCGGTTCCGAGGACGACGTCTTCGCGTTTGAGTCCGGTCATTTCGGACAAACGTAGTCCCGTCTGCACCGCTACGAGTATGAACGCGTGGTCGCGTCGACCTGACCACGTACGCTGGTCAGGAGCGGCAAGCAAGGCATCAATTTCCGGGCGCGTCAGGAAGTTGACGAGGGTGCGTGTGAAGCGTTTGCTGGGAATCGCAAGCACACGCTGGATCTGCGCGGAATGCGTCGGCGTCTCGAGCGCCGCATAGCGGAAGAACGAAAATGAATTGCCGTGAGCCGCAGATTGCGGCTGCGAATGCTTACGCCCTTGTGTTTCTCGAGGTCATTCAAAAACGCGACGATCAAAGGTGCATCGATCTCCTCGAAATTCAGGCGTGACGGTAGCTTATGCAAACGCTGCTGTACGAACTTCAGAAATTGACGGAAGGTATCGCGATAGGAACTGATTGTGTGAGGACTCGCCTGGCGCTGCTGCATCAGTCGCTGCATAAAGAAACGCTCGAGCAGAGGAGCGAGGCTGGCGGACGTGGTCATGGCCGGTTCTCCCAACGCTGTTCGAGTCGGCGCATGGCCTCGTGCATGAGTTCCGGTGAGCCGCTTAAATACCACTGCGTATCGGCGACATGGACGTGGCCGAGGTAAGCTGACAGGATCGGCAGGCAACGCTCCGGATCCTGTTCAGATCGGTACTAGTGCACGAGCGTGTTCGTCGCAAAGGCGTGCCTCATATCGTGCAGGCGTGGCCCATGATCGTCGGAAACGCCGCGCAGGCCGACCTGTCGTGACAGCGTATAGAAAGTCCGATGTACCTCTGCGCCATCCAGCCGATTGCCCCGGTTGGAAACAAACAGATAGGAAGACACTGGCCGACCGGCCCAGTGACGATTACGTCGCTCGATGTAGTCGGCAAGCACCTGGCGAGTCGAGTCATGCAGAGGCACGAGCCGGGACTTACCGAATTTGGTGCCACGGATTGTTAGCACCCCAGTGGTGAGGTCCACGTCCCTTAGCTCAAGATTGCGTGCTTCCCCGAGACGCATGCCCGACACACTCAGCAACCCGAGCAGGCAATAGAACGTCCAGGGCCGCAGCGCACTTCGCTCATAGCGGCATGGTATTTGGAGGGCGGCCCGCAGTAGGTCCCGAATCTCATCGTCCGAATACAGGTACGGTCGAGCCCGTTTCGGTTGGAACGGCAGCAGGCCTTGCGCTGGAATTTGCGTGCGCGAATCGGTGGCGCTGCGATGACGTGCAAACTCGCGTACGAAGCTCAGTCGAGTCGTCCAGTGTGCGGGTTGGGCTTCGAATGGCTGTTGCGCCCAGGCGAGAGCCAATGCTTGAGTAATGTAGGGAGCACGATGCTGTTCCATGAAGGTGACGAAATCGAGTAACGCTTTGCCCGCATCGTGCAGCTTGAACCCCAAACTGCGTCGAAGACTGAGATACTCAGTAACTGAACCGCCCCGGGAATCGTGGAGGCTGGTTGGTTTAAGTTAATGCCGGTTCAGCGGCAGCTGTTTCAAGTTGCCGATAGTAGTTTGCCTCAGCTTCAGCGGGCGGGATATAGCCGAGGGGTTCCATCAATCGATGATGATTGAACCAGGCCACCCATTCCAGCGTTGCCAGTTCAACGGATTCCCGCGTTTTCCAGGCGCGGCGATGAATCAGTTCCGCCTTGTACAAGCCGTTGATCGTTTCAGCCAAGGCGTTGTCATAGCTGTCGCCCCGGCTGCCGACCGACGGTTCGATGCCCGCTTCAGCCAGCCGTTCGCTGTAGCGAATGCTGACGTATTGCTTAGGTACAACGGCCATTCGACACGAGTCGCGACTGTCAAACGGTTTGGTTTGGTGGGTCAGTTCGCTTGGCGCAATCTGTCGGCAACGTACCAGGGCAGCAACTCGTCGACACGTGTGAACTTGCCATCGGCTCCTGATCAGGCTTTCCGACCGATTTGCGCCTACAGTTCGTCGCCATTGTATGCTCCGACGCGGAGCCGCGCTCAACGCCGCAAGAACCACAACAGCACGGACACCACGACCGAAAGCACGATGCACGTGACGATCGGGAAGTGAAAGTTGAATCCGTCGCGGACGATATGGATGTCGCCGGGCAGTCGGCCGAACGGGATGCGCGCGAGCCAATGCCATCCGAGGCCGGCAAGAATGCACAGTGTGCCAATAACGATCAGGAAACGGTTCATGGGGCGTCGTCACTCACGGTAGCCGACGTGGTCATCATAGCCCCACGCAGGCGGAGTATCCGCGCCGATTGAATTTTGAGCCACCGCGTCGACGAATATCTGTTCCTGGGCGACATGAAGGACGCTCGACAACGCTTTCTGCCGCCAATTGCCCCTAGGCGGGGGACCATAGCCGATCCTGCTCTGCCGTTCGATTGTCCGTCGGCCCAATGGCCGCCTTGAGACGGGGATGCGACACGGCGTCCTGCCGGCACATCAGAAAATCTGCCAGTGCGGACAAGCGGGGCCAAGCCGATTCTATCGAGCATGCACGCTGCTCGCCAGAGGGCATTGTTGACGCGTCCGCGCATTGAAGTCATTGATTAATCGGCTGATCCAACCGTGCAGTAGTGAGCAAACTGTTCTGCGGAGAGCGCGAAACCCTTCTGCCTGGCGAGTTCCCAAGGACGTTCGCATTGGTGCGTGGATTCACACCAGGAATACCCAGCCGAACCAATACAACCATGTGCATCGCGATCTGCACCGACAACGGGTGACGGGATGCCGGGCGGCGAGGCCGCGCAAGCGCTTAGCAAGTAAGTCATCGTGACGGTGGCCAGGCAAACAGAAAAGTAGTCTCGACGCATAAAGTGAGTCCCGGATTTGTGTGACAGGACGTCGGATTTTAGTCTATCGGCGGTCGGATCAGGTGCGCGAAGGTGCCCATGCGGCTATAGTCTTGCGTTCATCCGAGGCACACCACTCGGACAAGCAAGCTTCCGATCGTATTATCCGCTCCGATGTTCGCCAAGGACAGCGATGCCATGGTGGAAATCTACGTTGATCCGACACGATCTCCAGTGATGCAAGATCAGCTCGACGCCATCCTTTATCTTGGGTCGCCTTCCGAGCTGACTTGGAGTCAACCCTCTCCCGGGCTGTTGTCTGATTCGGAATACGTAAAGATGCGCTCGACCCGACTCGCCAGAGCTGGAATTCCCGATCCCGGCTAATCGGCGAGAGACCAGTCAGGCTCGTATGTTGGCTGATTCCATCGCGTTCGTTTCCCGTGTCTGGTGCGCAGGCAACGGGTCGATCCGATTGTCGACAAATTGGCCGCCAACATTGAACGTCCCAAACCGGCCAATACTCGCCCAGCCCAGCGAGAGGTCAAGCTAGCTTTGAATAGATGCGCGTATTTCGCAAACTACCATCTGGAGCGCGCCGCTCCTGTCGCAACACCCCTTCCAGTTGCATCCCGGTGCGTTCACAGACCCGAACGCCTGGTGCGTTCAGATCGTCGCAGATTGCCTCTACCCGCTTCTCGCCGAAATTGCAAAACGCATGGTTAGCCAAGGCATCTTCCTCTTTCACGGCCAGCAGCCGGCCGGGCCAGCGCAGGCTGCTGAGTATCGGGCCGCTGGGGGTCGGGGTATCCGTCCTTTCCGTGCTAAATCTGGCGGTTTCTTCGCCGAGCCTTTTTTATAGGGCTGCCATCGGCTCTGACTGTCGTCAGGAGGTCGCAAAAGGATCTGCGATAACATACCTGCCCGCGATTATGGATCGCGCGACCTTGTCGGGAGACGGAGATGCCAGGTCTGGAATCTCGATATGTGGGACAAGATCGCCTGCCCGCCCGACTTTCGGAATTCGACGTGGAGCGCTACTTCGCGTTGACTGACAGCGACGTTGCGGCGGTCAAAGAGCGTTTTCGTCGCCATCACCGTGCCGGCGTTGCGATCCAGTTGGTCTATCTGCGTGCCAGTGGCCACACTCTCGATCATGTCGGCACACTGCCACGCGAACTGTTGCGCTATGTCGGCGAGCGGCTCAGCCTACCCACCCCCACGATCGCCTCCCTCCGCACGCTCTATAAGCGTTATAAGACACTGTATGAGCATCAGCTCTGGACCTGCGAATATCTCGGCATCACGTCGATCGGACCAAAGCACTGGGCGGAACTGGAAGCGTGGATGCGACAGGACGCTGCGGAGCGGGAAAGCTTCTTCCCCGGAAGGATGATCGTCTGAGTGGCTTCCTCAGATTCATTGAACAATTCCCGGAAAGGCACCGTGAATTCGTCGAGTCAACAATGCAAAGCAGGACGTCAATTCACCCGACCCGGGCATATCCACAGGCCTCCAGAGAAGTCGTGCGTGCAGTGGCGCTGTCGATACTCATCTTCGTCCTTTTGGCGCTTCGACAATTCCGATGTCAAAGCATTTAAACCGATTTCCTGGACGGTTGTCTGCAGATCGTCACTGGCTCGCACCTTGGCCTTTTCCTCCTCTGTTTGGCTTTTGCAGTGTGTGAGCCAAAACTTCTTTGCCTTTACCGCGTCGGGGGACGCTCCAGCCTCCTCCAGCACTTCCAGCGTCTTTTTATACGGAGGGTCCGGATTTGATATGTAATAAGGCTGTGTTACGAGCATTGGCACGAATACGAAGGGGTTGTCGTAGACGGCAGAATTGCATGCCCACAAAGTCTGCTTCATCGAAAGAGCCGCGTCCATCCATGGTGTCATCCCGCCTTTATCGGCGTCATTGATACCGGACCTAACAAGATCAGATTTTAAAAGCGCTGCAACCACGTTCGGGTAGCCCATGTAGGCAGCAAACTGCAGCGGAGACCGAGCCCCTTTCTCCTTACCAAGAAGGCCGGCGGTTGTGCCACTCGCTATATATCGGCGGATTTCATCGGCAGCATCCTTTTCAGCAGCAATCATGTTGTCTGCTTTTCCGCTCAGCTCACCCGTAACGTACATTTGGTCGGCAAGACTCTCGAGTACGATCACAGGATCGCGCGGTGGCTCTTCTGCGAACGTGCCGAATGAAAACATCGCAGAAACCACAAAAGCTGCAGTGCGAAGGATTAAACTCATCGGATGATTCATATACTCTATTGCTCCCGTTTTAGTGTTTGTTTCAAAACGACGGGATCTCGATTAGGTGCGGATGTTGATCGCCATCAGTATGGAAACTCCACGGCATACCTGAAGATATCCTGAATACAGAGCGTCCCTACGTGTCGCAGCGCGTTCCAACTTTACTGAGTTGTGTATGCCCCCCCGGGGACCGGAAGTGGACGTCCGAGGGGATCGAAAGTCCCTGTCAACGGCGCGACCCGTGCCTACCATGTCCCGGCATGCTTCGGTATGGAGGGTTTACGGTCAGCTGTAGGCGTCGTCGCGGACCGCTGAGTAGGTAACCTTAGAAGGCCCCGTCTTGCGCCGCCGCCTTTTCCTGGATTGCCTTGTGCTTCCCTGCGCTAATCTGCGCCTTCATGGAAGCGTACGCCACTGGGTCGCTGTAGAACAGGTATGTGGTCGTGTCAGGCCAATCGCGAGCTACCCGGATCTGCATCCCACCAGGGAAATTCCAGACGGCCTCTACTGGGCCTTGCGAGGCGTCGCCGGAACGCGAACTCGGTGTACCGTATTTCTGGCTCACAGTGGCGATGACTCTCGTCACCTGGTCGTTATCCATGAACGAAGGAAGCTTGTACGAGGCCGCAGCGAACTTGCCGTTCGCCGTATAGCCGACGAGCAGCAGGGTGGCGCCCTGAAGCACGCTGCTGGGATCGTAGCTGTCGCCGAGCCGCTGGGAATCCTCACTAAGAGGTACCAATCCATGCGCCTTGAAGACGGCGCGCAACTGCTCTCGCGTAGCGCCTTTCAAGGGTGTGCCAAACAGTGCGAGCTGCTGGGGTTCGGCGTGCGCAATTGAACACGCCAACATCAGGAAAACGGAAACGGAATACTTTTTGAGCATCGCAAACACAATTCTCTCCGCGGGATGGGCTCTGTTGAGCATGTAAATTATTTGCCTGCTGGCGTCTGGATCGGCGCAGTTGTAGCGGTCACGCTCGGTATGTAAATGCACGACACGCCACCGTTAGTGAGAGCAGCCAAATCACGCATGTCGCTATTGGCCGCCATGAACATAACGGGCTGTCGGGCGTCGCCAAACGTCTCCTGCAAGGAAGGTCACTTTCTGTGCCGGTTTGCCGAAAGGACAATGCGGGCGCACTTGGCGATTACCGGTTGGCTTGTTGCTGCCAACCGGGGCAATAAGTAGCGTGCGAATTTTCATCTGCTTTTCCTGTTGTTCTATTCAGAAACTGAGGCCGAATGTCCGCTCAAAGAACTTTTGCTCGTCAAACCCCGATACCGTATATCGGCCTGATAAGCGCGGAGTTAAGAGAAAAACGTGTCGATAAGGCCGAAAACATCGGCCAACCCTCTTTCCGAAAGGCGTCATCGACCGGTTAGAGACAATAGCGCCGACTCTCCAAGCAGCAAGTCGCCGCCTCTCACTTGCCCGGCGGCCGGTTCTTTCAATGGAGAGCATCGGCACGCCTTTCGCGGCGTGACCTGGAATGACTCGATGCCTAGTTGCTTGAGTCTTACGGCCACCGCCGGGTGCATATCGTCGTCATTCAGACGTTGAAGCAACTCACGCGCGCCTTTGCGTGCATCGAAGCCCGCCTGCTCGGCCAATGCATAGCCGAACGTGTCCGCCTGAAGCTCCTGCTCCCGCATGAGCGGCACTGCGCATCCCGAATGAGCCGCAAGTACTGTCCATTTCCGCGGGTGGATATGCGCGCACTCCATCGTCGCGCGGAATATCTCGCTCTGGTGGTCTAACGCCATATGCCCCATCTCGTGCGCGATCGTGAAAGCCAGCGCGTTGTCCGAGTACTTGCGCGCAGCCCAGTCGCTTACGGCGATGTGCTTTCCTGGCAGGGCGAACGCGGGGACATCCATGTGTTTCGGCATCGCAGCCAAGCGATAAACCAGAACATTCCATCCCTCGTCGCCCAGCGCGAGTGCAAGACGCTCGACAATTCGACGGGCACGCGCCAGGTCCTGAGACGTCTGCGGAACAAGCACTCCGCCGAGTGCGCTCACCATGTCGTCCGAATACTGCCGTGACAATTCTTCAGGTGTTGCGCCGCGCGCCTGCGGCAAGCACGTCGTAAGCGCGAGCATAAGAAGAAGCGCTCCGACCAGCTGAGAGTCCAACGGCGTGCGGCCGCGACGTGGACGGCAAATTTCCATGGCCCCCTGCGGCACGTGGCGCGCACTCAATGAACTGCGAGTGGCATCGAGGTCATTACGCACGCTTGAACCCCCGACGAGCCCACGACCTCGCTTCAGCATCGGTGAGACAGTCGGAGGCTTTGAGCCACCGATAACCACCGTCACAACGGAGCGCGACTGTGATCTCGCCGTCGGCAAGAGCGACAGCAACGTAGACACCCAGTCGACCGTTGAAGGGAAACGTGGCCCAGATGACGTTACGAAGCTTGGAGGAATTCGGTGAGTGGCGTTGAATCGAGGAGGATGTGTTCAGCATGGTTTCCTTTGCGCCGAGCGCGGGCGAGCCTTTCAAAGGGCGCAACTAGGGCGTTGCGCCAAATATTGAAAGTTTGCCAACCGGGGGCTAGGAAACACTAGAAGCGGCTAGGATCTGCGATGGCCGCAGCGCTCACTTCGAAACACGGCGCAATCATGCGATGAAAGGGGAGAGTCTGTCAAGCGCCGGTGCAGCGACATCCGCCACTACCGCCGTCGAATCGCACAGTTCACGCCTTGCGTCACAACGGACAGCATTGCGGCACCCCCGCGCTAAGCATAGGGCTGTGCGGCTCGACTTAATCGATCGGGGGCTCACCGAGCGGCGCCTATCATCTGCTCGCGCGTCAATCTGGCGAAACGCGGCGCAGAAAGGGTGGGGGTGGCTGAAATGCAGAAAGGCCCGGACATGGTGCAATCCCGAGCCGAACGGCGGCTTCGTGGGGTGGAGCCGACGTTGCAATGTCTGAGCGCCGGTGCTCCCGAATGGCGCTTCGTGGCCGGCGGACTAAACCGCTCGCGCGGTAGGGGCTACGGTCAGACGCCGGTGGTCAGAGAGAGGCCGGCATCGCGGTTCCGTATGTTGGCGAATGAGGCAATCCGCCTCGTTCTCCAGCCGGAGCCGAATCATGACCTCCTCACAGTCAAACGTCAGTCCGCTGCGCCAGCGCATGAGCGACGACATGCGCATGCGCCAGCTTGCCCCCAAGACGCAGGACATCTATCTGCACATCGTGCGTGAGTTCGCCCGGTTTCTCGGGCGCTCACCTGACACGGCCACCGTCGAGGACCTGCGGCGCTACCAGCTCTATCTGGTCGACCACGGCACATCGGCCGTGTCGCTGAACCACGCGATCACCGGCCTGAAGTTCTTCTTCACAGTCACGCTCGACCGGCCCGAGCTGATGGTCAGGATGCAACCCGTGCGCGTGCCCCGCGTATTACCCGTCGTGCTCAGCCCCGATGAAGTGCGGCGGCTCATCGAGGCCGCCGGCAACCTGAAGCACCAGACCGCGCTGTCGGTCGCGTACGGCGCGGGGCTACGCGCCAGCGAAGTGGTAGCGCTGAAGGTCACCGACGTCGACAGCGAACGCATGACACTGCGTATCGAGCAGGGCAAGGGCCGCCGTGACCGCTACGCCATGCTCTCGCCGGTGCTGCTCGAGCGTCTGCGTGTGTGGTGGCGCGTGGCCCGTGCGCAGGGCAGGATGCTCGATGGTGGGTGGCTTCTATGAGCAGGAACTTGTCAAGGTCTCTCACAAATCATTGGTCAGATCCATGCTAGCGGATTGCAGCTCCATCACGATTACTGCAATTCGGTTTGCGTCCTTGATCTGAAGCTCGTTATCGCGCGCGTGAGACGGGAGCGTCTCACTCACTTCTATCCGCTAACGCATGGTCAGCCTCATCCTTGATGCGCGTTACGCCGGAAACGTGTCCGGGAGCATGCCCCATCTGTTAAATCGGTCGCCAAAGCAACCCGCCACCCACACGGGCATGTCCGCTTCAAAGTGTCCATCATGAGTTTCGTCGTCGCGTTGTTTCGATATCTTATGACCTTAAACTGGCTTTAGCTGTGCGCCTTCGGGTATCACGCCGTCTCTAAGATAGCGCCACAATGCAATTGCGAGGCGCCGCGCGACAGCGACGATTGCAATGCGCCGTGCGCGACGATTCGGTCCCGTGCCCTGCGTGCGCTGGTTGAACCAGCGCGTTAGCGCACTGCTGGGCTGATAGCGCAGCCAGCACCATGCCATTTCGATTAGCAGAGCACGCACCCGTCGGTTGCCCTGTTTGCTGATCCCTTGGTCCACGTGGCTCTCACCGCTATCGTAGGGCTGGGGTACCAGCCCTACGCAGGCGCCCACCTGGCGCCGGTTGCTGAACGACCGCCAGAACAGTTCGAGCGCGAGACGTGACGCGCCCACTTCGCCAATGCCTTTCAGGCGCGCGAGGTCATGGCTTCGCTCGCGCGCCGACGCGGGCAGGACTTCCTGCCGAGTCTTCTCGAGTGCCGCGAATTGCTGCTCAACCAAAGCCAACCGTTCGCATTCGCGCAACAGTCGCTCACGCAGCTCAAGCGGCAGTGCAGTGCCGTCGTGACACCGTACCTCGTCGCGTCTAAGCCGCCCGACGAAAGCTTTGCCATCAACATCATCCCAGCAGCCAAGCGTGCGTAGCAGCTTGCTCATGCGGTCTCGATGCTGAAGCACTTCCTTCTGAAGTTGCCCGCGATCGCGCATCAAGTGGCGCGAGGCTTCGTCCTGCGGCGACGGTACGTGAACCACGTGCATGCGGTCGCGCTCACCACGAAGCCACGCGCGCAGGTTGACTACCAGTTTGATGGCGTCGAGCCGGTCGGTCTTTGCGCGCCGCTTGTGACGCTCAACGGGGATGCTGGCTGGATCGATGACGTAGCATTCGACGTTTCGCGCCTGCAGCGCGCGCAAGATCCAGAATCCGTCGCGGCCGGCTTCGTAGCTTATGACGATGCGCACATTGGCTGGCAGCGACCACTTCTGCCTGTGTTGTTCGATCAGGTTGAGTACCGCCTGCAGGCGAGTGGCTGCTTGCGGCTGCGCTACCGAGTGCACGGCTGGCTTCTCGCGTTGGCCGTCGTGCAGTGCGATTTTCCAGTGTGCTGCGGCAAGCTCGATTGACACAGCAAGAAGCAGTTCCTCATTACCCGGTGCGGTCATCTGATCGGTGCGCATGATGCTCTCCTTGTAGCGGGGTTCGACTGATTGATTTTATCGATCTGTCCGTCGGCAGGTCTCCTGCTACATAGGATCTGTTTCCCGGGCTCGATCCGCTCGATCCGTTAAGCACGCGACAGTTGAACCGTGCCATTCATGCCGCCGCCGAGGCTGCGAACATCGACAAGCGCGTGTCCATGCACACGCTACGGCATAGCTTCGCGACACACCTCCTTGAACAGAAGGTGGACATCCGCGTGATCCAGGTGCTGCTCGGCCATGCGAAGCTGGACTATCTCCCGCGCGGAACTATGTCCGGTGCTCACTGAGAACCCCTGTCCGGCGTGCCTTTCCCGCATCGACGCTAGACATTGGCATTCTCCCTTTGCAGGCACTTTCGCCTGATAGGAGAAGACCATGGGTGATTCTTATGAGAGCGCTGCCGCGCTGGCCTGCACCATCAGAGGCGCAACTGGGGAGTACCTTAATGCGTTCGTCGGTTCTCTGATCGGGCAGCAATACTCGGTCAGTTATGTATGCCAGTTGGCACAACACGCGCTTGCGTTTGGGCACTGGTGCGAGGATAGCTGCATTTCCTTCCATGGCTTGAAGGACGATGACATCGTGCGGTATCAGCGCCTTCGTTCGCGACGTCGATCGCGATGCTTCGAGACGAGACGACGGGAACTGCACGCATTGAAACTGTTGACGCGTTTCTTGCGCGATCGCGGTGTGTGTCATGTCGCTCAAACGCACGCTATTGCCGCTGACGACGTTGTCGAGGGGTTTGCGCAATCCTTAAAACGCGATCAGGGTTTGGCCGTTGTGACCGTTGAGTCCTATGCAAGGTGGACACGCAAATTTCTGGTGTGGCGGTTCGGCCAAGGAGAAGTCTGCTTGCGGGACGTTCGCGTGACCGACGCCAGCGCTTTCGTTAAGAGCGAGGCAAAGCGCATGGCGCCAGCCGCCCTGAAGAACGTTGTCACGGCACTGCGGTCCTTCCTTCGTTACGCCCAGTTTCGCGGCGAGGTTACCGCGGGACTTGCTGCAAGCGTGCCAGCGGTAGCCAGTTGGGCAAGCACACCTCCCATCCCCAGAGCCATTGCAGCCGAGCACGCGCAGCGCGCAATCGACAGCTGCGACCGCCGGAGCGCGGTGGGCCGACGCGATCGAGCCGTGCTGCTGCTTCTGGCAAGACTGGGACTTCGAGCCTGCGAGATCGTCAGGTTGACGCTGGACGACGTCGACTGGGACTGCGCTCAATTGCGTGTGCGTGGCAAGGGTGGCCGCGAGAGTCTCCTGCCATTGACCGCCGACGTGGGCGAGGCGATCGCCGCCTATCTCGAGCGCGGGCGTCCTGCCAGTCCAGATCGGCACCTCTTCCTTCGATCCCTGGCACCGATACGCGGGCTGATGGAAGGGTCGGACGGTATCGGCACGATTGTGCGCCACTCGCTCAATCGCGCCAAAGTTGACGCGCCGCACCGCGGCTCGCACCAGTTCCGGCACGCCTTGGCTGTTCGCATGTTGCAACTCGGTGCGTCGTTCCCGGAGATCGGCCAGGTTCTTCGCCATCGTAGCCCGCAGTCCACGAGCGTTTATGCGAAGGTGGATGTCAGCGCACTTCGGAAGTTGGCTATGGCCTGGCCAGGAGGTGCACGATGAACTCGATTCGAGAGGCGCTCCAAGAATATCTCGACCTGCGACGCAGCCTGGGCTTCAAGATGCACGATGCCGGTTTGCTGTTGCCCCGGTTCGTCAGTTTCATGGAGACGCGGCATGTCGAGCATATCAGTACCGGCCTCGCTCTGGAATGGGCGCAAAATCCGTCGGTTCAACCCGCAGAATGGGCTAGACGCCTTTGCTTCGTGCGCGGCTTTGCCCGCCACCGCAGTGCCACCGACACCCGCACAGAAATTCCACCGGTCGGCATGTTGCCCCATCGGTCTACGCGAGCCAGACCTTATCTATACACGGAGGCGGAAGTACGGCGCTTGCTGGACGCGGCATTGGAGTTGCCGGTGGCGTGGCCGTCGACGCCGCTGCGGCCCAGGGTGTTCCATTGCCTCATCGGCTTGCTCAGCGTTACCGGCCTGCGTATCAGCGAAGCGCTAAACCTCGAGCTTGGTGACGTGGACCTCGAAGACGCCGTCCTGACGATTCGCGGTGCCAAGCTCGGTCGATCGCGCCTGGTCCCAATTCATCCGACCACCTGTACCGTCCTGGCTGACTACCTCAGGCGCCGCAAACAGTTCCTCGGTCGCCAGGTCTCGTCCAACGTGTTCGTCAGGTTTTGTCGCAGTAAGCGTTGGGTATCATGTGCCCTGACAATGCGAACGATCGGACGCTTGATGACGACTCTGAATCCAGCCTTGGCACGGGTGCTCAAGCGCTTGCACTATCCGCTCGATGTGATCCTGACGTGTGTGCGCTGGTATGTGGCGTATCCGCTGAGCCTTCGACATCTGGAAGAGATGATGGCCGAGCGCGGAATTTCGGTCGACCATTCAACCGTACATCGCTGGGCCATCAAGGTGTTGCCGGTTCTGGAGAAGGCGTTTCGCCGCCAAAAGCGAGCCGTCGGTCGGAGCTGGCGAATGGATGAAACCTATATCAAGGTCCGAGGCCAGTGGAAGTATTTGTATCGCGCAGTCGACAAGGAGGGCAACACGGTGGATTTTCTGCTGCGCGCCCATCGTGACAAGGCCGCGGCGCGGCGCTACTTCGAAAAGTCAATCGACCAAAATGGCGAGCCCGAGACGGTGACAATCGATAAAAGCGGTGCGAACCTGGCCGCGCTGGATGCCCTCAACGCGGAGCGGGAAACACCGATCAAGATTCGCCAGAACAAGTATCTGAACAACGTCGTCGAACAAGATCATCGGGCGATCAAGCGACGCACGCGGCCCATGCTCGGCTTCAAGAATTTTCGTTGTGCCCGCATCCTGTTGAGCGGCATCGAACTCATGCACATGATCGCCAAGGGCCAAATGGAAGACAGTGGCATCGGATACACTCGTGCCGAGCAGTTTTACTCACTGGCAGCATAAGCAGTCCTACTTATACCACCGTTCGTCCGCGTCTTGCCCTTACCGCGACAAAACCCTCGCTACGGAGCACGCACGTGCCGAAAGCAGCTATCCATCCCGTCCAGTGAGGCTACTTGTAGGATTCAACGCCGCAGGCGCGACAGATACGATCGCCCGATACTATGCGTCGAAACTCAGCGATGTCCTGCGAACGAGCGTGTACATTGAGAATCGCCCTGGTGCGTATCAGATGATTGCAATACGCAATCTGAAGTCCGCACCGCCCGACGGGTACACGCTGTTCCTGATCACCGGTAGCGCCGCGTCGCAATACCCCGGTTTGCAGAAGGATCTTCCATACGATCCAGAGAAGGACTTTTCCTTCATCGGCCTTGTAGGAGAAGCGCCGGGCGTGATCGTTGCAAGTCCGTCTCTTCCCGTTTCAAATGTTTCTGACCTTGTGAAATATTGCAAGGCTCATCCCGGCGCGCTGAACTTTGGTTCATCCGGCATCGGCTCGGCCAGCCACATCCAGATGGAATATTTGTCGAGCCTTGCGGGGATACGCATGACCCACATTCCCTTCAAGGCCGACGCCGAGATCATCACGGCACTGCTTTCCGGATCGGTACAGATCGGAGTGACGCCTATCCAGGGGGCGCTCCCCTCGATTCAGAGTGGGATGGTGCGCGCTCTTGCCGTTACGGGTACCCGGCGGGTCGCATCCTTGCCCAACGTACCCGCTCTCGGGGAGGCGAAGATCGCCGGCCTCGGAGCCGTCGACCCCTACACTTACTATGTGCTGCTGGGCCCAAAGGGGCTTCCCGCGGAGCTGATCCAGAAACTCAATGGGGCGATCAATACGGTGTCGCATATGCCTGAGACCGTCGCCTATATGCACAAGCTCGGATATGAGCCAGGTATCAGCACCCCCCAATCCGTGCGGGACTACGTTCGTCAAGACACGAAAAAGTGGACCGACTTTCACGCGGCGACGCACTTTGATCTGCACATCGGCCAGTGAACTAAAGTTCCATTGTACGAAACGGATATTGATGACCGGATCGCATGATACGATTGACTGGCCGACGTCGGAGCGTCGACGTCTTGGATACCGCATAGAGGCACCCGACAGGCAGGATCCAGGTACTATCAAACTATCATGTGAGGCGACAATGAATATCGGATACATAGGGCTAGGGGCGCTCGGCGGCCAGCTAGCCCGCGAGATTCCTGCAGGGCCATCAACTCACGGTATGGGACATTAATGCGACGGCGGTCAGGGAACTGGCCGACCTTGGTGCGAATGTTGCGCCCACCGCAGCCGAACTGGCGAAACGATCTGACGTGGTTTTCCTTTGCCTGCCGCGCAGCGCAGATGTGAAGAACGCGGTGTTCGCACCGGACGGGCTGGCTGCGGGGTTGACCCCCGGAAAGATCGTGGTCGACCAGACAAGCGGGGTTCCGGAGGAGACGCGGGAAATCGCGGCTGCGCTCTCAAAGTCAGGCGTACTCATGATGGACGCTGCGGTATCGGCAAGCCCTCAGGTTGTCCCCACAGGAAACGCAAACCTCATGGTGTCGGCGCCCGACGAGGTTCTTGATCGGGCAGAGCCGGCACTCCGAGCGATCACCGACAAGATTTTCCGCTGTGGAGCTCGGGTGGGTGACGGCCAGGCCATGAAAACCGTCAACAACGCAATGAACGCGGGGAACCGACTCGGTATGCTTGAAGTTCTGGCATTCGGCCGGAAAGCGGGACTGACGCTCCAGACAATTGTGAATCGCCTTTCTGAGGGAGAGGCGCGGTGCCAGATCTCTGACCGGATGCTACCAGCCCTGTTACAAGGAAAGGCATCGACCGATTTCGCGCTGTCCCTGATGCTGAAGGATATCTATCAGGCACTCTCACTTGGCATGAAGCACCACACTCCGATGCCGATTACAGGAATTGCTCAAGGTCTTCTGCAGATAGGTGGGAATCTGCAAGGTCCCCAGGCTCGCCTCGAAGACATGGTCAATATCATTGCATCCATGGCGGGGTCGAGTATCACTGGTGATCTACCCGAGTCTGCCGCTGTACATCAAGGAAAGGACGAAGCCAGCCTCCCGGAAACCCTCGCCAGCGTTGTTGCATCACAGTGCCGTGCGGTCTCGTACGAGTGCATCTCCGCCGGCCTGAGCTATGGGCTCCGATTGGAAGACATGGCCCAGGTTCTCCATGGCTCTTCGGGATGGAGTACTGCGTCGAGAAACATCTTTCGTGAACTGATCGAAGGGGAGCGGCCCAGCAATTCATCCATCGACGAAGCGACCGCACACCTCCAGGCAGCATGCTCACTCGCCAGTCGAATTGGTGCTCCGATGATGATCGCAAATGAGACGCGCTCCATCCTCGAACGCATGCGCGTGCAATCTGGTCAGGGGAAACGCATCGATGAGTTGTCGCTGCTCTTCCCGGCGACGGCATGCACCGCGACCTGATTCGCTGGTATCGATGATCAGGGCGTGAGGCATCGTGTCAACACTACGTACACGACAAACCGCCGGGCCTCAATAAAGTGCCCCGGCGACCCTTCACGCTCATTTTTCATCGTTCATGACTGTCCGCTGAATTCCTGTGTGCCTTCGATATGTGGAAGCCATGGGAACATCCTCTTTGTCCAGATCTGCCTGGCAGGTTTCTGAAGTTCGTATCTCTGCTCTAGCGCGCCCATTCGCAGCGAATAGCTCTACGTTTTCCGCAGCTGACGAGTATACGGGGCCTCTGCATGTTCTGCAGAACGCGTGGATGCGCCTGTTCCCCCGATCCGAGATTTTCAGATAAGTCTTCGGCGTACCCCTTAGCAGATGGAATGTATCGGCGGGTGCCGGTATGTTCATCCTGAAGACGGAGCCCGACTGACGCTGGCAGTCGGCGCAGTGGCAAATTGATGCAGTTCCTAGCTACATCTCTGCCTCATAGACGATGTCGCCACAAAGACAACGACCTTGCACTCGCATTCTCGTCTCCATACATTAATTCAGTTCCAAGCGACAAGACGCTCACCACCTTCCGCTATAGGAGTCGAATCGTTGTCGCCGCAAGTTAATCTCAACGTCGAAGGTCTTGAGACGGCAGATGAGCAACTGGCGCCTTCGTGATAGCGCGTAAACGTCAGATCGGAGGAGCGGCTGATGAGCGTCCAAGCGACTTAAGGGGATTGGACAACCTTCACTAACTGGCACGCTCGGCGAAGCGCCGATCCTAAGTTTGATGGATCTGGTGCAAATAAAGGCGATCAAAGGAAAAGCCGCTGCTTTGCCGTTGCCCTATCAAGCTGACAGAACTGCCTTCCAGATGGCGGACATAGTGAGATCTTTGAGGCGCAGACTCGCGAGATCGAATTGTCCTTTGCGAATCCGATGCGCCAACTCGATGCCAGCGATTGCGACGGCCGCGTGTCTGAACCGTTTGAAGCCGTGCATGGCGTTCGTCCTGGACTTGATGTTGCGATGGTCCTGCTCAATCACATTGTTGAGGTATTTCGAGGATCGGACTTGCGTGTCCTCAGGCAGCAAGCCGTCGACCTTCAGCTCGCGCACCGCGCGATGCGACGCTGCGTATCCATCGAGCGTGACGGTTTGCGGCGGCTGGCCTTGATGTTTGATTGCCTTGCTGAAGAACGCTTTCGCCGCGGCGACATCGCGCTTTGCCCGGAGCATGAAGTCAACCGTGTGCCCGGCTCGATCAACCGCCCGATATAGGTAGACCCACTTGACACGAATTTTCAGATAGGTCTCGTCGACACGCCACGACCTTCCGGCGAGCGTGTCGAATCGATTCCAACGTTTGACGAACTCCGGCGTATAGCGCTTCACCCAACGGAGGATCGTCGTGTGGGCCAGAGCCACGCCGCGCTCGGCCATCATTGCGACAAGGTCGCGCAGACTGAGCTTGCAGCGTAGATACCAGCGAACGCAGAGGCTGATCACGTCACCGTCAAAGTGACGGCCCGCAAACAACTCCTTCAGGTTCTGGCGCTTGCTCATTGGTGGCCCTCTTATCGGTCAGCCCGTTACGATAACCGAATTGATCGCCTTATTTGCACCAGATCCGCCACCGGAACGAACACTGCCGTCTCGCCCACCGTCTTGTTGTTCAGAAGACCGGAACGGTACTGCCTGCGCCACTTGAACACCATGTTCGGGTTCAGGCCGTGCGACTGCGCGAGCTTCGCCACCGAGATGCCCGGCTCGCACGCCGCCATCGCAACTTCACGCCGGAATTCAGGCGCGTAATTCGGCCGCCCCTTGCGGCTCCCAGCACAGTCGATCTCTGTCATCAAAGTGCTCCCCACTACTCGAAGTGATGGGCATCACTTTGGACACCCTCAACGTCGATGTCGATACGGCCTTCAAATGACGCTTACCAAGCAACGAATGGTACCGCGAAATATTCGCCTCCTGTGCGGTGGGTCCGTGTTCTGATCTGGCAGTGCGGCACCGCTCGCCCGCTCCGCACGTCCGCCGCCCTCGACCCAACGCGGCAGTACTCACAAACCTCGTTCGCGCCCAAAGTGTGTTCCTGCACAATAGACCCAGAAAAATGAGCAATAGACTCGGAAACGCCGCTGGATGGCCGTGCAATAGACCTTGAAAAATGAAAGCTGTTTTTAATATTTCAGATATCAGCCGCTTTCGCGCAGGGTCTACCATGGAAATTCACCATTGCAAAGCTCCAACTTCGATCTCCGGAATCGAACAATCAAAATGGGTGCGTGCCAATCCACAAGAGACCTTGCAAGCTTGAGACTTTAAACTTTCATGTGCGCTGGAGACATTCGGACTCTTTGCCGCCTTCAGCGTGTAGAGCGGGTCTCGGAGCGTATCCACTACGACCGGCGGCCTGCTCGCGTGTGCTCGTAGCGTGGGCGGCTAGGGGCAAATCCCGCCGGTGAACTGGCAAACCGGTTGACTCGATATCGGCCTGAGCCGTCATTCGAGCATCGGTGCCGGTCAGGCGGGTATGGGCGCTTTCCTGTCATTCACAGGTCGGTGGTCGCGAATGACTCGTCCCACGGAAAGCGAACGAGTACTTGCGACCCAAAGCGGACCGCCGCGAAAATTGACCGAATGACCGTTACAGACATTCTCACGGACATCCGATGCAACGTCTCGCCTTGGCCGGACCGCCTCCCTCTCTGAGTTATTCCAGACATCAGATGCTCTTATGCAGTCGCCTACCTGGAATGGCAGACGAAGACGAGGTCGTATGACTCGAACAAATCAGGATTGATCCCGGCTGCCTTGCTCGCCTGCATCATCGCCCGGTCAAGCGAGCCATTATCGAGCGACTCCACGAGAAGTAGTCCCGCGAATTCACCTTCTGAACTTCGCCGCATCGACTTCTCCTGCGTGGCAATGGCTGTCGCCCCGTTTTTCACGGCCATGATCTGCGCGTTCACAACCCAGTCGCCTTTCGCGAGCGCATCAACGATTGCCGGCCCTTGCTGGGCTGTCAGGCATTCCGGTAGTGCGTCTTCAAATCGTGCGATGGCGAGGTGACCGCCGTGTCCGGCCGAGTTCGCACCCCGAGCGAGAATAGTTCCGCCGCCTCGGCGAAACTGCTCGAGCGTCGGCATGATCCGGCGCGTCCACGCAGTCGGGTTATTCAACCGTTCCAGATAGCCAGAACTCGCCATCACGTCTGCGTTGTCGAGTTCGTACAGCATCATGTACTCCGAGGGCCGGTTGTTGCGTCGCTTGAAGACGCGCCCTGAGCGAAAACCCGGTACGCCTACCCGTTCAAAGATGTGCTCCCGGGTGAGCCAGTGCATGTAGTCAGTTTCTGATTCGGCCGCGATCGTGCTCCAGATCGCGAGAAGGCCAGTGTTTGCGTTGTCCAATTGTGTTTGCTCCATCTGCTTTCGAGTGCTCAAAGGCTGTGCTTCTTCCAGTGCAAAGCGAAGGCACAGCGCGAGATCAATATGTGGCCTGCCCAGAGACACGTTGATGCTCACCGGCGATCTCGGCCGCTGAGTCGAGGCGGTTCATGTCGATGCCTGCAGTCTCTGGTCCGATGGCAATCATGCAGAACGACAGGATGTTGAGTGCTCCAACCAATGCGACGAGCGGCCACGGGGAACCGTTGCCAAGGTGTAACAACCAAGCGGCGACCACCGGAATCGGCCCACCAGCGAACAGGCTTGCACCGGTGAATGCGAGGGCCGAACCGGAATAGCGAACATTGGTTGGAAACGCCTCAGCGAACGCGACCGGTTGAATCCCCGTTTGGACCTGCGTGAATGCCATGAAAAGCCCCATGGCTATCGCCATCGGTACGAAGCTTCGAGTAGCTAGGACCTGAAAATAAAACAGCATGATCACGAAGGTCGCGGCGGACGCGAACAGCAATGCGCGCTTACGACCAATCCGGTCACTCAGCAGGCCGCCAAAGATCGAACCTGCGATGGCGCAGGCATTGGCGATCATCAGCAACATGAAGCCGGTCTGCTTGGGCACGCCGAGCGTATTCGTCAGATAGCTCAAGGTGAACACGACGGCAAGATAGAAAAGTGCAGTCGGTCCGCAGAAGAACAGCATCATGCGAATGATCGTCTTGTAGTGAAGGCGGAACGCATCCCTTAAAGGGCTCCCGACCTTGGCAACAGCGGACTGCTGCATCTTGACGAAAGCCGGAGTCTCCGCAACGCGCAGTCGGATGTAAATGCCGACGAACACCAGCACGAAGCTCAGCACGAACGGAATTCGCCAGCCATAGCTGATGAAGGCACCCGCGCTCATCGTCGAAGAAAGTAGCAGAAGCACCGCGTTAGCAACGATTTGGCTCAGCGGAGCGCACATGCCGATCAGACCGGAGTATTTGCCTCGCCGGTCTGCTGGAGCATGCTCTAGCGCCATCAGTTGGCCACCAGTAGATTCGCCGCCAAGTGCAAAACCCTGAACAATGCGAAGAATGACAAGCAGCAGGGGCGCATAAACGCCAATCTGCGCATACGTCGGCAGCAAACCCATCAGTACCGATGTCAGACCCATCACCGACACCGTACCGAGCATGAGATTGCGACGTCCAACCTTGTCGCCAAAGTATCCGCAGATGATCGCGCCGAGTGGACGCGCGGCCAGTCCGACGCTGAAAGTTGCCAACGAGGCAAGCATGGCGGAACTCGAATCCATCGCCGGGAAGAACAACTTTGGTAACACGGTGGCTGCGACTGATCCGTAGAGCGTAAAGTCAAACCATTCAAGTGCGGTGCCCAGCGTGGCGGCGCTCACTGCCCTGTTCGCCATGGAATGTGAGGTAGGTTGCTCTGAAACATGGTTCATGCGTGTCTCCTGCTGTCTTAAAAAGAGTCTGTGCTGCTCTTGCGTCAATCGCTGATTTTGATTTGTACTGCCAAATATCGGATCTGAATCATTGGCGAATTTCAATTCGCCATGTCACTACATCAAGTCACGAACGGATAACGTCCAGCAATGGACGCCTTGGCCTAGCGCTCAGCGCCTGCTGTGCGGCTGGCGCCTTGCATCGCCTGCTTAAGCAGGGGTGACACACCGCTTGCATCGGACAATTCTGTTGCCGTCGCCATGAGCGCCGGAGCGAGCTCTTTCATTCTCTCTTCAGTCAACCGTGACATCGGTCCCGCGATGATCAGGATTGCGCGCACTTCGCCATTGCTCAAATGCACAGGCGTAGCCATAGAACTCATTGCCGGCAGAAACATGTCTTGCGTCGTTGCGTAGCCATTCTTGCGCGCAAGCTCGATCATTGGCAGTAGAGCTTTGAACGTGGTCGGCGCAAGCGGACCAAAGTCTGACGGCATGCCAAAGCCCTGTTTCGACACAAGCCGAATCGCATCTTCTTCGCTCTTGCCAGCCAGCCAGGTCATTCCTGCTGCACTGCATGAAAGAGTCACCGCCCGGCCCATCTCCGGGTCGTAGCGGATACCTTGTCGCGCGCCTTGCGCCTTGGCAACGTAAATCAACTGCTCGCCATCGACGATCGCAAGCCGAACCAATTCGCCCGAAGTAGCCGCAAGTCGTTCCAGAATGGGTTGGGCGACGTCAACAACCCCACCTGCGCTGAGAAATCGGAGTCCCAGCGAAGGAAGTTTCATGGTCAGCGAAAATTCGCCGCGCCGTTCGTCCTTGCGCACATAACCCTGCTCGACCAGATCCGCAAGAAGACGATGAGTAGCGCTAACTGGCAAATCGAGCTTAGCGGAAAGTTCTGAAAGCGTTTTGCCTTCTGGCGCACTGGCGAGCTCTTCCAGTACACGGAGGATGCGTTCGGCTATAGCGCTCATGTGATTACTCGAGTTGAGTCATTCGACGTGAGAGTCATGATAGTGGAAAGTGTTTCCAAAATGCAAATACTTTTCAAAATCGCTCAACGGGCGGCCTTAATTCTTCCGAGGATTAATGGATAAGCAGTCACGAAAGTAGCCAGTGTCCGGTCTCAGCGCATCTGCCGACGGACGTTGACCGGCTTCAACAGGCGGCTCCTGGCCGAGAGCACCAGTTCAATGAAGGTGCTGTAGAGCTGCTCTTGAAATCTTCAACGGCAGCTCTCGGGCGGCTTCCATGAATGCGTGCAGTCGGCCAACTGCAGCCGTTCGCTCTCGTCCTTACACGGCCATTCAAAGGACCGTTCCGGTCAGATAACGGACCTTCGCGCTGGGACACGGTCGAGCGCTCAAGCGGACGCGAACTTGCGACCCAGCCCGGACGTCCTGCGCCTCAGCCTCCGCGGGAAGATCCGAGACGCAGGTTTGGAACACGGATCCACGGGCAAGCAATAATCTAAGAGCCAGGTTTTGGGGACGTCAGGAAACGGAACAAATCGTACGTCGTTAGCCGCACCGCACAACGACTGGAATCAATCACTTTTGGTCGCAGCCGGCCGCCGCGCTGATTGTCGACAAGCGCGGAGCAAATATTTTTCCTACCATTGCATGAAGCAGCCGCCTTCAGGAGATTAGGGGTGGGAAGCATTGCAGAGTGGTTAGCATCACTCGGCTTGTCCGAGTACGTCCAGCTCTTTGCCGAGAATGGTATCGATCGCGCGGTCCTTCGCGATCTCACGGACCAGGATCTCAAGGATCTTGGCGTCCTGCTTGGACATCGCCGCAAAATGCTGCGCGCGATCGCCCAACTTGACGACAGCGCCGTTGCAATATCTCCAATCGTGGCCGCGCTCGTGCCACGTGATGACGCGGACCGACGCCAGCTCACCGTCATGTTCTGCGATCTCGTCGGCTCGACTGCCCTCTCGAAGCGGCTCGATCCGGAAGACATGCGGAAGATCCTCGGCGCCTATTACCGGGGTTGCGCGGATGTCATTACCAAGGCCGGTGGCTTCATTGCCCAGTACATGGGCGACGGTGTGCTGGCTTATTTTGGTTATCCTCAGGCGCATGAGGACGATGCCGAGCGGGCCGTACGTGCGGGGCTGACGCTGGTGCGATCCATCGGCAAGCTCGATTCCGGGACCGACGAACGTTTGCGAGTGCGGATCGGGATTGCTACCGGCGTAGTGGTAGTCGGTGATGTGACGGGTGAAGGCGAAGTCCAGGAGCGTGGCGTCGTCGGCGAGACGCCCAATCTCGCTGCTCGGCTGCAGACCTTGGCCGAGGCCGGAACAGTGGTGATTTCTACGAGCACGCAGTGGCTTACGGCCGGGCTGTTTGACTACCGCGACATGGGCCTGACGACAGTGAAGGGTTTTGACGAAGCAGTGCGGGTTTGGCAAGTGCTCGGCCCCAGCGGGGTCGAAAGCCGCTTCGAGGCGCTGCACACGACGACGTTGACGCCAATTGTCGGACGCGACGAAGAAATCGAGCTGTTGCTCAGCCGATGGCAGCGGGCGAAGAACGGTGAGGGCCAGGTTGTGCTGCTTTCGGGCGAGCCGGGAATCGGAAAATCGAGGCTGACCGCTGCCCTTGAAGAGCGGCTCCAATTCGAGCCGCACAGCCGCTTGCGGTATTTCTGCTCGCGCCGCGATCAAGACAGCGCCTTCTATCCGTTCATTTCCCAGCTCCAGCGTGCGGCCGGTTTGCGGCACGACGACACTGCTGAACAACGCCTAGACAAACTTGAGGCAGTGCTCGCGTTGGCGGCCGACAATCTGGGCGAAGCTGCTCCGCTGGTGGCGGCGTTGCTATCGATCTCGACGGAAGGTCGATACCCAACACTTAACCTCACGCCGCAGCAGTACAAGAATAAGACGCTTAGCACGATAATTGCGCAGGTCATGGACCGGGCAAGACGCCAGCCGCTGCTGATATTGTTCGAAGATGCGCATTGGTCCGACCCCAGCTCGCTTGAAGCGCTGGACCAGCTTGTCGATCGTATTGCAACCCTGCCTGTCCTGCTGATTCTCACCTTCCGGCCTGAGTTCGTATCTCCGTGGATCGGCCGCTCAGAGGTGATGCTCCTTGCTCTCAATCGTCTGCACCCTCGGCAACGAGCCGAGATGATCGAGCGCGTAACGCTTGGCAAGGCACTGCCGAAAGAGGTCACAGACCGGATCATCGAGCATACGGATGGAATACCGCTATTTGTCGAAGAACTGACCAGGACAGTGCTGGAGAGCGGCGTACTGTGCGAGCAGAACGGGCGCTACGTCCTCGATGGTCCGCTGCCACGACTGGCGATCCCGATGACGCTGCACGCTTCGCTGATGGCGCGTCTCGATCGCCTGGCCCCGGCGCGGGATGTAGCACAAATCGCCGCTGCAATCGGCCGGCGATTTTCTTATGAGCTCATCAGCGCGGTCGCGTCGATGCCCAAAGAGCGCCTGGACGACGCATTGGATCATCTCGTCAGTGCGGAGCTGGTTTTCCAGCACGGCGCACCACCGGATGCGGAATACACCTTCAAGCACGCCCTGGTGCAAGACGCCGCATACAGCTCCCTGCTGCGGGAGAGGCGGCAGCAGCTGCATGCCCGCATCGCAATGGAGCTCGAAGATCATTTTTCTGACGTAGCGGAGCAACAACCGGAAATCCTGGCCGAACACTGCGCCCAGGCCGGATTGACGGAAAAGGCGGCCCGGCAGTGGCGGCGTGCCGGTCACAATACTGCAAAACGCGCCGCGCATCGCGAGGCGTCGGTCCTGTTCGAGAAAGCTTTGACTGCCTATGCGGCCCTGCCGTCCTCAGCCGAGACACTTGGTGAAATCATCGACATCCGATGGGAACTTAACCACTCGCTTTATCCGCTCGGAGAATTGACACGGGACCGAGCGAATCTGGAGACCGCGAAACATCTTGCCGAAGGGCTTGGCGACGAGGTACGCCTATCGCGCGTTCTATCAAGGTTGGCTTTCACACTCGGTTCGTTAGGCGATTTGGTCGGCGCCGTCGAGGCAGGCGAACGCGCCCTGGCGTTAGCGGAGCGGCGAAGCGACCCCGATGCGAAGGCTTGGGCTGCTATGATGCTGGCAAGGTCGCGGTATGGCCGCGGAGACTATGAACGCGCTATGGGACACGCTCGGCAGGCGCTAGAGGTCCTCCATGAAGGCCCTGGCTACGGCCTCGGACCCCATGAGGCTTACGTAAGATTCACGCGCGTCAACGCTCGTATCTGGTCGGTGCTGTGTCTTGCCGAACTCGGCCGGTTTGAAGAGGCTGCCGTCCTTGGACAGGAGGCGACCGGCATGGCCCGAGGGATGAATGAGCCAGAGGAACTGATCTTTGCTGGCCACGGTGTCGGACGGATGCACCTTGTTCAAGGCAATCCCGACGTTGCTGTTGAGGCGCTTGAGCCAGCACTGGCCATGTGCAAGAGCGCTGAGTTTCCCATCTTCATTCCTCGGATAGCCGCCTGTCTGGGGGCGGCGTATGCTTCACTGGGCCGGACCGATGAGGCACTGGTTCTTCTGGAAGAGGCAGTTCGCCAAGCGGCGGCGAGTAATTTAACGTTCGGACAGTCGCTAGTGCTCTCAATTTTCGGTCGAGTATGCCAGCTCGCTGGTCGACAGGATGAAGCCGTTGCTCATGCACATCATGCCATTGACCTGGCACGAGCCTCCGGCGAACGAGGCAACGAGGCTTGGGCCGGGTGCTTGTTGGGAGATCTTGTCTCGGATGGCAACGCTACCGCACCTCGGATTGAGGAAGCTCACAATCACTATCGCATGGCGTTGATGATCGCCCACGACCTCGGAATGCGTCCTTTGCAAGCACAGTGCCTATATGGCCTGTCTTGGCTGCAAAAGATGGGCGGAGATAAAGCATTGGGCGAGAGAAGTGCAGCAGACGCCGCATCGCTTTGCCGGGAAATGGGCATCAAACCATTGACGGGCTGAAAATCGTCTCACCTCGCCCCGGTTTTTTTGCCGAGAGCCGCTTGCGCCGGTCTGCATCAAATCTCAATTACCCCAGTCGCCTTACTTACCCAGCGACCGGTTTGCCTTTTCGGCTGCCGCATTCAACGCCGCGGCGGGTTGAGCTTTTCCCAGGTAGACGGACTGCATGGCACCCGACACGACTTTCGCGGTGTCTTCCCACCCAGTGACAGTCGGTGCGAACCGTGCGTTCGGCAACAATGCGTTGAACGCCTTGGTGTCTGGGCCATTGAGTGCCGGATCGCTGGCTTCGGCCTTCGTCGTGGGCAGGAAGCCTTCCGTCTTCGAGAATTCGACGCGCGGGCTCTTTGTGAAGAGGAAGTCGAGAAACTTCCAGGCGCTCTTCTTTACCCTGGAGTTCTTGAACATCATGATTGAATCGGTCACCGCATAGGTGGCCTGCGTCGTTCCGGTCGGAATGGGATCGATACCGTACTTCAGATTCGGCGCCTCCTTCGCGATCTGCTTCGACAGTAAGGGCAAAGAGATAACCATCGCCACACGCTCCTGCTTGAACAGGTTCTGTACGCCTTCACGGTTATACCCGGTGACCCCCGCTTCGGTCAGACCCTCGTCTATCATCGTTTTGTACAGCGTTGCGGCTTTCACACCAGCCTGCGAATTGAAAGCAGCCTTGCCGTCCTTGCCGATCACATCTCCGCCGTAACTCCAGAGTCCATAGTAGAAGTAGACATCTGTCTCGATCTCTTTGCCTTGAAGACCAAAGCCGGCGATATGCATCGCTTTCAGCTTCTTCGACGCATCGATTACGTCGTTCCAGGTCTTCGGACCATTTGGATAACCAGCTTTCGCAAGCAGGTCCTTGTTGTAGTACAGCGCGCGTGTTGAAGCAGCGAGCGGCAATCCATACACCTTGCCTTTGATTTCACCCGGCGCCAGCATCTGGCCAATGAAGCGGTCCCTGAAGCTGGCGTCCATGTAGCCGTCAAGGGGCTCGGCGACGTCGTCCTTAACGAAGTCCAGCAACCAGCGGGTACCGACAATCGCCAGGTCCGAGTTCGCGCCGCCCATGATGTCGGTCTGGAGCTTCTGTTGCAGCGCGTCCCAGTTTACTTCTTCGATCTTGATTGTCGTACCAGGGGTAGCTTTCTCGAACTCGTGAGCCATCTTGTTGAAGTATGGGCCAGTCGCGTCACTGTAGTGCGAGACGGTAATCCGAACCGTGTCGGCGTGCGCCGTTACTGCAAAACCTGAAAACGCAAACGCTACGATGATCGTGGGTAGCGCGAAAGACACAAGGACCTGCTTGCGCCGGAGATTCACCGTGCTCATGGATTCGCTCCCGCTCGCGCGCCCTTGCCCGACAGGCGGGAGCGCTCCTTCCATAGAATAGGCCGAGTCAGCACGCGGCGTCCGCCATTTTCCCGCGTGGGACAAAACGGCAAGGTGGGACGCGCTGCCCAGTACCCGTCGTGACTCGAAACGCCGTCGAACATCATGCGCCGTGCGAGTTGTACGCCTACACTGGGTATTCATCGGCCCGGTTGAGTGCCAAGCTGTTGCATTGGCGAGCGGTGCGCCCGATTTTCGTCTGACGTTTGCGAATCGCATCGCGTCGCGCCGGAGCCAAACCGGTGCGGCAAACTCGCGTGTGCCGGCTGGCATCGAATGCAGGCGACAAGGACGCAATACCTAGTGAGGACGTGGAGATTGGGCAACCTATCAACTCCGATTCGTGTTCAGAAGCTGCCGATGGCGTTACACGCGAAAGCGAACGCAGAAGCCGGGTATCGCTTCTACGCGCTGTACGACAAGATCTATCGCGAGGACCTCTGCACCCCATACGCTTCGACCTCCGCGAAGTCCTGCCGATCGACACCCGGCGCGCCCTTGTTCGAGCGGCACTGGGCGTACGCATGCGCCAGCACATCGCGCAATGGCTCCAGCGTCTCAGACTAGAGCAGTACGCGCTCGCATTCGCGGCGAACGATATCGACGCAAGAAGTGACGCATATGCATATCATCCTCATCGCACCGACCGGTTTGTTCCGCGAGGGCGTTGCACACCTGGTCCGCGACTTCGAAGAGTGTATCGAGGTGACATGTGCGGACTATCGGATCACCGCTTTCGAAGACTGGACCCGCGCAGACCTGCTGATACTGGATGGCGACCATCAAAACGAAGCACTCGATGTGCTGAGCGCATTGCGGCGCGTCTTCCCGCATTTGCCAGCGCTCGCATTGCTGAGCGAGATCGGTCAGCAGACTATCGACTCCTTCATGGCTGCCGGTGTGGCGCGCTGCCTGAACAAGTCGCAGTCCGGGCAAGCGTTGCGCGACGCGCTACAGGTGGTGCTGGCTGGCGCGGCATACCTGCCGGCAACGTTCTCTGCAATAAAGCACACACAAGCATCGCGTAGCGCAACCACGGATTCGCGCGTGGTTCCCGACCCTCCGATGAACAACCGCATGCTGACGCCACGCCAGATTGAAGTACTGGCTCTCGCGGCGCGCGGCGAGTCGAACAAGTCGATCGCGAGGCAACTCAATATCGCGGAAGGGACAGTAAAAGTGCATCTCTATACGGTGTATAAAGCGCTCAAGGTCGAGAGTCGCAGGCAGGCCAGCATCGCGGCCGCGCGGCTCGATCAGGTCGGCGATGCACAGCTTCATCAGGCGCTCGATGCGCAGCTCGCCATCAAGCGGCTCCTCTCTGATTTGCCTCCCCGTCGCTTCAAACGCGGAGACGTGCTGTTTCGCAAGGATGCGCCAAGCGACGCGCTCTACTATGTGTTGCGCGGGACGGTCAGCCTTCAGGAGATCGGAGTCGATGTGGGCGCTGGCACGATCCTCGGAGAGATCGGACTTTTCTCGCCGGACCATCGCCGCACCTGGACGGCCTGTTGCAAGAGTGAATGCGAGTTGCTGACGGTTTCCGCGGCCGATGCAATGCGGATGTACTATCAGGATCCCGAGTTTGCGACTTACCTGATCCATCTAGTCACGCGCAGACTGGAGGCCGACAAACTACGCTCGAAGCAGGACAATGCGCGACGCTCCCTCGATTGATTTTCACGCGGCCGACCCTGTCCGCCAGCCAGCCTGCGACGACGATGAAAACGCCAGAAAAGAGGGCGGTGATGCTGACGGCGATGTCACTGAGGCCGTCGTCGATTTGCAGATCCGCCCACATGGACGGCAGCACGTTCAAGGTCGTCTGGGCGAACAGCCAGAACGTGACGACGGCGAGCACGATGCCGGCGATCAGCTTCTCCCCGCGGTTGTACTCGGAGAGAATCGACGGTTCGTCGAAAGACGCCATTTTGGTTTTCCCTCCTTTCTCCGGAGCCGCAGTTTGCCCGCTCCAGGCAGCTTCAGTTGCCACCTTTGTAGAGTTCCTGCAACCGCGCTGCCTCGCCGTTCTGCTGCGAGTGCACGAGGTCTTGATAGACTTCGGCGCGGGTCTTTCCGTGACCCACGCTATGTCCGCCGGACATCGAGCTTCCCGAAGGGTCGGGGCCTTCCGAATTCATCGCGTCAGGCTGTGCTGCGGTCGTTGGATTTGCAGTGATGTTTTGCGCGCTGGCGTGCCAGGCGCACGCGCACAATAGCCCACCGGCGACGAGTAACACTGTTTTCATAGGAGTCTCCGTCAAAAAAGAATGTGGACGCAACGCGCCGTCGCGACGTGTAGAGGCGAGCGCCGGCGCTGCCCCTTGCAGGGGCTACCGGCCGCACTTGCTTGCAAGCTGGAAAAACATCGGAAACTGTGCAGCGAGCTCGTGTGTGCGGCAGGTCGGAGCCAGTATGATTTCCGAGCCTCGCTGCCGCTATATCACTTTGGTAATAGGCGGCAATGGAGAAACTGGCGCCGCGGTGCGCGAGTGTGTCGCAACTGCTCTCATCAAAGCCAGTCGAACGCCGCTGCCGCCCTACGCCAGCCTTGGCAACTCGACCCGGCAGCTGCTTTGCGGTACGAAATACGCTGTCGGGCGGTCCGGAGGTTCCACCTCCATCGGCCGTGATGTCGGCGATGCATCCATAGTCACCCGACGCCCGCCCCTAGGCGCCCGCTGAAGGAC
Organism: Paraburkholderia sp. MM5477-R1; assembly: GCF_050436385.1. Lineage (NCBI taxonomy): Bacteria > Pseudomonadati > Pseudomonadota > Betaproteobacteria > Burkholderiales > Burkholderiaceae > Paraburkholderia > Paraburkholderia sp. MM5477-R1. The sequence continues at coordinate 214,670 of NZ_JBNDMC010000004.1, forward strand.
CGGCGATTGCCGGTGTGAAAGCCTCTCCCGCGATCACCGTTCTGCCGTTGCGATTACCGTCGTGCTAGAGGCCCACGCGATCGGATCGTGTTCTCGCGGTATGTGGTCACGTATGCGATGCCTACGGCTGGGTTGATCGGGAAGTCGTCCGACTGTCGGCCGCCGGTGATGTTGCACGTGCAAACCTGGCGATACGGCGGGCAGTTGCACTTGAGGTTTGTTCGATGCCTGCCCATGTCCGTGGACTCGGGGTGCGCGCCGGCGCGTGCGGGCAGGCGTTGAATAAACCTGAAGGGTAGGAAACCGCGGAGTGCTCTGACGCAATGGAGTCTTCGGGGCTATGGCGATCGATTGCCCGGGATGGCGAGCGGTGTTGCGGGATGCGTGGTCAGGCGGGAGGCCGGCTGAGGGCTGAGGTTGTGCCGAAGCGGTGCAGTGGCGCCATCGTGATGGCGGAACGGACGTGCAAGGGCCTGTGCGAAGCGACAGACGCAAAGGTCTGCTCGTGGGCCGCGTTGCCGCAAAGCCGAGGGTCGGGTTGTTCGTCCTGGAACAGTGGCGCTCATATCTCGCCCCGACGCGTGGGTGGTGCGCGGATCGGTGCAGTGCGCGCAAGGATATCGATGACGAACGCGCGACAGACCCTCAGCATCCAACACCGGCAGCACGCTGGAGTGCGCTTCTAACGGACGTGTCCACTTGCCGGCCGAACTGGTCCCCCAGGCAGATGCGCGCTGGCCTATCCGTTGCGAAGCCGATGTCATCACCTGGCCAGGTGTCATAAGCTGCACACCGCACAGAATGGGATAGAAACGTCGTCCGCTGCAATCAATGCGATCAACACGGCTAATGAAAAGCGCGGTGCGCTCTCGTGGGTATCGAATGAACCGTAGCTTCCGCTGCGCGAGGTAGTAGGCGCCAACGCGTTGGATGCCACTCGCCGGATCGAAATTTGCCAGCGACTCCGTAGCATCATCTGCAGTGCTGACTTAACATCTGGTTGATGGTCGCTCCTCGATTACTTGTTGTTCGACCGACTAGCCGTGAGGTGGCGCGCACTTCGAGAGATCTGAGAGACCAGAACCGTTGTCAATCGGCGTGCGCATGCCCCTGTTGCCGGGGACCGTCCGTGAGAGGACGTGCACACGCTGCTGACATAGAGTTACGGCCATCCGGCGGTCTTCCGTCACCGGCTTTGCCAGCCTTACCCGGGTGCGTTTGTTTGCGTAACCGATGAAGCATGGAACTGTCCGCTACCGTGCACCAACGAGGTTGCTCGGTTTCGTGGCTGGGCGAATAGTCGACGCATTCCCCGCGGCAATATCGAAGCCGCGGGGCCGCGCTCTTCTCCTCGCTACCCCGATCACGCCTGTTGTTTCGTGACGTGTGAAAGAATACGCCCATGCTAGAACCCGCTTTTACGCAAACAGACGGGCAAAAGAGCCTCTTTTCGTGAAGACAGGATGAAGCTGAAACAGGGGTCATCCGCATGGGGAGTGTGGAGCCAGGGTGATCCTCCCGACTAGCGTCGAATCCCGGCAACCAATTGTCTTCCGACAAGTTGCGGACGGCGTCCCCAGTCTGATCGTCGACGTGCCTCGCCGCCAGCGGCACGCGACCGTGCGCGGCATCGCGCAGAAGCCCGCCGTAGATTTTTTGCGTCATGGCCTCGATCGTGCTCATGAACTCGCGCACCTGCGTGGCACCCCATTCGATGAAGGTCGTCGAGTTCGGCGCCCTTTCAGAACAGCGACGTCTGACGCGGATCGCGCGCGGGCGGTCGCGAGGCGGTGGCCGCGTTGCGATTGCGTGCGGATGCGCGCCGCTGTGCGACGCGGCGCAAATGCGCGATCAGGGACACGGTCTGCGCGCCCACCATAAGTGTGAGCGCAAAGTGTCCGATGTCTCCAGGCGCGCTCGGGCGATAGGCGCGCAGCGACGGCCGCAGCGCAAGGCGCCGGGCGCGGGCGATCAACTGGCTGCGGCTCATACCGGGCCAGCAATCCGCGACGAACTGGCGCACGATGGCGGGCAGTGACTCGGGGGCGACGTCGCCGGGCAACGCCAGGGCAACGAGTTCAAATGCATCAGCCATCGTGGGACACTCTCCTTCTCCAACGTCGTGCGAAGCAGGCTGGCGAATACACTTGCCTATGGCCTCGCGAACCCGTTTCTGTCATCCGGTTCGGATCTTGCCACAAGTCGCGATATGAATACCATCGCCATCTATGCCTGATCATCCAACTACGGTCTGCGCCACCGCCTTGATGTTGCAGGCGGCGCCAGTGCCTGCCAACGCTTCGTAACTCCGTGCACCACTCACCGCCGCGCTGGATCACAGCAGAAAGATTGAAGCTTTGCTCAGAATCGTCGTCTGACCGAGACGGGGAAACGATGGCAACCCTCTATCTGGCGAACGCATGTGAACGGGACGCACGAGCTCCGGAAAGTTGCATTTCACCAAAGGTGAGCTAGAATCAGGTGCATTCCTCACCAACGTGTTGCTCACCATGCAAATGCAAAGCTGGGTAGGAACGATCGAGCGTGAATGGCATCAGTTGCGCCTCGCTGACCCTACTCTGGATGTCGAGAAGTTTTCCCGTCACGTCATTGCGGCAAACAAGACCGGGTTTCTGTCGCCCGAGTCGCTCGCCGCGATCGCCAATGCTCTTCTCACCAGCACGCTCAGTCGTGCGCCGCATCTCGGCCGCTGGTTGCTTGAGTGCATTGGTGCTAACCGGCATCCCGCCTGGCGGATGGCAATGGCCATTTCTCTCGTCACACCAACCGGAGGCGAGGCGGACCTTGAGAGAGGTAATGCGATCTTCGAAGACGTGATGAAGGATGAGACCGCGGACGGCCATCTTCGCGGCATGGCCGCTGCAGCGCTGGCCGATAGCGCACGCCTTGGGCGGGGCATGCCGGTCGATACGAGCCGCGCGCTCACGCTCTACGAGCGGGCCATCACACTGGGCCACAAGGCCTCAGCATACAATCTCGGGCTTTACTGGGAGGGCGCGTGGGGTGCCGAAGAGAAGAGCGTTACCCAGGACCGCACGAAGGCCATACAGAGCTATCGGCGCGGCGGGGGTGACATGCGTTGCCAACGCCGTCTGGCAGCGCTACGGTGAAGGTGCCCTACCGCCCGCCGGACGAGACGGAGGACGAGGTTAAGAGGTGAAGCCGCGTTGAGCTGGCCGCAGATACGCCGGCAGGCAAAGTGGTGCCGCGTGTGTCAGTCCCCGGATCGAAGCGGTCAGATCCATACGTAGTCAGCACCTCACGTTCTGTCGGGCGCATTCGTGCTGACGCAGGCAGCGTCACTAAGTGTCACTATCGCGACCTCTTCCCTTGGGGACTTGCGTCAGGCATTGGCGACATCCGCCACTCGATGGACGCTGTCATCAATGGCTAGCGCCGACATTGCAGCACAGAAACTCTCCGTTCTTCGTGATACGAGGACCCGCATTGTCTGAATGCAGGTCCTCGCGAAATGCAAAGTGAGAAAATAACCGCGCCGACCGGCGAGCAGGCTTTCCCGATTGATCGATACCGGCGATGCGAATCGGCAAGGTGGTGTATGCGCTGCCCTGGTGCTTCGGAGATCGGCAGATCTCGTGCATCACTGATGGCACGTTGGCAAGAAATGCCTGGCAACCCGAATCATTCTGGCCTGCAGAAGTTCGGCCGGACTTTCGAGGGGCAGACTGACCAGCCGCGGTTCGCTAACCACCGACGCATCAACCGCCGGCCGCGCTTTGCGTTGAACGAGAGAGAGCCGGCGCATCAGTCCTCCATCGCCTGCCTGATATCTGACGATTTCGTGTGACCGGCAAAAGGCTGGCTGTGCATTGCTTCGCAGGCCAGCATCACCGGATCGCGACCGGAGAGCGCGGACGCTAACCGGTATCACACTATGGCCGGATTCCCCCGTGTGTTTTCGCGCTATCGCGTCGTTCGGCATCCACTGCCAGCATCACGTCATCTATAATCGCACTCAGCACACCAGTGATCGCATGGAGCCCTACTATATGAGTCAAACCCGCGGACGATATGCGGGATCTCGGGACAGCGGCCAGCGCCAACCTCGTCACGTCAAACAGTCCCAGCCGAACCGGCCGAAACCGCCGTACGTCAATGCACCTGCCCGGGACTCTGCCCACACTGCCTCCATTTTCAAGACACGATCGTTCCAGTTTCTGGTGGATACGGTAGGCGCGGAGAATATCGCGCTGGGACTGGGATCGAACATGGCGCGAGTGGCCGAGCTGACGAAGGGTGAAAGGTTCACGCCCGAGACCGCCTTTCACTTGGAAACCACGCTTGGATTGCCTCACGGTTTCTTTGACCAGCCCAATCCTGCGCTTGCGCCCGAAACCATCGCCCGCCTGAAATCACCGCTCGATTTCGTCCGGACCGACGACGAACCCGAGGCAGTGTCGCAAACACCCATGCCGCCTTCCGCCGTTCACGGCGGCCAGCAACCATATCCTGAAGACAGTTTGTCGGGGAAAGCGCAGATGCCGAAAAAAGCAACGGGCGACTCGCCCAGGGCCGTCAGAAACAGTCGAAGCCAGATGGCCGAATCGCCTGCCCCACGTGCGCCGCGAAAAGGTTTACCTTCGAAACCCAGGACATCTGTCGGGGGAAACCAACAGCGACCACTGGCGTTAGACGACAGCGGTGACGTAGAGAAAATTCGACGCGCGAACCTCCTTGTTTTGACGGCTCGTAACGGATCGAAAGCAAGACTCGGTGTGGTCATGAAGATGAGCGGATCCAACATGGCCCACCGGCTGTATGGCAAAAAACGGCTCGACAGTGTTGAAGCAAACCGTTTCACCGAACGACTTGGTTTGCCAGCTGGCTGGCTGGACACGCCGCGTTCGGAAGCCGACATCCCGCAGTCGGTGTCGCGTTTGCTCACGCCCGCCGCGCGCGGCCGTGCATCCGTTGAACAGAAGGAGCCACTCGCGGCCGCAACGGAAGATCGCGCATCGGCGAACCCCGCCGATGCGACGGCGAACGCGAGGCGCTCGCGGGCGGACGTTCGGACCGGGGCGAAAGACCGCGCGTCCGGTTCTGCCGATGCCTCAGAGAAAGCGACGATCGTCGTCAGCCAGCCGCATCATGTCGCTGATGCTCCTGACGAGCCTGCCGGTCGCAAATCTGGCGAAAGTGATGGTGAACCGGCGGCAGCCACGGCGGCAACCGCTGAGTCGCTCGCGGCCCCCGCAACACCTCCGCAATTGCGCGAGTCGCTATCCCCGTCCGTGACGAGCCTGGACCATCTTCACGGCATTGCACCGATCGCGGAGGCATTGCTCAAGACGCTGGCAGGCAAGGCACGCACGGGCCGATTGGACGAACTCAAAGCGCTGGAGCTTTTGCAGCAGGCAGTGCTGTTATGAGGCGGTAGTAGCGTGCCATGAGCTGATCTGCAATGACGCAGGAAGCACATCGGCCGAGCCCGGCAACGGTGCGGGCGAATGATCGCCCCGGTTCCTGAGCTACGGTGCACCGTAGCTCAATGGTCGAAAAATTGCCGTAGCTTGTCGACCGGACCCTGTTTTCTATCTGCAGGGTCCGCACGCCAGGTCGGAACTTTGTGCCCTCTCCTCGACCGCACTCCGGGATGAAGACGACCATTAACGATCAGTTATCCTGAATTTATACCTACAATCTTTTGGTGCCGCCGCCAAAGGCTATTATGAGGTTGGATCTACGTCTGGAACAGGCGAACTAGTAGTGCCGGCGAGGAATTGCCTGAGGCGGCGCTCTGCGCTGATTATTTTGTGCAGGGAAACGGTGGCGAGCTGCGCATCGTGCAAAGCCAGCAGGCCCTCAAAAACGGGAACAGCATCTTCAGGGAGCACCCACTCGTTTGCCGCATGGGCCAGTTCCAGTGCGGCCTCCACGGCATGTTCCGCGGTCTTGAAACGCCGGACCGGTTCGTTTCCGTAACCGTCCTGCTGGAGAAACCATGCGAGGTACACGGTTCGCATTAGCTCATTGAACAGGTGGCCGTTGACATGACCGTCGCGGCAGGCAACAAGCGCAAGATGGGAGACCAACGATTGCTCCCGAACCGACGCCTGGTCCATCGGCAATAACATCGCTTTTGTGAGGTGTTTTCGTGGGCGCGAAACCCCTGCTCCGCCTCGCCTTGAACTCATGTCGTCTGGAAACGTATGTGTGACAGTGCGACTGTTCTAACGAGGTCTTCTCCGCGATCGGCGATTCTGGCGTCGCGAACCCCTCACCTTCCGTCGTCTATGCGCGATACTCCGTGCTACCGGAGCAGATCTCATCCGGGCGACGACGCTGGCGTAATGTGGTGATTTACAAATTCATTGAATTATTTTCGCCGCGTACTAACGTGCTATGTGTGGCACGGATACGGGGAGGCGGCGATGAGCGGCCGGCCCAGAAGCGGAACTCGTGCTGAGCAAATCGGAATTCGAGCAACAAGGCGCTGATGATGCGGCGCAGGACAGCACACGCGTTGGGGTTGCGCGCGTGCATTGTGCTGGCCTGTGCTGAAGGGGCGGACAACAGCACGGTCGCGGGGAAACCGCAACTTGCCCAGAAAACCGTCTCTAGATGGCGTGCGCGATTTGTCGCTGACCGTGTGGACGGACTGCTTCACGCGTCCAGCCCCGGTGCACCCAGGACAATGGAAACACGGGTGTCGACGGGGTTATTGCGGTGGCTCAACGAGGTCGAACGCTGGTTCGCTACGCTTACCGAAAGGTACCTTCGTCGCGCCACGCATGGTTCGACGCGCCAGCTCCAAGATGCAATCCGCCACTACCTTGACGTCTACAACGCTCACCCCCAACCGTTCATCTGAGCAAGTCGGCCGACGAGATCCTGGGTAGTCCCGAGCGGTTTTGTGTGCGGGTTCAGAAGGCCGCGGGATGTATGTCATGAACATCGATACCGACGCAATCGACGAAGTCGCCTTGGCACTTCTATACCTGACGCTGCACGATCAGTGCCGCGCCTGGAAGGGCTTCTGTTAGCGGCGGTGTAAAAGCGCCACCAGATGGCGGCGCAAGGTTGAATAAATGCGCCAACAACAGGGGGCGGTTACGGCCCGCTGTTGTTGGGTGATGGTCGTCAGAATGGATCATCGATGTCGCGAGGATGAGGATTGTCGGGAGGCGCGCGCTGTTCGTGCAGCAGTTCATTGAGCGGAATCTGGTAGTGCGCGGCGATACGCTCGCGCAGATCGTCGATGAGTTCGACGACGGCCAGCGCCTGATCGGCGGACCAGTTGTCCGGGATCAGGAAGTCGAGCCCGTGAGTGATGCCCGAAGGCAGGTGAAGGCGCTTCATGACTTCTTCTTCTCCATGCGTGCCGCGCTGCGTTTCTTTGTGCGCTGCTCGGCCCGTTCACGTGCCTCCTTCACCCGGTAGGACTCGCCTTCGATTGCGACGACTTCGGCGCGATGCACCAGCCGGTCAACCAGCGAGACGACGCAGGCAGCGTTCGGAAACACCTCCGACCATTCTGCGAACGGCCGGTTTGTGGTGACCACGGTGCTCGCTGCGCCATACCTGCGGCTGATCAGTTCGAACAGCAGGTCGGCGTGGCGGTTCGAGTAGGACAGGTATCCGACCTCGTCAATTACAAGCACGTCGGGCGTGGCGTACCGGTGCAGCCGCCGGCGTAACGCCGAGTCACTGTCAAGCGCGGCGAGCTCGCCGAGCATCTGGCCAGCGGTTGTGAACAGCGCGGTGTGCCCGTTGACGAGCGCCTGGTAGGCGAGGTTCAGCGCCAGGGTCGACTTGCCCACGCCGTTCGGGCCGATCAGTACGACGTTGGCGGTGTCCCTGACGAACTCGAGCGACATCAGTTCTTCAACGGTGGCCCGGTCGCAGCGCGTGGGCCAGGCCCAGTCGAAGTCGCACAGCGGTTTGAAGCTACCCAGATGGGCATCCCGGATGCGTCGCTCGAGCGAACGGCGGGCACGCTCGTCTTCTTCCCACTGCAGCAGCGGCGCAACCCAGCCGGCGTCCGTGAGATCCGGCCAGTGTGCCAGCAGCCCGTACAGGCGCAGGGCGTTCGCGCGCTCCTGCAGGTTCTCAGGCGAGCTCATCAGCACCTCCCGTTATCTGGTCGTAGATGTCGAGCCGGTGAGGGGTCACCAGCGTGTCCTTGCTACGCACGTGCTCGGGCAGGTTCACCGTCACCGGCGGCGGTATCTGCCGCGACTCGCGCCGACGCTCCAGCGCCAGACGCACCGGATTCTGGTGAGGCGCGGCATCGCTGGCGAGCGTTTCCTCGATCGCTGCCTGCAGTTCGGCTGCACCATAACGGTCGAGCAGCCGCAGCAGGTGGGCGGTGATATTGCCCAGATTGGCGCCGCGTTCCGCCGCGCGCAGCATGAGCGTGTGACTGGCCGGCGCCGCGCGGGCGAGATGGTCGAGGCCGCGATGGTGACGGGCTTCGCGTTTGCGTGCAACGAGGGCGTCGATGTGCGCGACAATCTCGATCTGCGCGCCGCGATCGTAACTGCGCACATGAGTTGCAAGCAGATCGGCGCCGTCGAGAATGCGCACCTGCCGGGGATCGGCCCGGACCGTGAGTACGCGCCGCACGTGGGTATGCGGGATCGTGTAATCGTTCAGATCGAAGCGCACATACGGCTGCTTGCCGACCTTCACGGCCAGTTGCAGCTCGCACGGGTACGGATTCGCCGGCAACGCAAGCAGGCTGGGCTGTTCGCGGGCGAAGGCTTCGCGCACCGTGATCGTGGGCTCTTCCCGGCAGGGACGATCGGCGGCGGGACCGGCGCACCAGAGCGCGGCCTGGGCATTCAGGTCGTCGAGGTCAACGAACTTGCGCGCGGCAAAGAAATTCTCACGTACATACCTGATAGCTCTTTCGACGCGTCCCTTCTCGTTGCCTCTGGCCACTGCCACTGGACGGGGCTCGAAGCGATGATGAGCGGCGAACGCAAGAAGCGTCGGGTTGAAGCGGATCGCATCACCCTGACGCTCGAGCACAGCGCTCCTGAGATTGTCGTAGAGGAGGATCCTTGGCAATCCGGACCACGCCGCGAACGCGCCGGCGTGGCCCGCCAGGAAGCTGTCCATGCGGGCATCGAGGAAGAAGCGCAGATAGATCTGCCGCGACCACGACAGCACCATGACGAAGGCCATGAGCGGCCGGCGCGCGCGCCCGATCTGCAGATGATCGAAATGGGCCCAGTCAACCTGGCCCTGCTCTCCAGGCAAGGTGCGCAGCCGCAGATAAGCCTCTGGTGTAGGACGCGGACGGTGTACCGCGATCAGGTGCCGGAAATGATGAGGGTTGCCACGGTAGCCGCGCTCGGTGACCATCGCATACAGCCGGCTGGCCGTGAGCGACGGAAACCTCTTGAGCGTGTCATGAATAAACGGCAGGTAGGCATCGATCTGCGAAGGTCTGAGCATCCCGCCGACGCGGGGCAGACCGGCCTGCGCCAGCACGCGCTGGACCGTGCCACGGTGCACGTGCAACTGCCGTGCGATGGTGCCGCAGCGCCACTTCTCGACGTGGTAGTAGCGCAGGATCTGCGCCTCGAGTTCAACTCCAATGGTCATGGGTCACTTCCTGTGTAGTAGGTAGTAGTACGAACATCACGGAAGACCCGACGGCGTAGTGGCCCGAGGCGCACGGAGTCCGGACAGACGCAGTGGCAGAAATGGCAACGCTCAGGCACAGCTGGGGCGGTGGCGGACACCGCTGCTGTTGCCGCCGACGTCGTCGAAGTCGGTGCCAGTAGAGCATCGGCGGCAGGTACAGCGGAACCCTGATGCGTCACTTTATTCTGGCGGTTGCGATAGCGGCGCATCCGTTCGGCATGCGCGAAGCGGCCGTGACGACTGCGCTGATAGCGCTGGCCGGCCACGCGCATGCTGGCCTGGCGTGCGACCTCAGAACAGTCACCGTCGCAGTAGATCTGGCCGCGGTCGCAACGGCGGCAAACGACGACCTGCGCCCGGCAACGGGCGCACACGAACAGACGGCCTGTGTCCGGCATCGGCAATCCCCGTCAATGCCGAAACGGTATCGACGGGAATAATGGGTCGTGCCATACTGGCCCGGCACCCGTGCCCCGTGCGCGTGTGGGGCTCGACATCGGAGTGAACTTGGCGGTTTGAGCCGGTGTCGAGCCTGTTTCTTCGGCGGTAAGCCTTCTTCTACCGCATCCCGACTTCAGCGTCACCTCTTCCTGAAGCAAGCCGAACCGGCTGCGTCTGCACGCGCCCTACGGGCTCCTTCCGACGCAGCCGGTGCCGCCTCCTGCACTTCACACAAACCATTACCAAACCGCTCAGCAGACCTGGACCATTCGGTATCTCTGATCGATGCCGCCGTCTAGTGTCGGTTTCTCACAGCCGTTCACAGCTTCGACTGGGACGTGCTGAATCGCCTTTACGAAAAGGGCCTCATCTGCGACCCGGTCAACAAGACGAAGTCAGTGGTCTTTACCGAGGAAGGGTTATGTGAGTCCGAGCGCCTGTTCCGGCAGCATTTCGTTATCCCGGAGCGCCCGAACGGCTAATGTAACGAACTTCAAACTAATGACAGTGGCGACTGAACGGGAATCGCGACGCAGGAGCGCAGCCGTGTAATCCAGCCGTGAGAAAATTGGCGGACATCGGAACGGGTTCCCCGTGGGCCTGCGTGGGCGAGCACGCACTACGTGTCCAATGGCAGCGTCTTAGAATCGGAGAAGGAATGACCACGGTAGTAATCAGGTACGGCATGGTCCTTCTGGCAATCGCTTTTCCCGCGTTTGCCGGCGCCCGGTACATTGAAGTTTGGAATCCGCCTGAGGCACAAGGCGATACGCGGCGGGTCCAACCGGTCCGCAAGGCGCCGAAGCATCGGGGCGCGAGCATGCGCACCGGACGTAGCCAGCTGCAGCACCGCATCGTTGCGGCAGCGCCCGGCCCAAAGGCATCTGTCGCCGCGGTCGGGCACCGTACGGGGGAGCCACGCTATGACCACATTCCGCGTCAGGTTACGCCTGAGGGTAACGTACTTCGCGTGGATGGGCGTCGCGCATACGTCGAGATCGAACGCTGATGCAAAGCGAACAACATCAGGGATACATGCTATGGGGTCGTGCCATTCTGCAGCAGAAGGAAATCCTGCACCCCGAACGCTACGCCGCAAGCGCCACCATCACGAAAGACAACAAGGTCCTTGAAGCGTCCGGTGTACTCGGCGAATTCGACACAGAGGAAGAGGCGGAACTGGCGGGTATTCAATGGGCACGCGCGTGGGTGGATAGTGTCGATTGAATCGAAGCCGTCCCGATCGGTCGGGGTCTGAGAGCGGTTTGGAGTCGCGGTCTTTGGCGGATCGGTCCTAGACGAACCAGTACTGAAGAAGAATAAGCCGCCGGACCCCGGGGCGAATTTTGATTTTGGGGCAGCGCAAGCGTTCGCGCGTTTGGCCCTTGCATCGCTATGAAATTCTCCCCGCTCCGGCGTAGAGCGTAATAAATCTGTCACCGGCCGTCGCCGGGAATCGCGTTCCCGCCCCGGCGACGTCGCGCGCACGCGCTGCCGACAGCGATGACCCGCTTATCGCCTTGGAAGGCGCAAAAAGAATCGGTGCGGGGATACTTCCTTTTATGTCAACTTCAGTACGCAGATCACATCCCCATGCAACAGCACTCTCCGTTGCGCAAGTTTGAACAATGCGTGCGACCCAAAAATCGACCACCGAACACTCGGCGATATCGAACCTCTTCACAAGCGTTCGTGACCGTCTGCACGCTGATCGCCAGTTCCGCGACGACATCGCGCTGTGACAGCAAGCGCGCACGCCCGCCGGCAACGACTGGCTCCCGATGTCGCTGGCGATCGTCCTGACCAGCCGCTTATATTTCGATTCCACGCCGCGCACCGCGCGCTTGGCTTCCCGCCATTGCTCGATCACCGCTGCTCTTCACTATTGGCGATTCGTGCACTCGCGGCCCCTCCATGCTCAGTAGTTCAGCCAAACCACATTTAAAGTTAGTGTCCCGGAACATTGACCGAAAAAATTGACCTGGTTTCTGCCTTATCGGAAGCGACAGTGAGCCGCGGCGTGCATCCTCGCTGTCACTCGAAGCGTGCCTCGCGCGGTCCAGTCGTATTTTCCATTTCAGTTCGGATGCCGAAGCACAGGCAGCCTGAAAAACCAGCAGACATTGTCCAAACGATCCCAGCGGAATCGAACGTGCCGAGTTCGTGGACACGCCCCCTGCCCGCCGCCTCATCACCCCCAATTCACCGTCCTTGTCAACCGGACAAAATTGCCCGGAATCTTTCCTCGCCTTAACGTCGCAAACGTTAAATTCAGCGTCCAGTGACCTGAACGTCTGACGAGGTAGCCGCCACCCCCGCACTGTCTGTCTCATCCGTTTCAGGGCATCACGACTCACGCCGGGCAGAAAGCTCGTTGAGAGCTGCCCAGACCTGGTCATCACCCTTCGCGGACGAAACAGGAAACCCAGAAATGAGAAGGTCACATTCGGGTAGGCTTGAGTACGGCTTCGGTCCCTGCAATACACGATGCCTGACTTTTCGGGATGCATCTCCAACCCGCATTCCGCCAGCCGCGAGGCAATGGCATGCATGACCTCCTGCGCCTGCGCCTCACTGCGGCAGTGGACCACCGCATCATCGGCATAACGCGCAAAGGGACATTGCGGGAGGTGTCGCTGCATCCATGTGTCAAGCGCATAGTGCATGAACAGATTCATCAGCATCGGGCTGACCACTCCGCCCTGGGGTGTACCGCGCACCCGTGGCGGTCTCGCTCCGTCCGCAGTCTCGAACGGCGCAGTCAGCCACCGCTCGATATACAGCAGGATCCAGTCCACCTTGATGTGCCTACGCACCGCCTTGAGCAGGAGGCCATGATCAATCTGATCGAATGCCGCCTTGATGTCAAACTCAACAACCCAGTCGTATTTCCAGCAACGCTCACGCGTTACCGCAACCGCCTGTTTCGCCGACCTCCCGGGCCGGTACCCATAAGAATCTTTATGGAATATCGGCTCGAGTATCGGCTCGATCATGAGCTTGACAACCGTCTGGGCCACTCGATCTGACACGGTGGGGACGGTCAACGCGAACTGCACAAGTGCTCAACGAGCATTTGGGATGGGCTGAGATCCGTCATCCGTTTCATCCCCTTAGGGGCCAACGCTTTTCCGTGCTGAAGGCCCGCCGCGTCGCAGGCACCGAGACACTGATTCTGCGCGATATAGATCGCGGCAGCTTTAGCATTGCGCGCGAATGGACCGACTGGGGCACACCGTCTGTCCACGACGACGCCATCGCACCCGTATGCTGCTTCGATCTTGGCATGTTGGTGGAACTGGTCACGTTGATCGACCAGCTTGCCCGATCCAGGAAGTCATCGAACAAAGGAGCTTGATCAATGCATCTCCTTGTCCTATTATCAGACCAGTTTTTAACGTGGTCCGCCCATGGAAGATATTCCGTCGTCCATTTTGCGCAGACGCCGAGCGCAATTGCTGAAGCAAATGCCAGCGTTAGAGACGCTCTTGCGCGGCTCGCTCATCGAGCGCTACAAGCGCTGCGGCAAACCGGGCTGCAAGTGTGCAGACGGCCCCGGTCACGGTCCCAAGTACTACCTGTCCGTGAGCTTTCCCGGCCGCCGGCCGCAAATGGACTACGTGCCGCAAGCCGATTACACCGACGTCGCCGATCACCTGGCGAACTATCACCGCGTTCGCGAGATCATCGAGGAGATCTGCGAGATCAACCGCGAACTATTGCGCCGCCGCGAGGCGCTCTGAGGGGCGCCGGTGAGCCAGTCGTCGCTGTCGCTCGCCAACTTCATCGATCCGCAATCGGCCGGCGTACTCGTCGCCAACATGCTCGAGGCCTGGCTCACCGCCGAGCCCGCGCTGGAGCTGACCGAGGAGGCCTTCGATGAACACCAAGATCACCCCCCAACATCAGAGCAAACCGGCGTACATCTATATCCGCCAAAGTACGCTGGCCCAGGTACGGCACCATCAGGAGAGCACCGAGCGTCAATACGCGTTGCGCGACAAGGCGCTGGCACTGGGTTGGCCGGAGACGGCGATCCGGGTCCTGGACCGCGATCTCGGCCAGTCGGGGGCGCAGATGACGGGCCGCGAAGACTTCAAGACCCTCGTAGCGGACGTCTCGATGGGGAACGTGGGTGCTGTATTCGCACTGGAGGTTTCTCGCCTGGCACGCTCGAATCTGGACTGGCATCGCCTGCTCGAGCTGTGCGCGCTCACCCATACGCTCGTGATCGACGCCGATGGCTGCTACGACGCGGGCGACTTCAACGACGGCCTGATACTTGGTCTCAAAGGTACGATGGCACAGGCCGAACTGCACTTCTTGCGCGGCCGCCTCCAGGGCGGCAAACTCAACAAGGCGAAGAAGGGTGAGTTGCGCTTTCCACTGCCCGTCGGCTTGTGCTACGGCGATGACGGCCGCATCGTCCTGGATCCCGATGACGAGGTACGCGGTGCCGTGCAGCTCGCATTCCGTCTGTTTCAGGAGACCGGCAGCGCGTACGCGGTTGTCAAGCGCTTTGCCGAAGAGGGCCTGCGCTTTCCCAAGCGTGCCTATGGAGGTGCCTGGGCAGGTCGACTCATCTGGGGGCGCTTGAGTCACGGACGCGTTCTCGGTTTGATACGGAATCCTTCCTATGCCGGCATCTATGTTTTTGGACGATACCAGTATCGTCAGCGCATCACACCACAGGGAGAGGTCCATAAGCACGTACAGCCGGTTCCAAAGGCAGAGTGGCGCGTTCATCTGCCAGACCATCATGATGGATATATCACCCCGGAGGAATTTGAGCGCAACCAGGAACACCTGGCGCACAACAGGACCAACGGCGAAGGTACCGTGCTCAGTGGTGCGGCGCGTGAAGGATTGGCGCTGCTTCAGGGGCTGCTGATATGCGGCGGCTGTGGTCGGGCGTTGACCGTTCGCTACCAGGGTAACGGCGGCCTTTATCCATTGTACTTATGCAGTGCCCGTCGCCGCGAGGGGCTGGCGACCACAGATTGCATGAGCATGCGCAGCGAACTACTTGACAACGCAATTGGCGAGGCTATATTCACCGCCCTGCAACCAGCCGAACTCGAGCTCGCCGTGACCGCCCTGAGCGAACTCGAGCAACGCGATCATGCCATCATGCGCCAGTGGCACATGCGCATCGAACGCGCCGAGTATGAGGTCGCACTCGCTGAACGTCGCTATCAGGAATGCGATCCGGCCAATCGTCTGGTCGCGGGTACCCTCGAACGGCGCTGGAATGACGCGATGCTTCACCTTGAGGCGATCAGGACGGAATCCGCCCGGTTCCAGAGCCAGAAGGCACTCGTCGCGACGTCCGAACAGAAAGCCCAGGTTCTCGCGCTGGCGCGCAATCTGCCGCGCCTCTGGCGGGCGCCGACCACATCAGCGAAGGATCGCAAGCGCATGTTGCGACTGCTCATCCGGGACATCACGGTCGAGAGACGGTCCGCCACGAGACAAGCGGTGCTGCATATCCGCTGGCAGGGCAGCGCGTGTACTGATATCACCGTGGACTTGCCCACGCCGGCTGCCGACGCGATGCGTTACCCCGCCGCGTTCGTCGAACAGGTACGCGAACTATCGCAGCATCTGCCTGACCGGCAAATCGTGGCGCACCTCAATCAGGAAGGCTTGCGCAGTTCCACTGGCAAATCGTTCACGCTTGAGATGGTCAAATGGATCCGCTACCGGTATCGAATTGAAGTAACCTGCTTCAAGCGGCCGGACGAGCTCACGGTACAGCAACTCGCTCATCGGCTGCATGTCAGTCCACACGTCGTCTATTACTGGATTGAGCGCCAGGTAGTCCCGGCCCGCAAGCTCGATGGGCGGGGGCCGTGGTGGATCACGCTCGATACCGCCAAGGAGCAACAACTGCGGGATTGGGTGCGCACTTCAGGGCATCTGCAGCCGCATCATTCCAACACTCAACTGTGAGAGGTGCATTATGAAATCACCGTCGGCACGCCCAGCTTTCTGGTACCACCCTTGGCTTTCGGTATCTCAACCTGCTTCACCGGTGGCGGGAAATACGAGCCCGACGACATCCGGTTCCACAACTTGTACAGATTGCCCGACAGGTGCTGCTCGAACATGGCGATCGTTTCATCGTCCACGCCTGCAGCACCCCGGTTGGCCCTCACCAGCTGATACGCTTCCCACACCGTGCGCTTCGCAATGCAATACGGTTTCGTTGAGGTCATGTCACTCATCCCCACCATGCAGGTTGGTGACCTTCGTCAACCGGATAACGCCACCCCTTCGCTCCACCCTCATTACAAGGGCTTCAGCACTACTACGGGCAGCTCCGCCCCTCGTTGCGGCATCGGTATTCTTCCTTATGGTGTCTGCCATTTCCGAGTAGACGAGGAGGTTACCCCCCCTCGTCCCTCACAGACCCGGACGAGCCCAATTAAGGCATCCGGTTCTTCATTGCACAGGTTCGCTCACGGCGTAGCAGGCCGATGCCTGATGCGAGGTTTCGGCAGCGGGAAGATCACAAGAATCTGATTGAAGGCAGCCCAGGTGAGGGAGCGTTCTCGCGAACGCCGCTTCAGCCACTTGTGCCACCGTCGCCTGGCCTCGAAGACCATACAGCCAAGACGACGGCTATTGCCAGCGATACCAAAGTACGCGAAGTGCCCCCTGAGCATCCGGCTCAGCCGTTGGTGCTGGTCTCGCACGCACCAGTGCCGCATACGGCGGCACTGCTCATTGATTGCCTGGAGCGCCCGCGCAAATCGGTCTTTCGCCGTCAGTTGTTGCACAACGGTCTTGCCCCATCGCGAGCGCGCCCAGATATGGGTGAACCCAAGAAAGTTGAAGACTGTTGCGAGCGGTTTGCCACCTTCTTCTGTCTGCTGACGTGTGGGCCGGTGACGGAAATCCACCATACGGGTTTTATCCGGGTGCAGTTGCAGCCCGTACTTGCCCAGTCGTTTCCCGAGCACCGTCAGCACACGGTCTGCGTCGTCCTTGTAGGCGAACAGCATGACAAAGTCATCGCAATAGCGAACCAGCGTGCTCGGACCGCGCAAGCGCGGTTGCACCTGCTCGGCGAACCACACATCCAGCACATGGTGAAGGTAAACATTACTGAGGATCGGCGAAAGCACCCCACCCTGGGGTGTACCGGCGTCGGGGTAAAGCAGATTCCCCTCTTCCAGTACGCCAGCTTTCAGCCACTTGTCGATCATCCTTCTGACGACGCCATCCGTGACTCGTTTGGCGAGGATTGACCGCAGTTCGGCGAACGGAATGCTGTCGAAGTATTTACGAATATCAACGTCCCGCACCCATCGCCCCCCATGTTTCATGATCCCGTTACGCACCGCCTGTATCGCCTGATGCGCATTGCGTCCAGGCCGAAATCCGTATGAGCAGTCCATGAAGTCCCGCTCGTAGATCGGCTCTAGCAGCATCGAAATGGCTCTTTGCGCTACCTTGTCCTCGAAGCAGGGTATGCCGAGACCGCGTTGCCCGCCATCGCTTTTGGCGATGTAGTGCCTTCGGACTGGCGGCGCCTGGTAGCGACCAGACTTGATGCGGTCGATCAGGCCCAGCAGATTCTGCTCCAGGTTAGTCGCATAATCTTCCGCGGTCTGACCGTCCACACCGACTGCACCGTCTTTACGCGTACATGCATACGCGTAATACAGCCAATCATAATCGAGATGCTGATTCAGGGAGGTGAATGCCATGGCCGGGTTCATCCTTGCCAATTCGGCTATTCGCTCCTGTTTCGTTGACACGCTTTCAGGTTTCAAGGCACCTCCGTGTTTCTCACGAGCGATTCTGTTGCAACGACACCTCGCTTCCCTCGACTGGGTCCACCCGAGCGGTGTTCCCCAGCGTCGACAGTACTATCAAGGCGCTAAGACTTCCTGCGCCGAACACGAAGTTGCTTATGGATTCGCTTCTTCGCCCCAGTCCTTCTCTCCTCGTTCGCTCCCATGCGGTGGAGACTTCCGCTTGGGCCTGGCCCGTTTATCGCCTGTTGCCTTCGGCATCTTGAACTGGTCGTACGCAGGATCTCCCAGGTTCCTGGGGAATCCATCCTATGCCTTTGCCCCGCTCTCAGATCCCGGCCGGCCCGACTGACCTCACCGTAACGGTCAGCACAGTAATGCCCCCGCTATAACAAAGGCGGAGACACCAGCAACAAAGGTATTTCGAGACTCAATCACGCGGCTTCAGCATCTGCTATCTACGCTTCACGAAGTACGTTACCGTACCCCATGCAAGATTTGCTTCCGGCTGGTGGCTAGCCTTTGCCGGGAGGGAGTCGAACCCTCTGGATTCCAATGAAAGGTTTCCGTTTTCACTTTCCCCTTTCCCAGGCTTCTCCTGGCGCAATGTCATTTCCCTTCACATTCAGGACAAGGTTCTCACGTTCCGTACCAAAGCCTGTGTTGAGCTCATGCCACCTTTACGCCGACTGCCATCAGGTCCGTAAGCAGGTCTCGTCCTGACTGATCCTGGAGCGACGAAGCGACTCCAGTTTTGACAGCGCTTTAACACCTTAACGACGCGTCATCGAACGGTTTGCTTTCGCTCATCTTCTCAACACGTACCTGCCACCCTGATGGATGACTTTTCCGCGGTCGCTCACCACCGCGCCTTTTGAACGCAGCAGCACCGGGCGGTTTGGAGCCTGCTCCTGCAAGCCGACTCCGGGAGGCCAACTCCCATCTTCAGTACAGCACCACAAGCTTTCGCTTGTGTTCGTGACACACCCTCATCCAGGTGCCACTTGTCGCCGCGACCCGGCGCTGTCGAACGGATACGCTTCGCGACCGCCAGACCGAACTTCGTCGCCCAGCACCGCACCGTTTCGTACGTAAGCTCGATTCCCCGTGCCGCCAGCAGCTCCTCAACCATGCGCAGGCGAGCGGGAACCGGTAGACCGCCACACCGCGTAGCTGATGATGTCCGGCGGAAATCGATAGCCCTTTGAACGAAATCGGCGCCTCGGCCGACGGCAAAACGGAGGCGGAAGCTTTCTTCATGCCCCATTATATTCGTCGACCCCCGCGCCAACTTGACAATACCATCGAGGCTGCTACGGCGGTGCCGATGTACGGCCGGAAATCGAGAGCACGGCTATGGTCTTCCCTATGCCGAGCAAGTTGCCTAGGTTCGTAGAGCGCCTTTCCCTAGTCGGTGAACGTTCAGTCGGCGCTGAGTAGAAAGCCACCCGCGCTTGGCGCTGCCCCCCGGAGGGTGATGCCCAATATTGGTGATTCCGTTATCTCGCAGATGACCAACACGCCAATTCATCAATATCGCTCGAGTATCTTCCATTGACTGGAGTTTCAAACATGTTGCCATTTCTTTCCCTTCACGCTCTTGCAGCCAAACGTGGTGACGGGCTGCGCCTCGAACTTCTCGCTTTGGTCCAAAAACATGCAGAGAACAGTCCGCCTTGTCTGCCGCCATCGAATTTGACCTAGCCGAGGAGCCAGTAACGAGCTCAAATGTGTCGCTTGTCAAAGGTGTCTATGATGCCTCTCAGCGTGGCGACATCGCCTCGATACTTGATGTCCTCGCCGACGCGGTCGAGTGGCGCACTGTAGCGCCCGCGTCGCTGCCGTACCCGAGGGAATGTCGCACGAAACAACAGGTAGCAGATTGCTTCAAAGCAATGGCAGAGAGCGACGATGTCACCGCGTTCGAGCCGCGTGAAATCATCGACGCGGGCGACCACGTCATCGCCCTTGGCTTTATGAGAGCAACGAGCGCAGTCTCTGATTTCTGAGCCGCTGAGGGGCCCAAATTCGTTTGCGTTTTAGTTCGAACCTTCTACTCTTCGATTGAAGCCCCGCCAATATCGAGGGAGGCTTCGCATTCCGCTGAATTGGTATGTCTTGCGTTTCGAGTCGGTGGGCCTGGCGCGTGTGGTCAGTGGTTCCGGCGCCGCGATGCACGTTTGCCTTACTGAACCGGTCGAAGAATAAAGGAGGAGCAAATGAAGGCAACAAGGAACACTGTCGTCGGACTGTTATCAGCTTTTGCGCTGGTATTCGGCAGCGGTACAGTCCGGGCGCAGGAGACTGGAGCGCCGAAAATGGAACAGAAAGTGTTTGTCGATAATGAAAGAGTGAAAGTAGCCGAGAACTCTTTCAAGCCCGGAGCGGAAAGTCCGAGCATTGCTCGCCCGTTTCGGGTCGTGCGCGCTATCAAGGGGGGCAAATTCCAGCGTATTTACGCCAACGGCAGAAAAGAGGATGGCCAGTACCAGACTGGCGATGTAAGGGCCCTTGATGCCAGCCCGGCATACACATTCAAGAATGTGGGAGACGGCGAGCTCGTGCTGTATGTCGTGTACATCAAAAAATGAGAATCCCGCTTTGGTCAGCCCGAGATGGGACGGCAGTTCAGTTGCCCCCGGTACGCTCCACGACTCCTTATGGCAGCACGTTCAGTACTCCAAATGGTGTGCTGGGCCACAATGCGGTGACTGTCCCGAAGGATGTGATAGGAAATAATTGAGTCTGTCGAGCGACAATTAAGTCTGTCGCGTTATGGGCCTGCTTACATTACTGGTTCCGATTTACGAGCGACTGGTCTTGCCGAAGTCATGTTTCGTCCGTCAGCGTGGGCACGCGGCTTGCGCGTTCCAGGAGCACCATTTTCGATGGAGGTGAATCATGGGCTCAATCAACCCGCAAGGTGCTGCCCGAGGCGGAGCGAATATCGTGGGCGATGGTGTTGGCGAAGGACCGGGACCAGACGTCATGGCTGCCGCGACGCTCGACGGGACCAAGGTGATGTCTTCAGACGGCGAACACGTGGGAAAGATTTCAGACATCATGCTTGATGTCCGCAACGGACGCATCGCCTATGCGGTGCTGTCTGAAGGCGGTTTTCTTGGGATGGGGTCCAACCTGCATGCCATCCCATGGAGTGCGCTGACCCTCGATACGGACCAGAAGTGTTTCTTCGTCGACATCACGGCACAGCGCCTCAAGGACGACCCGGGCTTCGACAAGGACCACTGGCCCGCCATGGCAGATGCGAAATGGGGAGAGTCAACGTACAGCTACTACAACCGGCAGCCGTACTGGTCAGCAAGACAGGAAATGATGGAAACTGACCCTAATGTCCGGCCGAGCGAGCATTGAACACTATCGGTAAGCGGTCCCCAGGGCGGAGGGCTTCTCTGCCGCTCCAGCGCCTATGCCACTATGGCTTGCTTCGGTGGTATAGGCGCATTGCTTTCTTTAACCACCAGACGCGCGCGAATAATCGCCACTGCAATCTGTATCGCGTTCGCCGCGAAGACGGCGAAAGCGCCATGGTGGGCGTACTGCCAGAACTCACGTCTAGTAGGTTTTTTCATTTCACTACTGGAGGCCGGCGAGTCCATCGCCCCTTTTTTCTGCATCTGCTTTTTCGACTTGCTGCCAGAGTGACCCATCGTGTTCGAGCCGGACGCGCCAGACATCGTGTCCGTCGCGCCACTCGCGTTCGGCGTGCCCATTCCGGTACCGCCCTGGCCGGCACTGCCCGCACCACCCTCACCGCCACCGCCGGCTCCCATCGCATAGGTAGCGCCCGACAAACCCAAAACCAGCATCGACAACATGACTCCTTTTTTGGCAACTCGCATGACCGTCTCCCTTGAATGCAAAGCGGCTTGTCGCAACCAGGCTGGTGCGACGCCGCCCCATTTCTTTCGCAGTCCCCGTGCCGCCTGAGGTCTCGCCCGTGTGGGCTCGTCAGCCCCGATTTATAACATTTCAATAACGACCCTACTGGGCAGAGGCTGCAGGACGTCAGTTCATCTGGAGCGACTGGCAACCGGCCTGGGCGACACATCTCGAGCGGAGACAGAATTGCGGAATACTCCTTGCTCGCCTCAGTCACCTCCAACGCAACCGGAGACCCCCATAGCCACCAGCCCGGAGGAACAGAAGCCCGCAGACGCGGCGCGATAGTGCCGGAGCCCATTATTGACACCTCGTCCGTGGCCGTATTAAAAGAGCCTTGCTTGATAGCGATTCATAGGGGGTGACTCGCGCACATACAACACTCGCCGGGAACGGGTAAGGTCGCAGCGTCGCCGCTACGGCCTCCCCCCAAGAACCGTAGGTTCAAGTTTCCATGCATACGACTCAAGCGTTCCAAAGCCACACGCCTGGCCGACAGGCATACGTCAACTGACGCCTGCGCATTGCCTTGCCAAGGGGCGCTCACGATGCGCTTGCATCCACTCGCATACCGTTCGACTGAAGCCGCCAACGGGCCCGGGACCCTCACGCCCAAACGCGGTGCCTGCGCCGCTCGTCGCGACGTTCCGATGTAATAGCGAGGTCGAAGGCACGAGAGTCAAACCGTTTGCAGCATTTACATGTCAACCAATACCTATTTTTTTGTGGCAGCTTTGGCTTGTTCAACGGCCTGTCTGGTCGCCCTGTTTGAGGCGGAAGCTGCTGCCGCACCGTTGTTTTCGGCAATTTCGCGTGCTTCTTCGGCGGCCTTCTTGCTGGTTTCAGTCGTTGCGCTCGTCGCCTCACTGGCCGCCGTAACAGCTGATTGCAACGCACTCACAGCGGCTTCGCTTCCCGCCGGTGCATTGTTTGCGACCGTGTCGACAAGCGCTTGGGTATTCCGCTGTTGCCGCTTGAATTGGGCCTCAGCGCTCTTGGCCAGGTCGGCTTGGGCGTTGAACATGATGTTGTACAAATGCCGCCAGTACGACTGTGCTTCTTCCATGACGGCTTGCGCCCGCTTTGCCTGCAATGCGAACAGCTCCTGCGGGTCTTTGGTTGACAACGCCGTGCTGATGATTGCCTGATTTTCGGAGAGCGTCGATTTAGCCGCCCGCAGGTTCAGCTCAGTCAGCTTTTCGATGCAGCCGAATGCCTGGGCCCACGCATCGGACAGGGTTTCGAAGCTGGCTCTCTGCGAAGCAACCGCCTGTTCGCCGGAAAGACTGCTCATTGCAACCTCCATGTGGGTAACGTGGCGCGTGGTCCGTGGAGCCACTTGAAGGAATCTGAACCACACGCCACAGGGCAGGAATCAGAGGTGTAGCAAGGCTTGGTCCCGGCAACGCGTGCAACGTCAGCTTGTGCTTTGCGTTGCATACAGCGGCGCGCCATACAAGGCCTCAGTCATGCACGACGATGCACGGCGAGACAGCTTCCCTGACTATCTGCGCAACAGTCGCGGCGCGAGCACCGTCGCGCCGTTCTCTGTGCGTGCGCCTTCGGGAATGGCCGTATCAATGCCCGTCTCATGGGAGGAACTGAAAAGCGTCGAGCCCGGCGCCCCCTGAACGATGAGAAAGGCGGTCGGCCGGCAGCGCACGCTGAACGCCGACCCGTGGGAAGGCTACTGGCGTACCAGGCAAAGTATCACTGCTGCGATACGCCGTGCCGTGGGCGTGAAGCGTTAGATGAGGCGGGGTTACGCCCGCCAGAGCTGACAGCGGAAGAAGACGAAACAACCTCGAAGCTTCTTCGCTCGCGATGGATAGGCTATCTGATGGCGTCGTCGGCGAAAGGCGGGTCGATGATTAGGCCGGTGGCATTTCCGCACGCAACGCGGCGCTCCGCCGTCGTTACCCATAGGACTTTGTTCACTGCATCTGCACCGCTATCTCCCGGCGCCCGGTCGCACGGGCGACCGTGAGCTTCGTTCCGGCACGCCGGGCATCACCGTAGAGATGGCGTGCTTGAATACAATCTGGCGACCAGTCGGGGGCACAAGGACGACGACTAACCGGTCGGACGTTTCAACCAGGCCGGTTAGCCTGATTCCGTTCACCATGTATATGCTCGAAAGCGTCTTTCCGCTCGCGAGTGCCTGCAGGAAGTCGTCCTGAACAGAGGCGTGATTCGACATACTCTTTCCCAGTGTAGGTGATGCGGATTCGCTATCGTAGCGTGCTCTAACGGCAGGATGGGTTAGCCGCCGAACAGATCTCGCCGGGTTCCCTGCGGGGTCGGCAACAGGCCAGTCAGCGGCCTCCTCGCGGCCACCTTCGCTCCTTCGGTTCGCCGTCAGCATGAACATGTTGCGGAGGCAACGAAAATTGATTGAAGTCTCCATGTGCCGATGCCCCTGGTTGTCGGCCGTCAATCCGCTGTGATAAAACCGGAATGGCTCGAGTCAGCCGTCCAGCTGACCGGCGTCCAACACAACACGTCTCTTTGGAAGATTCAGCAAAATGGCAACAGGTACAGTCAAGTGGTTCAACGACGCGAAGGGCTTCGGATTCATTACGCCAGATGATGGCGGAGAAGACCTGTTCGCACATTTCTCTGAAGTCCAGGGAAGCGGCTTCAAATCGCTGCAAGAGAGCCAGAAGGTGAGCTTCGAAGTGAAACAAGGCCCGAAGGGCAAGCAGGCATCGAACATTCAGCCGCTGTAGGCGCGGGTCCTCGAATGGTTTGAACCGGATGGCCCGCTCATGCGGGCCATCTGCTTTCACCAGCATCGCCGCTTCCGGCATCGATAACAGATACCGCAAGATGTCACCGCCATGACTCCCTGGCGCCTTTGCAACAGTGGTTTACGAGTAGCATGCGCGAAGTCGTGACGACAAGGCTCCAAGCGCTGGCGGCCAATATCCAGACGATATACCCGATTGCTTCTTGGGCCAGGGCCTATACGATTGTTGACACGTCAGCGCCCCCAATGCGTTGCGTGTGTGTTTCGGCCGCAGCGATGTCTGCGGCTTTTTTTGCGCATTGCGGTACATGGATCACCGGGCTCTTCCGGAGTTGTAGCCCGCTGTTGCCGGACTGGCGGCTTCATTTTCGTTAACCCGCACCGCTGGCCGGCCCATTGGCGCCGTCATTGGCGGCTGTCTTGCGGGAAAATACCTACTTAGCGCAAAGCGTGGCCTGTACTGACGACAGGCGTTTAGAACCACACTAGGCCGCCAGTGCAAAGGGCTTCCGGGTTGACAGACGTCCGCCGCCAAGGCTAATTTGTGACACTGCATGGATGAATAGTGCGTTGCAGTACAAGTCAGCGGAGAGTCCGGGTAGCCGCTTTCACCTCGCGCCGTGGAGTGCCGGGACCCTCCAAAGAACAGTTTGTTGCAGCACAGAAAGCACGTGCAGCAGCGCTTTACAGTCTTTTCGAAACCGGTTTCAAAGGTTTTGAAAAGCTGGTCCAACTGAATGTCGAAGCCACCAGGGCCAGTTTGGCCGAGAACCAGGCGGTTGCGACGGAGGCCGTTTCGGTTACGTCACCCGAGGCTTTCTTCACCTTGCAATCGCGTCAGACACAGGCATCGAACGAGAAGCTTCAGGCCTACTGGCGGCATGTGAACGAAATCATGTCCGAGGCGGGCAGCGAAATTCTCGCGACCAGCGAGAAGCAGATTGATGAGTACGTTCGGCAATCCCAGGCATTCTTCGAGAACCTCTTCAGGAACGCGCCGGCGGGCAGTGAAGCATTGGTATCGCTGTGGAAGACGGGCTTCGGCGCTGCGCGTGACGCCGGAAATGCGACCTACGAGAATGCGAAGTCGGCAGCCAGGCAGGCTGTCGAAGTCATCGACAAAGCGGACAAGACCGTCAGCGCGAAGGCGTAACAACCGGGTCCCTGAGTTGCGCGATTGGCGCCGCATAAGCAGTCGCGGACGCTCGTCTCGCGGTTCGTCCCGACACGGCAATCGATGGACCTCGGTGAGCTGGACAGGAGCCCCGGCAGCGCCACGTGCGAGTGGCTGTAGCGCTGCAGCCGGCCAATGTGAATACTCCTGCCGCATCGGCCAGCGGCGGTTTTGACCGTGGCGCGACAGTAGCCGGGCCCGGATGGACTGCGCTATCTGCGATGCGACGAACATGGTCGAATTTACGTGCGTTGGAGGCGAGCGCGTCCCGCCAGCTCGCAGCGACAACGGGCGCAGGACTGACTGAAGCCCGCTGCCACGCAGGTACACCGCCAGACTGAACTGCACGGCCCCGCAGGCGCGCTAGCGCTACATGCGGAGGGCGTCGTGCATCTCGACCACCGGAGCGTAAGTGCTAGCATAAGCATTCTGGGAGTTGCGCCCTCCGCAACCGGCGTACAAGCTCGATGCCGCAAACTTGCAGTATCGGAAGCCTCTTCTCTGCCGTGGTGCGGAGTCGCCGTTTCATGCTTCGTACTTGAACGACAAAGATACCCGCGCCCGGTATTCAACGACCTTGCCGCTATCGACCCTCATGTCGAGCTTGCAGACCTCGGCGAATCGCAAATCACGCAGCGAGTTCGCTGCAATTTCCACAGCATTTTTCGCCGCATCCTCCCAGGAGGTTGGGCTGGTGCCGATGATTTCCGTGACGCTGTAGACGCTGGATTCGGTGTCTTGCTTGGCCATGATTCTCGCTCCTCTGGGTTAGGAGGCATGTCTTCCGCACCTCAATGATTTCATCATAGGCCGTCCTGCGAGCCACGCGTCGCTTGAAGTGGCAACGCGCGCTGCCAGAGTCCCGCCAGGATGCGGGCCAATTTCCAAGGGGGAGCCATGTTCGATTGCACACCAAAACGTCGACACGCCTGGCGGCCGGGCGCTAACGTGCACGGACTTTCTCGAACGGTCGTTGCGGCGTCGTGCCCCTACAGCGGCGCACAAAGGAGGCAGCCACAGGGACCCAGTCGCGTTGCCGGTATCGCGGATACGGCATTGTGGTGCAGATAGCGGAAGTCCAAAGTCCATCGTTTAACGGAACAGAACGCCGTTTCTCACTGTCGTGGTCCATAGAAAAGGAGGGGTCGCCGGCGAGCAGCATCGCAATCTTCCCGGAGCCGGTGAAATCTATGTCTGCCAGTGAAGCGTTGCGCATGCGAGGGAGCGCGCAGACGTTCACCGATTCCACGTTAGCTTGTGCAGAAGCGGAGTAGATTGGGGGCACCACGCCGAGCCGTTGTTGTTCATAGAGCCGCTGCTGCACCGCATCGTTCCGCTATCGGAGCAGGCGGAATTCGGCGGCGTGCGGTGCGGGGCGGAACGCGCGAGTCAAGCGATAACTTTTAGCTGTTGGACAGCACGCGCGTGAACAGCATGGGGAGGCCTCACGCATCTCAACCGCTGCCCGTAGACGCCTGCAGGGTAGCCGCTGTGGTCAAGCTCGCGCTCAGGCAATCGCCTGTTCCTCGTAGAATAGGCTTTGCTGCACTTGAGGCATTATTTTACGAGGCAAGCATGGCCACGACCCGAAAGAGCAGAACAACCGCTCCGTAGCGAGATATTGAGCAGATTATGAATCGCCTTTGTCAACCGGCCTATAGGGGCGGGCTCAGCAACAATACGTCCCATAGCGGCCCGTCACTTCTGCGCCCGCGCGGTTGCGACAAGTACCCGGGCCGACATCAAGATGAGTTGACGCACACGGCTTATGACTGCGCCGATGTCGCGCGATTCAGCAGCGGCGCATTAGCGTTGGCCTGCCTCCCACTGCTGCAAGTCATGTCTGACATCCCGAGTCGAGTTCATTTCCGCAATTCGATGGTGTAAATCATCGTAAACCGGGCTGCCGACGGCACTGACCTGGCAATAGAGGGGCTCGAGCGAGAGTGATATCGCGAACACGGAAGCCTGGCGTCGGCCCTCAGCTCCCCAAAATTCAAGTCCCCCATCCTGTCTGACCACAATCACCTCATTGGCGCCGCCTTCCAGGTACGACGCGACCCTACAGCGCATCTCGCGCTGCCGGTCACTATCGAGCAGCACTTCTACGCAAAGGTCGGGTACAAACGGCACGGGGGTATCACCGTCAAGACCCTCCCATTTTTCGGGCGCCATCCATACCACGTCTGGGACCCTGATACCAAACGATGGCGTCACCACGGGCACTGCCATGGCGGCAAGGTGCCCCATCTGTTCGGCCAGCTGACAGTAAATGTCTGTGAAGGTCAGCTGGCGCCTCCCCGACGGGCAACCATTCGCCACCACCTCGCCGAACCCGTTTAACTCGTACCGGTCGCGCGCGGCATGTTGCGCCGTCGTGACAAGACGATGCCATGCGGCAAGCAATCCGTTGCGGTCCAGCAGGATGGGCGTGTCCATGGTTGTCTCGCAGGGCATTCTGCTAAAGCGTATACCCTCTCCCTGTGGTTTAACAACGTGTAACACTTCATTCGTACTGTGCAGTGCACAATTACAGCTCGGCCAGCAGCCGTTATCGAGTGCCGGCAGCCGACACAGGGGCTGTCAGTTCCCTTGCTCCTAGGGAGCCTTGCAGTCTGGTATTCAAGTAGCTTCTCAGGTTCGCTGTGCACTGCCGCAGGAGGAAACCGATGAGAGCCGGGTGGCGTCAACCGCGCCCGCACCTGCGCAGCGCTGAGGGCGGTCGCGACCCGGAATACAATGCGATTGGCAGCAACGAAGGCACCCCCGAGGCCGCCTTGCCACACGACGTCCAGCACCGCGAGTCATATGAGCCGTCAACGGAGATTCGTGTCCGTCGGAGGCCGAAGCGGGTGCTTAACTGAACTGGTGGGGACGCCCGCAAGTTTGCGGGGCCGGACAGCGCCTTGAGGCAGTCAGCTTAGGGTGAGTTCTGCCCGCTGAGGAGTTCCAATATGAAACTTGACGCCGCCACTTTCCGGCAACTGCGTCGCCTGGCTCCCGTCCTCGACGACATCCTTAACGCAGGCGAGGTCGAGTATGCAGACCAGGCTGTGAATCTCACTGCATTGGCAACCCTGTGCTCACAATTGTTCGACGCATACCGCCATCTGCATCCGAACGATACGGAGCAGGCATGCCTCGACGCCCTCGAGTCGCGGTAACACACTTCCTCTGGACTGGCTCGCGGCTTCAGGTATCGCCGGTACAATCAAAGAACCTATCGCTTTGACCCAGAACATGACCGCACCTCCATGCGTACAGGACGATTTTCTGCAGACGCTCGCAAAGGACAAGACCACCGTAAACGTGTTCCTCGTGAGCGGTATCAGACTGATTGGCCAACTGGCCGGCTTTGACCAGCTTGCAGTGCTGTTGGAGTCTGGCCCAGGCGTGCAACTTGTTTACAAACATGCCATTTCGACCGTGATGCCGGTCAATGGCAGGGGCCCGGCACGCGGTTCCGGCGCGGCGGTGAATCGGGACAAGCCGAACAACTTGTGAGTTCGGATCCGATGAGAACTGTCATGACATGCTGTGGTCTACGCTTGACCTGCGCATAGTCAGGCGACGTCCACGTCGGGAAGGTCAGACAGGCGCGCACAATCCGTACTCTTCGGAACGATAACTCCGGCGCGCCAAAGGGTCACGTAGCGTTCCAGTACGCCGAGCGACCTGGCCACCCGACTGGAAGTAACTTTTGCGCTTGATGGTCATGTCCAGCCGTGCAGCGAAGGCTCGCCTGGAACAATGGCGCCGCTAGCTGCGAAGTCGCATCACCGTTCCGTTGCCGTTATTCACGGACGCTATCCGTCTCCCGCGACCACAGAGGCACGCCAGCGTCATTCACTCGTTGAAGAGGTCGCGGCACGGGCCGCAATATCGAACGTCGAGCGATGACTCGTCCATGAAAACGAGTCGCTTTACAACTCCACAATCCTGGACTTTTTGAACGGCGTCCCGTTTCACGAAGACGCCTGGACGTTCGTCGGGTAGAACCAGCTGCATCAACGGTCCGTATGTTTGCATGGCGTTGAAAAAGCTGGGTTCCGCAGAGGGCTCCGTCACCCCCAGCCAGTAAACCAGGGCTGCGCCAGGATTTCGGGCGTCGCGTGCAAGAAAGCGCAACGTCTTGCGGGTACCCTGGTAGGACGAGGGTTCGATATGCGGCACATCGCACATGCCGGTCTCCGGTTGGTTGTCCGTCTGTTTTGCGAAATGGGCCGCATTACGGGCCCATTCATCGCGACGAGTGTCGGGCTTGTTACAGCGGCTTGATGTTGGCAGCCTGCTTGCCCTTCGGTCCCTGCTTCACTTCGAAGCTTACCTTCTGATTCTCCTGCAATGATTTGAAGCCGCTGCCCTGAACCTCAGAGAAATGGGCGAACAGGTCTTCTCCGCCGTCGTCCGGCGTGATAAAGCCGAAGCCCTTGGCGTCGTTAAACCATTTTACTGCCCCGGTTGCCATATTCATTCCACGAAAGTTTAATGCCGCATTTTCGTTTGCTGGATTTCACAGCGCAGCGAATCAGGAGGAAGAGGCTTACCACGCTGACACCGTTTCTGCGCGTCACATCGGTCGTTAATGTGACGCGACTGGTCCTGTATTGAGCCATCAATGTGCGTGCCGCAAAGCGGCTTGAATCTCGTCGTCACCTTGTCAAAAACGCAGGCCGGGACCTCTAGCGACCTGCGCGGACCACGCGTCCAAAGAGGCCTCAACCCATATGAAGCCCACCGTTGAGCGAAAAATCAGCACCGGTCGCAAAGCCGGATTCATCGCCGGCAAGCCACGAGACAATTGACGCAATTTCCGACGCCTCCCCAATACGGCGCACCGGAATGCCCTGAATGATTGCGTCCAGCACTTCGGGGCGCACCGCCCGAACCATGTCGGTTCCGATATAGCCTGGTGAGACCGTATTCACCGTGATGCCCTTTGTCGCTACCTCCTGCGCGAGCGACATCGTAAAGCCGTGAATGCCAGCCTTCGCTGTGGCGTAGTTCGTTTGGCCGAACTGTCCTTTCTGACCGTTCACGGATGAGATATTGATGATTCGCCCCCACTCCCTGCTGACCATCCCCTCGATGACCTGCTTGGTCACGTTGAAGAGGCTTGTCAAGTTCGTGTCAATGACATCGTTCCAGTTCTCCCTGGACATCTTGCGAAACGTCCCGTCCCGCGTAATGCCGGCGTTATTCACCAGCACGTCAATCTCACCGACCGCTTTCTTCACTTTCGCGAAAGCGGCCTCTGTCGACTCCCAGTCGCTGACATTGCCCTCTGAAGCCGTGAAGGAGAACCCAAGCTCAGCCTGCTCGGCCAACCACCGTTCCCGTCGCGGCGAGTTCGGTCCACATCCGGCCACGACAGTTAGCCCGTCCTTGTAAAGCCGCTGACATATCGCAGTACCAATTCCACCCATACCCCCGGTTACGTAAGCGATTCGCTTTGACATGCTCTGCCCTCAGTTGCTGTTACGGTTAGGGAATAGAATAGTTTTCCTCGTTAAGTCACTCGGGACACCGACGTGGCGGCTTCGGTATGACTGCTTTTCCAGTGCGAAGAGCGACGCTCCCGTGTCCAGCGGCATCGCGCCAGAGATTTTCACTCTTCTGCTCAGTCCGCCCTCTGCGTCCTGGCGTTCCGGGAGTGCAAGCTCTGGCCGCTTTCGGGGCCTGCGAGCAGAGATGGGGCCGCAGGGCGCAGTGGGTGGCGCCTCTGGCAAGCGGCCACGCTCGATGAAGTCGAGAAGCACCTTCACTGCTTCAGGCTTCCCACGCTTTCCCAACCTATCAAGAAGTGCGCGCGCGAACGGCTCCAGGTCGTCGCGTCCGCGAGATGCCTCAAACAGGAGAACGGTTTCCCTTATCGCTGCCGCCATGCTTTCCGCGCACAGCGTGCTCGAAATGAGCGAGGCAGTTCGCGCCAGGTCCCTCTGGTAATGCCCGAGGCACCGCGCCTTAGCGGATGCGAGGTTGTGTTTGCCAGCTTTCAAAGCGCTACCCGACTCAACGGTAAATCCTGGGCGGACTGCACTACCCGCAGGCGGCGTTCGTGCAGACGGGACGCCGAGCAGGAAGGGAGCAGCAAGAGGCATCCAGACCGACGGGAGGACTGCCTGACTTGCTGCGCGCGAGTATGCTCGCTAGACGACGTGAGTCTGCCCGGTGCAGAGCCAGTGAATATCCAGATTAAGAGCAGCGGCGAGACGCGTACAGGCGTTCAGCGGAGGCACTGTGATGCCGCTGCGCCAATACTGCACGTCGTCTTCACTCACGCCTAACCTCTTCGCTGCGTGGGCTGAGCTGATTCGGGCCCGTTTGAATGCCCTGTCAAGCCGTGCGGCCAACGCGCGCCTGAGGCGGTCGTCCTCGACGCTACGCTCGAGGTGGCCAATATTTTGTAGATGCCGATTCATCGCTCAGGTCTCTCAGCTTTATTCTTTTATAGATTTCAGCGCCGGTTTGTCCGCGGCGTCGAGTGACGTTAC
Organism: Paraburkholderia sp. MM5477-R1; assembly: GCF_050436385.1. Lineage (NCBI taxonomy): Bacteria > Pseudomonadati > Pseudomonadota > Betaproteobacteria > Burkholderiales > Burkholderiaceae > Paraburkholderia > Paraburkholderia sp. MM5477-R1. The sequence goes on from NZ_JBNDMC010000004.1 coordinate 246,830, forward strand.
TGGTTCGTCATGACAACCTCGTGACTCAATGTGGCGCACCTACATCACCTTGTCAGTACTCCGAAATGCTGTCCCGTCTGGTAGCACAATGATTTACCGGAACAAACATCGGCGTCAAGCGAAAAACAGTTCCTGGAAAATCCGAACGCAACATCAAGCGGTGAGCCGGACTTTTCCGCTTACGAAACGTGGCGAACCGCCCTCACGATGGCAATCACCCGTCCGTTGAAGCTCGATGCCAGCACTGTCCCCCCCTTGCCCAAACAGGGCGCCGTTAAGGCGATGGGGCCGATGACGCTTTCACGCCGGGTGCGGACGCTGCGGTCTCGCCCTTTAGCTTCCTCGATGCCTCCACCATTGAAGCATGAAGCCGTGCACCAGCCTTCTGGCGAACCGGGTAGGTACCGCGTCGCGACCAGCAACTGAACGCGCGAGCGGAAACAACTCCGCACAACGTCGGAACGAGCATGACTGTACAAATTTTCTGCGGCGCTGCACAAGTCATCGTAAACACCGATATGTGGGAAGTCTGTACCGTTTGACTGCTGGGGTTTCTACTTAAATTCATCTTCGCCAATGCCAGTAAGGCTTTCGGCGTCGACCTCCTAGGTCGCGCCTGATGCGTGCCGAAAGGTCATTGACATTCGCCCGAGCCGCTCTAGAATGATTTTGCTGCATCGCATCAATTGCTCGACGTTGTGGCTTTTGGTGGCTGATAGCTCGCGATTCCGTGCATCGGAACCTTGGGACGCTGGTCCCGCATCCTCTATGGAGTTAATGATGAGCAGTATTCCCCCGGAACAAATCGTCGCTGCGCAGAAAGCTGGTGTTGACACAACATTTGGCATCCTGACCAAATCATTTGACGCCATCGAAAAGCTGGTCGGGTTGAACGTGCAAGCGGTCAAATCAGGCCTCGCCGAAAATCAGGAAATCCTGGTCAAGGCGTTTTCGGCCGGAGCGCCGCAGGAGTTTTTTGCTCAACAGGCAGGCCAGGCTCAACCCGCCATAGAAAAAGCACAGTCATACTGGCGCCACGTTTACGAAATTATCTCCAGCACTCAAGCCGAATTCGCCGCCGTCGCCGAAGCAAAAATCAAGCAGTTCCAGCACGATGCACAGGCATTTGTCGACAGCATCGCGAAGAACGCGCCGGCAGGAAGCGAAAACGCCGTGGCTGCGTGGAAGACCTTCATCACCACGGCAAGCGAGACGGCGAACACGACGTATGAAGCTGCGAGGAAGGCCGCAAAGCAGGCGGTAGAGACTGCGGAGAGCAATATCAGCGCGGCGGCGTCGACCACGGCAAAGCGGACTCGACAGCTTGCAGCACCGGTCGAAACCAGTGAGAAGTAATAGCGTTTTGTCGTAGCTCACTACTGTCAAATCGTTCAGGCGAGCACCCCGCCCGCCTTGTTTGCGGGGTGGCCGCCTGTGGCGGTGCGAGGCGCCCGGTGCGCCTCGCACGCGGTCGCGGAACTCGTCTCCTGCGCCAGAAATTTTCAAGCGCCGTTGCGCAGGTCGCCTGCCGTAGCTTCGTTTGATTTTGTCCGGCATCCATCACGCGAAGTGACCACTTTCTTCGAGGCCGCAGGCACATCGAGGTGAGTGCCACGGGGCAACGCCGAGCCGACGGTAACGAAACTGAAGGAGGAGCGGATGAACACGGCAGAAAGGTCCCTGCGTTCGCTGGTTGAAAAATGGCTGACGCCAACTGCGGCGACGCCGGTTCGGGTAATCCGATTCAGTCGCACAGGCGCCAGCCGCAGGCGTTACGCACGTGTCGAGGTACAGCGACCGGAAGGTTCGGTTGCGCTTTTTTTCTTCCGGCACGATGACGGCACATGGCACGTCTTCCCCGCCCGAGACCCGCGCGGCAGGCGTATGTGCTGGCGCTAGCGCCGTGTGATTGGGTCATCGCAGCAGTCTGTTTGCTGTATTGCTTGATTTCAAAATCCCGACCTATTTTTCGTATTTTTCATATCAGTAAAGTTGGGCGCGACCGTTTTTTCGGACACACGCGGGAAAGTAAAAGCAGGTAAATCAGAGCGCACGCAATGACCTTCACTGACAGAAACCCGACGGGCGTGAGTCCCTACACATTCCGTAATATCGACCCCGCGACTGACCATCTCGAGCAGGTGCTGGGTGCGGAAGGAGCGGAGTCTCTATTCACCAGAACTTACTGGCGCAGGCGCGTGCTTCAGGCACTTGCGACGCAGGGACTTTCACCGAACCAGCAACAACGACTGCAGAGACTGCTGGAAAGCATCGATGCATTCCCGCCTGAAATATCCGTCTCCAGTCCGGAACAGGCGATGAGTTAGGCAAACCCGCGGAGGGCTCGCACATTTAGGCGGAACTCGCCTCATCGATAGCCACTTCGGAGTTTCTATTGCACCACGCCATCGAAGTCGCGAGTTGGTTGCAGATGCAACTACAAGGGAAAAAAGTCTCGGGCTATCGTTCGGGACAGGCGCCGCTGCGAACCATCCCGACTGCACTGCGCCCGGTTACTCTATGGGCTGCGGTGACGCTTCCGCTTAACGATAGGGCTCGACAGCGGTCAACCCCGGGGGCCATCTGATTTATTATTGACCGGGTAAGCCAGCGGGTGCTTTCGGCGGCAACCCTGCGTTCGGTCAATAAGGAATCTATGCAACTATGGACGACACCTTCACCGCGGAAACGTGCGTTTCTTCAGACGGAAAAGTCGTTGCTTTCGTTGCATCTTTTCGCAACCAGTCGGTGCAATGCTCAATCACCCGCGACGCGCTCGAACGGCATTTCTGGTTACCGGCCGGTGCTAACGAGGCGCGCACATTGAAAGCATTTGCTGACGGACACCAGCGCATAACGGCAGCCGTCGAAAGAAGAATGCTCAAGAAGACCGGCGCCCCGATAGTATTGTCGGCAGCAGACTTTGCGGACCGATGACGCGGCTCCAGCGGCAACCATCTATGACGTCTCGCACCGATTAAATCCGACGCATCTTTTAGAGTCGACGCATTGCGTGCTTCCAATGCAGGCAGCCTCAGGGAAGCCACGCCAAACGCCAACCGAAGCGTCCGGACGGTGGTCGCGCCCGGTCCCCAGGAAACAACGACGATGAAAGAAAAAAAGGTCTCGGCGGAGGCACATGCCCTCGAGCGCGTGGTGACCGCCGCGCGAGAAGTACAAGCCGCGTCACTACGGCTGGAAGCGCACTACGCAGGAGACCCACATGAGCAACCATCGACCTTGGCATTGGCCAGATTCGCGGCGGCCATGCAGGAACTGATGGACGCGCGGGAAGCCTTCGATGCGCTGCTCGAGAAAACAGACCTGACCTCACCCTGACGGCAATCTCGCGAGTCAGCTTTGTGAGGCGGCAGTCGCTAGACATTAGCATTTTCCCGCACTCGCCCTGATGGAATGCCGCAGCCGCATTACCATCGACTGTTCACACCCATTAAGCTGGAGTTCCTGATGGCCCTTCCACCCTCTGTGCAAGACGGGTTTCTTCAGATGTTGTCCAGAGACAAGATGGCTCGCCTGTGCCCATTCGGACACGATGCCGCTGTCGAGATGGCGCGGAAATTATTGTGGTCCGGCCTGGGCGTTTCCGGGCAACAGAAATCCAATTCATTGACGGTCGGGATTGCCCGCGAACGTAACATTCCGAACATAACGAAGCGCTGCGACGTTTTAGACTGACACATCGCATATACCCGAGGCACGGCATGGAGTCCAAGCCAATCCATCACAAAGAACACGTCATCGTGCCTCTCGCCTCGATGTCGGTGCCAGGGTATGCGGCAAGCGCGTTTGTCACCAGCCCGACCGGAAAGCGCAGCGCATTCGGCATACTCGCCTATTTTGCCTCGGAGAAGGCCGCGCTAAAATTCGCCATCGCGTACGCCAAGGCTCGTATTGACGGGGAGGTGGTGCCGAAACCGTCGTTCACTCGGAACGAGCGACTCTAGAGACCGGCGAACGGACCCATAGTGACTATCTATGAATGCGCTAAGGAAACGCTGATTAATTGACCGGGCTGCCGAGCTTGCAGATGGGATGGCGCGGAATTTTTCTGGATGACGAAGTAAATGAGGATCGGTTTCGGTGAATTTGGCTCTGGAGCGAGCCTCACTTATCGCATCTTTCACACACTTGACGGATTGCCCCCATGAACCGGCTGCAATAGATTTCGCGCAATCACCAGGTTCGCCAAGGCGAACAGACTGAACAGTTGCGCCGTGTTCTTGGCCAGCCCCTTGTAGCGCACCTTGCGATGATGGAACAGGTTCTTGACAATATGAAACGGATGCTCGACCCGCGCGCGAATCTGCGCCTTGGTTCGCTCGACCGCAACCACCAGGTCCTTCAGCGGACCGTCCTGCATCGCCTTGATCTTTCCGCGCTTGGCCGCCACGCGCCACTTCACCGGCTTGCCCTTCATTTCGTCGCGTTTGTCCACGCCGATGTAGCCCGCGTCGCCGAACGCTTCTTGCTCATGTCCGTGCAGCAGGGCATGGGCCTGCGACACATCCGACACGTTGGCCGACGTGCCAACCACGGTATGCACCAGCCCCGAATCGGCGTCGACACCGATGTGGGCCTTCATCCCAAAGTGCCATTCGTTTCCCTTCTTCGTCTGATGCATCTCCGGGTCGCGGCTCTTCCCGGCGTTCCTGGTCGACGGTGGCGCTTCGATGATCGTCGCGTCGACCAGCGTACCTTCCTTCATCATCAGCCCGCGCTCGCACAGCGAGATGCCGATCTCGTCGAACAACTTGCGCGTCAGATCATGCTCGACCAGCAGGCGACGGAACTTCAGCAAGGTGGTCGCATCCGGCACATTCTCGACCGCCAGGTCGATACCGGCGAAGGCGCGCAGCGCGATGCTGTCATACAACGCATCTTCCAGACCTTCGTCCGACAGACCGTACCACTGTTGCAGAAAGTAGATGCGCAGCATACGCTCCAGGCCGATCGGCGGCCGACCTCGCCCGCCCTTCGGGTAGTGCGGCTCGATCGCCGCCAGCAAGCGCGGCCAAGGCACGACGCGCTCCATTTCGGCCAGAAAGCGCTGGCCTCTCGTCACACGTTTCTTGCCCGCACTTTCCGCTTCCGCAAAGCTGATCTGCCGCTTCATCGTCGATCGCCCGTCCCGTGAATTTCTTCTACAACGCCCTCGACCACATCTGCGATGACGGTCGCACCAAATAAATCAGTGTTTCCCTAATCGTCACGAGAGGTTGCTATGCGGCGTGCATATGATTATCGGGGCTTCGAGGCGACCATTGAAGTCGGGTCGGTGCCCACCGTTATCGTCGCGGGCTCGGTAGTCGCGTCGGGAGGTCTTGTGGTGAAGGTTGCTGTGCGACACCGGCTGTCCGGACGCGAGTTTCCCCCGGCGCAGCTCTCTGACGAAGGCGAACGGACTTTCGCCACCGAAGCTGAAGGCCTGATGGCGGGGTTTAGTGCCGCCCAACGGCTTATTGATGGCGCGCTTGCAGAACGATGATGCTCGAATGCTTCGCCGTGCGTCGCGAGTTTATAGCCATATGCGTAGCTGGTGATGATGTAGGTACGCGCGGAGCGGTTCAGTAGGCCCTTGTTCCGGTTGCGGTGTATATCGCGCCGCGATGGCAGCGCGATGTGCCACGGCAATCTCGTTGCCTATATCGCAGTCTCCGTGCGCTGAGGCGGGGAAGTCCGGGAAAGCATGTAGCCGCTTCCACGCACCGTTTCGATGATGCTTTCATAGCTGACTGGTTTCAGCGCCGAGCGAAGTCGTTTGATATGGACGTCGACCGTGCGCTCCTCAATAAACACATGGTTGCCCCAGACCTGGTCCAGAAGCAGGGTCCAGCTGTGGACGCGCTCCGGGTGCGCGAGAAAAAAATGCAGAAGATTGAACTACGTCGGGCCAAGACGCACTGGAAGCTGCACACCATCGTCTTCGACGTAGACGCGCCGGGTTGAAGGGTCGAGCGTCAGGCCATTTACCGTCACTGCGTGCTTGGCAAGCTCGGGGCGCACCGTCGCAGGACCGCTCCGATACGAGCCATCAGTTCCTTCGGGGAGAATGGCTTGGACGCAAAGCGCCCCGCGCTAATGCGGCGGGGTATTCCATTGGGACTGGCAGCGCGAGAAGCGTTCTCGTCTGACGCCGGGTCATTATCAATTTCTCTGTGAGATACCCGCTCGACCGCCGGCGTCGCCGCAGCAGACAGCAAAGCAATGCCTAGGCGGCCAGGAGAGCGCTCGCATCGCTGCTGCAGCGAGCATCTTCGATGACTTGCATGAGTGCTTCGAGGGAGAAGGGCTTTTGCAGACACACATCGAAGAGCCGGGCAAACTCTTCGTTGCTATCGCTGTCACCCGTCATGGAGGCAACAAAGGGCCGGGGGAAGACGGGCCTGTCCAGCAGCGACAGCGCGACGGCACTGCCGTTGATGTCGGGGAGGTTTTCGTCCAGGAAAACGAGTTCGAAAGCGCCGGCATGGAGCAGTTCCAGCGCAGTCTCCCCGTCGTGCGCCATCACGGCGCGGTGACCAATGCAGTCCAGCAGGAAGGCCAGACTGTCCGCGACGAACTCATTATCGTCGACGACGAGCACATTCATTCAATATCCTTATTACGCGAAGTTCGCGGCGTCGCCAAGAATCCTTCTTATGTAATAAAATATTATTAAATGGCGTTGCCTGTACGTTTAGTTTTACAGATTAATTCGTAAGTATATAACCACGGACCCGTTCAGCAGGCATTTAAATACATCCCTACGACGCGAAGCACAAGGTCGAGAATGCAACCAGGGACTAATGGAAGCAGCGGAGCCCCAAGTCTTCGCTTCAATCGCGCCGGACGTGCCGCCGCCTGGCCTCACTCTTATCGCGCGGGCCCCCGCCAGAATGCTGGAGTCAAATTTCGACGTCCGCGCTCTTCCGCTGGCAGATAGTTTGCTCATCTTCATACGTCAGTTGAATTGACAGTGGAGGTGTTGAAAAGACTCATCGACATGCAATGGAGGCTAAAACTGGTCACCGCACGGTCCGACGCTGCCGCGCGTTGGCGGGTTGCATCCAGTTCACCGACGGCCTCAGCTGTCGGGGAACTGTTGAACACGACGAGCGCATCCTCTGTTAGCGTTCAATGTGAATGCCCGTGACCGCCGCCACCGCCCCAGTAATGGCCGCCGCCCATACCACCCCCTGGGTATCCCTGCCCCACCCCAGCCGCCATGACCGCCCCAACCGCCGCGATATCCATGGCCCCAATAGCCGTGGTGGCCCCAGTAGCCGTGCCGGCCGCCGCCGTAACAGCATCCGCCCCAATAGCCGAAGCTCAGTGACACCGATGGTCCCCACCACGCGGGCCAGCCGTAGTACGGATACGCGACGGGGTAATACGCAGGCACGACGAAGACGGGCGCGGCTGGTGCAATATAAGTGTTCGTCGATGCAGTTACATCTGACGCGGCCGCACCGGTCGCGGCTGCGTCGGTCATCGAGAAAGGATATTGCTGCTGCGGCGCTGCCGCCGGCACTTCGCCGTACGGAACGTAGCCGTAGGGCACGTAGTAGTAGCAACCGGACAAAACTGCGGACATGACCACCACCGCAACGACGCCGCCCGCGCGCGACGTTGCATCCGGCGTTTTCATAACCAGCTCCGCGGTGCGACGCGACGTAACTTTCCCCGCGCCTTTAATACAGTTAGCTTACTCTGGCAAGCAGGATGCCTAGCGTCGCGGGTTCATGCGCATCTGGTTGCGGCCGCCGGGAATGGTCGCGAAACGTCGGCCATTCATCAGTAATTGTCGGGGCGGGGGCTCGCTTCGGAGAGTTACGACTGTAAAACGCTTTCGCTCACAGCGCGGAGTATGGCGCACGACACGGTCAACATAGTGGTCGCCGACTGGCGCATGCCGGTAATGTCGGGCAGCGAACTCTGTCATCGTCTGCGCACGCTGCCCGGACTAGCTGACGTTGCTTTCATACTGGTTCCCGGAGAGCGTGGCCCACCGGCCTTCGTCAGCTACGATGGGTTTCTTCGCAAGCCTGTAGATGGGCAGATGCTACTGGCCACAATGCAATGGATGCTGGCGGACAACGTCACGCACAGGGAAACGCAGCGCGGCAAAGCAACGTAGTCGAACGACCGCTGCTTGTGCCGACGGGCAACTCGAAACATGCCGACTGACGGCGCCCGGTGAGGGGTACGGACACAATTTTGTCAGCAAAAATTGCTGCTCGCCGTTTGCAAACCGCCCAAGCAGATGCGACATGCCGACAGGTCGCTGGGCCTCGGTCCGAGTCGAGGTCTACGTCCTGATGCATGCAATTCGCGGCGTCTATTTCGAACTCAAGCCGCCCGAGCGCCCAAACTATCGTAGTGACCTCCATTCCGCTCGCTCTTGAAGCCGGCGCGCTTCGCATGTCCAGAGGCTTCCCGAATCAGGCGTCCCCGAACCTTAAAGAATGAAAGGGGACCGGGCCAGCCCGACCAAGGACGTCGGCCCCCATCTCGGCGCGGGCGCCTGGTGCTTCCGTTGTTGGCTCGCGCGCCGTCAGTTTGTTTTTAGCTCCCCCCGAAAAAAACGTTGCATTGTGGGTCCACCCTGCAGGGCCTGCCATGTTTTACGCCGCTTTGTACCCTCGTATCGGGCATACCGCCATATGCCTCCATCCCCGCACTGGAGTCGGTGGCTTGAGTCGCGGCGTTTTCCTGTGGGGCGGGCTGAGGGGCTTGGGGTGCGCCTTGCGAATGCGCAAACCCGGCCATGACAAACAACCCGGCAGCAGAAGCGACCATCAGTGATGATTTCACGTTGGCTCCTTTAATCTACGTTGAGTTTTCCATGCATGAGATTCGCTATTCGCGTGCTCCAAACTCGAAATCGACACGGTATTTTCGGACATGCGAAGCCCGCTTCGGGTCTGCGCTAGCTGCCCTCATAGATATCGCAGGACAGGCCCACCGTGCACGGGGCACCGTTTCTGGCTTTGCCGCTGCCGCTGCTTCCGCCGGGCTGGGGTCCGTATCCGAGGTCAGGGGTGCGGTCCATAGTCGTGGCCGGCTGGGCAGTTGTCATGGGCTGCTGGGCAGACGACGGGTCAGTTGTGCCCGACGGTTGCATTTGCTGCGAGTGGGCGGCGCCGGTCGCAGTGAGCAGGGATACTGCACTGAATACAGCTAAAAGTGGACGGCGGCAACACCGACGACAAATGGCTGGAGCCTGACGTGATAGCCAAGGAGTACCTTCATATTCATCGGCAGCATCGAAGCGCATGGACGTGGGAGGTCGAGTTGCGACCTTGGGTTGAAAAGTTTTAACGCCTATATCGGCTGAAATACGAAGGAAAGCTCGTCTTTATAATATCGCTAATTGACTCGGGTAAGCAGGTCTATACCGCGCTGGTGATAGACGCAAGAATCGAAGAAGACGTTGTTAAGAAGATGGTCTTTGAGAAGCGGCTTTTTCAGCTTGTGGGTAAGCCCACGGAAGCGTCCCCATTCATACGGGACGGCGCCACCATGTGGAAAAGCGAAGTGCAGCGTCGAAAAATCCCGAAACAGGTCCGAAGTCAGGCACTACATCGGTCTCGACGAAACTACCTCAAGGCTCCACAAACGGTTCGCTGATGACAATGTCGTAATGCCATGCGCTTTCGTCAAGTCCGGACAGTTGCATGTCCGTCGCCAAATTGGGCACAAAGACCCGTGGGCTGCCTTGGATGCCCACCTTTACGAGATAACCACCGCCAAAGTTTCGGACAATTTGGACGTGCTCAATGAGGTTCGACAATTCGAAACCACCGTTCACGACGTCAATCTTCTTTTCCACCTGAATGCTTTGAGTCGCATAGCGCGGTGCCAGTCGTATCCAAGGTGGCCCTCGGCGTGCTTGCCGAGAGTGATAAACCATGTTCGCCTGGAGGTAGAAGTAGAACTGCGGTTCGTCCAGTTCATGTCCGAACGTCGCTGTCATTGCTCCTAGCCGCATGCCTACCTGCCGAGGATTGTCGAAGTAATTGTCTAGCCATGGCTCTGTCAGGTTGCTGCGGAAGACGGCGGTACAATGAAGTGATGAAGAAAACCAAATCGCTTTATCACGGTTACCGCTTCCCTGCCGTCGTCATCAGCTGCGCGGTTCGCTGGTATTTCCGGTTCAGCCTGAGCCTGCGCGACATTGAAGAGTTGTTGCTCGAGCGTGGTGTCGTGGTCACGTACGAAACGATCCGTTGCTGGTGCGACAAATTCGGCGCTGGATTCGCCCGTTGCGCCAAAGCGGCGCGGCGCAAGCCGGGCAGCACATGGCATCTGGACGAGATGTTCGTGACGCTGCGCGGCGAGCCGTACCTGTTGTGGCGAGCGGTAGACGAGCATGGTGTCGAACTCGACGTGCTGGTGCAAAAGCGGCGCGACAAGGCCGCGGCCAAGCGCTTCTTTCGGCGGGTGCTGCGATCCAATCCGGTGCCGCGCAAGATCGTTACCGACCAGTTGCGCAGTTATCCGGCGGCGAAGGCCGATATTCCTGAGCTCGCCCAAGTGAAGCACGTCTTCGTCAAATCGGCTGCGCGCGTGAACAACCGCGCCGAGAATAGTCACCAGCCAACCCGCAGGCGCGAACGCCAGATGTGCGGCTTTCGCGATGCCCGTCGCACGCAGGCGTTTCTCTCATGCTTCGGCCCGATCTGGCAGCACTTCGCGTTGCCCAGACATCGAATGAACGCGGCATGTCATCGCGCCATGTTGCAAGAACGGCTCGCTACATGGCATGACTGGACCGCCTCACTCGCAGCCAACCGGGCTATCTGATAAGGATAACTATTCTTGAGGCCGGCACGTAGCCTATGCTCCTCAACTTGACAGTGCCATCGCCCGGCGTGGCGAACCCCATGGCAGCGGTCTGGGTAAAGTCCGCTGGGTCGTCGAGCGAACCAACGCGTGGCTGCATGGATTTCGCCGCCTTCGTACGCGATATGAGCGTCGTGCCGACATCCATGAAGGGCTCCTTCAACTCGCCTGTTGCCTGATCTGCTGGCGAACGCTTCGGCGCTCGGACGACTCTTTTTGAAACACTCTCTTAGGACTTGCATCGGGGATTGGCGACATCGGGCACTCGACGGACGCTTTCGTCAATGGATACTGGCGACATTACGCAGGCGAGACTTTCCGTCCCTCGTGATGCGAACGCGCATTGTCCGAATGCATGTCCTCGCGAAATGCAAGGGGACGGGATCACGGCGTGAGTCGGCGAGCAGACTTTCCTGATCGATACCAGCGATGCGATTCAGCAAACTGGTTGCGTGCGCTTCCGTAGCGCTTCGGAGGTTGACAGGCTTATGCGTCGCCGGCGATGTGAGCGCGTATAATGCCTGGCAACCCGAATCATTTTAACCTGGAGAAATCCGGCCAGACTTTTGCGCGGCTGACTGCGCAAGTGGCCCCGTTTCCTGACCAACGACGGATCAACCGCCGGTGGAGTTTTGACGCTGAACGAGAGAGAGCCAGCGAATCGGTCTTCTATCGCGGGTCTGATAGCTGAAAGTTTTTTCCCGTGGTCTGCGGAAGGGAGACCATGCGCTGCTTCACAGGTGGAATAACCAGATCGCGGTTAAAAAATGCGGACTTGACGCAGTACGGCACTGTGGCCTGCCTCCGTTCATATGTCATCGGCCCATGGAGTCGTCGACGCGTCAGACGAAGCATCGCCTCCTCTATAATCGGAAAGTCAGCACACCAATCGCATGGAGCCCACTTTATGAGTCAACCCCGCGGACGATATGCGGGATCTCGGGACAGCGGCCAGCGCCAACCTCGTCACGTGAAGCAATCTCAGCCCACCCGGCAGAGACCACCGTACGTCAATGCACCTGCCCGGGACTCCGCCCAGACTGCCTCCATTTTCAAGACACGATCGTTCCAGTTTCTGGTCGATACGGTGGGCGCAGAGAATATCGCCCTGGGACTGGGATCGAACATGGCGCGGGTGGCCGAACTGACGAAGGGCGAGAGGTTCACGCCCGAGACCGCCTTTCACATGGAGACCACGCTTGGATTGCCTCACGGTTTCTTTGACCAGCCCAATCCTGCGCTCGCGGCCGAAACCATCACCCGCCTGAAATCACCGCTCGATTTCGTTCAAAACGACGACGAGCCGGAAGCAGTGTCGGAAACAACCATGCCGCCTTCAGCTCTGAACGGCGGCCAGCAACCATCTCCTGAAGATAGTCAGTCTGAGGAAGCGCAAATGCCGAAAAAAGCAGCGGTCGGGCAGCCCAAGGCCATCAGGAATACCCGCAGCCACCCGGCCGAACCGCCTGTCCCTCCAGCGCCGCGAAAGGGTTCGCCTTCGAAACACAGGACATCTGTCGAGACAATCCAACAGCGACCACTGGCATTAGACGACGGTGGCGACGTAGAAAAGATTCGACGCGCAAACCTCCACGTTCTCACGGGTCGCAAGGGATCGAAAGCAAGACTGGGTGTAGTCATGGCGATGAGCGGATCCAATATGGCCCATCGGCTGTATGGCAAGAAACGGCTGGACAGTATCGAAGCAAACCGTTTCACTGACCGACTTGCTTTGCCAGCTGGCTGGCTGGATACGCCGCGCACCGAAGCCGACATTCCGGAGTCGGTGTCGCGCTTGCTCACGCCTGCTTCTCGCGGTCGTGCATCCGTTGAACAGAGCGGGCCGCTCGCGGCCGCAACGAAGGAAGGCGTCCCAGGAAAGGCCGCCGGGGCAAAGGTGAATACGGGGCGCGCCCGGGCGGGCGTCGTCCGGACCGATCCAGAAAGCCCCTCATCTGTTACGGCGGATGTCGCGGGAGAGAAAGAGACCATCGTCGACAGCCAGCAGGATCACGTTGCTGATGCTCCCGACGAGCCTGCCGGTCGCGTATCTGATGAAAGTGACGGGGAATTAGCAGCAGGCACGTCGGCAACCCCTGAGCCGCTCCCAGACGCTGCAACACCGCAGCGATCCCCCGAGTCGCTGCGCCCTTCCGTGACAAGCCTCGACAATCTTCACGGTATCGCGCCGATCGCGGAAGCCTTGCTCAAGACCTTGGCAGGTAAGGCGCGCACGGGTCGACTGGACGAACAGAAGGCGCTGGAGCTTTTGCAGCAGGCAGTCCTCATCTGAGTCGGTGGTAGCGTGTAATGACCCGTTCTGCATTGATGGATGAAGCGCATCGGGGTAGCCTAACCCCGGTGCACGAAGAATCGCTTCGTTCCTGATCGGCGGTGGCCCGTGGGTCAACGGTCGAGAAATTGCCGTAGCTTGTCGGCACGACCCGGGTGCATCAGTTTTCGCATCGCCTTGCTTTCGATCTGTCGGATCCGTTCGCGCGTCAGGTCGAACTGTTGGCCCAGTTCCTCGAGCGTATAGTCCGATGCGGTATCGATCCCGAAACGCATCCGCAGCACCTTCGCCTCACGTGGTGACAGCGCATCGAGCGCCTCATCGATCGCGGCGCGCAGGTTCGCCTGCACGGCCGCGTCCGCGGGCGATGCCGCCATCGGATCTTCGATCATATCGCCCAGCGTCGCGTCGGCGTCCTCGCCCACCGGCGTCTCGAGCGATACGGATTGCCTCGCGACCTTCAACATGCTCCGAACCTTCTCTTCCGGCAGTTCCATGCGCTGCGCGAGCGCCGCAGGATGAGCCTCGCGTCCGGTCTGCTGAAGAATCTCGCGTGAAATCCGGTTGAGCTTGTTGATCGACTCGATCATATGCACTGGCACGCGAATCGTGCGTGCCTGATCTGCGAGCGAACGCGTGACGGCTTGCCGCACCCACCACGTTGCATAGGTCGAAAATTTCCAGCCACGTCGATACTCGAATTTGTCGACGGCTTTCATCAGGCCGATATTGCCTTCCTGGATCAGATCCAGAAAATGCATGCCGCGGTTGACGTACTTCTTCGCAATGGAGATCACAAGGCGCAGGTTGGCCTCGATCATCTCGCGCTTGGCCTGCCGCATTTTCGACTCGGCCGCCATCATCTGCCGGTTGATCTTCTTCAACTGTTGCAGCGGCAGTCCGGCGTTCGCTTCGATATCGACCAGCTTCTGCTGTTCGGCCTGAATCGCGGGCAGACTGCGTTCGAGCGCGGCGCCATACTCGCGCGACCCCGCGGCCGTGCGTTCGGTCCACCCCGGATCGGTTTCGTGCCCCGGAAACGACTCGACGAACCTCTCGCGCGGCATCCCGCACCGGTCGACGGCAATCTGTAAAATACGCCGTTCTGCAGCGCGCACCTGCGCGACCTGTTGCTGCACGTCGGTACACAGCCGGTCAATGGTTCGCGCCGTGAAACGGATGGGCGCCAGTTCGCGCTGCATCGCTTCGCGTGTCTGTGCGAAGGCCGTGCGACCGTTGCCTTGCGCGGCATCGGCACGCGCAAGCTGACCGAACAGTTCACGCACCCGCGCGAATATCGCGAGGCTGTCGGTCGTAAGCTGTTTCAGACGCGCTGCATTCGCCTTCGCGCGATCTTCGTCTCCAGTCTCGCTGTCTTCATCGCCATCATCGCCGTCTTCGTCGTCATCGACGGTGTCCGCGTCGATGTCGGTTGTGTCAGCAGAGTCCGGGACCGGACGTCCGGCGCCTGCGGAATCTTCATTGAGACCGTCGACCAGTTCGTCGATGCGCAGGTCACCGGCCTCGATCTGCTCCACGCTCGCAAGGATCGTGGAGACAGTCGCCGGGCAGGCTGCAATCGCCTGGATCATTTCATGAAGGCTGTCTTCGATGCGCTTCGCAATCTCAATCTCGCCCGCACGAGTCAGCAATCCGGTCGCGCCCATTTCACGCATGTACATTCGCACGGGATCGGTCGTACGTCCAAATTCGGAATCGACCGTCGAAAGCGCGACCTCCGCTTCCTCGTCGGCCTGGTCGTCCGACACCGCTGCCGGCGCGGCGCCATTCAATAACAGCGTCTCCGCGCTGGGCGACTGCTCGTAGACCGCGACGCCCATGTCATTGAACGTGCTGACAATGGTTTCGATGGCCGCGGTGTGCGCGAAATTGTCCGGCAAATGATCGTTGATTTCGGCATGCGTCAGATAGCCGCGCGTCTTCCCCAGCTGGATGAGTGCGCGCATCTGGCGCTGCCGCTCCTCGTCCTGCAACGCCGTGGACACTGCGTCCATCGGGAGCAGGGCTGCGGTAGCCTTGTCCTTCAATGTGCGGCGTCCCGCAGCCTTCGGTGCGGATGCAGCTGTGTCTAGCCTTGATTGTTCCCGATCAAAACGTGCCATACATTCTCCCTGGACAGATTTGCCCGGCGATAGCCTGACCGGCGGCTAGCCGCACCGCGGCGAGCGCGCGACGAGATTCACGGCTGCAGGCGGGCGTGAGTTGCAGATCGCAACGGGTAATGGACGCGGCCTGCTTGCATCAAGCGGACCGGTTGGAATAGCGCGAGAAAACAGCGCGTGGGAATCACACCGCAATTGTAACAGAAATTGCTGCACTGCACCAATGACGGATAGCCGTAACGGTCTTATTCCTCAGCAGGAGGGAGAGCGCTCGACGTGCGCAGCGGCAGGATCGCATATGCAGTGCTGTCAGAAGGTGGTTTTCTCGGCAGGATGGGTACGAACCTGCATGCGATACCCGTGGAACGCACTCACGCGATACGGACGCAAAGTATCTTCGCGTTAGCGTCGCTGCCCAGCGCATCAAGGAACGATCCGGGTTTTGACAGGGACCACTAGCCATCGATGGCAGACGCAACGTGGGGCACCACGGTTCACCAGTACTACGACCGCGACCCGTACTGGTCCGCAATGCGGAATGTAGACGATCGACCGCCGATGGACATCTGAAGATGATGTGTCGGGAACGACAGCCTGCAGGTGGACCAGGGTCCGGCAAGCTCATGCAGCATCGATTGCTATGACCGTACGGGTGGAAGGCTGATGGCGGCGCCACGGGGCATAGATACCCGCCGCCTCCAGGAATCCTGGCCGCCACTCGCGGATTCTGATCCGATGTGAATAACAGCCTGAAGCTCGGCTATCCTTACTCGATCTCTACAGCCCTTCCGTGACCGCCGGCAAAGTCTTCTACGACATTCCATCCGGATCCACGTCCGGAACAGGTGAGCTCGCAGTGCCGGCGAGGAATTGTCTGAGGCGGCGTTCTGCGCTGATTATCTTGTGCAGGGGTACGGTGGCGAGTTGCGCATCATGCAGCGCCAGCAGGCTCTCGAAAACGGGAACAGCATCTTCCGCGAGCACCCACCTGTTTGCAGCATGGGCCATTTTCAGCGCCGCTTCCACAGCATATTCCGCAGTCTTGAACCGTCCAACCGGTTCGCTTCCGTAACCGTCCTGCTGGAGAAACCATGCGAGGTACACGGTTCGCATCAGCTCGTTAAACAGATGCCCGTTGCCATGACCGTCGCGGCAGGCGACCAGGGCAAGATGGGAGGTCAATGATTGCTCCCGCACCGACGCGTGGTCCATCGGCAATAACATCGCTTTTGTGAGGGGCTTTCGTGGCCGGGAAGCACCTGACCCGCCTCGCCTGGAACTCATGTTGTCTGAAAATGTATGTGTGACAGTGCGACTATTTTAACGAGGTCTTCGCCGCGAATGGCGATTCTGGCGTCGCGAGCCCCTCCCCGTCCATCGTCTTTGTGCGACAGTCCGTGTTACTGGAGCAGACCTGATCCGGCGGACGACGCTGGCGTGGCGACGGGACAGAAGCGACGGCGCAGCAGCGCACGCCCGTGTAATCCAGCCGTGAGAAAATACGCGGACACCTCGAACGGGCTTCCCGTGGGCCTGCGTCGGCGGGCACACACGACGTGGCCCATGGCAGCGTCTTTGAATCGGAGAAAGGATGACCACAGTAGTCAGGTACGGCCTGTTGCTTCTGGCGATCGCTTTTCCCGCTTTTCCCACGTTTGCCGGCGCCCGCTACGTGGAAGTGTGGAATCCGCCTGAGGCACGAGTCGATACGCAGCGGGTACAACCGGCGCGCGAGGCACCGAAGCATCGGCGCACGAGTATGCGCACCGGGCGTACCCAGCTGCAGCACCGCATCGTTGCGGCAGCGCCCGGCCCAAAGGCATCGGTCGCCGCGGTCTGGCACCGTACGGGCGAGCCACGCTTTGACGACATTCCCCGTCAGATCACGCCTGAGGGCAATGTACTTCGCGTAGGTGGGCGTCGTGCAGAGGCCGAGGTCGAGGTCGAACGCTGATGCAAAGCGAGCAATATAAAGGCTACATGCTGTGGGGCCATGCCATTCTGCAGCAGAAGGAAATCCTGCACCCCGAACGCTACGCCGCAAGCGGCACCATCACGAAAAGACAACAAGGTCATTGAGGCGTCCGGTGTACTCGACGAATTTGTCACCGGGGAAAAGGCGGAGCTGACGGGTATTCAATGGGCACGGGCATGGGTGGACGGTTCGGATTGGTGCCTTGGTCGTCGTTTTTTCGGAACAGCGTTTACCCGTCGTCAATTTCGTCAATTAGGGCCCTCCGCCACAAACCGTCACATGCCCGGGCAACAGGCTGACGGTTCATTGTTCAGTAGACGGGCCGCTGTCGGGCATTTCGGGATCAGCAGGCGGTTCGGTGTCCTGCCCCCGGGTGGGTGGATCGCCACGGACCGGTAGTTGCGTATTCCGTACCGCGTTGCGTAACTCATCGCGCTCCCATGCGTCGCCCTCGCGCTGTGCCGTCCGGCGTTCGAGTGCTTCGGCATCGAGCTCGGCAAGCCGGACCTGGCGGATGCTCTCCAGCTCAGGCTGCTCGAATACGATACGCATGCGGGTGTCAGCTGCCACGCGCGCCGCGGCGGCCTGGAATGCTTCGGGGCCGGAGAGCGACAATGTCGAACCGAACTTCTGTTGCGCGAAACGCAGCGCCAGCTTGATCGCTTCGGGCTCGCTGTCCCACAACCGCAGCGTGCGGCCTTCATCGACGAGGAATGCCACACCGTCCTTGCGGTAGTCGACCTCGCCGCTGGCTTGTACCTCGTACGTGATCGATGGCCCGCGATAGATGATCTCATTGTGACCAGGCCCGACCGGTTGCTTCGCGCCATCAGATGGCCGATTGATGTTCACAGCGCGCTCGTCGTCGGCGCGCTTCGCACTCAGACGGAGCTCCTGCATGCGTCGCAACTCGCGCAATGCCCGCTCGTCACCACTCTGCGCACGCTCCTGCAGGAAGTCGCGATACTGGTCCGTGATTGGCCGGCGTCCTGCGCCCTTGAGCGCTTCACGCTCCCTCACGATCCGGTCACGCAGCGCGGCCTCGACCTCGAGTCGCGCCGCACGCGCGGCCGACAGTTGCTCGCGCCGCTCCATGGCAGAAAGATCCGTACGATCCGCAACGGTGCCACGTGCGCGGTAGAAGGCGGCCTTGATCGTGCCGCGCCGGTCCTTCTCGTGCCGCGTCTGTTCATCCCACGCGCGGCGCAGCCCGTCGCGATAGGCCGCGCGCCATTGCTGGAACTCGGCCCACAGGTCCCGTTCGGGTGTGTGGCGCGGCGAATGGACAGCGCTAAGTCCGACCTGCGCCCGGTACGTCTCGCGAAGCAGCTGCGCGGCTTCCGTCCACGGCAGATTCATTTCCTTGGTCAGAAAATCGGATACGTTCAGGTTGCGCGAGCCCGCCCTGATCCGGTCACCGCCATCCGCACCCTTGCCGATGCTGTACTTCCCGACAATCAGCCCGTGTGAATACGCGAGTGCGGCAAGCAGGCGGCTGGCATCGAGTGTCGCGCGGATCTCTGCGAACTCCGTCCGCTCCCGTGAGCGACCGACACTGCGTGACTCGGCAAAATCACGCGCGAACTGGTCCCGAACCGTATCCGCTTCCCGGCCGGTTGCCGCCCGCGCGCGCGAATTGAACGGGTCTGTCAGAGTCTCTTCGCCGGCGTCGGACGATGCGAAAGGAAGCGATCGGATCGCATCGAGCGACTGCACGTCTGCCAGGCTGCGGATTTCATCTCGCGGACCGAAATCCGCTGGCAGCCGGCCACCGCGCAATGCCGGATTCAGACCAAATGGTTCGCTCGTTTGTGCCGGGCCGCCAAACGGTCCGCCGGCGCGCGTGAACTTGTCGGCCGCTGTCGCCGCAAGCCGTGCCCGCCCCGGACTGTCCGCTGCGTCCCATGAAGCGTACATGCGTGCCGCAATCGCATCGAGCAGAGGGTTACTGACGGGATCTAGCTGTTCTCTTCCCGCTCGCTCGCGATCGCCAGTCCATCGCAGTTGGTCAATTCGGTCGGCTTGGTCGTTTCCCAGCTCCAGTAGTGCATCAGCCGGCAGAAGCATTTGACGTCGCGCGGCGTCGCCATCCACACCGCGGCCGGGCACACCTCGCACACGGTGTGGGGATCGGGACGACGGGCTGGATCGATCGAAACGAGTGTCAAGGTCGTGATCCGCTCCCTGTCTCCACTTTCGCCACCGGCCCCGGCGTTCGTGTTGCGCGAGCGGCGGCTCGAGCCACCGCTGTCGTTGCCACTCTCGCCAATCTCGCCAGTCTCCTGGTCCACCACTGCTTCGTCGTGTTCGCTCATCAAGTCCTCCTGCTGCGTCATAGAACCGCTGTTCGCGGTGGTCGAGAATGCGTCGCTGCTCAGTCGGCGACGCGGCCTGATAGGTCTTGTAGAAGCTGCTACCGCTATTGAGATACTTGATCTCTCTCGCGCGCATATCGTTCCACTCGAAAAGCGCATCGAGATAATGCCGGGGTGTCGCACGCGGGATGGCCGTCTCGATGTACTCTGCATGGACGTTCCGATCAAGCGATTCACGCTTGCCGTCGGCATCGAGTTCGATGAATTCGCGCGAGAACACGAATTCCTTCAGGTTCACACCCTTCGTCGCGCCTGCTGGCTTGACGTTTTCATATTCGCCGTCACGGCCAGCGTTGCGTGTGCGGGTCTCGCCGAATTCGGCAATCAGCACCCTGAAGTCCTCATAACGGGTGACGTCGCGTGAAATCAGTGCCTCGAGGATCGCGGCCTTCAGCTCGCGGTTCATCGGCTCAAACACGTCACCCTTGTACCGGCTGATCATTTCCGACGCATCGGTGAACTGCACGCGCCGGTTGTCTTTCGGACTCGCCAGCCCGTATTTGGCGTTGATGTGCTCCTGGAACGCTTCGAGGAACCGGTGATGCCGATCGACCTTGCCAAACGGCTCCAGCCTCCGTCCCGTGCGGAGGTTCACCTCGGGGATCACCACGTGAAGATGGACTTTACGCTCGACAAGCTCGCCACTACGCCGGTCAGCATAGCTCTTGAGCCGGGGGACATGCGCCTCAGCATAGAAGTTGTATTCGTCGGGCCGGTAGGCAGCAAACGCGAACGCCTCAAACTCACGCACGATCTCCGCGAGCACCTCGCGCGAGACCTCGTCCTCCTTGAACGACAGCGTGACGTTGATGTAGCGCTCCGCTTGCGTGTCCATCGATTGGATGATGTCGTTGGTCAACGCCAGATCCCCGGCCAGAATCACCCGTTCATCCATCTCGTCGCGCTCGAACTCACGGTCCTGCTTCTGGCCCTGCTCCAGATAGGCCTTGATGCCGTCGTGATAGCCGCGTACCCGGATTAGCATCGATCATCGTCCCTGGTGAACGATCCGCCTGCGGGCCGAACAGGGCGATGGAGCAACACCGAATGCGTGATGGGTGACATATACGCCATCGTCATCCTGCCCGACATTCCGGTTCGGCACCTGCATGACGAGCGTTGCCTGATATGGATGATCGATTCCCATGTGCGTTGTATCCAGTCAGTCCACTTTCCCGAGCGTGCTTTTCAGATAGCGCGAGATCATCTGCAGTTGCGTGAGCAGTTGCTCGTAGGTCGCCTCCGACAGATCACCGTTCAGGTGTTCCGAATTCGCGCGATGGGCAATCTGGTTCAGGTTGTTGCTGGTCTTGTTGAAGATGTACAGGAGCCGCTTGCGGTCCGGGCTGGCGACCGGCCGGGCGATCACCTGGGTCCGGTTCGTCAGCACGGCCTGCCTGAAAAATTCAGACTGCGTCAGCCCGCTTCGGTTCACCTTTTCAAGATAGACCGCGCGATCCGCATCCGACAACCGGAACGCGACCGGTTTTCCAAGCCCTGCCCCATCGTTGCTTTTCTTGCGCGGCATGGTCAAAGCTCCGCGGGATGCGTCCAGTCTGCCGACTGACCTGGCAGATCGAACCGTGTCGCGTCGCCGTCGATCGGATGTGCGCGGAACTCATACGCCGGCCAATGCATCTCGCATTCGCGCAAGGCACACATCGCCTGGTCGCCCGTCATGGGAGACGTATAACCCCCCCATGGGAGATACCGCCACCGCCTGTTGTGCTCAGGCGCGCGTGGCTTCATCACAAGCTGGATCACCCATTCGCTGGTCGGAATCATCACACGCGCCTCCTATTCGTATTGCATACCAGGCAGTGCTTAGTGTCGACGACGGACTCGTCGGCGCGATGGACGCGGCGCAGTGGCCCGCGGCGGGGTTTCAAAGGGGCTCGCCCCTTTGGCACGAGATATTTTACGGAGCGCGTAGCGATGCGTAAACATATCCGACGTGCCTCGCCTCGCAAATCTATAGCAAACACTGTAGCACCCATATAGCAGGTTTCAATCATTAATTTGCATAACTAAAGCTTTATTGAAGCTTTATTCACCACGCATTTTTGACTATTTAGCACTTTTATAGCACTATCAAACGGCGTTGACTCTTCGCAGACCTCGCCATGCCGCTCACTGACCTCACCACCGTCGCCGAAGACCTGCGCGATGCGCCCGCCACCAGCACCACCCGCTCTGAAACCGCGCAGCTTGCCGATCTGATCGAACAGATCGATGCGGCCATGGCGCGCGGAGTGTCCAGGCGCGAACTCCACGCCCGTTTGCAAAAGCGCGGCCTCACCATGAGTCTCGCGGTTTTCGACAACGCCCTGCATCGCATCCGCAAACGCATGGGCCGACGCGCACCCAACCGCACACGCACGCCCATAAGCCATCCTGCATCGCCCGCACTCATCCCTGCACCCGCCGCCCCTGTCAGGCAGATAGCACCCGCGTCGCACGCGTACACGCCTTCCGCTTCCTCACCTCGCGCGGGCATCAGGACGCTCGACGAACTCGCTGCCGAAAACCCGCACCTCTCGCGCATGCAGTTGATCAAACTCGAAGCGCAGCAATACGACCCGCCGCTGCTTTCCAGCACTGGACTCGATGAAATAGCACGCAAATACGGCAGCCCGCCCAGACGCTGAGGCGTGCCGCACCGTCGATTGCGCCCGGTCGGGCGCGCGGCGCGCGCAACACCCACATTTGTGCACGCGGGCCAACCAGCGTTGCAGAGGAGCCTGGTCGACCTGGCGTGCGGTCGCGGCTCATCTTTTCTCCCCTTCCATAGCAAAAAGCCGCCGGGGTGAAGGACCCCAACGGCTTCTACTGGCTCATCTCTCCGTCGTTCACGCGTCTACCGCGTCCTCCTCCGCCTCATCGGTGCCACTATCGGCGTCGACCTCGTCACCGGGATCTTCGTCTTCACCGTCGTCATAACCGTAGATTCGATGTTCCGGCACCTCGCGGTTACGCAGCACTTCGGGCAGCCAACCCGACTCCGACAGCCGAAGCTGCGCAACCGCTGCAGCGCCGCCCTTCTTCATGCCGCGTAGCTCCGCTGCAGCTTCCGGTGACAGGGCATCGCTGATCACCTCTTCGATGCGCGCCTTCGGTACGTGATCGAAGTAGCTGGCACGCGTAGGCTTCCAGTAATACGCCATGTTCGTTTCCAGCACATTTGTAACCTCGTTGATGGCGTGGGCACTGTCCGTCCCGCTGATACCGTCGAGCGTCGCCGCTACGCAGAATGCAAACAGCCGGGAGATGACGTCCGCCTCCTGCTGCAGCAGCCACGCCAGTAACCCATCGCGACGCTTCGGCAGCACCCCCGCCCATTTCGCACGTTCGCCCTCGAGCATCTTCCAGGCGACGCTCTCTGCCATGTCGTCGGCGTTCGACACCAGCGCATCTCGTGACGTGTGCGCGTCGATCCGGATCGCGTGCTCCGAAAATTGTCGCGAATAGACTTCCCCGAACACGACTGGAACCATGCGAGTCATCAGCGCAGCCATCGCCACGCTGGGCCGCGTCATCAGTTCCGCCTGCACCGCAGCCGTCCGGTGCGCCGTGAGCCGCTTGCACAGCTTTTCGCCGTGCAGCGGCTTTGGCTTCGCCGCCGCACTACGGCTCGCCGATGCGCCATCGGTCCGCGAGTCACCGTCGGACTGCCTTCTCGCATCGTCGTGGCGCACAAGTCCGCGCTCGACGCATACCTGCCCGTCCTCATCAAGATAGACGAGAACGCCCGCGCGCTTCATGTCGTCCGCGTCGAACGCTTCGAACCGCACCGCGTATTGGTCCACGGCGTATGAGGCCGCTGTCACTGCCGCGTCAAGCCGGTCATACCGGTCTTCGTCTTCTTCACGATCCTCATCGTAGTACGCGTCAAGTTCGGCTTGCGCCGTGTCGCGCACGCTCACCAGCGCGTCAAGCTCCGCTTGCTCCTCCGTGGTCGGCTTGCGCATGGTCGAGTGCACCCGGCCATACTGCATGATCTCCATCATGTCGCCGCGCGTCCTCGTTTCTACGAATTGCCAGCCCTCTTTCGCAATGGTTTGGGATAGCTCGACGAGCCGATCCGTCGCGAGCCGATGCAGCAGTTCAGAATCCTCGATATAGCCTGCATTCTGGTCGTCACTGAACAGATCTCGTCGAACGTGGCCACCCGCCGCCTCATAGGCGTCCAGTCCGACGAACTTCGCCAGGGCGCTCTCGCGCGCGTCGATTTCCGCCTTCGTGAGCGCCGCGCGCAACTCTGACGGCCGGCGCTGCCAGGCGTTGGGCGCCTCGTTCCACACACGTTCCTGCGTCGCGTGATCGTCGGCCAGCGCCAACGCTTTGGCCTGCTCGTAATCGAGACTGTCATCTCGCAGCATCTCCAGCATGGCGGGCGACAGGTTGGCAATCTTGAGCGCACGCCGCACGACCATCTCGGACACCTTGAAAACCGCTGCCACGTGGGTCACGCTTTTACCCTCATCGACCAGCAGACGGAAAGCGACCGCTTCATCTGCGACGTGCATGTCCTCTCTTTCCCTGTTCTCGATCAGCGATGCGGCAACGGCTTCGCCTTCGCTCACAACCAGCACCGGCACCTGGTAATCCTTCGTAATACGGCCCTGGGAAAACAGCAGATCGAGCGCGGCGAGCCGCCGCTGCCCCGCGCAAACGCCAAGTTTCGGCATTTTCCCGCGCCCTTTGATCTCGTGCACAACGAGGTTTATCTGCATGAGGCCATTTTTCCGCGTTTGTTTCGGCCAGGCCTTCAATGCCGGTTGGCGCTTTCTTGCGTACGTTCAGCGGCGATCGGCAAAGTCGGCCGTACGAAACGTACTCGATGCTGCTGGATACGCTGAGGCTGGCTGCTGTCATCAGATTGCTCCGGTTCGGCCATCGCTTCATTGCGAGGCACAGGTTAATTTTATAGGCCTTTTAGTCCTTATAGACGCGTATTAATATTTAATATCGTAATAGCAATTCAGTATACATTTTCAAACGATAAAGGCTAAGTATTCTTTGATATAAGGGGCTATTAGTCCTAAACTAATGACGTGCCTCGCAATGAAGCGATGGCCGAACCGGAGTTTTCCGATGACCACTGAAATCCAAAACCGTATTACTTCCTCGATCATCCCCGATGAACTGCGCCTCAACGTGCTGCCGCGCTATCTCGGTCGCCACTACCTCACCGGCGAAGGGATGGTGTACGACTGGGCCGCGCGCCTGTGCAGCAGCTACGACGGTGGCTCGTGGCATTACTTCACGCTGTCCAACGGTGGCTTCTACATGGGTCCGGCCAACATGGGCCGTGTACATGTGCGCTGGCATCTGAACGGCTACAACGACATGATGGGCGCGGATGCCTTCGGCATCACCGTGACGCTCTTCGCTCTGTGTCACCTCGCGGAAAAGACGCAGGACGACACCATCATCGAACGTTTCCACCAGTTGCGTGAGTTCGCCACGCAACACGTAGAAGCCGCCAACATCCTGCGCGCCATCGACTAACTAACCGGCCCCGGCCTGCCGGCCGGGTCTGCTCCTTGATTGGGGAACAGCATGAACACTCTTGCAAGCCGCTTTGCCAGCAACGCCGTTGTCCTTCGCTCGGACAATCCGCTGACGAACAACGAAATCGCGGAAGTTGCGCCGTCCATCCTTGCGCAATCCGCGCACGAAAGCCGCTCGGCACGATACAGCTATATCCCGACTGTTGATATGCTCGACGCCCTGCGCAAGGAAGGTTTCCAGCCCTTCATGGTCTGCCAGACCCGCGTGCGCAAGGAGGGCATGCGTGACTACACGAAACATATGCTCCGCCTGCGCCAAGCCGACCAGATCACCGGTCGCGAGGCCAATGAGGTCATCCTCCTGAATAGCCACAATGGCGCGTCGAGCTACCAGATGATCGCCGGAATGTTCCGCTGGGCGTGCCAGAACGGCATCGTGTGCGGCAACGTGCTGAACGATATCCGTATCCCGCATAAGGGTAACGTGATCGGTGAAGTGATCGAAGGCGCATTCAAAGTGCTGAAGAGCTTCGAAGCAACGACAGAGCAGCGCGAAGGCATGGCGGCGACCGTGCTCGATGAGGGCGAACAGGTTGCCTTTGCCCGCGCGGCGCTCACGTTGCGCTATGAGGAGGACAAGCCTGCGCCGGTTACGGAACGTCAGCTTCTCGCGCCGCGCCGAGTGGAAGATCGCGCGCCCGATCTCTGGGCCACCTTCAACCGTGTCCAGGAAAACATGATTCGTGGCGGGCTGCAGGGTCGAAATGCGAGCGGCCGCGCCACCACGACCCGTGCCGTTACAGGTATCGACCAGAACATCCGCCTGAATCGGGCCCTGTGGGTATTGGCTGACGAACTGCGCCGCCTGCGCGGCTAACCGGATCGCCCCGGCCTTACGGTCGGGGCGTGTCCAGAAAGGGGAATTCACATGGATCCGCTCAATACCCGTCCTACGTGGCTGGCCGCCCTGCTGCCGCTCTTGGCTGTCTGGCAGTACGGAGACCGGGGCATGGTTCGTGGCGAACTGTACCGCATGGCCCTGTCGGCTGACGCGGCGGCACAATCCGCTGACGCACTCCAGCGCATTGCCCGCATGCTCAACCGCGATGGCAATCCGGTAGAGATGCACTGCGAGGAGTTGCGCGCCATCGCCCTCGCCGCGCTAGCTGGCTTCGAACGCGTTCCGCCTTGTGCGCCCGTTGCAATGCTCATGGAGCACAACGGAATCCTGCATTAAATTTCGTCATCCTGATTAATCGTCAATGCCCGCGTGGAGGTCACGCGGGCCTGTGAGGTACTCATCACTGACGTTTTGCCATTGTCGAAATCGAGCGGGCCATTAACTACTGGTGTACCCAGGAACCGGCTGGTCCGGACGGTGCGTTGTGTGCAAGAGCGTGTGCGCTCGCTGCCGTGTACGACCCGATGATCTATGAGCGCGCCACGTCCGTAGCGGTGGCACGTCTCACCTCTGAACAGGTTGCCGCGGTGCGCATCGCACTGGATCTCCGACACCCGCAACGTCCGCCGCCTTGATAGCTACGCGGCGGCTTTACGGCGCATACTGACTGCCGCGCCCCGCCGCCCCTCCCCCTGCAAGCTAGGAGGCTGGATAATCACGGGAGCATCGCGCGCGCCGCGCGCCCGGATCGAGGCGCACGGGGTCCCCCATGGCCGCATCGCCGGACATGGGGAGAGCGCCGGCGCGCCGCGTCAGCGGCGGGACGATCCGGTACGGGCCCAGGCAGACCACCGGCCGGGGTCGTCAAGCGCCCGCGGGGCGCGTGAATCCCCCGCGGCGTGAGCCGTGGGGGCTGGATAATTACGGGAGCACAGCGCGCCGCGTCTGCGGCGCGACGATCCGGTACGGCCCAAGCCGGGCACCGGCCTGGGCCGTCAAGCGTCCGGAGGGCGCTTGTATCGCCCGCGGCGTAAGCCGTAGGGACTGGATCTTCACGAAACACATGGAAAAATAAACGGTTCGAGGTAAGGATGAGCTATCACATCGAAATCCGGGCCACCTGCCTGCGATCGGCGGAGGACGGCTGGGAGCAGCCGAGCGGAGCCGAGATTCAGGAGGTTATCCGACGCACCGGCTTGCCGGGACGCGCGGTTGCGCGCTATCTCGGCATGTCGGAATATGGCGGTCGGCAGGTGCGCCGCTGGATCAGCGAAGACGCCGCAATCCCTTACTCGGCCTGGGCCTTGTTATGCGACCGGGCCGGGCTCGGGTGTATCTGGCGCCCAGCAGCAGACCGAGCCGGGCCGGATTCACTCCCATAACGGTGCACCTTGTGCCCGCACCGACTCGAGGGGATGTTTTATAAATACAGTTGGCGATCGGGAATCGGAAAACTGGCAGGTGATGCCCGAGCTCGTAAACACCCGCCGCGCAGTCGGCGGACTGCAAGGACTCCCCTGATATTGAGGAATGACGAGATGCTGTAGCCGGAAGCTCGGCGACGAAATTGGCTCTCCCCACACGGCCGCGGCACCCTGCTAATACTACAACATCGTTGCATTCAGCCCGAGACGCGTCCAAAGACAACGTCGTCAATGATGCCGGGCTCGACGAGTATGGCTACTGTGACGACTACATGTTGGCCGTCGGTCGGCGGCTGTTTCCCGATGTGCCGGGCCAGTCCGAAGGATCCGGCTTCCGGACCGCCTACGACATCGTGTGCAGAGCACTCGATGAGTGGAGAGCCGGTCTTGTGATGCCATTCAATCAGGTCTCCCACGCACCCGACCTATAACTCGGCATTACGGACGAATTGTTGTGCATTGTGAATGCCAATCATGAAACGATATCGAACGGCAGACCGATACGCTCGCTACCGATCAGCCGGTCGGTCTCCAAATCAAAAAGCAAAGCGCGGAGGTGCATCCTCGACGCGACCATCTTCGGCGGCTGCACGAGACGCATGGTGGTGAAACGGTCTGGATTAACGCAATGACCGTGAATGCGAGCTAGGGGGAGATGCTTGAGCAGGTCTGCGAGGTGCGGAGCCGAGTGCTCGCGTTCCGTTTAAGCCTTGGTGGCGGCTTTCGCTTTGGTGCGCAGAAACACGAACGAGTAGAGCGCAAAGGATAGGTCCTTATGCGCCAGCACTTCCGACTCATGAATCGTCAACGGGTTGAGCTTCACCCGCTTGATGGCCAGCTTACCGGCCGCGGAGGCGATAAAGGCACGCATGAAGTCCTTTTGCGCCTTGCCGTCCGCCTTGTGATACGCCTCACGACCGAGGTCGGCATTCTCGACGGTCTGTGTTTTGCTGCGCTCCTCTGCCGCTGCGGCGCTGGCGGCGACGGCCGCTATCGCCAGTTGCTTCGCGCTGGACTCCGCGCTCTCCTGCTCCTGCTGCTGTTGCTGTACCGTTAGCATTTTGCGGTCAGCGTCCGATAGCTTGTAGCCATCGGTGATAGCTTTTAGCAGGTAGGCGCCCGGACTCTTCTTGACTTGGCCGGAGTCGACCTTGGCGCGCGTGTATTCGATTGCCTGGAGAATACGCTCATCCGACCACGCAGCGCGGTTTTGCGAGATGGTGTTGAACTGCTTTTCGGTGAAGCCGAATTCGTTCTTCAGCGTCGTGTATATCTCTTGCGCGCCAAGCAGGCTAGCTCGAATAGCTCCAGCGGTTTCTTTGCGCGTCAACCTGAAACGAATCCGGTCAATCTTTTTCGACTTCGGGCTCACGGTGCGAGTCTCGTAGCTAAGGTCGATGTCGGAGACTGCGTTAATCTGCTTAACCGCCTTGTCGAGGTTGTCGCGTTTGAAGTACTTGAATTCGGTTGCAGTCGACGCAGCCTTCCCGGGCCAGCCACGTACCACATCGACTTCGAACCACTCAGTTATGCCTTCTGCCACGTAACCGATGACGTGGTCGTAAATGGCTCGAGCATAGGTAAGCGTGAAGGCAGAGGTGATTCGCAGGCTCAGCCAGTGCGACTTCACCGGGTCCTTGATGTGCGGAATGAGCGGCTCAGGAACCGCAAAAGTGATGCGCCCTTTGTCGATACCGACGATACCGATGAGCTGTACGGACACCCACTTTTCGTCCTCCGCGGACGTGCTGCCAGGGGGCGAGGCCGAAACCTGAATCAAGGCTTTTTGAGCCTCGGACACGACTGTTCGCAGGTGCTTGTAGTTGTAGCTGTCATAACGCATGAGCCATCGGAAGTAGCTCAGCTCGACGTCATAGATCTTCGGGGTGGTCGGCTCCTGCGCCACGATGAAGTGCGCTGCGTCCAGGAGTCGCCTGGCCGTAATACCCACATCGGTGATGTCTATAAAAACGTTGTTACGCTGATAGCCAATCTCCTTCGTCGATTCGTTGATCGGTGTATCAGTGGTGAGCATCTCCTCGAACAGCTCGAACGACAGCTGGCGCGAGGTTGCGCGTGTCGTGATGTTGTTTGCCATCGAGGATCCTGCCCCTAGTTGCCGGTCGCGGAGACTCTATCACGTGTAGGTGAGATGTCAAAACAAAAAGACTCACCATGAAATCGGGCATTTCAACAATTCTAATCACCCACCATTGGCACGTGTGTGTTCAACAAATCTACTCACCTTCCCGCTTTTTGGGGCCGGGCGTCATGATGGACGGTGGTATGTTTTTCAAAGTCTTTTAAAAGCGAAAACCAACCAACTAACAACAGAGAAACCACGATCCCCGTAAAAACAATGGGTTAGTCCCGTGTGGGTGAGCATTTTTGTGCTAGAAGTGAGGACTTTTGTAGGCAGAAGGTGAGTAGAAATCCTTGACTAGCGTGAGAGGTTTACCAGCGTCAGGTGAGTGATTCTGTTGGCGCGAAGTGACGGTGAGAATTTTTGTTGAATATCGCTTCCCATCCCGGCGACCCCTACCTGGCGGGGCTTACCGGCCAAAATAGCTCGAAATGGGTGAGTGGTTTTGTTGAAGGATGGTGAGTGCTTTTGTGGCACCACGCAGCTGGCGTGCTCGATTTATCAGCATGAACGGCACCAAGGTCCACCGGACGGCCGTTTGCAGCCAGCGCATCTGTGGATAAGACGATAACCGGTTGATGATGGTGAGTATTTTTGTAGGCAAGTGCACTTGTCCTTGCAGTGAAAACCAGCATAACGCTTGCGTTGTGGGCCGTCGGAAGACTCCGACCGGGGAGCGATGAACTCTCTTGGGGCAAAAATATGCCCCGCATTTCGCGGCAATGCGATGTGCCCGCAATGGGATGGTGAGAGGAATTGTTGAAAGAAGCAGGACGGGCACGTCAACGGGCAGATTTCAACAATTCTTCTCACCCACCTTCACAACCCTGCTTCAACGTATTTCAACAATTTCTCTCACCATTAGGTTTCGGAATGCTTTCGCACGAGCAGCCAGTTCTGGCTTTTCTGTCGTGCCGTTCGATCGTTTTTCGTTGTTTTTCAGCGGATTAGGGGGAGAGTTTAAGAAACTAGCTTATGCGACAGCGATTTTTTCAAAGTTTTCGAGTATTCTACGCTTCGTCACGATTTCCGGTGAAAGTGTAAAAACCATGTCTAAAGTCGAATTTCCCGCTATCACACGCAAGGTTCCTCTAGCGAAAATCGCAAAATTTGCAAAAAAACTGGACGGGCTGACGGCCGAGCTGCGCGAGCAGATTCTCACGCCGAGGCCGCGAAAGTCACCACCGAACTTTACGACTGCCGAAGTAGCAGACCTGTGCGGGCTGGACCGGACCAAGCTTCACTACCAAGCGACGCGGGAAGGAAGCACGTTGCCGCCGGGCGTTGCACACGGCACGGGCCGCAGCCGCCTGTTTACCTTGACCGAGGCGCGCACCTACGTACAACAGTTGTCGGAAATCTATCAGTCGCCGCTCGTGACCGGTCGCGAAGCAGATGGCAAGATTGTTCTAGTCGCGAACTTCAAGGGTGGGTCAACGAAGACTACGACGACGATGTGTATCTCGCAAGGGTTGTCGTTGCGCGGACGGAAAGTGCTCGTGGTTGACCTGGACCCGCAGGCCTCCCTGTCCGAACTCTGCGGACTTTATGCCGAAAACGAGGTCGACGAGGATTCGACCGTTCTCCCTTTTATTTATAACGAGGAGATGGAAGGCGGACTGGAATCTGCTATCAAGGAAACTTATTGGGACGGCTTGGATGTGATTCCCGCACATCCGTCGCTGTTCAGTGCGGAGTTCTTCATCCCCTCGATGCTGAAGACTCGCCCGAGCTATCAGTTTTGGGCAATCCTGCGGAAAGGCTTGGAGCCGCTGCGCAAGAAGTACGACTACATCATTCTGGACACAGCTCCCTCCCTCTCCTACCTCACATTGAACGCATTGATGGCGGCTGATTCGATGGTGATGCCCTTGGTGCCGGAGAGCCTAGACTTCATCAGCTCGGTATCGTTTTGGGGGCTGTTTTCGGATATTGCCGCGAACTTCATGGAGAAGGAGTCAGACAAGGTCTACGATTTCATCTCCGTGATTCTGTCGAAGGTGGATACAAGCCCGACGTCGTCAGCACCCATCGTTCGCTCTTGGACGCAACGCGCCTACGAAGACTGGTTGACCACGACCGAGATTCCGGCGAGTTCGGTGATGAGCAACGGCGCGCTTGCGCTCTCGACAGTGTTCGACCTCAGCAAATCCGACGGGGTCTCAAAGACGGTGCAGCGTGTACGGCAACCACTGGTTGAATACTGCAAGTGGATTGACAACATGTACGTCGACGAATGGAGTCTCGCACAATGAGCAGCATTCGTGATCGTATGGCTCTACAAACCGCCAACCTCCGGAAGACGTCCTCAATTTCTGACGAGGAGATGGACGCGACCAAGCCCGTGCTCGAGAAGCCGAAGACAGGGCCTGGGATGGCAGGGGCCTTGGCAGCCGCACAACTTAAAATTCAAGAGTTGGAAGCGAGTGGCGGCCAAGCAATGATTCCGGTTGCGGAGGTTGTGCCGAATCCATGGCAGCCGCGGCGGATTTTTGTCGAGGCCGAGCTTTCAGATCTTGCAGAGTCTATTCGCGAAAAGGGGTTGGTTCAGCCGGTGGCGGTGCGGCGCGTTGAGTCCGGCTACCAACTGGTCGCTGGTGAGCGGCGATTGCGCGCGCACAAAATCTTGGGCATGGAGCAAATCAAGGCCGTCATAGTCGAGTGCTCCGATGAGGATATGGTTGTTCTCGCGTTGGTAGAGAACATCGGGCGGTCCAACCTGACCGACTATGAAATAGCGACTTCGCTTCGTCGTGCGGAAGCAGAGTTTCCGAATCGAAAGCGGCTCGCTGAGTCACTCGGTATGTCTCGCACTGGGCTGTATCAATTTTTGGCGTTCGAGAAGCTGCCTGATTTCATCAAGGAGCAATTGGACTTGCAGCCCGCGTTGCTTGGGTGCAACGCCGCAGAAGAGATTGTGTCGGCTATCAAAAAGCATGGCGCTGCCGGTTTGGCTGCGGCAAAGGAATTATGGTCGGACGTTCTCAAAGGAGAAATTCTCCAGGGCCGATATGCTGCCGCAATCGTAGCGCAGGCCACCCGTCAGGCTTCACGAACGGAGGCCCGCGAGCGGAGCATCGCGAAGTTCTTTTCGGGCAAGGAACAGGCCGGTAGCATTACCAAGGACGTGAACTCGTTCACCGTCAAAATCAAGACCGGGTCGCTTAGCGAAGCTCAAGAGACTCGAATCCGGCAACTTATCAGTGAGCTGTACAGGGAAGAACCAAGCACGCAGCAGTAATCGAACTCACCGAAGATAAGCCCGCAGACTGCGGGCTTTTTTTGGTTCATTGCCAAATGCGGGTTGCCCGCAGATCAACGCTAGACTGTCAGTAATGCGGACACTCAGAAATAGTCCGGACCTCCCAATAACGCCACACCTTGGGCGACGTCGCGCGGTGTCAGTAGTACCGACACTCCGGACCTTCGTTACGTTGCGACCCGCATGGCACGCCTCGTGTGAGGCGTCGAAGTGTCAGTATTACTGACACGCGGAACCTCCTGATATCGGCGGCACGGCCGATGCTCGCCAAGGTGTCAGTAGTACCGACACTCTGGAGACCTATGCCCTTGACGTCTGCAGGTCAGGCGTCGCCTGAAAGAGAAGAGCCTGAACAAGGCCTGACTGTTTGGGAAGAGACATGCCGCCTAATGGACGATGCGACGGGAGAGCCTGCGAAGCAACTCGAACGCCAGTGTCCATGGTTTCCAGTAATCCCGCCAACCCGACTTGGGACCGCGCCTGAGGTCGGGCGCTGGAAGCACCGGAGGCCCACCCGCTGGTGCAGTGCCGCACGTTACGGGCTGGCATAGTGCGAACTGCCGCTGCCCTCGCCGGCACGCATCTGCCCGGAGCTCGGCGGGGCGGCGGGGTATGTGGCGTGGCGTGTCCGTGATCCGCCCATGCAACGCGGCGGCAGCTAGCCTGCTGTCGTGAAAACCTGGCCGGAGAAGGCGAGGTGCGGCATTTACCGTGCGTGGTGCGAGGGTGCTGTCCGCCGTTAGCCCCTTACTTGGGCGGGGCGGTTGCGCGCAGCCGGCGGTCTGGCCCGTCGAGATGCGCCGGGCGTAACACGTACGTTTCCCTCGGCGAGCATTTCGCAGACTTAGTCGATACGCAGGTGCGCGTGCTGCGGAAGCGCTGAAGGTCGACAAGGCGTCAGGAGATCCGGCGCCGTTCCATAGAGAGGCGTTCCTCGCGCGCAAGCGTGCCACGCATGGCGACCCGGATGGCCGCTATAGGGTGCGACAGCTGACCGAGTCCGATCTCGAAGGGTTTTTGCGTTACACGGCCACACGTTGGTGTCCCGGGCAGACCGACCGCGATCACAGCCACTTGGACGCCACTAGAACATGGCGGGCTCGCATATCGAGAGAGCCGGCCGCATCTGACTGGTGCGCGGCGGATTTTCCGTGCTTGAGCGTGAGACGGAAACCACGCTGGACGTGATCTAGGTCGTGCAACAGCGCATAGAGGTCCGGGCATCACCTCTGATTTGAATCAAGGCGGACGCGGCGCGGGGCAGGGCAGAATCGTCCTTCTGAATGCAGCGGACATTACCACGGAGAAACCTGAAAAAGCGATTCGCGCTTCCGTGTCGATCGCCGTGCTTGGCAACGATCGCCTCATCGCGGCCGTGGTCGCGATGCCCGATGCGACGACAGAGCACGACTGCACCACCACGGGCGGATCCTGTTCCTTGGGGCGCGGCCCACGGCCGACGCCGTGGCGCTCCTCGAGCGGCTGCTACCCCCCGTCTGGTGCATCGACACCCGGGGCTGATGCGAGCGGCTTCATTTACAACATTCGGATATCGGCGATCTGATGGAGCGCCCGGTGGCGGGCACGACACGCGAGCTGCAGCAGCTCGAGATCGGGTGGTGCGTTGTCTGCGGCGTGCGGGTGCGAGCATCGTGGTGGCCCGGAGGTGATCACTCGGCGTGAAGAAGGACATATGATCCTCAAGTCGATTTTCCCGCCAGACCGGCAGCACGGGGTGGGTCGGTCGGTCGGAAGGATCTTTGGGTGACAACTGATGATGCTTGATGCTTGATGCTTGATGCGATATGGGCTATCCTGACGGGGTGTGAAACAACTGGATGCCTATGGAGGTCCCCATGCGAACCACCCTCGATATCGACGACGACGTGCTCGCCCTCGCGCGCGTGCGCGCCGACCGCGAGCACGTGTCGATCGGCCGCATCATCTCGCAACTCGCGCGCGCAGCGCTGCAGCGTCCCGCAGTCGCTCCGGCCACGCGCAACGGCTTGCCGGTGCTGCCAAACGCGCGCACCGCGCGGACGGTCACGCCCGAACTC
Source organism: Paraburkholderia sp. MM5477-R1 (assembly GCF_050436385.1). NCBI lineage: Bacteria > Pseudomonadati > Pseudomonadota > Betaproteobacteria > Burkholderiales > Burkholderiaceae > Paraburkholderia > Paraburkholderia sp. MM5477-R1. The sequence continues at coordinate 281,741 of NZ_JBNDMC010000004.1, forward strand.
GTCAACCAGCTGCTCGACGAGGCGCCCTGATGACGTATCTGCTTGACGTCAATGTACTGATTGCGCTGCTCGACGCCGGTCATGTACAGCACGAGGCCGCGCACGAATGGTTCGGCCGGGCAGGGCACGCCGCTTGGGCAACCTGCCCGCTGACTGAAAACGGCGTGCTTCGCATCATCGGCAATCCGCGCTACCCGAATACGCTGGAGACGCCTGCCGCGGTCGCGCCGCTTGTCGCGCAGCTGCGCGCACATCCTGGCCATACATTCTGGTCTGACGACCTGAGCCTGCTCGATCCGGAGCACGTTGACGTCAGCCGCGTCCTAGCGACCGACCAGGTGACCGACACGTACCTGCTTGCCCTCGCGCGGCGCCACGGCGGAACGCTGACCACCTTCGACCGCCGGCTGGTCGTCGATGCGGTGCCGGATGGTGCGCGCCACCTCGAAGTCATTAGTTGATGCTGGTGCCGCGCTCCTGGGACTCGCTCTTCGCGGGACTTTCGAACCCCAATCGCGATTCGGGCCTAAGACAGCTAGGGAACATTAGGGCGATAATGTGGCCCACTTTGCCGCGCCCGTGAAACATTCCGGGGTAGATGTCTTTCGCCCGTAATGTGTTGTCGGGTAAGGCTTGCGCCGATGTTTGCATCGAATGTTTCACGGGCGTGGGCCGTCTGCGTGTTTCCGGACGGCGTCTTTGCCTTGGTCGGCCGCCAATCTCACAGCTCGGATTTGCGAAAGGCAAACGTGTAGTGAAAAACACGTAATATGTAACGCCAAGCTAAGTGCGGTTTCCGCTCCGCTAAAAAATTATCTCGATTTCCAGACGCGACGATTCACTCTGCCGGGAAGAGGGGCTTTCCGTATGCGAGAGAGATGACTTGGAGTGCGCCGCCCGCCACATCCGTTATCCACGCACTGTTATGGACACGCAGAGCTCGCGCTGAGTTGTTGAGTGACCCGTCTGCCGATCTCGGGCGATGCGAACGCGGTGACGATTCCGCCCGGCCGGGCCGCGGCAACTGATCACGCCGCCGAACTTCGCGACTACGAAAGCAAATATCGCAGGGAGGGAAACCAGCGGGACTGTGACGAACGGCCTCAAAGCAGCTGCTACCGAGAGTGACACGGGATCAAACGCCGCGAAACGAGTGTGGCGAATGTGGGTGCAGCTGAGCGCTAAGGGCCGACGCCTGCATCGTTCGTGGGTACCGGTGGTGCCGCCCGGAGAAACGTTCGGCGCAGGCCCCGCGGAAATCACACGGACGGAGATTCGTGACACGACATTGGGGTTTTAACCTGTAAGCCACGAGTCATAAACCCGATCCCGCGCCTTTCCCAAAAACGTTCGACCTGCAAACTGACCTCGCAGCCCGTTACTTGGTATCGTTGCCTGCCGCCGTCCGTCTCCGGCATCGGCAACGTACGTGTGCATGTCCAGTACTGCTCGAATGAGGATGCCTGCTTCGCCGCCGGGCGCATGTCGGAGTGCCCGCTTCAGGCGTCGGTCAACCACGGCGCGTAGACCTCGTTTGGGTACCGACACGCATCGATAACTTCAAGGCGTGCAATTAATCTTGCTTTGCATGCGTGCACATGATGGCCGGGCACGGCGTAGTGCCACGGTCGCGCTACATCGACGGCATCGGATTCGTGTGGCGCGAACGAGGACCGCCCTCAGGATCGCCCTGTCGCATATGTCAATTTTCGAGTCAGGGCTCCACAAATTTGCCAGAATAGCCACGTCGACAAATTCTCGATGGGAAGGGCGGCGCCCATGTATCGATTTGAAGAGTACGACCTCATCATCGACGCACGCTGCGAGAGGGAATTTGCAGAGGATCACATCCCTGGCGCAATCAACCTCCCGGTCGTCAACAATGACGAATACGCAGAGGTGGGAACCTTGCATCGCACCGACAAGATGCGCGCATACCTGATTGGCGTGTCCTATTCGCTGAGGAATATCTCGCGCCATCTGGACACAGTGATCGTGGCCCGTCCTCGCCGCAACAGGATTCTCGTATATTGCTTTCGAGGGGGCAAACGCAGCCGCCTATGGTTCGATGCACTTGACACAGTTGGCTACAAAGTAGAGCGGTTGCCGGGTGGATGGAAGGGTTACCGCCGCTGGGTCAACGAACAACTGGAAACCCGCCCGCGAGAGTTTTCGTACCTCGTTCTTTCTGGACCGACCGGCTGCGGCAAAACGCGTTTGCTCGAGCAGCTTTCGGTCGAGGGGGCGCAAGTGCTCGATCTTGAGGCGATCGCTGCGCATCGCGGTTCTGTCATCGGAGCAATCCCGGGCGTTCCACAGCCGACCCAGAAATATTTTGACAGCCTGCTTCTCCAGAAGCTCTCGACCTTCTCGCCAACGCGCCCGGTGTGGGTTGAGGCAGAAAGCAAAAAGATTGGCAATGTCCAACTTCCGCTCGCGCTGTTCGAAACAATGCATTCAACCGGGACGCTCTTGCAGGTCAGCGCGCCGATGACTGAGCGAGTCCGACTCTGGCGGGAAGATTACGCGCACTTTGAAAGCGATCCCGATTCCTTAGTTGAGCGGCTGACACACCTGCGAAGCCTCGTAGGCGGGAAAGAACTCGAGCTATGGCGTGAGCTGGCTGCGTCGCGAAGGATTCCAGAATTGTTCGAACGCCTAATGATTTCGCACTACGATCCGAGCTACGCGCGTTCCACAAAACGAGGCTATCAATCATTCGCCGAGTCACCTTGCATCGAGCTAGTGGATCTGCGGCCTGCTAGCCTTAACCAAATTGCTCGGAGCCTCATCAGCCGCTTTGGCTGATATGCAAAAGACATCGACTCTCACTCGATCGTCTAGTATTCCGTTCCATTGTTAACTGGGCTATGTGCGCGTAGCATGACGGCATCACCGGAACGGGAGATGCCGACATGTCGATGGGACGACCGAAGGCGCAACTGGTATTGAGTGAAGAGGAGCGTTCGCAACTGACTTCGATAGCGCGTTCGCGCTCGATTTCGGCGGCGCTGGTGACACGTGCGCGCATCGTGCTGGCAACCGCTGCCGGGGAGCCCAACAGCGCAATTGCCCAGCGCCTGCAACTCACGCGTGCCACGGTGGGCAAGTGGCGTATGCGGTTTCTGGAGCATCGCATCAACGGGCTGTATGACGAAGTACGTCCCGGCAAACCACGCACGATTGACGACGAGCGGCTGGCCCAACTGATTCACAAGACCCTGCACACCAAGCCTACGGATGGCTCCACGCACTGGAGCGTGCGCTCGATCGCCGCCGAAACAGCCATCTCGCCGACGAGTGTGCACCGTTACTTCAAGCTGCTGGGCCTGCAACCGCATCGCACTGAAAGCTTCAAGCTCTCGACCGATCAATTCTTCATCGAGAAGTTGCGCGATGTGGTCGGCCTGTATCTCAGCCCACCGGAGAATGCGTTGGTCCTGTGCGTGGACGAGAAGAGCCAATGCCAGGCGCTCGAACGCACGCAACCCATGTTGCCGATGGGTTTCGGCTACGTCGAAGGTGTCACGCACGATTACGTTCGTCACGGCACCACCACGCTGTTCGCCGCGCTGAACGTGCTCAATGGCGCGGTACTCGCCACCTGCAAGCCGCGTCACGGGCATCAGGAATTCCTGTCGTTCCTGCGCGAAATCGACAAGGCAGTGCCGGCTGACCTCGACGTGCACTGCATCGTCGACAACTATGGCAGTCACAAGCATCCCAAGGTCAAGGCGTGGCTGGCAGCCCGTCCCCGCTGGCACATGCATTTCATTCCCACCTACAGTTCGTGGCTTAATCAGGTCGAACGCTTCTTCGCGCTGATCACCGACAAGGCCATCCGGCGCGGTTCGTTCGGTTCGGTCAGGCAACTGATCAGACGCATCGATCAATTCGTGTCCCACTACAACGAAAATTGCAAACCATTCACGTGGACCGCCTCCGCTGATTCCATCCTCGCCAAGCTACAAAGACTTTGTTCGCGAATCAGCGGAACGGGATACTAGTCACGTCCCGCAATTCTTGCCACCACAACGTGCATATCAAGATCACGAACCAGAGCCAATTGCCGAACATATGCATATCGGTTCGCATTAGTGTTTCTGGATGTAACAGCGGTGGCACGCTCCGAAGTTGGAGCATTAACTTTATACAAATTCTTTTGATCCAGACAGGACAGATTGTCGGATCGGGAGCACTGGGGCATTTCCATCACAATCGAGGACCGCATCATCCCGCTCCTAGACAAGCTGGCTCGGCTTTGCTCATCAGGGACTGCATCGCTGCGTGGTGTGCTCCGGAGAGCGGTCGATCCGCTATCCTCGGGCATTTAAGCGTCGCTGCTTGATGTCCATATCCTCTCGGGTTGGGAATTATGAGCGAGTGCATCAACATCGTGTGTCCGGCTTGTGGAGCGTCATTCGGTGACGACTGCTGGGAGGTCTTGCTGGAGAACGAGGTTCATCAACTGACATGTCAGATATGTCAAACAGTCTTTTTCACTAGGCTGTTCGAGTGTGAAGCCTGCGTGGCCGACAACGTAGTTTCCGCAAGGTCCCCACGAGACTGTCTCGATCGCACTTGTAGAAAGTGTGGTCATCATCCCGACGGGACTGGAGAGGACTATGAAGAATCTTATCTTTGAACGCCATGTCGGAGCGTCCTCTGAACGGGTCGGCCTACGGCTATACCGAGTGACAACCGGGTTTATTGCCGAGCGGTTTCTTGTCCAGGGAAACCAAACGGTTGCCGTACAGGTACTCCCGATGTCAGTACGTGCCGATTTTGAGGGCTTTGCATTGGCGGATCCGCATTACTCGACAATGCGAGCCATATATGGGGAGGTGCGGAGACTGGTGTGGGGCCGCCACGTTGATGAGGCGCGTTGAGCAAGGTAGGACCCATGGATCTGAGTGTTGATGACCTGTTGAACTCCACGGATGAGCTGGAGCTGATCTCGCTTGTCAGGCGCGCGGTTCAAGCTCACGGAGCAGAGTGGTTTGTGTTTGCCTCTTTGCACCCGTCCGATTGTTCAGATAGTCGATCGACCTACCGGTTCTTGATCGGCTGCCGTCCAGAGTGGTGCCAGCTATATAACGCAAATCGGTGGTATCTAACCGATCCATGCCTCGAGTATGCACGTTCCAATACGGCGCCTGTGTTAGGTTCAGCGTTGCCTATCCGAACCGCGGGACAGAAACGTATGCTGGAGGTAGCCGCGGAGTACGGATTCCGAAGCGGCTATTTGATTCCAGCTCATACGAGCGAGAACGGTCGCATCGGAATTCTATATCTCGGGTCCGATCGGCCGCCGGAAGAAGCGGAACCGCAATTCCACGAGGCCCGCCCCTTTTTTCGTGCTCTGGCGTTGGAGCTTCTCGAGTGGTCCTCCGGTGCTTTGAGGGAAGAGGCCTTGCAGACGACAGGTCTTACGCAAGACGAGGTGCAGCTCTTGGGCCTGGTAAAGACAGGCTTTACGGCGGCCGAAATCGCAACCGAACTACGGGTTTCATCGATGACGGTCTATCGCCAGTTTCAGAGGATCAACGAGAAGCTCGGCGTTGGTCGCATTACCAGAGCCGTGAAATTTGCCGAAGAGCATGGCCTCCTGGCGTGAAAATCAACGATGGTACTGGCTTTCGGCGATGATGCCGGCTGCTGCAATTTTGGCGTTTCTTTGGGACTGTCCGTGGAAGTTTCTGCTCTGCCTGATTACTACAATCCTGCTAGGTGACTTGCTCCTCGGTGAACATGTTGAAGCCGACGGCGAGCAGCACTGTGTCACAGTGATCAGCGCTGCTGTTCCCGTCGTCTTCATTTGCCTGTGGTTGTTCGCAATTCTCACGACGGTGATCCGCTTGCGATGGGTAGCTGTGCCTGAATACGCGGGGCTCACTGCCGCATGTGGTGTCTTGAGTGCGTTTGCAATGGCGCACATCCATGAGATTTTGCATCGCGGTGGTTATCGGCTCAGAGTGGCATCTGATATCGCGCTGACGCTGGCTGGCTATCCACACTACCGGATCGTTCACGACCTGCATCACTCGCACGTAGGAGATGCCCGCTACGGCTCCACTGCTCGCCTTGGTCTTTCGCTATGGCGACATGTTGGCAACTCCCTTCGTCTTTCGTTACTCGCTGCATTCACTCACGATCGGCTCCGAATGGCGAAAGGTCGAAAGAGCAGACTCATACGGCCGGCCGCAGCTTGCATTGCGACCGTCGGGGTGTTTGGGTGCCTTGGTGGTTCCCGCGGCATTCTGTTCTATCTCGGGCAGAGCACTATCTCTATGTTCATCGTCGAGGCGATCGGCTATATCCAGCACTACGGTCTGATTGGTACCGCCCGCAATCGAGAAGACGCGCTAGCGTGGAACGTGCGTTCCTGGTTGTCGAATCGGCTTTTCGTGAACAATGGGCTCCACACCCATCACCATCTCGACCAGACACGCTCGTACGGGCGACTCAGGTTGGTCGGCAAGGCGATGCCAGCCGGCTATCTGCAAATGTTCATCCTCGCCCTCGTCCCACCGCTCTGGTTTTTGGTTATGAATCGCCATGTGGAATTGCTCAGCCGCCCCCATAGCATGGGCGAAGATGAAAATCAAGAATAAACGTGGATCTTGAAGTTATCAGCATGTTTCGACCAAAGTGTCAGTGTAGTGTCGATTCAGTGTTGCCATTGGCGGACGGCGTGACGCATTGGAAGAGAGGGAAAGGGGGAATGAATGACATCGAGCGCTAGTGCGGGCATTACGGAACCGCGCACGCGTGGCCCATTTACGGTCTTCCTGGCGGGCAGCTTGTCAGCGTGGCGCGTGAAATCTGCCTGCATGGTGACCGCGCACAAGCGGTCAATTTTGCACGCATGCTCAGGTAGTGGCTCGCGAGCGCTGGTGTAACGGTCGCGCCTGTTCGCCAAATCGTCGCACAGCAGCTGATCGCAGGTTGACGGGCAAAAGAGCAATGCCTATAATCAAAATACGATTTTTGATTTTTGATGTTCATGAATCAAAAAGTGATTCATGATGCTTGATGAATCCTCTCGCTTGCTGCAAAAAGCCTCTTTCGGTGCAAAGAAAGGGCGATATGGGTATTACGCAAGCGGAATTGGCAAAAGGACTGGTCCCCCGGCCTCGCGTGGCGATCTTCATGGGGCCGCTGGGCTCGTGGCAGATCGAATTGACGGCGGATGCAAAAGTCCTGACGGTTGAGACGCAGCGGGGGCATCCAAAGACGTGGCGCGTTCTGGACGACGCGATCGCCTTTGCGTGCGAACACTGCAAGGACGCGGAAGAGATCCGGATCCGCTTCAAGGATATGGAGTTTGTAGCAGGCAACATCCGATGATCGACCAGTGACGGTGCTACCAACACCGTCACTGGCCTAACCATTGATTACCGTGCGAGGGAAATAATGGCTAGCCTCATTATAGCCGCGGCGATCGTGGCCGCGCGCGCTCACTGGATCGAGTACGCCCATGGTTGATTTCAACCAGTTAGCTCAACAGTGCGCGCCATCCGTGCATCCCGTCACGATGCAAGCCGTCGCTCGCACCGAATCCGGCTTCAACCCCTATGCAATCGGCGTAGTTGGCGGCCGCCTGGCGCGACAACCCCGCGACTCCGAAGAGGCGGTTGCCACGGCTCGCGCGCTCGATGCACGTGGAATCAATTTCAGCGTCGGGTTAGGGCAGGTGAACCGGTTCAATCTCGCCCGGTACGGCCTTACGTACGAAACCGCTTTCGACCCATGCGCCAATCTTTGTGCAGGCAGTGCGATCCTGTACGCCTGCTATCAGCGGGCAAGTGCCGCGTATGGTCAGGGCCAACGCGCCTTGCGGGCGGCAATCGGTTGCTATTACAGCGGCGATTTCGTTGGCGGCGAACGGGCTCAATCCAATGGATCCAGCTACGTACAGCGTGTCGTTGCCAATGCACGTAGCACGGCGGCACCTGTCGACATGGTTCCCGCGATACCCGTCATCATGGACCGGCCAGCTGGCACGACGACGCAGGTTGGTGCAGGAGAGCGTAAGTCGAGCCCCACGAGCCACGCCGTTCGAGAGCCGCGCCAGGATGCGCCACATCCGTCATGGGATGCCTTTGGCGACTTCGGCTGCGACTGCGACTCATGCAGATGACTTGACCGGCCGCACCGCGGCTCTTGTTCGAAAAGGAGAGGTCATATGTTTCGGAAAATGAAATTCCATCCAATAAGGTTAGTACAACTGAAAGACGATGCGAAACGCATGGCTGGCGCTGCCGGGTCAACGGTGCTTGGCGCCGCACTGATTGCGCCTGGACTTGCCCTGGCCGGAGGTGGCCTTGATTCAGCGACAGAGGGTGCGAATACGTTCAAGATCTGGCTGTATTCGTTTCTCGGTGTCTGTGCTTCCTGCGTGCTGCTATGGAAAGGGGCGGAGTGCTGGGCAGACCGTTCTCACTGGAGCGAGTTCGTTACGCTCGGCGGCAAGGTCGCGGTGGTCGGTGCTGTGGTCGGCGTGCTCGCTCCGTACCTGTGGAACCTCTTCACCTGAGCACGCGCCATGACAGACGAGAAAGCCCGCTATCCCGGTTTCAATGGTCTTGGACGTACTGCGGCCATCTGGGGCGTGCCTTACATGGCGATGCTGGTCATAGTCGTCGCCTCGATGTTCACGGGTGTGCTCGTAGCCTTCTTCGTTGGCCCGGGCGGCCTGCTGTTCGTCTTTCTCGGCTTTCCGGTCCTGCTGTGGTTCAAGCACATATGTGAAACCGATGATCAGGGACTGTGGATCATGTGGCTGCAGTTCCGCTGCCGCTTCTATTTCTGGCAGTTGCGCATCCGCGCACGGGTAAATGCCGGACGGGCGGCACCAAGCTTCGGCAACACGTCGACGCTTGCGCCATTGCGCTACGGCCGGCAGCGTCGTGTCTTCCGCGATTTTCTCCAACCATTGTCCAAGGGCGAGCGCCGGCTGCGTGAGCTCGAACGGGAGCCGTGATGGGCAGCAGACCAACCATCTCAAGCGAGATCCTCGGCGCAATCGGCGCCGTCGAAGACTGGATGCCAAAGTTCAGGCACCCGGTCACAAGGCACGTACAGCACATCGATGGAAACCGTTTCATGGTGACGCTTGCACTGAGTGGCGTGCCGTTCGAGGTATTCGAAAACATCGTGCTTGAGCGCAAGTTCGACCGCGACACCGAGACCCTGAGCAAACTGGGTCGCGACCTTGGCGGACGCCTTGCCTACCACGGTGTTTTCATGCGACGGCGGGTGAATGTCAGTCGCGAGTACCGTTTCGACAGCCCCTTCATGAACTGGTTTTCGACGCAGTATGGCGGGCAGTTCAGGGGCGGCCGGTTCTTCGAAAGCCGCTATTACTTTTCGATCATCCTGAAGTACGAAGATTTCGAGGACGGACTGAAGGAAATCGCGTCACTCGCCGGGCAGGCGCTGCAACAGCTTGCGGACTATGAGGCCGAACTGCTCGAAGTGTACGAGCGCACGCATATGAACGGCTCGAAGATGCTGTTCTCGTCGCTTTATGGATTCATCAGCTATCTCGTGAACGGTGTGACGGTCGATCTGCCTGTCGCTGCGGAGCCCGGTGTCGACGTCATCCCGTCCAGCTACCTTCGCTTCGGCTACGACACGCACGCGATCGACGGGCCGGGTGTGCCGGACCACCGGAGATTCTTCACCTGCCGCGATCTGCGCAGTTTCCCGGACAAGCCGGGCTTTGGTCAGCTTGATCCACTGCTTTCGTTACCAGTCGAATTCACAGTGGTACATTCATTCAACTGCATGACGGGTTTCGAGTCGAACCGCACGATCGACTCGGCGATCAACAAACTGGAGTCCGCCGCCGACAAGGCGAAGCACCAGGTCAGGGAACTGCGCGATGCGCAGGGTTACGTCAACACGGGTGAGCTGTCGTTCGGCGAGTACCATGGTGCGGCCGTGATCTATGGCGCAAGTACACTGGAGGCGCTGGAAAACGGGATCCTGTTCGCATCGCGCTCACTGAACGAATGCGGTGTCGAGTGGGCGCTTGCGACCGGTTCGGCGCCCTTCACGTATTTTTCGCAGATACCCGGTGCGAGGGTCAAGCCACGGCCGAAGATCCAGTCTTCGCGCAACTTCGCGTCAATGTTCACCTGTCACGACTATTCGGCCGGCAAGGCCGAGGGCAATCCGATTGGCGACGGCTCAGCTGTCATTCCGTTCCGTTCGGCGTCGGGAATCTATCACTTCAGCCCGCATGCAACCCGGCAGGGTGACGTCAACGTGGCGGAGAAGCTGGCCGCGCACCTGAAACTGCAAGGCACAACGGGTGCCGGCAAGTCGACAGTCGCGACCGCGGTCACTGGCATGCTGTCCCGGTTCGGGCAGCTGCTCTTCGTACTGGACAAGGGCCGAGGCTGGGAAGTGTTCATCCGCGCAATGCGCGGTGCCTACGTCCATCTCGAAAAAGGCAAGCCGACTGGCTGGGCGCCGTTCGAGCTGGTCGACACCGCCGAGAATCGCGAGTTCCTGTACGGGTTGGTCGAACTTTGCGCGCGCAGGAACGGCGTCGATCACCAGGGCAAGGGCATCAAGATCGACCTGAGCGCCGCGGAGAAGATCCAGTGCCGCAACGCTGTCGATGCAGTGATGGCCATCGAGGACGTTCGCCTGCGGCGATTCAGCCTGCTGCTCGACAGCATTCCGGATGAGGGCGACGACAGCTTGCGCCAGCGGCTGTCGCTGTGGTGCAAATCGGAGAACGGCCGCTTCTGGTGGGTGTTCGACAACCCGCCGAACCTGTCGCTGAACATGACGCAACAGCGCTGGATCGGTTTCGACGTCGAGGCATTCCTTGTCGAGAACTACGAACCCTCGGAGCCGGCGTTCGCCTGGCTTTTCCACCTCAAGAGGATGATGCGACGAGAGGGCAGGCTCATGCAGACCGTGATGGAAGAGTACTGGTTGCCCATCCGCTTCCGCACGATCCGCGAACAGATCGAGGAGACGCTCGCAAGCGGCCGGAAGGAGGGTGAGTTCATCATGTTGATTACCCAGCAGCCCGAGCAGGGCCAGAAGGCTGCCGACCTGTACCCGGCGCTGCGCAGCCTCGTCGCTACGAATCTCTATCTGGCCGATCCGGCGGCGGAAGAAGAGGCGTACGTGCGTGATGGCATGACGCGCAAGGAATTCAGCGAGTTCAAAAAGCTCACGCCGTCGTCGCGCCGGTTTCTCATCAAGCAGGGTAACCAGTCTGCGTTCGCGAGCTTTGACATCAGCGGCATGGAAGACGCGATCGCCGTGTTCTCGGGTGACCGCGAGAACGTCTTGATCTGCGACACCGTGCGCGCGGAGCTGGGGGACGATCCAGACGTGTGGTTACCGGTCTACCTGGAACGCGTCTTCGAACGCAAGCTGAGTACGCGCCTGGCGGCAAAGCATGGTGCCGATGAGCGACTGTGGACCAGCGAGCTGCAGCGCGGTCTTGAGCGCAAGCGGGCCGAGCTCGCCCGCATCTATTCGTCGGCACGCGCGGTCGACGCCGGTAACGAAGCTGTCACTGCCTGATGGGGGAATCGTGAACGTCAACGATGAGGAACGCCCTGCACGCCTGCTGCGGGGCGCTCGTGTGGCCGTCACCGCGCTCTGCCTGGGTGCAACGGCCATCGCGCGCGCGCAGGGCGTACCAACCATCTCGCCTGCCGAGCTTGCCCAGCAGATGGAGCAGGTCCAGCAGCTGATGCAACAGATCGAGAACCAGGAGGCACAGTACCGGGCACTTACCGGTAACAGCGGCCTGGGCACGATCATGAACGACGCGTCCCTGCGCAACTATCTGCCAGAACAATGGCAGGACATATACGACCAGGCGAAGAGTGGCAGCCTGTCGGGCATCAGCTCGACGATGCGCTCGATCGAACAGCAGGAAGGCATGACGGACGCCGCGACGCCGGGGCAACAACGCTATTACGACGTGCTCTCGGCTAACAAGGCGATGAACGAGCAGGCATACAGCGTGACGATGGCGCGGCTCAATAACATCCAGTCGCTGATGCAGCAGTCGAACCTCACTCAGGATCCGGCTGAGAAGGCGGACCTGCAGAACCGGATGGCTGCTGAGGAGGCGATGGTTACCAATGAGCAGACGCGTCTGCAGCTCACTACCCAACTGCAGCAGGCGGAGCTAAAGCTTGCGAAGGACCAGCAGGAGCGGGAATTCAAAAACCAGTTTCTCGGAGGCTCAAATGGTCAATAAGGCATTGCTTGGTACGGTCGTCAGTCTGCTGGTCGTCATTGCCGGCTATCTTGGCTATCTGGCATGGGACCGCCATCAGCACAACGTGCAGGAGGAGATCGCACACAGGCAGGATCTGGAGTTCAGGGCACATCTACTTGGTACGACGCCCGAAAAGCTCGAGCAGGAGGAAACGCCCGAACAGCGCGAGCAGGACAAGGAAGCCGAACAGGTGGTGAAAAAAGCAATGCAGTAATTGAAACGATTTCAGGAGTCGGAGATGTCATTTGCGCCTATCACGACGACGATTTTCTCAAGAATGACGTCCGACTTCGATGCGAACGTCATCACGACCATCAGCACGGGTTCCGAAAGCATCATCGGACTGATTTCGCCATTGATGATGGCGTGCTTCAGCATCTACGTGCTTTTGGTCCTGTGGTCGTACTGGCAAGGGCACAACGACGAACCCATTAACGACTTCCTGATGCGTATGGCGGCCTGGGCGTTCATTCTGACCTGCGGCATGAACATTCAGTTCTATACCGAATACATCGTGCCAGCTGTGAACGGGTTCGGCGAGCAGCTCTCCGGTGCGATTACAGGGCAGAGCAATCCGGTTTCGGGTCTCGACAATTTGTTGAGCGCCTACATCAACGCCTGTGGACAGATCTACGATCACGCACACAACTTCGAAATCATCGGCGCGGTTTGGGTGATTTCAGTGATGCTTATCTTTGCCACTCCCTTCATGGGGTTGGCCGTGGCCTACATCATCCTCGCCAAATTTGCGCTCGGGCTGCTGCTCGCACTCGGACCGCTGTTCATTTCAATGGCGCTGTTTCCGCCCGTGCGGCAGTTCTTCTGGAACTGGGCAGGACAGTGCTTCAATTACGTGCTGCTCGTGGCTCTGTTCGCAGGCGCAGGCGCGATAGAGGTCAATTTCGCACAATCGATCGCTCCGAGCGGAACCGCCTTCCCGTCGATGCGGCAGGTGGTAGAGATCAACGTGATGGGCGTGGTGTTCTTCATTGTCGCCCTGAATCTTCCGGGCCTCGCCTCGGCGCTGGCAAGTGGCGTGGGCATTTCGACGATGACGGGCAAGCTGGGCGGTCTGGGTCGTGCGCTGGCCGCTGCGTCGAAAGCGGGTAGTGCAGGCAAGTACAGGACGGGTGGCTCCGTTTCGCAAACGTAGGAGGATCCATGCCTCACTTCTTTGCGAGGCTGATCCGCTGGTGGTTGCTCGCCGTCTGCTGGGTCACGTGTGCCGGCTTCGTGGGGGCGTTGCTTAACGATGTCGGTGCGTTCATCTATCACCGGTTGCATCGATGACCAATGAATGGAGGGCATCTGGCATGAAAACCCTGTTCTGCGCATGCCTGCTCGCATTTGTCCTGCCGGCGTGCAGCTCTGCGCCGAAACCAGCGGAGCCGACGGGCCAATGGGTGCCAGTCAACCCGCCGCTGGCCCAGCAGTCCGGCCGCACGGAACCGAAGTGAGGACCAGGATGGTATCAGCAATCAGACAATGGTTCGCGGCTGGCGCGGGCTCGCGCAATCGCGCACGGACGTCGACCGCATCCGCCGCGCGCGGGGAGGCAGCAGCGAATGCCGTTGACAGGTCACAGCGCGACGCACTCAGCTGGTATCTGGACCAGGCGCGGGAGTTCGAAAAGTCGAAGGTTGAGGCGGCCGAAGAGAAGGCGAGGATCGCTGACCGCCGATCGGTTCTCTCGGGCGGCATCGCACTCGCGGCTGTTTTTGGCACGGCAGCTTTAGGACTCCTGAAAAGACCGAATCCACCTGCGATTCTGCGTGTGAATGACACGACCGGAAAGGTCGATGTGCTGCCCACGACTGCGAATGGCCACGTCAGCTTCACTGAAAAAACCGACCGCGCGGACCTGCGCCGCTACGTCGAGATGCGCGAGAGCTACGACTGGGAGACGATCTCCGACATGCACAGCGCTGTGATGTTCATGAGCGAAGATCGCGAAAAGGACGCTTATGACGCGCTTGTCCGTGGCCCGGCCGGCCCGCTAAAGCTGCTCAAGGACCAGGCGCGCGTCATCGCCCGGGTCGGCTCGATTACTTTTGTCGGTTCGACCGCGCAGGTGTTTTTTTCACGGCAGCTGATCCCCCTGAATGCGGCGGCAAAGCGCCCGGACCCGAACTATTGGATCGCGACAGTGGCCTTCACCCGAGTCGATGTGCCGGAGAAACAGGATCAGCAGGACATTGATCCGGACGGATTCAGGTGCACCAGTTACGAGGTGACACGCGACTATACCCGCGCGCCGGCGGATGTGTCGCCCGATGCCGTACCGACGGGTTCGAGACCGGGCGGGAGCGCGTCGTGAGTTGTCCTGGACTGCGTTCGCCGATAGGTGCCGTGGCGATTATCGCCGCTTGTGCGCTTGCGGCCGGCCGCGTCCGTGCGCTCGAAATCCCGCGCAGCTGTGGCGCTGACCCGCACATCCAGTGTGCGACGTATAGCCCTGATCAGGCCTACCGCGTGGCGACGATGCCGGGCCGTGTGGTGATGATCCAGTTCGAGCCCGGTGAGCACATCCTGAAGGACGGCGGTGGCATTGGCGACGCGCGCGCCTGGCACGTTTCAGTCAACGACAGCGGAGCGTTGCTGAAGCCCGGTGCGCTCCAACCCGAAACCAACCTCGTGCTCGTGACCAACCGGCGGACATATTCGTTGTCGCTTGTCGACGTATCGCGGTTGCAGCCCGCGACGTGGATCCTGCGCTTCGAGTATCCGGACACGAAGGCGAAGGCCGCGGCCGAACAGCTACGGCGCCGCGAGGCGGTCAGCTCAGCGCTGGCGGGCCAGCAGGACGCGCCCGCGGTCCCGGCAGCAATCGCAGCGCCAGGCGCGGCGACGTCCCCAGGTCCGCCTGGGTCAGCCACGCCCGCAGCGAACTTGCAGTACATGATGCGCGGCGATCGCGCGCTTGCGCCCACCGCCTTGTGGGACGACGGACGTTTCACCTACTTCAAGTACGCAACCGCGCGCGACCTGCCGACGATCTTCACGAAGCTCCCGGATGGCAGCGAGGCGACAGCGAATTTCCATGTGGAAGGCGACACCGTCGTCGTCCACGAGGTCTCAGGCGGGTTTGTCATCCGCTACGGGCAGTCGGTGCTGGGGATCCGCAACGACGGCTACTCGCCCGACGGCCACTACAACCGCACCGCCTCGTCGTTGCCCGGCACGGCGCGCATTGAGCGCGCGCACGTCGGCAGCGATCGGCCGGAAAACTGACGGGAGAGCCGAAGCGTATGAGCGAACGCAACGAAATCGGTAGTGCTGGGCCTGCTGACGTCGGACCTCAGCCGTCGCTGGACCTGCCGGGGCGCCGCCGCACACGTGCGGGAAGGCTTAAGCTCGTGCTGGTCGCGTTGATCGTGATCGCGCTGGGCGCTTCGAGCGTCACGATCTACCTGCAGCGGCTCTTCCAGCAGCATCAGGACGCGAAGCTGGCGGCGCTCAACAAGCCAAAAGATAGCGGCGCGAACGAGACGGGTGCCGACCTCGAGACCCAGAAGGAGCGCATCAAACGCGCCGAAGCCGAGCAGGCGCGCGCCGCATCGGACGCGGCCGCCGCTGCGGCAAGACAGCAGCTTGCGACGCCGGCCGGCGCAGCGTCGCGCCCCATCGGCGAAGGGAGCACTGCGATCGCGAGTAACCGGCCACGGTCGCTGACACCCGCTGAGCGGCGTCTCTCAGGCAGCGTGCTCGTGATGTCTGGCGACAGCAGGACCTCCGATGCTCCCGAGGAATCCGCTGTCGCGTCCAGTGACGCTGGCGGCGGCACTGCAGACACCACCGGCAACGGCCCGGGTGGCGATGGTCTGGCCGGCATGGCGAAGTCCATGGGGCTCACGGCGCTGCGGGGCGGCCCATCTGGAGCCGCCGGTTCATCTGGCACAGGGCTGGCGGAAAGCCATGATGCCGGCAACAGCAAGGGATCGGCTTTCGACCAGTCGCTGCAGCCCTCGAAGCTGCAACCGATGCGCGCCTCGTTCCGGCCCAACCGGCACTACACGATTGCCCGGAACACCATGATCCGTTGCGGGCAGGCCACCGCAATCCGTACCGACCGCCCGGGATTGGTTGGCTGTCCGATCGCGGATGACGTCTGGTCGGACGATGGCACGACGTTGCTTATCCGCAAGGGCGCGTTGGCCAAGGGCGAGCAGCGCGACGCGGTGATGCACGGGCAGGGCGTGATCGGTGCGATCTGGGACGAGATTGACGATGGTGACGTGCGCATACCCCTGAACTCACCGGCGACCGATCCGCTCGGCGCTGCGGGCATTCCCGCCTACATTGATCAGCACTTCTGGACCCGCTTCGGTGGCGCACTGATGGTGAGCCTCATTGGCGACTTCGGGCAGGCCCTCGCCAACAAGGCCACCGGCTCGGGCCAGACGATCACTTTCACGAACAGCTCGAATGCGACACAGGATGTGGCCGCAGAGACGCTGCGCAACTCGATCAACATCCCGCCGACCGCATATTCGAACCAGGGCTCCGTGATCAGCATCTTCGTTGCCCGCGATGTCGATCTGAGTAGCGTGTATGAAAACGTCGGCAGCGACGGCAGTGAAATTGCGCCGTCGGACCGGCAATGACAACAGCGAGGACATGACGATGCGACTGCAGATCCCGTTTCCCGACACCTTTCTGCTCCATGGTATCGAACGTGATGCCTTCGAGGCCAGGCTGCGCGACGCGCTGCATTGCGTCCTCGACGGGAGCCGCGCGTGGCAGCTGGCCGAACAGATCGATGTCCGCCGGCCGTTCGAGCCGTCTGATGTCCTGCCGCTGCGCCGGATCGGCGACGAGCACGTCTTCGAGCAATGCATGACGCTCGACGGTTGCCGGTTCGACGACATGTCGATGGCGCTGCGCCCCGTGGTCACGCATGCTGTCGGCGCGCGCCTCGGCATTGAGCTGGCCGAGCCCGGCATTGTGGCGGACAGCGTTGGTCAGCAAAAGGGTGCAACTAACTGTCCTGGACCGAGCATCCCTCCGACACCGCGTCAGCGCAGGACAGGTGTGCTTGTCCTTGCTATCGCAGCAGGCACAGCAGTGGGACTTCTGGCGACAGCGACAACGACGTGGAAGGTTGCCTGGCCGGCGGCGGCTACCGCAGGGATGGTCACGACGGTGATCTCCACGTCTCCCGCGCAAACGTTGCGCAATCTGGCGAGCAGCGTGCCTGACGGCGGGCGACTGTACCGGGTCTCGGTTCAAGTCGAGCCGCAGGGCACAGATGCGGGATCGCACTGACGGGCTCGGTGCGGCTATTGCCAGCTCGCCCCAGACATATCTGGAAGGAGTGCATATGAATTCAGCGGTTATCGATGTCATCGAAAAGGGGACCATCGCGCGCAGCTTCCTCCGGCAGATGGGTATCGCCAGTTTCTTTGACAGCAGCCTGACCGAGGTGGCCATAAACCGGCCCGGAGAGATATGGACACAGGGTTCGGCCGCCTGGCGGCAGCACGAGGCGCCCGCCTGCACGCTTGACGCCTGTTTCAAGCTCGCCAATGCCCTGACGGTGATGAAGGGGGGCAAGTTCTCGACGAAGGAACCGATCCACCCGGTGGTCCTTCCCGATGGCCAGCGCGGTCACGTGCTGATGCAGCCGGCGTGCGAGCAGGACACCATTTCGATCACCATCCGGATTCCTTCAAACCAGCGGTTCTCGGTCCACGAATACGAGCGCAACGGCTGGTTCGCGGACTACCGGGACGTGTCACCGCGCCGGGAAGTGCCGGCATCGCTCGACCTGCCGCCGTACGAGCAGAAAATGCTCGAGGCGAAGAGTCAGCGCAACGTCACCCGACTCCTTGAGCTCGCCGTCGCGAACCGCCTGAACATCGTGCTCGCTGGCGGCACGGGCTCCGGCAAGACGACGCTCAACAAGGCGCTGTCCGATCTCGTGCCGTCCGATGAGAGGATCGGCACGATCGAGGATACGCCGGAACTGTCGTTGCCGAAGCATCCGAACCGCGTGCATATGTTTTTCAGCGATACGCTGCCGGCAAAGGAACTGGTGCGCTCGACGCTTCGCATGAAGTTCGACCGCGTGTTTCTTGCCGAGCTGCGTGGCGACGAAACCTGGGACTACATGACGCTGCTCAATACGGGTACGCCCGGTGGTATTACGACCGTTCACTGCAACGACGCCAGGTCGGCGCACTCCCGTATCGCGACGCTGGTCAAGCAGAGCGTGGTAGGTCAGACGCTCGACTGGCAATTCATCATGGATCAGGTCCGCGTAACCGTCGATCTCGTACTTTTCATGCGCGACAAGCGTCTATCGGAGATCTGGTACGACCCGGTGGGCAAATGGCAGCTGCTGGGAGGCATCGCATGAAAGGGCGCGCTGCATCCCCATCCCAGGCCGCCGGTCGCCTCAGGAGATGGGACGGTGACAATCATGAAGCGATAGCGCACTGAAGGACGAACCATGCCGAAAATTTTCCGCATTCTCATTCCGTGTCTGGTCGTGCTGGTGATCGTGGCCGCCGCAGTGACGCTTGGTCAGTATCTCGGCGGGCTGCTGTTCGCGAAGATGCAGAAGCTGCCGCAGGACGCGGTTGGCGTCTTTACGCTGTACGACTACTGGCAGGCCTGGGGCGACGTCCCGGCGGTCAGGCGGGCCCTGTCCGTCTGCACGCTGCTGTCAGCCGTCATTGGCTGTATGCCCGTGGTCGTAATCACGATGGCGCTGGTGAAATCGTGCGGGCATATCGCGCAGTTTGGCAATGCGCGCTTCGCCAAGAGGCGGGACATCGTGAAGGCTGGGCTGCTGGAGAAGTGATCATGCAGCCAGATTCAACTCTCACTGTACCGGCAGGGCCAGGAAAGACTTTTTTGCCGGCGCTGCGTCACCTGTCTGCACCTGCGGGACCCGTAGTTATCCTCACATGATCCAGGAGGAAAGCACCTTGTCCTACATGTATCCACCGTTCATCGTCGGCAAGTACAAGGGCGAGTACCTAAAGTATCGCGGCCAGGACTTCCTGATGCTCGCCGCCGGCACGCGCTCGGGCAAGGGTGTCTCGATGGTGATCCCGAATCTTCTCACCTATCCGGATTCGGTCGTCGTCGAGGACATCAAGGAAGAGAACTTCATGTACACGTCCGGTTACCGCAGGAAGTGCGGTCATGCGGTCTACCTGTGGTCGCCGTTTTCGGAAAACGGCCGGTCGCACGCGTACAACCCGCTCGAATACATCGCCGGGCGGCCCGCGTATACGCGCGTAGGTGACGTGATGACGATTGGCGAGCATCTGTATCCGTCGAACGTCGACGCGCGCCTGAGGTACTGGAACGACAACGCCCGCAACCTGTTCGTCGGGATCGTCCTGTACCTTCTCGAAACGCCCTCGCTGCCGTGCACGTTCGGCGAAGTGTTGCGGCAGGCCTCGGGCAGGGGGCGTGCGATCCGCGAGCACGTCTCGTCGATCGTCAGTACGCGCTCGAACACTACCGGCACGCTGCCTGTCCTCAGCTTCGAGTGTCTGGATGCGCTCAACCGCTTTCTATCGCAGTCGAAGGAAGCGTTCGCCAATATCGTGTCGACGATGACGGCGCCGCTCAACGTGTTCAGTAATCCGGTCGTCGATGCAGCGACGAGCCGATCGGATTTTCATCTGGGCGACGTACGAAAGAAACGTATGTCCGTCTACGTCGGTATCAAGCCGGGCGACCTGAAGGCGGGCGCGTTGCTCGTCAACCTCTTCTTCTCGCAGCTGATCGATCTGAACACGCGTGAGCAGCCCGCCGAGAATCCGGATCTGAAATACCAGTGCGCATTGCTGATGGATGAGTTTGCGGCGCCCGGCAGGATCGACATCATCGATACGGCCAACGCGTTCATCGCCGGGTTCAACCTGCGGCTCGTGCTGATTTTCCACGGGATGTCGCAACTCGAGGACCCGAAGCTGTACGGCAGGCACGGTGCGGAAACGCTTGCGATCAACTGCAAGATGCGCAGCCTCTTTGCGCCGCGCACGCTCAAGGACTCGGAAGAATATTCGAAGATGCTGGGCACGTTCACGCATCTGTCGCGTTCTCGCAGCCGCAGTCGCGGTCGCAGCGCGTCGACAAGCACGAACGAGACGGAGCACGGCCGGCCGCTCATGCTGCCGCAGGAACTGCGGGCCCTGTCCAGCCGCAAGCAGATCATCACGATCGACGGCTGCGAACCTATCCTGTGCGAAAAGGCGTACTTCTACGAAGATGCCGAGCTCGTCGACCGCCTGGTTCAGCAGAGCCCCCATCTGCGAGGGGTAATGGCCGGTCTCGAAAAGACCAACCGTCGCCGCGCGTGGTTCGGGTTCGGACCGAAGTTCCCCAACGAAGATCAAATGAAGCACGCCGCATTCGTTGCCCGCGAACTCAGTGCGCCAGTGCCGCGGATCGACGTCGAGCACTGGTGGCACTCACAGAACGCCGTGCGTCGCGCGCAGACGGAGCCTGCAGCGGGCGCAGCGCAGGCCGCCAGCGTGCGCGATGTCCGTGAGCACGAAATTGGCGTGCTCACCGCCGTGCATTTCGCCAACCGCGGCACTATCCGCGCCTCGCTGTTCCGGCTGATGCCGTACCTGGGTGAGGTGCTCCCGGATGCGGTCGTGTCCGCACATGCGGCCGCAGCAGCTCAGCCTGGTTCCCAAGCAGCCGCGCAAGCTGATCCCCTGCCTGAACAAGGAGTCGTCGCATGAACGAGATCGAATTCCCGGCCGACCAGATTGACCATCGCGAGCGCGGCGCGGCCAACGCCGACGACGCTTCGGCCATCCGGGCGCGGACCACGCCGCCGGCGAACGAACCGGAAGGGAAGGCCGGTCCGCGCCATCCGGAAATGCCCCTGGACGGCGCAACGGAAGAGCGCCTGAAGAAGATCCGGGCCGCAGATCGCGAGCGGACCCGGCAGCGGCTCGCACCGGATGTGTCGCGCGATGAGCAGGCCGCCGAAGGGGTGAAAGCAGCTAAAGGTACCGGCCGGCTGATCGGCAGGAAAGACGGGGAGGCACAGAACAGCATCCGTCCAAAGCCGATCTTCGAGAAAACCGGGTACGACGTGCCGAAGTCAGTCAGCAACCAGTATGTTGCGCAAGACGGGAAATTCCTGGACCGCAAGAGCGAGACGGTGCACTTCGAGGACACCGGCCGCACTCTCGCGACGGCCAGCGAGGACCGCAGCGTGGTCGCGCACATGGTGGAAGTTGCAAAGGCGAAGAACTGGAGCGAGTTGCAGCTCACGGGCACCGAGGAATTTCGGCGGCAGGCATGGATCACAGCAGAACTCGCCAGCGTACCAACGCGCGGCTTCGAGCCGAAGCAGGTGGATCGCGCGATATTGACAGCTGCGCGCGAGGCCATGCGCATCGGCGCGGGCGAGCAAGCTGGCGATGCGCATGATGCGCGCACCAACACCGTTGAGAGCGCAGCAGCCCAAGAGTCCGACGTCACGGAGCCCGAAAAGCCCGCGCGGCGCGCACGGGCCAGCGCAGGCGCAGGCCGCATCGCTGACACGCCGGCCGGGCAACGAGCGCACCAGTCCGGCCGCGCGGGGCCTGCAACTCCGTCGCCGTCGCCGTCTCCACCACTAGAGCAGCCAGTAGCCGGTGTGACTGCGGGCGTGCTGATCGCGCACGGGGCGGCACCGTTCAACCACGACGCCAAACAGAATCCAAGCTATTACGCGACCGTGCGCACCGTCAATGGCGAGCGCACGGTATGGGGCCTGGATCTCGAACGCGCCATCAGTGAGGCTGGCCTGCAGGTCGGCCAGCACATCGAACTCGAAAAAGGCGGCAGCAGGACTGTGACGTCCCGGCAGCGGCAGTTCGATGCACAGGGCAATGAGCGCGCGCCAAAGACCGTTACGAGCCGCCGTAACGAATGGCGGGCTTCCTCGCCGGACATGCCGGGCCCGGCTACGCACGGGCAGCGTGAGGCCCTCGCCCGCGCGCGTCGGGAAGTCGACGAGCGTCGGCAGATAAGCGAAGCGCGCGAGCGCTTCCTGAGCGGTAACTGGCAGTACTCGAAGGAACAGCGCGCCGCGCTCGACGCGGCGCGCGAGCGCATCAAGGAGCAGGCCGCACGAGAGGTTCTGCGCGAGGAGATGAAGGATTTGCCCGAGCAGCAGCAGGAGAGGCTGATCGCGGAGTTCGAGAGCGCAGTGGCCGCGGCGCGAGCAGCGAACCGGCCGCTCGATGTGCCGATGCCGCAGGTCAGCGAGGCAACGATCGAGTCCCTACGTGAACAGATCGAGCGCGAACAGCGCGGCCTCTCGCAGTCTGTGCAGCAACCGGCCCAAGGGACCACCGGGCACCCAACACAGGAGGCGGGTCATGAAGTCCCGCCCTTTGAACTCGAACCGTAGCTGAACGCGGCTGGCGTGGCCGCGGTGATGCGGCTACATCCATCAACCGGTAAGGAACATTGCACCATGAAGATTGCCGTTATCAATTTCTCGGGCAACGTTGGCAAGAGCACCGTCGCGCACCATCTGCTCGCACCGCGTCTGCCGGGCGCTGAAGTGATCCCGATCGAATCGATCAATTCGGATGACCGCGAAAAGGAAGGCGCGTTGCGCGGGTCGCAGTTCGATGAGCTGCAGGATCAGCTGATGACGCTGGAAAACGCCGTCGTCGATGTGGGCGCGTCGAATGTCGAAGACTTTGTAGGTCTGATGCGAAGCTATGACGGATCGCATGAAGACTTTGATCTCTTCATCGTGCCGGCTGTATCGACCGCCAAGCAGCAGGTGGACACGATCGCAACGCTGCGTTCGCTTTCTGAGCTGGGCGTGCGCGCCACAAGGATCCGGCTGGTCATGAATATGGTCGATCGCAAACAGGACGTCAACCGCGGCTTCGCGAAGCTGTTCGAGTTTCACTCGCGCAGTGACGCTTTCTCGATGCATCGTGATGCAATTATCTACGAGAACCCGATCTTCGAAAAGATCAAGGGTTTCGACAGGTCGATCGTCGAAATCCGCGATGACCCGCGCGACTATGTCGCGCTGAACGCCGAGGCAATGGAAAACGGGGCATCGGAAGCCGAAAAAGCACACATCCGACAGATGGTCGCACTCAAACGTCTTGCGATTCGGGTGACTACGGAACTGGATGATGTGTTCAAGGTCCTGGTGCGCTGATGGGCGCGTCGGAGGACTCGATCCGCGAGGAATTGATCGGCGAAGTGCTCGGCCAGCTGTCGCATCTGCGTCGTGACGTGAAAGAGCTGACCCAGTTGCTCCAGGCGAGCGGCAAACAGTTCAAGGATGACGGCGAACTGACGCTGCTGCGCTTCACTTCGCGCTACGAGCAATTCCTCAAGGACTTTAACGCAGCGACCACTGGCGTGCTCGCCGAGGCAGGTCATTTTGCTGAGGCGCGCGACCAGCTCGTCGGTGAGCTTGCATTGCGCGAATACGACGCGGCGAGTGCTCGCGTGCGGGGACAGTTGCGCGATGTGCTGCGCGAAGGTGGTCACCGCTGCGGTTTTGGCCGCCTCGAGCTTGCAGCATGGGTCGTCAGTGCAGCGCTTGGTTCGGCCGCACTCTCGGTCGGCGCGGTCGTGGTGCTGCATATGATAGGCGCATAGGAGTCGTTCCATGCAATTCCAGACATCTTTTGTGGTCGCAGCGGTATGCACGGCGCTCGCGGGTGTCACGCCGGCGCGGGCCGACGATGACAACCAGAACGCATGCGGGACAGTGCTCTGCCTTGCCGGACTGATGCAGGGCGGCAATGGCGGTCGGGACTGCAGCCAGTACGAGGCAAACTACTTTTCCATCGTGCGTTATCACCATGGCCATTTCGATCTGGGCGGCACGTCGAGCGCGCGCGGCGATTACCTCAACCAGTGCCGTTCGGTTGGAAGCGATCAGAAGAGCGCGGTGAATTCCAGGTACGGCGGCGTCGAGAATGGCCCGTGAATCGCTTCTCTCAGGGCGCGGCGAATTTCCTGGCCTGCGGCAGCCGGGCTTTTCATCTTCCGGCGGCGATCGCGCGCAACGGCGGCGGGACTGCGGCGACGTCAGGGCACTGCCAGCGCTGTTCCAGTTGAATCTGATGCATCTCGCTGCGGTTTTGTCGCGGTAAGGGCAAGACGCGGACGAACGGTGGTATAAGTAGGACTGCTTATGCTGCCAGTGAGTAAAACTGCTCGGCACGAGTGTATCCGATGCCACTGTCTTCCATTTGGCCCTTGGCGATCATGTGCATGAGTTCGATGCCGCTCAACAGGATGCGGGCACAACGAAAATTCTTGAAGCCGAGCATGGGCCGCGTGCGTCGCTTGATCGCCCGATGATCTTGTTCGACGACGTTGTTCAGATACTTGTTCTGGCGAATCTTGATCGGTGTTTCCCGCTCCGCGTTGAGGGCATCCAGCGCGGCCAGGTTCGCACCGCTTTTATCGATTGTCACCGTCTCGGGCTCGCCATTTTGGTCGATTGACTTTTCGAAGTAGCGCCGCGCCGCGGCCTTGTCACGATGGGCGCGCAGCAGAAAATCCACCGTGTTGCCCTCCTTGTCGACTGCGCGATACAAATACTTCCACTGGCCTCGGACCTTGATATAGGTTTCATCCATTCGCCAGCTCCGACCGACGGCTCGCTTTTGGCGGCGAAACGCCTTCTCCAGAACCGGCAACACCTTGATGGCCCAGCGATGTACGGTTGAATGGTCGACCGAAATTCCGCGCTCGGCCATCATCTCTTCCAGATGTCGAAGGCTCAGCGGATACGCCACATACCAGCGCACACACGTCAGGATCACATCGAGCGGATAGTGCAAGCGCTTGAGCACCCGTGCCAAGGCTGGATTCAGAGTCGTCATCAAGCGTCCGATCGTTCGCATTGTCAGGGCACATGATACCCAACGCTTACTGCGACAAAACCGTAGCGAGCACGGTTGCGACAAGCCACATGAACGCTGCAAGCAAGGGTCCAAACGACCTCGACATCCAGTACCTCCGCATATCT
The DNA here is from genome assembly GCF_050436385.1 of Paraburkholderia sp. MM5477-R1. NCBI lineage: Bacteria > Pseudomonadati > Pseudomonadota > Betaproteobacteria > Burkholderiales > Burkholderiaceae > Paraburkholderia > Paraburkholderia sp. MM5477-R1. The sequence continues at coordinate 306,997 of NZ_JBNDMC010000004.1, forward strand.
TCCTCCGACCATTAAATTTATAACAGAGCGCGTGATTGATGTTGTACAGTGATATTAATGGTACGCGTTCCGATAGTCGAAACGCAACAGGAAAGCGATGTGAGAGGTTTCGCGTGACCGATGCCGCGAGCGGTACCAGCCTTGTCGTGTCGCCGGGTGTTAGAGACATCTCCCGGAATGGGGGCCGATATACGCGTCCTCGAGACCGGTGAGTGCTGAGTAAGGCAACGGATATGGAAATTCGGCAGCTTCGTTATTTTGTGCAGGTGGTGCAGAGCGGCAGCATGGGACGTGCTGCCATCGAGCTCGATCTCGTCACATCTGCACTAAGCCAACAGATCAGCCGTCTGGAAAGCGAGCTATCGGTGCGACTCCTGACGCGCACCAAGAACGGCGTGCAACCTACAAATGCAGGCCTGACTTTCTGGCACAAGGCACAGCTGATCCTGCGGATCACCGACGATGCGGCTAAAGCGGCGAAGCTGGGCCGTTTGTCGGGGGACGCGTCGGTCGGACTCGCGCCGACTACTTCGGGCGTGCTCGCGTTGCCTTTTCTTCGGGAGATGAAATATCGATATCCTGACGTTGGGGTTCGCATCGTCGAGAGTCTGTCGGGCAATCTCGAATCGTTGCTCGCTTCTCGACAGATCGACGTAGCCATTATCTTCGGAGGAACCCGGGCGAAGCGGGTGCAGACCGCTCCGCTGCTCTCTGAGCGCTTGTATGTGATCTCCGCTGATGAACTGCCAGCCCCTGCAGACCCCGCCGGATATGACATCTCCGAGCTTGGGCAATTTCCCTTGATTCTCCCGAGCAGTCCGCACGGACTCCGATCTCTTGTGGATGGCGCATTCTCAAGAGCTGGCACCGCCATGAACGTCACTGCAGAAATCGACGGACTTGCCACCCTCATGGAGGCGGTCAGCAATGGAATGGGCGTGACAATTCAGCCAGCCGCGGCCCTGGAGCGGTGCAAGGGATCCAGACTGTACACAGTACCAATACTCGCGATGACGCTTAGCCGTGTGAATCTGATCGCGTCTCTCGCAGATGAAGAGTTGACTCCATCCGGTCTCGGGGCTCGTCTTGTTTTGCGCGAGGTGGCTTTGAGGCAGGTTCACGAAGGACGGTGGCTCGGAGTCACGGCGTCGGTCCAATGAGAGTGCTCGTTCACTGATAAAAGGTCTTTTGGCGAGCTCTTCCCGATGAAGGAACATGCCACGCGGCACGCGAAATGATTCGCAAAAAGTTCGGAGAATTTACGTGAAAGAGACCATGCGCTCGGTGCAACGCATTCTGGCAGTGTTTGAAAGTTTCAGCATTGACAGAACAAGTCTCATGCTTCAGGAGATAGCGGACCGCATTTCGCTTCCAAAATCAACCGCGTTCCGTATCGTTCAGAGTCTCGAAAAAGCGGGGTATCTCGTGCGCCTCGAGGACCAGCAGTATTGCCTGTCGTTCCAGCTTACCCGTTTGGCGGGGCACGTCCGCAGTACGCTGGGGATCCGGGAAATATCGCGGCCGGTCCTGCTGCAGCTTGCCGATCGCACACGCGAAACGGCCTCTTTGCATACGCTCTCAGGTAGCCACCGAATCTGTATCGACGCGGTGGCAACAGTTGCTGCGCCTCTCCGAATGGTTGCGCAACCGGGTGAGCAGGTACCGATGGTGGCGGGAGCGGGATCGAAGGTTCTGATGGCATTCATGCCGCCAGAGAAACTGTCGGCGATGGTGGTCGAGGTGGCCCGATTGACAAAAAGAGCCAGGGCCGAGATTGAGAAGGAGCTGCAGCAGATCCGCGATCAGGGATTTGCCGTGTCCCACGGGGAGCGTCTGCTCGGCATTTCAGCAATTTCTGCCCCAATTCGCGATGCGGAGGATCAGGTCAGATACTGCATTTCCGTTGGCGCGCCTACCGTTCGGATGCGGATCAACGAGCATGAAATTGTACGAAGCATCCTGATTGCCGCGGCCGATATCTCGCGCCAGTTCGGCGCCGCAACGGTGGACATGCAGGACGAGATCCGGTTTCTGGCGAAAGACACGGGAACGATCACGCATCGGATCAGCGACTGAACCATGCCGATGGATTTGGGTTTAGGTTCCGAACAACGGAATCAATGCTGATGAGCAAAACGCGTGATAACATCGATCACGTTGGTATGCGTGCGAGAAGGTGTACTCACGGTGATTCGGCGAACGTCGACACGCGTTGTAGGGAATTCGCTAACGGGCATCGCACGCTCAGAACTGGATTTTTGCTGATAGGAGACCGGCGATGTCGGAGGGAACTTTGGTTGAATATAAGGTCGTTGATGGCGTAGCGGTGATAACGCTTAATAATCCGCCAGTAAATGCGCTGGCGCCCGGCATGCGGGAAGACCTGATCCACTCTCTTGAACGTGCGAACGCTGACAACTCGGTGAAGGGCATTGTTGTGACCGGAGGCGGCGCCAATTTCGTGGCAGGAGCCGATATCCGGCAATTTGGAAGAGAGCGCAAGGTTTCTTCGTCAGTCAGCACTGCCGCACTTGACGCCAGTCACAAACCCGTCGTGGCTGCAATCCGCGGTTACGCACTCGGCGCAGGGCTCGAGCACGCACTCGCATGCCATTACCGATTCGCTACTCCGGACGCAAAGCTCGGCCTGCCCGAAGTGAAAATCGGCGTCATCCCTGCCGGAGGAGGAACGCAACGCCTCACCCGGCTGGTAGGGCCGCAAGCGGCCATCGATATCATTGTCAGTGGTCGCCACGTTTCGGCGAAGAATGCTCTGGAGATGGGATTGATCGACCGGATCGTCGCCGACGATCGTCTCCTCGCCGACGCCAGGCATTTTGTGGAAACCTTCCCAGAAGGTCAGGGCGTACGCCGCGTTCGCGACATGAACGAGCGGATCGAGCATGCGAAAGCCCATCCGCACGAGTGGACCGTGAAGCGCGATGAAGCTGCAGCGAAGGCTCGGTTCGTGAAGGCACCGCGCAGCGCGTTGGCCTGTATCGAGATGGCGGTGAGCGGCTCGTTCGAGGAAGGCCTTGCGCTCGAGCAGACGCTATTCTCCGCGCTCGAAGCTTCAGACGAGGCAAAGGCGCTCCGGTACGCATTTTTTTCGGAACGCGAGGCAGCCAAGATTCCCGGCAAGCCGGAAGACTACAAGCCCGCAGCGGTTCGCAGTGCTGCCGTGATCGGGGCAGGAACGATGGGTGGAGGGATTGCCATCTGTTTCGCCGACGCTCGTGTTCCAGTGAAGGTGCTCGACGCGAGTCAGGAGTCACTCGATCGTGGGATGCAGAAGATCAGGGACACTTATGCGACGAGGGTTCGCCGAGGTAGTCTGACGCAAGGCGAGATGGACGAAAGCCTCGCCTACATCGAGCCTGTGATGGACTATGAACAGATCGGTGAAGCAGATGTCGTGATTGAAGCGGTTTTCGAACGTATCGATCTGAAGCGGGAAGTTTTCGGAAAAATCGATCGAGTGATGAAGGAGGGCGCGCTGCTGCTGACGAACTCGTCGGCCATCGACATCGATACGATGGCCAACGTCACACGCCGGCCAGCCGATGTGGCGGGAGCACACTTCTTCGCTCCAGCGAATGTCATGAAACTGTGCGAAGTGGTGAGAGGGACCAGTAGCTCTGTCGAGACCATACTGCGTACCGCCAAGCTCGGACGCGACCTGAAGAAGGTGAGTGTCGTCGCGGGATCGTGCGACGGCTTTGCCGCGAACCGCAGTCGTGCGCCATTGGTTACCGAGGCGATGCTGTTGCTGGAAGAAGGTGCTCGTCCGGATCAGATCGATCGTGTCATGAAGGCATTCGGCTATCCGATGGGGCCGTTCGCGGTCAGCGATCTGTCGGGTCTCGATGTCAGCTACGACACCCGGAAACGTCGGGCCGCGGCGGATCCGACCTATCGCAAACTGCATGTGCCTGACAGGATGGTCGAGCTTGGCCGTAAAGGGCAGAAAAATGGTACTGGATGGTACCGATACAACCCTGACGACCGGAAGCCGATCGTAGATCCCGAAGTTGACGCGATCATTGCAAGCGTCGCGCGCGAACTCGGTGTCGAGCAGCGGCAATTCTCGGACGCAGAAATCCTGCAGCGCCTGCTCTTCGCGTCCGTCAACGAGGTCTGCAAGATTCTCGAGGATGGAAAAGCGTACCGCGCAAGCGACGTAGATGTAATGTGGTTGCATGGGTTCGCCTTCCCCCGCCATCGCGGCGGGCTGATGTATTGGGCGGACACGATCGGCGCGAGCACGGTTGGCCAGCAGGTCGAGGCGTGGCACGGACAGTTCGGCAAGCGCTGGAAGCCCGGTCGCCTGTTGCTGGAAGCGGCAGCTGCGGGGTCGCAACTGCGCGACCTGCGAGCCCCGGGAATCTGACATTTACTCGCCAAATGACCTTCGATTTCTGAGTCCACGGGATCGAAGGTTCCTTTCGCGCCACCCCCTGTTTCCTTGCTATCCATGGCGCGTGTTTCTGCGCGCGGGGTGTGAGCCACTTGCGTTTTTGATGCCGCGCTGAACGTCATGGCCTGGTATGCGTTCAAGCGCGAGAGGGAGCCGGCGGATTTCCTGGTGGTGCCGGGTAAAGCAGACCACGCGTCTGGAACGATCTTCGGGTTGTCCGTCATCCAGAACGGGAAACCCCCCGGGGACAGCTTTCGTGTCGCAAGGGGGCAGCTTCGGGTCGACTGTTGTGTCAGGTGTTGTTTTCTTCGCGCGGATACTGCAGGACCAGCGCCTCGAGTCCCTTGTCGCCGGAACGGATCGTGAACTTTTCTTCGGTTGGCTCGACCACGACCATGGACCAGAGCGGCAACTCTTCGTCGTTGTGCAGGAGGCTGCCGTTGCCGACGAATACGTAATAGCCGGCTGCGGCCTTCGGGTCGGGGCCTTCGACGCTCTGGCCGGCACCAAGTCGCACGATCTGTGCGTGCATGCCGTCCGAGTCATCCTTCAGAAGCGTTTCCCAAACCGGCTCGGCCCGTTCCCTCAGCACCGGCTCGATTGAGAAGCGCACGCGCTCCGATGTCAGATGACGGCGCTTGCTCGGCTTCAGCCGGTCCCGGTAACCTTCCTTGTTCAGATACACCGGTTCCGAATTGCCGGTGTACATCCGCATTGCAACAAATGACAGTCCTTGGGGACCTGCGACGATGGGGCCGTAAGCCGTGTGGTGGTCCTTGAACTGCACGGTCAGCGGCTCGAGCGGCTGCTGCTTGTTTCCGAGAGTCCCTGACCCGGCGATGAACATCTGGAACATCGTCACGCCGTGGAAATGCGGGACCACCGACTCGTGCGGTTGCAATTCCGACATGGTTGCCTGTGGCCCCGAGCCCGTGGCGTTCGAGCTGCGAGGACCAAAAAACACCGTTCCCCAATGCTGGTTTCCGGTGCCCGGTGAAACTACGACGTCTCTCTTGGAAAGAGCGTCGGCGCCGCTTCGTGTGTAGATCATTCAAAGTCTCCTTGAATCTGCCATCGATCCGCAGATCGCTCTGCGATGCGTGTTGCGTTCGCCGGCATGTGGCAAACCACGAATGGATCGTAGCACGAGTTTTACGTATTAGCACTGATTCCGACCAGTGAAACCTGAAGTAACATTCCGGTCTCTCGGGAGATCCTTGCTCATACGCTTTCGAGTTTCATTCATCGAAACCAATTCCATTTATCGTTGACGTCGGCGCTCGTGAGGTCTACAGTCAGGATCATTGGATCGCTCAAAGAGACCATGGAGCGGCCGCGAAGAGATCGCTCTTACCCAGAGCAGGCATTTAGGGGCAACCAGATGGAGACGGATCAGACGATGAATGATTTCAAATATCTGCTCGAACCGCGGTCAATCGCGGTCGTCGGGGTTTCGGAAGAAGCGGGCCGGCCGGGTTCGCAAGCTGTTCGTGCGCTTGTCAAGAATGGATACCAGGGACAAATCTATCCGGTCAATCCGAAGTATGCGGAGTTTGACGGTCTCAAGTGCTATGGCGCGGTGAGCGACATCGACGCACCGATCGACCTCGTGGTGATCGGTGTGCCGGCCAAAGGCGTTATTCCGGTCCTCAAGACGTGTGCCGAAAAATCCGTCCCTTACGTCGTGGTTCTGAGCGGGGGCTTTCGCGAGAGCGGCCCCGAAGGTGTCGAGCGCGAGCGTGAGATGCTGCAGATTGCGATCGATGCTGGAATTCGTATCATCGGCCCGAACTGTCTGGGCTTTGCGAACATTCATTCGCAGGTTTTCGCTGCGTTTGGGAGTATCACCCGGGAGCCAAAGCTGAAGAAGGGCGGAGTGTCGCTCGTGACCCAGAGTGGTGGCTTCGGATACAGTCTCGCGCTCGCATGCGCTGAGGCGGACATCGGCTTTCGCCATGTGATCGCCACCGGCAACGAGACGGACGTGGACACCGTACAGCTGATCGATGCACTGCTAAACGATCAGGAGACCCAGATCATCCTTGCGTACATCGAAGGTACGAAGGACGGCCGGTCGCTGCTTGACGTAGGCAGACGCGCACTGGCGGCCGGCAAACCGGTCCTGCTCTGGAAGGGTGGGGTGACCGAAGAGGGCGCTCGGGCAGCCGCTTCGCATACGGCAAGTATGACCGGCAGCTACGATTTCTATCGCGCGCTTTTCAAGCAGACCGGTATCGTCGAAGTCAGGGAAATCCACGAGGCCGTTGATTTTCTGAAGGCTTTCACGGGCAAGAAGTATCCGGCCGGTGGCGGGATGGCGGTCATGGGCGTCTCCGGTGGCTCGGCGATTGTCTTCGCTGATGCTGGTGAACCCGAGGGGCTGCACCTCGCGAATCTTGCAGCAAACACTGAAAAGCTGCTTGCGGAAGTGGTGCCGAATATTGGAGCGGTGCATAACCCGATCGACCTGACGGCTGGCTATTTTTCCGCAAGCAATCGTGACAAGCTGCGCACCGCGATCGAGGTAACACTTGCTGACCCTGGAGTCGACGCTCTTTGCGTGAATCTGGCTACGACGGGCGGTGCCGGGAGTACGGCTGCGGCCGAAGTGATCGCTGAGGTCGCAAAGGGTTCGGCCAAGCCTGTCTGTGTATTCTCGTCCACGCCCCGCGACCAGATCGCCGATGCCAGCCGGTTGCTGGACGCTGCAGCCGTGCCTCTCTTCCCATCGCCTTCACGCGCTGCGAAGGCGTTGGCAATGCTTGTGCGCTATGGCAGCGCGCGCAACCAGGCGGCCACTGCCGGAAGTGAGCTCCGCGAGGCCGTCCCGTCACCGGAGGCCGCCCTTTCAGGCACGGGCGGCAAACTGTCCGAAGCGCAGTCGAAGGACATCCTGTCGCGCGCCGGTATTCCTGTTACTCGCGATGTGCTGTTGACCGATCTCGGTGGCAGCTTGCCGGACCAGTTGTCCTGGCCGGTCGTTGTCAAGATCGTATCGCCCGATATCGCTCATAAGACCGAGATTGGAGGCGTCAAGGTCGGAATCCGCGACGAGATTGAACTTGAGTCGGCTATCGCCGAGGTTCGCGCAAACGCGCAATCGCACGCCCCCGACGCGCGAATTGAAGGCGTCATGGTTTCCCAGATGGTCAAGGACGGGTTCGAGCTGATCGCGGGTGTCGTGAACGACGAAGTGTTCGGCCCGGTCGTGGTGGTTGGGGCTGGCGGGATTTACGCCGAGCTGATGCGCGACTCGTCCTGCCGTCTCGCACCCTTCGATGAAGCGGTCGCCCGACAGATGCTGGACGAGCTGCGATGCCGTCCGATTCTGGACGGAGCCCGAGGTAAGCCGGCGCTCGACGTCGAAGCCACCTCGAAGGCGCTGGCAGCGCTTTCACGGTTCGCGTGGGAGCACCGCGATTCCGTGTCTGAAATCGACGTCAACCCGCTTTTCGTTCTGCCTGACGGAGTTCTGGCTGCCGACGCGCTGATCGTGCCTGCGCAGGCTGCCGCGTGGGTGGGCCATTGATTGGACGGCCAAAGTGGAGCTACCTGAAGACATTGCCATGAATGACGAAACAGTTCACGCAGAACGCCACACGGTCACGTTTCTGCCCCTTGATCGCGAGCTCGAGGTACGTCGTGGAGAGAAGATTCTCGCAGCGGCGCTCGCAGCAAATTTTCCTCTTCCTTATAGCTGCCAGAAAGGCGTTTGCGGCTCCTGCAAGGCCAAGGTGAAGGTCGGGGTTTGCGACCAGGGGGATACGCAGTTTGCGGGCCTTTCTGCTTCGGAGGCAGAGCAGGGTTATGTGCTGCTCTGCCAGTCGACACCGGCATCGGATGTGACGGTTGAATGCCGCACGGTCCCGTCGGTTGAGGGCTATCCAGTCAGGAAAGCGCCATGCCGCGTATCTGCGCTCGAGCGTCTGGCCGACGATGTCATGCGTATCCGGCTCAAACTGCCTGCCAACCCGCAGTTCAGGTTTCTGCCTGGCCAGTATATTGACGTAACGATTCCTGGTGGAGTCAGGCGCAGTCTGTCGATAGCCAACTCGCCGGAGGACGAAGGCTTCATCGAGTTGCATCTCCGTAATTACGGCGGCCCGTTCAGTACCTTCGTGTTCGGCAGTTTGAAGGAGAACGATCTCCTTCGTCTGGAGGGGCCGTATGGCTCGTTCTTCGTGCGGGACGATTCCAGCAAGCCAATGATTCTGCTGGCGAGCGGCACCGGGTTCGCTCCGATCAAGTCGATTGCCGAGCACGAACTGCTCAAGCGCAGCGGGCGGCAGATGACTCTGTACTGGGGCGGCCGACGCCCGCACGACCTCTATCTGGATTCACTCGCACGGTCATGGACCGAGCAAGGAATTAACTTTGTTCCGGTGATTTCCGATGCAGTGAAACACGACGGCTGGAAAGGGCGTTCGGGGTTTGTTCACGAAGCAGTGATGGAGGACTGCGCGGACCTCTCGTCGTATCAGATCTACGCGTGCGGTGCGCCAGTCGTTGTTCTCTCGGCAAAGAGGGACTTCACCGAGCGGTGCGGTCTTCCTGAAGACGAATTCTTCGCCGACATTTTCGTCTCTGGTGCAGCCCCGTCTGCATGACAGCGCTAAACAATAAAGGAGTCGGTATGTCGCTAGATGGGCTGAAGATCGTGAAGTGCGGTTCGCAACTGTGGATCGAGATCGACCGGGTAGAGAAGGCAAATGCAATGACAGTTGCCATGATGGAAGGGATTACATCCGCGATCGTCCAGGCCGGCGCTGACGAAACGACGCACGCGGTCGTGCTGTCGGCGAAAGGCGAGAAGCATTTTTGCGCGGGAGTGGATGTACGCGAGCAATCGCCAGATGGCGATGCCGCCCGCCAGCGGGAAAGACGCTCTCACGCCCTCGCGGCACTCCAGGATTCCGTAATGGTTGCGCCGGTGCCAGTCATCGTTGCGCTCAATGGTCTTGCCGTCGGTGCCGGCGCCATGCTCGCGCTGATGGCTGATGGGTGTGTTGCCGTTGAAGGATCGGCGCTTTCCCTTCCGGAAATTGATATCGGAATCCCGACTTTTTCGGGCGCCAACGTTCTCAATGTGATCGGCGGACGCGCGCTTGCAGCCGATCTGATCCAGACGGGACGACGGCTTCCTGCTGTTGACGCGCTGAATCGTGGATTGATCAGTGCGGTGGTCTTGAGAGGTGAACTTGAACTCTCGGCGAAGAAGGCGGGAGAGGCACTGGGATCCAAGAATCGCCAGGCATTTGTCGACAACAAGAGCTGGATCAATCGAGGCCTGCGCGCAGCGCTTGAAGAGGCGCGAGAAGAACACGCGCGCCATCGGGCCAGGACGCAGGGCGTCGGCAAGCATTGAAACTGGCTACAGGCGGTGCCTGATCACGAATTGAAACGGAGACGGACGTGGCAGATCTTGAAATCAGCAGGGTTGGTCGTGTGGTGGTTGCCAAGCTTAATCGACCGGAAAGGAAGAATGCGCTAAGCGAGGAGATGCTTGAACTGCTACGCGACGAGCTGAAGAAGGCAAACGACGATGAGGATGTGGGCAGTTTCGTTCTCACGGGGGCAGGGGACGCGTTCTGTTCGGGCGGCGATCTTGGGCGCCGTGCGGCCGAAGGCGGCGATCCCACGCCGCTTGAGCGCAAACACCGCCTTCAGCGCGTAACCCACAAGGTTGCTCTCGCGGTCGAGGAATTCGAGAAGCCGTTGATCGCAGCTGTTAACGGCGCGGCCGTCGGCGCGGGCATGGACCTTTCGCTCATGTGCGATATCCGCTTCGCCGCGCAATCGGCGCGGTTCGCCGAAGCTTATATCCGGGTCGGTCTGATTCCGGGCAACGGCGGCTGCTATTTCCTGCCAAGGCTGGTCGGGCCGGCCAAGGCGCTGGAACTGCTGTGGACCGGCGACTTCGTCACCGCAGAAGAGGCGCTCAGGCTAGGCATGGTCAATCGGGTGACTTCGGACGAAAGTCTGCAGGAGGAAACGCTCGCATTTGCTTCCCGTCTGGCCGAGGGACCGCCCGTTCAGACACGCGACATCAAGAAGCTGATGTATCAGTCGATGCGAACTGATCTGCGCACCAGCCTTGAGACGACCTCGGCGCTCATGGCCGTGGTCCAGTCGACGACCGACTACCAGGAAGCGATCACCGCATACAAGGAAAAGCGCAAAGCGGACTTCAAGGGGCGGTAAAGCGCTGTCCGCCCCTCTTCGGCTGGCCACGGCATGGGCTTCCCAGTCGGGCCGATAGCAGACCTCGATCAGATCAGAGAGGACCAGACCATGCAACAGATCGTGCGCTCGTTGAGATGGAACATCGACAAGTGGTTCGGACCGGCGTGCCGCGATCGAATCATTGTGACGAGGACCCCTGATGCCAGATGGGGCGCGAGGTGCGTTTGTGTGCGGGAAAAAGATTCGGACAGTGATATATCGCTGTTCCTGTTTCGGCACACAGACGGCTCCTGGAGTGTTTTCCCTCCTGCGCAGCGCGGGCCGTCATTCACACTGGGATTGCTGGTAGCGAGCGTCCCATGCGGGACTGATCTACGAACCCCGGATATGAGTCTTCAAATAAATTGAAGACGTGTTGTCTGAAGGCTAGTGGCGATCGCCGTGACGCCCCCGTAGCATGGCCTATCAGTATAGGACAATTAACATGGTAGACGTTCTTGTAATCGGAGGAGGCAACGCCGCACTGTGTGCCGCAATAGTGGCGCGGGAGGCGGGTGCCAGTGTACTTCTGCTTGAGGCCGCTCCCCGGGAGTGGCGAGGCGGGAATTCGCAGCATACGCGCAACCTGCGCTGTATGCACGATGCTCCCCAGGATGTACTCGTTGAAGCCTATCGAGAAGAAGAGTTCTGGCAAGACCTTCTTAAGGTAACGGGCGGAAATACGAACGAGGAGCTCGCACGTATTGCGATTCGCGCTTCGTCGCGTTGCCGCGACTGGATGAGAAAACACGGTGTACACTTCCAGCCCCCCCTTTCCGGCGCGCTGCACGTCGCCCGGACCAATGCGTTCTTCATGGGCGGCGGGAAGGCGCTTGTCAATGCCTATTACCGTAGTGCCGAAGTGATCGGTGTCACTGTCCGGTACAACGCGCCTGTCGACTCGATTGAGCTTGATGGCACCCGGTTTGTCGCCGCAAAGATCGGCAACGAACGCATCGAGGCGAAGAGCTGCGTGCTTGCGGCGGGAGGCTTTGAATCGAATCGGGAATGGCTTCGCGAAGCGTGGGGACAAGTGGACGGCGTCTGGATTGCAGACAACTTTCTGATCCGCGGTACACGGTTCAATCAGGGCACGCTTCTAAAATTCATGATCGACGCCGGTGCGGACGCTATCGGCGATCCCTCCCAGTCGCACTGCGTGGCAATCGACGCACGCGCGCCGCTTTATGACGGCGGAATCTGCACCCGCGTCGACTGTGTTTCGCTGGGAGTCGTCCTCAATCGCGACGGAAAACGGTTCTACGACGAGGGTGAGGACTTCTGGCCGAAGCGTTACGCAATCTGGGGGCGCCTCGTTGCGCAGCAACCAGGGCAGATTGCCTATTCGATCATCGACTCGAAAGCGATCGGCCGGTTCATGCCTCCCGTATTTCCGGGGACGAAGGCTAACTCGCTGCGCGAGTTGGCATCGGCCCTCGGTTTCGACGAGGACGAGTTCCTGGAGGCGATTCAGACGTACAACCGGTCGTGCCGGCCTGGTACCTTCAACCATGCAGTGCTTGACGACTGCCATACCGAAGGGTTGACGCCGCCGAAGACGCACTGGGCCCAGACATTGGACCGGGCGCCTTTTTACGCTTATGCATTGCGTCCCGGCATCACGTTCACATATCTCGGCCTGAAGGTGGATTCGAACGCTGCCGTGCATTTCGGCGGCGAGCCGTCTCGAAACCTGTTCGTTGCGGGAGAGATGATGGCAGGAAACATTCTCGGCAAGGGGTACACCGCCGGAGTGGGTATGTCGATCGGAACGGCGTTCGGGCGGATCGCTGGTACTCAGGCCGCGGCAGCGGCAAAGCACTATAGGGAAGCCATCCATCATGCAGTCGCTTGAAATATTGACCCGCGAGGCTTCAGCGCTCGCGGCGAACGAAGTCGTATGCCGGACTGACATGACCCAGACGGAGGGGGAGGTCAGCCGCATCATGCAGATCTGCAACGCCTGTCGATACTGCGAAGGGTTTTGCGCGGTATTCCCGGCAATGACACGACGGCTCGAGTTTGGACGGGCGGACGTGCACTTTCTCGCGAACCTGTGCCACAACTGCGGCGCATGCCTGCACGCGTGCCAGTATGCGCCGCCGCATGAGTTCGCGGTCAACGTACCGCAAGCGATGGCGAAAGTGCGGGTGAACACCTACACGGAATATGCGTGGCCCGCTTCGTTCGGCGCGCTGTACCGGAAAAACGGGACGACAGTGGCTTTGGCGCTGGCCGGCGGCCTCGCGCTGTTTCTCGCACTGGCTTCCATGGCAGGCAGACCGCCACCCCCCAGCGCGAACTTCTACAGCGTATTCCCACACAATCATCTCGTTCTCATCTTTGGGACAGTCTTCCTCCTCGCCCTCATCTCGCTCTCGATCGGCGTGCGGCGTTTCTGGAAGAACGAGAGCCCTGGTGAGCTGTCGGTTGATGCCACTGCAGAAGCAGCGGGATCTGTGTTGACGCTCAAGTATCTGGGCGGCGGTCATGGCGAAGGGTGTAACAACGACAGTGACAGTTACTCCCTTGCGCGTAGACGTTTTCATCATTTTACGTTCTACGGTTTCATGCTCTGTTTTGCATCGACCTGTGTCGCCACGCTCTACCACTATCTCTTTGCGCTGGAAGCGCCGTACGGGTTGACCAGCCTGCCCGTGTTTCTGGGATCGCTCGGGGGAATGAGTCTTGTCGTGGGATGCAGCGGCCTGTTCATCCTCAATCTCAAGCGACACCCGCTACATGGGGATGCCGCGCAAAAGGGAATGGACCGCGGATTTATCGCCCTGCTGTGGCTGGCCGGGCTCACGGGGCTGGTACTTCTGGGTGCGAGGGAAACGGGAGCGATGCCGATCCTGCTCGCCGTGCATCTGGGCGTGGTGCTGGCTCTTTTTCTGACGCTGCCCTACGGCAAGTTTGCGCATGGTATCTATCGAACCGCCGCCTTGCTGAAATGGTCGATCGAGAAACGGAAGCCGTCTTCGTTGATGGTCGAGGAGTAGTCACCAGGAGGACAAGCCAATGCGCACCCCCGGGCGTTCAATCCAGGGCGGCCGCGCGAGATGCTGCCATCGGCGGACGTTGGACACCATCACCAAATTCCATAGTTGTCCACGCCGTCGGAATCGCAGTGACGTGATCGGAGCGGATTCGCTCCCATCGGAGAGAACTGAGTGTTGTTGACGTTCATAGGAGGAGACACCATGAACAGAACATTGCTGCACAAGGACCTGATCGGCGGTGCACTGCTGATCGCTGTCGGGATCGGCGTGCTAACGCATTCCGTTGCCTATCACATTGGCACGCTGGTGCAGATGGGCCCGGGTTTTTTCCCGTTCTTTCTGGGCCTCATCCTGGCCCTGGTCGGTTGTGGGATCGCCGTGCAAGGCTATCTCTCGGTACACGCCGACGGCGTGTCCGGCAAGACCGCCCCAAAAAAGAAGCTGCGTCCGGAATGGAAGGCGTGGCTACTGATCTGCCTGGGCATGGTTGCGTTTGTCGTCCTGACGAAATACCTCGGACTCGTGGCGGGCACATTTGCGGTGGTTTTTATTTCGGCGCTTGGCGATCGGGATAACAACATCAAGTCTGCGGCTTTGCTGGCATTGGCGATGGTTGCAATCGCCGTGGTCGTTTTCTGGTGGGCGCTGCAGATCCAGTTGCCGCTGTTCAAGTGGGGTGCCGTATGATCGCGCAAACGCTGCATGATCTCATGTATGGTTTTAGCATCGCGGCGATGCCTCAGAACCTCCTCTGGTCTTTTGTCGGTGTGCTGGTCGGCAATCTGATCGGCGTGCTGCCGGGCATGGGGGCACTCTCGGCGATCGCGATGCTGCTGCCACTGACCTATTCGATGCACGCGGTCCCGGCGCTTCTGATGCTGGCCGGTATCTTCTATGGTTCGCAGTACGGCGGTGCGCTGGGTGCGATCCTGCTGAACCTGCCATCGCATCCACCTCATGCCGTCACCTGTATCGATGGGTATCCAATGACGAAGCAGGGGCGTGGGGGGGCCGCGCTGGGTATCACGATGGTGTCATCCTTTTTTGCCGCGTCGGTCGGCATTATCGTGATGATTTTTCTATCGCCCTTGCTTGTCAAGATCGCTTTCGATTTCGGGCCGACCGAGATCGTTTCGATCATGCTGCTCGGCCTGATCGCCGGGGCGACGATGTCCCGGGGATCACGGCTGAAAGGCGTTGCGATGACGGTATTCGGGTTGCTACTCGGCATTATCGGCACAGACGTCAACAGCGGCTTGGAGCGTTTCACCTTTGGCTTCGCGGAACTCTCGGACAAGGTCGAACTCGTTGCGCTATCGATGGGTCTGTTCGGCGTTGCGGACTTCCTGATCAACGTCAACCGGATCAGTTTCGTGGGGACGCAGACAAAGGTTCGCCTGCGTGACATGCGGCCAACGCGTGGAGAGCTGAAACAGGCGTTTTGGCCGATGGTTCGGGGCACGTTCGTTGGAACTCTTTTTGGCGCTATGCCGGGCACAGGACCGACCATCACCACTTTCCTTGCATACGCTCTCGAGAAGAAGATCTCAAAACGACCGGATCGCTTTGGCCAGGGTGCCATTGAAGGTGTGGCCAGTCCAGAGGCGTCCGCTCACGCGAAAACTCAAGTTGATTTCATCCCGACCTTGACGCTCGGAATTCCGGGTGACGCCGTGATGGCTCTGCTACTCGGTGCCTTGCTGATTCAGGGATTCCAGCCCGGTCCCCAACTGATCACGCAGCACGCCGATCTCTTCTGGGGCCTCATCGCAAGCTTCTGGATCGGCAATGTGCTCCTGCTCCTGCTGAATGTGCCGCTGATTGGAGTATGGGTAAAGCTGCTGCAGGTGCCTTACCGCCTGATGTATCCGTCGGCGCTCTTCTTTATTGCCGTTGGAGTTTTCAGTACTAACAACAGCTTGTTCGAGGTTGGTGAGGTACTCGTGTTTGGGTTGATCGGGGCGGTTCTGCTGGCACTGGATTTCCCCGTGGCGACCATTCTTCTCGGGTACGTTCTCGGACCTATGGTGGAGGAGAATTTCCGCCGGGCACTGTTGCTGTCGCGAGGCGACCTCGCGATTTTCGTGCAACGGCCAATCAGTGCAGCGTTCGTGGCGATCTGTCTGTTGCTGGTTGTCGGGCAATGCTTCTTTGCCTGGCGTGAGTACAAGCGCAAGCGCTCGACAGGCGGGGCGCCGGAGGCGGCCGTGCCACCTATGTCTCACGGGCCGCTCGCCGAAGAGTGACCGCAAAGCCTCGCGTGACGCGAAGCTTGTCATTCCCGGCGCAGGTCCGGCTCTCAATGCAGACCCCGTGGTTTGCAACCAGGTTAGCGGCGGGAAGCTCGGCTTCGGATCAGATGCCGGCTGTCCCGGTGGCCTGAATGTTGCGAAGGTTGGCTTGACACGACCGCGACTGATGTACCATACGTTGTCCTGGACCTCGTATGGAATGTCGCGAAATGATGCGCTCGGTTGAACGTATTCTGGCTGTTTTCGAAAGTTTTAGCGTTGAGAGGAGCAGCCTGTCTCTCCAGGAAATCTCGGAACGCATCGATCTGCCGAAGTCCACCACTTTCCGGATTGTGCAAAGTCTGGAGCGAGCTGGCTATCTGGTTCGGCTGGAGGATCAGCAGTATTGCCTGTCATTCCGGTTCACAAGGCTCGCCGGCCTCGTGCGCGGGACCTTGGGTATCCGCGAAATTGCCCGTCCATTCATGACGGAGCTTGCGGAGACCACGAAGGAAACTGTCTCGCTCCATACGGTCAACGGCGGCAATCGCGTCTGCATCGAATCCATATCGACAGTCACAGCGCCTCTTAGGGCGGTGGTCCAAGCTGGCGAGCAGATTCCGCTTCAGGCCGGCTCCGGCTCCAAGGTCTTGATGGCGTATATGTCGAAAGCGGATCTGACGCCGCTGCTACCGGCGGCTACGAAAGCCACCAAGCAGAGCAAGGCGGCTTTCCTCGACGATCTCGAGCGCATTCGTGAGAATGGTTACGCCGTCTCGCACGGTGAGCGACTGATGGGCATCTCGGCCATCTCGGCGCCGATCGTGGGCGTTGACGAGCAGGTCCATTATTGCCTGTCCGTTGGCGCTCCCACTGTACGCATGCAGATGAATGAGAAGAACTTCATCAAGCTGGTCGTCGAGGCAGCTTTGAATATCTCGCGTCAGTTCGGGGGACACGCCGAGTAGAACAGGCAGGTAGGCGGTAGAAGGGGCGCTCAGAACAGCGATCCCAGCATTCCGCCCTCAACCGGGATGGTCGCTCCGGTGATGAATCCAGCCTGTTCCGACGCCAGGAAGGTCACCACACCCGCAAGCTCGCCCTGCGTGCCCATCCGCCCAAGAGGCGTCAACCGCTTGCGCGCCTCGGCCTGCGCAGCGGTATAGGCTGCCGATCCAGCGCGATGTGGCGTCTCGATCAATGCGGGTGCGACGCAGTTGACCGTGACGCCGCTCAAGCCGACTTCATTCGCGAGATGTTTCATATACGCGGTCACCCCGGCGCGGAAGACCGTCGACAGACTGTGGTGAGCCATCGGTGCCTTCACCGAAGCCGATGTGATGGCAATAACCCGGCCCCATCCGCGTGCAGTGATGAGTGGCATGGCTTGGCTCATCACCTGCAACACACCGGCGAGCTGGTTCTGATAGGCCTCGTCCCAGCGCGCCATGTCGACCTCTTCGGTCGTCGCGCGAATAGGATTGGGCGGACGAGCCGTGTTGAGCACGACGATGTCCAGTCCGCCAAACTCCGCTTTTATCGATTCGACCAGCGTCGTGACGTCGCTGCTCACGCGCATGTCTCCCGCCTTCGCTAGCGCCCGCACACCATGTTGCTGGATGATCTCGCTCGCGACCGTGGTCAGTTTGTCTTGTGATCTCGCGAAAAGCACCACATTTGCGCCCTCCGAGGCAAGCGCGTGTGCAATGTTACGCCCCATACCGCCGCTCGACGCAGTTACCAGCGCGGTCTTCCCTCTAATGCCCAAATCCATGATGAATTGCCTTAACTTTGATAATTGAACGGTTCGATGCGTCGGCTGACTTACGACGCGGTGACTACCACCTCATCGTTCTCGATGTCGAACTTGTGAGGCATGTCTTCCGACGCCCATTTCATATATTCGACAACTTCCTCGAACCGCGGATCACCGGCGCGAAGCACCTCGGGGCGATAGCGGCTATCGAACTTGACGGGAAGGAATGAGACCTTTGCCACGCCCTGGGGGGATACATAGGCTTTCGCCAGCAGGGCGAGGGTGCAGTCTTTGCCATAAGGCATCAACGGATATGCCGGATCGAGGTCCATGAAGTTGCGCACAGCCCCTTGCGCCCATGCCGGTTCATTCGTCCATGCGGGTGCAGCAAAAGATTTGGTCATCGCAAAAACGCCCAGGCTGTAGAAGATGACCTTCCCCTTGTACACCTCGATCGCCTTGGGGATATGCGGCGCATGTCCGACGACCAGATCGGCACCCGCGTCAATGGCTGCGTGAGCGACGGCAACCTGATAGTCGGAAACGATTCTCGGAAGACGAATCGCCCCGGCGTGATAGGCGAGTACGACTACGTCGACCTTCTTGCGCAGATCTGTGATGTCCTCCGTGAGCCGGGCAAGATCCTGCGGAATCGGTGAGGTCCATACCCGAACTGGCTGATGCGGCCCGCGCGTCTCATAGCTCGTCTTAACACGGATGTTGACGACCCCCGGCTTTCCTTTACCGGCGTCGGTCCCGGCGGTTGCGACCGACGTGTAGCCGAGATAACCGACGCGGACGCCTGCTTTTTCAACGATTGCAGGCTGACGGGCTTCATCCAGGTCGCGCCCGGCACCGGTAACCTGCAGGCCTTTTTCGAGAAACAGCTTCCGCGTGTCGAGCATCGCTTCCGGGCCGGCATCGAGACTGTGGTTATTTGCCATCGTCACGGCGTCGAACAGCCCTCCCGTAAAAAGCGTCGACATCTCAACCGGCTGACAGACCTGCGGCGCATGATCCGACTTTACTCCCCTGTCGGAGTAGGTACGCATGCAGTTCACGAAGCGGAAATCGGCGTCGCGCAGGTAAGGCGCTACCAGGTGTGTGTAGCTCTCGACAGGAAAACCCTGCTGTGGCCCATGGGTGGGACCGCAATCACCGCCAATAAGAATCGATGCAAGCTTTGTCATTCCGCCTCCTCGTGTTTTGCCGGCCGTTCGGACCAAAACGGGGCACTGTTAAAAGGCTAGCGTAACTAGCCATCCTTGGAAACCTGTCAGGATCGCGTCGCAGTTCTCGGACCTGTGGTTCCATTCATCGAAACGCGTATTGATTATAGGAACCCTATGATAGCATTTGATGACCGGGCGATGTACGCGGAAACGGTTTGAAAGGTTTCCCCGCGTCTGCTCGCGTTGATGTGACGTGGAATACAAAGGAGACGCTTGTGACTGAGACTGATGGCTGGACCGCGAGCGCCCGGCTCGCTGGCAAGGTGGCGGTTGTGGTCGGGGCAGGGCAGAGCCCGGGCGAAGGTGTGGGTAACGGACGGGCAGTGGCAATGCGTTTTGCGAGGGAAGAAGCGCGCGTTCTGGCCGTCGACAGGTCGCTGGAATCAGCGGAGGCGACCGCGCAAATCATAAGAGGCGAGGGTTTCGAGGCTTATGCGGTGGCTGCAGACGTCGCGCACGAGGACCAACTCGCCAGCGCCATTCAAAATGCCAGACAAAAGTGGGGGTCGGTCGACATATTGCACAACAATGTAGGCGTCAGTCTCGGTGGCGGCGATGCAGACCTGATGGACCTCACCGAAGAACGGTTCGACAACATTTGCCGGATCAATCTGCGCGGAACCGTGTTTGCGTGCAAGCATGCGGTGGCGATCATGCGTGAACAGCGTTCCGGGGTGATTGTCAATGTCTCGTCGGCTGCGGGGCCGGGAAAGTATCCCTATGTGGCCTACAAGGCGACGAAAGCGGGCGTTATTGCGTTCACTGAGCAACTCGCGCTGCAGAACGCACCGCATGGGATCCGTGCCAACTGCATCTTGCCAGGGCTGATCGCCACTCCGATGGCGGTGGATACGCGAGCTCGTGAGTGGAACCAGAGCAGGGAACAGGTTCTCGCGGAACGGGATGCCAAAGTACCCCTTGGTCGGCAAGGCACCGCGTGGGACGTAGCCAACGCCGCCTTGTATCTGGCATCCGACGAGGCGTCGTTCGTCACGGGCGTGTCTTTGCTTGTTGACGGTGGTCGGATTCTGAACCGGATCTGATGGAAGCGGAAGACAGCGAAAATGCTGTCTTCCGCTTCGAGCATCAGCGGACCGCAACGATACCCATCCAGTACTGCATCTGGCCTTCCTGTGTTTCCACCGGATACTGACGGACATACTCGAGCGATCCGTCTTCGCGCACGCGGAATACAGTGAGAGCCGCGGGAATCGTCCTGATCTTGCCGTCGACGCTCACCGCAAGCGGTTTGATGCTCGCTGTCACCAGCAGTCTGCCGGTAGGATCACATGCAAAGGTCCGCACGTGGATGCTTTGCGTGTGAGCATGCTGCACGAGCGTTGGCTCGCCCGTCAGGGAGTTAATCTCGAAGACGGCGATGCTGTTCTCACCGCCAGCAAAAATTTTCTGTCCGTCGGACTCTTCAGCCCGGTCGGCGCGATTTGCGACGTACACGTAACGGCCCGAAGGGTGGACATGAATGGGACCGCCGAGCTGCCGTGTGTCAACGCGCTCGGGTGCTTCGAGAAGGCTACAGCGGTACGCCGGTTCACTCTCAACTGCGTTCTCGGTAACCCGGAACATATAGAGCTGATTGGTGCGCTCGTCTGACACATACATCCATGGACATGTCGGATGAAAGTCGACGTGTCGTGGGCCAAAACCGTAGCCTTGATCTGGTGCGACGACTTCGCCCGGCGAGAGGTTCCCTGAGGAAAATGGGAACAGTCTCAACGCACCAGGATCTTCCGCCTTGTCTGATCGTGCGTGGTTCCCCCGGTCCACGATCAACGCTGCTCGTGCCGACGGCAGCAGGCGTACTTGATGAGGGTAGGCGCCGCAGTCAAGGCAATCATTCTGGTGGATAGGGTCGCCAATCGTGCCGTCTTCGAGAATGGGATGGACGGTCAGACCGCTGCGCGGAAAGTTGTGCGCGCTCAGAAGGTATTTCCCGCTAGGATCAACGCAGGTGTGAACCGCCCGGCGATCGAGCTCTCGCGAAGGACCGTGGGCCGTCAGTGCGCCGTCATGGCCCATTCTGAAAGCGCTCACGTGATTGAAACTCGAGAGCACCCGCGGTCCGGCGGCGCTGGTCGCAACATAGAGATATGGATCGTGCGGATGGGGCCAGGCATACTGGACTTTTGCAAGGATCCGGATGCTTTCCCGCCGGGTCAGGGTTGCGGCCGCCACGTCGACGTCGTAACGCGTCACGATGTCGTCGACGGCACTGAATAGTGAAATCAGGCTCATTGCTAGAGGCTCCAGATTGCGGAGGATCGGGTGGGGTCGCCCCTCCTACCGGAGGATGCTCGACAGGCCGCCCGATCAGGAGATCAGGCGGGCGTGAACACCGGGATGGCGATGCCACCCGCGGACCTTTTGAACACCACCTGAACCCGCTGCCCGATTTTGATCGAGTCATAGTCGGTGTCGACGATGTTTGTGAGCATCGTGGGACCCTCGTCGAGCTTCACATAGGCGATGCAATAAGGTGCGCCGGCGCCTCGACGGGTGACGCTGTAAGTGTAGATTTCGCCGGTGCCGGCGGCGTCCTTCCACGACAGATCGGTGCTCCAGCAGAAGGGGCAGAGGGACCGAGGGTAGTGATGGGCTCGACCGCAGCTTGAGCAGACCTTCAGCAGCAACTTACCTTGATCGGCCGCTTCGAAATAAGGTTCGTCACCAGGATTGATAGCGGGATCCGTGATCTCGCGTTCCGCGACGGTTGAAGTCATGTGAGTTACTCCCTTTCCAAAATCACTGTTGCGCCCCCGTGGCGATTCCCGATAGCGCCGCCTATGCCGGTTGCAAGGGCAAGCGTGCAGTTCGGAACCTGTACCGACAGGTGAGCTTCGGTCCGCAACTGTCGTACGGCCTCAATGATCTTCGTCATCCCGCCACGATTCGATGGGTGGTTGTTGCAGAGGCCACCACCATCGGTGTTGAAGGGGAGTCTTCCCGTACCGGAGATCAGGTTGCCGTCGGCCACAAACCGGCCGCCTTCTCCCTTCGGGCAGAAACCGAGGTCCTCGAGTTGCAAAATTACCGTGATGGTGAAACTGTCGTAGATAGATGCGTACTGGATGTCTGCCGGCGTTACTCCGGCCTCATCGAAAGCCCGCGGCCCGGTCCGCGCGGCGGTCGTGTAGGTCAGGTCGACGTCCCCACCCGTCAGGTGTTTTGTCGACTCTCCGCATCCCAGCACGCGAACACGCGGACGCGAAAGCGACCTGGCGATTTCCGGTCGCGCAATAACGATCGCACCCCCGCCATCGCTCACAACGCATGAGTCAAGCCGGTGCAGCGGATCTGAAATCATCGGCGAGGCCAGAACGTCCTCGACGGATACAACGGAGCGCAGCATTGCGTGTTCGTTGTATTGCGCATGATGGGATGCCGCGACCTTGACCCACGCCAGTTGCTCGTTTGTGGTCCCGAATTCGTACATATGGCGCTTCGCCGCCATCGCGTACAAGTTTAATGGGACCGGACTGTACGGGATTTCGAAAGGGGCGTCGGGGAGGTTGGTTCCCCGGTTGCGGACCTGCGTTCCGGCACTCCCCTCGGAATTTGGCCGCCCCGCGAGCGTAACGAGCGCGACGTTGCATTTGCCGGCCGCGATTGCTTGCGCAGCATGTGCGACGTGAATCAGGTAGGAACAGCCTCCCATGTCTGTCGAATCGATGTGGCGCAGCCTGGTCAGATTTAGATAGTCTGAGAGCGACCACGGGTTTGCCCCAGGTGCGTCACCTGCGCAGAAAAATCCGTCGATGTCGTCGCGCGCGAGTCCGGCGTCCTCGATCGCGCCCTTCGCAACCTCAGCGTGGAGCTGGGCGACCGAATGATGGGGCGCCTTGCGTAACGGGTGTTCGTAGGCACCGACAATATAAGCCTTGCCTCTGATGGTCATACGTAAGTCTCCTGTCTTGATGAAGGAATCCGCAGCGTCCAAACCGGCTGTCACGAGGGATGCGCGGGAGGGTTCTGATGACTGTCCTTCTGCTCTCGCCAGTTTCACTGAGCGGAATCAATGCTATCAGTCAGAACCATGATACCATCGGTTCATGCTCGGAAGCGTTCCACGAAATCACGGGAAATCACGGAATCACGGAATCAGGCTTTCGCGCAACGAGGAGGCGGGCGCAGATGCGGTTGACCTGAATGTTCGTAGGGACACTGGCGTCGTTGCCTGAGCGGGATGCGTTGATCAGGGACACCTGGTCGTCTGGCATTCGCAGATGGGATCGTCAGCGCGTGGGCGCTGTCCTGGAGAGGAAAATGAGCGAAGAGGTGAGGGAAGTGACTACGGAAAATGCTGCGGTGCAGCCGCAGGCGGAGTTCAGGATCTGGCAATGCGCGTTGTGCGGCTTTATCTACGATGAGGCGGAGGGGCTTCCATCGGAGGGCATCGCGCCGGGCACCCGGTGGGAGGACGTGCCGGCCAATTGGGTTTGCCCCGAGTGTTCGGTAGGCAAGGCCGACTTCGACATGGTGGAGGTATAAAGTATGACGGATGCGGATGAAGGGCCCGTGGTGTTGTCGCCGGTGTAGCTTGCGATACGATACTCTCGTCACTTCCGGTCCCACACCGACACCCGCGCGCACCAACCGTCGTGCCGAGCAACTAAATGAAGGCTTCTGGTCCGTCGAGGCAGAAGCTGACCAGTCCCAGAAAAGACAATTCAGCCGCGCAAGACGGTTGAAGGAGACACCATGAGCCAGTCAGTGCAGCCGCCTCTTGAAGATTGGGGTGATAGCGTAGCAGGCAGGTCTGGCGCGACCGATCAGCAGATACAGCACACGTATCGCAAGGTTGCGCTCCGACTCGTGCCGTTTCTTTTCCTGTGTTGGGTGGTGAATTACCTTGACAGGGTGAACCTTGGTTTTGCCAAGATGTCACTGTCCCAGGATCTCGCGCTTTCTGACGCGGCCTACGGGTTGGGGGTCGGGCTGTTTTCGATTGGCTACGTTCTTTTCGAGGTACCCAGTAACCTGTTGCTGGAACGAATCGGGGCTCGGCTGACCATGACTCGCATCATGGTGCTGTGGGGCGCGGTAACGTGCTCGATGATGTTCATCCACACGACCACCCAGTTTTACCTCGCGCGCATTCTTCTCGGTGCGGCAGAAGCAGGCTTTTACCCAGGGCTTCTTCTATACCTTACCTACTGGTTTCCGTCCGCTCGACGTGCACGCATCACATCGCGCTTTTTGCTTTCGATCGCCGTCTCCGGAATCGTGGGCGGTCCCATCGCGGGGTGGATCCTTCACAGTTTCAACAATGTGGCAGGGTTGCGTGACTGGCAGTGGCTATTCCTGCTTGAAGGGCTGCCAGCGATCCTGCTAGGTGTTATCGCATACTTCTATCTCGACGACCGCCCCAAGGACGCTAAATGGCTCACCGACGCCGAGAAGCAGATCCTGACCGACAATATCCAGGCTGACAGGAAGTTCAAAGGTTCAACTGGCCATCAGGGACTGCTCGCGGTTCTCCGGGATCCACGGGTCTATGTCGTCGTACTCGCTTCTCTGGTTACACCGATGCTTGGCATCGTGATGAACTATTGGATACCGACGATCATCCACCGTGCAGGGGTGAAAGATATTCTCCACGTCGCGATGCTCTCAGCGATACCTTCGATTTTTGGTGCCATCGGAATGATCCTGATTGCGCGGCATTCCGACAAGCACGTAGAGAGGCGCTGGCATTACTTTTTCTCGATTTCCATTGGAGCAGTCGGACTTGTGCTGCTGCCTCAGGTAGGCAGCAACCCGGTGCTCACGATCGGATGCCTGTCGCTGCTCGGCATCGCATATTACGCAGGCAGCACGATGTTCTGGACGATTCCACCGGCGTATTTTTCGGCCGGGTCGGTTGCGGCGGGTATCGCGCTGATGAGCAGTCTCGGGCAGGCGGGTTCACTGCTGACGCCAACCTGGCTTGGATGGCTCATGACGAATACCCACAGTATTGCGATCGGCTTGTACACCATTGCAGCAATCGCGCTCGCTGGAGGTCTGATCATTCTGGTCGGTGTGCCGGCCGCCGCGCTGCGAGAGCGCCAGGACTCGTCCCTGTAATCGTCATCTGGCTTCGGTCATAAATTAATAACGGTAGATGTGCATGGACACGGTAGAGCTGAAAGCAAAATTCGATCTCGATACTTCGATCGGCTTCATTGGACTCGGCGCCATGGGCGCACCGATGGCACGCCATCTTGCCCGCCAGGGCTACAAGCTGTTCGTCAACGACTTCAACCGTGCGGCGGTCGACTCGGTCGTGGCGTGCGGTGCACAGGCGATGGCCTCGGCCCGGGATGTAGCGGATCAATGCAGTATTGTTCTCCTGTGTTTGCCATCGCTTCCGGCGATTCGCGATGTCATCTTTGGCGAAGCGGGGGTTGCTGAAGGTTCTGCAGTTCGCGTCGTGGTCGATTTTTCGACGACGGGTGCGAACTTCGCGCGGGAAGTGGCGGAGGCGCTCTCAGCCCGTGACATTGCGCTGCTCGATTCTCCGATTACCGGAAATGTCACGACCGCGGGCAATGGCACATTGGGAATCATGTGCTCGGGGCCACGGGCGGCCTACGATTGCGTTGCCGCAGTCATGGCGACGCTCGCCAGCGCCACGGTGCTCTATCTTGGAGAGGAATCGGGTAAGGCGCAGACGCTGAAATTACTGAACAACCTCCTGTCTGCGACCGGCATGGCGTCGACATGCGAAGCGTTCATTCTGGGTGTCAAGGGCGGACTTGCGCCGCGGCGGATGCTTGAGATTATCAATTCGGGAGACGCGAGCACGAGTGCCTCCCGGAACAAGTTTGGGCGTTCAGTGTTGCCGCGCCGCTTCGATTTTGGTGCCCGGATGGCGATCACGGCGAAGGACATCAGCCTGTCTGTCGAAGACGCCCAAGCTCGCGGCGTTCCAATGTGGGTGGCCCAGGCAGCCCAGCAGATCTGGAAATTCGCGTCTACCCAAGGCGGGTACGACCGGGACGGTACCTCCCTGATAACCTACCTTGAACCATGGGCTGGCATTGAAGTAATCAGTACTGTTGAAGAGCCGTCATGTCGGCTTTCGTGTCCTGAACCCGCGCATCGACCGCTGGTGCTGATCTGCAGTCAGGCGTCGGTGCGCGGGTTGACGGATCGGCTGGTCGCGTCGGGCTTCGTTTGTCAGCAAAATGAGGACGACTCGCACCTGACCCGTCTGGGGGCGCCACATTCGTCACACGTCACCGTGACACTCCTTGGTGTAACGGACAGGGAATCAGAAAGCGCGATTGCCGGTCGCGCGCGAAAAACTGCCTGTGACGGAGCAGTAGTTGTGAACATGTGTGCGATGGCAGTAAGTAAAGCGGCCGGGATAAAGGCGCTTCTGGGTTCAAAGCTCCCTTATTGCGACGTGCTTCACGCCGGAACGCATCGCGAGGTCGTGGCGGGTGATGGTGTGATGATCGTCGGTGGTGAAGCAGTAGCCATTCAGGCAGCAGGCCATGCCATCGCAACGCTATGTCGCGACGCCTTCGACATCGGGTCGACCGTCGGCGCCGCACATTTAATGCTGCACATCCATACGACGCTGTTCGCAACTTTGCTGGCGGTAACCAGCGAAGCGTATGTCGCCGGAGCCAAAGCAGGACTCACTCCCGAGCAGATGGCAAAGATCATGGGAATCGAGACAGGTCGCAATGCGGCGAGTTCACGCATTCTGCCCGGCGAGGTGGCGACACGCAACTTCAACTACGGCTTCAGTTTGGCCGAGGTATCCGCCCGACTCACCACAGCAACCGACGAGGCGCGCCAGCTCGGCGTGACCACCTGGATCTTCGACAAGGTACGAGGTATCTATGGTCTCGTCCAGGCATCTACGCGGCCGACTGACGACGTCACGACTATCGCGCTGCAGTATGAGCGGTGGGCCGGAGTCGAAGTCAGGAATGCCGGATCGGACACCGGACGGCGTGCGTAGCGGAGCGCACTATGGCATGTGCGCATGATTTTCATCGTCAGTGGAATTCATTGAAAAGGTCGGATCGGCATGGACAGGAATGAAGTGGCGCACTCCCGCGGGACTGCGAGTGTGGCGTTCAAGGGAACTACCCATCGTCAGATCGTCGAGTTGGCGAAATGGACCGACCTGCTGAGTGAGGAGGCCCTCGAACCGGATCTTCCAATCATCGATCCCCATCATCATGTCTGGGATGACGAACGCGGACGGTACATGACGTCCGAACTGATGCATGACCTTTCCAGCGGTCACCGTATTGAATCGACGGTGTTCGTGCAGTTCAAGTCCGGATATCGGAAAGAGGGCCCCCCGTCGATGCAGCCCGTCGGCGAGGTTGAGTTCGCGCGTTCGTTCGCGGACGCCTGCGAGATTCAGAACCCGGGCGGGCCGCGAGTGTGCGAAGGGATCATTGCGCACGCAGATCTGACTCTCGGGGACGACGTGCAGCCTGTGCTCGATGCAATGGCGGAGGCCGGAGGCAAACGGCTCAAGGGAATTCGGCACAGCGCTACCTGGGACAGTGGCAGCGCTGGATACGGGCGGACCTTCGCAAGACCACATCTTCTTTCCGACGCGACCTTCAGACGAGGATTCGCCAGACTCATTCCACTCGGCCTCACATTCGATGCATGGCTCTTCTATCCGCAATTGCCTGACCTCGTTTCCCTTCTGCATGATTATCCCCACGCTTCTGTCGTCGTTGATCACGCGGGAGGCGTCCTTGGCGTAGAACCGCACACCGACCGTGCAGCTGTCTTCGGCGCCTGGCGAGAAAATATGAAGCGGGTCGCGGGCTACCCGAATGTGATGGTCAAGATTGGCGGCCTGGGGATGCTTTACGCAGGGTGGGATTTCCATCTTCGCGACAGGCCGCCGTCGTCCAACGATCTGGCGGTCTGCTGGAGGCCATACGTAGAGACGTGCATAGAACTGTTTGGCCCCGAACGGTGCATGTTTGAAAGCAACTTCCCAGTCGATAAACAGAGTTGTGGTTATGGCGTTCTCTGGAATGCGTTCAAGCGGATCACCGAGCGCTTCTCCCCGTCAGAAAAGCTTGCGCTCTATAGCGGCACGGCTGCGCAGGCCTACAGAATGCAACGGCCGATTGGCCTGACACCGTCGTAAGCGCGAACTTATGCAGTGCCCCCTGGTCGTGGCCAGACGCAAACGTCGGGTCACAGCGGGGTTGGGGGCGCCTTTCCCCTTTTTTCATCAGTATGGGCGACGGCCAGATTTTCAGGCGCATCGGTAGTTCGAGAGCGCGGCCCTTTCGCTGCTGTGATCCACTCAGATAGCAAATTTGCATCACTGCAGCTGGTGACTTGGTGTTTCTCTGATCGGAACTGGTTTCTTTTTTTGTTGACTTGAATCCTTTGGCGGTCGTAAAGTGATTTGAACGGCTCTGTACGAGCCAGCCTGGAGCGCAACCCGACAAGCGGTCGCGCGAGAGAGGTTTGGCAAGCGGGCCCGCAGGAAAAAATCAACAGGAGACGGATTTGTCCTATCGCACTGAAACAGTAGCGCAGCGCTACGGTCGGTTCATCGCGAATGCGAGTCTGGCGAGCTTCCCGAGCGACGTTCTGGAATACGGAAAGATGCTGGTAGCCAGTACTTTGGCGAGCGCAGCATTGGGATCGACCCTGCAATCCAGCAAACTGATCAGAAAACTTGAAAATGAACGTGGTGGTTTCCCGGTCAGTACGGTTTGGTTTGGGGGCTGGGACAGATTGCCCGCGGTAGCTACGGCACGTCTGAACGGCCTCATGAGCGATGCGGCCGCATCCGACGACAGTGACCTGCGTAATATCGTTCACAGCGGCACGCAAGCCTGCGCAGCCGCGATCGCCGTTGGGGAAGCTTGCAATGCAAGCGGAGCTCAGGTTCTTGAAGCCGTCATCGCGGGTTACGAAGTTGCGGGAAACATAAACACGGCGATGATTGGTGGCTTGCAACGCAAGGGCTTTCACGGTTGTGTGGTCGCGACGTTCGCTGCGACGGCAGCTGCGGCGCGTCTTCTTAAGCTTCATCCTGATCAGGCGGCACATGCGCTGGTGCTCGCAGCGACGTCGTTAGGAGGCCTGCACGCTGTTGCTGCAACGAGCCTTGCGCGTGAGTATCACGCAGGGAATGCAGCGATGATGGGCGTGAACGCGGCCGAAGCGGCAAAACATGGATACACCGCAGATCTGGCCGGGTTTGAAATGCCACGAGGCTTTTTCGATACGCTCGGCACAAGCAATCAGGCAAAGAGTGCTGTCGAGCAACTCGGCACGAAGTGGAGCCTTCAGACAGAGTTAGGCATCAAGCTGGTTCCTGGTGGCTCTCCATTTCATGCTGTAGCGGAAGCCGCAGCCATCGCGGCAACGGAGGGCGATCTTGATGTAGCTGACATCAAGGAAATCGAATTCACGCTCCCCGACTATCCGTTCCCTGGGCCGAAGCATCCGACCGACCTCATCGGCATCGCCCACAGTCCGTTCTACTTCGCCGCCGCTGGAGCCGCGGACCGCGAGTATGGCTGGCAGCATGCTCTTCCTGAAAAGATCGCCGATCCGCGCATTCGTTCCCTCTTCGATCGTGTTACCCGGCTCGATTATGACGTTCCGAACAAAGCGGATTTCAAAAGCGGCGCGATCGTGCGGATAACGACTGTTGGTGGTGCGGTTCACGAGACATCTGTGCTTGCACCCAAAGGTGCGGCGGTGCGGGGAATCCGCTGGGTCGAACTCAGGCAGAAATATGAGGCCCTGATGCCATACGGTGGGGTGGGCGCCAGGCGCGTAGCCGCCAGTTTCGCCCAGATACAGGACATGAATGCTCTCTCGAGCATCCGCGATCTGATCGACACGATAAAAGCAGATATGCCGTCGTGAGAGGAGACTTGCGCTGTGCTGGCGCAATTGATTTAACTGTCGCGCAACGCAGGCTTCATGCTCTGCAGTCGCGCGAAAATGAAGCGAGGAGACACAAGTGAAGACGTTGAAAAAATTTGCAATCGGAATGCTGATCGCTGCTGCCAGTGGATATTCAGGCATTGCTTCGTCGGCCGACTACCCGTCCCGAACGATAAGGATTATCGTGCCCGTATCGGCCGGTGGATGGGGTGACGTGACCACCCGGGTCGTTGCACAAAGGCTCGGCGAGGTGCTTGGCCAATCGGTACTCGTAGACAACCGGACCGGGGCGGGTGGCCTGGTGGGGATTCGATACACGAAGGAGCAACCGGCTGACGGGTACACCCTGATGTCCACAGGTAGCACAATTTCCATCCAGGAAGCGCTCAACAAGGAGCCAGGCTTTGACGCTCTGAAGGATTTCACTTTGGTTGGGACCTTCGCACGGTCACCAGCCCTCATCGTCGCAGGAGCAAAGTCGAGTTACAAAAGCCTCAGCGATCTGATCGCAGATGCGAAAGCGCATCCGGGACAGATCACTTACGGATCAGCTGGGATCGGTACGACGACGCATATCGCTGCGGCAATGATGCTTAAGCAGGCGAAACTCCAGATGCAGCATGTGCCCTTCAAGGGCAATGGTGCTGCGATGCCCGATGTGATTGCGGGCCGGGTGAGCTTCATGATCGACGCATACGGCAGTAGCGCGGCCGGCCTGCATGGTGGGCTTCTTAAGGCACTCGCGGTCACCAGCGACTCGCGCCTGCCCGTACTTGCCGACGTTCCCACGGCTGCGCAGCAAGGGCTGCCGGGTTTCACCTATTACTACTGGCTCGGACTGTTCGCGCCGGCCGGAACGCCGAAGGATGTTGTCAAAAAGCTAAACGACGCCATGGCAAAGGTGCTAAGTGATCCGGCGTTGAAGGCAAAGTTGGAAGCGCAAGGCACGGAGCCGTTTTACAAGACCACTGCGGATTCGGGCACGTTCCTGAACAAGGATCTGACCGACAATCAGGACATGATCAAGGCGATGGGAATTCCTAAGCAATAGTCGCGGACACCTAAGGAGCAATAATGCGATCGGTCGTCTGCGTGGGGGAACCATCAGCCAGGTGGCGAGCTGCATTGATTGAACTGGATGCCTTGGAGTGGGTGAGCGCAGGCGAAAAACACAGCGCCGAATTGTGGAGCGGCGATCACATGTGCATCCTGATCGCCTCCGACGTCAGTCCAAATCTCAGGAAACGGCTCATCACCGGCTTTGCGCCCGATTCGAACGTCATACTCGTGACGCTCGCCGACGAAGATTGGCGTGAGGGAGACGCGTGCTTCGATACGACGGTGCATGTACCGGCCGTATCGGCCGCCTTGTCGCTTGGCGAGACGGACGCAGGCAGGGTGTTCCTGTCCGGCGACCCCGGAGCAGGTGAAGAGGTTGCGTCGATCTTCGCGCGAACGTCGCTGGACGCTCTGTATTGCGGATCACGATTAGCTGCCGCTCAATTGATCTCGTCTATACAGCATGCCATCTGCACACTCAGCCGGATGGTAATCATTGAAGCTGCTGGTCTCGGTGTGCGTTCAGGCTTACCCGTTGACCGGGTTGCATCAGTGGTTGCCCACAGTAGCGGCCGCAGCCGGCAGGCCGAGCTATTTTTCCATCGCCTTCTCGATGCAACAGGCGCTGACGCCGGGAAGCCGGGCTCAGCCTTGAAGATGCTCGGATACCTCGTCGGTGTCGCAATGCCGCTGGGCCTGCCGCTGCCCCTGACTGCGGCTGCAACGGCGCTGTTGAGCCTGGAGACGGGTGAAGGCGATGACGCCCGGCGGGTTGCTGGCGACCCGTTTTCTAACTATGAGCGGCTCGTCGGGTTTCGACGAAGTGACGTGACCACCAGCAAGGCAGAGGAATATACCGGAGGCGATGAGGCCGCACCGCCGGTGATTGGCTACGTTGGTCTGGGGGCGATGGGTAGCGCTCTAGCCGGGCAGGCCTTACGGGTGGTTCGAGAACTTCATGTTTTCGATCCTGATCCTGTGAAGGTCGAACGCCTCACGCGCGAAGGTGCGCGCGCGGCTCCGGATGTCGCCTCGCTTGCTGCTGTATGCGATGTGATTTTTCTTTGCGTTCCCAGTGCGAAGGAGGTTGAACAGGTCCTCTTTGGTACTCGTGGGATGTATGCATCCCTGAGTCGCGGAACGATAGTGATCGATCAGACGACGTGCAGCCCGGCCGATGCAATTCGCTTTAGCGAACGGCTCGCGATTGCCGGAGTGGCGATGATCGACGCTCCTGTGACGGGGGGGCCGGAAGGAGCCCGGAATGGTCGCCTCGTTACGATGTGCGGCGCCGAGAAGGAGGCCTTTTCCCGCGCGAGTCCAATACTGAAGGCGATGGGCGGCGAGGTCTTGTATTTCGGCGAGCCTGGCTCCGGGCAGGCCGTCAAGCTTGTAAAAAACGCGCTCGGTGTGGGCAACCGGCTGGTCATCTACGAGATGCTGTCAATTGCAGCGGCGTTCGGCATTCGGATTGACACTTTGCACGCGGCGTTGTCGTCTGGGGTGAGCGCCTCGGGAGCGCTTGACCGAATCCTGCGCTCTATCGTGACCGGTGATCCTACGGCCGACGCCACACTGATGACCGTGCTGAAAGATCAACAGCTGATCGGTCGCATGGGCCGCGCTACGGGAGCTCCTCTGCCTATGCTCAACGTGGCGAGAACGGTCCTGGAAGCAGGATCAAGAATTTTGGGACCGGGGGCGCAGGTCGATGAGCTTGGCCGCCTCTACGGGATTGAATCTTTTCAAGGGATTGAGAAATCATGAAGAAGCTTGACCGGTTTTACATCGACGGAAAATGGACGGAGCCAGTGGGCAAGGGCCTCTTTGAACTGATCAACCCGGCGACCGAAGAAGCCTATGGGCACGTCACGCTCGGAAGCGCTGAGGACGTTGAAAGGGCCGTTGAAGCGGCGCGACGAGCATTCGCATCCTTCTCGCAGTCGAAGAAGGAATGGCGTATGGAACTCTTGAGCAGTATCGTTGATTCGCTGTTACATCGGCAGTCGGATCTGATGGATGCGGTCACCGAAGAGATGGGTGCCCCGAGCAATTTGAAAGGGCAGACGGGGACAGCCGTTCAGGCCTTCCGTCAGGCAATCGTCACGCTGCGGGAATACTCGTTTGAACACATGCTCGGCGACAACGTGGTTCGTCGGGAGCCGATCGGTGTGTGCGGCCTGATCTCTGCCTGGAATTGGCCTTTGCAGTTGTTGTGTCAGAAGCTGGCATCTGCATTTGCCGCAGGTTGCACCGTCGTTGCGAAACCAAGCGAGTTCACTCCGCTCAGTGCGGTCGTTCTCGCGGAGGCGCTCGATGCCGCGGGCGTACCGCCGGGCGTGTTTAATCTGATGAACGGAGACGGTCCGACCGTCGGCGAAGCCATCTCGCGTCACCCCGGCATCGATATGGTTTCATTTACGGGAAGCACCCGTGCTGGCGTGATGGTGGCTCAGGCCGCGGCTGGCACCGTGAAGCGCGTGTGTCAGGAACTGGGCGGCAAGTCCGCGAACATCATTCTGCCCGATGCGGATCTCGCCGCTGCTGCTCGGTTCAACGTCTCTCGCGGCTTCTCGAACACGGGCCAGTCGTGCCATTCTCCGACGCGCATGCTCGTGTCGGAAGGCCAGGCAGATGAACTGATCGAACTGATCCGGAAGGAAGCGCAGTCGGTGAAAGTAGGCGACCCGAAGAACCCGGAAACCACCATTGGACCGGTCGTCAACCGAGCGCAGTTTGAGCGGGTCCAGCATTTCATCGAACTGGGTATTCAGGAGGGCGCGAACGTCGTCACGGGCGGCCCAGGTCGCCCGGAAGGCATCAAAAAAGGGTTCTTTATTCGGCCAACCGTGTTCTCGGGTGTTACTCGAGACATGACGGTTGCTCAGGAGGAAATTTTTGGGCCCGTACTTTCCGTCATCACATACCGCGACATCGACGATGCCATCGAGATTGCCAACGGAACTCGCTATGGTCTAGGGGGGTATCTCTTCTCCTCGAACGTGGAGAATGCCCGTCGTGTCGCCGAGCGCATGCAGGCTGGCCGAATTTTCCTCAACGGCGCGCCATCGAACAACGTTGCGCCGATGGGAGGATATAAACAGTCGGGTAACGGGCGGGAGATGGGGGTCTTCGGTTTGGAGGAGTATCTGGAAGTCAAGGCGATGCTTGGTTTCGTGAGCGCTGCAGCCTAAAACTGCGAACCGCGCCGGGCGTTTGTACGACACGATCTGGCGCGGTATCAGGTGATCACGCCAGCAGGCTGACGAGGCGAATATAGATCCAGGGGTTTACCGGCGCGCATGCGCCGGCTTTTTTCGGGTTCTGACGAGGAGAGTCACCTCGTTGTCTGTCAAAGCGGTATCAGGCTGCTCGTGCAGGTGCGCGCGCCATCGCTACCGGTCGAGGCGTATCAGATGACGCCTGTGCCCTGGAAAGTCTTTGACCTCAGTCTAGCTGGAGACGATAGACGCGCGCGGCGGTGCCCGAGAACAAATGCGTGCGCTCGGTGTCCGACAGATCCGCGGCGATCTTCTTGTACGCGTTCCACAGAATACCGTAGCTGCACATCGCCTTGTCGACGGGGAAGTTGCTTTCGAACATACATCGCTGCGGCCCAAACAGGTCGACACACAATCGCATGTAAGGCTTCCACGCCGCGACAAGGTCGTCAGAGGAAGGTGGGACCGTACGTTCGTTGAAGCCGAAACCCGCGTATCGCATGGCGAGGCCGCCAAGCTTCATCACGGTGTTCGGGATAGCAGCAAGTTCCTCAATGCGCGAGCACCACTCTGCGAACACCTCGTCACGCAACCCTTTGTACGGGCCGATACCCAGCGGCCCGCCGGTGTGGTTGATCACGACGGTGAGATCTGCATGTTCCCGGCAAATTTGTGCGACATCGCCCAGTTGCGTGAAAAAGGCCCACACGTCCAGCGTCATGCCCATCTTCTGGATGCGTGAGATCGCCGCTCGCGTCGGTGTGGCCGTCAATACCCCTCGCGGGGCGCCGGATGGCAGAACCTCCCGGCTCTTATGCCAGACGACCATCGGTCTGATGCCACGAAACAATCCCCTGCCAGCCTCGAGGTGTGCCTCCAGCACCGGTTGCACGTCGTGACCAAGCAGCAGATCCACAGTTCCCACAATTCCCGCGCATAGCTGGAGAGACGGGTTAGCCGCAGCGCTTTGCTCCGCCACCTGTCGAACGAACTCCGTCTCGCCGACCGGCCTGAACGCTTCGGGGCCGTGCTCGCGATACATGCTTCTGCATTGCACGTGTACGGTCGACAAAACCTTATGACCTGTCGAGAAATCCGATACGGCCTCGGATGAGAGGTATCGGTCGCCAGGATGGTCCCAGCAATGGTGGTGCGGATCCACGATCGGCAGTTCGGGGTCGACAATCTTCTCCGAATGCAGGGCGAGCCAGTCGGCTCTGACGGTAGGGTGTGCCTTGAGTACGGCGTGTATGGAATCGTCGGACATACGTGAGACGCATGAAGTAGGAAACGGAGAGGGCGACCGTGTCGGCACGGTCGCCCCGAGAGCGGGCTCAACCAGTCATCTCTGTATGTCTTGGCCCGCGCGCGCTCTGATAGCTTACGGAGTTGTCTGGATCTGCTGGTTTTTGGAATGCTGGGTGCCGGGCATCCCTACCAGAGAGTAGTGTGGCTTGCTCATCATGATCGCAATCAGGCTTACTACGCCGATGAGCATCGTGTAGCCAAAAAGACACGGATCCCGCCGTTCTGATACGCGATTAGCGCCGTAGCAACGATGGGTAGCGGGCCGCCGAAAATGGCGCCAGACATCTGGTACCCGGCCGAAATTCCGGTATACCGCACCGACGTGGGGAACATGTCAGAAAACAGCGACGCCTGAGAACTGTGGCATGCCGCATGACCGATACCGAGGACCCAGATGTATCCGGCAACCATGCCTGCATAGGAGTGAGCTTCCACCGCAAGACAGAACGGAATGGCCCCCGCCAGAAGGGCGAAGATGCCCCATACGAAGACCTTGCGGCGTCCGAGCTTGTCGGCGAGCAAACCGTAGACCGGGATCATCACCATCTCGACCGCAGCGCCGATTGAAACAGCTATGAGCATGTCAGCCTGACTGATTTTGAGCCGTGACACCGCATACGCGACCATCGCAACGGCACAGGTATAGAAGAACGTGTTCGGTGCAGCTTGCGCGAACAGAACGCCAAGCAGTTGCCGTGGATATTCCCGAAGTACGGTCATCACCGGCAATTTCTCGATGTTGCCTGAAGCTTTCGCCTTTACGAACGCGGGAGACTCCTCGACCCGGTGCCGGATGTAGATGCCGCTAACAGCATCGCAGCGCTCAGGATAAAGGGCACCCGCCAACCCCATGCCATCAGGGCGTGCTTGTCGAGCGTCGTCATCGCCAGAAACGTGAGATTGCCAAGCAGGAGGCCGAAGAACGCCGCACTCTGCGGGACGCTTCCAAAGAGGCCACGACGTTTCTCGTCAGCGTGTTCGACGACCGCCACGATCGCACCGCCATACTCCGCACCCGCGGATAGGCCCTGGACAATGCGCAGCAGCACGAGGAGCACGGCACCGATGTATCCCGCGCTTTCGTAGGTCGGCAATAATCCGATCAGGGTCGTCGCGGCGCCCATGATGACGAAGCTCCAGAGGAGCGTGGTCTTCCGCCCGATCTTGTCGCCCAGGTGTCCCGCGATCACTCCGCCGATGGGCCGCACCAGCCACGCCGTGGCGAACGTCATGAAACCAAAGATTGTCCCCATCGTGGGGTCGACAGCGGGAAAGAACAGTTCTTTCAGGAACAGCGCGGCAATCGTGCCGAAAATGAAAAAGTCATACCATTCGATTGTGGACCCAACAAAAGTGGACGCGATGATGAGTCGCTTTTGCCGGGCGGTTGATGCCGGGGTAGCCATCGTCTGTCTCCGTAATTTCGGTAGCTGATTTTTTGACGGTCGGGTGAGGCTCCACGACCGTTTGAGACGAATCTAATCCGGTTTGCCGTGTCAAGTCAACAAATCAGAATCGATTCCGATCCGTGAAACTTTGATGTCCACGTCTAGGATGCGCATAATGAGTGGACGGGACTCGCATACGGCTGTTGGCCATCCGCCGAGTCTTCACTGGTCAACCATAAGGGAAAACATGAAGGTTCTTCTTACTGGTGGCGCGGGATTTCTTGGCGCCTACGTCTTCGCCGAGCTCGAAAGAGCCGGTCATTCGGTCCACGCGTACGACCGTGCCGGTGTTACCCCCGATCTTGCAAGCGTCGCGATAAATCTCGCCAGCTCTTTGTCCATTGGTGAAATCGCGGACGCCGCTACGTTCGCCACGGTTTGCGCAGAAGTACGACCTGACGTGATTGTGCACGCGGCAGCGCGCGTCGGATTCGAACCGTCAATTGAGGATCCCGTCGGCTTCTATCAGACCAACGTCATGGGGTTCGTGAACGTCTGCGAAGTGGCGCGTGCGTCCGGGGTCCGCAAAGTCGTGTTGATATCCAGCAATACGGCGTGCCATGCCGGGGTGGGATCTGTGCAGATGGAGAACGATCCGGCTTTCTCGATCTTCAGGGCGAATCCGAGTGCTCACTACGGTACGAGCAAAATGATCACCGAAGCGATCGGGATGTCTTACGGTCAATTTCACGGGATCGACTTTCTTGCTTTGCGAGTAGCGGCCGTCTATGGCTTCGGCATGCGAACGCCGCTCTATATCAAGCCGATGGTTGAGAACTCGGTGGACGGGAAGAGGACGTTTTTCGAGACGGGAGGACACATGAAGCGGGATCTGACGCATGTTTTGGACGTCAGTCGCGCGGTTGTGAAAGCCGTCGAACTGGAGAAGTCACGCGCTGGCCAATCTCACGTTATCAATGTTGCCGCAGGTCACCTGGTGGCTCCGTCGGAGATAGCGCGCATCGTTCGCGATACCGTGCCTGGCGCCGATATTGAGATCGGAGATGCGTTGACAGATCTGGAGGAGGAAAACCTGAAGACGCGCGCGCCGCTCGACATCTCACTGGCTCGCGAAGTTCTCGGTTGGATACCTGATTTTCGCATCGCGGAGGGAGTCGCTGAATACGCGGACAGGTACCGGCAGTTTCGATCGTAAAATGCTTGCCGTTATTCACCATCAAAGTGGAGGCGGCCACGTGGATCGTGGCCGGCTTGATCGATTCGCCCGCAGCAGCGCGGGCGATAGACACCGTTCAGAACTTGTGGCGGATACCAAGTCGCACTGCGACCTGACGGTTCGACGTCGAAGGTGTTAGCTGGTTAATCGATGCAACAGCAGTCCGGCCAGTCGAGTCCGTTCCCCGTGCCTCCTGGAACGTCGCGACGGTGTACACATCTGTCCTTTTCGAGAGGAAGTAATCGAGGCCAGCGGAGCCTTGATTGTAGATGGCCGAACCGTGACCGGAGGCTCCGCCGTTGTGGGTATAGACGTAAGCCACCCCTGCAACGAGTGCCGGTGTAATCTGGTACTTGAAGTTGGCTTCCGCGATGTTGAACGTCGCGGTGCCGGCGATTCCACCCGCTGGCACCGGCCCGCTGGTTCTGTCGCCAAGGCTCATGAACTTCGTGTTCGAATAGGTGAACCCAAACGTTGCCGCCCCGAACGTGTAAGCGCCATCTGCGCCGATGACCTGCAGCGTGTGTGCGGATGCGTAGCCTGAAATGACCGGCGACGCGCCAAGGTTCGATCCAGGAACCCCACCCGTCGTGGCTGCCGGCGATCCGCCATTGCCATAAAACGAGACATTCGGATTGCGGACGTTCAGGTATCCAACGCCTGCCAGCAACGGGCCGTTCGCGTAGTTGGCACCGAGCGACCAGATCTGGTTCCGGCTGACATTGCCTGCCACGCCACCTAACGAGTAGGCACCGCCGAAGGTGAATCCAGCGATTGTCTTATTCGTGTACTTTACCTGGTTGTTGACGCGGTTCGTATTGTTGAAGTTGTCGAGGTCGGACGGGTGGGCTGCCATGTAGCCGCCCCACTGATCACCGACCTCGAACTGCCCCAGGTTGTCGACGACCAGATCGTACTGCCGTCCGAGCGTTACGGTGCCGTAGGGACTGGTCAATCCGACATACGCCTGCCGACCGAAAAGCAGGCCACCCTGACCCATGCGACCGCTGTTGACATCAAAGCCGCTTTCGAGCGTGAAAATCGCAGCGAGACCACCACCGAGGTCTTCCCGACCCCTCAGGCCCCAGCGGCTTCCGTTGAGCACGCCACTGGAAAGGTTGTAGAGGCGCTCGCCACCTGCGTTGCTGTTATAGTTGACACCCTCATCGATGATTCCGTAGAGCGTTACGTTGCTCTGGGAAAAAGCGGCACAACTAAACATGCTACCGGCCGCAAGTGCGAACAACTGCTTCTTCATCGTCTGTCTCCAATCTTGTATTAAATATTAAAGGGATGGCATCCCGGGACTGAGCATGTGCGTCCTGTGTCCGGACAGGGGCGAAGCGGGTCATCTATGGTCACTTTCCCGGCCGGACACCACGCGTTTCAGAATCTATCGGCCTTTAAAAAGGTCGTCAAATTTACAGAATCGATTCCGATCAGTGAAACTATGAACGTATGGGAGTTCTTGAATTTCTGACGGAAGACCGTGCAACAAGGTCCTGAGTTAGCCCCCTGTTAGTCCCTGCGATGACAGGGTCTGGGCTACGGTAGTGGTGATGGGTGCGCGCAATCGCACGTGCCTGGATTGCAAACCTGATGTCGCAGGTTATTCGCCGGATCGGCAGGCGTTGGCATAAATGGCTGAAGCGGTGTTCGCGAGAACGTTGCTGACCCTGGCCGCTTCCGGTCGGAGCATGGCTGTTTTTGAACTTCCAGTTCCTCGGATCAGATAGCCCTGTGCTGCGTTGTGAGCGAATCTGTGCGATGACAAACCGGATGCGCGAATCGCGCCCGTCCGGTTCTACAAGGAGCGTGGGGGTATTCCTCGTTTACTCGGAGGTAAACGACTGGGGCTTTTAACCGGGGACTACGGCGCTACACCGGCGGCTGTAGCTTCGTCCAGCCACGAGAGGGCGCGAGCGACGTCGCAGGCAACGAGAGTTATTCCGAGTCCCACCATGATGATCGCCCGCAGTGCGTCTTTGGTCACGCCTTGCTCCATCGCGCGACGCGCGTGGATCTTGAATGGAAATTCGTGTCCCAGGACGGCGAACTGGGTTGTCAGCACGATTTCGCGAAGGCTCCCTTCGACAAAGGTTGACGCCGAGACCGCGACGCGCATTCTTTCATAGTGCTGCATGGCTTCCGGATTCGCGTCTGCCAATCGCTGGGATGATGGGATTCGAGGTTTCGTGTTCATAAAAGAAGCCGTAGGCAATGGTTCCTCGGGATAAAAAAGCTTCCGATTCGAGCAGGCGAGTATTGTCATGCACTGGTCAGCTGGGGGTACAGCGAAAGCGGCGTGTCCTCCGCCGACATTTTTGGTGGATCGCCAAGGCGAACCGAAGACATCATGGCAGAGACAAATTATTCCTGCTCCGCATCGGAGGCAAGCAGGTGAGCGGCGTTTCGGTGACCGAAACCAGGAATTCTGTGAACGAGTGAATCGACGGTAGGATGCGATGGTTTGAGGTTTGCCTACTTTTGATCAGACGCAGCGTTTGCGTTTGCAACCGGCTTGGCCATGCTCGTATATATCGCCCGGACTTTGCACGGGCCGACGAGAAATTCTCTGTCACAGGTCCGTCCCCGACCATGCTGAGACCGGTTTCGTTACCGTGCAGGAGGGAGAGCCGGGCTCATGCATTTTCCTGAGCTCAGTGATCCATTATTGGTCGAGGGGGAGTTGCCTTTTCCGGCTGACAGGTTGAAAACCGGCTCAATTCGACACGACTGGCGAGCGTATTAATTGGCTTCGTAAGCGCCGTCGGGACCCGTAATCGGCACAGGAAAACTAAACGGTTCGGTTCATGCGGGGCGGATGTCAGTCGCGACACGCTATTGATTCGTTTCGCCGAGAAACGTTTCCCGGTTAAAAGGAGCGGGGCTGTCGGAGGCAATGAACCCGCTGGAATCGTGAGAATACGGCAGGTGCCAGGTGCCATCTGGGTCGGAGTGAGCGATACCCATTTGGCGTGCGCGGTGGGGGCGGACGCGCCAGGCCCCAGCGGGTAGCGCAATCATCGTGACTATACGGGCGAGCCGGTCGCGCACCACGCTTGACCAACAGCGGACAGCGAGTGTCGGATAGCCCCGCATGTCGCGCCAGAAACTCGAACTGGCGCAGAAGAGGATGCAGTCATGGGAGGCGGCCAGCTGGCGATGATGAGCGTCGCTGCGCTGTTGATAGCGAGGCTGGGCTGGTGGTTTTCAGAGGCGTCGAAGAGCGCAGGGCGCAGGTGTTAGCGGCGGTGTAAAAGCGCCACCAGATGGCGGCGCAAGGTTGAATAAATGCGCCAACAACAGGGGGCGGTTACGGCCCGCTGTTGTTGGGTGATGGTCGTCAGAATGGATCATCGATGTCGCGAGGATGAGGATTGTCGGGAGGCGCGCGCTGTTCGTGCAGCAGTTCATTGAGCGGAATCTGGTAGTGCGCGGCGATACGCTCGCGCAGATCGTCGATGAGTTCGACGACGGCCAGCGCCTGATCGGCGGACCAGTTGTCCGGGATCAGGAAGTCGAGCCCGTGAGTGATGCCCGAAGGCAGGTGAAGGCGCTTCATGACTTCTTCTTCTCCATGCGTGCCGCGCTGCGTTTCTTTGTGCGCTGCTCGGCCCGTTCACGTGCCTCCTTCACCCGGTAGGACTCGCCTTCGATTGCGACGACTTCGGCGCGATGCACCAGCCGGTCAACCAGCGAGACGACGCAGGCAGCGTTCGGAAACACCTCCGACCATTCTGCGAACGGCCGGTTTGTGGTGACCACGGTGCTCGCTGCGCCATACCTGCGGCTGATCAGTTCGAACAGCAGGTCGGCGTGGCGGTTCGAGTAGGACAGGTATCCGACCTCGTCAATTACAAGCACGTCGGGCGTGGCGTACCGGTGCAGCCGCCGGCGTAACGCCGAGTCACTGTCAAGCGCGGCGAGCTCGCCGAGCATCTGGCCAGCGGTTGTGAACAGCGCGGTGTGCCCGTTGACGAGCGCCTGGTAGGCGAGGTTCAGCGCCAGGGTCGACTTGCCCACGCCGTTCGGGCCGATCAGTACGACGTTGGCGGTGTCCCTGACGAACTCGAGCGACATCAGTTCTTCAACGGTGGCCCGGTCGCAGCGCGTGGGCCAGGCCCAGTCGAAGTCGCACAGCGGTTTGAAGCTACCCAGATGGGCATCCCGGATGCGTCGCTCGAGCGAACGGCGGGCACGCTCGTCTTCTTCCCACTGCAGCAGCGGCGCAACCCAGCCGGCGTCCGTGAGATCCGGCCAGTGTGCCAGCAGCCCGTACAGGCGCAGGGCGTTCGCGCGCTCCTGCAGGTTCTCAGGCGAGCTCATCAGCACCTCCCGTTATCTGGTCGTAGATGTCGAGCCGGTGAGGGGTCACCAGCGTGTCCTTGCTACGCACGTGCTCGGGCAGGTTCACCGTCACCGGCGGCGGTATCTGCCGCGACTCGCGCCGACGCTCCAGCGCCAGACGCACCGGATTCTGGTGAGGCGCGGCATCGCTGGCGAGCGTTTCCTCGATCGCTGCCTGCAGTTCGGCTGCACCATAACGGTCGAGCAGCCGCAGCAGGTGGGCGGTGATATTGCCCAGATTGGCGCCGCGTTCCGCCGCGCGCAGCATGAGCGTGTGACTGGCCGGCGCCGCGCGGGCGAGATGGTCGAGGCCGCGATGGTGACGGGCTTCGCGTTTGCGTGCAACGAGGGCGTCGATGTGCGCGACAATCTCGATCTGCGCGCCGCGATCGTAACTGCGCACATGAGTTGCAAGCAGATCGGCGCCGTCGAGAATGCGCACCTGCCGGGGATCGGCCCGGACCGTGAGTACGCGCCGCACGTGGGTATGCGGGATCGTGTAATCGTTCAGATCGAAGCGCACATACGGCTGCTTGCCGACCTTCACGGCCAGTTGCAGCTCGCACGGGTACGGATTCGCCGGCAACGCAAGCAGGCTGGGCTGTTCGCGGGCGAAGGCTTCGCGCACCGTGATCGTGGGCTCTTCCCGGCAGGGACGATCGGCGGCGGGACCGGCGCACCAGAGCGCGGCCTGGGCATTCAGGTCGTCGAGGTCAACGAACTTGCGCGCGGCAAAGAAATTCTCACGTACATACCTGATAGCTCTTTCGACGCGTCCCTTCTCGTTGCCTCTGGCCACTGCCACTGGACGGGGCTCGAAGCGATGATGAGCGGCGAACGCAAGAAGCGTCGGGTTGAAGCGGATCGCATCACCCTGACGCTCGAGCACAGCGCTCCTGAGATTGTCGTAGAGGAGGATCCTTGGCAATCCGGACCACGCCGCGAACGCGCCGGCGTGGCCCGCCAGGAAGCTGTCCATGCGGGCATCGAGGAAGAAGCGCAGATAGATCTGCCGCGACCACGACAGCACCATGACGAAGGCCATGAGCGGCCGGCGCGCGCGCCCGATCTGCAGATGATCGAAATGGGCCCAGTCAACCTGGCCCTGCTCTCCAGGCAAGGTGCGCAGCCGCAGATAAGCCTCTGGTGTAGGACGCGGACGGTGTACCGCGATCAGGTGCCGGAAATGATGAGGGTTGCCACGGTAGCCGCGCTCGGTGACCATCGCATACAGCCGGCTGGCCGTGAGCGACGGAAACCTCTTGAGCGTGTCATGGATAAACGGCAGGTAGGCATCGATCTGCGAAGGTCTGAGCATCCCGCCGACGCGGGGCAGACCGGCCTGCGCCAGCACGCGCTGGACCGTGCCACGGTGCACGTGCAACTGCCGTGCGATGGTGCCGCAGCGCCACTTCTCGACGTGGTAGTAGCGCAGGATCTGCGCCTCGAGTTCAACTCCAATGGTCATGGGTCACTTCCTGTGTAGTAGGTAGTAGTACGAACATCACGGAAGACCCGA
Organism: Paraburkholderia sp. MM5477-R1; assembly: GCF_050436385.1. Taxonomy (NCBI): domain Bacteria; kingdom Pseudomonadati; phylum Pseudomonadota; class Betaproteobacteria; order Burkholderiales; family Burkholderiaceae; genus Paraburkholderia; species Paraburkholderia sp. MM5477-R1. Next base: position 350,847 of record NZ_JBNDMC010000004.1, read on the forward strand.
CGGCGTAGTGGCCCGAGGCGCACGGAGTCCGGACAGACGCAGTGGCAGAAATGGCAACGCTCAGGCACAGCTGGGGCGGTGGCGGACACCGCTGCTGTTGCCGCCGACGTCGTCGAAGTCGGTGCCAGTAGAGCATCGGCGGCAGGTACAGCGGAACCCTGATGCGTCACTTTATTCTGGCGGTTGCGATAGCGGCGCATCCGTTCGGCATGCGCGAAGCGGCCGTGACGACTGCGCTGATAGCGCTGGCCGGCCACGCGCATGCTGGCCTGGCGTGCGACCTCAGAACAGTCACCGTCGCAGTAGATCTGGCCGCGGTCGCAACGGCGGCAAACGACGACCTGCGCCCGGCAACGGGCGCACACGAACAGACGGCCTGTGTCCGGCATCGGCAATCCCCGTCAATGCCGAAACGGTATCGACGGGAATAATGGGTCGTGCCATACTGGCCCGGCACCCGTGCCCCGTGCGCGTGTGGGGCTCGACATCGGAGTGAACTTGGCGGTTTGAGCCGGTGTCGAGCCTGTTTCTTCGGCGGTAAGCCTTCTTCTACCGCATCCCGACTTCAGCGTCACCTCTTCCTGAAGCAAGCCGAACCGGCTGCGTCTGCACGCGCCCTACGGGCTCCTTCCGACGCAGCCGGTGCCGCCTCCTGCACTTCACACAAACCATTACCAAACCGCTCAGCAGACCTGGACCATTCGGTATCTCTGATCGATGCCGCCGTCTAGTGTCGGTTTCTCACAGCCGTTCACAGCAGGGCTGAAGCGAAGCTTGCGATAGCGTGTCGCTTGTCGCAAGCATGGAATGAGCGTTGCCCGCAGCTCGTTTTTGAGCCTGACTCAATGCCCCATGCAACGCGCGACCATTGGCGGGTGACTGCCCGGCGTTTAAGCTCCATAGAGCTTGATGCGACGGCCGGCCATTTGCAGGCCAACTGGACAGCCTCCTGAATCCGGACCGCTCGTTATCTTGAGATCGATTATCGGGAGATTTAAATGCAATATGTCAACCTGGGTCGGACCGGCCTGAAGGTTTCACGCCTCTGTCTCGGCTGCATGAGTTATGGGGAGCCGGGCCGTTTGCCACAGCCATGGTCGCTGGATGAGGAAGCGTCTCGCCCGTTTTTCCGCGCCGCGCTGGAGTCCGGGATCAACTTCTTCGACACCGCGAACATCTATTCCGGGGGAAGTTCTGAGGAGATTACTGGTCGGGCGCTCAGTGATATGGCACGACGTGACGAAATTGTCGTCGCTACAAAGGCGTTTTTTCCGTGGAAGAATTCGCCGAACTTGGGCTTTCTCTCCCGCAAGGCACTGCTTCAGTCAATCGACGATAGCCTGCGCCGGCTCGGCATGGAGTATGTCGACCTATACCAGATCCATCGCTTCGATCACGATACGCCGGTCGAGGAAACGATGGAGGCACTGCATGATATCGTTAAAGCAGGGAAAGCACGCTACATTGGCGCTTCCTCGATGGAAGCCTGGCGTTTCGCCAAGATGCAGCATGTCGCCGAACGTAACGGCTGGACACGGTTCATTTCCATGCAACCGCAATACAATCTTCTCTATCGCGAGGAAGAGCGTGAGATGTTGCCTTTATGCATGGATCAGGGGGTAGGCGTGATTCCCTGGAGCCCAATGGCACGAGGCAGACTAACACGTGATTGGAGCGAAAGCAGCAATCGCACGCAGAACGATGCGTTTGCCCGTCAGATGTACCTCAACGCTGAAGAGCAGGATCGAAAAGTGGTCGAAGTGGTCGCGCGGATAGCGGAAAACCATGGTGTTCCTCGCGCGCACGTCGCGCTGGCCTGGTTGCTTGCCAAGCCCGCAGTGACGGCTCCAATCATTGGGGCGACGAAGCTCGCGCATCTCGCTACGGCAATCGACGCGCTTGACTTTTCTTTGTCGGTCGAGGAGATCGCGGTTCTCGAGGCGCCATACGTGCCTCATCCCGTTGACGGAGTTGTTCCACCGCTTTCCGCTGAGCCGTTGACCATTACCCCTCCTCGGAACTGAGCAGCGGCGGCCTTCCGCGATATCGCCCCGGCCGCTCGCACCTCGAGCGTCCCGGCCAGTTTGTTGCAGAGTTCGAGCCGACCTTGTCCGGCATTCGTTCTCCGGGTGTCGTCAGGTCCGGCCCGTTTCGTCGGGATATAATCGTCCGCATTGGGAAAGGCTCAGGACATGCAGATCAATCGGGCTGACGTCGCAGATCTAATCTATTTTCTGGCTATTGCGCGCCACAGAAGTTTCAGTCGCGCGGCGATTGAACTCGGCGTGAGTACCTCTGCGCTCAGTCACGCCCTGAAGGGCCTCGAAAATCGTCTGGGAGTTCGTCTCCTGAACCGCACGACGAAGAGCGTTACGTTGACCGGCGCAGGCGACGCGTTGGCGGCCTCTGTGGGTCAGCCTTTCGAGGCGATCGATAACGCATTGGAGACGTTGAACCGTTTTCGGGATGCGCCCGCAGGTCGCATCCGGCTCAATGTTGCAGTCGAAGCCGCGACGTTGCTCGTGGCTCCTGTGATACCGGCATTCGTCGAACGCTACCCGGACGTAGAACTCGACATAGTTGCCAGCAACCGCATGGTGAACGTGACGGAGGGAGGCTTCGACGCGGGCATTCGCTATGGTGGCACCGTCCCCGAAGATATGATCGCGCAGCGTCTTTCCGCGAACATTCGATGGGTCGTCGCTGCAGCACCCACCTATCTCGACAGGTTTGGGATCCCGGCTCATCCTGACGATCTTCTTCAGCATCGCTGTGTCAGCAACCGTCTGGGAGATGACCGCATATATCGGTGGGAATTTGAGCGCGGAGGTGAGAAGCTGTCCGTGACAGTGCCGTCCTCCATTACGGTGGATCACGCCGATACCGGACTCGTTTCCGTGCTCGGTGGTGCGGGCCTTATGTACTTTCCCGAGCCGCTGGTCGCGCCACACGTCGAAACCGGGCTGCTGCGGCTCGTGCTAACCGACTGGGCGCCATCCGGACCGGGTTTTCACATTTACTATTCGAGCCGGCGTCAAATGCCCACCGGTTTGCGTCTGCTGATCGATCTGGTGCGAGAGATTCAGCCGCTTGGTTTTTAAAGGCGCGAAGCCGACAGTCGCTCTAGCGACTTGGGGTCAAAACTACATGCGAGCACACGGTTAGCCGCGATCAGAGCGGGTCGGCGAGCATCAGACACGCGTAGCGATCAGCGCGATGTCCGGCAGGAGTGAAGCCGGATCGCGATCGGGACGGCACAAAGTGCGAGGACCGCTGCGACAAGGAAGATCGGGCCAAGCCCCGTCACATTGGCGACCAGTCCAAGAGCGGGCGCAAATACGCCGAGCGCGAGATCGATAAACGCAGTGTAGACGCCCATCGCGAGACCTCGTGCATCCGCCGGCGCACGCGCCACCGCCTCCATACCGAAGCCCGGATACACAAGCGCGTAACCGAAGCCTGCCAGGGTCGCTCCCGCGAAGGCTAGCGGTGCAAAGGGCGAAAGGTAGATGAGAGCCATGCCTGCACTGTGAATGAGCACAAAGATCGCCGCGGTTCGAGCGCCACCGAGACGGTCAGGCAATGGACCGAAGAATACGCGTGCGATTATCAAACCGGCCGCAAATGCGGAGAACGATAACCACGCTGGCTGCCAGCCGCGCTGGATAAAAAGAAGTACGGCGAACGCAGTCATCATGCCGTAACCGAGGCTCGCGAAGGCCATCCCCAATCCGGGTATCCAGACGGCGGCCAGAACCTTGGCGAGGACCCTGTCGCTGCGGGGATTCGTTCGGACGGCGGGGATGGGCAGGATCAGGACGAGAGTGGCCACTGCGCCGACGACCGTAGCCAATCCAATCGAGGCAAAACCAAAGTGTTCGAACAGGTAACTGCCGAGTGGTGAGCCCAGAGCTAGTGCCACGAACATCGACGTTCCGATCCATGCAATCATTTTCCCGACACTGCCAGGTCTGGCGAGGGCCAGGCACCAGCTTTGAGATCCCGTCATGATGAAGCTTTCGGCCCCGCCCAGCAGCGCGCGGCCGAGCAACAATATCGCTATCGAAAGGTATGGCTTGCCGGTGGCGAGCAAGGAAGCGAGGTAGAGCAATCCGGCGAGCACTGCCATCACGAGGCCCGTCGAAACAGCGTATTTTGGTCCTTTGCGATCGGAGATTGTGCCGGACCAGAGACGGGAGATCAGCGACGCGGCGAACTGGGCACCAGACACAAGGCCGACGGTGAAGGTTCCGAATTTCAGGTCGTCGTGGACGTGTAGCGGAAGAACGGGTAATGCTGCGCCCGTGACCAGAAACACCGTGAAGACAGATGCCATCACGGACAGTAGGGATCGGGTGCTCGGCGCTGTGGACCGTTGGGGCATCACGAACATAGATTGCTCCTTGCGCCGCGCGCGGTCAAAGGCCCGAGAGCCGGAGCATCGCGTCGGGGTATCGCGCCCCCTCGATCTTCATTGCCATTGCGCCTGCCCTGATTTCTTGAAGATCGTCGCTCGATAGCGCCAGAGTCAGCGATCCGATGTTCTCCACGAATCGGTCCAGCCGGCGTGTGCCGAATAGCGGAACGATCCATGGTTTCTGCGCCAGCAGCCAGGCAAGTGCGACTTGAGCTGGCGTGGCGCCGTGACGCGCTGCCACTGCACGAAGCAAATCGACCAGTGCCTGATTGATCTCACGCGCCTCCGGGGTAAAACGCGGGATCTGACCGCGAAAGTCGCGGCTGCTGAAACTCGTACGCGTGTCGATCGTGCCCGTGAGGAACCCCTTGCCAAGCGGACTGAACGGGACGAAGCCAATGCCAAGTTCTTCCAGCGTGGGAACGACCCCCGTTTCGGGTTCGAGGGTCCAAAGGGAGTATTCGCTTTGTAGCGCCGTCACGGGCTGGATCGCGTGCGCAAGCCGGATCGATTCAGGTCCAGCCTCCGACAGGCCGAAATGCAGCACCTTGCCTTCGGTGATCAGGTCTTTCACGACACCAGCGACGTCTTCCATGGGTACTTCCCGGTCGACGCGATGCTGATAGAGCAGATCGATGTAGTCGGTACGGAGTCGTTTCAGACTACCTTCGACCGCCCGACGAATTTGGTGTGGCTTGCTGTTGACGCCACCACGGTGCTCGCCCGTGTCCTGATCGATGTCCCAGCCGAATTTGGTAGCGATCTTGACCTGATGTCGCATGCCCGCGAAGGCGTCCGCCACCATTTCCTCGTTTGTCCACGGGCCGTAGACCTCCGCCGTATCGAAGAAGTCCATGCCGAGAGCGACAGCTTTGCGCAGCAGTTCGAGCATCTGCGGCCGATCGGGAATATCGCGGGACATACCGTAGCCCATGCAGCCCAACGAGAGTGCCGAGACCTCGAAGCCCTGGCCAAGTTTGCGTCTTTGCATATGTGCACCTCAGTCTTTTGGGGAGATCCTGACGGTCGCCGCGCGAGCGCGCTCGCCGATCATGGGCGCGAGGTAAGGACTGCTGCCGTACTTGTGCCGATAGGCCTCGTCGATCCGACCGATGAGCGAACCTGTGACCGGACTGAAGGACACGTCCCTCGAGGACCCGGCTGCCGTGATCCGTCCTGACCCGTGAAGGATGGCTGCCTGATACCAGCGTGAGGCTTTCCCGTTGTAGGCTCGAGCGTAAAGATCGCCGTCCAGGACCACCGACCAGACCCAGGTTGGAGTCCCATACGTTTTCCGATCCTCACGGAATGGGGCGACGTGCAGATCGTCTGAGGCTGCGATGCGATCCAGTTCGGTTTTCGTCCATGTACTCATGTTGGCTTCCGTCGTATGGACCCTTGCGCGAATCCGGTCGGCGATTACACGAGTGCCAATCTAAACCAGCAGCCTGGGTTACTGAACCCTGCGTTCCGTCAATGCTGCTGTGAGTTCCGTTCACAGAAGCGTTGCGATGACTGTCGCACCCGGCAAAGCTCCGCGACGGGAAAGCCAGACACTGCTGACAAGGCTGACTATTGAAGCGCCTTCACAAGTGCATTCGATGGAGACCAGCTTTCAAAAAGTGGTGCTGCGGTTAGAGTAGGTCGATATCGCATCACGTCGTCTGTCCGCACAGGCGACTCCGCTCGCAGGCTGTCGACCCATCGATCGCGACCTGGCGGTGAGAGACTTTTCGGGGCGAAACAACAGAAACAGGAATCGGGAATGCAATATGTTCATCTCGGACGTTCCGGCCTGCAGGTCAGTCGTCTATGCCTCGGAACCATGAATTTCGGCGAAGTGACGGACGAATCCACCAGCTTCCGGATCATGGACGAGGCGCTGGATTCGGGTATCAATTTCCTGGATACCGCCGATGTGTACGGTGGGCCCCAGGCTCCGCAGATGAAAAAGGGTTTCGGTATCTCCGAAGAAATCATCGGACGATGGATGGATCAAGGTAGCAGGCGTGACCAAATCGTGCTTGCCACGAAGGTCTACAAGCCGATGGGGCTCGGTCCCAACGACCGCGGCTTGTCCGCTTACCACATCATGCGCGCTTGTGAGGACAGCCTGCGTCGTCTGCGAACCGACCACATCGACCTGTACCAGATGCACCATATCGACAGGCACACGCCGTGGGAGGAAATCTGGCAAGCGATGGATGTCCTGATGCAACAGGGGAAGGTGCTCTACGTCGGTAGCTGCAATTTTGCCGGCTGGGATATTGCGACAGCACAAGCGGCTGCCCGTTCACGTCACTTCATGGGTCTTGTCGCCGAACAGAGCCTCTACAACCTGTCTGCGCGGTCTATCGAGCTGGAGGTGATCCCGGCCTGTCGACATCATGGCGTTGGACTTCTACCCTGGAGTCCGTTGGGTGGCGGACTTCTAGGAGGGGTGTTGCGAAAGGTATATGAGGGTCGCCGCGCAAATCCCGAGATGGCACGGCGAATCGCGCGGTACCAGGACCAGCTCGGAGCTTACGAGGCGCTGTGCGAGGACCTGGAAGAGCGTCCAGCGGACATTGCGTTGGCCTGGCTACTTCATCACCCGTCGATTACGGCTCCGATCATCGGCCCCCGGACGGCGGAACAACTCAGACTTGCACTACGGGCCATCGAGATTTCCCTTTCCGAAGATGCACTCCGATGCCTCGACGAAATCTGGCCCGGGCCTGGCGGAGAGGCACCGGAGGCTTACGCGTGGTGAACGCGGCGGTTTAACAGGCTGTTACGTCGACGATCGAAAGCGATACGCAGCGTTACACGAGCAAAGGGAGCAGCGATACATGGACGAACCTGGACAGCCAAATCCTACGAGACGAAATCTGCTCATTGCGGGCGCAGTCTCGACCATAGTTCCGATATTGCCTGTCGGTACGGCGACGGCGCAAGCGGCGATCGGCAGCGCACATGACGTGAAATCGCCGGGGGTACCGGGAACCATGCGGGTCACGTTCGCGGTAAACGGTAGTGGTCGAGAGATTGATGTCGACCCCCGAACGACTTTGCTTGACGCCTTACGTGAGCACCTCCATCTCACGGGTACCAAGAAGGGGTGCGATCACGGACAGTGCGGCGCGTGCACGGTCCTCGTCGACGGCGTACGCATCAACGCCTGCCTCAGTCTTGCGGTGATGCACGAGGGTGACAGGATCACGACGATCGAAGGGCTCGGCACACCGGACAGTCTTCATCCGATGCAAGCGGCCTTCATCAAGCACGACGGCTATCAGTGCGGTTACTGTACGCCTGGCCAGATCTGTTCGGCCGTTGCCGTCCTGCGCGAGATCGAGGACGGTGTGCCGAGTCATGTGACTGGTGCTCTGACTGGCCCGATCAGCGCCACGAATCCCGAAATGCGCGAACGGATGAGCGGCAATATCTGCCGCTGCGGCGCCTATTCCAATATCGCCGAGGCCATGGCGGAAGTCGCCGGGAGCCGGGCATGAAGGCATTCACTTACGAAAGGGCGAAAAGCCCAGCCGAGGCGGCGAGAATCGTGGCGCAGCGACGAGGCGCGAAATTCATCGCTGGAGGCACCAATCTGATCGATCTGATGAAGCTCGAGATCGAGACGCCGACTCATCTTGTCGACGTTCGGGGGATCGGCCTCGACAGCGTAGAGGACACGCCAGAAGGCGGGTTGCGGATCGGTACGCTAGTGACCAATACACAGCTTGCGTCCGAATTGCGAGTGCGGCACGACTACGGGCTGCTGGCACGCGCGATTGTCGCGGGTGCTTCAGGTCAGCTACGCAACAAGGCGACGACCGGCGGCAATTTGCTACAGCGCACGCGCTGCCCTTACTTCTACGACACGAATCAGGCTTGCAACAAGCGGCAGCCCGGTTCGGGGTGCGCGGGAATCGGTGGAATCAGTCGGCAACTGGCCGTGATCGGCGGAAGTCCCGACTGTATCGCAACAAACCCGGGCGACATGGCAGTGGCGTTGCGCGCGTTGGACGCATCCGTCGCAACGGTTCGCGCCGATGGGCGGACGCGGGTCATTCCGATTGCCGACTTCCATCGATTGCCTGGCAAGACGCCGGGTGTCGAGACCGCACTCGAGCCTGGTGAGCTCATAACCGCTGTCACGTTGCCTCCGCCGGTCGGCGGCCGCCACATCTATCAGAAAGTGCGTGATCGCGCGTCGTACGCGTTCGCGCTTGTGTCCGTCGCAGCAGTCATACACGACGATGGCCGCGGACGGGTCGCGGTTGGCGGCGTCGCACCGAAGCCCTGGCGCGTTGCTGCCGCCGATGCGGCGATGCCGCGCGGCGCAAAGGCGGTCGCCTATGAACTCATGAAAGGCGCCCAGCCGACCGACGAAAACGCGTTCAAATTGCCATTGGTGGAGCGGACACTCGCCTACGTAATGGCGCAAGCGAGAGGATGACCCATGAAGTTCGACACGCTCGCAGGACGCAACCCCGTCGACCGATTGAGCGTGGTCGGCCAGCCGCACGATCGCTTCGAGGCGAAGCTGAAGACCACCGGCACAGCGACCTACGCATATGAGTATCACGGCGTCGCCCCGAATATCTGCTACGGCTACATTCTGGGCGCCGGGGTTTCGAAGGGGCGGATTACGGCCATCGACACGCGGCAGGCAGAGGCCGCGCCGGGCGTGCTGACCGTCGTGACGTATCGCAACGCTGGTCCGCTTGGGGTTGGCAAATTCTACGTCCAGCGCATGCTTGCGTCGCCAGACGTGGACCACTATCACCAGCCTGTTGCCGTCGTGGTTGCCGAGACATTCGAGCAGGCGCGGGCGGCGGCGTCTCTCGTGCGCATCGATTACGCGCGTCGCGCAGGCCGATTCGATCTCGGCGCTCAACTGGCAAGAGCGCCGGTTCCACAACAGGCGGCGTTTGGCGGTCCGACCGAGACACATGTGGGGGATTTCGAACAGGCCTACTCAGATGCGGAGTTCACTGTAGACGAGACGTACACGGTTCCCGATCAGGCGCACGCAATGATGGAACCGCACGCCACGATCGCGGCATGGGATGGTGACCACGTGACCTGCTGGACAGCGATCCAGCAGATGAACTGGGGAACCCGTGACCTCGGCCTCATTCTCGGCATTCCGCGCGAGAACGTCCGGCTGATCTCCAACTTCATCGGGGGCGGATTCGGAGGGAAGGGTACGGTCCAGTCCGATCTCGTGCTTGCAGCCATCGCGGCGAAGGTAGTGCGTCGGCCAGTCAAGCTCGCGCTGCAACGTCCGATCATGTTCAACAATACGATCCATCGGCCGAAGACGATCCAACGCATCCGACTCGGTGCGACGCGAGACGGAAAGCTGACGGCCGTCGGACACGAAAGTTGGTCTGGAAATCTCGCTGGTGGCCGCACGGAGCCAACGACCTTGTCTACCCGGATGCTGTACGCCGGAGCGAACCGGATGACCCGTGTCCGTCTGGCGACCCTTGACCTCGCCGAGGGAAACGCCATGCGAGCACCCGGCGAGGCACCCGGTCTGATGGCGCTCGAGATCGCGATGGACGAAATGGCGGAGAAACTCGGCATGGATCCAGTCGAGTTCCGCATCCTGAACGATACGAAGGTCGATCCCGAGAATCCCGATCGGCCTTTTTCGTCTCGCCCGTTCGTCGAATGTTTGCGCACAGGTGCCGACCGCTTTGGGTGGAACGCAAGGAAGGCGAAGCCGGGTCAGGTCCGCGATGGCCACTGGCTTGTCGGGCTTGGGATGGCCAGTGCTATACGAGGGGCTCCTATCGCCAGGGCGGGAGCACGCGTGCGCCTCGATCGCAGCGGAGTGCTAACGGTCGAGACCGATATGACCGACATCGGCACAGGCAGCTACACCATCGTTCAACAGACGGCAGCCGAGATGATGGGAGTGCCGATCGAAAGGGTCGTGGCGAGACTGGGCGATTCGAGGTTCCCGGAGACTCCGGGTTCGGGCGGGCAGCAGGGTGCCGCATCGGTCACCGCAGGCGTTTATGCCGCTTGCATGAAGCTCAGACAGGTTGTTGCCCAGCGACTGGGATTCGATGCTGCGGAGGCCGAGTTCATTGCTGGCGAAGTCCGTTTTGGCGGCCGGAGCATGTCGCTTACTGATGTCGCTGCTGATGGAGACATCGTCGTCGAAGACAGCATGGAGTTCGGAGGCCTGTCAAGGCAATTCGCGATTCAGACTTTTGGAGCGCATTTCGCAGAGGTTGCCGTTAATGCCTTTACCGGCGAAATCCGTGTTCGCCGCATGCTTGCAGTTTGCGCCGCCGGTCGCATTCTTAACACCAAGACCGCGCGCAGTCAGGTGATCGGAGGAATGACGATGGGAGTCGGCGCGGCATTGATGGAAGAAATGTCGATCGATAAGCGTCTGGGTTTCTTCGTCAATCATGACCTCGCCGGTTATGAAGTGCCGGTGCACGCCGACATACCGCATCTCGACGCCGTCTTCATCGACGAGGTCGATCCTGCGATTTCGCCTGTGAAGGCGAAGGGAGTCGGCGAACTGGGGCTTACGGGAGTTGCACCGGCCATCGCAAATGCGGTCTATAACGCGACCGGCGTGCGCGTGCGCCAGTACCCCATCACGCTGGACAAGTTTCTCGATCGGCTGCCGGTCGTCACCTAATGTCCGACGCCATGGGCGGGACCGAGGTGTCGCCGACGCATTCGGGCGGGCACCCCTGGAACGTCCTCCATGGATGTCGGAACTTTCAAGTCAACGAACACGGAGGAAGTATCGTGGAGGTCACATTCGATTTTTCCGGGAAGGTTGCGCTGGTCACCGGTGCAGCATCCGGAATGGGGCTCGCGACGGCCAGGGCGTTCGCGCAGGCGGGGGCGTCCGTGACCCTCGCCGACGTCAATGCCGATGCCCTGCATGACGCGGTGGATTCGTTGAGAGTTCCAGGGCACCAGGTGCTGGCAGTGGCTTGCGACGTGACTGATGAAGCGCAGGTCGCTGAGATGTTAGATCGGACGGTGGCGACGTTTGGCCGGCTGGACGCGGCTTTCAACAACGCGGGGATTCAGGTGCCGCCGAGCGACGCTGCAGACGAAGCAGCAGAAAATTTCGAAAGGGTCATCGCCGTGAACCTGCGTGGCGTCTGGGCTTGTATGAAACATGAGTTGAGCCACATGAGGAAGCAGGGCAGTGGCGCGATCGTCAATTGCTCTTCCCTCGGAGGCCTGGTGGGACTTCCTGGCCGGGCGGCCTATCATGCTTCGAAACACGGCGTGATCGGGCTAACGCGAAGCGCGGCCCTCGAATACGCGCCACGCGGAATCCGCATCAACGCGATTTGCCCTGGCACCTTCGATACTCCGATGGTCTCCGAGATGCTGGAAAAACAGGCGGACGCAATGAAGGAGATCCTTCGCGAACAACCGATCGGGCGGCTTGGACGCGTTGGGGAAATCGCGGATGCGGTGCTTTGGCTTTGCAGCGTCGGCTCGACCTTCGTCATCGGTCATGCGCTCGCAATCGACGGTGGGTTTACTGCCCATTGATTACGGAGTCTTTGCACGGGATCGATAGCTGTTGCCAGGTGACGAGACCAAGGTCCGTGCTGCGACGTCGAACACGATGATACGGGTGCCATCTATGAACGCTTCGTCTGCGCGCTTCGCGTTGACCGTCGCAGTCCCGCGGACATTCCTGACAGTCGTCGCCGGAGTGTGGGCGACGGGCCTGGTGACCGCTGACACGCAGCGGAGGACTGCGTACGCCGATGTGCAACCGATTAATGGCAAGAACGTTTCGCGGATGGAGAAAGTCACCGATGAGCAATACGACGGGCGCTGAGCGTCTGAGGAAACGTGCGCAGGCTACGGCGTTGGCCGTGATCTTGAGCGTGGCAGCCACATCGAGCTTACCCTCGACAAATGAAGGATCGAAAGACATGCAGAACACAGGAACGACATCGCCAAACGCTTCTGAAAACCTGACCGACCGCCAGCAGGCGATCGTGCCGATTGCAGCGTTCGCCGCCACCGGCGATATCGCGAATCTGAATACTTCCCTCGACCATGGCCTGGATGCGGGGATAACGGTCACCGAAGCTAAAGAAATTCTGGTGCAGGTCTACGCGTACGCCGGCTTCCCAAGAAGCCTGAATGCGCTAGCGGAACTGATGAAGGTGCTGGATATGCGCAAGCAGCGCGGAATCCAGGATGCGGCCGGCCGGCTACCCGGTTCACCGATTCCTACTGGAGATGCGCTGCTTGCCGCTGGCACTGCGAATCAGACCCGATTGTCGGGCGGCCCGGTTAAAGGGGCACTGCTCGAATTCGCACCTGCAATTGACGTCTATCTCAAGACACACCTTTTTGGCGATATCTTCGAGCGCGACAACCTTGACTGGCAGAGCCGTGAACTCGCCACCGTGAGCATGCTTTCCGCCCTGTCAGGAGTGGATTCGCAGCTACAGGCCCACATGCGCATCAGCATGAACGTCGGCCTTACCGCGAACCAGTTGCGGCAGCTAGGACAGGTGTTGGCTGACCGCGTAGACGGAAACGTTGCCCGGCGCGCGCAAGAAGCGCTGGATCGACAGCTTGCGATCGCGCCAGGGCCCTGAGATCGCGGCAGCCCGAAAGCAGCTGTCGTAATGTGTCCCGGTCTGGTTGGGCATATGCATTCCCGAGAGGCAGCGGGGCCGCGATTCCGGGCGGTCTTGATCGCCGATGTCATCGAGGGGCCTGTTTTCAGGCTTTGTGGCGCGGGCGTCGGGACTTACGGACCGACGAAGATTCTTTGCGCGCCTTAAGTTGGCCTTGCAGCAGTGCCACCTGCCGGGCGAGCACGTCGCGTTCGAGCCGCAGGTCGTACGCCTCCTGCGTCACGCTGTCGAGCTGCTTCTCCTGCCGCCCGGCAAGCCGCCTGTGTTCCGCGGCGTCTGCCGATATCCGCTGCGCGTCGACGACGAGTTGCTCGTTGCGCTGGCGGATCTCGGAAAGCGCGGCCTCAGCGCGCCGCTGCGCTTCACGCGCCTCCTCGGTCTGCAACATGACGTGCTTCTGGACGGCCTCAAGTCGGGACGTCGCCTGAGTCACCTCTGTGCGCAGGGCGGCCTCATGCTCCCCGTGTGCACTTCGCGATGCCTCTAGTTCGCGGGCATGGGCGGTTTGCAGCTCGCGCAGCGCGTGTTCCGAGTGACGGCGCGCGGCGTCGCGTTCCGTGATGGCGTCCTGGGCCTGTCTGAGGGCACTGTCGCGCTCGGCCTCGGCATGCGCGCGCTCGGTCAAAGCCTCGGTGAGTCGTGGCCGCTGGTCGTCCAACTGGGCATGCAGGGCGTGAACCTGGGCCTGAAGTTGCGCATTATCGGCCTCAAGCGAGCGCGCACGGGCGCTGGCGGCAGCGGCTTCTTTTTCCATTTCTTCGCTGCGTTGGGCGAATACCTGCTCGCCTTGCCCCACTGCAATCGCCCAGACGGACAGCATCGCATTGGCGACCGCTGGCGGCAGCGCTGCCGCCAGCGCATCGTTGCGCGCCTGCTCGTCCTTCCAGAGCTTCAGTTCGTCGTTGATCGTGGTGCGGCTGCCCTGGCGGATCTCGGCGTAGATCAGGTCGACGGTGATCTCATGGGGGAGCCGGCGGCCCGAGGCGACCAGCTGCGCGGCGGCTTCTCGGGTGCGGAGGCGGGTGTCGCTGATGCGGCTCATGGGTGGGGCGTGGTTCTAGGTACATGAAGGTGTGGGATACACTGGAAATTGTAATCGTATATTTCGATATAACGTTACGTCTATAACTATATAGCTTAAAAATTTGTGATAACGCCCATAATCACAAGTTCTGATCGTGTACGCTGCGAAAAGGCCATCCGAAAACGCGTCTCACCATGAACCTGCCCGCCAGCGTCCCGGAGTCACCGCAACCGGTCCTGTCGCTCGTGCTGCCTGCCGCCCTCGACGGGCGCGATGGCACCAACCGCGCACGCGGCGGGCATCGGCAGATTGCCGCCGACCGTGATGTCGACGCCGTGCGCCTGTGGCTGGCGGAATATGCCGGCTCGCCGCACACGTTGCGCAGCTACCGCAAGGAAGCGGTGCGTCTGCTGTTGTGGGCCACCCGGGCGCTGGGCAAGCCACTGTCCAGCCTCACGCGTGAGGACTTTCTGCTATACGAGCGGTTTCTTGCCGCGCCCAGCGGCGACTGGACCGATCCGGCGCGACCGCGACGGGGCATTGCGCGGCGGCTGTTCGATGGCCCGCTGTCGGAGCGCAGCCGGCATCAGGCGCTCGGCATTGTGTCGGGTTTGCTGTCGTATCTGGTCAGTGCCGGTTATCTGGCCGGCAATCCGCTCGCGCTGCGGCGCCGGACGGGGGCTGCCGCGAGGCACTCGCCGCGGGTCGAGCGGTACCTGGATCACGCGCTGTGGGATCACGTGCTCGTCAGCGTCGAGCAGTGGCCGCGGCTGACCACACGGGATCACCAGCATTACGAGCGCAGCCGCTGGCTCATCCGCCTGCTGTACCACACGGGGCTGCGGGTCTCGGAAGCGGCGCATGCGAAGGCTGCGGACTTCTATCAGCGGCGGGGCAAATGGTGGCTACACGTGGTCGGGAAGGGCGGCACCGAAGGGGAGGTGCCGGTGAGCGCCGCGCTGATGGCGGACCTCGCGCGGTACCGGGTTTTTCATGGGCTGGCGCCGACGCCGTCGGAGAACGAGATGGCGGCCGCAATGATGAGTGTCGCGGGTGACCCGCGCCGACACCTGACGCCGGCGGCGGTCTACCTGATCGTCAAGGAGGTTTTCCGGCGTGCCGCCGATATGCTCGGACCAAGCGATCCCGCCGGCGCCGCAACGCTGCGACGTGCATCGACACACTGGCTCCGTCACAGTGCAGCTTCGCATCAGGCCGATGCCGGGACGGACCTGCGCTTCATCCAGAAAAACATGCGTCACGCATCAATTCAGACGACAGGCATTTATCTTCACGCCGAAGATGACCGGCGCCATTCGGAGACTGTGCGCGAAGATGAGAGCGCCGTCGCGCCAGACGTACAGCGCGGCCGGCGTTCCTGAAAGTACAAAGCCGGTGGGCAAGTCGGCAGCTTGAAGAGTGCTGCTTCGGCTCAAAAGAAATGTCACAGGCGTTTTCGGGCACCGTACACGAGAACCGATCTCCTGTCGCATCTTATCAAGCAACGGATTCGAGGTCCGCCTTGAAGGCGAGTCATCGGCCAAAGACGACGCTGGCGCAGCCTGGGTTCTACGTCGGCAATGTGGCGGACTGCCGACGGTGGCGGCATCGAGCAGCCGGGCGACAGTTTCGGGCATCGCGAACTCACACTCCCGACCCGGAAGAGACTTTCGCGATTTCCGATATCGGCCACTCCGAGTTCGCGTCTGATACCGCTGACGCGCTGGTTCTGGGATGCGAACGATCATCAACGCTGATGGCACGAGCACTGCCTGTGCGCATAGGTTCCGCGAACGCGCGTCTGCTTTCGGCACGGGCAAGACTCGCAAAATGATTAAAAGTTGAATCTAATCCGGAAGCCGCTATTGAAAACTGTTTGAAAAAGCCCGGCGAAGCGCTTGATCGGGAAATAGTGGTGACCTATGCTATGGAACGATGAAAGCCGTCGATTTATATGACAAAACGGATCGGATTGCCGGGTCACTAAAGTAGTGCACGCCAACCGAGGGGACTGTCATCATGCCGACTGCCGCTGCGGAACTGCCCAAGACGTGGAAGATATACGCCGCTGTCGGGCTATCATTCCTCTGCACCGGTTTTGCTGCCTATTACGGGATGCGCGGCCTTCCGAGACGTCCAGAAACTCTTGTATGCCATTGGTTCCTCAACGTCAACCCGCGCCTGTGTGATGTCCAGTCATCAGGGTCGACGCAGATTGAAGGTTATCTCCAAGCGATCTATGTTGTTTTACTGGCATGTCTGGCTTTTCTTGTTCATGCAATCAAACGGCCAACCGGAAGCCGGAGCGAAAAGATAGAGGTAAAAAGCCCGCTTGTGGATGGTCGTAAAGACCAAGCCAAAGGCTCAGAGTCACCAAGTTGGGAGAGCGAGGAGCACGGGAAACCGGTCAAGGTTTCTAATGGAGGCTGGTTTTATCGTCTCAATATGTTGATCACTGGCCCAAAATTTTGCGTGCTCGTGCTTTTGATTTTTCCGTCGATCGTCTTTATTTTTGCCACCATTTCCCATGGCGAACCGGGGCCGGCTGTGTTCGTGATGGCCTTAGTCGCGATCTATGTTGCGGCCGAGCATTATTCGTCTCTCGAACGGCAAGGAAGCATTGTTCTGCGACAGGAGATTGCAACGGACAGACTAGAGCGTCAAATGGAGAGTCTCGCCAATGCCCTCGGTACCTCATACAGTCAGCGACAAATCCTTGATGCTTATTCAAAAACAGAGGATGAGGTCGGTGATTCGGCCTCCATGCGGGGCATATATGCAATTTATAAATACCCCGACATCGACCAAGAATGGTGGACACCGAATCTACCAGATGATGTCTGGCGGGACTACTTTTCGAGCGCAAAACAAACGCTGTTCAACTCAATAAAAAGAGGCCGCAGAACCAAGATTCTCCTTGTGGTTACCGATCCTCCACCTCTAGTCATTTCGAACGACGCGAGAGATGAAAAAGCCGACAAGTTCATCAAGCTCCTTGGGATCGCGTGGTATTGCGTCTGTCTGCACGAGGCCGCAAAAGCTGTGAAAGACGCGGACTATCAGATAAAAATCGCAACGACGTCAAACTGGATGCACGTTGTTGACAATCAGGTGTTTCAGTTAATTGGAACGCCACCCGACAAACTCAGCGTGCGTGATTTGAATTTTGACATCAATGTGATTGTTACCGATTCGCAGGATAGCGATCGAGTCGCACAGGCGGCAAAGCGAAACCTTGTGAACTGGGCGATCAACGACATCGTAAGAGTCTCTGAGAGAGGAACATCGGCCGAAGAATATCTTGGCGCAATCCTGATGTCTCTGTTCATCGAACGGAAGTGGGGCGCTGATCACAGCATCGACCGTAAAGGAGTAGAAGGCCTGCTGGAAGACCTTGGGCTTGAAGCATGGGAAAATGAAGGGAAGCTTTTCAACTGTCCTGATAACCGTAAGCAGATAGCGAGAAAGTTCTTCATCGAGCTACTGTACGAATTCATTCAGCGTCGACCGCTCAAGCAGCAAGCGCCGGACGACGATTCCCGTGAAATCCGTGGGCCTACCGATATCGGGTGGGAGTTGCAATGACCAAAGCAGATCTGGATCGAAAGTTGGGCAAATTGGCGCGGACTGTCCGAGGGATCCTGCTTCCGCAGAACGGCGGGCAGGTCCGAACCTGGGAATCAGAGACACCATTTGCCGAAACGGTCAGAGCGACGGAGGGAACCCGAAATACGGAGGAACTGGTTAGATCCCTGCTTCTGACTGCCGATCTTCTTCTCAAGCTGCGACTCGATGGGAGTGTGGATGGGCGTCGGAAGCTACGAGATTGGCACGGGCAGTGGTACGCAGGAGGCGTCAGTGACCCTGCCATTTCTGAGGTGGTGATCGAGAGTCTGTATGTAAAAAGCCTGGCTGCCATCTGGCTGGGGCTGTATTTTCTGGGCGTGCCTTTCGGTCATCCATGGGAACGGGTACGCCGTTGGGAAGACGAAAAGGGCGGCGGCCTGCCGAGTGGCGCATGTGTCGCGAAGGCGATTGGAGACATCGTCCGGTCAGCCCGTAAGCGGGCAATGCATAAAACCGCGAATATGCTGGGCGAGCCCGCAGAGCAGAAAGTCGTCGAGCCCAACGACGGGGAAGACACCACGGACACGTTGGTTATTCTGTCGGGCTGGCCGATCATAATTTTCAAGGACCTTCTCGTGGACAGGTCCGGCCCCGACGGCGCTGAGGACTGCGCGAGCACCCTTGGACGGTATTATGAGCTGTTGCAGCTCATTCTGTATTGCCGTCGCGGATTGCCGATCAATTACTTCGTTTCCGAAGAGGTCGTTGCGCGGGTACTTGGCGTATGGAGTGCGAAGGAAGACGTCAAGGAGGGCACTCGTGTGCAATGGCGCGAAGCATGCGAATGGCTTCGATCGAGTGTGTTCAACGGTTGCGGCAAGGATGGACAAGCGGTCTATGTAATACATGAGCCCAAAACCCCTCCGTGCTTTATTAACCATTCCGAGGGGTTGTTTACCTACGAGCAGTTTAAGGGCGCCCATATGACGGAACTCCCGATGTCTGCCAGCTACATGCGCGAAGTACGGCGTGCGCTCTATGCTCAGACCTTTGGCGACAAGAAGGCACCTGAGCTCGAGTCGTGGCGAAATCTCCTATCGAAGGACAACGATGAAACGAGGTTGTTCGAAGGGATGTGGACGAGGTTCAATTGTCCACCAGGTTGATACTGGGCGTCGGGGACGTTTCCCGATTCGCCCTGCCACGGGGTCGCTGAGCGCCTTAATGCTGCGGCTCTGACGTCAAACGCAATTCGACCAGGCCACCTCCTGGCAAAGTCACCTGCGGGGAACCGTTTGGCATGCACGGAGTTGATGCCATGCTCTACGCAGAAAAATCGAGCCGCGAAGCAAAGCCGACTAGAGGCGTGGAAGATCATCGGTTATATGGGTGCCGAGAAGACTATCGACCGCTAAAGGCATGACACAGGAAAAAACAATGTTTCTGCGCAGTAAATTCGACAATCACTGCGCTCATCGCGGCGGTCGGCGAATTCCTCTACGACTAGCCGCAAATGAGACCGGAGGTGTGTTCGAAGCGGTCGTCGACCAGGATAGCGAGGCTATAGCCGCGCCGACGATGCGGATTGTCGACGATTCGGAATGCCCTGTCGAACGTCTCAAATTGGCCGAACCCGGAAGCTCGGCAGAGTCGGCGATCCGCTAGGCTTGTTATTTTGGGTTGGCGCTGGCTTCTGGCCCGAGCCGCCTCTCTCTAACAGTGTTAGGCATTACAGGCTCAGTGTTACAGTGGCGATCCGCCCCTTCCGGAGCAGGGCATGCCGAGCCACAAAGAAGACACAGATTTGCATCGCACAGGCTGGACCGTTCAGACCCGTCTGGGGAATCGATCGACGATCCCCGATCTCGTTATGGCATGGGCGCGCGATCGCGATACCGGCGAGCCGCGCTACATCCTCGAATTAGGCGAACATCAGCGCGGTACCCAATGCAACTGCGAGTGCGTCAGCTGTGGTGGCCAATTAATCGCGGTGAACGCCGCCCGCGATGCCTTTCGGCTGAGGCCACATTTTTGTCACGTTGACGGTACTGAAAAGCATTCCTGCCTTGTGCTGGCAGCGCGAGCTGTCCTGCTGGCGACACTCGAGAGTACGGAATACTTAAACCTCCCGAGCAGACGACGCACCGCGCGCGTTGCTGGCATCTCTGGCGAATTTCACGACGCGTGGTTCGATGCGCCGGCCGAACGTGTAAATATAGCGTCTTGCGCGTTCTCCGATGAAGCCGAGGCAACTGTTGTGAACGGCTGTGAGAAACCGACACTAGACGGCGGCATCGATCAGAGATACCGAATGGTCCAGGTCTGCTGAGCGGTTTGGTAATGGTTTGTGTGAAGTGCAGGAGGCGGCACCGGCTGCGTCGGAAGGAGCCCGTAGGGCGCGTGCAGACGCAGCCGGTTCGGCTTGCTTCAGGAAGAGGTGACGCTGAAGTCGGGATGCGGTAGAAGAAGGCTTACCGCCGAAGAAACAGGCTCGACACCGGCTCAAACCGCCAAGTTCACTCCGATGTCGAGCCCCACACGCGCACGGGGCACGGGTGCCGGGCCAGTATGGCACGACCCATTATTCCCGTCGATACCGTTTCGGCATTGACGGGGATTGCCGATGCCGGACACAGGCCGTCTGTTCGTGTGCGCCCGTTGCCGGGCGCAGGTCGTCGTTTGCCGCCGTTGCGACCGCGGCCAGATCTACTGCGACGGTGACTGTTCTGAGGTCGCACGCCAGGCCAGCATGCGCGTGGCCGGCCAGCGCTATCAGCGCAGTCGTCACGGCCGCTTCGCGCATGCCGAACGGATGCGCCGCTATCGCAACCGCCAGAATAAAGTGACGCATCAGGGTTCCGCTGTACCTGCCGCCGATGCTCTACTGGCACCGACTTCGACGACGTCGGCGGCAACAGCAGCGGTGTCCGCCACCGCCCCAGCTGTGCCTGAGCGTTGCCATTTCTGCCACTGCGTCTGTCCGGACTCCGTGCGCCTCGGGCCACTACGCCGTCGGGTCTTCCGTGATGTTCGTACTACTACCTACTACACAGGAAGTGACCCATGACCATTGGAGTTGAACTCGAGGCGCAGATCCTGCGCTACTACCACGTCGAGAAGTGGCGCTGCGGCACCATCGCACGGCAGTTGCACGTGCACCGTGGCACGGTCCAGCGCGTGCTGGCGCAGGCCGGTCTGCCCCGCGTCGGCGGGATGCTCAGACCTTCGCAGATCGATGCCTACCTGCCGTTTATCCATGACACGCTCAAGAGGTTTCCGTCGCTCACGGCCAGCCGGCTGTATGCGATGGTCACCGAGCGCGGCTACCGTGGCAACCCTCATCATTTCCGGCACCTGATCGCGGTACACCGTCCGCGTCCTACACCAGAGGCTTATCTGCGGCTGCGCACCTTGCCTGGAGAGCAGGGCCAGGTTGACTGGGCCCATTTCGATCATCTGCAGATCGGGCGCGCGCGCCGGCCGCTCATGGCCTTCGTCATGGTGCTGTCGTGGTCGCGGCAGATCTATCTGCGCTTCTTCCTCGATGCCCGCATGGACAGCTTCCTGGCGGGCCACGCCGGCGCGTTCGCGGCGTGGTCCGGATTGCCAAGGATCCTCCTCTACGACAATCTCAGGAGCGCTGTGCTCGAGCGTCAGGGTGATGCGATCCGCTTCAACCCGACGCTTCTTGCGTTCGCCGCTCATCATCGCTTCGAGCCCCGTCCAGTGGCAGTGGCCAGAGGCAACGAGAAGGGACGCGTCGAAAGAGCTATCAGGTATGTACGTGAGAATTTCTTTGCCGCGCGCAAGTTCGTTGACCTCGACGACCTGAATGCCCAGGCCGCGCTCTGGTGCGCCGGTCCCGCCGCCGATCGTCCCTGCCGGGAAGAGCCCACGATCACGGTGCGCGAAGCCTTCGCCCGCGAACAGCCCAGCCTGCTTGCGTTGCCGGCGAATCCGTACCCGTGCGAGCTGCAACTGGCCGTGAAGGTCGGCAAGCAGCCGTATGTGCGCTTCGATCTGAACGATTACACGATCCCGCATACCCACGTGCGGCGCGTACTCACGGTCCGGGCCGATCCCCGGCAGGTGCGCATTCTCGACGGCGCCGATCTGCTTGCAACTCATGTGCGCAGTTACGATCGCGGCGCGCAGATCGAGATTGTCGCGCACATCGACGCCCTCGTTGCACGCAAACGCGAAGCCCGTCACCATCGCGGCCTCGACCATCTCGCCCGCGCGGCGCCGGCCAGTCACACGCTCATGCTGCGCGCGGCGGAACGCGGCGCCAATCTGGGCAATATCACCGCCCACCTGCTGCGGCTGCTCGACCGTTATGGTGCAGCCGAACTGCAGGCAGCGATCGAGGAAACGCTCGCCAGCGATGCCGCGCCTCACCAGAATCCGGTGCGTCTGGCGCTGGAGCGTCGGCGCGAGTCGCGGCAGATACCGCCGCCGGTGACGGTGAACCTGCCCGAGCACGTGCGTAGCAAGGACACGCTGGTGACCCCTCACCGGCTCGACATCTACGACCAGATAACGGGAGGTGCTGATGAGCTCGCCTGAGAACCTGCAGGAGCGCGCGAACGCCCTGCGCCTGTACGGGCTGCTGGCACACTGGCCGGATCTCACGGACGCCGGCTGGGTTGCGCCGCTGCTGCAGTGGGAAGAAGACGAGCGTGCCCGCCGTTCGCTCGAGCGACGCATCCGGGATGCCCATCTGGGTAGCTTCAAACCGCTGTGCGACTTCGACTGGGCCTGGCCCACGCGCTGCGACCGGGCCACCGTTGAAGAACTGATGTCGCTCGAGTTCGTCAGGGACACCGCCAACGTCGTACTGATCGGCCCGAACGGCGTGGGCAAGTCGACCCTGGCGCTGAACCTCGCCTACCAGGCGCTCGTCAACGGGCACACCGCGCTGTTCACAACCGCTGGCCAGATGCTCGGCGAGCTCGCCGCGCTTGACAGTGACTCGGCGTTACGCCGGCGGCTGCACCGGTACGCCACGCCCGACGTGCTTGTAATTGACGAGGTCGGATACCTGTCCTACTCGAACCGCCACGCCGACCTGCTGTTCGAACTGATCAGCCGCAGGTATGGCGCAGCGAGCACCGTGGTCACCACAAACCGGCCGTTCGCAGAATGGTCGGAGGTGTTTCCGAACGCTGCCTGCGTCGTCTCGCTGGTTGACCGGCTGGTGCATCGCGCCGAAGTCGTCGCAATCGAAGGCGAGTCCTACCGGGTGAAGGAGGCACGTGAACGGGCCGAGCAGCGCACAAAGAAACGCAGCGCGGCACGCATGGAGAAGAAGAAGTCATGAAGCGCCTTCACCTGCCTTCGGGCATCACTCACGGGCTCGACTTCCTGATCCCGGACAACTGGTCCGCCGATCAGGCGCTGGCCGTCGTCGAACTCATCGACGATCTGCGCGAGCGTATCGCCGCGCACTACCAGATTCCGCTCAATGAACTGCTGCACGAACAGCGCGCGCCTCCCGACAATCCTCATCCTCGCGACATCGATGATCCATTCTGACGACCATCACCCAACAACAGCGGGCCGTAACCGCCCCCTGTTGTTGGCGCATTTATTCAACCTTGCGCCGCCATCTGGTGGCGCTTTTACACCGCCGCTAACAACTGTCACGCTCGAAGACGGACGCGAATTTCGGGCGATACTCGTCGGTAGCCATAGCGGTGCAGCGGACGACATGCCGCACGCTGTGATCGAAGTACTGGTCGACGATCCGGCGCTTGCCGCCATGAGCCCGGAAGAGTTGCGCGAACGCACGCGCTTGCTTGTGAGTAAGGCTCGATGGTGCGGACACTGGCAGGATCGGGAACTGAACGAGATTGCGTCTGAGGCGGCACGGGAGCAGGCCGTGTTCGCGCTCGACCTCACAGGAGAGGCTGTGGGGCTTGATGGCGCGACCCCTGAGCAAGCGCGCGAAACGCTGCTGCACCGGAAGGCCAAGGAGATCCTTGAGCGGGAAAAGCGGCTCGTTGTTCCGGAGATGATGTTGACCGAACGCGTGCAACGGCTGACCGGAAACAGCACCATCAACCGGACGATCCGCCGATCGCAAATGCTGAATCTTGAGTGCGTCGCGCTAGAGCAGCGAACAGGCCGGATCATTCCGGATGTGACTGCGACTACCGTACCCGCGCCCGATTGGCCATCCGAGACACTGCTTGTCGAAGTCACGGTCTCGAACGAGATCGACGTCGCGCGGCGCCTGCGTATCTGGGAAGAGGGCATTCCTACACTCGAGATAGACTTGTCACGGCTTGGCGGAACAGTGACCGAGGCAGAGCTCACGCGGCTGGTCGTCGATGAGCTGGTTTGCAAACGTTGGGTGTACCACCCCGCGATCGAGGCCGAACGCACCAAAATCAAAGCTGAGCTTGTGGCAGTTTACGCCGAGGCGGCGCGCCCCTTTCGACAGGCACCACAGCGGCCGACACCGGCCGCGCGATATCCCGATAACACACGCAGTGCCCGCAACACGTCACAACGCCATGTTGAACCCATATCGCCCAACCTCTGGCTCAAGGGCGAAGACCTCGAACGCTGGAAAAAAGAGAACCCGGAATCGGCGGCCGCTTGGTTCGGCACCGACGATAACGGTAGAAACTGACGGGGCATGCCGCGTCATCTGGGCCAACAGGGCACCGCTCGTTATCTCTTGCGTGCCGGCAGGCCTTCGGGCAGTCGCTGTCCGACCCCTCACCGACCTTCGGTATTCGATCTCGAAGGGGCTCTTATTGAATTACAGCAGCCGCTCATTCGCGGCTTTGCGACGGTAATCAACACGATCCGGTAGCCCCATAGCGTCTATCAGAATAGGCGGCCTGTGATTGCTAGTTCAATCGCTGAATCTGATGCAGAAATTGGACAAAGGCTCGTAACGATTGATGATCTTCCGCTGAGATAGGGTCTGGGTCAAAGTGCATTACGTCGTTTCTTATTAGTCGGACCCGATCCAGCTCCTTCTTGAAGATCACACGGTCGATTTGCAGCCCAATTCGCTGCCAACGCTCTGGATTTTCCATCAATCTTATAATTTCCCCTAGGGTCAAATCGGCGACCGAATCTACCGGTCGCCCCTCATCGGCCCCATCGCGAACCTCCCGAAGCTGCTCACCCGTGAACTTTCCATCAATCAACGATCGCACGAAATTTTCGATTTCGCCTAGCAGTAAAAAGGGCTCAGAAAGTTGCTGAAACTGCAAGTTCAGATCTGTCGATGTAACGATACCTTTGATGCGATTGTCTGCCGCTCGAACCAGTACATACGACTCGGCGGCAATCAACCGAATCACATCGAATAGGGAATCCGATTCCTTTACTTCCACTCCTTGGTCCATGCACTGTCTGACGGTGGTGGGGCGTTCCGCGTCAAACTGCAAATGCCGAGCTATCGATTCCCAACTCACAACGCCCTTAAGATCGCGCTCGTTCGTCATGACAGGAAGCTGGGAGAAGTCACGCAAGAGCATAGTGGTCACAGCTTCTGCGAGACTGCAGTCGGGACGAACGCTTAGGGAAACACTGATTTATTTGGTGCGACCGTCATCGCAGATGTGGTTGAGGGCGTTGTAGAAGAAATTCACGGGACGGACGGTCGACGATGAAGCGGCAGATCAGCTTTGCGGAAGCGGAAAGTGCGGGCAAGAAACGTGTGACGAGACGCCAGCGCTTTCTGGCCGAAATGGAGCGCGTCGTGCCTTGGCCGCGCTTGCTGGCGGCGATCGAGTCGCACTACCCGAAGGGCGGGCGAGGTCGGCCGCCGATCGGCCTGGAGCGTATGCTGCGCATCTACTTTCTGCAACAGTGGTACGGTCTGTCGGACGAAGGTCTGGAAGATGCGTTGTATGACAGCATCGCGCTGCGCGCCTTCGCCGGTATCGACCTGGCGGTCGAGAATGTGCCGGATGCGACCACCTTGCTGAAGTTCCGTCGCCTGCTGGTCGAGCATGATCTGACGCGCAAGTTGTTCGACGAGATCGGCATCTCGCTGTGCGAGCGCGGGCTGATGATGAAGGAAGGGACGCTGGTCGACGCGACGATCATCGAAGCGCCACCGTCGACCAGGAACGCCGGGAAGAGCCGCGACCCGGAGATGCATCAGACGAAGAAGGGAAACGAATGGCACTTTGGGATGAAGGCCCACATCGGTGTCGACGCCGATTCGGGGCTGGTGCATACCGTGGTTGGCACGTCGGCCAACGTGTCGGATGTGTCGCAGGCCCATGCCCTGCTGCACGGACATGAGCAAGAAGCGTTCGGCGACGCGGGCTACATCGGCGTGGACAAACGCGACGAAATGAAGGGCAAGCCGGTGAAGTGGCGCGTGGCGGCCAAGCGCGGAAAGATCAAGGCGATGCAGGACGGTCCGCTGAAGGACCTGGTGGTTGCGGTCGAGCGAAACAAGGCGCAGATTCGCGCGCGGGTCGAGCATCCGTTTCATATTGTCAAGAACCTGTTCCATCATCGCAAGGCGCGCTACAAGGGGCTGGCCAAGAACATGGCGCAACTGTTCAGTCTGTTCGCCTTGGCGAACCTGGTGATTGCGCGAAATCTATTGCAGCCGGTTCATGGGGGCAATCCGTCAAGTGTGTGAAAGATGCGATAAGTGAGGCTCGCTCCAGAGCCAAATTCACCGAAACCGATCCTCATTTACTTCGTCATCCAGAAAAATTCCGCGCCATCCCATCTGCAAGCTCGGCAGCCCGGTCAATTAATCAGCGTTTCCCTAGGTCACCTGTATCCAGATCGGTTGTCAATTTTCACTCCGGCACAGATGATTCGCGGCCTTGCTGACACTGCCGAGTTGCGCCGCCGTGACGAATGACTGGAACGCTGCCAGTGGAGGCAGGGGGCGCGTGAGGTCGGCGAGTGGGTATGCATGCGCCGCATACCCCGGTTGCGGATTTTTCGATTGTTCGGTCATCGGTGCATCGCTATCGTTCCGGTACCAGATGCCTGTTCGTTCGGACAGGCCGAGTCATCAACGAATGATCGGAGGAAGATGATGGTCTCATCATTGGAAGCACTATACACGCGGCAGATTCGTACCTACCTCCAGGCGCTGGAATGCGGCGATGTTGCCGCAATCTGCGCATTGTTCACGCCGGATGCACAGATTTTCTCGCCGTTTCTCGGCTGGATGAAACCGGCGCCATTTTTTGCGAAGGTCGATGCA
This sequence comes from Paraburkholderia sp. MM5477-R1, assembly GCF_050436385.1. Lineage (NCBI taxonomy): Bacteria > Pseudomonadati > Pseudomonadota > Betaproteobacteria > Burkholderiales > Burkholderiaceae > Paraburkholderia > Paraburkholderia sp. MM5477-R1. Next base: position 377,708 of record NZ_JBNDMC010000004.1, read on the forward strand.
GCGTCGGGCGAGAGCAAAATCACCCCAATCGACATCTGCGTCAGCGCGTCGGGGGCTCGGCGCGCGACAGGTTGCTTCATCTACGATTGGGGGCTGAAGGATGGTTCCGCTGTGCGCTTCGAGTGTGTCGACGTTTCGAGTTCGATGAACACGGACTCATCGAACGGATGATCATCGTCTACGATACTCATCCGATCCGCAGTATGGTTGGCGACAAATACGCGTAGCGGGAAAGGACGCGCTTGCGCTGGGGTTCAAACCACGAAGCGCATCGCTGGACTTGGCAAGTGGCTGTTTTCGCGACGCGTCCACGTGCGATGTCGCACGTCTGCGGTGACGGGCATAGCGTTGGATGCGGTTTAATCGACGGAATGACTGTTTGACCTGGCGGATTCAACCGGTGGATGCGACACACTGAAGACTGCGCAAGCAGTGGGAGTGTTGCAGATGAAACAGCGACGCCGGATTTACTACAGCGAGAAGCAGAAAGCGCTGATGTGGGAACGTTGGCGGAAGGGAGAGTCTCTCCAGAAGATCGCCCAGCTTTTTGACCGGAACCACTCGTCTGTACAGGGGATTCTGGCTGAGACAGGTGGAATCCAGCCACCACAAAGGCATCGATCGGGATTGGCATTGACGCTGGAGGAGCGCGAAGAGATCTCACGGGCACTTGCGGCCGACGATTCGATCCAGTCAATCGCCATGCGACTTTCGCGAGCTCCCTCCACCATCTGTTCGTGAGATCAAACGTAACAGCGGCCCGGACGGCTATCGGGCAAGCCACGCCGATCAGCTCGCGTGGGATCGCGCGCAGAGACCCAAAGCCTGTAAACTGGTTGAGCACCGGATGTTGGCGCACATCGTGGCAGCCAAGCTACAACTGCAGTGGTCACCGCAGCAGATCGCCGGATGGCTCAGACGCGCGTACCCAGACAACGAGGACTACCACGTGTCCCACGAGACAATCTATCGTTCTCTCTTCATACAGGCCCGTGGGGCCCTGAAGAAGGAGTTGCTGGAGCACCTGCGGCGCACCCGGGCCATGCGCCGTTCGCGCCATCACACGCTAAAGACGGAGGATCACGGCAGGATTCGCGACACCGTATCGATCAGCGAACGCCCGGCTAATGTTGAAGACCGCGCTGTACCGGGCCACTGGGAAGGTGATCTGCTGTGCGGTAGCGGCAGCAGCCAGATTGCGACGCTCGTCGAGCGCCAGACACGCTATGTCATGCTGGTGAAGATAGCCAGCAAGGACAGCGAAACGGTCATCAATGCGCTCATCAAACATGCCAGCAAGTTACCGCAGGAACTCTACAAGTCGCTCACCTGGGATCGGGGGACGGAGATGGCCGGCCACAAGCGCTTCACCGTCGCCACCGACATTGCCGTCTACTTCTGCGACCCGCAACATCCCTGGCAGCGTGGGTCGAATGAGAACACGAATGGACTATTGAGGCAGTACTTCCCGAAAGGTACCGATCTGTCAGTGTATTCGCAGGCCAAACTCAACGCTGTGGCAAGACGACTGAACGAGCGTCCAAGAAAGACACTGGACTACGAGACGCCCGCCGAACGATTCCAGCAAACTATTGCATCCACCGGTTGAATCCGCCCTGGTGACCGGCCATTTGCCTTCGGCAGCTTCAAGTGGCCGTTGTGGGTCGAGGCTGTGTGAAAACACACGCCGAACGCTCCCATCGAAAAACTCGACCCATCAGATCGCCCTGTGTTGGCTTGGATGCAACTCGGGAAGGGTAAAGCGACACCCGAAAACCGAGTAGTTTCGCGTTTTCACACAGCCTCGGTCGACTTGCGACGATCATCCGCTGCGGGCCGGCAAGCGGTTCTCAACTCAGCTATCGGACCGGGTTCGGCCACCAACGGCCCTTCGCAGTTCGTTGGGGAGAGTCTGCTGATGAGCGACGAACCGCCTTCCACGACGGCGAGATAGGCTTCCTGATGGGATGCGGTGCGGAAGCGAGCCCTTGGGTAGTTTTGCCCCCATATGACGGGGGCGGGGGTTTGCGTTCAGGCGGACCTGGAGATCGCCCTGCTCGTACTACATCGGTGTATCTCTGGTCTCGGCCGGCGAAAAAGCTCCGTGGAGTCGACTCACCGAGTGGGCTCGCCACTCAACGACGAAAGCGTTGTCCTAGAAAGTCGCGGTTGAGCAAGCTATCGTTATGTGAGCCACGTTGCGCGCGGCGATGGCAGGGCCGGACCAAACGTCAACTTAGGGACTTGCATTATTAGCCGGATTGCGCTGCTGACGTTCAAGATCGAGCAGTTACTGCGGAGACGATTGATATGAAGCGCTACCGTGTATTTTTGTCCTATTCCAGAAAGGACAGGTCACTTACTGACAGGCTTAAGCTGCTTCTGAACCAGCTTGGTGTAGAGGTTTGGCGCGATCTCGAAAACTTGCTCGTTGCCACTGACGTTCAAAAGGCGATCACCCAGGCGATCAAAAACGATGCCGATTTTTTTTTGGTGGCACTGTCAGATCATTCGCAGGCCGCTCCGTGGGTTAAGTACGAGGAGGAATTTGCAAAAATGATCCAGGAGTCGGGCGCCCATTTGAAGACCGTTTATATCAAAATCAGTGATACATATGTTCCAGACGAAATAAAAGGGAAGCTATACGTGGATTTATCCATGTCGATGCGCGATAAATTGTACCAAGAAAATCTCATAAAACTCGCTCAATTTTTTCTTGTTGATAACCATCCCTACAGATCATTCGGAATATACGACATATATACAAGCTACTCGGACATGGATTCACGTAGAGAGGACGGACAAGGCCGGCATGGTTGCAATGTTGACAAATATGTCGCAAGTGCGCGGCACTCGGTCATTGCAGTCGGCTTATGGTATGGCGCACTGTTCGGTCCCAATTCTGCGGCCGGCATTGAAACATTTCTAAAGGGGGGGAACGGGCGGGTCCATCTTTTTGTTCCGGACCCCGATGCCTCACCGATGGAGCACTTGCGAAAAACCCACAATTGCGGTCATGGCGTCGAGGAAAGAATTAGAGGATTTATTAGCAATTTTAAGTCGTGGGGGAAGACGCGCGGACTTTCCCGCGACCAAGCCGATAGATGTACCTTGCATCTTATTAATTTGATTCCAGTCAACAGTTTTTTGTGTTTAGATTTTGGTCAGGCGAACTGTCGCATGTTGATTGATGTTTTTGCGGCGGGAATTGTGCCGGAGGATCAATTGAAATTGGAACTCCGCTACACCAATACACCACTCTTTGAGGTCTATTCAAAATCCCTTACATTTATAATGGATTCAACCAGAACGAGCAAGACGCTCACGACGGCATACATTTGATACGCAAGCGACAATTTCCGACCCGCATCTTTAGAACTTCGTTTTCAAGAGGGGGTTACTGAATTGCTCTGGGCTTTCGGGATTATTCAGACAGCACGAATTGGTTCCAGACGCGCCCATGCGTCTTCGACAGCTTGTCCATTGCGTAAAGAATTGTCCAGCGTGAAAATGGACGGGACCGTTACTCCAGTTACGTTCGCCCTCGATCGCGCGCAGCAGAACGGCCGCTTCGAAGCTAGGGAATGACATTCACAGAAGTTCACTAAAGGGCTGGAGTGGGTGTGCGCCGTGCAAAGGCGGCGCTTTCCAGCGGGTGCAAGCCCCGCCCGGCAACCGCTCCAGCCGGAAGCAACTGGAGCAGTCATGGAGGTAACGAAATGGCTGAAGCCTTCGGATAAGCGTGTCACGAATTGGTGACAGCGCGAGTGTGCAGGCCGTAACGTGAGTGAACGCTGAGTAAGCCTCGAAAATGCCGATGCGCAGGCCGACCCGACGACCCTTTCGGGGAAGGCTGATACGACTGGATGGATGAGCGAAGCAGTGCCACCAGTCGCTGCGCCGGGGTAGTGGCGACAGCATGCACACAAGGAAAGCGTACGCAACACGGGAAGCCCCCTGGCGTGCTCAGGGATGAGCAACCGGACGCCCGCGAGGGACAGGCCGGGCGCCTTGGGGTGACGGAGAGGCTCGTAGTACCGGGGAAGCCGGTGTAATGCTGGTGGAGGGAAGGGGCCTCAGTTCAAGACAGACGCAATACGTAGTGAGGACGTGGAGATTGGGCAACCTATCAACTCCGATTCGTGTTCAGAAGCTGCAGATGGCGTTACACACGAAAGCGAAGGCAGAAGCCGGATATCGCTTCTACGCGCTGTACGACAAGATCTATCGCGAGGATGTGCTGGCGCATGCGTACGCCCAGTGCCGCTCTAACAAGGGCGCGCCGGGTGTCGATCGGCAAGACTTCGCGGAGGTCGAAGCGTATGGGGTGCAGAGGTGGCTCGGCGAACTGGCGCTTGCGCTCAGGCAGGAGAATTACCGGCCGGACCCTATCAGAAGAGTGTTTATCCCGAAGGCCAATGGCAAGCTGAGGCCACTGGGCATCTCGACCCTGCGAGACCGGGTGTGCATGACAGCAGCGATGCTGGTGCTCGAACCGATCTTCGAAGCCGACCTTCCATCCGAGCAGTACGCCTATCGGCCGGGCCGCAATGCCCAGCAAGCGGTGGTCGAGGTGGAGGAACTGCTGTTTCGCGGTCGTACGGACGTCGTTGACGCCGACCTCGCGGACTACTTCGGAAGTATTCCCCACGCCGAATTGATGTTGTCGCTCGCGCGACGCATCGTCGATCGGCGCGTGCTGCATCTGATCAGGATGTGGCTGGAATGCCCCGTTGAAGAAACCGATGACCGAGGCCGGAAGAAACGTACGACGGAGGCCAGGGACAGTAGACGCGGCATTCCCCAGGGTTCACCCATCTCACCACTGCTGGCAAATGTGTACATGCGCCGGTTTGTGCTGGCATGGAAGAAGCTCGGGCTTGAGCGAAGTCTTGGCAGTCGAATCGTGACCTACGCGGACGATCTCGTGATCCTGTGCAAGCGGGGTAAGGCTGAAGAAGCCTTGTCGCGACTGCGCGCGATCATGGGCAAGCTGAAGCTGACGGTCAACGAGGAGAAGACGCGAATCTGCAAGGTGCCGGAAGGCGAATTCGACTTCCTGGGTTTTACGTTTGGGCGGATGTACTCAGCGACGACTGGTCAGGCCCGTATGGGCATGAGGCCGTCGAAGAAGAGTATCCGGCGCATGGTCGACAAGATCCATGCGATGACCGCCCTCAAGACGGCATGGCAAGAGACCACGGCGCTGGTGGGCAAGTTGAACCGCACGTTACGCGGCTGGGCGAACTACTTCCAGGTAGGAAGCGTTAGCCGCGCCTATCGTGCGCTTGACAGCTACACCGCAACGCGGTTGCGCCGGTGGCTACGCAACAAACATAAGCTCAGGCGACGCAAGGGCGGGGGCTATCCACTCCCGCACCTTTACGGGCACTTCGGTCTCGTACGTCTGAGCGCACGTGGGGGCGTAGCCTGGCGTGTGTGAAGGTGTGATGTCTTGTCCGAGAGCCCAGTGCGGGAGATCTGCACGCTGGGTTCGATGAGCGGGATGTGAAAACGGAGCCATGGTGAGGTTATTCGGGCACCGCCAGACGAAAGAGGCGGCAACAGACAAACCCAGCCTAAAGTCACCGCGTCACATCTCGATACCGATCAAAACTATGTACGCGATGAGACATTGATGGCCGCCAACGCTACGTTGGTCGCCGCCCAAAACCGGATTGCCCTGGCTAGGGAATGGGGTGGCGGTGACGTTGCGTCCGCCGACGGAATGCGTTTCGTGGTGCCGGTGCGTACCGTCCATGCCGCACCGAATCCAAAGTATTTCAATCGAGGCCGCGGGGTCACCTGTACAACCTGATTTCGGATCAACGCACCGGCCTGAACGGCATCACGGTGCCCGGCACGTTACGCGACAGTCTGGTACTGCTGGCCGTCGTGCTCGAACAGCAAACGGAACTGCAACCTACCCGCATCATGACAGACACGGGCGCGTACAGTGACATCGTGTTCGGGCTGTTCCGGCTATTGGGCTATCGCTTCAGCCCGCGACTCGCAGACGTTGGCGGCGCACGCTTCTGGAGGATTGATCCGGGCGCTGACTACGGCGACCTCGACGATCTGGCGCGACACTATATCAAGCTGAATCGGGTCGCGCCGCATTGGGATGATGTGCTGCGGCTGACCGGCTCCCTGAAACTTGGGCTCGTGCCGGCGACCGGCATCATGCGGACGTTGCAGGTTGGTGAGCGGGCCACGCCACTGGCGCAGGCCATTGCGGAAATCGGGCGTATCGACAAGACCATCCACATGCTGATGTATCTCGATGACGAGGCACGTCGCCGCAGCACGCTGCTCCAGCTCAATCTCGGCGAAGGGCGGCATAGTCTCGCGCGCGATGTATTTCACGGCAAACGCGGTGAACTGTACCAGCGCTATCGTGAGGGGCAGGAGGACCAGCTCAGCGCGCTAGGGCTGGCGGTCAACATCATTGTTCTGTGGAACACCGTCTACATGGATGCGATTCTGACGCAACTGCGCAGCGAGGGCTTCCCTGTCAACGATGAAGACGTCGCTCGGCTTTCCCCATTCGGCCACGACCACATCAACCTGCTGGGACGCTATTCGTTTGCGGTACCGGATGCTGTCGCTCGTGGCGAACTACGGCCGCTCCGGAGCCACAACGAGCCTTAAGTCGGTTGACTGTTCCATTGCTCCCCGAACCCCATAAAGGGTTGGCGGGCTAACCGTATCAAACTGCAGGAAAAGGGCGATCACCCCGGTTCCGGCTTTCTGAGGGGCCAAAGTACGGGTTAGCCGGATTGCTGCTGTCGGATGCGTCCCGCTGCGTACTGCGCAGATGAGGGAGCGCCCAGGGCGTGACTACCGCAGAGCCACGGGAGAACGTGGTGTTCCCCGTGGAGTCGCACAAGAAGACTACGCGAACGACGAAAGATGTTGAACAGCCAGATCGCTAGACTTGTTCACGTGCTCGGCCATCAGCCACTTGGCCAACGCATAGTCGCCAGTGCTGATCGCATTGAATATTGACTCGTGCTGAGTTTGCGCCTGCTTCAGCTGTTCAGGCGTGTACGCGTATCGTGACCGGTGGGTGATGGTGACCGCCAGTACCTGTCGCGTGATCGTCGTCAATATCTGGCTGCCTGCTGCCACCAGAATTGTGTCGTGAAATTCGAGGTCCGCCTGCGCCTGTGCCAATTGCGACGATTGCGCGTCCAGAAGCTGGTACTTCGCCAAGGCTTCGCGGACTCTTTCCAGCTGACTCTGATCGTGGTTCTTGGCGGCACACTCGGCGGAAAAGCTCTCCAGAACGCCACGAAGCGAGTAGATGTTTTTGATGTCCTCACGAGAAAAATGAGCGACGCACGCGCTTCGATTGTGATTGAGCGTGACGAGCCCCTCTCCTTGCAGCACGAACAGCGCCTCCCGAACTGGCGTTCGACTTACATTCAGCTCATCGGCGAGGGCGCGCTCGCGGATCGGCGTACCCTGCTTCAACACGTCAGAAAGAATGGCCTTGCGGATGACATAGGCTAGGACTTCGCTCAACCGCTTGGCTGGAGACTCCGAACCAAGATGCTGAATCGACTCGAATTCCGCATAGAGTTGCGTGAAGTAATCGTGCTGCATAAGAGGAAAATTTTTGTCTTGACAAACGAAATAGCTTAGCACCTTCTCGGGGAGCTCACCAGCGTCAGTGGGCGCGCCGCGCGGCGAGCAGGCTCGCGCTTATAAACGGGTCTGTCGACGTGTCAGCGCCGTGAGGCTGCAGTCTGCGGCAGGCGCAAAGCATTAGGTTGCGCACGCGGCAGTCAGTCCGTCGCCCGCCGGCTTACCCGCTGTCGCCTCGCGGGCCGCTTTCGCTTCTTCGATTCGGAGGAGGGTCGGTAGCGAAACGCCGTTCTTCGCTGCGGTGACTTCTGCGAGGATCGAGATCGCGATCTCCGGCGGCGTGCGGCTGCCGATATAAATGCCCGCCGGCCCAAGAAGGCGGGCCAGTTCCATATCGCTCAAGTCGAATTCCTTCAGCCGCTCGCGCCGCGCTGCGTTGTTGCGGCGCGAGCCGAGCGCGCCCACATAGAACGCCGGCGTCTTGAGCGCCTCGATCAACGCGAGGTCGTCCAGCTTCGGGTCGTGCGTTAGTGCGACGACGGCACTGCGTCGATCCAGTTGCATTTCGATCACTGTGTCGTCCGGCATGGTGTGCACGAGTGCCACGCCTGGCACGTTCCATTCTTCCGCATACTCACCGCGTGGGTCGCAGACGGTCACCTGATAGTCGAGGCCGACCGCGATCTGGCATAGATAGCGCGAAAGCTGCCCGGCGCCGATCACCAGCATCCGGTATCGCGGACCGTGCGTGGTCATCAAGGTCTGCTGATCAAACCGCACGCCGTCGTTCATGCACGCGGCGGTCAGTCGCACGTCTCCCGTCGCCATATCCAGCGAGCGGGTGATCAGGCGACCGCGCGCGAGCTCGGCCAGCAACAGGTCGATACCGCTTCGCAGATTTAGCGGCTCGAGTACCAGTTGAAGCATACCGCCGCATGGCAAACCGAAGCGATGGGCTTCCTCGGCGGTGACTCCGTATTGGACGGTCTGTGGCCGGCTTTCCTTGATGCCGTCGTTGCGCACCCGCACAATCAGGTCGTCTTCGATGCACCCGCCGGATACGGAACCCACCACGTGCCCATCGTCGCAGATCGCGAGCATTGCACCCTCAGGACGCGGCGACGAGCCCCATGTCTTCACGACTGTGACCAGAAGCACGCGTCGACCCCCCGCGATCCAGCGCGCGCTTGTTTTCAGTACTTCGAGATCGGCACTATCCATGAAAATTTCTGTCTGGTTGCGCGGCACGGTTTCCGGCACCGCATCAGCGCGGCCAACGCGCCCCCCCAGCCGGCGACCGCGCGCGTTGCGTGGTTCCGGCACGGTAGGACATCTGACGAGGGAATGTCGCCGAGCCCGCTTATGGAGGCACGCGTCGACGCGCAACGGGCGTACTCAGGTGGCACGCGAGGCTTTTTCGACTCCGAGTTCTCCAACGGCAAGAGACTTGTATACCGCGACGCCCGGCTCGTGGCTCGCCGATCCGATATCGTCGCCGTGACAGTTGATGCCCCAGTGAGACACATCGAGGCCGACGACTTCCATGTCATGAGACACACGCAGCTTGCCCGACATTTCAAACATACGGCAAAGGATCAGCGCGGGAATGCCGGATACGGCCATGGTGGCCACTACGCCTGCCAGTTGCCACCATGGCGTGATCTGGGCATGCCCGACGGCATATTGGCCGGCGAGACCCGGAAAGCCGCCGGTCGCCGTGCCCCAATGGGTGAAGCCGACAAGCACGGCGCCCACGACACCCGGACCCAAAGCCAGCGGAACCACCTTCGGTTCGTCGATGCCCAGACGATGGACCAGTTTCGCCGTTGCGAGCGCTACGACCGGACCCAGGACGCCGAAGATCAAGCTCTCGATCGGCGTGCCGATGTCAAAGAGCGTGCTGCCGATCACCGTGCCGGCGATGGGACCGAGGAATACCCAGCGGGGATCCCGCAGACGATAGGTGATGAATGCGCCGCTGATGCCGCCACCCAGCAACGCGCTAAAGAGGTTGAGCAGAATCAGTCCAAGACCGGTTCGCGTGAGCGATATGCCGTACACCCCATCGCCAGGAAGAATGAAGGTCGATCCGAACGCGATGAAGGGCAGCGCGAATACGATAAGCAGTACGCCGGCTGCGACAAAGCCTTGATTGCTCGGCACCGGCCGCACGCCCTCGGGATCCTTCGCGAACACCCCACGGCGCGGCCCAAGGCGCCATGCGAGCACGAGGGACCATGTACCCGCAAAGATATACAGCGGAAACGCACCCTCGAAATCATGCACTCCGCGGTTCGTCAGCGGAGAGAGCGGCCCCCAGCACAGGTAGCCGACCAGCGGCGAAAGCACCAGTCCCACGACGAAGGCCATCGTGTACAAAGCCTTGCTCCTGATCCGCTCGATCGCGCTGCTGTGAATCAACGCCATCGTCGCCATCGAAAACGTGACGAAGAAAACCGCGAAGACCTGCAGCACGTCTGCCCCCGGGATGTTTTCCGGATTGATGAAAACGGACGGCGTGGTTGCAGCGCTGCCCCCAATCCACCAGGTCTTCAGCGCGGTCATCACGGGGTTAGCCGTCTGGAAGGCCTGTTCGAACTGCAGATCCCAGATCGCGTATCCGAAAAGCAATGTGCCAATACCTCCGATCATCGCGGCGGTGAACTTTTGGACCCAGGTATCCAGCACGTTGCGCGCCCTCACCAGGCCAGTGTCGATAAACCCGAGCCCAAGAACCACAAGAATGACGCAAAGGGCTGAGACGGTATAGAGGAACGTCAGCAGTATCTCGTTTGTTGATACCTGATCATGAAATAGTGGTGCCACGACTTGCTCCTTAGGTTGATTGGTGCCACGCAGTGATGTCCCCGGTGCAGTAGTGCTCTGAGATGAAGTGCAAAAGCGGCCTGTTTGCACCGGGGTAGTGCCAAGAAAATCCACGCCAAAGTATTGCCGCACACCTCCGCAAGGCTCGAATACAGTTTCTCATGTGGTATACCATTTCGACGTTTCGCTTGCTGCGGACTCAAGCTGCTCAGTTTCGTGGCAAGCGTTAGCGCAAGTGGCATGCCAATTGCGCTAACGCTGGATGAGTGTCGGTGTTCGTCTATTCCCCATATTTTCGCGGAATATCGATGCAGAACCGCGAAAAATTATGGAGCCCGGATGATCTGCGACGAATCGTACATGGAAATAAATCGACGCCAAGTAAGGGAAAGTACGAATCGCTGTATGTTACAAACGGTATACCATACGACTGCCTATCATAAAGGCAGGCCCGGTGTATCAGAGGCGTGCCGCTGATGAGTCTCACGACGTGTCGGCGTCGAAGTACATAGCAGCAGAGTCAGGGTCGGATGACCCCAACCCGTTTTTATTGACAGAGAAGAGGCGGTTGCATGATCGAAACAGATGCGCAGCGTTCCTCCGGGGCAAAACGGCAGTTCCTTAGCCCGTTCGCGGTCCCCACGCCGGAAGATGCCGAAGGCTGGCAGGAAATGTATCCCTATTACGCTCTGCTGAGCCCGGAGCGGCGGGCGATGGAAGAGGGCAAGCTTTGGTATTTCGACGGGATGCACAATCCGGAGCCGTTGTACCCGTTCGACACCATCATGACGGAAAACTGGTGGGTGGCCGCCAGCCAGATGACCACACGTGTCTGGCCTATTCCACTGGCGCTCGGAATCGACCAACGGGTCATCAACGGATATCTGTATGTGAGCCCGAACTCCATTGACGATCCGGACGAAATCGCGAGGCGCGCCGAGCAGTTCAGCATTCGCGCGGGCCACTATTACGAGAACTGGGATGAGATCTACGCCCAATGGATCACGAAGGCGAAGGACTGCATCGAGCGCCTGAAGGCAATCAGGTTCGAGCCGCTGCCGAAGATGGAGCCCGAGGAAAAGGTCTTCGCCCATCGCGGCACATATTCGTCCCACGAGTTGCTCAGCTCCTATAGCCGGCTCATCGAAAATCTCTTCGAGATGGGTTCGTATCATTTTGAAATGCTGAACCTCGGATACGGCGCGTATCTGACGTTTCGTGAGTTTTGCCAGGCAGCGTTCCCCGGCATTAGCGATCAGACGATCACCAACATGGTGTCGGGTATCGACATCCTGCTGTTCCGGCCCGACGACGAGCTGCGCCGTCTTGCGGAACTCGCGACCGAACTGGATCTCGGCGAGATGATTCTCGCAAGCGAGAATCCGCAAAAGGCACTGGCCGCGCTGGCCGCTGCGCCAAACGGCAGCCGCTGGCTCGAAGCGTACGAAAAAGCCAAGGACCCGTGGTTCTGGTTTTCGACGGGTATCGGCTACACCCATTCGGATCCCGTATGGATCAGCGATCCGCGCTTCCCGTTCGTCGCAATCTGCGGCTACATCAAGGCGTTGCTTCGTGGCGAGGACATTCGCCGTCCGCTCGACGGCATCCTGGAGACCCGCACGAAGGTGACGGCGGAATACCGCGAACTGCTGCCGACCGATGCCGACCGCGAAGCATTCGATGGTCTCGTCGAACTCGCGCGCAAGGTGTATCCCTACGTGGAAGATCACAATTTCTACGTCGAGCACTGGCACCATTCGCTTTTCTGGTCGAAGGTGCGCGAGCTGGGCGACGTGTTCGTCGCGCATAACTTCTTCGACGATCGGGAAGACATCTTCTATCTGCATCGCAATGAGATCTATGACGCGCTGTACGACCTGCTGATCGGTTGGGCGGTCGCCACGCCGGCTCGCGGTGAAATCTACTGGCGGCCGATCATCGCGAAGCGCAAGCGGATTCGCGATGCGCTCTGCAAGTGGTCTCCGCCGCCGGCACTCGGCGTGCCGCCGGAGTCGATCACGGAGCCGCTGACGATCATGCTCTGGGGCATTACAGAGGAAACGATTCAGGAGTGGTTGGGCGTCGACGCAGGCACGCTCGGCAATGAGCTGCGCGGCGTCGCGGCGTCGGCAGGGAAGGTGACGGCGCGCGCGCGCGTCATCACTGAATCGTCGCATCTCTACGACGTCCAGGACGGCGAAATCCTGGTTTGCCGGATCACCGCGCCGAGCTGGGCGCCGGTGTTTCAGCGTGTCGCCGCAGCCGTGTCGGACGTCGGCGGCATGATGGCCCACACCGCGATCATCTCGCGCGAGTACGGGCTTCCCGCCGTCGTCGGCACTGGCTTCGCGACCGTCAGCATCCGCACTGGCGACTTGATCGAAGTGGACGGTTACAAAGGCATCGTGCGCATCATCGAAAAGGGCAGCGACCATGAATAAAGCGCCATTCATTCTCTGGCTGGACGATAAGGCTGCTTCGGGCAGTCCGCTCCTCGGCGGTAAGTTCGCCAGTCTCGCTGAGATGACCACGGCAGGGTTCTCCGTGCCGCCCGGCTTTGGGGTGACGACGGCTGCGTATCGGCATTTCATGGCGGAAAACGGTCTCACCGACGAAGCGCGCCGGATCAGCGAGTCATGCTCGTCACTGCAGCTATCGGAAATCAAGGGCGAGACGGCGCACCTGCTGGAGCGTATTGCCAACGCACCGATGCCGGCGGATCTTGAGGCGCAGATCAGGCAAAGCTACGCCGAACTGGAAGAAAGAACTGGCGTGCCGACGCTGCCGGTCGCGGTGCGTTCGAGCGGCGAATCAGAAGACCTGGCGGGTGCGAGCTTCGCCGGCCAGTACGACACGTTCCTCTGGATCTGCGGTGCAGATGCCGTGCTCGAACACATCCGCGCATGTTGGGCCGGCATGTTCGGCGAGGCGGTGCTGTCGTATCGGGTCGACGGGCAGACCGTCATCGCCACGGGTGACTACGGCATGTGCGTCGGCATTCAGCAGATGGTGCAGGCGCGGGCCGCGGGTGTGATGTTCACGCTCAATCCGCTGAACGGCGACCGGTCCAAAGTGGTAATGGAAGCGGTGTGGGGGCTCGGCGAGGGCGTGGTCAAGGGCGATATCACACCGGCCCAGTTCGTCGTCGACAAGGTGACGATGGAAGTCGTGGGTCGAAAGTGGACGGGACAGACGGAAGAGTATCGCTTCGTTGCCGAACTGAGCACCGTCGATCTGGTCCCCATCGCTTCGACGCGGATCAACGTCGTTTGCCTGGAAGACGACCAGGTGCGCCAGCTCGCGATGCTGGCGAAGCATATCGAGCGGGTCCGTGGCGCCCCCCAGGACATCGAGTGGGCGTTGAACGAACGAGGCGATCTGCGCGTGCTGCAGGTGCGTCCCGAAACCGTATGGAGCCGCAGGGAAGTATCGCGTCTGGTCACCACGGCGCGCTCCCCGGTCGGCCATGTGCTGGCCCGCCTGAGCGGCACGCGCGTGACCAGGCAGGCCGCCGGCGGCGAGGAAGGCAAACCGTGAAGGCGGCCGATTTCGTCTACATCCGGGCGACTTCGGTCGCCGAGGCAGTGAACCACCTCAGCGAGTACGGCGGCGAGTCTCGCATCATCGCGGGCGGCCAAAGCCTCATGCCGATGCTCAACATGCGCCTGTGGCGCCTGTCGGCGCTCATCGACGTCAATCGTGTGCCAGGACTGGACCGGCTGGAGGCGAGCGGCGAAGAGACCGTGGCCGGCGCGATGCTGCGTCACGCGGCACTCGAGCGCTCGTCGCTCGCGGCCGAGCGGCTGCCGCTGCTCGCCACGATGATCGGATTCGTCGGCGACCGCCAGGTGCGCAATCGCGGCACCATCGGCGGAAGTCTTGTGCAGGGCGACCCGACCGGTGAGATGCCGCTCGGCTGCCTCGTGCTCGGCGCGCGAGTCAGGGCGCACGGACCGGACGGCGCGCGCGAGATTCCCATCGAGTCGTTTTACGAAGGCTCGTACGCAACCGCGCTGCAGTTCGACGAGATGCTGACGGAGATCGTTTTCCCGAAGCATCCGCAGCACTTCGCATTCGCCGAGTTCTCGCGCCGTCACGGTGATTTCTGCGTTCTCTCCGTTGCCGCCACCGGCAACCGTTCATCCGACGGCCGCTGGCAAGGCGTGCGGCTGGGACTCGGTGGCGTCAACGATACGCCAGTGCTCGCAGGCGAAGCCGCAGCGCGGCTCGAAGGCAGCCTGCTCACCGACGACGACATCGCGGCGGCCGCGCAGGCGGCGCTGGAGGTCGTGGACCCTGCAAGCGACATACGCGCGAGTGCCGAATACCGCACGCATCTCGTGCCGGTGTATGTCCGGCGAACCTTGCAGAAACTGCGCGCGCACCCGCAATTAGACCGCAAGACAGGAAGGAGCGACAGGTGAAATACGAGCAGGAATTTCGCGTGGCGGAAGACGTCGCGAAAGTATGGCGGTTTTTCGAGCAGTTCGAACGGGTGGCGCAATGCATGCCTGGCCTGCAGAAGGTCGAGGTCATCGACCCGGACAACGTCACGGTCTTGCTGACGCAGCGGCTCGGACCGATGGCCGCGACGTTCGAGGCCAAGGTGCAGATCACCGAGCGCATCGAGCGGCAGAAGATCGGCTTCGCTTCGACCGGCAAGGCCGTGCGCGGCGCGATCGGCAACTTCCGTAGCACGAACACCGTGTCGCTCACCGGCGAAGGCGAATACACGCGCGTGTTCGTGGTGGGCGATGTCGCGCTTGGCGGCGCGCTCGGTAGCGTGGGGCAGAAGGTCATCGCGAAGCAGGCCGAGAAGGTGACGACCGAGTTCTCGAAGAATCTCGAGCGGATCCTGTCGGGCGCACAGGCCGCGTCCGCCGACGAAAGCGGGCCGCGCGCCGCTGCGTCAACTGCCTCCGCTACTGCTGGCGCAGCCACTGTCTCGGCACCCGAAGCAGATTGCGGAACACGCCACGATGTTGCGCCGGCAGCCCGTGCGGCCATCGACCCATGGTCGAGGATTTCGGCCGCGCTGAGCGGCGCCGCGCTGATCACGAGCCTGATCGTGCTGTGGCACGTGGCCTGAGGACTCACCGACACCGAGCGTTTGCCGCCGCCTGGCGCCGACCGCGGACAGAACAACGAGGACATTACATTGAACATGAACGAGATAGAAATCAGCGTGTGTGTGAACGGTGAGGCCGTCCGGTCGTCGGTGCCATGCCGCATGCACGCTGCCGACTTCCTGCGCCAGCGGCTCGGTCGCACGGGCACCCACGTCGGCTGCGAGCAGGGCAAGTGCGGCATGTGCACAGTTCAGGTCGACGGTGAGGCAGTGAAGTCCTGCCTGATGCTCGCCGCCCAACTCGATGGCGCCGATGTGCGGACCGTGGAATCGCTCGCCGTGAACGATGAGCTCAACGAACTGCAGCAAGCGTTCAAGCGGCATCACGCGTTGCAATGCGGTTTCTGCACGCCGGGCTTCCTGATGGTAGCGACCAGCCTCGCCCAACGGGGCGTTGTGTTGTCGCGCGAGGAGATTCGCAGCGAGATCAGTGGCGTGCTATGCCGTTGCACCGGCTACGAAGGTATCGTGCGCGCGATCGACGAATACCTTCGGACGCTCGCGGGCGCGGCTGGCCATGAGTTGGCCCTGAGCGAGGCAGCGCTATGAACGGCAGGGTGGACAAGCCCGTTGTGGCAGAAATGCTGAACCGCGAAGAGAACGAGGGGGTTGAAGCAGCCACGTCGTATCGCCTGATCGGTAAGAGCGTGCCGCGCAAGGAGGATGATCGCCTTCTGCGCGGCGACGGCCGCTTCACCGACGATGTGCAACTCGCGCATCAACTGGAGATGGCGGTGGGCCGCTGCCCCTTTCCGCATGCGCGCATCAGGTCCATCGACGTCTCAGGTGCGCTCGAACTCGAAGGCGTGAAGCATGTTCTGACGGGGCAGCAGGTTAAGGCGCTGAGCGATCCGCTCACGGTATTGCGCCCCGTCCCGGGCGCGCCGAAGCTTCCCTATTACGCCCTGGCACAGGAAGTCGCGACCTACGAGGGCCAGCCCGTCGTGAGCGTGGTGGCGACGAGCCGCGCGATCGCCGAGGACGCACTCGAACTGATCGACATCGACTACGAACCGCTTCCCCACCTCAGCGATGCGCTGGACGCGCTGTTGCCGGAAGCGCCCGTGCTGCATCCGGCTGTGATGACGTCGAACCTCATGACGGTCAACGAGAACCGCGCCGGCTGTCCCGAAGAGCGATTGGAAAGTGCAGATATCGTCATCGAGGGGCGCATGCGTATTGGCCGGGTTACTGCGCTGCCCATGGAGCCGAGAGGGATCGTTGCGGTCTGGCGACCGGGCGCTCGCGAGCTCACCGTGCATACGTCCACCCAGGTTCCGCACCTCGTGCGCAAGCAGCTCGCCGAGTCGCTGCGAATCGATGAGGGATGCATTCGGGTATCGGCCTCCGACGTGGGCGGTGGCTTCGGCCTGAAACTGGGTACCTACCCGGAAGACGTGCTGGCCTGCCTGCACGCAATGGCGTTGCGCCGGCCAGTGAAATGGATCGAAGACCGAATGGAACACTTCCGTGCCAGCACACACGGCAGGGAATCCGTCCACGACTATCGTCTGGCTGCAGACGAGGCCGGCCGCTTTGTCGCCATGATCAACGATTACGCGACCGATATCGGCGGCTGGAACTCGCCGTTCGGTTCCGCCCAGCTCTCCAGTGTCGTGTTCACGGGCCCCTACAAGGTCGCCGACGCGGTGGTGACGCGTCGTGTCGCCTTGACCAACAAGACACCGGTCGGCGCCTATCGCGGCTACGGCCAGCCGGAGGTCAACTTCGCGCTCGAGGTGCTGGTCGATCGCCTGGCCCGCAAGCTCGCAAAGGATCCGTTCGAGCTTCGCGCGATGAACATGCTGCGGCCGGAGGACTTGCCGTGGACGACGCCAAGTGGCGCCGTGTACGACAGCGGCGATTATCTGAAGACGCTGCACATGGCCGCCGATGCCGTGAACTATGAAGCGCATCGCGCGTCGCCACGAGGCACGCGGAACGACGGCCGGGTGGTCGGGATCGGCTTCGCGTCGTTCGTAGAACGGACGGGCTACGCGAGCGCACGTTTTCTCGCCAATCGCGGTTCGCAGTTCGGCGCCCACGAGAGCGTCACGCTGCGCGCCAACCGCTCGGGAACCGTCGACGTCTATACCGGCGTCTCCTCGATCGGGCAGAGCAGCGAGACTGCGTTCGCGCAGTTGTGCGCGGAGGTGCTGGGCGTCGACTACGAGGTGGTGCGCACTCATACGGGCGACACGGCGTCGTCGCCGTTGAACACCGGTTCGTTTGCGTCGCGCACGCTGATCGCAGCAGCGGGCGCACTGCGCGAAGCAGCGATTCCATTCCGCGACAAGACGCTGCGGATCGGCGCGTCGGCGCTGGGAATCTCGCCAGACGACGCGGTCATCGACGGAACGCGGGTGCGCCATCGCACCGATGCAGACAGGAGCATATCGCTCGCCCAGGTGTTTACTCGCGCAATTTACGGCCAGGGCATTCCGCCCGAGGAAACGCCCGGCCTCGAGACCACATCTTTCTTCGAGCCCGCCGACGCGGCGTTCTCGTTCGGCACGGCAGCCGCGGTGGTTGCCGTCGATCCCGAAACGGGCGAGTTCAAGGTGGAGCGCTTTGTCATCGTCCACGACTGCGGTGTGGCGGTGAATCCGCTCGTGGTCGAAGGGCAGGTGCGCGGCGCGCTGGTGCAGGGTCTTGGCGCCGCGCTCGGCGAGGAGTTGCGTTACGACCGGGACACCGGGCAGCTCGTGAGCGGCTCGATGCTCGACTACTTCGTGCCGATGGCGGCCGACGTGCCGCCTATCGATCTGCTGCACACCGAGGTGCCGTCGCCGATGACGACTTTCGGCGTTAGAGGTGTGGGTGAAGTCGGGACCATTCCGCCGGGCGCGGCCATCGCCAACGCGATCTGCGATGCGCTCGCGGACTACGGCGTCGAGCTTTCGGAATTGCCCATCACGCCGGAATCGGTATGGAGGGCGCTGCAAGCGGGCGGGCGGCGCTGATGCCCAAACCCAATGACCCGTCAACGCCGTACACAGAACGAAGAGGAACCCATGACACCTTGCATCGAGGGACGCTACGCGGACCCGACATTCAGCGACCTTGAACTATCGGCGACCGCGTGGCTAGACGGCTTCTACCAGCTCGAGCACCTGTTCAACACGCGTATGTGGGCGATTGAACTTTCAATGGGCGCGGCTTCGCCGCAACTGCGCTTCGCAGCGCTCACGCACGATGCCGAACGCTTCTTCCCGGGAGGCCCGACGGACACGCCCGAAAACGGCTTCGACAACCCCGACTATCTGTTCGCCCACTCTATCCGTTCGGCCGACATTGTCGAGCGTTGGTTGCGCGAGCAACCGCTGGCGGTTGACGAAGGGTTCATCAGGCGCGTGCGCGCGCTGATCTTACGGCACGAAATAGGCGGCGGCGCGGAGGCCGACGTCCTGCAGGCCGCCGATTCCCTGTCGTTTCTCGAGATCTTCGACTGGTTGACCGTCGACTGGGTCCGGCGAGGAACCTACACCACCGAAAAGGCGCGTGAAAAGCTGCGGTATAGCCTCGAGCGCATTCGTCCGCCGCTCGCCGTCAAGAAGGCGCTGCCATTGTACGAAAGCGCCGTAAAGACGCTCGACATGGTCGATCAACTAGACATCGACTTGAAATGGCGCCGCAAGGTCGCCAGCGACCGGCGCTTCCAGTTGGGTCATGCATGAACCGGTTCCTGCGAATCCCATTGACAGTCGTGGAGAAACATTCGTGACAAGCAACTTCCTATATGGTGCCAACGTTCACGCGAACGGCATCCGCCAGCACTATCTGCGTTACGGCGGCCGCGGGCCGGCGATGATCCTCATTCCGGGCATCACCAGCCCCGCAGTCACGTGGGGCTTCGTCACCGAGCGGCTCGCGACGCGCTTCGACGTCTACGTACTCGACGTGCGCGGCCGCGGACTGTCGGAGACGGGCGATGCGCTCGACTACGGCATCGATACCTGCGTCGCGGATATCGCAGGCCTGGCCGCAGCCTTGAAGCTCGAGCGCTACGTTCTCGCCGGCCATTCGATGGGTGCGCGCTTCGCGATCCGGTTGGCCGCGCGGGATTCGCGCCATATCGAGAAGCTGGTGCTGATCGACCCGCCCGTGTCCGGGCCCGGCCGCCGCGCTTACCCGAGCAACCTCGCCTGGTACGTTGAATCGATGCGCGAGTGCCGCGAGGGAGCGGACGTCGAGACCATGCGCAAGTACTGCCCGACATGGACTGACGAGCAGTTGCGCCTGCGCGCGGAGTGGCTGCATACCTGCAACGAAAAGGCGGTGATCGACACGTTCAATGGCTTTCACGAAGACGACATCCACACGGACCTGCCAAAGCTCGACGTGCCCACGCTGCTGATTGCTGCGGGCAAGGGCGATGTCATCCTCCCGGAGGACGAAGCGGAGATACGGCACCTGAATCCGTCCATCGACATTGCCCGCGTCAATGGCGCGGGTCACATGATCCCGTGGGACGACTACGAAGGCTTCTTCGCGGCATTCGGCACGTTCCTCGGATCGCGCCTCCAAGACAAGACAACGGCGGCGCTTGCGACGCAGCGCGTAAAACAACTTCAGGGAGCTTAGATGACCCAGACTCACTTCCGCATCGGCCAGATCGTGCCTAGTTCCAACACTACCATGGAGACCGAGATCCCGGCCATGCTTCGTGCCCGCGAAGCGATCCGGCCCGAGCGGTTCACTTTCCATTCGAGCCGCATGCGCATGCATAAGGTCGTGCGCGAAGAGCTCGAGGCGATGAACCGCCAGGGCCTGCGCTGTGCCGCCGAACTGGCCGACGCACGCGTGGATGTCATGAGCACCGCGTGCCTCGTCGCGATCATGGCGATGGGCCCGGGTTATCACCGGGAGGTCGAACGCGAATTGCAGGCCATCGCGCTCGAGAATCACTGCGACGCCCACGTGATGACATCCGCCGGTGCGCTGATCGAAGGGCTTCAGATCATCGGAGCGAGGCGTATCGCGCTGCTCGCGCCGTACATGCGGCCGCTTACCGATCTGGTGGTGCAGTACATCGAGCACGAAGGCATCGAGGTCGTCGATTCGCGCTGCTTCGAGATTGCGGACAACCTCGAAGTCGGGCGCCGCGATCCGATGCAGCTCGCCGACGACGTCCGCGAGCTCAATACGTCTGGCGTCGATGCGGTGCTGCTCTCGGCGTGTGTGCAGATGCCGTCGTTTCCCGCCATCCAGCTGGTCGAGGACCGCATCGGCATTCCGGTCGTGTCGACCGCCGTGTGTACGACGCGCCGCATGCTCGATCATCTCGGCCTCGAGCCCGTGGTTCCGAATGCGGGTGCGCTGCTGAGCGGCCGCTATCCGCTGCCGGCGGGCAAGGGGACCGTGGCGGCTCTCTAGTCTTTTCATTGCGGCGGCGAGCGTTCCGCGCTCGCGTCGATTACCCGGGAAAACAACACATGTCACAGGATGCCGCAACCAACTACGCGGGCGTTTGGGATACACGCATCGGCTTCGGCCGGAAGTCGGCGCTCTTGCTCATCGATTTTATGAAGGGCTACACGACCGGAGGCGCGCCGCTCTACGCGCGGGGCGTGGTATCGGCTGTCGCACACGCGCAGGAGATTCTCGCCGCCGCGCGGGAGGCAAAGATCCCGTTGATCCATACCAATATCCGGTATGCCGTCGATTTTCTCGATGGCGGTATCTGGATCAAGAAAGCGCCGGTTATGAAGGCGATGATCGAAGGGCACCCGCACGCCGAGTTCTGCGATGAAGTGACGCCTTTGCCCGGCGAACTCGTCATCAGCAAGCAGTATCCGAGCGCTTTTTTCGGTACAACGCTCGCGACCACGCTGCACACGCAGGGTGTCGACACGGTCGTCCTCGTCGGCTGCTCGACGAGCGGATGCATCCGCGCCACGGCGGTTGACGCGGTTCAGCACGGCTTTCGCGTGATGGTTGTGCGCGAGGCGGTGGGCGATCGTCACGCGGCGCCTCACGAGGCCAACCTGTTCGACATCGACAGCAAGTACGGCGACGTCATCTCCAAGGGCGAATTCATCAGGCATCTGGCGCGCTGAGCGCTGCCGGTTCGAGCGCACAACCACGGCGCCGCGTTCGCGGCCCCCTCTTTAGAAAAGGATTGGAGCAATGCCAGTTAGCGATATGGAACTCACTCAGATGTTCGAGCACGTGCTGAAACTTTCGAAGGTTGATGAGACGCAGAGTGTGGCGGTGCTCAAAAGCCACTATTCGAATCAGCGCATCGTGAGCGCAGCGATGGATGCGGCGCAGCGTCTTGGCGCACGGGTCTATGGCATCGAGTTGCCGGCGAGTCACGACACGCGCGCAGCGAGCAACGATCTCACGGCAATCGTGGGCAAGACGCCGCTCACCGGCAATGTCGCCGCGAAGGAGGCCCTCATGGCTGCGGACCTCGTCGTCGACACCATGATGCTGCTGCATTCGCCGGAACAAAGTGACATTCTCGCTTCCGGCACGCGCATGCTGCTCGCCGTCGAACCGCCTGAAATGCTCGCGCGGATGCTGCCGACTGAAGAGGACAAGGTGCGAATCAATGCGGCGGCGGAAGTGTTCAAGGCCGCGTCGAGCATCCGCGTCACGTCGGCGGCCGGCACCGATTTCATTGCGAAGCTTGGACAATATCCGGTGATGACCGAGTACGGTTTCGCCGATGAACCCGGCCGATGGGACCACTGGCCGAGCGGCTTTCTCTTCTCGTGGCCCAACGAGGGAGCGGCCGAGGGCACGATCGTGCTCGACGTCGGCGATATTCTTCTTCCGTTCAAGACCTATGTGCAGTCGCCCGTTACGCTCGAAATTCGTGAAGGGTACATCCGCAAGATTCACGGCGGCTTCGACGCGGACTACCTCGAGAGTTATATGACGCAGTTCAAGGATCCCGAGGTGTACGCGCTGTCCCATCTTGGCTGGGGATTACAGCCGCGCGCGCAGTGGGCGGCCATCGGCTTGAACAACAAGGACGATTCCATCGGCATGGATGCGCGGGCGTTCGAGGGTAACTTCCTTTTTTCGACGGGTTCAAACACCGAAGTCGGCGGACCTCGCAACACGCCGTGCCATATGGACATTCCCATGCGTCGCTGCACGGTGACGCTTGATGAGTTGCCCGTTGTGATCGAGGGCCGAGTTGTCGCGCCAGAGCATTCAGTTGGGTAAACGTCGAACGCGGCCTGGGCGCCACGCGGCGTATCGCCAGCACTGCAAATAGAGCAATTGACTTGACAATCCTCCCCATTTACGGAGCTTGAAAATATGAAGAAGCCTTTAATCGCGATTGCGCTCTCGGGCGCATTCGCTGTCTCCGCACAAGCGCAGAGCAGTGTAACGCTCTACGGTCTTATCGATACGGGGCTGGTCTACACGAACAATCAGGCCGGGCATAGTAACTGGCAGGCAGCGAGCAGCTCGACGCAGAACACGGTCTTTGGTCTCAAGGGCTCGGAGGATCTCGGCGGTGGCTTGCACGCGATTTTCAAACTGGAGCAAGGTTTCCTTCTGAACAACGGTGCCCAGGCCTTCGCGGGTAGCGCGTTCGGTTCGCAGGCGTGGGTGGGTCTGCAAAGCGATCCGTACGGCACGTTGACGTTCGGTCGCCAGTTCGACGTGGTGAACGACCTCGTCGGACCGCTCACGGCCGGGTTCAACACGTGGGGCGGCAGCATCGCCGCGCATCCGTTCGAGAACGACAACCTGGCTGCGAATTCGGTCGTCATCAACAATTCGGTCAAATACGCGAGCCCGGACTACCACGGCGTCACCTTCGAAACGATGTACTCGTTCAGCAACAAGGCGGGCGACTTCGCGAATAACCGCTCATATGGCTTCGGACTGTCGTATGCGCAGGGCCCGCTGAATCTCGCCGCGGGCTACCTGCAACTGAACAATGCGGGCAACGGCACCGGCGCGGTCACCGCGAGCGATACGAGCGCGAACTTCCTCGCGGAACGCCAGCGTATCTGGTCGCTCGGCGGCAACTACACCTTCGGGCCGGCCACCGTCGGGCTGGTCTGGAGCCATACTCAGATCGACAACGCGTCGGGCGTGTTCTCGTTCGGCACGGGCAGCTACCTCGGCGCGAACGACAGCGCTGCCGGCACCCTCGCCGGTTCGCTGCGCCTCGACAACTACGAAGTGAACGCGAAGTACGCGCTCACGCCGGCGTTGAGCGTATCGGGCGCGTACACGTTCACGCATGGCGCGTATAACGGCTCGTCGCCGGGTTGGAATACGGCAATGCTGCAAACCGACTATGCGCTCAGCAAGCGCACGGACTTCTATCTTGAAGGCGTCTATCAGAACGTGCATGGCGCGCCTGCAGACTCTGTGCTCTCGCATGCCATGATCAACACGCTTTCGCCGTCGTCGACGAATACCCAGGTGGCCGTCACAGTGGGTATGCGTCACCAGTTCTGATTGATCTGTCGGGTAGCCGTACCGCATTGCTGCGGCACGGCCCCCAGTGGCCTGAGTTAGAAATTCGCATACAACGTATGCGTCATGTTGTCCATCGACACGTCGTCGAGATAATCCTCCGCGGATCGCGCGAAGTGATCGAATTTTCGGTGGCACAAACTGCGCGATGGCGATTGCAGCAAGCCGGTCGCGCTCGCCGCGCAGCCACGCGCGCAGATTGATGACCAGCTTGATGACATCAAGCCGGTCGGTCTTCGCGCGGCGCCTGTGGCGTTCGACCGGAATGCTCGCCGGATCGACGACGTAGCACTCGATCCCGTGCGCCTGCAGCGCGCGGCAGATCCAGAACGCGTCCTGGCCAGCCTCGTAGCTCACCACGACCCGTGTACCCGCCCGCAGCGACCACTTCAGCTTCTGCTGTTCGATCACGTCCAGCACGGCCTGCAGCCGGGCTGCGGCCTGCGGCTGCGCGACCGTGTGCACGGCCGGCTTCTCACGCCGGCCGTCGTGCAGCGCGATCTTCCATTTAGCGGCAGCAAGCTCGAGTGACACTGCCAGCACCGGTTCCTCACCACCCGTCGTGAACATCTGATCGGTGCGCATGATGCTCTCCTTTGAACAGGACTCGACACGCTGATTTTACGTATCAGTTCGTCGACGACCCCTGCTCATAGGATCTAAACAACAAGGGTCGCTAGTCGCTTCTGGAGCAAAGCCGAAACGACGGCAAATTATGCGCGACGCATACCGGGCAAGTTGGCCAAAAAGGCGACATTGAGGAGCATCCCGGTAACGGCAACAAGGCCCGAGCCTTCCGATATGCACCCGTCGGGGCGTCGGGCGTGACGCGCGGCTCCGCCGATTGCGGCTTTGTGAATCGGTGCTTCGTCGGCGTTCGCTTCTACATCGTTTGCTGCAATGCACGCTCGGGTTTGCCCGGTTGTCGAGGACTGTCGCGAAGCATAGCCTTCGTAATGATTTGGTAGGAAATACTCGCAGGTCACTGCGTAAGCCGAACTATCGTCATTCGAGGAAACGGCGCTTCGTGGACCGTGATCGCAACCCAAACACATCTCGGTGCTGGGGAATAAGAGCGGATGTTGCGGACGACGCCTAAGCTGCCGTCGCAGACGTCCGGCCTTCGCGTGCTTCGCTGCACGGCAGCATAGATAGCCGACAGATGGCGCGGTGCGGGGTGCGTGGGCGCAGGTTTTGCTCAGCGGCCGCAATGCGGTCGGCCGACGACGCCGACCGTCCCACGGGTCGCGCTATCGTATCGAACGACGGCCTTGTTGACGACCGAAACGACTGGTGGGGATTCAAATGGCTGCGCGCAAACCGCTTTACAAGTCACTCTATTTCCAAGTGATTGTCGCCATCGTCATCGGTGTCCTGCTCGGCTTTTTCGCGCCGCACTGGGGCGAGGCGATGAAGCCGCTCGGCGATGCCTTCATCAAACTGATCAAGATGATCATCGCTCCCATCATCTTCTGTACCGTCGTCATCGGCATTGCCGGCATGGAAGATATGAAGAAGGTGGGCAAGACCGGCGGCCTGGCATTGCTCTATTTCGAAATCGTCAGCGGCATTGCCTTGCTCGTCGGATTGTTGATAGTCAACCTTGCGCAGCCTGGCGCCGGCATGAACGTGGATCCCGCGACGTTGGACGCAAAGGCAGTGTCTATGGTCACCGGCGCGCACAAGATGGAGAGCACTACCGAGTTCCTGATGAACATCATTCCCTCTACCGTGGTCGACGCGTTCGCAAGGGGAGAGATACTACAGGTACTGCTGTTCGCGCTCTTGTTCGGCTTCGCCTTGCACTCATTCGGCGGCAGAGGCACGTTGATATTCGACTTTGTCGAGAAAATCTCCCATGTATTTTTCGGCATTGTCGGCATCATCATGAAGGTGGCGCCGATCGGGGCGTTTGGCGCAATGGCCTTCACCATTGGTAAATACGGCATCGGCAGCATGCTCTCGCTTGGCAAGCTTATGGCCACGTTCTACGTCACCTGCCTGCTCTTCATCTTTGTCGT
Source organism: Paraburkholderia sp. MM5477-R1 (assembly GCF_050436385.1). Taxonomy (NCBI): domain Bacteria; kingdom Pseudomonadati; phylum Pseudomonadota; class Betaproteobacteria; order Burkholderiales; family Burkholderiaceae; genus Paraburkholderia; species Paraburkholderia sp. MM5477-R1. The sequence continues at coordinate 403,727 of NZ_JBNDMC010000004.1, forward strand.
GCTCGGACTCATTGCCCGCTTCCATGGTTTCAGTGTGTGGAAGCTGATCAAGTATCTCAAGGAAGAGTTGTTTATCGTGCTTGGCACGTCGTCATCCGAAGCAGCGCTGCCGCGCGTGATGGTGAAGCTGGAAAATCTCGGCGCGAAGAAGTCGGTGGTCGGGTTGGTCATTCCTACCGGCTATTCCTTCAACCTCGATGGCACCTCGATCTACCTCACCCTGGCTGCCATTTTCATCGCCCAGGCGACCAACACACCACTGGACCTGACCCACCAGCTTACGTTGCTGGCCGTATTGCTGTTGACCTCCAAAGGTGCCGCCGGTGTCACGGGTAGCGGGTTCATTGTGCTAGCGGCAACACTGTCCGCAGTCGGACATGTACCGGTCGCGGGGCTTGCGCTAATTCTGGGCATCGACCGCTTCATGTCCGAGGCGCGCGCGCTGACCAATTTCATCGGTAATGCGGTGGCGACGCTAGTGGTTGCCAAATGGACCAACGAACTCGACGAGCCCAGAATGCGTAGAGTGCTGGCTAACGAGACCCCTGAGGAAGCGGACGAGCCGGAAAAAGTGCTGGACCAGAGAGACGAAAGAATGCCTGTCGCTGCGTCGGGCGCCCGGAACGTGTAAGGAGCCCGCGAGCACCGCGATCGTCGAATTTTCGAGCGAGAACATCCATTCGACAGTGATCGAACGCTTGCCGAAATGCATCAGCTTCCGAGTCACGTCATCGATCGCCGCAACATCGTTGGCGTCCACCGACCACCAATGTCGCAGCCGCAGAAGGCGTTCAACGGAACGCCACTGTCCGGTATCGCGAGTCCCAACAAACCGGAACGGGACCGGCGGTTGTCAACGTAGTTGTCACGTCACTTCACGCGGACTGCTTTAATTCTGTCGGCTGAACTCGCTCCGGATTGAGCCAGACCTCGTCCTTCAATTTCCAATTGCGAGTCGATCGGGACCACCGCTGCGGATTGCGCGCCTTGGCCTGCGCGTAAACAGCTTCGCGTTGCGCGAGCACCGCAGTGGCGACGCCGCTATGCCGCTGCGCCGGCGTGATGAATTTCAGGCCGCTGTGTTTGTGCTCGTGGTTATACCAGCGCACGAACTGCTGCGTCCAGGTGCGTGCCTCGTCCACGCTGCCGAACGGGCGGCGCGGATAGTCAGGCCGGTACTTGCAGGTGCGGAATAGCGACTCGGCATATGGGTTGTCGTTGCTCACGCGCGGCCGACTAAACGAGGCCACCACGCCCAGGTTCTCCAAGGTGGCGAGCATCGTTGCGCCCTTCATTGGGCTGCCATTATCCGAATGCAGCACCAGGGGGCGTCCTGCCAAGCCCTCGGCCAGACTCGCGCGCCGCATCAGCAACGCCGCCAGTTCTGCCGCTTCCACCTCTTGAACTTCGTGACCGACAATCTTGCGGCTGAACACGTCCAGCATCATGTACCAGTAGTAATACTTGCCCTTGACCGCCGCCGGTAGCCAGGTGATGTCCCACGACCAGACCTGATTAGGCGCCGACGCACAATGACTGGTGACAACCCGCGTGGAAGGCTGGCGTGCACGACCCCGGTGGTGTTGCTGCGAAGCACTGCGCAGCACGCGGTAAAAGCTCGACTCCGACGCGAGGTACACGCCGCGGTCCGCGAGGCTTGGCACGATCTGACTGGGCGGCAGGCTGGCAAATTCCGCGTTATTGGCCACCTCAAGAATATGTTGCCGTTCGGCCTCACTTAGCTTGTTGCCTGGCTCCGGCCGCTCAGTCGTGGTCCGGCCATCGGCGCGCACCGCCTCACCATCACGGACCCAGCGCTGGAACGTGCGCAGGCTCACGCCCAGCTCGTCACAAGCCTTCTCCAACCGGCAGCCCGAATGCGCCGCCTCGCGAATCAACGATATACATAACAGGCGATCCGGGACGTTGATCAATCGTCCTCTTTGTCTCCCCAGATCGCCTGGGCTTTTTTTCTGGTTCTGTCGCAGTAAGCGTGACGAGACGACAAATGTCAATATAATCAGTATTGCTTACATAACCAGTGAATAAAACTGCCGGGAAGCAGACAACGGGTCTTTGCCCACACATTTCATCTGTCCTTTCCTGATCATGTGCATTACCTCGATGCCGCCGAGAATGACCCTCGCACTGTGGAAATCCTTGAACCCTAGCATAGGACGGGTCCGGCGTTTGATAGCCCGATGGTCCTGTTCGACGATGTTATTCAGGTATTTGATCTGGCGGACCTTGATCGGCGTCTCGCGATCGGCATTCACCGCGTTCAACGCGGCCAGATTGGAGCCGCTTTTGTCGATGGTCACGGTCTCTGGCGCACCATTGTGGGCGATGGCTTTTTCAAAGAACCGCCGGGCTGCAACCTTGTCCCGCCTGGCCCTGAGCAGGAAGTCGATCGTGTCGCCCGCCTTGTCCACCGCCCGATAAAGATATTTCCACTCGCCTTTGATCCTGATATAGCTCTCGTCCATTCGCCAGCTTTTCCCAACCGGAAGCTTGTGCTTGCGGAATGTCTTTTCGAATAGCGGCAATAGCTTCCGTACCCAGCGGTACACCGTGGAATGATCAACCGCGATACCACGCTCGTCCATCATCTCCTCGAGATTGCGCAAACTTAACGAATAGGCGACGTACCATCGCACGCACAGCAAAATCACTTCAAGCGGGTAATGAAGCCGCTTCAGGACCTTGGCCAGGCCCGGGGCAAGCGTGGTTCGCGGTGTCTTCGTCTTCTTCATCAGACAGCTCAGAAATTTTGCTGCCCAATTTTAACCCGGCCCCTTACTGCAACAAAACCCCAGACGCTGCCCATTTCGATCTATATCGCGGCGACGGGGTTGCTGAGCCTGGTGTGCGCGTTTTTCCTTGCCGAGACCTTCAAGCGGGATCTGTCCGCGGAGCCGGAAGATGAAGCGGCCACCGCGCTGGGTGCGCATGCGTGCGCGCACTCGCCGCGTCCTTTGTCGCGCTGAGCGCTGGTGTTCTCCATCGCATTGCTCCGTCGTTACGATGGCTACACGTTTGCACCGCGCGTACGTGCGTTCAAGACGGGATGCGCTGACGGATACGAACTGTACGACGATGGCTCGGATGACCGCAATGAGACCGGGCGGATCAGCTGCAACCCGCGCTGATAAAGGGTTGGCGGGCTAACCGTATCAAACGGTTTTGTCGCGTTAAGACGGGAGAGGTAGTATTCGAGGTTTTGTCGCAGTAAGGAATGCGGGGTGAACGAGATCGATATGCACAGTACTGCTTATATTGCGAGGTCGTAAAATTGGTCGGCGCTGGACAGATGAGTTCCGCGAGCACACTTCATCTGTCCTTTGGCGATCATGTGCATTACTTCGATGCCGCCCAGCAGGATCCGGGCGCAGCGGAATGTCTTGAATCCCAGCATGGATGGTTCTGTCGCAGTAAGCGTGACGAGACGACAAATGTCAATATAATCAGTATTGCTTACATAACAAGTGAATAAAACTGCCGGGAAGCAGACAACGGGTCTTTGCCCACACATTTCATCTGTCTTTTCCTGATCATGTGCATTACCTCGATGCCGCCGAGAATGACCCTCGCACTGTGGAAATCCTTGAACCCTAACATAGGACGGGTCCGGCGTTTGATAGCCCGATGGTCCTGTTCGACGATGTTATTCAGGTATTTGATCTGGCGGACCTTGATCGGCGTCTCGCGATCGGCATTCACCGCGTTCAACGCGGCCAGATTGGAGCCGCTTTTGTCGATGGTCACGGTCTCTGGCGCACCATTGTGGGCGATGGCTTTTTCAAAGAACCGCCGGGCTGCAACCTTGTCCCGCCTGGCCCTGAGCAGGAAGTCGATCGTGTCGCCCGCCTTGTCCACCGCCCGATAAAGATATTTCCACTCGCCTTTGATCCTGATATAGCTCTCGTCCATTCGCCAGCTTTTCCCAACCGGAAGCTTGTGCTTGCGGAATGTCTTTTCGAATAGCGGCAATAGCTTCCGTACCCAGCGGTACACCGTGGAATGATCAACCGCGATACCACGCTCATCCATCATCTCCTCGAGATTGCGCAAACTTAACGAATAGGCGACGTACCATCGCACGCACAGCAAAATCACTTCAAGCGGGTAATGAAGCCGCTTCAGGACCTTGGCCAGGCCCGGGGCAAGCGTGGTTCGCGGTGTCTTCGTCTTCTTCATCAGACAGCTCAGAAATTTTTGCTGCCCAATTTTAACCCGGCCCCTTACTGCAACAAAACCAGCTCGAGGCAAATGCTGCAACACATCGATCGCCTGAAACTGCTGCAGGCCGTCGATTTGCCAGCCGGCCTCGACCGGCTGGTCCACCGTAACCGGCTGCTCAAGATTGCCCGTGAAGGCGGGCAGATGACGCCACACGACCTCGCGAAGTTCGAACCGCAGCGCCGGCACGCGACGCTCGCGGCGAGTGTGATGGAAGCGACGGCGACGGTGACGGACGAGATCGTCGAGCTGCACGACCGCATCGTCGGGCGGCTCTTTAACACCGCGAAGAAAAAACACCAGGAGCGGTTCCACCGCGCGGGCAAGGCCATCAACGACAAGGTGAGACTATTCGGGAAACTGGGCCGGGCCCTGCTCAAGGCGAAGGAGGACGGCGTCGATGCGTTCAAGGCGATCGAATCCGTCATCTCATGGGACGCCTTCACCCAAAGTGTCACCGAGGCCGAGCAACTGGCGCAGCCCGAGGCGTTCGATTTCCTGCACGAGATCGGTGACCACTACGCAACCTTGCGCCGCTATGTGCCGGCCTTCCTCGAGGTTCTGAAGCTGCGCGCGGCGCCGGCGGCCGTCGACGTGCTCGACGCCATTAACACGATTCGCACCATGGATAGCGACGGCACACGCAAGTTGCCCGCCGACGCGCCGACCAGGTTCATCAAGCCGCGCTGGAGGCCGCTGGTATTCACGAATGCCGGGCTCGAGCGCCGGTACTACGAGTTGTGCGCGCTCTACGAGCTGAAGAACGCTCTGCGCTCGGGCGACGTCTGGGTGCAAGGTTCCCGCCAGTTTAAGGATTTCGACGACTATCTGTTGCCGGCCGAAAAATTCCAAGCCATCCGGCGGGAGAACCTGCTGCCACTGCCTATCACGACCGACTGCGAGCAGTATCTCCTGGAGCGGCGGCAGTTGCTCGAGCAGCGGCTGGAAACGGTCAACCGGCTCGCGGCGGCCAACGATCTGCCCGATGCCATCATCACGGACTCGGGCCTGAAGATCACGCCGCTCGATGCGGTGGTACCGGACGACGCGGAAGCGCTGATCGGCCAGACCGCGCTGATGCTGCCGCGCGTGAAGATCACCGAGCTGTTGATGGAGGTGGACGCGTGGACCGGCTTCACCTCTCACTTCACGCACCTGAAGACCGGCGAGACGACTCAGGACAAGACGCTGCTGCTCACAACGATCCTCGCGGATGCGATCAACCTCGGCCTCACGAAGATGGCCGAGGCCTGCCCAGGCACGACCTACGCAAAACTGGCGTGGCTGCAGGCATGGCACATCCGCGACGAGACGTATTCCCAGGCGCTGGCCGAACTCGTCAACGCCCAGCACCATCCGTTCGCCGCTCACTGGGGAGATGGCACGACCTCATCATCCGATGGCCAGCGCTTCCGCGCCGGCGGCCGCGCGCAGAGCACCGGGCACGTCAATCCCAAGTACGGCGCCGAGCCGGGCCGGTTGTACACGGGCTTTGGCCGTAAGGCGCTATGGCTCGACGACGCCGATGTGGTGCAGCACACGCGGCAAGTGGAGAGGCTTGACGTGGCCGAACCAAAATAGTTAGGCAGACTGAAGAAGTCTATAGTCACCCCGTCGCGACCGGCAAGCTGGCCAAGACCTTCCGATGTACAAACGGCACGCGTTGGCTGAGGTATCGGTCGCGGCGGCATCCGGAGAATCGCGTCTTTCAGGGCTATTTTTATGTGTTCAATGCCCGCATATAGATTGGCCGAAAAAAACGATCGTCCAAATGCCGGCCGCGATTCCCCGTTGTGGAAGCATTCCCATGGCGAGAAGCAAAAGGACGGATGCTCGAACGGAAGGCGCCGTCGGGTCGAAACCTTCCATGTCTGGCACCCGCTGACCAAGGAACAGTTCTCGCGACGCCCGGATATGGTCGGTGATAGTGTGCCATAGCAGGTGCTAGGTAGTGCTGGCCGAGACCAGTGCTACTGTGAACTCGCAGCCCCGAGAGTGTTTACCCTTCATGTCGAAAATCGAGAGTAGTTTGTCGCAGTCGATAATATTCTGATTCGTTGAACTTCTACTATTCGCTCACACCTGCTGGCGTTTTTTCACCAAGGAGCGAGCGCATGAAACTGGAAAATCTGATTCGGATTGAGAATGGCGAGAAGGTGAAGCACACCTTCTCGGATGCGGAGTATGCGAGCCGCCAGGGCAAGCTGCGCGCATTGATGTCCAACGAGAATATAGATGCCGTGCTGTTCACGTCGTATCACAACATCAACTATTACGGGGACTTCCTGTACTGCTCGTTCGGCCGTAAGTACGGGCTCGTCGTAACGCCGAACAAGGTGGTGTCGATCTCGGCAAATATCGATGGCGGCCAGCCGTGGCGTCGTACGGTCGGCGACTACAACGTGGTCTACACCGACTGGCAGCGCGATAACTTCTTCCGTGCCGTGCAGCAGGAAATCGACAACAAGGGCCGCGTCGGCATCGAGTTCGATCATGTTCCCGTGGATGTGCTGGAAAAGCTCAGAGCCGCGCTGCCCTCTGTCGAATTCGTCGATATCAGTGCGCAGACGATGCACATGCGCATGATCAAGTCCGCTGCAGAAATCGAGGTCATCAGGCATGGCGCCAATGTGTGCGATGTTGGGGGAGCGGCGCTTGCCGCCGCTGTTCATGAAGGTGTGCCCGAACACGAAGTCGCGCTCGCGTCGACCCAGGCGATGGTCCGTGAAATCGCCACGCGTTTCCCCGATTCAGAGCTGATGGACACGTGGACGTGGTTCCAGTCCGGCATCAACACGGACGGCGCCCACAACCCGGTGACCACACGCAAGGTGCAGAAGGGCGACATCCTGAGCCTGAACTGCTTCTCGATGATCGCCGGTTACTACACGGCCCTCGAGCGCACGATGTTTTTCGACCACTGCTCCGACGAGCACCTGCGTTTGTGGAAGGTCAACGTCGAAGTGCACGAGGCGGGCCTGAAGCTGATCAAGCCGGGCGCGCGATGCAGCGATATCGCCCACGAACTGAACAGGATTTACGCGGAGTACAACCTGCTGCAATACCGCACGTTTGGCTACGGCCACTCGTTCGGTGTGCTCTCGCATTACTACGGACGCGAAGCCGGGCTCGAACTGCGCGAAGACATCGACACGGTGCTCGAACCGAACATGGTCATTTCGATGGAACCGATGATCATGCTGCCGCAAGGTTTGCCTGGCGCGGGCGGTTATCGTGAGCACGACATCCTGGTGGTGGGCGAGAAAGATGCCACCAACATTACTGGATTCAGGTACGGCCCGGAGCACAACATCATCAAGGCCTGACACTGACGCTTTCGGTTCAGCCGGAAGACTACCTTAGCTCCGAAAATTCTCGAAGCGTAGGATTCGGTGACCCCGAGCGCTACGGCGGCACATCGCCGCCGTTCTCCTCATCGACGTCGTTTTGCCTGCGCTGCGGGAATGTCGAAAATGGGAAGCGATTTGTCGTGAATGGAAACATTTCCGGATTTTTAGGCTTCTACGATAGTCTGATGGTTCGCGTGGTATCGACATAAACAGAAACGGCAGGTAAGGAGGAGTATTTCCATGGAAAAAAGCGTGGTAATAGGCGAGCTCGCGTGGCCCGAGTACGCGCGCCGGGTGAAAGAGCAAGCGCAGCCCATCCTGATTCCGATTGGTGCGCTGGAGCAGCACGGCCCGCACATGTCGATGAACCCCGATGTGCTGCTGCCAAGCGCAATTGCGGTTGCAGTAGGGCGGCAAATCGACGCGCTGGTGGCCCCTGCCATTGCGTATGGCTACAAATCCCAGCAGAAGAGCGGCGGCGGCAACCATCTGTGTGGCACAACCAGTCTGGATGGCCACACGCTGTCGTTGACTGTGAAAGACGTCCTCAAGGAGTTTGCCCGTCACGGCGCGCGGAAGGTCTGCCTTGTCAATGGACATTTCGAGAATTCCATGTTCGCCGTCGAAGGGGTTGATCTGGCGATTCGCGAGCTGCGCTGGGAAGGCATTCACGACTTTCAGGTTGTGATGCTTTCTTACTGGGATTTCGTTACTGAAGAAACGATCGCCCGGATCTATCCGGATGGTTTTCCAGGCTGGGCGGTGGAGCACGGCGGTGTGCTGGAAACATCGTTGATGCTGCACCTGCATCCACATCTGGTCGACATGTCGTGCGTTCAGGCGCATGCACCGGCGAGCTTTCCGCCGTATGACGTCTTTCCGCCGATTCCGGAGTGGACGCCTGCGTCCGGGTGCCTGTCCTCGGCCGCGGCCGCTTCTGCGGAAAAGGGGGCGTTGCTGTTCGACGTCTGTGTTGAAGGGATCTCGCGCGCACTTCGCGAAGCCTACGATGCGCGCGTCAAAGCGTCACGCGCCTGAAGCATCCAAAAAGGGGAACACAATGGGAAACTACGATAGCCGTAACCCGCATGCCGAAGTGACAGCCGACAAGGCATGGAGCGTCGAACAGCACGGCATCGATCCGATTCCTTTAAAAGATCGTCACGGTACGCCCGCCGAGCTGTTCAAGATGTGGATCGGTGCGAACACCAACTATGTGGTGGTGGTGACGGGGGCACTGGCGCTGTCGCAAGGACTGTCACTGTGGCAGTCACTGGGTGCGATTCTGGTCGGTAACCTGTTCGGCTGCTTTGTGCTGGGCCTGACTACGATCATGGGGCCGCGTACCGGCACGTCCGGCATCATGACCTCGCGCAGTTCGTTCGGCCAGCTGGGATCGTTCCTCCCCAAAGCGGTGAGTCTGGTTTCCGCACTCAGCTGGTTTTCGATCAATTCGGTGGTCGCCACCCAGGCGCTCGAAACGCTGCTGAAGATGGGTGGGTTCCACAGCCACGGGGTGGTCTGGGTCTCACTGGCGATCATTCTCGCGGCGGAAATCCTGCTGGCGATCTTTGGACACGCGACCATCATCGCCGCGGAAAAATGGATTGCGGTCGTGCTCGCCATGCTCTTCGGTGGGTTGGCGGCCTTCGTGCTGCCGCATACGAGCTTCGCGATGGCGTCGGCGATCAACCACGGTGGCGGATCGATCAGTACGTGGCTGATCGCCATGGGGATCATCTTTTCCTATCCGATCGGCTGGGCGAATTTCGCCTCCGACTACAGCCGCTATTTCCCCGCGGAAACCAGCTGGAAAAAGATCGCGCTGGCGGCCGGTGGCGGGCAGTTCGTCGCGCTGATGTTCTGTGAAGTGATCGGCGTGCTGTTTGCGACGGCACTGGGTGGCACGCTCGGCGACGACCCGGTCAGCCAGCTTGGCCGATTTTTGCCGACGTGGTTCATCGTGCCACTGCTGTTCGCGATCATCCTCGGCGGCATCGCGGCCAACGTGCCTAACGGCTACACGGCGGGACTGGGGCTGCTGGCGTTGCGCATTCCGATCAACCGGATCACGTCGCTGACCATCATTGCGCTGTTCACGCTGGGCTTCCGGGTGGTGACCGTGTTCTACGGGCAGTTCTTCGACATGTATCAGGTGTTTCTGAACTACATGGTCTTCTGGACCGCACCGTGGGCGGCCATCGTGATTGTCGACTACTTCATGCGCCGTGGCCGGTATCAGGCGGACGCCTGGATGAAGTGGGGAAGCGGCGCGTACTGGTACAACGCGGGGATCTTCTGGCCGGGTGTGATTGCGCTGCTGGTCGGGATCGCGGCGTCGCTTTTGTTCTCCAATTCGCCGACCTATGTCAGCCCATTGATGCGCGACTACCTCGGCTGGGGCGATCTTAGCTTTGGGTTCGGTCTACTCTCCGCGGGCCTGACCTACTTCACGATGGCCCGGCGTAGCCCATACTTCCGAGCCACAGTAGACGCCGTCGTTCAAGTGGCGAGTTGAACTCCGCACGATCTTGTTTTCCTGGATTACCCGCGTCAAACCTCGACGGGATACCGTCGCCGTTGTGAAGCGCGGGTATTTTTTGACGCATCAGCTGATTTCGTCAACCACCGCAAATTCATTGAGCCAACATGTATAAAAGGTCCCTACTCGCGGTCATGCTCTTTTGCGCCTTTACTGTTCCGGCGCACGCGCAAAGCAGCGTGGCACTCTACGGTCTGTTCGATACTGGCCTGATCTACACAAACAATCAACTCGGGCATAGCAACTGGCAGGAAGTAACCAGCTCGACGCAGAACACGGTGTTTGGCCTCAAAGGAACAGAAGATCTGGGCGGTGGCTTTCGCGCGCTGTTCAAACTTGAGCAATCCTTTCTTTTGAATAACGGCGCCCAGGCTTTTGCCGGTAGCGCGTTCGGTTCTCAGGCATGGGTCGGCCTGCAAAGCGATCCGTACGGCACCCTGACGTTTGGTCGCCAGTTTGACGTGATGAACGACCTGGTCGGACCGCTCACGGCCGGATACAACACGTGGGGTGGCAGTATCGCCGCACATCCATTCGAAAATGACAACCTCGCCGCCAACTCGGTCGTCATCAACAACTCGGTCAAGTACGCGAGCCCGACGTACCACGGCGTCATGTTCGAAACGATGTATTCGTTCAGCAACAAGGCAGGCGACTTCGCGAATAACCGCTCGTACGGTTTCGGCCTGTCGTATGCCGAGGGGCCGCTGAATCTTGCCGCGGGCTACCTGCAACTGAACAACGCGGGTAACGGCACTGGCGCCGTGACTACCAGCGATACAAGCGCAAACTTCATCGCCGAGCGTCAGCGTATCTGGTCGCTTGGCGGTAACTTGACGTTCGGACCGGCCACTGTCGGGCTGGTCTGGAGTCATACGCAGATCGACAACGCGGCGGGCGTCTTCTCGTTCGGCACGGGCAGCTACCTCGGCGCCAACGATGCCTCCGCCGGCACCCTCGCCGGTTCGCTGCGCCTCGACAACTACGAAGCGAATGCGAAGTACGCGCTCACGGAGGCGGTGAGCGTATCGGGCGCGTACACCTATACGCATGGCGCCTACAACGGCTCTTCGCCGGGATGGAACACGGCCATGTTGCAGACCGACTACTCCGTCAGCAGGCGCACAGACTTCTATCTCGAAGGTGTGTATCAGAACGTGCATGGCGCGCCAGCGGACTCCGTGCTGTCGCATGCGATGATCAACACGCTGTCGCCGTCCGCGACGACCACGCAAGTGGCGGTTACGGTAGGCATGCGTCACGCGTTCTGAGCGCCCGCTATTAAACGACCAGCGGCAACGTCTGCCTGGGCCTTGCCAGGCAGACGCCCATTTCGACCACGTCACAGCCTCGGGCCGCCCCCGCTATTGCGCCGCTCGCGGATCGGCGTTCTTCACTGGAAATGACTGGGTGCTGGAGGTAGGATGCCAGGAATCCGTCGACCGAAGCGTTTGTGGGCGAGGTAGCCTGCAGGCGAGCCGGGTCGTTGCTGACCAGAACCCGTCTATGCCAACTCGCCCTATCAAGCTCGAAGAGCGTCACGCTGACGGACTTCATGACCTCGGCGTCAGAAAATATGGATTTCTGCTGCTCGACAATTTCTCATTGATCGCACTGGGTGCCGCAGTCGATCCCTTGCGGATCGCCAACATGGTCGTCGGGCGCCGTGTCTACGACTATCAACTCATCAGCGCGGGAGGAGAGTGTGTTCAATCGAGCGACGGCATCCGCGTACTCCCCGACGCAACGATCCGGGACCCGGGCTCGTTCGACGCCGTATTCGTAGTCGGCCCCAATCCGATTCCACGCAAGGGGATCGGCGCAGTGCTGGATTGGCTACGGCTGCATGCGCGCGGCGGCACCGCGCTGGGCGGTCTCGACACCGGCAGTTACTTTCTGGCCCGCGCCGGTTTGCTAAACGGCTATCGGTGCACGATTCACTGGGAAGATCAGGACGTGCTGATGGGCCAGTTCCCAAAGCTCATCGTCTCCAATCGCCTCTACGAAGTGGATCGGGATCGCTACACATGCAGTGGCGGTGTCGCGCCGCTGGACCTGATGGTGCATCTGCTTGGCATGCCACCCGGCAGCCGTTCGCTTGCCGCACGCGTGCTCGAATTGCTCGTTGCAGAACGACGCAGTCACGAGCAACAGCAGCGGACATCGCTTCGCCAATACATGGGCGCGGAACATACGAAACTCGACGAAGCTTTGCAGATCATGGAGAGCAATGTCGAGGAAGCGCTCTCGGTCGCGGAGGTAGCTTCGTATCTGGGCGTCTCACAGCGCCAGCTTGAGCGCTGGTTCAACGATCGGACAGGTAAGACGCCGGCTCAGGCCTATCTTGAGATTCGCCTGCTCCGCGCCCGCCAGTTGCTATACCGGACGGGCAAGCCGCTCGAAGAGGTCTGTTCACGAACAGGCTTCACATCACTGACGCACTTCGCGACGCGTTACAAAGCACAGTTCAAGATTTCGCCCATGGCGGACCGTCGGCGATACCAGAACGCATTGTAAGGCAGCACCCGCCACACAGTTTCCTTGCTCCAGCCCACGCACGATCGCTGCGGCGGAGGCGCACGCTCGTTGAACAGGCCAATCCGACAGCTAAACGAGCTCACGGAGGTAAACCCTCAATGTCGAAATTGAGGATCGTCGTGTCGTTTTCGAAAACGTTCTAAATCCCCGACCTTCTACTATTCGCTCACACCTGCTGGCGTTTTTTCACCAAGGAGCGAGCGCATGAAACTGGAAAATCTGATTCGGATTGAGAATGGCGAGAAGGTGAAGCACACCTTCTCGGATGCGGAGTATGCGAGCCGCCAGGGCAAGCTGCGCGCATTGATGTCCAACGAGAATATAGATGCCGTGCTGTTCACGTCGTATCACAACATCAACTATTACGGGGACTTCCTGTACTGCTCGTTCGGCCGTAAGTACGGGCTCGTCGTAACGCCGAACAAGGTGGTGTCGATCTCGGCAAATATCGATGGCGGCCAGCCGTGGCGTCGTACGGTCGGCGACTACAACGTGGTCTACACCGACTGGCAGCGCGATAACTTCTTCCGTGCCGTGCAGCAGGAAATCGACAACAAGGGCCGCGTCGGCATCGAGTTCGATCATGTTCCCGTGGATGTGCTGGAAAAGCTCAAAGCCGCGCTGCCCTCTGTCGAATTCGTCGATATCAGTGCGCAGACGATGCACATGCGCATGATCAAGTCCGCTGCAGAAATCGAGGTCATCAGGCATGGCGCCAATGTGTGCGATGTGGGGGGAGCGGCGCTTGCCGCCGCTGTTCATGAAGGTGTGCCCGAACACGAAGTCGCGCTCGCGTCGACCCAGGCGATGGTCCGTGAAATCGCCACGCGTTTCCCCGATTCAGAGCTGATGGACACGTGGACGTGGTTCCAGTCCGGCATCAACACGGACGGCGCCCACAACCCGGTGACCACACGCAAGGTGCAGAAGGGCGACATCCTGAGCCTGAACTGCTTCTCGATGATCGCCGGTTACTACACGGCCCTCGAGCGCACGATGTTTTTCGACCACTGCTCCGACGAGCACCTGCGTTTGTGGAAGGTCAACGTCGAAGTGCACGAGGCGGGCCTGAAGCTGATCAAGCCGGGCGCGCGATGCAGCGATATCGCCCACGAACTGAACAGGATTTACGCGGAGTACAACCTGCTGCAATACCGCACGTTTGGCTACGGCCACTCGTTCGGTGTGCTCTCGCATTACTACGGCCGCGAAGCCGGGCTCGAACTGCGCGAAGACATCGACACGGTGCTCGAACCGAACATGGTCATTTCGATGGAACCGATGATCATGCTGCCGCAAGGCCTGCCTGGCGCGGGCGGTTATCGTGAGCACGACATCCTGGTGGTGGGCGAGAAAGATGCAACCAACATCACCGGATTCAGGTACGGCCCGGAGCACAACATCATCAAGGCCTGAATCTAAGCCTGTTCCGGTCTCATTCGAATCACCCTGCGGCTACGGCCGCAGGCACCCCAGGATGTTGCAGGAGACGTTTCAATGTTTTCAAAGGAACAAACCATTGCTGGGTTCGATCCGGAACTGTCTGACGCGATGCGCCTTGAGCGCCAGCGTCAGGAAGTTCACATCGAGCTCATCGCATCGGAAAACTACACCAGCCCCCGCGTGCTCGAAGCGCAGGGCTCGGTGCTCACCAACAAATACGCCGAAGGTTATCCAGGCAAGCGTTACTACGGTGGCTGCGAACATGTCGACGTAGTGGAGTCACTGGCGATCGCGCGTGCGAAGCAGCTCTTTGGCGCAGATTATGCGAACGTCCAGCCGCATAGTGGCTCGCAGGCGAACGCCGCGGTCTATCTGGCATTGCTGAGCCCGGGCGACACGATTCTCGGCATGAGCCTCGCACACGGTGGTCACCTCACGCATGGGGCGAAGGTGTCATTTTCCGGCAAGCTCTATCACGCAGTCCAGTACGGCGTCGATACAGAAACCGGCCTGATCGATTACGACGAAGTCGAGCGCCTGGCGGTCGAATACCAGCCGAAAATGATCGTGGCGGGTTTCTCCGCCTACTCGCGTGTTCTCGATTTCGCGCGTTTCCGGAAGATCGCGGATCGCGTCGGCGCCTTACTCTTTGTCGACATGGCACACGTGGCAGGACTCGTGGCGGCAGGACTATATCCGAATCCTGTGCCGTTTGCGGACATCGTCACGACGACTACCCACAAGACGCTGCGCGGCCCGCGCGGCGGGCTTATTCTCGCCAGAGCCAACGCCGAGATCGAAAAGAAGCTCAATTCGATGGTTTTCCCCGGAACCCAGGGCGGGCCGCTGATGCACGTCATCGCGGCGAAGGCCGTCGCGTTCAGGGAAGCCCTCGGCTCCGACTTTGTCGAGTACCAGAAACAGACGCTGGCGAATGCGCGCGCGATGGTTTCGGTATTCGTCGAGCGCGGCTATGACGTGGTGTCCGGCGGCACGGACGATCACCTGTTTCTTGTCGACCTGGTCGCGAAAGGAATCACCGGCAAGGACGCGGACGCGGCACTGGGCCGTGCGCACATCACGGTAAACAAGAATGCGGTGCCGAACGATCCGCAATCGCCGTTCGTGACGAGCGGGATCCGCATCGGCACACCTGCCATCACGACACGCGGATTCAGGGAGGTTGATGCCGTGCTGACCGCCGCGCTCATCTGCGACGTGCTGGACAACCTCGGCGATGCCCAGGTCGAGCAGCGCGTGCGCGAACAGGTGGCGAAGTTGTGTGCGCGCCTGCCGGTATACGCTGGACTTTAATGAGAAAGCCATGAACGTCAGCACCTTCGATCTCTTCAAGATCGGCATTGGGCCCTCGAGCTCTCATACCGTCGGGCCGATGATCGCGGCTTGCCGGTTCGCGACCCGCATGCGCGACGCCGGAAAGCTTGGTGAGGTGAGCGCGATCCGGGCGGACCTGTACGGCTCGCTCGGCGCCACCGGCAAGGGACACGGCACCGACAAGGCTGTGCTGCTTGGGCTCGAAGGGAATCTCCCCGATGCGATCGATCCCGACTACGTGGAAACCCGGTTGGCTCATATTCGCTCAACGAAGTCGATCGAAGTCGCTGGAGTCCAGCAGATTGCCTTCGACGAGAAGACGCAGATGGTGTTCCTGCGCCGCGAGGTGCTGCCGTTCCACGCTAATGGAATGCGCTTCACCGCTTTCGACGCAAGCGGCAAGGTGGTCGACGAGCAAGTCTATTACTCGGTTGGGGGCGGCTTTGTTGTTGACGATGCAGGGGAGCGCCTCAACGGCCAGGAAGGTGCCACACGGGTTCCTTATCCGTTCAGGACAGGTGTCGAACTGTTGCGCATGTGCGGCGAGAGCGGCCTGTCTATCGCAGGGTTGATGCTCGCCAACGAAGCAACCTGGCGCACGCCCGAAACCGCGCGCCAAGGGTTGCTGAAGATCAGGGACGCGATGTCTGCAGCGATCGCGCGCGGATGCTCGATGGAAGGCACCTTGCCGGGACCCATGAAGGTGAAGCGACGCGCGGCCGATCTGTTTCGGCAGTTGAAAGCGCAGTCAGAAGAAAGCCTGCGCGATCCGCTATCGATGATTGACTGGATCAACCTGTACGCGATGGCGGTGAATGAAGAAAACGCCGCTGGCGGACGGATCGTCACGGCGCCGACCAATGGAGCGGCGGGGATCATTCCGGCTGTCCTGCAGTACTACGTCAAGTTTGTGTCCGGTTCCAACGACGATGGCGTTGTTGAATTCCTGCTGACGGCCTCTGCGATCGGGTTGCTCTACAAGGAAAACGCGTCGATCTCGGGCGCGGAGGTCGGCTGCCAGGGCGAAGTCGGCGTCGCGTGCTCGATGGCGGCCGCCGCGCTCGCCGCGGTCCTCGGCGGATCACCAGAACAGGTCGAAAACGCCGCTGAAATTGGCATGGAACACAACCTGGGCATGACCTGCGATCCGGTGGGCGGCCTGGTGCAGATTCCCTGCATCGAGCGTAACGCGATGGGCGCAGTGAAAGCTGTGAACGCCGCCCGCATGGCACTGCGCGGCAATGGCAAACACTACGTATCGCTGGATAAGGTCATCAAGACGATGCGCGAGACAGGCGCCGATATGAAGACCAAGTACAAGGAAACCTCACGCGGGGGCCTTGCGGTCAACGTGATTGAGTGTTGAGGAGACAGACGATGAGCCGGTATTCGATATTCAGTTTGTTGCGCAACGGGTTGTCGTATCACGAGAACTGGGAGCGCGCATGGAAGAGCCCCGAGCCGAAGAAGGAATACGACGTGGTGATCGTCGGCGGCGGCGGCCATGGTCTTGCCACCGCGTACTACCTCGCGAAGGAACTCGGCGTGCGTAACATCGCGGTGCTGGAAAAGGGCTGGATCGGCGGCGGCAACACGGCGCGCAATACGACAATCGTGCGCTCGAACTATCTGTGGGACGAGTCGGCCGCGCTGTACGAAAAGGCTCTCCAGTTGTGGGAGGGGCTCTCGCAGGACATCAACTACAACGTGATGTTCAGTCAGCGCGGCGTGATCAATCTCGCCCACACGCTGCAGGATGTGCGCGACACCGAACGTCGCGTCAATGCAAACCGGCTGAACGGCGTCGATGCTGAATTCCTCACCCCCGAGCAGATCAAGGAGATCGTGCCGGTGATCAACCTGCACAGCCGTTATCCGGTGCTGGGCGCCTCATTCCAGCGCCGCGCCGGTGTAGCCCGGCACGATGCGGTCGCATGGGGCTATGCGCGCGGTGCGGACCAGCATGGTGTCGACATTCTGCAGAACTGTGGCGTGACCGGCATTCGCCGGGCCAACGGCGCAGTGGTCGGAGTCGATACCGTCAAAGGCTTCATCAAGGCGAAGAAGGTCGCGGTGGTCGCAGCAGGTAACAGCAGCGTGCTCGCGGAGATGGCGGGGATCCGCCTGCCGCTTGAAAGCCATCCGCTGCAGGCACTGGTGTCCGAACCGATCAAACCGATTGTTAATACGGTGATTATGTCGAATGCGGTGCACGCCTACATCAGTCAGTCCGACAAGGGTGACCTCGTGATCGGTGCGGGCGTCGACCAATACACCGGATATGGCCAGCGCGGTAGTTTCCACACCATCGAAGGCACGCTCCAGGCGATTGTCGAAATGTTCCCGGTGTTCTCGCGCGTGCGGATGAACCGGCAGTGGGGCGGGATCGTCGATGTGTCGCCGGATGCGTGTCCGATCGTCAGCAAGACAGACGTGAAAGGACTGTACTTCAACTGCGGCTGGGGCACGGGGGGCTTTAAGGCCACACCGGGTTCCGGGTGGGCCTTCGCTCACACCATTGCAAACGACACACCGCATCCGCTGAATGCGCCGTTCTCTCTGGACCGGTTCTACACCGGCCATCTGATCGACGAACACGGCGCGGCAGCGGTCGCGCACTAACCAGGGAGAGATCCATGTTGCTCATTCAATGCCCCTGGTGCGGGCCGCGCGCCGAGTCCGAATTCTCGTACGGCGGCGAAGCCGAGATCGTGCGTCCGCTCGACACCGAGAAGCTTACTGACAGGGAATGGGGCGAGTACCTGTTCATAGCGCAAGAACACGCGTGGCCTGCACCGTGAACAGTGGAACCACGCGCAGGGATGCCGCCGCTGGTTCAACGCCGAGCGCGATACGGTGACGTACGCGTTCAGGTCGGTCAGCAAGATCGGCGTTCCGGAAGAAGGAGAATCAGCATGAACCAGCAGAACCGTTTGCCATCGGGCGGGCGCATCAATCGCGCGATTCCCCTGACGTTCACGTTTAACGGCCGCACGTTCCAAGGCTTTCAGGGCGACACGCTGGCGTCGGCGCTGCTTGCCAATGATGTGCATTTCGTTGCGCGCAGCTTCAAGTACCACCGGCCGCGCGGCATCGTGACCGCGGGCGTCGAGGAACCGAATGCGCTGGTGCAGCTCGAGCGCGGCGCCCACACGATCCCGAACGCGCGTGCGACGGAGGTCGAGCTCTATCAGGGGCTCGACGCGACAAGCGTGAACGCGGAGCCGAGCCTCGAACACGATCGCATGGCGATCAACCAGAAGTTCGCCCGATTCATGCCGGCCGGCTTCTATTACAAGACCTTCATGTGGCCGCGCAGCTTCTGGCCGAAGTACGAGGAACGCATTCGCCACGCCGCGGGTCTGGGCAAGTCGCCGGAGGTAAACGACCCGGGCCGCTACGACAAGCGCTTTGCGCATTGTGACGTGTTGATCGTCGGCGCGGGTCCAGCGGGACTGGCTGCGGCACGAACGGCGGGCGCGAGTGGCGCGCGGGTCATTCTGGTTGACGACCAGCCCGAACTGGGCGGAAGTCTGCTGTCGGGCACAGAAAAGATTGACGGCAAGCCGGCCAGCGACTGGGCGCGCGCGATCG
>NZ_JBNDMC010000005.1:0-1310219 GCF_050436385.1 Paraburkholderia sp. MM5477-R1
GTCGTCGGCCATTGCGGCCGTTGGAGTGTCGGCCGCTGTGAGGCAGTTCATAGGCGCATTGCCGCCGTTCGCTCCGTCGTTAATGCGAATGTCAGATATCGTTGGAGTGAACGAGTACTTGCGACCCCATTGCTGACAGTCGAGCGGTCAGAGGTGCAACGGCGGGTATCGGAGTTGAGCCGTCGCTCGATACTGCAGCTCACGGACGTCAAATAGAGCGAGACCTGCTGCCAGCAGCCAGGTCTCAGTCTGGATTCCGCACACCGGCACGCGAAGGCCTAACCCTTTGCGACGGGTGCAGGAGGTACGGGCAGGATGATCTCAGAAGCAACCTTCCAGTCCTTCCCGACCTTTATCCAGTTGATGATCATCAGAAACGGCTTGGGAGTTCCGTCCTGCCCTGCATACGAGACCGTGATGTTCACCGGCGCGTAGGATTGCGCTACGTCCGGCGTCAAGCCGACGACCTTGAGCTTTGAGTAATCCGGTCGGAGGACGACCGGGCCGGAGGTGCCGATGTCGTGCAGCTTCCGATCGATTGCCTCGTTGCCCCAGAAGCCTGCCCAGTTCCCCTCGGAGGGAATTGCGCTTTTGGCAACGAGAAGGGCCGAGGGGGATTGCCAGAACATCTCGTGCAGAGCCTTGAAATCGTGCCGGTTGGCTAATTCCATGAGCTCGCCGAACTCTGATTTGATCGTGTTCAAGGCCTGAGCGTCCAGCGGCTCCTTGTAAGCGGCAGGAGCAGCCGCGAGAGATCCGGCGGAGACGGTCAAGGTGGTGGCAGCGGCCAATAACGTCCTGTGCATGGTCAGCATTCCTTTGGGGATTCCATAGCTTCGTTGTGGTGCGGAGCAATCCTACGCGGCCTTCCTGGCGGAGTTCGCCGCGCCCCAGAGCGAGCCCGGATTAGCGTGGTCGGGGTAGAGTGCGAGCATCGCGTCGTAGAGTTGGACGACCACCTCGGGACACAAGGCCCAGCATATTCGATCGGCTGATCGGAAATCTTTAAATTCGCTACGTCCGTTTTCTGGCGTGCGCTTAACTCCTCCCGCTGGGGATGCGGATTTCGCGTCATTGCGCTCGTATGTGCGCGGCGTCGAGCCATGCCCGTCACCCCTTCAACTCAAAGATACTGTCAATCTCAACCGGGATGCCCATCGGCAACGAATGCACTCCCAGCGCGCTTCGAGCCGGCAGATTGTCTTGCCCAAACAGGGTCAGCAACAGATCACTGGCGCCATTGGCCACTTGCGGATGCTGGGTGAACGACTGTGCTGTACGCACGTAAACTGTTAGCCGGCTGCATCGCCGGACGTTGTCGAGTCCGCAGGCCTGTTCGACACAGGCCAAGATCATGAGCATCGTTAGGCGCGCCGCGTCTTGAGCCTTTTCCAGAGAAATATCGCGGGCGACCATTCCGACGATTGGCTTGCCATCCTCGAAAGGGCCGAGCCCCGATACATACAGTTGATTCCCCGAAACGGAAACCGTTCGATAGGACCCAAGTGGGTTGATGGGCGATGGCAATTTTAGGCCCGCTTGCGCGAGGCGTTCGGATACGTTCATGTTCGGGCTCAACGTAACGTGAAAAGGAAATGGACTTGGCCTGATGAAATTAGCGCGATGCAGTGAGCTCAACCGTCCGATACACCGAACGACGTTCGTCGGTTGAGGCTCGATACGCTCGCGGATGCTTGTCCTGGTTACGATGCATTGACGCAATCGATCAGTTCGGTCAACGCATCACGTATCAAGAAGCGTGCGAGTCCCGTTGTTCAGGCCCTGATATGTACGCACTACGGGAAAGTCAGTCTCCGTGTTTGCAACGACGTTGGCGTAGTTCGTCAAGACGCTCAGTGCGATGTGCACGACAATCTCGACGATCTGCGCATCAGTGTAGCCGGCCTCCTTGAGGACGCGCAGATCTTCGTCGGATACGCGGCCACGTTCGTGCGCGACCTTCGCGGCGAACTGCACGGCAGGGGCAGCCTTTGGTTCATTCGAGCCGCCATTTCGATTGGCGGACATTTCCGCATCGTCAAGCTTCGCCACGTTCTTTCCTAAATAGCTGTGCGCCGACATGCAATAGTCGCAGCCGTTGATTTCGGCGACGGCGAGAGCTATACGTTCGCCGGTTTGTGCTGGAAGTGCGCCTTTTGCCAAGGCTCCGGCCAGACCGAGGTACCCCTCTAGCGCCGCGGGGCTGTTGGCTATCAGACGAAACAGATTCGGTACAACACCCAGTTTCTTGTTGACGGCCTCCAGGAAGGGCTGAGAAGCAGCTGGTGCATCTGCGATCGTGGCGGGTATCTGAAGACGGGACATATCGGTTCTGCCTTTTGAAAACACGAGAAATTGTCGAAGACAACGGACGCGTATGCTTCTATTGGAAAGAGCATCCCGGCACAGACCATCGAAGAGCGGCCTGCAGGACGATGCGCGGAAGCCCGGATACCGCAGCCCTCTGCACAGAGCAACACACTCGAAGGCAAAGCGCGGGATGACGAAGCCTCCCGCCTTCGCTTCCCCGGACCGACCGTAAGCCGCCTATTTCGCAGCGGCCTCGATCGCCTTTGCCAGACCGTCGGGATCGATGAGGAACGGCGTATGACCGGTCGGCAGGGAGTACTCGGCTCTCACGGGGGTGGCGGCAACCATCTCGGCCTGGAACGAGGGGCTGATGACCTGGTCCATGGCTGTGTGGATATAGACCTTGTCGACCTGACCAAAGTTGGGGGAAGTCACGTGTACAGGCGTAGCCAGCGGGCCGACGGGTTCATCCAGGATCAGATCCGCGATTGCCTCGCGTAGTTTGTCAGGACCTCCATTGGCAAACAGATCGGCACGTGCCGGATATTCGATGGAGGCAATGCCCTTTTCCTTATCGATCTGCAGGTGCGGGCCGATCTTGGCGTCGGCATCCTTACTGGCCATTGAAACGAGCGAGTCGCCGTCTTGCGGCAGGTAGGCAGCAACAAAGACCAAAGTCTTGATCTTCTTCGGTGCCGTTTCCGCGGCGTCGGCGATGACGATGCCGCCGAAGCTGTGACCGACCACGACGGCCGGGCGATGGGACTTGTTCAGCGCTGCGACCACGGTGTCGCGATAGAGGTCAAGGCTGACTTTGTCCGGTGTGGCTGGCGCGCCCGGACGCCCTGGCAGATCAACAGCCACCACCTTAAAGCCGTCGGTTTGAAGCCTGGATGTGACATAACCCCAGACCTGGGCGTCTTCGAAAGCGCCGTGGACCAGAACGATGGGGGGCTTTTCCGCAGCCATCGCACCGGTACCAAAGGCGAATGCTGACATGGCGAGAACAGCGAGGATGAGTTTCATCTACATTGCTTCCTTGAAGAGACATCGGTGCCGATGTCGTGAATTGAAACCTGCATTTGAAAGATCCGTGGGCATGCCTCGATCTCTCGATTCCGTTTAGGAATCCAGAACTCTATTATGTTGGGGCGGAACTGAACGGCACCAGATCGACGAATTGCCCGAGATCAGCCGACGTTACTTATGCATCGCGGCATGCCCGGTCTTCATGCCGCCTATACGACGGTGAAGCTAGCGGCTCCGCTCCAGCTTCCGATCCAGACGCATGACGGAAGCGTGGGTGCTGCAACGAGAAGTGTTATCGCAAACCGTCTGAGCTGCCTGAGCATGAGAGATCCGAACCATAGTGCGTGAGAGCCTTTCCTCCTATTCAGATACCGGAGGACCTTGGCTATCCACTCTAAAGAATGTATTCGAGACTGACCATATCTCGGCGTCTGATTTGCATGATCCATCGTACGATCGACGCACTCGGACAAGCGAGCAGATCGGCGCCGCCTGGGGACCGACGCGATGCCATTGAAAGGAAACCGCCGCAATGACAGTTTCAACTGACGAATCAAGCCAACGGTGTAAAGAGGACTCTCAAAGGAGTTCCGCACTTCGCGCGACAAAGGCCCCGGTCTGTGCGATTCGATGCGCGTCACGCGGTGGATAGCCAAACTCCTCCTTGAAGGCGCGACTGAAGGCAGCCTCCGAACCATAGCCGGCACCGTGGGCCACTTCGGTCACCTTCAGGGTCCCTCCGCTTAGCAAGTCTGCTGCGATTGTCAATCTCCAGCGTGTCAGGTAACGCAACGGTGGAAGTCCCACCACCGCCGTGAAGCGATCCGAGAACGTCGATCGCGACATCATCGCCGTCTCGGCGAGGGCCGAGACCGTCCATGCACGGTCAGGTTCCAGATGCATTGCGTTCAACGCACGGCCTACGCGTTCGTCGCTAAGTCCGGACAGCCAGCCGAGCCGATCGCCTTGCTGGCTGACCCACATCCGCAAGGTGCGGATAACGAGTAGATCAATAAGCCGCGAGATCATCAGCGATGACCCTGGGCCGGCGCTACGCGATTCCACGTCAAGGAAATGCGAGATAGAGGCCAGCCAAGGGGGCTCGCTGACTTTGTCGCATGTCAGATGAATCAGACCGGGAAGCCCGGTGAGCAAAGAGCGTAACGGCGCCCCGTCAAAATAGAATGATCCTGCGAGAAAGGATCCTGCCATGCCGTCATCAGCCGCCCATTTGAACGTCTGAGCATCTCTGCTGGGGGTAAAGTCCACCGCCGCCTCGAAGCGTTGATGTGCTTTCCGGCCCGGCTTGCTTCGAATCGTATGTCCGTCCGCATGTGGCAAAAGAACGAAGTCGCCTGACCGCAGCGTCACGGAGGGGCCATTGCGTTGAGACACCGACAGTTCGCCGGCACGCAGATGCAAAAACGTTGCCGGCCCTGGCGGAAAAATCACTTCGGTGGAACTGCCCAGCTCGCCGTGGAAAACATGATCTCCGCGAAGGCGAATCAGCCTGAGTACCTGTGACAAGACATCGGCGTGCTCGGACGGCATGGGCTACTCCTCTGGGGCATATTCACAGGGCTGCGCCCATCAACGATGTATGCGAGGTCAAGAGACTGACGGTTGCCTCAGGGCCACCATCGTACCGTGCCGCTTCTGGTATGCGGACATATCTTCGGCGGAACGAACGCCACGCGGGGCGGGTTGTCCGATCTCAGCTTGTCTTCAGCCATTCGAGCTTTTCTCACAAATGGCCGCTGCTGGCCGATATCTTGCATTGGAGCGCGCTTGTCCGCACGAATGCTGAAGACGTTGGCGAACGTCCGCGCGTCGCCCGCCATGCAACGCGCGCCACCCGCCAAGAGATAACTCAGGCGATGACCTTCTGCTCTGCGGCAGCCTGCTCGCGCATGCGACGGGCTTCGTCGCGCAGGAACTGCTGGTAGTCGTCCAGATCCCCGTCGAAGGGCTCGACGCCGCCCTTGGTGACCAGCCAGAACTCATCACATACCGCGCGCAGCAGGGCCCGGTCGTGACTGACCAGCATCACCGTGCCTTCGAATTCGTTGAGCGCCATGGCTAGCGCTTCGCGTGTGGCCAGGTCGAGGTGGTTGGTGGGCTCATCGAGTAGCAGAAGGTTGGGACGCTGCCACACGATCATGCACAACACGAGCCGCGCCTTTTCGCCGCCGCTCATCGTGCCAACCGCCTGATGGACCATGTCGCCACTGAAGTTGAAGGTGCCGAGGAAGGTGCGAAGCGATTGTTCGGTTCCACTCTGGCCGGGGGCGCGCATTTGAACCGGCGTGTCCCTGGCAAGGCGGATCATGTGTTCCATCGGCGTGTCGAGCGGGCGCAGCACGTCGAGTTCCTGCTGGGCGAAGTAGCCGATGTTCAGGCCTTTGCCTTCGCTGATTTCGCCGGTAATCGGCGTAAGCGCGTGCGCCACCGTCTTCACCAGCGTGGACTTCCCTTGGCCGTTGGCACCGAGAATGCCGATGCGCTGCCCGGCCAGCACGGAACGGTTGATGCCCCGCACGATGACCGTGGGCGGCGTGCCCGGCAGTGCGCCGGTCGGCGCGGGGTAGCCGAAGGTCGCGTCCAGCATCGACAACAGCGGGTTCGGGACATTGAGCGGCTCCTTGAACTCGAAAGTGAACTCCGCATCGGCAAGCACCGGTGCGATCTTCTCCATGCGCTCAAGCGCCTTGACCCGGCTCTGCGCCTGTTTCGCCTTCGACGCCTTGGCCTTGAAGCGGTCGATGAATTTCTGCAGATGGGCGATCTTGTCCGCCTGCCGGGCCACCGCGGCTTGCTGCAACAGGAGCTGCTCTGCGCGCATCTCTTCAAACTTGCTGTAGTTGCCGCCATAACGCACGAGCTTGGCGTTGTCGACGTGCACCGTCACCTGCGTCACCGCGTCGAGGAATTCGCGGTCGTGGCTGATCACGACCAGGGTTCCTTGATAGCGCTTGAGCCAGGCTTCCAGCCAGATCAGCGCGTCGAGGTCGAGATGGTTGGTCGGCTCGTCGAGCAGCAGCAGGTCGGATGGGCACATGAGGGCGCGCGCCAGTTGCAGTCGCATGCGCCAGCCGCCGGAGAAGCTGTTGACCGGCTGGCCAAGCTGCGCAGCACTGAAGCCAAGTCCCAGGATCAGCGCCTGGGCACGTGCGGGGGCATCGTGTGCACCGGCGTCGTGCAGGGCCATATAGGCGTGGGCCATGCGCATGCCGTCGTCGCTGACCTCAGCGGCAGCTACTTCGGCCTGCGCGGCCAGCAGTATGGCGTCACCCTCGATGACGAAGTCCGTCGCGCTCTGCTCGGTCTCCGGCATCTCCTGCGCGACCTGGCCCATCTTCCACGAAGCGGGAATCGAGAACTCGCCGCCGTCTTCGTGCAGCGTGCCGTTGAGAAGGCCAAAGAAAGACGACTTACCGGCGCCATTGCGGCCGACAAGGCCAATCTTTTCGCCGGGGGTGAAGGTGACGAACGCGCTATCGAGTACGACATTGACGCCGCGGCGCAGCGTGACATTACGGACGGAAATCATAAGGAGCTACTTCGGAGAGGATAGGCATGATAGCCGACCGGACGTACAAGGCGGTCTCTTTCCTGGCCGAACGAGTGAAGAGCCGCTTGCGCTTTGCGGCGCCCACCGGCAACAAAGCGAGGTAGACCATGGTGCACCGGGCGTTCCAGCTACGGAGCCAGCGAACTTGGCGGTGGATGACGGATCTTGGTCGAAAAGCGCAGTTTAGCCGTGGCGCAAGCGCGGCTGGCGGCCAGCAACCTGTCGCGCAGCCACGTCCCGATGTTAGATTTCAGTTTGCTCAGATATTTCGAGGGCATCGTCGACCTCAATCCCGAGATATCGAACAGTGCTTCCAATTTGCTGTGACCAAGCAGGAGTTGAACGGCTCTAAGATTCTTCGTCCGCTTGTAGATCAAGGTGGCCTTCGTCCGGCGCATCGTGTGCGTGCCGTAAGCGGTCGGATCAAGACCGATTGCAGCGACCCACTGATGAACCATCCTGGCGTATTGTCGCGTTGAAATGTGCGGCGAGCGAGAAAGCCGACTCGGGAATAGGTACTGATCGGACCTCAGCTTGGCTTTCTCAATCCATGCAGCAACGGCAGTGCGAGCTGGCTCCGTGACCTCAAACTGCACGGGCCGTTTAGTCTTGCT
Source organism: Paraburkholderia sp. MM5477-R1 (assembly GCF_050436385.1). Taxonomy (NCBI): domain Bacteria; kingdom Pseudomonadati; phylum Pseudomonadota; class Betaproteobacteria; order Burkholderiales; family Burkholderiaceae; genus Paraburkholderia; species Paraburkholderia sp. MM5477-R1. The sequence continues at coordinate 7,525 of NZ_JBNDMC010000005.1, forward strand.
CTGCATGATCATCGCACGCGGCAGTATCTGATTGCCGTGAGTCACGTCGCGGACATGCAGGTTGACGAGATCGCAACCGCGCAGCTTACTGTCGATCGCAAGATTGAATAACGCAAGATCGCGAACCGCATGCGCGTTCTGCAGGTGAATCCGGATTGCCCAGACGTCTTTTGGCTTCAACGGCGGCTTCTGACCGATCAGCTTGGCCTTGTTCCAAGGCTCCCGGTTTTGAATGCTTCCCATGACAAACTCCCCTTGAGTTGATGGGAAATATATTGTCTGCCGTTATTTTTCCGCCACACCGGTTCCATCCGGTCTTCTTACCCGAATCGGCCTGAGCCGTCATTCGAGCATCGGTGCCGGTCAGACGGGTATGGGGCGCCTTCCTGTCATTCACAGGTCGGTGGTCGCGAATGACTCGTCCCGCGGAAAGCGAACGAGTACTTGCGACCCTGAGCCGCCGTCCACCGTCTTTAACCCGGACGCCCGTTTCCCAAGGTTAAGCAGTCGATCGCGCCTCCAGACGCAGCGACGGAATCGGCAGAAATGTCCGAAGGCGGAACCGATGCTCCAGGAGTTGAATCCCCGAAATCCCTTCGTCAACCCTTAGAGGATGCCGCCGCCCAGGCGACCTTCGAGCGCTCATGCGTCCAACGTTACGCCCCTTCCTCAACAGCGAATGCCCTTCCGTCACACATCCATTCGGCGTTCCGAAGAAGTACAACGACTTGCCTGTAGCGGATAACGCAAGAATTAATAGGGTTTTCCCTGATGTAATTCTGCGACTGTTTGCCTTTAATCCAAGCCGGTAAATTCGATGGAGGCTCAATGAAGAGACACGCGCTGCCCTGTGAGCCTTTCACAATCTTGCGCTGGCTTTAGAGTCGCGAAAGCTTGACCTCGCCTTGACGAGAACACCTGGGCACCCACCGGCTAAATTAAGGAACATTCAATGGAACACTACAGCGGTACCCTTTCCCCCGAGGCCGCAAACGTCTCCGCTGATCTTTTAGAGAAACTCGCATACGCTACGACGGAAACAGCCCCACTAGTAGCAGGTCGCCGAACATTCTTCAATTATCGGGATCTCGGTGTTTCCGACGCCACAGACGGTCGAATGAGGGCGCAGGTGACCGTGGCGACAGGCGTGATGCAGCAGACCGGTTGGCATTACCATGTTTGCGAAACGCAGTTTATTTTCACCCTCCGAGGCTGGATAGATCTTCAGTTCGAAGATGGTCGAGTTATTCGGGTTGGCGCTGGCGAATCGCTTTATATTCCACCTGGTCTCAAACACAATGAAACGGCGATCTCGGAAGATTTCGAGTTCCTGGAAATTTCAGTGCCGGCCAATATGGGAACAATACCGTGCGAGCCTCCTGAAGGTTTAAAGATCCTCGACTGAATTGCACGACGTACCACTTGGCTCGCAATGCGCACTGAGACGCAGTAAGCATGACCTGAAGTCGTGCTTACCAGTCAAGAGCGCTTGCGCTGGTTGTTTTACTGCCCGCCCTTTACCGCCCGTACAGTCCTAGTCATGCAAGCTAACGGTTCTAACCAACCACGCGGCATGCGGCAGCGACAATGTTCTGCTTGTCCTGCTTTCCTTGGCGAAGCCGACGGTGCACGCAACAGAGACCGCGAAAGTCCGACGGCTGGACGGAGCCTATGTATCAGTTCAACGGGTATGATGCTTGGTATGTTCGTTACATAAGTCGTCTGGCCGATTGACCTGTCCGGCGGCTGAAGCCCAGGCGATGAAAGGAAGGCCGAAACTGCATCTGTCGTTAAGTCCAGAGGACAGAGCCGCGCTCAACGACTTCGCGCAGCGCGGCGGCAATAGTCCAGCGCTGGCTTTTCGCGCCCGAATCGTCCTGGCTTGTGCAGAGGGACTGGACAATGCTGATGTGGCCGCTCGCGTTCAGTCGACGGCGCACACAGTCTCCAAATGGCGCAGAAGGTTCATCATGGATGGCCTGCAGGGCTTGACGGATCTTCCTCGCAGCGGGGCTCCCCAAAGAATCGGCGAAGCGACGGTGGCTGCGATTGCATCTCGCAAGCCCGACGGTGTCACGGCAGTAAGCAGCGCCCGTCACGTCGCACGAGAGTCTAACGTTTCCGCCTCCACTGTCGGCCGGATATGGCAGAACATGGACAGGCCGGTAAAACGATCCGGATCCCACGGACAATCCCGTACCGCGCATCCTTCTGCTGGATCCGAAGTCGTTTCCATAAAGGCGGCGCCGCCCACCGTCAACCAGGAAGGAGAGGGTTCCAGTGATGACAGACTGGCTACCGACGTGGGTTCCGGTGAGTCGCCGTATCTGCCTGACGATCTTGCGCAGGCGTTTCGCATGGCACCCGTTGGCCTGCTCCTGTCCAGGCAGCGAGTCATCGTGTCTTGCAACTACACGTTCGGTGAAATTTTTGGGTGTGCGCCCAACGAACTGGCTGGACGCTCGCTGGAATACCTTTACCCCTCCCAGGACGAGTTTCGACACATCGGCGAGCGCGCATGGCTTGTGATGAAGGAGACGGGCTTCTATTCTGATGAGCGCATCATGCAAAGGCTTGATGGCAGCCCGTTCTGGTGCCACGTTTCCGGGCGCTCAATGAACCGAGACGATCCATTTGCAACTGCGATTTGGGCATTCGAGGATATTTCGTCGGTCCGTCGGGTGACCCGCGACCTGACTCGGCGCGAGCGCGAGGTCGCGCAACTGTTGGTGACGGGAAAAAGCAGCAAGCAGATCGCGCGCGAGCTGCAAATTAGTCATCGAACGGTTGAAGCACACCGTGCCCGGCTTATGCGCAAGTATGCAGCCATGACGACGGGAGAACTGATCGGCAAGCTACTCGGGCGCGATCGGTGACCTTCTGCACTACCTCTGCGCCACGTTGCCACGTTGTAAGTCCTACGCCCGGAGAAACGCGGATTAATGAAATGAAGTTAAGACGCATCTTACCGGTGTTCACCCTAATGTAATTCGACGACTGCCATCCCGGTGATGACGCGGGTAAATTTCCCAAATGCACACTGATGGGAGAACGCGATGGGAGTGGCGATTGTAGGCTGGGCGCACTTGCCGTTTGGCCGATTCGACGACGCAAGCCTTGAGGATCTGATCGTGCGGGCCGGCCGCGAAGCCGTGAAGGATGCGGGCCTGCAAGGCGAAGAAATCGACGGCACCTGGCTGGGCAACTTGAATGGTGGTCTGGTCCCGGACATCTTCGCTTCGTCACTGACGCTGAATTGCAGCGATGGGCTGCGATGGAAGCCGGCGGTGCGCGTTGAGAACGCCTGCGCGTCGGGCGCCGCCGCAATTTACTCGGCATGCGATGCGATCGAGGCGGGCCGTGCGCGTACCGCGCTGGTAATCGGCGCCGAAAAGATGACCGATGTATCCGGCGAAGATGTTACGCGGATTCTTGGTAACTGCGCATACTCGGGCGAGGCGGGAAGTCCACCCGGGGGCTTCCCGGGAATCTTCGCCTCAATCGCGCAGGACTATTTCGCGGAGTACGGAGACCATTCGTCGGCGCTCGCGCGTATAGCCGCAAAAAATCATGCGAACGGCGTCGACAATCCGTGGGCGCATATGCGGCGAGATCTCGGCTTTGAGTTCTGCAATACCGTATCTGAAAAAAATCCGATGATTGCGCCACCGCTGCGCAAGACCGACTGCTCGCTAATCTCCGACGGCGCTGCGGCACTGGTGCTTGCCTCGAGCGATGCGGCCGCAGATTTTCCTCGTGCGATATCAATCCGTTCCCGTGTGCAGGTCAACGACTATCTGCCGCTGGGGCGCCGCCATGCTGCGTCGTTCGAAGGTCCGAAGCGTGCCTGGCGCGGCGCACTCGAGCGTGCCGGTTGCGCGGTTGACGACTTGTCGTTCGCCGAGGTTCACGATTGCTTCACGATCGCCGAGTTGCTCAGCTACGAAGCGATGGGCCTGGCCGCTGCTGGCCAAGGCCATCGTCTTATCGAAGAAGGGGTCGTTGCCCGTGGAGGGCGACTTCCGGTCAACGCTTCGGGCGGCCTCAAAGCGAAAGGCCACCCGATCGGCGCCACAGGCGTGTCCATGCACGTGATCGCTGCGATGCAACTGACCAATACGGCAGGCGCGATGCAGGTTCCCGATGCCTCCCTCGCAGGCGTCTTCAACATGGGAGGCTCCGCGGTGGCGAGCTATGTCAGCATTCTGGAGCGCAGCCGATGAACATCGCGCGCTGGCTGCAGCGCACGGCAGCGATCTTTCCCAAGCGGCTCGCGGTTCTGCACGGCGACGAACCCTGGCTCGAATACGGGCAACTTGCAGCACGCGTGGCGGCACTAGCGGGTTTCCTTCGCGAGCAATGCGGCGTACGGCCTGGTGCCCGGGTTGCCATCTACTCCGCCAACCGTCCCGAATATCTGGAGGCGCTTCAGGCCATCTATTGGGCAGGTGCCGTTTCCGTGCCCGCTAACTGCAAGCTGCATCCCAGAGAGTTGGAGTACATCCTGGATGACGCCGGGGCCGACGTGCTGTTCGTTTCGAGCGAGTTGCTGTCGACATTGGGCGACATGCAATGCGGTAAGCGGCGCTGCGTCGTGTTCGGCTCGGACGAATACCTGCATGCGGTCGAATATGCACCGACCGACCTGCATCACCGTCAGCCCGACGATCTCGCGTCGTTGTTCTACACATCCGGAACAACTGGGCGACCGAAAGGCGTCATGCAGACACACCGGAACCTGATGGCGATGACGGCGTGCTATTGCATTGACGTGGACGATGTCAGCCCCGAAGACGCAATGGTCTACGCAGCGCCGATGTCTCACGGCGCCGGACTTTACCACTATGCGTACATTTTGCGAGGCGCGCGTCACGTGGTGCCGCGGTCGGGTGGATTCGAGCCCGAGGAGTTGGCTGGTCTGGCCGCGCGCGCCGGACCTCTCGCGATGTTCGCGGCACCGACGATGGTCAAACGGCTCGTCGATCATTTCCGCGCGGTCGATGCCGATCCCGCCGGCTTCAAGACCATCATCTATGGCGGCGGACCGATGTACGTGAATGACCTGCAGCAGGCTTTGGAAGTGTTGGGTCCGCGCCTCGTGCAAATCTATGGGCAGGGCGAAAGCCCGATGACAATTACCGCACTCGGACGTCACCATCTCTCAGATCGGAAGCATGCTCATTGGTTGGCCCGTGCCGCTTCGGTAGGTGTCGCACAGTCGCTCGTCGAAGTCGACGTCGTGGCGCAAGATGGAAGCTCCGCCCCGAAAGGAGAAACAGGCGAGGTCGTTGTTCGCGGCGCCGCCGTCATGTCCGGCTACTGGAACAATGCGTCCGCTACGCGCGACGCGATCCGCAACGGCTGGCTCTACACGGGCGATACCGGCAGTCTCGACGAGGACGGGTTTCTCACGCTGAAGGACCGATCAAAGGACCTGATCATTTCGGGCGGTTCCAACATCTATCCGCGAGAGGTAGAGGAAACGTTGCTGGCTCATCCGTCGGTGTCGGAAGTGTCGGTTGTGGGACAGCGAGACGACGAATGGGGTGAGGTGCCCGTGGCTTTCGTGGTGCTTCACGCGGGCCGTCAAACGACCCGCGACGAACTGGACGCCTGGTGTGTGCAGCACATTGCACGTTTCAAGCGCCCGAAACACTACCGGTTCACCAATGAGTTGCCAAAAAACAGTTACGGCAAGGTATTGAAAACGGAGTTGCGCGGCCGGCTCGGCCAGTAGCCGTTGCGCAAGCTGCTGAAGATGAGGAGAGCAATCTTGAAACAAGTCAATGTACCGGTACTGATCGTCGGTGGAGGCGGTTGCGGGCTGAGCACATCTATTTTTTTGGCCAACCTTGGCGTTGAATCGCTGCTAATCGAGCGGCACCCGCAGCAGTCGCCGATGCCGAAGGCGCGGTACCTGAATCAGCGCACGATGGAGGTGTTTCGTCAATACGGGCTTGCCGACGCAATCTACGCACGATCATTGCCGATCGAATACGTCAGCAAGATGCGCTGGTGCACGAGTCTGGGCGGAGATCGCCCGTGGGACCGCAAGACGCTTTACGAACTCGAAGCCTGGGGCGGCGGTTCCCTGGCGTCTACGTATCAGAAAGATAGTCCGTGCCAGAGCACCGTTTATCCGCAAGTGCGCCTTGAGCCGCTGCTCAAGGCGCATTCGGAGCAGATGGGTGGTGCGCAGATGCGCTTCGGTCACGAGTTGCTGTCGATCGAGCAAAGCGAGACCGAGGTCATCGCGACCGTGCGTGACCGCATCGCTGACGAAAACTATCAGGTTCGCGCTCAATACGTCGTCGCTGCCGACGGTGGAAAAACGGTCGGTCCGTGCGTCGGTGCGCGTCTTGAAGGTACGCCCGAACTGCTGGAGATGGTGACCGTCTACTTCGCGGCAGATCTGTCGGCTTATATCGACGACGACAACGTCAGCACGTTCTGGTTTGCGAATCCCGAAGGCGACACCAAAGCATGGGGTAGCGGCGTGCTGGGTAAGCTGGGCCCGACGCGGTTCGACCGTCGCTCAGAAGAATGGATGTTCCACTTCAGTTTCAAGCCCGGCAGCAGCGAAAATTACGAGGCGGCTACGCTCGTGCCTCGCATCCGCGCATTGTTGAAGATTCCTGATCTCGACGTTAGCGTGCTCAGCGTCGGCAAATGGATCGTGCAAGGTGTGCTGGCTGATCGCTATCGGTTTGGCCGCGTCTTTCTGGCAGGCGATGCCGCACATAGACACACGCCCACGACGGGGCTTGGCCTGAACTCCGCTGTGCACGACGCACAGAATCTGGCATGGAAACTGGCTGCCGTGATTCGGGGCCGGGCCGGCGCCGGGTTGCTTGACAGCTATGAGAGCGAACGTCGCCCGGTCGCCGAGCGCAACGTCAACTGGGCACTGTTCACGTTCGGAAATTATCAGGTGACGAACGCAGCCATCGGCATCGTGCCGGGCGATCCGCGGGGCAGCGAGGCAAACTTCAAGGCCTTGCTCGCCGAGGGCGACGACGCAGATGCACGACGTGCCCGGTTCAATGAACTGATGAAGGTTCACCAAACCGAATATCAGGCGCACGACCTCGAAATCGGCATCCGGTATGACACCGGTGCGCTCGTGAGCGACAACACATCGCCTCCGCCTCGCGACCCGCTCGGTCAACGCTTCGTTCCGACCACGCGCCCCGGCCATCGCATCGCGCATGCATGGCTGGCGCGCGGGGCGCAGAAAATTTCCAGCCTTGATCTCGCACGGGCTGATCGCTTTGTGCTTATTACCGGCCGGCCGGACATCTGGGAAACGGCGGCAAAGGAGACCACTGACAGGCTCGGTATGCCCGTCGAGGTGGTGGTCATCGCCGACGACGCACAGGTAAGCGATCCTTCGGGCGAATGGCGCAACGTACGCGAAATCCAGGATGACGGCGCAATCCTGCTGCGCCCGGATCAGCACGTTGCGTGGCGCTGTACAACTGCTCCAGTAGGTGTCGATCTCGCGCAGTGCCTGACGGACGTGCTGGCACAAGTCATCGATCGCGCCCCCGTGCCGGTCTAACTACGACAGATAGGAGTCGATATGCAAACTTCCACATTAGCATCGCGCCGCTCGGCCTCCGAGCTGGGACTGCGGCCGAATATGCTCAATCACTATGCACGCGTCACGCATGACGTCGGTGCGACTGCCGACTTTTACGGCCGCATCCTCGGAATGGAACTCGCGAGCGCGATCATGGATGATCACGTGCCGTCTACGGGTGATGCCTTTCCCTATTTCCATATCTTCTTCCGGATGGCGGACGGATCAACGATGGCGTTCTTCGAATGCACCGATTTGCCTTTGCCCTCGTCTCCGTCGCATCCCGCCTACGACGTCTTCGACCACATCGCGCTTGAAGTGAGCGATACGGCCGAGCTCATGCGCTGGAAGGAATGGCTGGTAAGCCAGGGCGTAGATGTACTTGGCCCCGTCGATCACAAAGGCATTATTCAGAGCATCTATTTCAGGGACCCGAACGGATATCGGCTTGAGTTGACGACGCCGATCGATCCTGCATGGAACCAGCACACTACCCGGGCACAGGAAGATCTTAATCAATGGCTCGCCGCGAAAGCAGCGGCGCAAGCCGAAGGCCGGGACGTCTCCGCCGCCATGATTGAGTTGATCGGACAGATTAAGCGCAAGCGCTACGAGACCTCTGCGGAAGGAAATGAGTGAACATGACCCGTTCCAATCATACCCATGACGCTTCACGGAAGAGCTGGGTCCGCTCAGCAAATGACGGCGCGACGGATTTTCCAATTCAGAACCTTCCCCACGGCGTATTCCGGCGGGCTTCGCGAGGCGAAGATTTCCGAGGCGGCACAGCAATCGGCGATCAAATTCTTGATGTAGGCGCTGCTCTGGCAAGGAGTCTTTTTCCGGCAGAAGCGCGTGAGGCAGCGCAGGCGGCCGCACGTGCGCCGCTCAACGATTACATGGCGCTATCGTCCGACAAGCGAAGCGCTGTGCGCTCGGCTGTGTCGTTCCTGCTATCTGAGGACTGTCCTCAGCGGAAGGAGGTTTCCGAATGCCTCGTTCCGCAGGCGGACGCTGAATACGCTCTTCCGGCGCGCATCGAGAACTTTTCCGACTTTTACTCGTCGCTCAGCCATGCGACAAACGTCGGCCGTCTGTTCCGGCCCGACAATCCGATCCTGCCAAACTATCGCTGGCTGCCGGTAGGCTATCACGGCCGTACGTCCTCGATTCGTGTGTCGGGACAGGATTTCCGTCGGCCAACCGGTCAACTGAAGGACCCGAGCAGCGCCGAGCCGGAGTTTGCGCCCAGCCGGCGACTTGATTACGAAGCCGAGCTCGGTGTACTCATCGGACAAGGAAACGAACTCGGCACGGCAATTGACATCCAGAATGCTGACGCGCATGTATTCGGCGTTTGCCTGTTGAACGACTGGTCCGCGCGCGACATTCAGTCATGGGAATATCAGCCGCTGGGGCCGTTCCTTGCGAAAAGCTTTTTCACCAGCCTGTCGCCGTGGATCGTGACGCTCGAGGCGCTCGAGCCGTACCGCACCGGCTTCTCTCGGCCTGAAGGTGATCCTGCGCCGATGCCGCACCTTTGGAGTCCGGAGCTGGCGACACGTGGTTCGATTGATATTCGAGTCGAGACCCTGTTGCAGTCAGCGCAGATGCGAACCAGCGGCGCACCTCCGGCGAGCTTGTCCATCTCGCGTTATCCGGACGCTTATTGGGCAATGTCACAACTGATTGCACATCAGACATCAAACGGGACGAATCTTTGCCCAGGCGACCTGCTCGGCAGCGGGACGCTCTCAGGCCCCGATCCGGCTTCGCGCGCCTGTCTTCTTGAACTCACGGAAGGCGGCAAGCATCCGTTCACGTTGCCGGGCGGAGAAACCCGCACGTTCCTGGAGGACGGCGACACAGTCATCATGCGCGGATGGTGCGAACGAGACGGCTATCGTCGCATCGGGTTCGGTGAGTGCCGCGCGACGGTGCTTCCCGCGCGCCGGCCGTGACGGGTGACGTGAGGATGTAAGGAGCGGCGGTGGCCTTGGCCCACCGCTGGTAGGAAAACATGAACCGTATTGTCCGTAAGAGATAAGCGGCTACCCAGGAATCACCTGGATCGGTGAAGGACAAGGCAACCCAGTGACATGCCCAAAGGGTTTGGTCCAAAGCCGGTCCACCATCGTCCGGATGGAGGAGACAAAATGAAATCCGATCAAACCGCCGCGAGCCTCGCGGCAGGCACAGCTTTGCCTGAACATTCCGCAGGAAAGCGCTCGGGCGCGAGCCTTTACCAGATTGTGGTTGCTGCATCGCTTGGATCGTGCTTCGAGGCGTACGATTTGTTCCTCGTCGGCACTATGGCTGCCGTGATTGGCAAGCAGTTTTTTTCCGGTGTCAATCCCGCGCTGTCGCTGATCTTTACGTTGCTCGGATTTGCGGCAGGCTTTCTCGTCAGGCCGCTTGGCGCGATGGTCTTCGGCGGCATAGGCGACCGGCTCGGTCGAAAACAGGTTTTCGTCGTGACGGTCGCGCTGATGGGACTCGCGACCGTGCTCATCGGTCTGCTGCCGACATACGCAACCGTCGGCGTCCTCGCCCCCGTTATGTTCGTCGGGCTGCGGCTTGTGCAGGGGTTCGCGTTGGGCGGCGAAAATGGAGGGGCGATGGTGTACGTCGCGGAACACGTTCCGGCAAATCGGCGCGCCTTCTATACCTCGTGGCTCCAGATTGCACCGATCGCTGGTCTGATTCTCTCTCAGTTGGTCGTGCAGGGCACGCGTTCTACATTTGGCGAGGCGGCTTTTCTTGAATGGGCCTGGCGTGTGCCGTTCGTGCTATCGCTGGTTTTGCTGGCGTTGTCGTTGTGGATGCGTACCCGCATGGGCGAATCACCTGAATTCGAACGCCTGCGCAACGAACACCAGGTCTCACGCGCGCCGCTCAGGGAAGCGTTCACCGGTCGTCGCAACATCGTCGCAATGATCTGTTCGCTGTTCGCTCTTGGACCCGGCGCGGCGGTGACGTTTTACAGCGCATTTTTCTACACGCCATTTTTCCTGACTGAGGTGCTGCGCGTTGAGCCCGCAACGGCCAATCTGCTTTCAATGTTCTCGCTCGTCATGGCGGTTCCGATCTTTCTCGCTTTCGGCGTGCTGTCCGACAAGATCGAGCGTAAGACAGTAATCTGCACAGGTTTCATTCTGGTTGTCCTTTGTTATCCGGCTATCTACCGCGGCCTGACGCATTTTGCCAATCCGGCGCTGGAACGCGCCATTGAGACGGCGCCCGTCGTGGTCGTGGCCGATCCGCACGAATGCTCCACGCAATTCAATGCACTCGGAACGTCGAAGCTTCATACGTCCTGCGATCTCGCGAAGAGTGCGCTTGTCCGCGCCGGCATCAGCTACACGAATGAGACAGCGAGCGCGGGTGCCGGTGCAATCATCAGGGTGGGCGATAAGGTCGTCGCTTCTTACGAAGGCAGCGGGCCGGACGCCCCAGTCAAGGCTAAAGCTTTCGCCGCCTCGCTGCGCGGTGCGCTGGACTCGGCCGGATACCCGCAGAAGGCCCCGCCGCACGGTGTGAACCGGCCAATGGTCTTCCTGCTGCTGGTCGCCCTTGCCACTTTTTCAGCGATGACCTACGCACCTTTAGCAGCGGCAATGACTGAACTGTTTCCAGCCAGGATTCGCTTCACCGCGCTTTCCGTGAGCTACCACATCGGCTTCGGCTGGACTGGAGGATTTCTTCCTGCAGCGGCTTTCGCGATCGTCGCGGCGAACGGGAACATGTATGCAGGATTGGCCTATCCCAGGGTGGCCGCCCTGATCGGCGCAATCCTTGTCGTGGCGTTCATGCTGGCAGCACGCACGGGAAGTCTGAAGCACGAGACGTGACACGAGGGGTTGGCGTGGCGGGCGGGCGCCGGGTCGGCGTTGCATGGCGTGACCTGGCGGCGCGGTTACGCAAGGTTGTAATCTGGAGACATTGACAGTGCATAGTACCTATCAGTACGAGAAATTCGAATTTGTGCGTCCGCCTGAGCTCAATGGCGTTCCCCATGGGCGCTACCCGGTGGTCGTGGTCGGCGCCGGTCCGGTCGGTCTCACTACCGCTATTGACCTGGCCGCCCAGGGGACGCCGGTGCTTCTCCTGGACAACGACGATACTGTTTCATTCGGCTCACGCGGGGTGGCGTACGCCAAACGCACGCTCGAGATCTTCGACCGACTCGGCTGCAGCGGGCCGATGATGGAAAAGGGTGTGTCTTGGAACGTCGGCCGTACATTCTTTGACGAGACGGAAGTTTTTAACTTCAATCTCAGCCCGGAGCCCGACCATCATCGCCCCGGCATGATTAACCTTCAGCAGTACTACCTCGAAGAGTTTCTGCTTCGACGCGCTCGCGAGTTGCCGAATCTCGAGATCCGTTTCAAGAACGAGGTCATCGGCATTATGCCGCAGGGTCATGAGGTGACGCTTCAGGTCAGGACCCCTGCGGGGGACTACACCTTGGACACGGAATGGCTCGTCGCTGCGGACGGCGCGCGCAGCCCAATCCGCACCTTTCTTTGGTTGGACATCGACGGGAAAATCTTCAAGGATCGGTTCCTGATTGCCGATGTGGTCATGAACGCCGATTACCCCACGGAGCGGTGGTTCTGGTTCAATCCGCCGTTTCACCGTAATCAGTCGGCGCTCGTACACCGTCAGCCCGACAACGTCTGGCGGATCGACTTTCAGCTTGGCTGGCAGGCCGACCCCGAAGAGGAAAAGAAGCCAGAGAATGTCATCCCGCGCATAAAAGCGATGCTGGGCGACGACCGCGAGTTCGAGCTCGAATGGGTGAGCATCTACACGTTCCAGTGTCGGCGCATGGGCAGCTTCAACCATGGCCGGGTGCTTTTTGTCGGCGATTCCGCGCATCAGGTTTCTCCTTTTGGCGGGCGGGGTGCCAATTCGGGCATACAAGACGCCGACAACCTGGTATGGAAGCTCAAGCTCGTGATGGAAGGCGAGGCGCCGCCGGCGCTGCTCGACACCTACACGGAAGAGCGCGGGCTGGCTGCTGACGACAACATCAGGAACTCGACGCGCTCGACGGATTTCATTACCCCGAAAAGCAACATCAGCAAAACGTTCCGTGATGCGCTACTGGGGCTGGCCGGGGAGCAGCCTTTTGCACGGGCGCTGGTGAACTCTGGCCGTCTCTCGGTGCCCACGATCCTGATCGACTCGAGTCTTAACACGCCGGATGCGTCACCGTTCGCCGGCAACATGGTGCCGGGGGCGCCGATGGCCGATGCGCCGGTGACCGGTGGCGGTCACTCATGGCTGCTCGGGGCATTCGGTGATCGCTTCGCGCTACTCCTTTTCACGAAGGACGCGTCAGCGCTCGATGCGGCGACTGTTCAGGCGCTCGCCGAACTTTCGGATGCGCCGATTCTGGTCGAAGCAGTTGTGGTGGCGGAAGGTGGCAGCGCCCCTAGCGGCATTCCCACGCTCATCGACATCAAGGGGCGCGTCCGCGAGCGATACGATCTCGCTCCCGGGAGCGTCTATCTTGTGCGGCCCGACCAGCATGTCGCAGCACGCTGGCGCGAGCTTGACCCGATGAAGGTACGGAGTGCGATTGCCCGCGCGACGTGCAACGATTGAAGGACTCAGAATGGCACTGACTACGCAGCCCAATTTTGCTGAACCCGGCAAACGCTATTTCTATTCGTTCGTTCCCGGCGACGATTTTTACGAGGCGCTCATCAATGCTCATCGCGACCTCACCGATGAGCAGAGTTCAACGCTCAACGCGCGGCTGATCCTGCTGCTGGCCAACCACATCGGCGATCTATTAGTGCTGCGCGAGGCGCTTGGTATCGCGAGGGGAAAAGTGGAGACCACCGGCAACCTCGAACCTTCCGCGGAGCATTGATCCATGAGCGGATCCAATGATTTGATGCAGGCTGAATGGCGTCTGACGGATTTTGTGCATGGGTTTGATGCCTCGCATGCACCGGAACAGGCACTCGCAGTCGTGCGCAACATGCTTTTGACGACCCTCGGGCGACGACGGGCGAGCAGCAATAACCCGGAGGCTGTCGGAAAGCACTGAAGTGTTTGCAATATCAGCCGCCTGATGAATTTCTAAGGAACTCGATAGCAAATTCAGTTGCACGCCGCGAGAAGAAACGAAAACCCGCGTTGCCTCTAGCTGCCCGCGTGGACTCTGAGCGGTAGGCGGCTGTTGATTGTTGTGAAGCGGACAAACCGACGTCCCGTATGCGTAGGCTTCGGGCGTCGCCTAATGGCCGAGAGCACCAGTTCAATGAAGGTACCCAAGAGCTGTCATCGAAATTTCCAACGGCAGCTCAGGGGCGGCTTCGGCGAATGAGTACAGTCGGCCAAAAGCAGCCGCCGGAACCCAACCTGCGACCGTCCGTTCCCCATTCAACATACGACAGCCACTAGGGTTGACCTGTCTTGCGTAGCAATCGGAAAGGAGGATTGCAGGGCTCCGCGTCGCCGGAATCGTCGCTATTTCCATACGCAGAGAACCGACGGCTGCCATTGCTTCGATCTGGAGGCCCGCGTTACGCGACGCCGTACAATGAGGCGTTTCCCCACCCGTCGACAGATCGCATTCTGCGCCGCCCTACATCGCCATGAATCACGACACTGAACACGCTCTCGCTGCCGCGCAAAAGAACCTCATGGCCGGTCAATTCGACGATGCAACGCGTCTGCTGAGCGGTATTCTGGCAAGCGTCCCCGACCACGGTGAAGCTCTTGCGGGCCTCGGTTACATCGCGGCCAAACAGGGCGATCATGCACGTGCAGCGGCGTATCTGATACAGGCATCGGCGCACATGTCCATGTCGGCGGAACACCTGAATTTCGCCGCGCAGGTGTGTCAGTTGGCGCAACGTCACGATGATGCGATAGCGCTGTTCGAGCGCTGCCTGGCCCAGTTTCCAAACCATGCCGCTTCATTGCATGGCGTCGCAATGTCGCTGATACAGCTTGGCGAACCGCAGCGTGCACTCGAAATCCTGGTGCATCTGTGCAAAATCCAGGCACATTCAGCCGAAGCGCATTACAACCGGGGCGCGCTGCTCGGCAAGTTGGAGCGCTATGAGGACGAACTGGATGCCTACCGGCAGGCGATCGCGCTCAAGCCGCGTTTCGTGCGCGCATACGTCAATCTCGGTGTCGCGTTGCGAGATCTGCGACGCTTTGATGAGGCGTTGCTTCAATTCAAGAAGGCGCTTTCGCTCGATCCGAACGACGTCGGCGCCCGCACCAATCGGGCTCAGACGAATTTGCTGCTCGGCGAATTCGAACACGGCTGGCGCGAATATGAATGGCGTTGGCGCGATGGCACCGATAGCCACGGATTTCCGCAGAACACCCTATGGACCGGCACCCAACCGATACGTGACAAGACAATACTCGTTCATCACGAGCAGGGGTTCGGCGACACGCTGCAATTCGTGCGTTTCGTGGATCGACTCAGTGCAGTTGGAGCTCGGGTCGTGTTGCGTGTTCAGGATGCACTGCTGCCGCTTCTCAAGAATTATCAGGGTGCGGCCGAAGTCATCGGCGAGACAGGACAGGTGCCGCATTTCGATTATCACGTTCCGACCCTGAGTCTACCGTTTGCGCTCAAGGTTCGTGCACCCGATCTCGCGGTGACCGGTCCATATATTCACGCAGACGACGCGCTTGTACGTCAATGGGACGATCTTTTTGCAGGCTCTGCTCGACGGCCGAGAGTTGGGATCGTATGGTCGGGAAGCCTGACGCATGTAAATGACTGCAACCGGTCTATGTCACTCAAGCAACTGAAGCCGTTGTTAGATGCCGACGCGGACTTCTTCGCGCTGCAACAGGATGTACGCGACAGTGATCGTACGTGCCTCGCGCAGCTTGAGCAGCGCGCGGTGCTGCGCGATGTTTCCGCGCGGCTCACTACGTTCGCTGAGACGGCTGCGCTGATCGCTGGTTTTGTCGCATTAACGCGGTCAAGTAAAATCCGTGGACCGCAACGCATGATAAGCATCATGGCAAAGACGCAAACGCCGCGCAAGACGCTGCCCGCTGGCATTGGCAAGGTACTGAAGCGGCTGCACTACCCGTTGGACGTGATCCTGCTGTGCGTGCGGTGGTACGTGGCGTACTCACTGAGCCTACGTAACCTCGAGGAAATGATAGCCGAGCGGGGTATCGAGGTGGATCATTCGAGCGTGCACCGGTGGGTTATTAAGCTGCTGCCGGTGCTTGAAAAAGCATTCCGCAAACGCAAACGGCCTGTGGGCAAGAGCTGGCGGGTCGATGAGACCTACGTCAAGGTCAAAGGCCAATGGAAATACTTGTACCGTGCCGTCGACAAGACAGGTAATACGGTGGATTTCCTGCTGCGCGCCCATCGGGACAAGGCCGCGGCGCGCGGCTACTTCGAGAAGGCGATTGAACAGAACGGCGAGCCCGAGACAATCACCGTGGACAGGAGTGGCGCGAATCTGGCTGCGCTTGAAGCGCTCAATGCCGAGCGTTTAACACCGATCAAGGTCCGTCAAAACAAATACCTGAACAACGTCGTCGAGCAGGATCACCGTGCCATTAAACGCATCATCAAACCGATGCTGGGGTTCAAGGATTTCCGCTGTGCGCGCATCATCCTGTCTGGCATAGAAATCGCACACATGATCCGCAAGGGGCAGATGTGTGACGATGGCGTCGCCCCGACTGCAGCCGAACAATTCTACTCGTTGGTAGCGTGAGTAGTACTACCGATATCACGCTTTGCTCAAGCTGTAATCGTTAGCGCGACAGAACCCTTTCGGCGCGTTCTTCGCCGAGTGCGAGCCGGGCGCGAGTTCGAATTCGACCGCGCCCGGGCTCGCCTTGATCGACGCTCGCACGCGCTCTTCCATGCGATTGAGGTCGAATGGCGACAGGCCGGTCACCAGCGACTTCGCCTGTTCGAGCACGCGCAGCATCGGTTCGTCGCCATAGGTCTCGGAGATGCCGACGCGGCCGTCGCTCGTCTCGAGCTCGACGATGGCGCGCAGCGCCCAAGGTTCGTGGATTCCGGCGGCGTTGAGCAGCGGGCCGTCGCGGAAGGCGATCGGGGTGATGCGCACCTGCGTGATGGTGATGTCGCGAGTCATGATAGCAATCGGCATAAGAAGAGTTTGATGGGACGGATGGTAAAGCACTAATGTATTAGTGCGTTACTGGGGTAAGTACCCATGTGCACTGTTCGCGGAATTCCGCTCGCAAGCCCGCTGGAAGGGGCGCGCGTCGGCTATAGTACTAGTGCCTCAGCGGACCGCCATGCCGGGTCACGCCTGCTTCCATGCTTCAGTTTCTGCCATGAAAAACCACGCTCATTCGTCGACGGTAACCCGGCTCGACCGCTCCCGCCACGCCGCGCCGCAAGTATTCGAACGACTGCGCGAAATGATCCTTTCCCTCGAACTCACGCCGGGTACGGTGCTGTCGCGCACCGAGCTGGCGAACCGCTACGGGCTCAGCCAGACGCCCGTGCGCGACGCGCTGATGAAGCTCGGCGAGGAAGGTCTCGTCGACATCTATCCGCAGCACGCGACGGTCGTCAGTCAGATCAACGTGACGTCCGCGCTGCAGGCGCATTTCCTGCGCCGCTCGATTGAACTCGAAGTGGTCCGCACGCTCGCGGAGCAGCGCGACGCCACGCTGATCGCTGAACTGCGCCTGACGATCGCGCGGCAAACGGAAGTGCTCGACCTGAAGAACTACGAGCAGTTTTCGCTGCTCGATCAGGCGTTTCATCGGCAGATGTACGAGGCGGCCGGCGTGCCGCAGCTATGGGATCTGGTGCGTAGGTTGAGCGGCCATATCGACCGGCTGCGGCGCCTGAATCTGCCGGTGGAGGGCAAGACGATAGCGGTCGTGCGCGATCACACCGAGATCGTCGATGCGATCGACAAAGGTGATGTCGAGGCGGCGCAGGCAGCGCTACGCAAGCATCTGTCGGGGACGCTGAGTCAGATCGATCAGATCCGCACAAGTCATCCGAATTTTTTGGCGGACGAGTGAGCGTTCGCTGATTCGCTGGCTACGGCTGGTTCACGGTCATTCTGAATGGACCGCCGTTCGCCGCCGCGTGGGGTACCGCTTCGTTGAGCGGACCGCAACATCCTGTTTTCATGTTCATCGAACCGGAAGCGCGGCGGCTTGTGGATCGCGCACGACGCGAAGGCCCTAAGACCTTGGTCCGATTGACGCGACAGCCACGCGTGGCACCCTCGTACAAAGCCGGCATACTCGTATTCAACCTGTCAGGGAGGTCGCCATGTTTTCATGGAGCCGGGAGTTCGCGGTCGCGGTCATGGCTGTGTCCGTGATGGTTTGCGCGGGAAGCTCCTGGGCAACCGAACAGGCTCAGCAGCGTCGCGCCGGACGTGACGTTCGCCAGGAGACACGCCAGGGTTCCCGCCACACGAAGCAGGAGTGCCGGGCCACGGACCAGAAGAGCAATTCGCAATGCCGGCAGGACAAGCGGCAAACCAAGCAGAATGGCCGTGAGGCGGCCAGGAATATCAAGTATTGAGCGTTTGCGTTCGCGTGCGCCGGCTGGGCACTGAACCAGCGACAGCAGGGGATGGCAGACACCACGTCCACCAGATCAAGCGGGGAAGCTGATGCGAGCCTGCCGATACGTAGCGCTTTGCACCTTGCCGTTCATGATCGTCGGCTGTAACACGCCTCCGATCGCACCGGGCAAGCCGGTCGATATCCCGACTGCCCTCGAGCAGGTTCTCCAGGGCCTGTGCAATTTCCGCAAAGATCAGGCCGGCCGGAAGCAGGATCTCGGCGCTGCAATCGACTCGATCACCGTGGAACTCGACCTGACCGTCGACGGAGCGAGAAATCCCCCGGTGGCGGTGGCGCCGGATATCCAGTTCATTCCCACCGTTAGCTATGGTCAGATCATGACGGCAAACAGGGGTAGCAGACTCGTGCTTACGCTGAAAAACACCGGCAGCGGTGCCCACGGCGGCGACTGCGATGTCACCGCGCCGGCCAGGTAGAGACCACTTTCGCTCGCCATAGTCTATGGCATTGCGAAAGCGGACGACTGGGCACTTGCCGCGCGTTGAACAGCGCGGCTCGCGCCAGCGTTGCACGTCAACCTTGGGCGATGCTCTCCCACGCGCCCGATTGAGCCGAGCGGAACACGGCATCGATCACCCGCATATTCGCGCGCGCATCTTCTAGCGAAATAGCCTGCGGGCCCCCACTCAGGATCGCCTCCGCGAACGTGGCGGCGGCTACGCCATATTGATCGCACACCGCAAGCTCCAGCCAGCGGTCAGTCGCGACACCGTCGCTATTGTGCTCACTGATTAGCAGGCGTGTCGGTCGATCGTTTGGTGCATTGAATGGAATTTCGACTTCGATTCGCCCCTTGGTACCGTGAAATTGCATCCGCTGGTACGGATAGGTCTGAGTCGAGTAAAAGAAACTCGCCTGCACGCCATCGAAGTCCATCAGCACGGAGCCGAGCCGGTCCACTTTGAAGGTCGGATCCTGCTCCACCAGCGCAACGACGCGCCGTGGCTCACGCCCGATAGTGAAGCGCGACGTCGTGATCGGATAACAACCAATATCGAGCAGACCGCCGCCACCTAGCTCGCTCTTGTTGCGGATATTGTGTTCGTTCGTGTTGTGATAGGTGAAACCGCCGGTCACTGCCCGCAATTCGCCGATCGCGCCTTCGTCGATCAAGGTCCGCACCTTCAACCATTGCGGATGCGTGCGAACCATGAACGCTTCCTGGATGTATCGGCCGGTCTTGTCGCGCGCGGCGATCAGCCGTTCAACCTGTTGAGCGTCCAGGCTGATCGGCTTCTCACACAGGACGTGCTTGCCCGCCTCGACCGATTTGATCGTCCATTCCACGTGGAAATGATTGGGTAATGGAATATAGACCGCGTCGATTTCCGGGTCCGCGAGGAGCGCCTCGTAACTATCGTATGCGACAGCCAGACCATACCTGGCCGCGGCTTCCCGCGCCTTCTCCGGAGAGCGTGACGCGATGCCTTTCACCCGACACTTCGGCGCGTTGTGCATGGGCACGACCACCTTGTCGTTGATCTTTGCGGCGCCCAAAATTCCCCAGACTATTTCATCCTTTGCCATGACATCCCTTTATTCGATTGCGTATCCGATGAGTCGAGCAGGCTGAACATTCGCGTGAGTCGACAAGTCGCGTGAGTCCGCGAACGACCAGAAGCATGCGATCGTATCAGTTTAACCGTGTCGCCCCGCGATACGCGGCGAACACTGCCGCGCGCTGAGCGGGCGTCAGCCGGCCCAGATCGAGTTCGTCGTGATTGCGCAGAAACACCCCCCATTGCGCGCTCGGCGGCCGTGGCTTCGTCGCAAGGAGCGCGTCCTTCAACGGCTTCGTGTTGCCCGTCGCGAGCGTGTAGAACGTGTTTTGATTGACCCGGAAGTTGAACATCATCGGCAGGCGCTCGCCCTCGTCGCCGAAGTAGTGCAGGTCGGTTTGGGGCGGCACGTTGGCTTCGGCCAGATCGTCGTCATGCCGAGCCCTTGCAGGTAATCGGAGCCTGCGCATCAGGCCCTCGAAGTCGCCGACGCCGTCGCCATTCGCATCCATGAAGGTGTCTACCGAGAGGCAATAAATGATCGCGCCAACTTGCTTGCCGCCAGCGAGGCGGTCATCGTGATTCTTACGCGAAGCTTGTGCGATGCCGTGCAGCCAATTAACGGGCCGAACGATGCAGTTCGGTAGTCGTCCCCAAGGTGCTTCAACCTCATTGGTTTCCACGAGCAATTGCGGAGTCGCCCGAGTGCGATCCGGCGGCCGCGCTCGCGCTCGAGCGTCAAAGCCGATCACGCAGCGGTCAAAGGCGCGGCGCTGGCACTCTCATCGATCGATGAAACGGTACTGCGGATGCGCGCGGCGATTCGCGCGTCGAGCGGCGTGTACACGAGCATGCTCAGGTCTGGCCGACCATCGACGGCGAACAGCGAATACTCCATTTCGATGGTCCCGAACGCAGGATGCAGCAGGCGCTTAACGTGCTGTCCTTCGCTGTGGCCGAATACCTGGTTTTCGCGCCACATGCGTTCGAAGTCCGGGCTCGCGCGACACAGATCGTCGACCAGATCGCCCACCTCGGAAGCGAGCCCCGCGCGGGCAACGTCCGCTCGGAACGTCCCCACGACGAAGCGCGCGACACTCTCCCAGTCGTGCTGTTTTGCCCGGACGGCCGGATCGCCGAACAGGAAGCGCAGGATGTTGCGCTGGCCCGGCGGCAGCGCGCTGTAGTCGGTCAGCACCACGGCTGCGGCGCGATTCCACGCGACGACGTCCCACGTCGCGGTCTTGATGATCGACGGGCTGGCATCGAGTGAATCGAGCACGCGCTGCAAGCGCGGGTCCACTGCGTCGGTGGACCGGTAGCGCACTTCCGGGGGGCGTCCGAGGCCCAGCATGAAAAGATGTTCGCGCTCGGTATTCGTCAGCATCAGCGCCGCGCAGATGCGCTCAAGCACCGCGGCGGACGGCGCGCCGCCGCGGCCCTGCTCGAGCCACGTGTACCACGTCGAGCTGATATTCGCGCGCTGCGCCACTTCTTCCCGGCGCAATCCGGGCGTGCGCCTGCGGCCCGAGAAGCCGAAGCTGGCCGGATCGAGCCGCGTGCGGCGACTACGCAGAAAGTCCCCGAGGGTTTGGGCGGTGTTCACTGGGATGATTAACCTGTTAGTCGCTTTACCGGGATAAGCTCACTACTTCAATAGCATAGTGAATGATCGCATAGTGCGTCGGTGGCTATTCTGGAGACTTGACCATGCGAATCTTTCTGACGGGCGCAACCGGGTTTATCGGCTCGGCTTTGGTGCCCGAACTTATCGAAGCCGGGCATCAGGTTGTCGGCATGACCCGGTCCGACCAGGGCGCGCAGGCGCTCAGCGCAGCCGGTGCGGAGGTCCATCGCGGCACGCTCGAAGACACCGATAGCCTGCGCAGCGGCGCCGCGAAGGCGGACGCCGTCGTTCACCTTGCTTTCGACCACGATTTCTCGCACTTCGTGGAGAACTGCGAGAAGGACAAGCGTGCTATCGCTGCACTGGGCTCGGCGCTGGCCGGCTCGGATCGGCCGCTTCTGATCACGTCGGGCACGGGCGTCGGCAGCCGCGATAACGGGCAGCCGGCCACCGAAGACGTGTTCAACACCAGTCACCCGAACTCGCGCATCGGCTCGGAGCTGGCCGGCAACGTGCAGCTGGAGGCGGGCGTCAACGTGTCGGTGATGCGCTTGCCGCAAGTGCATAACCCGTACCGGCAAGGCCTCATCACGCCGCTCATCCAGATCGCGCGGGACAAAGGCGTGTGCGCATATGTGGAGGAGGGACGCAACCGCTGGCCGGCGGGGCATCTGTCGGATGTCGTGCGGCTGTACCTGCTCGCGATCGAGAGGGGCGAACGCGGTGCGCGCTATCACGCGGTCGGCGAAGAAGGCGTTAGCGCCCGCGAGATCGCCGAGGCGCTCGGACGCGGCCTGAAGTTGCCGGTCGTCTCGATCGCGCGCGGCGAGGCGCAGGCGTACTTCGGATGGATGGCGATGTTCGCCGCGCTCGATATGCCGGCATCGAGCGCGCAGACGCAGGCGCGTTTGGGCTGGCGACCGACAGGTCCGACGCTTCTCGCGGATCTGAACGAAGCGCGCTACGTTCAGGGGGTCACGTAGCTTTCGCTGTCGCTGTCAGCCGCCGTCGCACGAGAACAAACCTGGAGCAACCATCGCCGTCATCATAGGTGTTTCATTACGCCACTCGCCAGCTTGCGCAATTCGTCGAACTGCGTGACGAGCTGGAGGCACAGAATAAAGGCCAGCGTCGCTGCGGGCGCCGGGTGGCGTTCGGTCCATCGCAGCACCGGCGTCGCGTAGCGCACGCGGATCGCATCCCGCGTCATCGCCAATGTAATCACGATTCCCACCGCGGCGCCCACCAGCAAATCGGTCGGATAGTGAAAGCCGAGATAGGCGCGCGGAAGGCAAATGAACAGCGCAGTATAGAGAAGCGCCAGCACGCCGACGCGCCGCGACATGAGGAAGATGCCGGTGGCGACCGCCATCCATAGCATCGCGTGATCGCTTGGGAAGGAACTCCAGTTGGTCAGCACTGCGTCCTTGATTTCGCCGCTGGCAAAGCGCAGATGCAGTTCGGTGTCGTAGACGGGGCGCACCCTGAATGGCAACCAGTGAGTCAGCAGTCTTCCGACTAAGAGCGCCACGATGCCGCTGACAAGCGTCGCGAGAACCATTTCTCGCCGCCATTCGCGGCACTCGTCTTGCTGAAACCACATCCACCACAGCACGGGAATGAGTACGAGGCCTTTGAAGGTGTACAGGTTGTCGATGGCCTGGATGGATAGATTCGCGAACTCACCGAGGTGTATGTTGGACAGATATGTTTCGATGGATAAATCGAAGCTATTCATTGTTTTCTAAAGAAATTGAGCCGGTCGCAGATGAGGGTCAGCATAATTCATCGCATGCACGGCATTTTTTGGCGCTTACTTTCACTGACAATTTTTACCGCGCAATTTCATCGCTAACTTTCAGTGACCCTGGGGACGCTCATAACAAGGGGAGCCGTGTGATTGAAATGCGCCCGTCCTGTCCAGCGCTGAGTCACCGCGCAGGATGCGGCGATACACTGTAGTCGGATCTTTCAAGGAGGCCGTCATGAAACTGGTCGACTGGAACATTCAGTGGGGATGCGGCGTCGACGGCTGCGTCGACCTCGGACGGATCGTGCGGGAAGCACGCGCGTTGTGCGACTTCGACGTCCTGTGTCTGCAGGAAGTCACGCGCGGCTTCAACGAAGAACCGGCGGCCGGCGGACTGAAAGGCGCGCCATCGTCCGATCAGTTCGCCGAACTTGCCGCTCTGCTGCCGGAGATGACCGTGCTCGATGCGATCGGCTCCGATCTGCCCTCGTTGGGCGCGAGCCGTCATCGGCGGCAGTTCGGCAATGCCATCGTGACCCGTTTGCCGGTTCGTCAGGTGCTGCGCCATTCTCTGCCGTGGCCCGCGGACCCCGCCAAGCCATCGATGCTGCGCGTCGCGCTCGAAGCGGTGCTCGAAGCCGACGTCGGTCCGCTTCGTTTCATCACCACGCACCTAGAGTTCTATTCGGAGAAACAGCGGCTCGCACAAGTGGCGAGACTGCGCGAGTTGCATCAGGAGGCGTGCGCTCACGCGCGCGCTCCCGCGCGTGGCGAGAAGCCGGACAGTCCGTTTGCCGATACGGCGCGCCCGGTCAGCGCGATTGTCTGCGGAGACTTCAACAGCGCATTCGAAGACACCGCCTTTTGCCGAATGCTCGAACCGATCACCAACGCTCCGGCGTTCGTCGATGCGTGGGCCCGCGCGCACCCCGGCGAGCCGCGTGCCGCGACGGTCGGCCTATACGATCACGAGCAATGGCCCGACGGAGCATTCGCGTGCGATTTCGTTTTCGTCACGGCAGACCTGAGCGCACGCATTGCATCGTGCGATGTCGATCAGCACAGCCGCTCGTCCGATCATCAGCCGATGTGGCTGGAACTGCGTTGAAGGGACTCGGAGTTACCGCCCCGTTACTGGCGCAGGAAAATCTGACCGCGTGATTCGGCGGGATGCTTAAGGTGCTGTTAAGGGTCGCTCTGCGATGGTTGAGCCTATGTTCAAGCCATGAGAATAGTGAGCACGTCACATGAATAGCAACCCGTTGCAAACTCGCGCGCATGCACTCACTAAAGTCCCGCAGATCACGCTGGGCTTCTGGATCATCAAAATCGCCGCCACGACGCTTGGCGAAACGGGCGGCGATTGGGTGACCATGTCGCTCAAATTGGGTTATCTGATCGGCACCGCGATTTTTGCGGTTATTTTTATTGGGCTGGTCGCAGGGCAGATCAGGGCGGAGCGGTTCAATGCCTCGCTCTATTGGGCGACCATCGTTGCAACGACCACGCTCGGTACCACGCTGGCCGACTTCTTCGATCGTTCGGTGGGAGTCGGCTATCCGGGCGGTGTAGTCATCGTCTTCGCGCTTCTGCTTGCGAGCCTGGGCGTCTGGTACAAATCGGAAGGTACGGTGGCGGTGCAGAGCGTGACCACGCCCAAAGCCGAGTGGTTCTATTGGGTGACGATCCTCTTTTCGCAGACACTGGGTACGGCCTTGGGCGATTGGGTGGCGGGATCGGACGAAGGCGGTCTGGGGCTTGGCTATGAGTACGGCGCTTTGATCTTCGGTGGGGGTCTGCTGATCGTCGGTGCGCTTTATTACTGGTCGCGGCTGTCACGGACCGCTATATTCTGGGCGGCGTTCATCCTGACGCGTCCGCTCGGCGCGACCTTGGGGGACCTGCTCGACAAACCCATTTCTCAAGGTGGGCTCGAGATCAGCCGACTCTATGCGTCGGTGATTCTGGTTTCGTTCATGGCGCTCTGCGTGATTTTCTTACCGCAACGTCCTGCTGGGCGAGCGATGCGGTAGATGGCGCGAAGAGGCTACGAATGTTCGGGAATAGCCATTGCGTGCCCGCTTCTCGGGTGGCGCCGCGTTGTTTGCCGTGTCTGCTCCTTCGACTACGGCAGCGACGAGTTTGACGCAACGCATTGGCACAGTGCCAGTTCATCCTCGCGAAGCTCGGCCTCGGGAATTTCGCTGCGGCCCTCAAACTGGATGCGGTCCTGTCAACCCGGCCCAAAACGGAAAAACGAAGGAGCGCGATAGTCGCGCCCCGTTCGTTCATGGGTTACAGCAGGCAGGCTTACTTGATCGCAGTCAGGTAAGAGCCGGACAGGAAGCGTTGCGAACGCGGAATGGTCGCCGTGTAGGCCTGAATCGCGGCTGCCAGCTGCGGACGAATCAGGTTTCGGTTGTAGTCGTAGATCGAATAGCCGTCGCCTTCGCCATTGCTCGGATCGCCGTTACGCACGACATACCAGAACGCCTTTGCCACCGAACCGTTGTTCATCAGAACCTTCAACTGGTTGAATGCGGCCGTTTGTCCGGCGTCCGTACCGTTGGTGCCATTGTTGGTCTCGGTCAGCCAGATCGGCTTCGCGCCACTGCTGACGAGGTTCGACACCGTGGTCATGAATGCCTGCACCATCATGTCGTATTCGGCGCTGCCGAAGTAGGGGTGAACGTCGACGACATCGATCGTGGTGTTCAACGGGCTGGAAGCACTCTTCGTGTTGTTACCCATTGCCTTGATGTAGTCGGTCGCCTGGATCAGCTCGCTGCCCGCGGGCGGTTTCCAGCCGTTATTCGGGTACGCCGAGTTGTAGAAGTACGAGATGCCCTGAGTGTGCAGAACCGTTTTGTAGCCCGACTGGCTTTTCGTGTTCAGGATCTGCCTGGCTTCCGAATAGAGCGTCTTGCTGCGATTCAGAATGTATCCGGAGATACCGTTCGGATCGCCGTAAGACGGGTCTGAAGCGGAGAACGACCAGTTGGTCTCATTGAACAGTTCGATGTCAGCCGTAAAGGGCAGAACGACGTCCATGAGCGAGCCGAGATACTTCGTGAACGTCGCGTCGCAGAAGTCGAGTCGCGGTGACGATGCGGTCGGCGGATTTTTGGTGGCCGGGCATTGGTATGCACTAGACGGCGCGTACATGCCCACCTGGAAAAGAATCTTCATGCCGCGCGTGCGTGCGGCGTTCAGAAGCGACTTCAGAAAGGCCACTTTGTTGGGGTCCAGCGTGCTGCCGTCGGCCAGCGTCATGAAGTCCCACGAAACGCCGAGGCGAACCGTGCCCACGCCCAATCCGGCAATCAGATCCAGGTCCTTTGAGCATTCGCTCAGCGCCGTCTGATCCGCACTCCAGAGATTGCAGTTCACGTCCATTGCAAAACGGTCGTTTCCGCTTCCGGTGGGCGGCGGCTGCAGCGCCGCGAGTTGCTGGGCGGTGGCGGCGGTCGAACTCGTCTGGGAGAACGCTGGCATCGATTGCCCGCACAACAGGGCTAAAACGGCGAATAGTGAGTAGAGTCTGAGTTTCATGGCTTAGCTATAAATTGCTACTGACCGGGGATGGGCCGAGAACGTTGGAATTACGTTTGCCGATGACCATCAGTTCCTGAAGCGATGGCATACGTAACGCAAACACGTCAAACGCGTGAGTCAACGGTCGCTGACATCACGATTGAAAATGCTCTTGCACGGGATATGCGGGTTTCGTATCGATCGTCGCGAAACGGTTCAATCGCCTTGTCCCGCCCGTTGCACCAGGGCGCGGTTATAAGGCTGACCGTTCGCCTGAACCGGCGGAGAGCCATTGTCGGGGGGCACTACGCCGTTGCTGTACGGATCTGTAGCCGCGTTCGCGACTGTGTCGGCAGGGAGGGAGTTGGCCGTCACGGACGCGGTGCTGCCATCATCGCTTGTTTCACCGCCACAACCTGCAAGGCTTAGTACGCCTGCGATAAATGCAAGCGCCGAAGCAGTTTTTGCGATCTGGGGAAGCCGACGAAATGACGGTTTCAGTCTTGGAGAGAGTCTGCTGAAGAAGGACATCTGTCTATCAAGGCCGATGGAACCTGGCCGCTAAAACGAACAACGTTCGCGTGATAAGGACGTCGCCACGAAAAAATACGCAACAACACGAAGTACAACTGAATAATGATCGGCTTTTGTCAAGAGCCGCCCGCTGCCGCACTCGCGTGGGGCACTAATCGCGTTTAATCTTCAGATTTAATGCGACCTACTGAAAACCCGCTTTCATCATTTTCAATCGGAAGATTCGGTAATTCGTCGCAAATTGCGAAGTTTTTCCAATCGAATCAAAATCGACAAGGTTTTCCCTGAGTGATCTGATGAATACGAATGATACAGAATTGGAACAAAACTTTCGCCGTCGGACGTAACTAAGCGTAACAACGAAATTTGTGCTACATGAGCCTATCGGCAACGCGTCCCTCCTCCCTTCCAACGCTTATCCAGAGGCGTTCTCACGCCCGAATTCGAGATTCACAAAACAACAAAAAAGCCGTTACAAAATTGTTACTTGTCGCTTTTAGACAGTCGCGGTGCTTTATTTCCGCCAATGTATGGTTCTTATCGGGATGGCTGGGACCTAATTAAATGCTGATTAAATGTTTCGGTATGGTTTTAGAAAGAAAATAATGCTGCCGAGGCATTTATATGGGCCGCACCGGTCGCATCAAATAAATCGCGGAATGCGAATTTTGCCACGGTTTGACTTTGGGCTTTGGAACAAGGAGACGGCCGGGAGCCAGGGGCGCGGAACCTGCATATCATCGCCAGCGAAACACGCGCAATGGCTCGCCTGGTCGCGGCGAAACTCGAAGCCGCCGGAACACCGGCGCTGCTTGCTATTCGCCACCGCGGACTTGCCATCGTGCCGATGCTGAGGCCTTGTTGGGCAACCCCTTCGTGGTAGGAGCAGGGCTTGGCAGTTCGGTAACGGTCAGCCGAGTCTCTTCGGCCGGGCCGACCTGGTCCGCCTGCCTGACGCGTCTTGCCGCCACGTTTGAGCGCGCAATCCATTTTCGCGACTTCGCCATTTCCGCCGCCTCACGACGAATCTCAGGACAACATAGGTTTTGCTCGGGCTTTCTAAAACACCCAGTTTTTGAAGTTTCATTGTTATGTGGCCGACCTCACAAAGCGGAGCAAGTCGCGGGCCTGACGCTGTAATTTTCCGGAAGGTTCTCTGCTACGCTCCCGAATGCCGTTGATTCGCAATTAGAAAGCGAACGTAGCCGTCGCGCGACTCGTGCGCATTATCGCGTGGGTAACACGCAATAAAAGATGGCGACGAATGGTTCTGCGAGCCATTACACGTTGCGGGAGATCATAGTCATGTTCCATCAACACGCGCCGACTCGCGCGACGTTGCGTGCGTGCGCGCCGGTCCGAAGTCCGGGACGCCGCGCGCTGCTGCGTGGCATATCGGCCGCGGCGTTAGCCGGCGTTTCTTTTCCGCTATACGCGCAGCACGCAAGCATAGGACTCGTCACGCCGCCCATTCGTCTCGACGACTTCTGGGTGGTCGATCAAAGCGGCCAGAAACAGTTGCTAACCGACCTGTTGCGTCAGAAAGTGACTGCGTTGCAGACGATTTACACAGGATGCACTTCAGTTTGTCCTTTGCAGGGTGCACTGTTCAGCACCGTTCAGCAACGGATATCGCAGTTACAGCACCGCTACCCCGTTCAGTTGGTGTCGATCGGAATCGATCCGCTTTCCGATTCGCCGCCCGCGCTGCACGCATGGCTCATGCGCTTCCAGGCCGGACCCGAATGGCGGGCGGCCACGCCGACGTTGCAGGACGTCGACCGGATGCGCAGAGCGCTTTCGGGCAGCACCCTGCCACTCGGCAACATTGCCGATCACTCGACCCAAATCTACTGCTTCGATGCGAACGCAATGTTGCGCTGGCGAAGTGACGACCTGCCTCGCGCGGATCAAATTTGCGATGTACTGGGCGCATTAGGGCGTGTGTAACCTACTGGACTGAGGCTATGTCACAAAACCGATCGTTTAGGATCCTCTCGCAATTGTTCGACAGGTGCGTGAAAGCGTTGCTGCTGATCACATTCATGGCGGCGCTTTCGATGTTCTCCACAGCTGCCGACGCGCAGACATCGAGCACGCTCACCGTCAACGGCACGACCTTGTGCGCCGACGTGAACGCCGAATCGAAGACGCCTGGCGCCTCGGTTATCGAGTGGACGTGCAATGGCGGGAATAACCAGCACTGGACACTGACGCAGAACAACGGGCTTTATCAGTTCGTCAACGTCAACAGCAACCTTTGCCTCGACATCTACGGTGTCAGCACGGACGCCGGCGCTGGGGCGGACCAGTGGACCTGCAATGGCCAGGCGAATCAAAGCTTTCAGCTGATCCCGCAAGGTGGCGGCTTTGCAATCGTCGCGTCGCAGAGTCACCTGTGTCTGGCTGCTGCCAGCCTCACGGCGCAGGGCTCGCAGATCACGCAGCAGGCTTGCAGCGGAACCGCTCTGCAGACGTGGCAGATCAGCGGCATGACCGCGAAAACATTGCCGGCAAAGTGGACTACACCCTATAACCTGTCGATCGTGCCGGCAGCTGCGGCGAATCTGCCCGATGGCACCGTGGTAGTGTGGTCCGCCGACCAGAAGCTGGACTTTACGTCTGGCGAAGTCACCCCCGGCAACACATACACCGCAATCTTTAACCCGACTACCGGCACGAGCAAACAGGTTCTCGTGTCGAATACCGGCCACGATATGTTCTGCCCGGGAATCGTCAATCTTCCGGATGGCCGTATTTACGTCACTGGTGGCTCGAGCAGCGACGCGACGAGTTTCTACACGCCTTCGACCGGAAAATGGTCGTCAGGTCCTCTAATGAATATTCCGCGCGCCTACCACGGCAGCGTAACGTTGAGCAATGGCAACGTATTCCTGGTGGGCGGCTCGTGGAACGGAGGCGAGGGCGGCAAGACCGGCGAAACCTGGTCACCGAGTACGGGTTGGCAGCTCAATAGCGCCATTCTCGCCGACTACATCCTCACGAATGACGCGGCTGGCATTTTCCGCTCCGACAATCATGCATGGCTGTTTGCGGTGGCAAATGGGCGAGTCTTCCACGCCGGCCCGAGCGTCGCCATGCACTGGTTCGATACCGCCGGCGCGGGCAACGTGACGCCTGCCGGCAACCGGGGCAGCGATACCGATGCGATGAACGGCAACGCCGTTATGTACGATATCGGCAAGATCCTGGCTGTAGGCGGTGCGCCGAGCTACGAGTATGCCAACGCGACTGCGGACGCCACCCTAATCGACATCAGCAGCGGCACCGCGGTGACTCAAACGCTTACGCCGATGAATTACCGCCGCGCCTTCAACACCAGCGTGGTCTTGCCGAACGGTCAGGTGGTAGTCCTTGGTGGAGAGGCGTACCCGATAACGTTTTCGGACGACACCGCCGTGCTGGCGCCAGAGTTGTGGGACCCTACCACCAAGACTTTCTCGGTGCTCCCGCCGCAAGCCGTGCCGCGTAACTATCACAGCATCGCACTGCTGTTGTCGGACGGTCGCGTACTGAGTGGTGGCGGTGGACTGTGCGGAACCTGCTCGACAAACCATACGAACCTCGAAATACTGACGCCGCCGTACCTGCTCAACGCGGACGGCTCGGCGGCAACACGACCGACCCTCACAGCCGCGCCCACTACGGCACAGCTCGGGACATCGATCGCCGTAACGGGCAGCAGTGGCATCAAGGCCTTTGCGTTGATGCGCATGTCTTCGTCGACCCACGCGGTCAACAACGAGCAGCGGCGGGTACCCGTGACTTTCACGGTAGGAACGGCGGGCGAATATCTGATCAATATTCCTTCCGATCCGGGTGTCGTCGTGCCTGGCTACTACATGCTGTTTGGCCTGAACGCGAAGGGTGTGCCGAGCGTTTCGCGCACGGTGCAGATCCAGTGATGGCGTTACGGTCACGGCGAACCGCGGCGCGTGCGCTGGCGCTGGCGCTGGCGAACATCACGTATGTCGCGCATGGCGCGCCGCCTTGTGAGTCGAACGATCTCGGGTGTTCGATCTTCAACGGGCAGCATTCGGTTGAGGCGCAATTGCGCGACGACGATCGTCTGTTGCCCGGCTCGACCACGCGTTGCGCGAACTGCCATTCGCAAACCGGCTCGGGCGACGCATTCGCACCACCCTTGACCGCCGGGAACCTGTTTCCTGCGAAGAGTCGAAGGGACGGTCCGGCGAGCAGTTACGATCAGGCAACGTTCTGCAGGGCGCTGAGGGAAGGCATCGACCCGGTCAACGTGATGTTGCGCAAAGCCATGCCTCACTACCGGATATCCGAGACCGAGTGTGCGGCGCTCTGGCATTTCGTGACGAAGCGCTAGCACCCTTGCGTGCGGTTGCGCGAATTCGGCGCCGTTTGCTCCACCAGCTTTTGTCGGTGTTTTCACGCTATACGGGTGCTTGTTCGAAATGATCGAAATAGCGACATCGCAATTGCGCATGACCCCGTTGGAGCGAAAAATGGGAATGTGCGGCAGCGTACGGAGGTGCGGCAAGCCGTCAGATAGGCTGCGATGACTTCTGCTATGAATAACTCGCTTTCTGTTTGCTGGCGCAATACATCGGATGCGGAAAAATTAGAAGTCTGCGCCAGACCCGGCGGAAGTCTCTTTTAGACCATAAGACGATTCATTTCGAGCACGCTTGCGAGCAGGACTGACGTACTCGGCCTGTGCGTCCGATTTCAGCCGTGACAAAAAGCGAGATCTGGCAACGCCGCATCGCCTGCACATTAAATCGAGCTTCCATCCTTTTCGTACACCCGCCCTGGGGTTTCGATGAATCAGAACTCTCTGCTTACGAATGCTGCCGTGCTCCGGAATAACGATGTCAGTCTTTCGCGTTATTTCGACGTTCTAATGGCCAACCGCTGGCTGGTCGGTGGAATCGCCGGCGGCGTGCTCGCCGTGGGCGTGGCCTACGCGTTTATCGCGCCGTCGGTGTACCAGGCCGATATTCTCGTGCAGGTTGAAGACAGCATTCCGACCAACAATTCAAAAGGCCCGCTGGGCGACGTCTCCAGCATGTTCGACGTCAAAACAGAGGCGACGGCTGAAATGGAAATCCTGCAGTCGAGAATGGTGGTCGGAAAAGCGGTTGACGATCTGCACCTCGACGTCAGCGCAAAGCCGAAGCGCTTTCCCTTGATCGGAGACTGGTTGGGCCGGCAAGCCCGGAGTCTTTCCGAGCCAGGGATCTTTGGATTTGGCGGATATGCATGGGGCGATGAAGCGATCAAGGTGTCCAGCTTCGACGTCCCGGAAGCATTCGAAGGCGAGAAGTTCGTTCTGACGGTTCTGGAGGGCGGACGCTACCGGCTGGAGCAGTCGGATCTCAGCGAGCCGATCGAGGGTCGCGTGGGCGAAAAGCTCGACACGAAACTGCCCGATGGCGCGATCACGCTGCAGGTCGATTCGCTGAACGCAAAGCCGGGCACGCAATTCATTCTGGAGAGACAGTCGCGCGAGAAGACGGTGGAAAGCCTGCAAAACCGGCTGACGGTCTCGCAGAAGGGTAAAGACAGCGGCATCATCGGCGCGTCGCTGATGGGCTCTGAGCGGCTGCTGACGGCCAGCACGCTCGCCGAAATCGGCAATGCGTATGTTGACCAGAATCTGAAGCGCAAGGCGGCGGAAGCCGAGAAGTCGCTTGCGTTCCTGAGCGAGCAGCTGCCGCAACTCAAGAGCGACCTGGAGCGCGCCGAGGGACGCTATAACGACATGCGCAACCGCATGGGCGTGTTCAATCTGAGCGAGCAGGGCAAGGCCTATCTGGATCAAAGCGTAGCCACGCAGCGCAGCCTGCTCGAACTGAAGCAGAAGCGCGCGGAGATGGGCGCGATCTACGCGCCGGGTCACCCCGCGATCCAGGCGATCGATCAGCAGATCGGCATGCTGAGCAGCAGGATCGGAAGCTTGTCGCAGCAGGAACAGGCGTTGCCGGACCTGGAGCAGAATGCGGTGCGCCTGACCCGTGACATGAACGTGAACAACGAGCTTTACGTCGGCATGCTGAACAACATGCAACAGCTCAGACTGGTTCGCGCCGGCAAGGTTGGAACGGTGCGGTTGATCGATAACCCGGTGGTGCCGAAAGAGCCGATCAAGCCGAACAAGCTTCTGGTGATTATCTATGCTGCGTTGGGCGGCCTGATTCTGGGCGTGGGTGCGGCGTTCGGGCGTACGGCGCTGTATCGGGGCGTGACCGACGCGCAGGAGATCGAGGAGCAAACGGGCCTGAACGTCTATGCGAGCGTGCCGCTGTCGCAGGCGAAAGTCGCGCGAATCGGCAAGACGCCGAAGCTGCCCGCTGGCGAGAAGTTCCTGCTGGCGAGCGAGTTTCCGCGCGACCCGTCGATTGAAAGCCTGCGCCGACTCAGAACCGCGCTTCATTTTGCCATGCTGGAATCGGAATCGGGCGACAATCGCGTGCTGCTGACGGGGCCGACGGAACAGGTGGGCAAGTCGTTCCTTTCGGCGAATCTGGCGGCGGTCGTATCGGCGGCCGGCAAGCGGGTGTTGCTGATCGACGCGGACCTGCGCAAAGGTCATCTCGAGCAATACTTTGGTCTCGACTCGAGCCCCGGCCTGGCTGACTATCTGTCGTCGGACGTGACGTCCGACCCGGTGATCATGCGTGACGTGCGTCCGGGCCTCGACTTCGTTGCGCGCGGAGCGATACCGGAGAACCCGGCCGAGCTTCTGGTGAGCGAACGCATGCAGCAATTCCTCGCGAAGACGAGCGAATACGACATCGTGCTGATCGACACGCCGCCGGTGCTCGCCGTCTCCGACGCGACCGCGCTTGCGGA
Organism: Paraburkholderia sp. MM5477-R1; assembly: GCF_050436385.1. Lineage (NCBI taxonomy): Bacteria > Pseudomonadati > Pseudomonadota > Betaproteobacteria > Burkholderiales > Burkholderiaceae > Paraburkholderia > Paraburkholderia sp. MM5477-R1. The sequence goes on from NZ_JBNDMC010000005.1 coordinate 41,511, forward strand.
TAGCTGCGGCACCGTGCTGCTGGTGACCCGCTTCGAGACCACTTCCATTGCGCAGGTGGTGGAGGCCACCAAGCAGCTCAAGCAGGCGAATGCCCGGGTGAAGGGCGTGATCTTCAACGGGATCGATACGGATGTCTATCGCTATAGTCTGGGCGCGCGCGCAGGCCTCTATCGCAGTGCTTCCTATCTCGACGCATTGCCCGCCAGCGGAAAGACGCAGAAAGGCTAGCCTTCAGACGACAACCATCGTCGTGTAGAGCGATGAAAAATTCACCCGGACTTCGACGTAGATAAATTGTGAATATCAAACATTCGATCGTCAGTATCGCTGGAGTCGTACTGAGTCAGGCGCTCAATTTCGTTTCGATTCTATTGATCGGGAAGTTCTGCGGGCCGACGGCTCTCGGGTACTTTTTATCCGCTCGTTAATCGGCTTGCGTCCGGAGGTTGCGTGCATGGCGGCGGACAACGCCCAGGCCGTGCGTGCAATGACGAGTTGCAGCGCCGTCGCGATACCGATCGGCCCCGCGCTTGGTGGCCACGATCATTTCCGCCCCTCCGATTCGATCCCGGTGATCGCCCTCGCATTCGGCGTATTTCTGCAGCAGACGCTGGGTGAAGCGCTGACCAGCTGAGCGCACGGGCACCGGCGTCTTCATCTATGGCGGGATCTTTCCGACCTCTCTGTTTGTGCCGGCCGGCGTCTGCCATTTTGATGCTGATGATATTCGTCCATCGCGACGCCGGCAGCTTCGCGCTCGCCTACCGCGTCGGCTATTTTCGTACGTCACGTTCTTCTGAACCCGCGCGCCGCCGGCCATGCAATGCGCTTGCCATTCTGAAGTTTGGCGCCGAAAGCGTGGCTAAACCCGTGGTATAGTGAGTTCGATTATTAGGTCGGCATCCATCCGCAAGCGGGACATTGCGCCCTTGTCAATCTCTGCCGGACTTTGGATCGCCTTCATCACACTGTCCGGTGCCGCTAGGGAAGATCTCAAGCCATAGCTACGCCACCGATGACATCGTGCTGTTCAACTTCTCGAAAATTCGATGTGGTCGTAAAGGGAGTGGAAGATGGTAACTTTCTTGACGCATGCCGCCTGTCTGCTGATCGGCGTGGCGATTGGGGTCTTCGCGTGTGCGCTTTGCGTTGCGCGCGCGAGAGGATCAAAGGAGGATAATTAGTCTCATCGCCCTCTTATGATTCATCCGTCATTGCGGATGTCCGCTGCTTCCTGTTTGCAACACCATCAAGCACGCTGGAGCAGGGCAGAACAGCAAAATGACGCAGACGGCGGAGTCGGCGTTCGCGTTCATCTCATCGATTGCAATTAGACGCCTTCACTGGACCGGGGTCAGGTAGGGACCCGATAGGAATCGCTGCGCTCGCGGGATGCTCGCGGTGTAAGCCCGAATAGCGGCGGCAAGCTGCGGACAAATCAGGTTACGGTTGTAATCGTAGATCGAATAGCCGTCGCCTTCCCCGTTGCTCGGATCGCCGTTACGCACGACATACCAGAACGCCTTTGCCACCGAACCGTTGTCCATCAGCACCTTCAACTGATTGAATGCCGCGAGTTGTCCGGCGTCCGTACGGGTCGTCCCGTTGTTGGTTTCCGTGATCCAGATCGGCTTGGGACCGCTAGCGACCAGATTCGAAACGGTCGTCTTGAACGACTGCATCAGCGTTTGGTAGTCGGCGCTGCTGAAGTACGGGTGAACGTCGACGACGTCGATCTCGATGTTCAACGGGCTGGAAGCACTCTTGGTGTTGTTACCCATTGCCTTGATGTAGTCGGTCGCCTGGATCAGCTCGTTTCCTGCGGGCGGTTGCCAGCCGTTATTCGGGTACGCCGAGTTGTAGAAGTACGAGATGCCCTGAGTGTGCAGAACCGTTTTGTAGCCCGACTGGCTTTTCGTGTTCAGGATCTGCCTGGCTTCCGAATAGAGCGTCTTGCTGCGATTCAGAATGTATCCGGAGATACCGTTCGGATCGCCGTAAGACGGGTCCGAAGCGGAGAACGACCAGTTGGTCTCATTGAACAGTTCGATGTCAGCCGTAAAGGGCAGAACGACGTCCATGAGCGAGCCGAGATACTTCGTGAACGTCGCGTCGCAGAAGTCGAGTCGCGGTGACGATGCGGTCGGCGGATTCCTGGTGGCCGGGCATTGGTATGCACTAGACGGCGCGTACATGCCCACCTGGAAAAGAATCTTCATGCCGCGCGTGCGTGCGGCGTTCAGAAGCGACTTCAGAAAGGCCACTTTGTTGGGGTCCAGCGTGCTGCCGTCGGCCAGCGTCATGAAGTCCCACGAAACGCCGAGGCGAACCGTACCCACGCCCAATCCGGCAATCAGATCCAGGTCCTTTGAGCATTCGCTCAGCGCCGTCTGATCCGCACTCCAGAGATTGCAGTTCACGTCCATTGCAAAACGGTCGTTTCCGCTTCCGGTGGGCGGCGGTTGCAGCGCCGCGAGTTGCTGAGCAGTGGCGGTAGTCGCGTTCGTTGTCTTGGCGCGACCGTTCTTCGCGAAGGCCGACATCGGCTGCCCACACAAAAGTGTTAAGAGGGCGAATAAAAAGAAAAGTGTGAGTTTCATTTCTCAACTATAAATGCTGTCGCGTGGAATTGGTTCCGAAAACGTCAGAGTTAAGTGTGCCGATGAACATCAATTGTTGAAGCGACCGCATTGACGGCACGGATATGTCGAACACGCGCATCGAATACCGTGTCGACGTCAGAGTCCCGCACAGACACTACACTTCAGAACCGAGCGACTCAATCTTCCTAAGGATGCGCCCTCTTGTTCGGCATCAGTCCCAGCTGAAGTTTGTTGTGTGACGCAATGCCTCACTATCAGATTTCCGACGCCGGTTGCGCCACGCTTGTCGGCATATCACGAAGTCTTCGCGTCGAACTCCGCAATGAGCGAATCGTCCGATCATGTACGGGAACGCACATCGATTCGTAGTGCCGAGCCGGGATACTTGCGACTTCGATGTGCAGCGCGAGTCATCGCATAGACCTTGCCGCGGTCAGTCATTACAGAAGTTGTTCCTTCATCAAATGTTCTTTTTTCCTAAAGATGAAAACTGTCGTCTCTCTTTAGACAAATTCGCAATCACGAGCTTTCGAAAGAACGGTTACACCTCTGATAAAAGCATGCGTCTGACCTGAACGCTTTGTCATGATATTTACGAGTGATACCTGGCGATAAGACCAATCAAAGAACGAAGCCATGATTCGAATTCTGCGTATTTGATTGGCAGAAGAACTGTTGGTGCACCTGATGAAGGGCGACGTGTCTCGATCGAACTGTACGATGGCGACTTTATGCGCTATTGCTAACATTCGGTCTTTGAGTGAGATGTTACGCTCGTCGTGACTCGTCAGTGAATCAATGAAATTAGCTTCACTAAACGATTCACTTCCACACCAAAATCTGTTTTGCAAGCGCAGGGTGCCTACGCCGGCATCGTTCCCCACGAGTTTCCGAACTGAGGAGATAGTATGTTCGAATCCAACGCCACCGCGGATCCGAAACTGAAAGAGGCGTGCCTTGAGGCGAATTCAAAACAGGTCGCCCTGGATGACTCGAACCCGCAAAGCGAGAACATCTTCGTCGCAAGGTGGGACGACGCAGTGAAGAGAACGATGGACGTTTGCGGGGCGTCGGTTCTACTCATCCTGCTTTTCCCGGTTCTTCTGATAATTGCGCTGGCAGTCATGAGAGATCACGGAAACGCCGTATATGGTCATCCAAGAATTGGCCGAGGAGGACGTACTTTCAAGTGCCTGAAGTTCCGCTCCATGGTCAAGAACTCGGATGAAGTTCTCGCCAAACTGCTCGCAACCGATCCGCAGGCTCGTGCGGAATGGGACCGCGATTTCAAGCTCAAAAACGATATTCGTGTGACGCCTGTTGGCCGCATCCTGCGCAAGACGAGCCTCGATGAGTTGCCGCAACTATGGAACGTGCTGCGCGGCGATATGAGCCTGGTGGGACCCCGTCCTATCGTGCAGAAGGAGCTGGTGCGATATGGCCGCGATGTTCGTTACTACCTCGCGCTGAAGCCGGGAATGACAGGCTTATGGCAGGTCAGCGGCCGCAACGATGTGGACTATCCGACGCGGGTTTCGCTCGATGTTAAATACGCAATGAACCGCTCGCTGACATTCGATATGTCGATTCTTCTGAGAACCGTCAAAGTGGTGTTCGCGAAAGACGGCGCCTACTGAGCCGGCTGAGGTCCTTTCCCTGTCGTAGATTGCATGTCGTCCCGATCGCCGTGACCGATCGGGGATGTGTTCCGCTATCGCTGCGCAATTCACGAGAAACATGTTATGAGAGTGGTCCACGTAATCGAATCGACTGCTACAGGAACGCTTGCAGTTGTGAGCACGCTTGCGACGCGCCTCGCCAAGGAAGGTCACGAGGTGTATGTGATCTATTCAGAGCGCGAGGAAACACCGAAGAATTTGCGCGCGATGTTTCACTCTGACGTCGTCCTGCAGCATCTGCAGATGAAAGGGCCATCATTGGCACGGATCATGTCTGTCTTGCGCCAACAACTCATCGAATTGAACCCGGATATCGTCCATCTGCACTCGTCATTCGCAGGTTTCCTGGGACGAATGTCGACCTTGTTTGCGTTGCCGTCAACGGCGCTTCTTTATAGCCCGCACTGCATCTCTTTCGTACGGCGAGACATAGGCAGGTTGAAGCGATACTGTTTCGCCGCGTTGGAGTTGCTTGCGTGTGTGAAGAACTGCACATACGTTGGCTGCTCCGAGAGTGAATGCGCCGCTATTCGCCGCTATCTTCGGCGAGATGCAGTACTGGTCGAGAACGCGATCGATCGGGCTGTCAGTGTCCAGGGCAACAGTCGTTTGGAAAGCGCCGGAAAAGTCGGATCGACCAAAAGGCGAAAAATTGTGACTGTCGGCGGCATTCGTGTGCAAAAGAATCCGCGATTATTCGCGGAGATTGCACGCTCGTTTGATCGGGACGGCGTCGAGTTCGTATGGATCGGCGACGGCGACGCAGATCTCAGGAGGACGCTCGAGGACGCCGGCGTGCGTGTGACCGGTTGGCTTACGCGTGCTGACGTAATCGCGGCTGTGGCGCAAGCGGATATCTATTTGTCGACAGCTTCCTGGGAGGGAATGCCGATTTCTCTGATTGAAGCAATGACGCTCGGCACACCCGTTGTGGCGTCAGATTGTCCGGGCAATATAGACACCATTCGTCACAATTCGACCGGCGTTCTTTATCGGACGGCTGCGGAAGCGACTTCGCTGATCCGGAAGATGATAGCCGAGGATAAATTTCGTGAAGGTTTATTGCGGCGCGCGCAGGAAGAAGCGCGCAACAGATTCAGTGAAGATCGTTTCTTCAACAACATCGCGCTGCTTTATTCGGCCCAGTTGAGAAGCATTCGCCAGGGCCGTTCGGTGCTGAGCGAGTGACTACTGCGCGATTTGCAGCAGGCCGTCGTCTGGGACCGATTGCATACAGTGCTCTTGCCGAAGTGAAGAGTAGCGGACAAAAGCCTCTTCACGCGTGTGACCATCAACTCTTCATCGATTCGCGCAGTCGGGACGGGCGAAGAACTGGCCCGAACGTGCCGATGGGGCGCGGCAAGAATCGAAGCACCACTCCGTAACCAACGTTCACGGAACGCGATCGCGACGAGACTGACTTTTGAGAAATGGTTTGCGCGTGTCATCGCGCAAACCATTTTAATTTTTAGAGCCGCGCGAGATATCGCTCCACGCCCGAGGCGGCGATTATATCTGTCCACCGCAAATGCAGCAGCGTGGAGGGGTCATTTTTCGGCACCATATCGCCGTGGAAATTGCAGATGCTAGAGAATACGTCTGGGCCCGTTACTTTACATTGAATTCCAAACTTGGCGGCGGCGTTCAGATTCGAAGGCGAGTCATTGCAGATGATTCTTTTGCCGAGCGCAGCATATTCCAGAAGCTTGGTCGGCGTCTGCACGTCGTACGGACGCTTGTACGGGATGGTTGAAATAGCAATCTCGCAGTTGCGAACCACCGCGAGGGCATCGCGTTGCGCAAGACGTCCCGTGAACAGGATGCCGGGCGATCGAAGATATGCGTCGGAGATTTCCTTTTCAACAGGCCCAATCAGAACGAGGGTATCCGAGTCGCGCTTGGCGGCCAGGAAGTCCCTGATGAAGCCGACAAAGCCGCGTTCCCGTGTTATCTCGCCCAGATAACAATACGTTCCCGACGGAAGCGCCTGGTTGCGGTCAGCATCCGTCGTGAAAATCCAATCTGGTACGCCCATCGGCAGGAAAACGGTATCTACGCCGTCGCGGAAGCCCATGACTGCACTCATTGAGTCGTTCTGAAATATTCGAAGATCGGGCCGTGGTTGAAACGTTTTCTTGATGCTGTCCTTTAGCGCACTGTTACGCCCGACAGACAGCGAGCGGTAATCGTGGATAACGTATTTTGCAGCAGGGATCCTGGGGTAAAAGCCCATGATGCACCAGAGAATGTACTCTTCCGGATTCTTGACTTTTTTGTAATCATCCAGTGTCCCTGACGTTACCTTACAGTCGTTTCTCACGAAATACTTCGTGTAGGCGTCTATCTCAGGATAATTCGCCTTGCCGGGGTGAAGAATGAATATCTGCATGTCATTACCACCGTTCAAATGTCGTCTCTTCGGCTGACTCAGTGCTACCAAGGGCAGTTCGAGTCGCATTCGTTGAAATGTCGCACCTCAATGGATTGGTCAAGCGTTGGTTAGCTTGATATCCGTCGGCAGAAATGTCGCGACGTTGGACTGCTCTATCACCCGGTCCCAAATGAGGTCTGCGAAGTCCGTCCGACGATTCGCTGTCGCACCGCGCGCGGCGTCTTCATCGATTCCGTCAAAGATGTTCGCCGTGGTGATCACACTATGGATGCCCATCTCTTCACAGCATCTGATATTCGACGGCGAGTCGTTGCACACGATTTTCTTGCCGAGCGCAGCATACTCGAGCAGCTTGGTCGGCGTTTGATAGCAGTGCGGCCGGTGATAGGGGAAATAGCACACCGCAACATCGGACTCGACCACGTGTTTCAGCGCCTCACGCTGCGGCAAGGGCCCAGTGAAAATGATATTTTTTGCGTTCGAAAATCTTTCGTAGATGCGCGGGTCCGGTTTTCCCACCAGGAGGAGGGAGACGTCGCGCTTCTGAAAGTTGTTTATAAATGCTTCCAGCACGCGATCGAAGCCCCGCTCGACGCTCATTTCGCCGATATAACAGAAATCAGCTTTCTTTTCGGTCTGACCGCCATCCTGTACCTCGAAGATCCAGTTCGGCACGCCCATGGGCAGGATCACACTGGGTACGCCGTGACCGAAACCCATGATCTCCTGTTGCCGTTTGTTCTGAAAGATCCGCAGATTCGGCTGGCAATTGAAATACCGCTTCGCGACGTCTTTCATCGCCGGCCAGCCGCCAACGGAGAGAGAACGGTAGTCATGGATGACAAAGTCGGATTCAAACCGGTTCGGATAAAAACCCATGATTTCCCACAACACGAAATTTCGTTTGTTATCGAGGGCGCGGTAATCGCTGATTGTTCCGACCACCACGTCCACGCCGCGCGCTTTAAAATAGTTTTGATAGGCAGTAATTTCCGGATAATTGGCGGTACCCGGAGACGTGATGAAGATTTTACGCATGCCGCCTTCCTTTTTAACCGTGGAGATAAGGAACAATAAGGCCGTTACGAGTAATGCACTGGCGGTCCGGTTGCGCCTTTGATTGACGGGTGCTCGAACGTTGACCGCTTGTTCTGCTCGAAGCCGAGATCGCGCGCGCTGGTATTTTTATTAGCGAATACCTTATCGTGACGATTCGCCGCCCTGGGTTGGATGCAGCGCGGTGCACGACGGTGTCGTACGCCGCTGCGCGAGCTGTCGCGTCGGCGCTGTGCTTTCTACGCCTGGTTCAATGCGCGTGGCCTGCTAAAGATGCGCTGAGCCAGGCGCCTGACGCGTCCCAGTCGCAGATAGCGCGGCACCAACGTCAGGCCCGTGAGCTGCGCGGCGAACCACGACACGGAAGAGTCATCGTCAATGTCGAACGCCTTGAGTCGGAACGGGTCGCTTCCTTCGTCATTCCAGCCCACGTCGGTCGTGCGTGCGGTCTTGTAGCCGGTGGCCTTCAGCAGCTCGACTTCGCGCGGACCATAAATGCCATAGGGATACGCGAAATGCTCGCAAGGCTTACCTACGATCCGTTCTACCTCCGACTTTGATAGCGCAAGCTCTTCAAAGCATTCGTCATCGTCACAGAAGGTTAGTGTCGGGTGATAGCGTGTGTGAGACTGAAAGTCGACATAGGGGCGCATTTCTTCAATATGGGCGGCGCTGAGGCCACTAATCGTCGCCGCTGGGTCTGGCAAGTCCTGACGAAAGCCTCGCGCGTCGAGTTCAGCCAGGCGCTGGTGGTTTTTCATGCGAATCAGCCGCTTCACACCTGCATCCCTCGCGACAGGATGCAGGAACCAGTGAGTACGATCGTGCGCCACGACACTGCTGCAGATGTAAATGGTCGGGTACACGCCGTACTTGATGAATACGGGCAGCAGATTTGCATTGCCGATATGGCCGTCGTCAAACGTGACGGCCACGCGCGGGCGACCACTACCTCGCGAATTTGCCTGCGACAACGGCACGAACTCGACCTTGTCTTTCAGGTACTCAAAATGAGCCTCGAGCGTGGCGGGCGACGGATCGTGATAGAGCAGAATCGCGGTGCGATCGCGCCAGAGAAAGGCTCGAATCGCCGCGGGGGTTCCACTGAAAAGCAGCGCGCGTGTGAATATCTCACGCATCAATTGTTTCATATGCATCCCAAGCTAACGGCGTTGAATGGGATTGTGCCGTCACGGCCACAAAAGCGATGTGCGTTAGCGTACGGAGGTGATGACCGTCTTGAGATAGTCTGGGATACTTGTTAGTGTGAAATATACGCTAATTTTCCACCGAGGAATCTACTGCGGGGAAACAGTGGTTAAGCGGAGAATTAGGCAGTCTTATCTTTGTACGGTAAGACGATTATTCTGAAGTTGGTGGCGCGCAAAGCAGAGGAATTGTTGACAGTTTGCGTTGCACACCGAACTGACGCGCGCAGCGCCAGCACCGAAAATGTTGCCGTCCCGTGACAAAAAGCGAGATCTGGCAACGCCGCATCGCCTGCACATTAAATCGAGCTTCCACCCTTTTCGTACACCCGCCCTGGGGTTTCGATGAATCAGATCTCTCTGCTTACGAATGCTGCCGTGCTCCGGAATAACGATGTCAGTCTTTCGCGTTATTTCGACGTTCTAATGGCCAACCGCTGGCTGGTCGGTGGAATCGCCGGCGGCGTGCTCGCCGTGGGCGTGGCCTACGCGTTTATCGCGCCGTCGGTGTACCAGGCCGATATTCTCGTCCAGGTTGAAGACAGCATTCCGACCAGCAATTCAAAAGGCCCGCTGGGCGACGTCTCCAGCATGTTCGACGTCAAAACAGAGGCGACGGCTGAAATGGAAATCCTGCAGTCGAGAATGGTGGTCGGAAAAGCCGTCGACGATCTGCACCTCGACGTCAGCGCAAAGCCCAGGCGCTTTCCATTGATCGGAGACTGGTTGGGCCGGCAAGCCCGGAGTCTTTCCGAGCCAGGGATCTTTGGATTTGGCGGATATGCATGGGGCGATGAAGCGATCAAGGTGTCCAGCTTCGACGTCCCGGAAGCATTCGAAGGCGAGAAGTTCGTTCTGACGGTTCTGGAGGGCGGACGCTACCGGCTGGAGCAGTCGGATCTCAGCGAGCCGATCGAGGGTCGCGTGGGCGAAAAGCTCGACACGAAACTGCCCGATGGCGCGATCACGCTGCAGGTCGATTCGCTGAACGCAAAGCCGGGCACGCAATTCATTCTGGAGAGACAGTCGCGCGAGAAGACGGTGGAAAGCCTGCAAAACAGGCTGACGGTCTCGCAGAAGGGTAAAGACAGCGGCATCATCGGCGCGTCGCTGATGGGCTCTGAGCGGCTGCTGACGGCCAGCACGCTCGCCGAAATCGGCAATGCGTATGTTGACCAGAATCTGAAGCGCAAGGCGGCGGAAGCCGAGAAGTCGCTTGCGTTCCTGAGCGAGCAGCTGCCGCAACTCAAGAGCGACCTGGAGCGCGCCGAGGGACGCTATAACGACATGCGCAACCGCATGGGCGTGTTCAATCTGAGTGAGCAGGGCAAGGCCTATCTGGATCAAAGCGTAGCCACGCAGCGCAGCCTGCTCGAACTGAAGCAGAAGCGCGCGGAGATGGGCGCGATCTACGCGCCGGGTTACCCCGCGATCCAGGCGATCGATCAGCAGATCGGCATGCTGAGCAGCAGGATCGGAAGCTTGTCGCAGCAGGAACAGGCGTTGCCGGACCTGGAGCAGAATGCGGTGCGCCTGACCCGTGACATGAACGTGAACAACGAGCTTTACGTCGGCATGCTGAACAACATGCAACAGCTCAGACTGGTTCGCGCCGGCAAGGTTGGAACGGTGCGGTTGATCGATAACCCGGTGGTGCCGAAAGAGCCGATCAAGCCGAACAAGCTTCTGGTGATTATCTATGCTGCGTTGGGCGGCCTGATTCTGGGCGTGGGTGCGGCGTTCGGGCGTACGGCGCTGTATCGGGGCGTGACCGACGCGCAGGAGATCGAGGAGCAAACGGGCCTGAACGTCTATGCGAGCGTGCCGCTGTCGCAGGCGAAAGTCGCGCGAATCGGCAAGACGCCGAAGCTGCCCGCTGGCGAGAAGTTCCTGCTGGCGAGCGAGTTTCCGCGCGACCCGTCGATTGAAAGCCTGCGCCGACTCAGAACCGCGCTTCATTTTGCAATGCTGGAATCGGAATCGGGCGACAATCGCGTGCTGCTGACGGGGCCGACGGAACAGGTGGGCAAGTCGTTCCTTTCGGCGAATCTGGCGGCGGTCGTATCGGCGGCCGGCAAGCGGGTGTTGCTGATCGACGCGGACCTGCGCAAAGGTCATCTCGAGCAATACTTTGGTCTCGACTCGACACCCGGCCTGGCTGACTATCTGACGTCGGAGGTGACGTCCGACCCGGTGATCATGCGTGACGTGCGTCCGGGCCTCGACTTCGTTGCGCGCGGAGCGATACCGGAGAACCCGGCCGAGCTTCTGGTGAGCGAACGCATGCAGCAATTCCTCGCGAAGACGAGCGAATACGATATCGTGCTGATCGACACGCCGCCGGTGCTCGCCGTCTCCGACGCGACCGCGCTTGCGGATAGCTGCGGCACCGTGCTGCTGGTGACCCGCTTCGAGACCACTTCCATTGCGCAGGTGGTGGAGGCCACCAAGCAGCTCAAGCAGGCGAATGCCCGGGTGAAGGGCGTGATCTTCAACGGGATCGATACGGATGTCTATCGCTATAGTCTGGGCGCGCGCGCAGGCCTCTATCGCAGTGCTTCCTATCTCGACGCATTGCCCGCCAGCGGAAAGACGCAGAAAGGCTAGCCTTCAGACGACAACCATCGTCGTGTAGAGCGATGAAAAATTCATCCGGACTTCGACGTAGATAAATTGTGAATATCAAACATTCGATCGTCAGTATCGCTGGAGTCGTACTGAGTCAGGCGCTCAATTTCGTTTCGATTCTATTGATCGGGAAGTTCTGCGGGCCGACGGCTCTCGGGTATTTCAGCCAGCTCATGGCCGGTGGTCTTTTTATCGGGTCGGTGATCGGCTTGCGTCTGGAGGTTGCGTGCATGGCGGCGGACAAGGCCCAGGCCGTGCGCGCAATGACGAGTTCCAGTGCGGTCGCCATAGGGATCGGCGTGGCGCTCGTGGTGGCCACGGCAGCGGCCGGGCATACGGAATACATACCTGTTATCGGTCTGGCACTTGGCGTGTTCCTGCAACAGGCGTTGTGCGGAGCACTCACCACCGAAAGAAAGTACGCGCAAATCGCGACGATCCGGTTCTTCCCTAATGCTGCGTTCGCCGTCTACTTCGTCTGCATGATGATGTTTTCGAAAGGGGAGTGCACAGGCACCACCGTATTCAACATCTATAGCTGGATTTTTCTGGCCTCGACCGTTGTGCCGGCCGCGATCTGCCTTTACTCGGCGCGCCGGATGATCCCGTCGGCCTTCCTCAGGTTCTCCGCGCTTCAGATCCAGTATGCAAAATTTGGTGTGCCGACCACTACGCTGAATTCCTTCGTGATCTATGCGTCCGCCATTTTGATGCCGATGATCTTCGATCATCGTGAAGCCGGCATCTTTGCGCTGGCGTATCGTGTGGGGTACTTCCCTGCGTCCCTCTTGTCGCAAAGTTTGGGCGCTGTCTTCCGCCGCGATCTGATCGATTATTTCGACGGCCACAGAAAAGACAGAGTGAATCCCTCGAAACAGTTTTTTACTATGCTGACGTTTATCAGCATTTCTCTGGTGGCAGCGTGCTATGCAGGCCTTAGCCTGATTATCCACATGAAGATGGGCGACGAATGGGAACCGTCGATGTCCGTGTACCTGATCTTTGTTCCCTATTTCATCACGATGGCGATCTATGGCTCGATGGCTCAGGTATTCATTGTCGCGAACCGGCTGAAGATCGACTTGATGATTCAAGCAGTCAATGCCGTATCGATCTTCCTGATCTTTGCGACGGCTCAATTCCTCGGCGTCGGGTTCATCCACTCGCTTCTTCTGCTCAGCGTCTGTGGAACGATCGTGGCAAGTGCGGGTACTTACCAGGCGCTCAAGATCGGCAAGGAGCCGGACGCTTATTTGAATCGCCAACCTAGTTTTGAAGCGCCGTGATCTCTGCGCTCAAAAATCAGCGACGCTGCAAGTTTAGCTCCTCCACCGCGAGGCGAGTCGCTCACTTGTTCAGGGAAAGAGAATGCGCATTGTAAAACTCCCCGGCATCATCGGCAGGAATGCGAGTCCAGGCGTGTCGGCCGTGGTCTGGTTCATTCTGTTCATCGCACTTTATGCGATCTCCGCGTTTCACGAGAGCACGTTGCCGGCGCGTTTTCTGTTGGATGAACTGGTGATCTTCGACCGGATGAAGACCGTCACGGCTTTCAGGGCGTTTGGCGACTCATTTGACAATCTCGCGTGGCTGTTCAACTTCTTCGGTCTCCAGAGTTTCTCCATTTCTTTGATAGGATTTCTCGCATCGACTATCGGCATGTTTGTCGCCGTCTGGCGTTCCGGTGTCACTTCGCTAAAACCGGCCGAGTTCTTTCTGGTTGCGTTCTGGCTCGCCAATCAGACCGTCTACATCGGCGTTCCATCGAAAGAAATCATCATTTCGGTTCTGGTTCTTCTGATGCTGTTTTACAACTCGTCGCGTGCGATATTGGTTTTGTTTGTCGTCCTGGCAGCGCTGGTAGCCGTGTACTTCAGATCGTACTGGGGCATTACACTGGCCGCAACCGTGTTTCTTTATTTCGCGCCAAACGGCTTCAGAAGGCCGGTTTCATTGATCTTTTTCGCGCTGGCCATGTTTGTGATGGTCGCCTTCGTGTTCCAGAAGGCCTATGGCGAATCACTGGATTTCGCAAGGCAGAACGCCAATGAGTGGCGGGACCCGGAGGAAGTGGGGTCGATGATCGTACAGTTCATTCCAGGCAGTGGTATGTTCATTGGCGTGGCGAACGTCGCCATCACGCTGGCGACCTTCGTTTTGCCGGTGCGGTTGATTACGTCGGGTTCTCCGCTGCAAATGCTGGGCGGCATTGGCGTGTTTTTCACTTTTGCGATTGTGTTTATGCGTTATCGCTCCGCGGCGGCGCTATTTCCGGTGGGCCGATTCGAGACGCTTTGTTTTTGTTTTCTGGTCAGTTTCCTATCAACGCAAGCTATTTTCGAGCCGGACTATGGGTCATTTCTGCGGCATCTTTCGCCGGTGTCGCCGATGATCATGTTTCTCGTCCTGCGGCTCTCGTACGATGAACACATAACGGTATCGGCGCAGAGTGCGTCGCGAGTGAACGACGACGCCCATCACCAGTCCACATTGTCGAAGCATCGCAGCGCCTCCTGAATCGCAATGACGATCCGCTGATTCAGTAGGCCGTCGATGAAGCACATGATCGTAAACATCGGGGCGAACTATCTGACGCGCATCGGTGGGTACGACGTGACGCTGCGCGCGGCGATCGACAACATCACGAATCGCCGCTACTGGATGTTCCAGTACTCGGACTACATCGCGCCGGGCGATCCGCGCGTGGTCAGCGTGAACGCGAAGATCGATTTCTGATCTGAGTTGCGCGGTGTCGCGGGCCGTGGCGGGCTCACTGTGCGCCGCCGGCGCGCATGGCCCGGTATTCCCGCTGCACGATGTCCATCAGCTCCGCCACCGAAGTCAGCGCGCTCTGTTGCTCGTAGGTCACGCGCCCTCGCTGCATCAACATGATGCGATCCGCGATATCGAGCGTCTGCGCATAGTTGTGCATGATCATGATGATCGAGAGGCCGCCTTTTTCCTTCAAGCGCATCAGTAGGTCGATGATGAGTCCCGCCTCGCGCGCGCCCATCGCGGCGAGCGGTTCGTCGAGCAACAGGATTTTCGCGTTCGAATGCACGGCGCGCGCCACGGCGATCGCCTGGCGCTGGCCGCCCGAAAGACGCTCCACGGGCAAATCCACCGAAGGCACGTGCACGCCGATATCGTCGAGGCATTGCGCCGCGCGCTCGCGCATCCGTTTGTGGTCGAGCAGCCTGAACGGCCCGCGCCGCACGATTTCGCGGTTCAGGAACATATTGTGGTAAATACTCAGCGAATTCGCGAGCGCGAGATCCTGATACACGCATTCGATGCCGAGCGAACGCGCATGATCGACCGAGCGCAACAGCGTCTCCTCGCCGTCGATGTGGAGCGTGCCGCTCGTTTGCTGATGAAAGCCCGTGAGGATCTTCACGAGCGTGGACTTGCCCGCGCCGTTGTCGCCGAGTATGCCGAGGATCTCGCCCTTGCCGAGCGTGAGCGAGACGCCATCGAGCGCCGTCACCGCGCCGAAGCGTTTGACGAGGCTGTCGCCGCGCAGCGCGAGTGGGGCGTTCGGCGCGCTGGGCGCAGCGGCCGTGGCATTGGCGCCCGCGGAGGAGGTTTGCGATTGGTCCATCATCGTCCACCCTTGCGGCGAATGCGCCCGACGTGGATGTTGAAGATCATCGCCGCCAGAATCGCGGCGCCAAGAATGATGTTGAACGTAAACGCGTTGATACCGATCAGTGTAAAGCCGTCGTTCAGAATGCCGAGCACCGCTGCGCCGATGAGCCCGCCCACGATGGTGCCCGAGCCGCCCGTGAGCGGCGTGCCGCCGATCACGGCGGCGGCCACGGCAAGGAACATGATCTGGTTGCCGCCGGCCTGCGGGTCGATCGAGGTAATGCGAAAGGCTTCGAGCATGCCGGTGAAGCCCGCCAGCACCGCGGCGAGGACGAAGTTGCCAAGGCGCAGTCGCTTCACATGTATGCCGGCCTCGCTCGCGCCGAGCGGATTCGCACCCGCGGCCTGCGTATGCAGGCCCCAGCGTGTATGTCGCAACAGCACATGCATCGCGGCCGCGATCACCAGGGTCCAGATGATCTCGCTGTAGCCCCACGCGCCCATGAACGCGGCGAAGGTGGGCGATCCCGGCGTGGCGGCGGGCGTGCCGCGCGAGATCGTGAGCGTGATACCGTTGATCAGAAAGAGCGTGCCGAGCGTCGTAACGAACGAGGGCAGCCGCAGCCAAACCGACACCGCCCCGTTCACGAAGCCGACGATTCCCGCGGCCACGAGCCCCGCGATCACGGCGAGCCACATCGGCGCGCCCGCGTCATTCGCGAACACCATCATGAATGGCGCGAACGCGAACACCATGCCCGCCGACAGATCGATGTCGCCGCCGATCATCAACATGATTTCGCCGAACGCGATGATCGCCACCGGCGCGATGAACTGCGACAGGTTGACGAGGCTCGCGTTGGTGAGCAGGAAATCGTGGTTTGCGAATTCGAAGTAGGCGGCCAGCAGCACGGCCACGAGCAGGATGCGCAGCTCGGCCGCCCATTGAGACGCGAAGGAAACGCCCGCGCGCCGGGACGCGCGGACCGCTTTGCTGGTTTCGTTCACTGTATTCATCAGGACTTGATTGCGCCGGATCTCGGAACGATTTGCTCCTTGTCGGTCTTGCCTTCGAAGCGCGTCGAGGTATTCAGGTACGGCTCGACGTTATCCTTCGTCACGAATTTCAGGCCGGTGTTGATTTCGGCCGGGCCGACGAGGCCGCCGGAGCTTAGGAACACGAACGCCTCCATCACCGTATAGAAACCCTGGACGTAGGGCTGCTGATCGATGGTGAAGTCGAGGAAACCTTCGTGGATCAGCTGGATCGTGCTCGGCAGCAGGTCGAAGCCGCCGCCGTGCACGCCTTTGGACGGCAGGTTCGACTCTTTCATCACCTGCGCGACGCCCTGCGTGCTGCCCGCATCCACCGCGAACATGCCTTTCAGGTCCTGGTGGCCCAGGTAGAACGCCTTGATCTTCGACAGCTCCTCGTTGACGGTCGCGCCCGTGGCCACGGTCTGGATGTCGATCTTCTTGCCGGACTTCTTGATGGCGTCGCTCGCACCGTCCAGACGCGGCTGGATGTTGAGCTGCCCCGGCGTGGCGATGAACAGCCCGACCATGCCGCTGTCGATCAGACTGACGATGCGCTCGCCCATCTGGTAGCCCGACAGATACAGGTCCTGGCCGATATACGCGAGGCGCGGATTCTTCTTGCCGCGCGGCGCGTCGGCGTTGTACGCGAACACCGGAATTCCGGCGTCGAGCGCGGCCAGGATGGGCTTGTCGAAAGCGCTCGGATCGACGATCGGCACCGCGATGGCGTCGGCCTTCGCGGCAATCGCCGAGTTCACGGCGCGGACCATTTCGCCGGCATCGGACGTGGCCGAGCCGGTCCACTGATAATCCATGTTGAGCAGTGAGCAGGCATCCTGAATGCCGTACTGCGTGGGCACGAAGAACGGGTTGGTGGTGACGTGATTGACGAACACGATCCTCCACTTCTTGTGCGACGGAAAAGCCGTCTGCGCTGCCTGCGCGGTGCCGATCAGACCGCCCGCGCCGCCTAGCGCGCCCATCAGCGAAAGCGCTGCGCCGAGTCCCGCGCCCTGCATCAGCCCCCGCCGCGCCGTGCTGAAACCGTTGCCGCTGTTTTTCTGATCGTCATCCCGTTGCTGTGCCATCTGATCCTCCGGTTCTTGTCTTCATTGGTCGATGTGGTCGACGTTGCGTCGATTGCGTGCAGATGCTGGACGGCACCGGGAGTTCGCGGGGCAGCGCGAGAGTTTGGCGTGGGACGCGCAACCCCGATTCGGAAGCGCTCGATACGAGCCGTGCGGTACCGCAAAAATGTTAGTGCAGTGCGGTAGCGACTCCTAATCCATGTATACCCGTAACCGTTCCGAAGATTGGGACGCCGGGTCAGGATGCGTGTTTACCATGAGCGGCTGATCGCGCGGATGGGTGCGCGGCGCTCAAAGCTCGCCGCCCGCCAACACCGTCGCCACGTGTTCGCGCAACGTCGGCAGCACCGCGCCCTCGAACCAGGCATTGCGCTTGAACCACGCGATATTGCGCGGCGACGGATGCGGCAGCGGCATCACATGCGGTCCAAACTCGGCCCACCTGACGAGCGTTTCTGTCGAGGTCGGGCCAAATGCGTCGCCGAGGCCAAAGCGCTGCGCGTATTGTCCGATCAGCAGCGTCAATTTCACCGAACGCATTTGCGCGAGCAATTCGCGGTGCCAACGGCCGGCGCACTCGGGCCGAGGCGGCAGGTCGCCGCTCGCGCCGCGGCCCGGAAAACAGAAGCCGATGGGCACGATGGCGAATCTGGAAGCGTCGTAGAAGGTCGTGTCGTCGACGCCGAGCCATGTCCGCAGACGCGCGCCGCTCGCGTCGCTCCACGGCACCCCCGACGCATGCACGCGCGCGCCTGGCGCTTGCCCGATGATCAGAATGCGCGCCCGCGTGGACGCGGCGAGCACGGGGCGGGGCGCGTGCGGCAGCATGGGTGCGCACAGCGTGCAGGCGCGGATGTCGCGAAGCAGCGTGTCGAGTTTCGACGGACGTTTGGTGCTAACAGCCATAAAGCGGTGCGAGGTGACTGGTGCGCAGTCGTGTCGTGAGTCGGCTCAGTTCTGCGCCTGAGCCGGATAGATCAGCGTGCCGTCGGCCTGGGGCTCGGCGCCCGGCGTCATCGTGGCGGCGTTCGTGTGATGTGCGTCCATGATGTGCAGCACGGTTTCATCGTGCATCAGCAGATAGTCCGTAATGATACGCCGGTGGCAGCGCCACCAGACCGCTTCCGAGCACATGATCGCGCAGCGCTGCCCATGACCGAGCGTCAGAAGTTGCGCCAGTCCCTCGCGGAACGCGTCGCTCATTGCATAGTCGGCATAGTTGCGAAAGGCCGGATGCGTCCAGTACGCATTTGGCGACGGCGCGTCATCCTTGCGCCTGCTGCGGCGTCCGCCGAGCGCGGCGAGATGCATGTAGTCGATATGTTCCGGTGCGAGCGAGGCGGGCAGCGTGTCGCGATTGAACTGCGGGTTGGTCCGCGAGCGCGGGATGCTGCGCACGTCGACGAGCAAGGCGATCTGCTCGCCTTTCAGTAAGTCGACGAATTCCTGCAACGGACGCGTCGAGTGGCCGATCGTGAAAAAAGGGCGTTTCGTTTCCATGCGTGCTTCGCCGGCGCCGATAGCGGCGACGATCCCTACAGATTTACAACGTGTGGCGCAGTAACGTCAACTGTGTCCCGATTCAGGTGTTGCACGTGTCATGCCTGACGAGCGCGCGTATGCACGCGCTCGCGAATCGCAAGACCCCGGGGAGACAAGCCGGGTAGCCATCATTCCGGTATCGAGTGCAACCTTGCTCCCGCGAGTCGGAGTTGCAACAATGCACCCGCGACGGCGCCCGCGCCGCACGCAGTCGCCCGCGCATTTTCTTTCGACCCGCTTGCACCATGACCGACGGCCTGCCCAATCCCCAACGTGCGTTTGCGTACATCGCGATCGCCATCGCGATGACGATGTCGGTGCTCGACACCTCGATCGTCAACGTCGCGCTGCCCACCATCAGCAACGACCTCGCGGTATCGCCCGCAAACGCGATCTGGGTCGTCAACGCGTATCAGCTGGCGATCACGGTGTCCTTGCTGCCGCTCGCGGTGCTCGGGGACAGCCTCGGCTACAAACGGGTCTACTGCTACGGACTCGCGCTTTTCACGCTGGCGTCGTTCGCCTGCGCGAATGCGCACACGCTGCTGGTGCTTGCGGTCGCTCGCGTGTTTCAGGGCTTCGGCGCGGCCGGCATCATGAGCGTGAATATCGCGCTGGTGCGCTTCGTTTTCCCGAAGGCACGGCTTGGCGTGGGCGTCGGTTATTCGTCGCTGGTGGTGGCCGTTTCGTCGGCGGCGGGGCCGAGTATCGCGTCGGTGATTCTGTCGGTCGCGCACTGGCAGTGGCTGTTCCTCGTCAACGTGCCGCTCGGCGTGCTGGCGCTGTCGATCGGCGCGCGCACGTTGCCCGCGACGCCGACCTCGGGGGCTCGCCTGAGCGGCCTGAGCGTCCTGCTCAACGCGCTCACATTCGGCCTGCTGATCTCCGGTCTCGCGGCATTCAACCAGGCGGGCGCGACGCAGCGCGGCGCCGTGATGGTCGCGATCGCACTGGTGGCCGGCGTGCTGTTCGTGCGACGCGAAAGCCGGCTCGCGACCCCGATGCTGCCCATCGACCTGCTGCGCATGCCGGTGTTTTCACTGTCGATGGCGACGTCGATCTGCTCGTTCGCGGCGCAGACAATGGCGTACATCATGCTGCCGTTCTACTTCGAGCAGACGCTGAAGCTGTCGGAAACACAGACAGGCATTCTGATGACGCCGTGGCCGCTCGTGACCGCGTTGATCGCACCGGTCGCGGGCCGGCTGTCCGATCGGTGGGCGCCGGGACGCATCAGCAGCGTCGGGCTCGTCGTGTTCGGGTGCGGACTCGCGATGCTCTGCCAGCTCGGCGAGACGGCGACGCGTTTCGACATCGTGTGGCGGCTCGCGGTCTGCGGCCTCGGCTTCGGTATCTTTCAGTCGCCGAACAACCGCGTGATCATCGGCAGTGCGCCGCGGCATCGCAGCGGCGGCGCGTCCGGCCTGCAATCGATGGGTCGTCTGCTCGGCCAGTCGAGCGGCGCGGTGGCGGTGTCCATCGTGTTCGGACTCGTGCATGGCCAGCACCTCACGTTGATTGCCGGCATTGCCGCGGCGCTCGCGTTGATCGCGGCCAGCGTGAGTTCGGTGCGGCGTATGACGGAGCACAGCGACGCCCCGCCGGAACAGCAGGCTACGCCAACGCGGTCGGTCTCCGAGCGTTGACGCGGGTGCGGCGTCGTTCTGCCGCCCATACGCCTACGCGAGATTCGAAGGCGCCGCCTTCAGCACGTCGACGTGCTTCGGAATCAGGCCGAGATCGAGGAACGTATCGGCGATCTGTTGCTGCTCGCCGAGAATCGCGCGGGTAATCGGCTGCGTGCCGAACTGCTGACGCTGCACCGCCACGTCCACGACCTGCTTCGGCAGACCCCATAGCCGCGCGAGTTCGCTGGCGAGCTGATCCTTGTTCTGCTTGCCCCACTGATCGACCTTGTCGAGTTCTTCGATCAGGATCCGGACTACGTCGGGATTGTTCGCCGCATAACTCTGCGACGAGAAGTAGAACGCCCGATTGCCGACTACGCCGCTTGCATCGGCAATCACGCGAGCGCCGAGCGATTGCTCCGCCGCGGCGAAGAAAGGATCCCAGATGACCCACGCGTCGATCGACGCCCGCTCGAACGCGGCGCGTGCATCGGCGGGCGCGAGGAACACGAGCTTTACGTCGCCGTATTGCAGGCCATGCTGCCGCAGTAGTTTGACGAGAAAGTAGTGGACGTTGCTGCCTTTGTTGAGCGCGATCCGTTTGCCCTTCAGGTCCGCGACCGAGCGGAGCGTCGATTGCGGCGGCACCAGCACCGCTTCCGACCGCGGCCGCTTGACGGTCGCCGCCACATAGGCCAACGGTGCGCCGGCGGCCTGTGCGAAGATCGGCGGTGCTTCGCCGACGTCGCCGAAATCGATCGAGCCGACGTTCAGTGCTTCCAGTTGCACGGGGCCCGCCGCGAACTCGGTCCATGTAACCGATACGTTCAGCGGCGCGAGCCGTTTTTCGAGGGTGCCGCGGCCCTTCAGCAGATTCAGGTAACCCTTCTGATTGCCGACGCGCAGCGTGCGCGCGTTGGCTTGCGCGAACGAAAGCGGTGCTGCCGCGGCCGCTGCGGCGCCGAGCGAAAGTTTCAGGAAGGTGCGGCGGTCGTGGAGCGTTCTGTTAATGGACATGACGGACGATACGATCAGGAGGGCAATGAAGAAGGCAGGATGCGCGGCGGCCGAGGCGCCGCGGCGTGAGTCGTGCGTTGTTCGTGCGTCAGGTTAGTGCTGGGGCGCGCCATCCCATGCCGGCAGCGTGGCGCCGTGATAAACGGTCAGGATCGCCGCGGCGACGTTGGTCTGCTGGTAGCTGTCGACGATCGCCTTCACCCACACAGCGTTCGCGTCTTTCGCGTTGACCGCGATGAAGTTGCGGTACGGGTTGCCCGGCACTTTCTCCTGCGCGATGCGTTCCTGCGGAATCTTGATGCCCGCTTTGATCGCCCAGTCGGTATTGATGACGGCAGCGTCGAGGTCGCCAATCGCGCGGCCGACGATGCCGGCGTCGAGTTCCTTGATCTGGACGTGCTTCGGATTCTCCGCGATGTCGCGCGCGGTCGGCAGCAGGCCGACGTCGGGGCGCAGCTTGATCAGTCCATTCGCCTGCAGCAGAAGCAGCGCGCGGCCTTCATTGCTCGGATCGTTCGGCACGCCGATCGCCGCGTCCTGCGGCAGCGCCGCGACCGATTTCACCTTGCGCGAGTAGAGACCGATCGGCTGCAGGTAGGTATAGCCGACCGGCACGATCCGATAGTGGCGCGCCGCGATCTGCGCGTCGAGATACGGCTTGTGCTGGAACGAATTCGCATCGAGGTCGTGTTCCGCGAGCGCTTCGTTCGGCTGCGTATAGTCGGAGAAGGTCGTGATCTTGACGGTGACGCCCTGCCTGGCGGCATTGGCCGCGACCGCACGCCACACGTCTTCGTCCTCGCCGGACATGATGCCGACTCGCACCGTTTGTCCCGCCGCGAGCGCCGGTTGCGCGCTGACGATGCCGCATGTAACGAGAACCGAGAGGAGTGCGGCCTTGAGCGCTTTTGTCGTAGCCATGTTTTGAAAAGAGATCGAAGTGTAGGTCCGGAGATCGTAGAGAGGCGCTCGGTAGTGCACAAATAATATCGAGCGCTATCGTTATCGCGCTTGAGCGTAAGCGGCGGTACGACGTGCATGGCGCTGCTGGAATAAGCCAAGCGCGATCGCCGCGCTGGCATGAAGCGAGCCGCAGCGGGGTTGGCGGATGCCGGATCGTGCGAATGTCCGCTGGCGCGGTTTTCGTTTCAGGTTGCGTGCCGGAACAGATGTGCGGGCTCGCGTGCGTCGTCCGTCATTTGTTCTGGATAGGCACCCGGTTCTAACCAGGTGGCGGCGGGGAGGGGGCTATGGGAGCCGAAATGGAGGCGCTGTCTGGCAGACCGCGACGGCAGGCGGTCTTCAGGAGCAAGCGCATCAAGCCCGCGGCGGCAACAGTGCCGAAAGCAGCCGGCGCAACTGCGCCAATTCGCTTGCCGTCAGTCTTTCAGTGAGAATGCGCTCGACCTGCTCGACGCGCGGACGCAAGGCCGAGAGTTGCTTCTTACCGGCAGTGGTGAGAAACAGCACATAACTGCGCTTGTCGACAGGATCGTCGGCGCGCTCGATCTGGCCATTGCGCACCATGCGTGCAACGAGATCGGCAATCGTCGAACGATCCACGTCGAGTTTGTCTCCGAGTTGCCGCTGACTGACGCCAGGCGTCTCGTGCAAGACCTCGAGCGCCGCGTACTGCACGCTCGTGATCTCCGCGGAAACCTCGCTCAGCCAGACCGCTGCATGGCGCTGTTGGGCACGGCGCACCAGGCTGCCAGTAAATTTGGGGAGCGCGCCGGCGTCTTCGGGTTTGATCGGCAATTTCGGAGGTTTGGGTTTCGTTGTGGTTTAACGCACGCGAAAGATGGGCCGAAAGAAGGCGTTCAACTCCGCATACGCATTCAATGGGAGAACATGGGCCACGTATTGATCGGGACGTACCACGACGAGTGCACCTTGTTCGCGAGCGATGCCGCGCTCGTCGAAGATATCAGTCGTCGCGTCGCTCGTAAATGCCTTTTCGTAGTCGATGAGGCCGTGGCGACCCTTGCGCGGCAGCAGGAGGGCGGGGACGTCTTCGAGGCGGACTTCGCGATGCGGCTGTTGCAGCACCGCGCGCAGATCGAGGACGCTGTCCACGTCGGCGTCCTTCGGCGTGAAGAGCCTCAAAACGGAATCGGGCGACTTGTCGAGATGCTCGCACAGCGCATCCAGCGCACGATGCGACGCGTCCGCGAAAGCGTACAGGCGCCAGCGGCCGTCCGCTTGCGCGGCATGCCCTAGATGGAACGGTTTTGCATCAGCGAGGCGAACGACAGGCGACGAGTGAAAGCGCGTACCGATCGCAAAGCCTTTGGCGAGCGCCTGATGCGTCGCTTCACCGGTCAGGGTGGCCGGCCGGTAACGCGTTGCGACGCCAGCCGTGTAGCGGCCAGCGCGAACGAAGTACGCCTGAAGCTCCGCGGGATCGACGCCGCCTGCCTCGGGCCGGTTGGGATCCTTCGGCGGCGCGGCCATCATCGCCGACCATTCCTTGTCGAAATCGATCAGCTCCTGCGCAATAGGTTGGCGCTCGTCCGAATACGTGCGCAACAGAGCGGCGTCGCTGCGGCCCTCCAGCACCGCGCCGAGCTTCCAGCCGAGATTGAAGCCGTCCTGCATCGACACGTTCATGCCCTGACCCGCTTTGGCGCTATGCGTGTGGCAGGCGTCGCCCGCGATGAACACGCGAGGCTCGCGCGAAGTGCCGTCGGAGGCGATGGCATCGTCGAAGCGGTCGGTGAGGCGCTGCCCGACCTCATAGACCGAGAACCACGCCACTTCTTTTACGTCGAGCGTATAGGGATGGAGGATGCGCTGCGCCGTCTCGATGATGCGATCGACCGTGATCTGCTTGATGCTGTCGCGGTTCTCCGGGGTGACATCGCCGAGGTCGACGTAGAAGCGGACCAGATATCCGCCTTCACGCGGAATGATCAGCAGGTTGCCCCTGCTCGCGGACTGAATCGCCGCTTTCAGCCGGATGTCCGGAAAGTCGCTGACCGCCAGCGCATCCATCACGCCCCACGCATGGTTGGCCGCGTCACCACGCAGCGTTTGTCCGATGGCGGTGCGTACGCGGCTGCGAGCGCCGTCGCAACCGACGACATAGCGCGCACGCACGGACACGGTCTCGTCGAGCCGCGCAGGATCGGTATGGCGCAGCGTGACCAGCACCGGGTATTCGTGCGTATCGTCGCGCTGAACGTCGACCACTTCGAGGCCGTAGTCCGGTTCGATCCGTCGCGCGGAGCGGCGCATCACGTCGAGCAGATATTCCTGGATGCGGGCCTGATTGACGATGACGTGCGGAAATTCCGAAAGGCCTGTTTCGGTATCCTGAACTCGGCCGGTACGACTGATCGCGCCGCGGTCATTTGCATCGGGTCGCCAGAATACTGTTTCATTGACCCAATAGGCTTCTTGCAGCAGGCGGTCACTGAGGCCGAACGCATTGAACATCTCGACGGTACGGCACGCCACGCCATCGGCCTGACCCATCTGCAACGGTCCGTCGCGACGCTCGACGACGCGCGTGCTGATCGACGGGAATTGCGACAGCTGCGCCGCCAGTACGAGTCCGGCAGGGCCGCTGCCGACGATCAGCACGTCGACCGTCTCGGGCATCTGCGCCGCATGCGCATTGCCGATGACTGGCTCGATCGTCGGATCGCCGACCCGGAAACCGTTGAGGTGAAATTGCATGACGTCCTCCTCCGTTCAGTAGATATTTGCTGAACGCGAATATACTCCGTACACCAACCATTTTGAAGTGCTTCGTGGGAGGATGGATGTTTACCCTGGTTCGGTAGAGCGCTCGTGGACTTTCGGGAACGGCTGTTTCAATGACCGTGCCAATGGCCCCCATGGCCACCCCAGTAGCCGCCAATGCCGATGCCGAGGCTCACGGAGGGCGCGACGTAATACCCGGGGGCATAGCCATAGGCGGGCGCTGGCTCATAACCGTAGCCAGAGCTGGGCGGCGGCGGGGCGACGACGCAGCCCGCCAGGCCAACTGCCACGATGATTGCAAAGAGTAGTCTGGTCATGATCGTTTTCCTCCAATGATTGAGGAGACGCAAGATTCAGTCCAGCCGTCTTCTGCCACCATGTCGACAGTGTCGTCCTCGGCAATGGCACCCAGAAACTCAGCGTCAGCGATGCACGTCGTTAATCACGGATGACCTCGCGCAGCACATGACGCGTGTCGAGCTGTTCGGACAGGCACTCGCTGACCCATTCGCTCATCTGCTGGAAAGAGGGATCGTTGGCCATTTCTTCGCCGAACTCGCGCAGCAACAGCAGGTCGACCACGGCACGAAAGAACTGCCGCTCGTCGTCGACACCTGCCGCGCGTAACGTGTCGATCCGCGCTCGAATCGCATCAGGCAGACTTTCGGCAGTCGGCGGCGGTCCGCCAGGCTGCATGGAAGATGCCCCCTTGCGGCCGGAGGCCGTCCGTTCGCCCCGCTGCTCCTTTTCGGCGAGTTGTTGCCGTAGCACCTGCATTGCCTGATTGAGCGTCGAAATGGGGTTCATGGCGCGGCCGCGAATCAGTGACGGGTCTGATTGTTCTGATAGCCCGACAGCAGCAGATGGTCGTGTTGCGCCGTGGAGCCTTCTTTCGCCTGATCCGCAGGCTCGGCCCCGGCGGTCAATGTCGCGATCAGCGCGCCGACATAGGCGTTGATCAACGGATACTGCTGATTGAGCTCCATGCCGAGATTGAGCTTGTCGAGCGCGTCATCGAACTGATCGTCGGCAAACGTCAGCAGCCCATCTTTGAGCACGCGCAGTGCGTCGTACTCAGCCAGGCGATCGAGTGGCAACCAGCTTTGCGACGCCTGCGCGACGAGCCCGTTTTGCAGTTCGAGAAGCCCCAGCATGAAGCGGGCGACGTGAAGATCCGGCACGAGCGTCAACGCCTGAACGAAATCAGTACGCGCTTCGCCGTGTCGACCCTGGTTGGCGTACACCGAGCCGCGCAGGAACCACAGGCGTGCATCGAGCGGCCAGCCAGCGAGCGTCTCGTTCAGCACATCGAGCGCATGTTCATCGGTGCCCTGCATCGCGGAGAGGACGGACGACATGACGCCATCGTTGCAGTGCGTAGGAGAATCGTGTTCATGAGTCATAGTTCTAGCCAGTGATATGCAGATGCTGGGTATTGCCGAGCAGGTTGCGCAGATCGAGCAGCGCACCGCGATGCAACTGTGAGATGCGGCCCTTGGTTACGCCGAAAATGTCGGCGATTTGCTCGAATCCCAGTCCATGAAAATAATGGTAGCGGATAATCTTCTGCTCGCGCGTGGATAATCGTGCGACGGCCGAATGCAGTTGCTCCGTTGTCTGCCTCCAGGCGATGATTTGATAAGCGGTTGCATACGGCGCGGCCTGTGCGGCGGATTCCTCGACGATGCCGGTATCGTCGAGCATGAAGCCGATCGCAAGGCCCGCGGCGAGCGTCGCGAGAGCCTGGAACGTATCGGACTGCTTGCTCGCGCGAGCGGGCGCTTCTAGTGATGCAACACGCTCGCGCCGTATCCGTTTGCGCAGCGCGATTTGTTCCTGCGCATCGCTCAGGCGCTGTACGCCGGTCAAAACGTTGCCTCTGAGGCGTGGGGTGCAGAAGGTGCGAAACGACACGCCGCGCCCGGATTCGAAGCGGTCGATTGCTTCGAGCAGACCGACGCAGGCAAGTTGCAGAAAGTCCTTGAACTCGACGTCGTCGCGGTGCCGGCCTGCGTATAGTTGCGCCGCGAGCGCCTGTGCGTAGGGCAGAAAGTGCGCGAATACGGCTTCGCGCGCTTGCGGACCGCTTTCGTCGCGTAGCGCTGCCCATAGGCTCTCCTCCAATGCGGACGCCGCGGCGCCACCGTGGGTCTCGTCGGCATTCGCATACTCCGCCGGCAAGTTCATTTGAAGCTACCCAGCACGCCGCGCAACACGAGGCTCCAGCCGTCCACCAGCACGAACATCAGCACTTTGAGCGGCAATGAGATCGTTGCGGGCGGCACCATCAGCATACCGAGCGACAGCAGCACGCTCGACACGACGAGGTCGATCAGCAGGAACGGCAGCAGGATCACGAAGCCGATCTGAAACGCAACGCGTAATTCGTTGAGGATGAACGCGGGCGTCAACTGCACCAGGCTGACGTCGGCCGGCGTTTGCGGCAGCGCCTGTTGCGACATCTCGTACATCAGCCTTAGCTCATCCTCGCGCACCTGGCGCAGCATGAAATCGCGAATCGGCGCGGTACTGCTGTCGAGAGCGTGAGCGAGGTCGATCTGGCCGTGCATGAATGGCTGCAGCGCGTCGTGATTGATCACCTGCAGCGTCGGCAGCATGGCGAATGCCGTCAGGAACAGCGCGAGGCTGATCAGCACGGGTGTCGGCGGCGTTTCCGGCATGCCAAACGCGTGCCGGATCATCGACAGTACGATCGCGATGCGGATGAATGCCGTCATCGACACGATCAGTGCAGGGGCGACGCTGAGTAGCGTGAGCAGCGTCGCAATGCGTACCGCTTCAGATACGCCCTTACTGTCCGCGATGACTCCGGATGCGGAACCGGAGAGCGACAGCATGCCTGCGTCACCGCTGTGCGCGATTGGCGCGATGGGCGCAGCGTCGACGAATCCGGCATACAGGCACAAGACTCCTGGCAGCAGCGCGATCAGCCAGCGCCACGCGTGAAACCGACTTCGTTGCATCATGCTTTGCGCGCTCCGTCAGGTCGATCGCGCGCGTCCAGCAGCTTGACACCGGTTGCATCCGAGGCGAGCAGGACGACGCGGCTATCGTATTCGATCAGATGAAGCGTCGTGCGCGGGCCCAGACGCAGCGATGCGGCTGCGGTGATCCGCGGCGCGAGGCTCGACGACGAACCGCACGCGCCGACCCGATGGCTTCGCCGCAAAAGCAGAATCGCAACGATACCAAGCGCGATGCAACACACGAGTGTGATGCCGACGCGCATGACGTCGACCCCCGCGAGTGCGAGGCCGGTTGCCGATAACGCATGTTGGCCTGCGGTCGCGTCGCTTGCGCCTTGCAGCCATGAGGCCGGGGTTGAAACGGTCATGGGTGCGTCGAGATTTCAGTGATTCGAATGCCGAACTGCTCACCAAGCGCGACGATCTCGGCGCGCGCAACGCGCTTGTCATTGAGCAACACGTCGACGGCATCGCCGAGATGACGATCGAGTTCGACAACAGCGCCGGATTGCAGCGCCAGCAGTTCCTTGATCGACATCTCGGCTGAGCCGAGGCGGATGTCGACGGTGACATTCACTTCTTCGAGCAGCGCCAGCTGCGGGCGTGTCGTGTTGCGGTCGTCGAAGACGGGTTCTTGTTCGGGAAGATCGACACGCATGACGAGCGGTCGGGTGGGTGGGGTACTCAGAGTCATGGGGTATCGGGCCCAGCTATCGAAGTCAGTTGAATGGATAATTTGCCGCCGTGTTGTCCAGGCGTGCCGGCGGCGATGGGGGTGAGTCGTCCGCAATCGGACTGCGCCAACAGCAACGGGATCGGCTCGGAAATCGTCTGGTCGAGTCGGATGACGTCGCCAACGGCGAGCGTGGCCAGTTGCGGCACGCTCAGTTCGCACTGCCCGAGCATCGCCCAGAGCGATACGCGGCTCGATTCGACGGCCGTGCTGCGACGCGTGGTGGCCGGTGAGTTCGCTCCATGAACCGTCGGCTTGCTGACGGGCAAACACGACCACAGCGCCGGCGCGCCGCAGACGAGCGTCAAGACGGTCTCGCCGCTCGTGTTCCGTATTCGGAAGCAGGCGCCGCCAAAACGAAGACGCGGTGTATCGGTGTTTCCTGTCGTACGGACGCGGGCAGCGGACTGTTGCCCAGGAGATAACGCCGCACCGATCGCATCGAGCAGTTCGTCGACAAGCTGCTTGCCGACGTCCGCGAGCAGGGGCGCGCGAGCGTCGTCGGTCAGGGCGAACGTCTTCGGCAGATCGAGCGTCTCGTTGACCAGCATGACGATCTGCCGAGGCTCGGTGAATAGCCAGACGTTGTCGCCGATTGACCACGACTCGCATTGGCCCGAAGGCGGCGCGCTGTCGAACGGATCGAGCAAGTCCACGGCTTCGACAGTGAGCTCGGGCGCGGCCAGCCACGCCTGCCGCCACGGATCGATTGTGCGCGCAAACCACGCCGCGCCGGCTGCGAGATCGCGCGCGCCGAGCGGCCGCCAGCGGATTGGCACGACGCTCATCCCTGACCTCGCATCTGGAACAGCTGCATGATCATTTCATTGGCGGTACTGATAACCTGCGACGACGCCTGGAAGCCGCGCTGAATCAGGATCAGTTGACCAAACTCCGTCGATAGATCGACGTTCGACGCCTCGGTCGCGCCCGCGAGCAGTTGCCCAACGCCCGCGCCATTGCTGGTGCGATATTGCGGCGGCGACGCGTGCGACGCATCGAATAGACCATTCCCCTGTTGCACCAGTTGCTGCGGATTCGCAAAGCTCGCGAGCGCGATCGTGCCGAGCTCATCGGTTTGTCCGTTCGAGTATTGCAGCACCAGTCGCCCATCGACGTCGACGTTCATCGACGACAACGTACCGGTCCCATAGCCGTCCTTGTCCGACACACGCAGGCTCGAGAAGCTGCCGGCGGAGAAGCCGGTGACGCCGGTCGAGAAATCGAGTGTGACGGTGAGCGGCGGCGCGTCGGCGGAAGTCAGCGTGAAGTCGATCCGGTCGCGTCCGGGCTCGGGAATACCACCGTTGAACTGCAGCGTGCCCTGCTGGACCGGTATGTTGTTTTCGTCGGAGACGGTCACCTGCCAGCGCCCGGGAACGATGCTCGAATCGGGCGCGAACGCGATTGTCAGCGTGTGCTTGCCGCCGTTCGCGTCAAAGACGTCAACGTCCGGAATCGAGAAGCTGGTCGAACCCGTCGACAGATTGTCGGAAAACCTGATCACCGTCGTCGCCTGCGGTGGGCTGATCTGTTTGCCGGCGAGCGAAATCGGACCGAGGCTGCCCGATGCGCTCAAGGCCGCGAGTTTCAATCCCGTCGCCTTGTCCTCGATAAAGCCGTCGTTGCCGACCGCGAACTGACCGGTGCGGGCGTAACGTGCGGTGTCACCGTCGAGCAGCGTCAGAAAGCCCTTGCCCTGAATTGCAAGATCGAGCTGGCCGTTACTCACGCGCAGATCACCCTGCGCGAAATTCAACGACGAGTAACCGTACTCGACGCCGCTGCCGAATTGCATCGTGTTCATCGCGCCTGGTTCGCCCCGCGCAAACTGCTGGCCGTAATACAGATCGGCGAACCCCGGCGTCGAGGTCTTGAAGCCCGCGGTGTTCAGGTTCGCGACGTTATTGCTAATGGTTTGCAGGCCCTTCGCGTACGCCGTCAACCCGCTCATGCCGATGTAAATGCTTTCCAGCATGGAAACTCTCCTTTAAGAACCACTCGTCTGGCGCACTGCGACGATCTGCGAAATATTGGCGTTCGTCAGAAATTCGCCGCTCTCGGTTTCGATCGTCAATTGCGGCTGAGAATCCTTGAACGACACGCTCTTCACGATGCCGCTCAGCAGCGCCGTGTCGGTCTGCACGTCGACGTTGCGGCCGAGCAGGCCGAGCGTCTGCGTGGCTGACTGAACCGACAGCAGGTCGTCGATCTTGTCCGTGATCTGGCGTGTCTGTTCGAGCGACGTGAACTGCGCGAGCTGCGACACGAACTCGAAGTTGTCGACCGGCTTTAGCGGGTCCTGATAGGTGAGCTGCGTCAGGATGATCTGCAGCAGCGATTGCATGTCGAGACCGATCGAATCGATGCGGTTGCCGACGTCGCTGCTCGAGCTGATCGGATTAGTGGCCATGAGCGATGCCTTGCGATGTAGTCGGAAAGTGTTCGACGCCGTTGACGACGACTCGCACGGCGCGCGGTACGGCGCGGCGCAGCTCGTCGAGGGCGCGCTGGGCGCGGGCGTCGGGTTCGTCCGCGTTCGTGATCGCATGGTTGATGCGTAATGCGATCGACACGCCGGCTTCGCCAGTCATCACGGTCAGACGATAGGGCGTTGGCGCGCTCCCGGCGCTGGCGCCGCTCTCGGTATTAGCGGCCTTAGCGGCTCGTGAGGCGATCGATGCGGCGGACGAAGTGATACGAGCGGCCCTGTGCGGTACGGCCTGTTCGCGCGACAGTGCGTCGTGAACCGTGCTGCCCGATGCTGAGAAAGCCGAACTGGCGACCGTGATCGGCGACCCGGTGAGGTGCCCGGCGTGAGCGCCATCGTGGTCAGGGAGCGCAGGCTCGATGTCGCGTGCATGCGATTCGACATCGATGCGAGCGGATCTCGCCGATGCACAGCCGCGCGGCTCGCTCGGATGGTCAACGGACCTATCGCGAGCACAGGAGCGGGCGTCGAATGCCGGCGCGTGGTCGTAACGTTCCGCTGGCGTGCGTCGCTGTCGTGCGGGCGCGGGATCTTCGTTCATCGCGCCGGCCTTCGCGCCCGACCACATGACTTTCTCCATCACCCGCAATACCTGATCGAACGCCGCATGCCTGGCATCGGGCTTGGGCGAACTTGCTGTGGACATCGGCGCAGTGCGCCACGTTGGAAATACGGTGAGCTTCATTGGCGCCCCTCCCGCGACAGATACATGTCCTCGATCCGGCCCGCACGCTGCTCGTCGCGCTGAAGTTCGAATTGCCGCTCGAACCTGGCGGCCACGCCGCAAGCGTGCTCGGTTTGCTGTTCGTGGCGCGCCAGCACGGCGCGCTGTCGTTCGACACTGCTTGCGGCATCGCGTGTGTCCTGTCGCGCGTGCAGATGGGCGGCGCGAGCCGAGGCGAGCGCGCCTGCCCAATTGGCCGCGAGCGCAGGCGACAAGCCGTCCGGCGCATGCAACGCGTCGCGCCATTGCGCGACATGGGCGTCGAGGCTCGCACAAAGCGATTGTTCGTGTGCGTGGCTGCGCCGATGGAGTTGAATGACTCGCACGGTATCCAGGCGCGCGCGTTCCAGTTGCAGTCGACGCAAGTCGGCGATCTTTCGTGCCGTTTCAAACTGGTGGCGTTTTTTCATGAATGACTCGTCATGCAACTTTCCGAAGCAAAGCAGCGAGCGCGTTGATGGTCGTCGCGCGCGGCGTCGTCGCATCGGGGGCCTGACGCAGAAAATCGATTAGCGCGGCGCGCTGTTGCAGCGCGCGATCGAGCGCCGGGTTGCTGCCTGGCGCGTAAAGCCCCGATTCGACGAGCGTGCGCGACGCCTCGTACGCTGCAAGCTGCGCGACGGCTTCGGCGGCGAGCCGCCGTTCGTTGGGCTCAGCGACGTACTGCATCACGCGGCTAATGCTTCTCGGCACCTGAATCGCCGGGTAGTGACCCTGTTCGGCGAGTTCGCGCGTCAACACGATATGGCCGTCCAGCAGCGCGCGCATCGTCTCGGCCATCGGATCGTCGATGTCGTCGGTCTCGGTGAGCACGGTCATCAGCGCGGTGATCGCGCCACTGTTCCTGACTGCGCCGCACCGCTCGACGATTTTCGGCAGCGCGGCGAACACGCCCGGTGTGTACGCGCGAACGGTCGGCGGCTCGCCGGCGGCGAGGCCGATCTCGCGCAGCGCGAGCGCATAGCGCGTGACCGAATCGAGAAGCAGCAGCACGTGCGCGCCCTGCGCACGAAAATACTCGGCGAGCGACAGCGCCACCTGCACGCTGCGGGCGCGCATCACGGCAGGCTGGTCGGAGGTTGCGACCACCATCGTGGAGCGGGCGCGCGCGCTGTCGGACAGCGCACGCTGCCAGAACTCCTCCGCTTCGCGGCCCCGCTCGCCGACGAGGCACAGCACGCAGACGTCGGCTTCGACGTGGCGCGCGAGGCTCGCGAGCAGGGTCGTTTTGCCGACGCCGCTGCCCGCAAAAATGCCCACGCGCTGGCCGACGCCAAGCGTTAGCAGGCCGTCGAGCGCGCGAATGCCGGTCTCCAGCGGCTCGACCGGCGACAGGCGATCGAGCGGCGGCGTGCAGACGCCGGCGAGCGGCCATGAGGCGTCGTTCGCGGGAAGCGGTGCACCGCCGTCGAGCGGCCGGCCCAGGGGATCGACGACGCGTCCGAGCCAGCGTGGCCCAACGGGGATCGTTGCTCCCACTCGCATCGCGCACACCGGGTCGCCGACGCAGATCCCTGCCGTCGACGTGTACGGCGCCAGCGTGACGCGGCCCACCTCGACCTTGACGACTTCCGCCTCGCATTGCTGCGGACCCGGCGCGCCGAGTGAGCAGCGCGAGCCGAGCGGCACGCCGGGTCCGTCCGCTTCGACGAACGTCGGCATTACGCGCGTGATCGCGCCGACCCGGGTCGCCGGATCGACCTGACGCATTGCGGCAAGATAGCGGTGGAGCGAGGGACGGTCAGTCATCGGCGCGAAGTTCGTCGAGCGTGCGATTGAAATGCGAGAGCTGCCGCGGCAGGCTCACGTCGAGGCGGCCGAGTGTCAGATCGATCAGGCACGCGCCGGCAGCCAATTGCGGATCGGCGTCGACCGTCAGTGCGGTATCGCGCGTGAGCGTGGCGAATGCGTCGCGCAGCGCATCGGCGTCAGCAAAGTCCTGCGCGGACACGCGCACGCCGATCGCCGACCCCGCCGCGATCTGCGCGAGATGATGGCGCGCGGTTTGCACGACGAGCGCCGCACACGCAGTGGTGTCGCCGAGGGTTTTCCGCAGCGCGGCTTGTGCGACATCGAGCGCGAGGCTTTCGACTTCTTGCAGGCGGTCGCGCAACGCAGCGAGCGCCGCGTCGATACCGGCGACGAGTGCTTCGATCCGCTGCACGTGATCGAGCTTGACGCGCGCTACCCCCTTTTCGATGCCTTCTTCGATGCCTCGCTGATAGGCGGCGCGTTCCCGTTCCTCGAAGTCGCGGATTTGCTCGGCATGCGTTTGCGCAAGTTCCGCCAGTTCGCGTCTGAGTTCGTCGATCTGTGCGTCGGTTTGGAAAGCGTGCTGAACTTGCACCGGCACGTGTTCGGACGGCTCGGCGGCTACGGCAACCAGCGTGGCTCGACCGAGCGTCTTGCGTCCGCTGCCCAGCGTGACCTGCGCGGCTTTCAGCAGCAGACTCATGCGGACCGCCCCATCCAGCGGCGAAGCTTCTGGTGGAGCCGCAATGGTTCGACCTGCGGCGGCTTGCCGTCATCATCAGAGATATCGCCGAGTTGCGCGCTGGCTGTGAGCGCCGCGGCCTGCAACGCCGTACGCGCGCGCTCCGTGATGTCATATGCACGACCATGTGACGCGAGCATTGCGCGGCGCTCGGGCGGCAACGCAATGATCATGGCCTCGCGGGTCGGTGCGTTCACGCAAGACATCAACCGGCAAAGCAGTTCATGCGGCAAGGTCTCGGCGAAACGCGCAAGCCGTGATGCGGAGAGTCGCGCGTCTTCAGGCGAATGGCCGTCGCCGGCAATCGCAACGCGGTCATCTGTCGCCGGGGCCGTCATCGCCGCCACCAGATTTCCGGGTGCGACGCGCGCCGCGTCAGCGAGCAGCGGTCGCAAGCGCGCGCGCTCGTCGTGCGAGAGCGCGCTCCAGATCGCCTCGATATCGTCGATCGCAAGCCCGCTCAGATCGGCAACCGCGCGCCTCAGACGGCGTTCGTGCGATGCGTCGCGCTCAGGCGTGGCCATGCGGCTCTCCTTCTTCGGCGAGCAGCGCACGCAAGCGCAGCACGTAGGCTTCGCGCTGATGCAGACTCAAAGCACGTGACGACGAGCGACGGGAAGCACGACGCCGGCGCATCGCGAGCAACGCACCAATGATGCCGACGAGCAACAGGGCAGAGCAAACGCAGGCGGCCGGATGACTGGCCATCCATTGCGCGAGGTGTTGGACCACAGCCTCCACGCGCCGTGCGTCGGCGTCGGGTGCAGCGGAATTTGCGACGGCCAATGCGACGGGTTCGGATGCGTCGCGAATCGTGGCGCCGGCCTCCAGATCCGCGCTCGCATCGGGCTCGACTGGTGCCGCAATGCCGGCGTTCGCGGGCGTCGTTTGCGCAACCACACTCGTCGCTACGTCGCCGGAGTGACGCACATAGATAGACAGCACATCACCGCGCGCCGCGTCGAAACCGATCGACGCGCCCAGCATCGCGTTTATGCGTGCCATATCGTCTTGCGGCAAGGCATGGTCGAGCACGATGCCGACTGATAGCCGGCGGATCGAACCGGGCTCCGACACGATCTGCTCGAGACTGCGATCGGTCTTTGTCCCCTCCACGGAGGGCATTGCGGGCAGCGGTGGCGTGCCAGCGGGCGGCAACGCATTTGCGTTTTTCGTTGACGGTAGCGGCGGCGTGGCGCTGGCCGCGCCGTCGGCGTTGACGATGGGGCGGGTGACGCCCGACTCGCGCGTCGTGCGCGTCTGCGCGAAGTCAAGCGCCGCGTCGACGCTGACGCTCACATGACCGTCGCCGACCAGCGGCGCGATCTGCGTAAGGATCTTACGTTCGTAGCGTTGCTCGATCGCCTGCTTCAACGTGAAATGCGGGTCGTCGGTCAGCGCGTTTTCGCCGGCTTTCGTGCCCGCGACGCCGCCGCGTTGATCGAGCACAGTGACGTCGTTGGCGGACAGTTCGGGCACCGCTGCGGCCACGAGCCGCTGGATGCCGCGCACCGTTTCGGGAGCGAGCGCCTGGCCGTCGCGCATGAACAGCGCGACCGAGGCCTTGGGCCGCGCCGCATCGCGCCGGAACAGCGACGACTCGGGCAGCGTCAGATGCACGCGCGCGAGGTCGATCTCGTCGAGCGTCATGATCGTGCGCGCGAGTTCGCCTTGCAACGCGCGCTGATAGTTGACCTTCTGCGCGAACTCGGTGAGGCCGAGATCTGAGTTATTGAACAGCTCGAAGCCGACCGCGCCGTGCAGGCGCAGATCGCTGCTCATCAGCTTCAGACGCAGTGCGCGCGTATCGCCGGCGGGCACCAGAATCGCGGAGGTCTCGTCGTCGATCCGGTAGGGTACCTTCTGTTTGTCGAGTTCGGCCACGAGTGCGGACGCGTCCTGCGGCTTCAGATCGCGGAACAGGACCTGATAGCCGGGCCGTGACAGGAAGAACGCGGCTGCCATCGCGCCGCACAGCAGCAGTGATAGCGCGCCGACCATCAAGAATTGCCGCTCGCGCGGCGCATCGGCAAAAAACGACTTGAAGCGGGACATGCTGGCTTCCATTTCAGAGTTGCATCCGCATCAGTTCCTGGTAGCCCTCGACGAGGCGCGAGCGGATCTGCAACGCGAATTGCAGCGATATGCGGGCCTGTTCGAGCGCCATCATCACTTGATGCGGCGGCAGGTCCGCGCCGAGCGCGAAGTCGGCAATCGCTGCATTGGCGGTGCTGACCTGCGTGTCGACCGATTGCAGGCCATCGACGAGTAGAGCGCCGAAGCCGGGTTGAGTGGTCGCGCCGAGGCCTTGCTCCACTTGCGACGCGAGCGACGGCGCCAGGCCGGTTTGCCGCGTCGGCGCGAGAAAGCCCGGTTCGAGCGCGGAGATGACGGCGATGCTCATCAGTGGCTCCCCATTTCGAGGGCACGCATATACATCGAGCGTGCCGCGTTGAACATCACCGTGTTGGCTTCGTACACGCGCAACGTCTGCACCATGAGCGCCATCTCGCCGGCATGATCGAGACCGGCGTAGGACACGAAGCCTTTCGCGTCCGCGTGCGGATGCGACGGGTCGTAGACGAGGCGCGGCGGCGCGTCGACCGTCTCGATGCCATACGCCTGCACGCCCCCGAGCCCATGCGTGGTGGGAAGTCCCGCGGCGCTGTGCGCGCCGGGCGTGCCGCCGTTGCCGAGCAGACTGGCGAAGTCCCCTGCGGCCAGGCGCGGCCCCGACACGAGCCGCAGCGGCTGATAAGACGCGCCGCTTGCCGTGCGCGTCGTGCCCGCATTGGCCAGGTTCTGCGCAATGACTTCCATGCGTTGGCGCTCGACGTCGAGTCCGGAGCGCGCAATCGCGAAGATGGAATCGTTCATCGGTTCAGCCTCCGCCTATCGCGAGTTTCTCGATCTGCATCGTGCGATCGAGCATGCCGGCCAGCATCGCGTAGCGTGGCGAGGTTTCAGATGCCGTAGCAATTTCGTCGTCGATTCGCACGGTATTCGAGGCGAGCGGCAGCGGCGCGTCGATGCGGGGCGCGACACCCGCGACACGCGCGAGCACGCTGGCCGGCGTGTCGCCGGGGTGCAACGCGGCGGCGTCGCGCAAGGCATCCTCGAACGACACCCGCAGCGGCGTAAAATTCGCCGAGCCGGCGTTGGCCACGTTCTGCGCGGTGGCCGTTTGCCGTGCGAACAGCCCGTCGAGGGCCTTGCCGGCGATGGCGGCGACGAGGTTGATCGTCATAGCGGTTCCTCCTGTTATTGAACGATGATGTCGGCGTGCAACGCGCCCGCCGCCTTGATGGCTTCGAGAATCGCGATCACGTCGCGGGTGCTGACACGACTGCGCGAGAGCGCTTGCACGAGTTCGCCGACCGAGCCGTAGGGGAACGTTGCGGCGACGGTCTGGCCGGGTTCGTCGACGGAAAGATCGCTGTTGCCGATCACGAGGCTGCGCACGCCGCGGCCCGCAATGCCGATCTGCTCGGGTTGCGACGCCGAGTATTCGGTCGTGACCGTCACGCGAATGTCGCCGTGCGAAATCGTGATTGGCGAGATGTGCGTGTCGCCGCCGGCGACCACGGTGCCCGTGCGTTCGTTGATGACGACACGTGAGCCCTGATCGGGCACGACGCCGAGCGTCTCCACGCGCGCTACGAAACTGTTGAGCGCGCTGCCTCCACCGGGCGCGCGAATCTGGACGGTTTCCGCGTCGAGCGCGCGCGCGCTGCTGGCGCCGAACGCCTGGTTGATACGCTGTGCGATGCGCTCTGCCGTGGTCGCATCCGTGTTGCGCAGGACGAAGTTCAGATAGCCGTCCCGCGTGACGAGCTCGGCGCGCACCGGTACTTCGACGATCGCACCTTGCGGCACGGTACCGACCGTCGGATGATTTTTCTGGCGCAGATTGCCGTTGGCGTCGAAGCGGTAACCGCCGACCGTTATCGGTCCTTGCGCGAGTGCGTACGTCTTGCGGTCGGGGCCGCGTAGCGGCGTCATGATCAGCGTGCCGCCCGACAGGCTGCGTGCATCGCCCATCGACGTGACGTTGATGTCGATCCGGTCGCCGATGTTGGCGGTCGGTGGCAGCGAGGCCGTAATCATGACCATGGCGACGTTGCGGCTCTGGATCTGGTCCTGGGTCAGATTCAGATCGAACTGCGACATCATGTTCATCATGGCCTGGCGCGTGGCCTGATTGCGCGGCGTGTCGCCCGAGCCCGCGAGACCCGACACGATGCCGTAGCCGACGAGCATGTTGTCGCGCCAGCCGAGAAAGCGTCCGAGGTCTTTGAGGCGCACTTCATTTGCCGCGTGCGCTGGACCGCTGCCCGCGGCCATCGCGCATACGAGCAGCAGTACGGCCTGGATGACCCGCATCGTGCGAGAAGAGAGCCGCATTACCATAAGCCCAACCATGCGAGAAAGCGGGGAATGAGGCCGGGTCTCGACCGATCGGTGATGAAGCCTTCGCCGACGTAGTCGATCTTCGCGTCCGCGAGGCGGTTCGACTGCACTGTGTTGTTCGCGGCGATGTCGACCGGACGCACGCGGCCTTGCAGATGGATGCGCGTCTTTTCGCCGTTGACGTCGATGGCCTGTTCGCCGGCGACGATCAGGTCACCATTCGGCTCAGTCACCTCCACACGCGCGCTGATCTGCGCGAGCAAACGGCCCGTGCGCTGGATCTGTCCGCGTCCGCCGTAGTTATCGCCGAGGCCGATCTGCGCAGCATTGCTGCCGGCCCACATCGTCGAGACGTTGCCCTGCACAGCCACGTTCGTTTTGGTCGACGTGTCCGCAGTATTGCTCGCGGTCGAGTTCTCATAGACGAGGATCGTGACGATGTCGCCCGGGCGCGAGGCGCGGCGGTCCGAGGTCAGCGACTGGTAGGCGTCGCTGTGGAAGAGGTCGGCGGCGTGGGTGGGCGTGAGCGCGCACCAGGCGATGCCTATCGTTGCCAGCGTTGAACGGATCTTGGGTTGCATGACTGAGTTACTTCGACAGCGAGGTGGTAGCAGGAATGGCCACGATGTCGTGATCGCCTGTCGCGATCATGGTTACGCGGCCACTCGCGCTGTCCGTTAATGCGATGCCGGTTCGCCAGACGGTGACGGCACCCGTTCGTACGACGGCCACAATGCGTTCGCCGCGAATGACCTGGGCGAGACGTTGTGAGGGGATGCCGGTTATCACGTCGCCGGGCACGAGGTTTTGAGTCGCACGCGCGACGCGCGCTTTGTCGTCGTAGTGAACGCCGCGCATGACTAGCTTCTGCGGGCACGCGATACCGCGCACGCTATCGAACGTGATTGCATCTCCTTTCGAGAGATCACGAAGTAGTTCGACGCAGCGTGCCGCCGGCACAGACCGGACTTCGCGCGCTGGATCAGGCGTAGCGCGAACAGGTCGGCTGATGATGACGGCCGGTTGTCCGTCCTGCGTCGCAAGCCACGGCGTGAGAGCCGGAATCTGCCGTCGGGCCGCTTCGGTCAGACGCCGCGGCTCGATGGCAACACTCGCATCCGCTTCGCGTAACCTTGCGACGACGAGATCGGCCGCCTGCTTTTGCAAGGCGACAGGCAAAGCGCTCACCTCCGCGACATCGCCGAATCGCACTATGCTGCTGTCGAAGTCGGCGACGTTTCGGAATGTCAGCGTTGTACTGGACGCGTGAACCGCCGCGCTCGCCGCCATGCAGGCAAGCGCGATGGCTAACGGGTCGAGCCGGCGAAAACGGATAGGCGACATGAGATCGGGCACGCCTGGATCGAACACGGGGCGGCCTTATCTGATCGTGAGTGCGAAGCCGGCGACGACCTCACTGAACGGAAAGGTCGACCAGTTGGTGTAGTTCAGTACTCCACCAATTTCCTCGCCTTTGGGGCCGTAGAACCGGCCGCTGATCCGTCCGGTTGATGGATAGCCGTCGTTCGATTTGAGATCGCACGAGAACGCGTTGTTGACCACATCGATGTCGGCGTCGCAGGTGAACAGAGGCGGTGACATTTCGGCTTCCGCCACGCTCCAGTCATTTGCCACTGAGATCTTGGTCACCTTCGGCACCTGAAAAGAGATCTTCCTCGCGTCCATATCGGCCACGCCCTGAATAACAGCCCCGGCGAGCGGATAGCTCGGCGAGCCTACCCAGTCGGTCTGATAGCGCAACTTGCCGACCAACGCTCCGGCATACGTGCGCGAGTGAATCTGGCCAAAGTCTTCCGGGCGAGTCTGGCTGCCAAATGCGAATCCGCCCGAGGTGACCCAATAGTCGGTGACGTAGATAGCGGTTCGGCTCGCCTCCCAGGCGCCGGCCGCGACATAACCGCTACCGTTCTGTCCGCGTACGAGCGCGAACCTCAACGGATTGCCGGATGAGATGTCGTAGTTGATGCCGAGGATCCGCTTCTGACTATTTATCAGGGAAACCACGAGTTCGTCGAATGACGGCGCGGTCGGTGCACCGTCGACGCTGGCCGTGGCCGACATGCTTGCGCCGATCTGCGAAAGATAGCCGCCGGTGACCGACGATTTGGAAACGAGCCGCAGTTTGATATCCCCGGAAACCGGGTTCGTAATCGAATCGATCACAGCAACAGGGTCTGGCGGGAAGGTATAGCTGAGCTTCGAACCAGCGTTCATCGCGACGCTTTGCACGCCTTCGATGGACCCGAGAGGGAGGTCGGCGATCTTCACGTAGCCCGGCGTCGGCGGCCCGACTTCGGCGTCGGGCGGGGGCGTCGCGCCTGCGTTGTCGGGCGGTGAGGTTGGCTCGCCGGGTAGCGTCTCCGCAGACGTTTTCGGGGCGGACGTGTCGACGCTGCCCGAATCGCGATCGGGATTCGACGCCGCGTTTTGTTCGCTGGCGTTGGACGAACTCGCATTGTCCGAGTTACCTCCGCCCCCGCAGCCGATGAGAGTGAGCGTGCAACACGCTGCGAGCAGCGCTTTTTTGAACGTAAATTGCATGGTGTGTTTTTGGGTTCGTCTCACTGTTGAACGTCGGTCGATGCATTCCAGCGCTGATTACCGCTTCAACCCATTCGCAATCGCCATCAACTCATCGCCGGCCTGCACGAGTCGCGCATTCGACGCATACGCACGCTGATACAGCATCAGACTGACGAACTCATCCGACAGCGACACGTTCGAGGCTTCGCTGAATCCTTGCGCCAACGTCCCAGCGTTGTCTTCGCCGGGACGCACGCGGCTGACAGTGATCCCGTCGTCCTGAATGCGATAGATTCCGTCGCCGGCCGATTGCAGCGCGCGCACGTCAGTCGGCATCACGAGTTCGATTTCGCCGAGATCAATCGGGTCGGTCTGGTTCGGCAGAACCGCCTGCACCTGGCCGGTCGCCGAAATGGTGATGCTGGAGGCGTCGCGCGGAACGGAAATCATCGTTTTGAGCGGCAGGCCGTTCGACGCAGTCAGATAACCGTCGGCCCCGACGTGCAGCGTGCCGCCGCGCCACAACGTGGCCGGTCCCGAGTCCGACGCCAGTTCGATGAAGCCGTCGCCCCGAATCGCGAGATCGAGCGCGCTGCCGGTCGGGCGCAACTCGCCCGCCGTGAAAACGTGCAGCGACGGGTCGGCCGCCACGCCCGCGGCGATGGTGACGGTTTCGTTGGCCGGGGCGCGGCTGAGTGGGGCGACCGCCGACGTCAGTAACTCGCTGAAGGACACCGTGCCGCGCTTGAACGCCGGTGTGTTCATGTTCGCGATGTTGTTCGCGGTGACGTCGACGGCTGTTTGCTGCGCGTTCAAGCCCATCGCGCCGATATAAAAAACGTTGTTCACGCTTACATGTCTCCCAAACGCTGCAAAACGGCGCCGACCATGTCGTCGTACGCATGCACGAGCTTCTGGCCGGACTCGACGCGGCGCATTGCCTCCATCATCTGCATCATGTCGTTGCCGACCGCGACGTTCGACGATTCGATAAAGCCCTGCGCGATGTGCGGCTGTTCGGCGTCGACGGCCTGCGCGTCCGTGGCATGGAACAGGCCGTCCGCGCGGCGCTCGAGTTGGGTCGGATCCGTAAAAGTTGCGACGCGTATCACGGCCGAAGGCGTGCCGTCGTCAATCAGCGTGCCGTCGCTGGCGATCTGCCAGTTGCCCGAACGCAGGACCACGTCGCCGCCACCCGCGGCTTGCAACGCCCAATTCTGGGCCGTGACGAGACGTCCGTCGGCCTCGCGCTGGAATGCGCCGAGCCGAGTGTAGGCCGGACCGCTCGCTGTCATGACCTCGAAGAAGCCGGAGCCGCTGATCGACAGATCGAGCGGATTGCCGGTGTGGACCAGCTTGCCGGCGGAGAAGTCGGTGGCGATGCCGGTTGGCGGCGGCGCGAGCATGGCAGACACAGGGACCGTCCCGGTGCGTCCGGCTGCGAGCACGTCGTCGAACGCGATCTGCCGCTTGTAGCCGGGCGTGGCCACATTCGCGAGGTTTTGCCCAGCGGTTTCGATCCGGCGCGTTTCGTGCGAGATCAGGCTGGCCGCGACAGTCATCATGTTATCCATCAGGAATCCGTTTCAATTTGGCAGGCAGGTGGCAAGCTGCTCGACACTCAGGCGGCGAGCGCTGTAGCGTTCGAGGGCTGCGCGGCGCGCGCGGGAGCCCGAGCCGCAGTTGTGTCGAGACTGACCATCGCGAACGATCTCAGGCTGATCGAGTGCGGAACCTCGTTCATCGACAGCACGGCGAGCCGTGGCGCAACACGATGCGTGAAGGTTTTCAGATGACGACGAATTTCCGGGCGGCACAGCAACGCAGGTTTGAGGTTCTGCCGCATCATCGCGTCGACCTGCGCGGCGAGCCGGGCGAGGAAGCTTTCGGCCAGACGCGGGTCGAGCACGAACGCGCCTGCGCCGTCAGCACCCTGCAGGTTCTGCACGATCGCGTTTTCGAGCGCGGGGTCGAGCGTCAGCACCGCAAGCGCATCGTGATCGCTCTGGATTGCCTGACAGATGCCGTGGCCGAGCCGCTGGCGCACACGCTCGCTCAACGCGGCAGGGTCTTTTTCATGGCGACCCGCGTCGACCAGCACTTCGACGATCAGGCCGATATTGCGGATCGCGACCTGCTCGGTCAGCAGATTCTGCAAGACGTGCTGCACGTCGCTGACGGCGAGCACGTTCGGCACGAGTTCCTCGACGAGGCCGGGTGTGCGTGAACGCACTCCTTCGAGCATCGCGACGACTTCGGTGCGCGACAGCAACGCGGGTACGTTGGCCTTGATCACCTCGGTGACGTGCGTGATCAGCACGGTCAGCGGATCGACCGCGGTGTAGCCGAGCGAGCGCGCGCGCGACAGGTCGGCCGTATCGATCCATACCGCGGGCAGCCCGAAGGCCGGATCGTGAGTGGCGATGCCGGGCACCTTCTCACCCTTGTCCGACGAGTGAATGGCGAGTGTTTTTTCCGGATACAGCGTTGCCTGACCGAAGCGGTCTCCGAACAGCAGGATCCGGTAGTCGTTGGAGCCAAGCTGCGCGCCGTCGCGGAACACCACGGGCGGAATGGACACGCCCATCTCGGCCGCGTACTGTTTGCGAAACGCCGCGATGCGTTCGGCCAGCAAGCTTTGCGTCGGGATCCATGCGGCCGTCAGCGCGGCGCCGAACGACACTTCGATGGCCGGCAGATCGGTGGCCTGGGTGGCCGCGGCCGCGTCGCTGTCG
This sequence comes from Paraburkholderia sp. MM5477-R1, assembly GCF_050436385.1. NCBI lineage: Bacteria > Pseudomonadati > Pseudomonadota > Betaproteobacteria > Burkholderiales > Burkholderiaceae > Paraburkholderia > Paraburkholderia sp. MM5477-R1. The sequence continues at coordinate 85,805 of NZ_JBNDMC010000005.1, forward strand.
TCTCCGTCCGTCGCGGCCTGGTTATCCGGCGCCGCACTTCGTTTGCGGCGCGCGATCCACCAGGCGCCACCCGCAATCGTTGCAAGGATCAGCACGGGCCACTTCGGCATGCCCGGCAGCGCGAGCAGGCCGGTCAGCGCGACCATGACGAGGATCTGTATCTTCGGGAATTGCACGAGCTGACGCAGCACCTCGTTGCCGAGCTCCCCGTCCGCAGACGAGCGCGTGACGATGATGCCGGTCGCGACGGAAATGATCAGCGCGGGCACCTGCGTGACGATGCCGTCGCCGATCGTCAGCAGCGTGAAGGTCTGCATTGCCTGGCTGAGCGGCATGCCCATCTGCGCGACGCCGACCGCCCAGCCGCCGAGAATGTCGATCAGCAGGATCATGATGCCGGCTACCGCATCGCCTTTGACGAACTTGCTCGCGCCATCCATCGAGCCGTAGAAGCCAGCTTCCTTTTCGAGCGCCTTGCGTCGGCGCTTCGCTTCGTCCTGATCGATGAGACCCATGTTGAGGTCGGCGTCGATACTCATCTGCTGGCCGGGCATCGCGTCGAGTACGAAGCGCGCGGCGACTTCCGACACGCGCTGCGCGCCGGTCGTGACCACCACGTATTGCACGACGATCAGGATGAAGAAGACGATCAGGCCGATGACGAAGTTACCCTGCACGACGAATGCGCCGATTGCCGCGATGACCTGGCCCGCTTCGGCGCCGGACAGGATCAGACGGGTCGCGGCGATGTTCAGCGACAAGCGGAACAGCGTCGCGATCAGCAGCAGGGAAGGGAACGTCGAGAACTCGACGGGTCGCGACACGTAAAACGTCATCAACAGGATCGTGAACGCGAATGCGAAATTGACGATGATGAACAGGTCGAGCGCCCCTGCCGGAATCGGTGTAAACAGCAGCAACAGGATCGCGACGACGGCGAAGACGAGCGCGAGGTCGGAATGATTGCGCAGGCGGGATCGAAGCGTCATGCGGACATCACCTGCGACGGCGCACGTCGCGCCTGCAAATAGATCGCCGCGGTATCGCGATACAGATCGCCCGGCACCTCGCGTTCGAGCACTGCCTTGAAATAGAGCGCGCGGGCGAAACGTGGCGACTCGATGACCGGCACGCCATAGATGAAGGCGAGCTTCTTCAGACGCAGTGCAAAATCGCCGGCCCCTTTGGCGACGACATGCGGCGCGGCCATCCGTGACGGATCGTATTTCAGACCGACCGCATAATGCGTCGGATTCGCGACGATCACGTCCGCGCTACGCACCGCCTTCATGCTGCGCGAACGCTGCAGCAATTCGCGCTGCAACTGGCGGCGCCGCTGCTTGATGCGCGGATCGCCTTCGCGCTGCTTCATTTCCTGCTTCTGCTCGTAGCGGCTCATACCCATCTTTCTCGCGAATGAGCGTCGCACCAGCACCTGGTCGAGCAACGCGAACACCGACGCGGCCGCGAGCAGCATGAAAAGCAGGTGGACGCCGCTAGCGAGCAGCGTCTGCGCAATGCGTACCGCGGACAGGTCCTCATGTGCGAGCGAGACGGCCGCATCGACGATCGTGAAACGGATGATCGCCACATAGACGACCGTCTTGAAGCATGCCTTGGCGGCTTCGATCAGCGTCTGTATCGAGAAAACACGCCTGAGACCTTGCACCGGGTTCAGCTTGCTGGTGTCCAGCCTGAGTGCGCCGGGGGCGAACAGGAAGCCGGTCTGCATCAGCGCTGACAGTAGCGCGCTACCCATCGCAATCGCAATCAGAGGCGCAACCGCGTGCGCGCCCTGCAGCAGCAGCGCCGCGCACGCGACCGGCATCGCACGGCCGCTTGCGTCGAGTGACGCGGCTTCGCTCAGCGCATGAGCGCCGAGCGAAGCGAGACGTGCCGCCATTTCTCCGCCCCACACTGACAGGTAGCCGGTACTCGCAAGCAGGCCGAGCACCATGCCGAGCTCCTGGCTGCGCGGCACCATACCCTTCTTGCGCGCCTGCTCGAGCTTGTAAGCAGTGGCCTGTTCCGATTTGTTCTGTTCCGTATCCGACATGACTAATCCAGGGACGGTACGAAAGCCAATGCGTGCGTCAGCAAACGCAATGTCGCAGGTGCGAGTAGACCCGCTGATAGCGCCATCATGACGGGCGTCGCGATGACTTTGACTTGCAGACCCAACATCAGTGCGTTCATTTGCGGCAACGCGCGGGAGAGAAAGGCGATCGCTACATCGATTAGAAACAGTGTGACCATTGCGGCCGCGATGACCGACAGACCCATGCCGAGCGCAATGCCGAAATAGCCGATCAGCGCATCGGGAGTGACGGCGACTCGCGCGTAGCCGACTGGTATGACGCTCGTTAGCGCAATCAAAAGCCGTACCAGCTCGAGATGACCGCCCGAAGCAAAAAACAGCAGGCCCGCGACGAGCGTGAGTATCGTGCCGAACAGCGGCGCCTGTGCACGCGAACCCGGATCGATCACCATCGCGAGACCGTAGCCGGCCTGGACGTCGAGCACGCGGCCAGCAAACGTTAGCGCCGCAAACGCGGCCTGGAACGCGAAGCAGATCGCGAGGCCCAGCATCAATTCGGCTACAGCGGCGATGAGTAGCGCTGCGCCGTCCATGTAGACGTCGGGTGCAGCGCGATGTGCCAGACATGCGGCGAGCGCCAGCACGAAGCACACGCGGACCCGCGCGGGCACCTGCGTTTGTGAGAACGGCGGCGCAAGAACGAACACCGGGCCGATTCGCAACGAAAGAAGAAGAACGCCGAGCGTCCAGCTCGTGCTGGCTTCGATTGTCATTGCGTTAGCCCAGATCAGGAATGCTGCGGAAAAGCGACGCTGCGAAACCGGTCAGACGCGCGAGCATCCACGGGGCGAGCGAAACCGTCACGATGACGGCGACCGCGAGCTTCGGCACATAGCTCAGGCTCATTTCCTGCAGCTGCGTGACGACCTGAAAGACACTGATCAGCAGACCGACCACGAGCGTGGCAATAACAATTGGCCCCGCAATGAGGAAGCTGTTCCAGAACAGCTGCGTCATCATTTGGAGTGCCTGGTCTGCCGACATGGATGAGGTCCCGTGTTTAAGTGGGCCGCATTATGGGGAGTTTTCTTTCGAATTGGAAGTGGTGAAATTGAAAATAGTAAGGCGAACGGATGAAAATAGTGAGGCAAACGAATCAAAAACGAATGCAATCAGATTAATCAGAGAGGTAGGTGCTTATATCAAAATCAAAATAGTCGATCGTCACGTATTTTTAGGACAGGTTCTATTTCGCAGATGATCGACCATTCGCGAAAAATCAGGCGTTTGCCTATTCCAGTTCTTGTGACGATTTGTTAAATGGAGGGGTCTTATTGCTCCGGGTCACCCTTCTCGCGATCGCTTTTGCAAGCGTATTGCCTTGTGGGTCCAAGGGCCGATTCAATGCCGCATCAAGGACTTGACTCGCTGTAGTTTGATCGCCTGCGGAGGTGCTGAGCAGACTCTTCGCAAGTGCGGCGGACAGACACTCGGGGTCCAGCCGCAACGCCACCTTCGTATGCGCACGCGCCTCGTCGAGTCTGCCTTCGCGCAGCGCCACGATGGCCAGTGCGCCTGGGGCTTCGGCAAAACCGCGATCTAGGTGAGCGCCTTGTTCGAAGCGCGACCGCGCCAGTTGTAGATCGCCATTGAGCAAATGGGCCCAGCCGGCCGCAATCCAGGAGCCCGCATGGGTGCGAAACGATTCGGATGCGGCGTCGATGTGTTGCGCGGCCTGCTCGAAGCGGTGCTGTTCGAGTAGCACGAGCCCTGTGCCGAGAAGCGCGCGGCTGTGTGCCGGCTGGATGCGCAGTGCCTCCGCGAACAGCGCCATAGCGTCGAACTCGCGGCCTTCGCCGAGTGCCAGCAAACCACCTATGGCGAGACCGTCGGGAGAGCTCGTTGCAAGAGACGCGAACTGTTGCGCGCTGTCGGGATGTCCGGCATCGAACAAAGCAGCGGCGAGGAGTCCGCAGACTTCGATGCCGGTCTCCGGATGATCCGCATACCGTTTGCCAACTTCGATGACCTCGTCGAGGCGGCCTTGATGGTGAAGCGACCGCATTTGGAGCGTGATGGCTTGCGGAATCGTTGTCAGCACGCCTTCATCCAGCAGCGCTAGCGTTTCGTCGAAAGCGCCGAGCATGGCGTGCGCATACGCTTTGTTATAGCGAATCGCGGGATGGCTTTCACCGTCCGGTAACGCGGCGAATGCCCGGAGCGCGTCCTCGAATCTGCCACGAGCCATGGCACACAGTCCACGCAGATGCATCGACTCCGGCGGCACCGCACCGAGCGCTTGCTGACGTGCGAGCAGTTCATCGCAACGTTCGAATTGCTGTGCGTCGAATGCGCACGCGGTGGCGTCTCCTAGCAGCGACAGGTTGTTGGGGTCGGACTCAAGGAACGCAAGCAGCCGGGTCAGTCGGGCAGATGCCAAAGCAACGGCGTGTTCGGAAGTGGAGTTCATTTGGCGTCGGGTGTTCGCTGCGTCGGTGGACAAAGCCGAAAGTGAGGGATCGGAAGTGAGTAGCCCTTTTTCTAGCATAGCAGTCTGGAATTGCTGCGGGATCCTTATTGCGAGATCAGGCCGGCAATCGCCGCCACAATTTATGCTTCATCGCACGCAAGGAGGCACGAGATCCTGAGGGCCTGAGATTTTCGCTAAACAGTTCTGAAAATCTTCGGACAACTTGTTCGGAAGCGGTTCGGGAAACCAATCGCGCAAGGCTTAACGAACAGGTACGGGGCATAGATGGTAGCGATCGTCACGGGCAATGGTTTGGGGTTGCAGTCGTCGTCGGCATTGGGGCTTGGAGCCCATGGCCAGGTCGGCAATGCGGCATTCGGGCAGACCGGAGAGCAGCTCTATGTGAACGCGGCGAACGGCAATCTGGTGATTCAGGATCGTGACCAGTTGCTGCTCGGCCAGGGGGTTAACAGTTCGATCTACCGCGCCTATAACAGCCTCGGACAGTTTGCTGGAGACAACTGGCGCCCAGGCGGATCGCGCACGGTGGATGGCCTCACTGGGACGCTGAATAGCATAGGCAGTACGGTAACCCTGACAGACTGGGATGGTTCGAGTACGGTGTACGAGTACGATGCGTCGCGCCAGTTGTATGTGTCGACCGCGTGGCTTGGCGCCAGCGTTGCCCAAGGCGACTTTGAGCCCGGCTATGCCGATGCTACTGGCACAGGGGCGTACGCGACGCTGTCCTTTGATGAGGCGACCCGCAACTGGCAGTGGAACGACGGAAACAACGGGCTGAGCGAGCTTTACGATGCCACGCGAGGCGGCAGGCTCGTGTCAACCCGCGACAGGGACGGCAATACGGTCGGCTACGCCTACAACGCCGCAGGGCAGCTCGCGCAGGTAACGACTGCAGGGGGCGACGTCACCTATCTCGACTACAACGCAGCCGGTCAACTGACGGATCTGCGCTCGGTCTACCGGGGGATGGGTAACAGTCTGGTCACGTCGACCACGATCCGTTACGCGTACGACACACAGGGTCGACTGTCGCGGGTGACAGTCGACCTGAGTCCGGAAGACAACAGCATCGCCGACGCTCACGTCTATACGACGACCTATACGTACGACGGCACGAGCAGCCGGATCGCCTCGATCACCCAGTCGGATGGATCCCAGGTGATGTTCACCTATCTTCAGGTGAACGGCGAGTACCGGGTGGCGACGATTGCCGAAAAGGCCGACGACGGGGTGTTTCGGATCACCACGCTTAGCTATGACACCGCGAACAGGCAGACGACGGTGACCGATCCGCTTGGCTACAGGAAGGTCTTGACGTATGACGATGCCGGCAGGTTGATCAGCATCCGGTCGACTTCGTCTCTGGACGGACAGTGGGTAAACCTGAACTTTACGTATACCGTCAACGGCGACAGCGACCTGCGGATTCTGAATGATGGTAAGGGCAAACCGATCTACTTTATTTACGATGCCGCGGGCAATCTGATCAGCCAATCGGACAGCTCAGCCGACGTTACCCGTACGTACGGGTCGAACAATGAACTGTTGACCGAGACGGTCTTTGACAAGACCAGCAATTTTGCCAATGGTTACGCGAACCAGTACCTGACGACGCGCTATGTCTATGACGCAGCCGGGCATCTGCGATACGTGGTGAGTGCGGCGGGCCGCGTCACGGAGTTCAGGTACAACGCGGCGGGCCAGAAGGTCAGCGAGATCCAGTACACATCGGCGGCATTCGACGTCAGCGCCTTGAGCAACACCGACGCAGTGTCGGAGGCGACGTTGAATGCATGGGCGGCGGGCCTTGTGAATCCCAGCGAGGCGATCCGTATCGATTCGACGTATGACTACCGTGGGAACCTCGCGACGGTCACGCGCTATGAGAAGCTGCTGGCCGACGGCACAGGCGATGTGACGGGAGCAATCATCCAGACACGGTACGTCTATGATGCTGCCGGTCGTCTCCTACAGCGTTTTGCGGGCAGTCCGGGCAACGAGAAGGCTGAAACTTTCACGTACGACGGGCTCGGCCGCCTCCTCTGCGCGATTCAGTTCGACGGCGTCACGACGCTGTATCAGTACGACGATGCGCACCACACGGTTTCAGTCACCTTCAGCAACGGGCTGACGCGTACCTCTACGTATAACGCCGCGGGGGAACTGGTCGCCGTGGTCGATTCGGTGCAGGGCAAAGTGCAGTCGCAGATCAGGAACTACTACGACACCAACGGCCGGTTGCAGATGACGACCGATGCCAATGGACTGAATACGCACTACCTGTACAACGGGCGTGGCCAGTGTGTCGCACAGATCGCCCCTGATGGAACATTGACGGAGTATGTCTACGACACCACATTCGCGAGGCCGCTGCGCACGCTCACCTATGCAACCAGGCTTACGGCCGCGCAACTCGCCTCGTTGACCAACGCCGACGGGACACCCGCCGAAAGGCTGAAATCGGGGGCGTTGCTGACGCTCGACTCCTCGAAGCTGCGCCCGCCTGCATCGGTGGACGACCGGACGGTATGGGCTTTTTATCTCAACAACTTCATCGACCATACCGTTGACGCGGACGGAACCGTCACCCAGGTTCAGTACGACGGCAGCGGACGTCCCGTGGTGAAGACGGTCTTTGCGAACCGGGTCGACACCAGCGTGGCGCGGACACAGGTCTTACCAGATGCCGATCCGGCCAACGATCGCGTCACGCGCTACTTCTACGATCAGGATGGTTTGTTGCGCGGGGAACTTGACCCGGAAGGTTTCCTGACCGAATACCGGTACAACGGCGCAGGGGAGCGTGTTGAGACGGTTCGTTATGCCACGGCAACGGACGCCTCGTTGCGCAGTCAGGGCATGTTTGCGCAGCTGGTTCCCGGTAGCAGCGACGCAGACGCTCACCTGAGCTACTTCTATGACTCGCGCGGCCTGTTGTGTGCAGAAGTCGATGCCGAAGGTTACGTGACGCACTATAGCTACGATGCGTGGGGCAACGTCACACAGCGCGTGCGCGGCCAGCAAGTCGATCTCGGCTCGATGCAGGCGCCACAGCAGATCCCGGTCACGATTAACGTGACCGGGACGCTGGGTTCAAGCGGCAGTGTTGAAATCTGGATCGATGGCGTGCAGGCGGGAGCGCTCACGTTCGACTTCCCATTCGGAGGCTTCGCCACCGGTACGCTTGACGTACCGAACGTAGTGCCGCTTGCGCATCATACGATCGAGTTCCGCTATCCGGCGGACAGCGGCCTCTCGATAGGGTCCGCAACCTTTGGCGCATCCTGGCTGAGCAAGGCTGACGAGCTGAGCACGCCGGTAGGCGGTAACCCCTCGCAGCAAAGCCTGCGCTATGTGCTGCGGGCCGACGCCATGCTCGCGTGGACAAGTCGTCCCGGGCAGATGGAGTTCACCTACTACACCTACGACGCAATGGGACGGCTCACGGGCCGCACTACGTATTCGCAGGACGGTATGGGCGGCAATGTCTCCACTAGCTGGACCTGGGACGACGAGGGCCGCGTGGCCAGCGAGACGACCGCTGGGCGCACGACGACCTACCGCTACGATCTGCAGGGACGGCTGATTGCGCAGCTGGGCGGCGAAGGCAGCACGGCGCTCGCAGCGCTTGGCGCGAACGCAACGCTTGCACAGATCGATGCCGTATGGCAATCGTGGGGGGTGAGCTACACGTACGACGCGGCGGGCCTGCGCACCTCCATGACGGACGCGAACGGCAACACCACGTACTACTACTACGACGTGGCGGGCCACCTCACCCACGTTGTCAATCCGATCGGCGAAGTCGTCGAGTACCAGTATGACGCATTCGGTGACGTGACGGAGACGCTGGTCTACGCGACGCGCGTTGCAGCGGACACGCTGGCCAGTCTGGTAGGCGGTCTCCTGCCCGACCCGCTCAGAAGCACCCTCGCGGTGCTGGGTGATGATAGTGACGTCACGCGCACTGCTTTCACTTACAGCGCCGCCGGCCGCCTCGTCCAGCGTACCGATGCGTTAGGTCTGAGCACACGCTATACCTACAACACGTTTGGCGAGCAGATTTCCACCGTTCGTGACATTGCCTCCAATGTTCAGGTGCGAGACACGATCGACTACGACCGGCTCGGTCAGGCGATCCGCCATACGTCCGACGCGGGCGGCCTCAACCTGATCACTCAGGCAATCTACGACGCGTTTGGGCGTGTGATCGAATCGATCGATGCCAACGGTGTGCTGCGCCGCCAGGACTACGATCGCAACGGCAATGTGGTGGCGGTGACCGACGGCACTGGCGCGCGTATGCACATGACGTACGACGCGTTCCGCAACATGCTCACCCGCACCGACGCGACGGGCAGCACGACGACATGGTCATACTCGGAGTTCGACCGCGCGGTGACAGTGACGACCGCCGAGGGCATCAGGACCACATTGACGTACAACGACGCCGGCCAGATCGTGACGCTGACCGACGGGCGCGGCAACACGACAGGCTACACGTACGACCGTGACGGCAACCTGGTCAGCACGGCCGATGCAACCGGTGCGACGACCACGCAAAACTACGATCACGCAGGCCATCTGATCGATACGGTTGACGCGCGCGGTGTTCACACCACGTATAGCTACGACGCGACGGGCCGCGTGCTGAGCTGCACAGTCGACCCGAGCGGCCTGAATCTCACGACCCGCTACGAATACGACGGCAAGGGTCAGGCGACCCGAGAGACGGACCCGTCTGGCGTCGTGACTGAGACCCGTTATGACGCAGCCGGACACACGGTTTCCGTGACGGCCGACGTAGGTGGACTGAACCTGTTGACGACGTTTGCGTACGATGGTGTTGGCAACGTCCTCACCGTGACCGAAGGTGCGGGCAGCAGCAACCCGCGTGTCACGCAGAACGTATTCGACAAGGCGGGGCGGTTGACCAGTACTGTCGTCGACCCGGCAGGACTCAGCCTCACAACAGGCTACGCATACGACGCCAATGGCGATGTCGTGTCCGTGACCGATGCGGCGGGTGGCGTCACGCGCTACGTTTACGATGAGGAGGGGCGGCAGATATGGTCGGTCGGACCGACCGGCGCGCTCGTCAGGAGCGTGTACGACGCCGCAGGGCTTGTCGTCGCGCGAACGGCGTTTGCCTTCCCTCTGGACGGTTCGCCGGACAATCTGACCGACGCGTACATCACGGGAAGTCAAACGGTTCAGCCGCTGCTCGACCAGACCACGCAATACGTGTATGACGCAGACAGCCGCTTGCGCTACGTGGTGAACGCGCTGAACTACGTTGCCGAGAACGTCTACGACGCCAACGGCAATGTGATCAGCACGATCACGTATGCAAGCCCCGTCAATATAGCGGGTGCCCTCACCGTCGACGCCGTTGCCACAGCGCTGAGCGCCCAATCGGCTCAGGCGCATGCGAGCGATCGCACGACGCGCATGGTTTATGACGCGGCAAACCGGGTGGCAGCCAGTATCGATGCGCTCGGCTTCGTCACATCCAACCGTTACGACGCCGGCGGCAATCTCCTCGAACGCACACAGTACCAGACGCCGTATGCGGGGGCTGGCATTCCAGACGCCTCGACGCTGGAGCTCTGGCTCGCCTCACCTGACGTCGCGAAGCCATCCGGGGATCGCGCCACTACGTGGATTTATGACACCGCCACCCGGCCGGTCTATGTGATCGATGCCGAAGGCTACGTCACGGAGCAACGTTACGATCCAGCGGGCCATCTGCTGACGACCATCCGCTACGCGGACAGATACGAAGCGGCGCGCAGCGCCAGCCAGAAACAGGCTGCCGCACTTCTGCCGCAAATCATTCCGGCTTCGGCGGCCGCGACGGGATACGACTATGACAGCGCCGGACGTCTGACGGGCACGACGAATGCGGCAGGCGTCGTCACGCGCTATGAACTTGACGCGCTGGGACGCGCGGTGAACACGAGCGTGGCCGATGGTCTGCCCGAACAGAGCGTCACGCACGCGGTATTCGACGCAGCTGGGCGCATGATCGAACAGACCCGCGCGTACGGTACGTCAGTCGCTGCGACATCACGTTACACGTATGACGGGATGGGACGTGTGACTGCTGAGACCGACCCTCGCGGGGTGGAGCTTTCCGAGCGGGACACCGCCTGGGCACTTGCCGAGCGCAAGGCGCGTGGCTATGTCGACGCGAATGGCGAGGCGCTCGAGGCAGCAGCGCTCAGTCCCAGCCAGCGGAGCAATCTGCAGGCGGCGTATCGCATGCGCTATATCTACAACGCGAGGGGTGATCTACTGGTTACGGCCGATGCGCTCGGCTATATAACCAGTAACACCTATGACGCTTTCGGCAATAGGGTGACGGCGGCCGACCAGAACAGGAACATCATCAGCCAGATCTCCTACGACGTGCTGAACCGCGCGGTGCAGGTCGTCTCGCCGACGGCGAGCATCGTGCTGACCGAATACGACGCGTTTGGCAATGCGGTCAAGGTGACGCAGGATACGAAGGCGGTCACCCGCATGGAGTACGACCGGCTCGGCCACCTGGTGAGGTCGACCGACGCCGAGGGCTACGGCGAAATCTACGCGTACGACGCATTCGGCAACCGCACCGGCTATACGAACAAGGTCGGCGGGCAGTTTTCTTATACGTATGATCGCCGTGGACTGATGCTGTCGGAAACACCACCGGTTACTTCGGGTGGCAAGGCGGTTGTCAACACGTTCGAATACGATGCGCGCGGCAATCGCATCGCGACGATCGAAGCGCAGGGGCTCAAAGAGGAGCGTGTTACGCGCTATGGGTATGACCTGCTTGACCGGCAGATCACGCTGACCGGCGTGTCGGTGTACCAGGCTGGCTTTCCTGCGAGCACGACCGAGACACGGGTCTATGACGCGCAAGGCAATCTCACATCGATTACCGACGCGAATGGACATACCACCACGTTGTACTACGACGTGGCGGGCCGGAAGACTGCGCAGGTCAGCCCGACCGGCACGCTGACGCTATGGGCGTGCGATGCGGTGGGCAATGTCGTCGCGACGAAGGTCTACGCGGATCCGATCGTGGCGCAACCTGGTTCGCAACCGCCTGTGCCTGCCGATGCGGCCAACGTGCGCGAAACGCGATACGTCTACGACGCGGATAACCGGCTCACTCAGTCCCGCGTGCAGAATGTAGCGACAGGCTACTTCGATCCGAGCGCGGGTGACGACGCGCGGGGCGAATACTTCATCACGTCTGGCAGCGAGCTGGTGACGACGTGGGAATACGATGGTTGCGGCCAGGTTACCGCGACCGTCGATCCGGCCGGCAATCGCACAACCTATTTCTATAACAAGGCCGGACAGAAGACGCTCGAAATCGACGCGAAGGGATTCGGCATCGCGTACACGGTGAATGCGCAAGGCAACGTCACGCAGGAAACGCGGTTTGCACTGCCGTTCCCGGACCCGGTTTCGGCGAGCGCCTCCGTCAATACCATCGTCAGTTCGTGGCCCCGCAGCCCCGACGATCGCATCACCAACTACACCTGGGACAACAACGGCCGGTTGCTGAGCGAGTCGCGCGTCGGCGTTGAGTTCGCGAAGGTCGACGCCAACGGCAAGCTCGTGCAGTCGACCGGTGACGCCACGTCGAACTATTCATACGACGGAGAGGGGCACCTGCTGCGCAAGGTCGACGCGAACGGCAGCCAGTACGACTTCACCTATGACGCGCTCGGACGTCTGACGGGCGAGATGCTGCCGCAGTTCGCCGACTATCAGAACCGGCAGGTGCGCGTCACGACGCTATACGACTACGACGGCCTGAACAATGTCGTCAGGGAAACCCGCAAGGGTGAGTCGGACCAGGTGACCACGTACCTCTACGACGCGGGTGGTCGACTTCATTCGAAAGTCAACGCGCTGGGTGTGGCGACGAATTTCCGGTATGACGCCGTGGGCAATGTCACGAGCGTCTTCTATCTACGCAGCGATGTGGACGGGAACCAGCGGCTCGACTCCACCACAATCACCTATGACGCGGAAAACCGCGAAACTTCGCGCTTCACCCAAACGAGTGACGCAGCGACGGGTGCACGGGTGTCAACTGGTGCACTGATCGAGCTGCGCTACAACGCATATGGCGAGCCGACCGGACGGCGCACCGGAGGCGGCGGCGCGAACGGTGAATGGCAGGAATATGCGGACTATGACAACGCCGGCCGGGTGGTGCGCACGAACTTTGATGACGGGGTGTCGCATCTGTTCATGTATGACCGCAATGGCAATGCGACGCTGAAGGTCGAGTCGATGGAGAACGATCTGCGCTATCGCGTGATCACGACCGGGGACGATCTCGTCGCGCTGCTGCAGAGCGTCGACATGATGCAGACTTACACGCGCTATGACGAGCGGAATCAGGTGATTCAGATTCGGCAGCCGAAGACGTCGGGCGGCATACCTACTATCAGCTTCAGTCCGGTGGATATTCCGATCGATGGCGGGGTATTCGCGAATACACAGTTGAGCATCGCGGGGTGGATCGATTCGTCGAATCGACCGGTGACGGGGCCTGCGTTGACGGTGGTGGGAGGGGACGCTGGAGTTGTCACTGGGGAACTGTCCGCGCCGGTGCAGATTCAGATTAGCGCAGGCAGGTTTAGTGCGAATCTGGATGCATTGTCAGTCTCGTTGCCTGACCTCGGGGCGATCTACGGTGCTTACCAGGTCGAGGTCGAGGTGCAGTATCAGACAACGAGGGATTGGACTGCGACATCGACCGGCGTGTATGACTATATCCATCCACAGTATGTTTCCGGCACAGCTTCTTCGGTGGTGCCTTCCGGTGCCCAGACGGTAAGCATTCCGATCAACGCGATCATTACAGGTAACGAACAGAGTGGCTTCATCAGTGCTGTCGATCTGACCTATACGCTGGCAATCTACCTGACGCCCCTGAGTGGTGGTGGCGAGCGGAATCTCATTGGAGCTACAACGCAGACTGTTGAAGTATTGCCGCAGAGGTCTGCGGCAACGGATATTGGTGCGGTGCTCAGGGACTCGAATTCGGGCGTGATTGATGGCGGGTCGGTGTCACTTAATCTCGAATCAACGTTCGCGCCAGTGCAGATTCAGATTAGCGCGGACAGGTTTAGTGCGAATCTGGATGCATTGTCAGTCTCGTTGCCTGACCTTGGGGCGATCTACGGTGCTTACCAGCTCGAGGTCGAGGTGCAGTATCAGACAACGAGGGATTGGACTGCGACATCGACAGGCGTATATGACTTTACTCATCCACAGCGTGTTACCGGCACGGCCTCTTCGGTGGTGCCTTCCGGTGCCCAGACGGTAAGCATTCCGATCAACGCGATCATTACAGGTAACGAACAGAGTGGCTTCATCAGTGCTGTCGATCTGACCTATACGCTGGCAATTTACCTGACGCCCCTGAGTGGTGGCGAGCGGAATCTCATTGGAACTACAACGCAGACTGTTGAAGTATTGCCGCAGAGATCTGCGGCAACGGATATTGGTGCGGTGCTCAGGGACTCGAATTCGGGCGTGGTTGATGGCGGACTGATATCGCTTGGTGGGGATTTCGAAACTTTGACCGTCGCGCGAAGCTCGCTGCCGGCCGGAGCTCAGGGGATGTTGTACTACCGCCCCGCCGGGTCAACGGCCAACTTCCTTCAACTGGTTGACAGAGCCGGACTATCTGCGAACTCGTACAGCGCCAACATCAGCAATCTGCCCGATGGCGACTACGAGATGATCTTCATCGCGGTGAGTAACGGCGATGACGGTCATGGTCCAAATACGCTGCTGCGCCGCGACAGTTACGAGGTTCATCTGGATCGGGTGACCGGCTCCAGCGTTAAGCAGACGGAATTAGCGTACTACAACGAGAGCTCGCGTCCCGGCTTTCGCGTCGATTCGACCGGAAGCTACATCTGGTCAGCGCCGCAAGTGCTGAACATTTACGCGCTGCAGAGCACGGAGATGGACTCGGCTGATCATATCGTCGTGCACCTGCGCGACCCAAACAATGCGGGCTGGCAACTCGACTACCCGGTCTGGCGCGATCCGGTCACCGGCGCGTTCCAGATCGACATGGGTTCGCTGGGCGGCGGAATCTATGAGATATCGCTCGACCTGTTCGATCCGGCCGGCGCACAGATCGATGCGTTGCGCGGCACGGTCAATCTGCCGGGCAATGGTCAGTCGCCGTCGTTTGCCCTCGGCTATCTTGTGGACCTGAAATCGACGGTCGTGTTTCATGCCCAACCGGCAGGCACTGACCACATGGTCATATCGTGGGACCAGGACGGCGTCACACAGTACACGACGTTGTACGGCATGGGCGGCGACTTCCTGTGGGACACAACGAACGCGGGATTGCAGCCGGACACGGTCTATGCGATCAAGTTCACCGCCTACGACACGGCGGGCCGCCCGCTGTCGATGGGACAAGGCGACATCAGGATCGGTGTTAACACGACTTCCGAAGTGACCTTGACGGGTAGCGCGCTGCCGTCGATCTTCGAGTTCTCGCCAACCGATAGTAATGGGGCAAGGCTCGATAACGTCGAAACGATCACGCTTTACTACCGCGAATCGACCAAACAGGACGGCGACTATGATCGGCCGTTCAAAACGGCGATCCTCACTCGCGACGCTGCCGGCCGCTTCCTGTTCGACGCGGGCGATCTGCCGACGAACGTCGAGTACGAGTACCGCTACCTCGCAATGGACGCCGCGGGCAACGTGCTGATGGAGCGCCAGAGCTACTTCCTCACCGGCACGCGTAACAACCCCGTCACCAATGTCGACATCGTCGGAGTGATCGAGGAACTGGCGAAGGACATGACGATCGACCGTCTGCAGCAGCACGACGCGTTCGGTGAGGTGTCGGCGGAGAGGGACGGGCGCGGCAACTGGACCTACTCGTCGTATAACACGATGGGTTCTCTCACGCTCAAACGCGAGCCGACTGTCATGGTCACGCTGGAGAACGGGGCGCAGATAGAGATGGCGCCGCTCACCACGTACTACTACGATCTGACCGGCAACCTGGTGGGGCTGAGGGACGCCAACGGCCACCTGAGCACCCAGCAATGGAACTACGGTCTCGCGCAGCCGGCGGTGGCGCAGTCGTGGGATGCGATGGGGTTCAGCAAGAACTTCTCGTATGACGCGGTGGGAAATCTGCGCGTGTCGACCGACGAGCTGGGACGACGCACCGATTACACGTACGACAGGGCCAACCAGCTGATCGAGATCGCCCGGCCGGTGTTAGCCAACGGGCAGCGCAGCATCGACCGCTATGAGTACGACAGTGCGGGTAACCGCATTGCCCACACGGACGCGTTGGGCGGACGCGAACGCATCTACTACGACGCCGACGGTCGTATCGTGAAGACCGTCAGCGCGGCGGGCCGCACGGTGCAGTACGACTACCGCTGGGCGAGCACGATCAGCTCGATCGGCTCGGTCGCGAGCGGTGGATGGGTAAAGACGACGATCGATGCGAACGGCCGCTCGATGGTCGACGAGGTGGATCTGTTCGGCCGGGTGACGAAACATACCGATCTTGGTGGCCACGTGTTCCAGTACACGTACAACTGGGCCGGTCTGCTGACAAAACAGGAAGGCACGAGTGGCCAGCATGTCGAATACAGCTATTACTCGCACGGTCTGGTGCGCTCGATCATGGATTACGGCACGCAGACCCAGTCGCTCTACGAATACGACGGCGACGGCAACCGTACGGCGGAATTTTTCACGGACTTCGGCAACTCGTACGTGTTCGCGCAGTCGCGGGTCGAATACGACGCCCTGAATCGCGTCGTGGCGATCCGTGACAACAGCTACCAGGTCGGTTACGAGTACGACGCGCTCGGCAATCGCCGCCGGATGATGGCGACGTACACGGACATGGTGGGTTATCACGCGACGGAGCAGGAGTACTGGTACGAGTACGACGCGTTGAACCGCTTCACGGTCTCGATGGGATCGCTGTCGGGCACGCGCGCCACCGATCCGGACGACACCAGTGTGCATATCGTGGCGGGCGCGGCCGGCGGCGACGGCGTGCAGCTTGGCTATAACGCGGCCGGCGAGCGGACGATGGCGGTCTATGCCAGGGATGGACGCACGGAGTACTACACGTACGACGCGAACGGCTTGCTGGCGACGCAGACGGTCGACGGCATGATGATCCAGCAGCGCACCAATGATCTGCTGGGGCGCGTCACGGAGACCATCGAACGGGACAGGAGCAGCGGTCAGATCGTGACGGCGGTGACGCGCGACTGGGACGCCGACAGCCAGTTAATGTCCGAGCACGACAATCTGAACAGCACGACGACGACCTATACGCGCATGGCCGACGGCACGCTCGGGCAGATTGCCACGCGGCCCGACAATGGCAGCGGCGCGACCATGACATCCACCTATTCGTACGAATGGTGGGACAGCGCGAAACAGAGCCAGATCCTGGCGCAGGGGAGCAACCCGGACGCGCCGGGCTGGAGACCGGCATCGAGCTATTTCAACTACGACGTCAACGGCAACCTGAAGGCCACCTACGACGATGGTGGCGGCCAGGCGGGCAGCGCACGCGCGTTCACGTACTACACGGATCTGCGCGGCCAGGTGCAGCGGCGCGACGAACTGGTGGGCGTGACGGTGGCGGACGAGGGCACGATCCGGGGCGCGACGGGGGACAGGAAACACAATTACTACTACCTGAACGGCAACCGGGTGGGCAACCAGGGCAACGACGGGGTCGAGACGGTTGACTACGTGCAGGAGCTGGCCGGCAAGCTCGCGAAGGGCAGCGAGAGTCAGTACAAGGTGTTCACGCCGGTGGGCAGCGCGGACTTCGACGAGAACTTCATGGCGATCAACGGGGTGTATCCGGGCGTGAGCCCGGGTACCTGGACGGTGCGCGATGGGGACACGCTGCAGTCGATCGCGTCGTCGCTGTGGGGGGATGCGACGCTGTGGTACATCCTGGCGGACGCGAACGGGCTGAAGGGCGATGACGTGCTGAAGGCCGGGCAGATGCTGACGGTGCCCAACCAGGTCACGAACGTGCACAATACGGCGACGACGTTCAAGCCGTATGACCCGGGCAAGGCGATTGGAAACACCCAACCGACCTTGCCGGATCCGCCGCCTCCGCCGGGGAAGGATGGGGGATGTGGTGGGGTGGCCCAGATTTTCGCGGTAGTCATCGCGGTCGCGGTATCGGTCGTGTCGATGGGTACGGGCAGCATTGTTGGCGCAATGCTGATTGGCGCCGCGGGAGCGGCCGCGACGCAGGGCGTCATGATCGCCGCAGGCGAGCAGCATGGATTTGACTGGAAGGGGATGGCAATTGGAGCTGTGTCAGCTGGTATCGGGGCGGCGGCGGCCCCTGCCACCAGCTTCTGGACCGCGGCTGCTCAGGGGGCGGTGCGTTCAGCCGCGACTCAGGGTATGGCGCTCGCTGTTGGTGCTCAGCGCGGGTTTGACTGGAAGGGCATGGCAGCGTCCGCTGTGGCATCTGGAGTCGGCTTCCAGGCGGCACGGACGATTAATGTCGGCGGCAGCAACGTGGGCTTTAACATGGGCTCGGATCCAGGCAGGTTTGTAACGGGCATGGGTGCGGGAATAGCTGCAGGGGCTGCTAGTACAATCGTGCGTGGTGGGAGCCTTGGGCGCAATGTTGGGGCGATCACGATGGATGCCATCGCCAGCACCATTGGCAATCTGGTCGTCGACAATGTGCAGGCCGGCTCCGTTGGGAAAACCGATACGACGGCGCAGCGTGTGCAGGACGCGATCGACGGCATGAACGGGCAGGTCCTGCCGGGCGGGATCGGTGGTGTGGGTAGTGGGTTTGTTGCGCCAACGTATAGCAGCAATGCTGCGCTGTTCGGCGCATACGGTGGGCTGGTCGATAGCAGTGCATCGTCATACAGCGCTTCGTCGGCCCTGTTCGGTCCATCAATGGGGTTGCAGGACCGGCAGCGACCGATCATGCTGGCCGATGCGGGTGGCAATCCGGACAATACGTTGCTTGCGTGGGAGCATGCGAAGCAGGCTGCATCGGACAGTTTCAACTTTGTGAAGGGACTGGCCAATACACCGATTCAGTTCGTGAATGGCGGTCTGGATCTGGGGCACGCGGCGGTGGCAGGCCTGGAGGCTGTGGGCGTATTCCCGCCGGGAGCATCGGCGGGTAAGACGCCGCAGATTCCGTATTTCCAGGCTGAGGATACCTTCGCAGCGCGTTCGGGCAACGCGGCGGGATTTGCGTTAAGCATGTTCGCGCAGATACCCGAACAGATCGCCGCGAAAGGGGTGGGGCTGCTTGATGCGGTGTTGTCGGGGCAGTCAATCAGGACAACGGGAACACTTGGGGAGCTGGGAAAGGTCGATAGCCTTTTATATGGCGCTCGTGTGGGAGAAGGGTTGCCTGGGGCAACTGGTGTTCCCATTGCAAACAGACCGACACCGGCGCAACTTGAAGCGCTTACCGTCAAGCATGATGTTGAGTTTGCGGTGACCTATCAGCTTGGGCCGGGTAAGGGCGGCGGCGGTCAGTACTTCCTGTTCTCGGGCGAGGGGCGTTCTGTTGATATTCCGATTAGCCGCGATAGTATGCTGATCTACCATACCCATCCAGGTGGAACGCCTTGGGCAAGTTCGCCAGATATGCAAATCATGCGCTATTTAGAGGCAGTAGGATCGCCGCAACGCAGCTCACAGGTTGTTCCTGTTGGGAATGACGTGATCAGATTTAACAAGAGTTTGCCGAGGTTTTAAAATGGATGAACGGTTACAGCAGTATGAATATTTGTGGGACGGTAGCCAGCCACAATGGGCATTGCTGAGCGATGGCACTGGTGCTGGTTATCTAATTGTGAATACCGTTTCAAAGATGGGAAAGATAATTGAGGATGACGTACTGGCACAGAAAATAATTGAGAAAATGCTTGCGACAGGAGTCAGGGTTGTATCTATAGGTAATGGTTTTTAAAAAGATCTGGCAGCATTAAAACAACAAACCCAGCCTTTGTGCTGGGTTTGTTGTTTGTGGAGTTGTTCAATCGGGTGTGGTGACGAGTCTGCCGTGCTGGACCTCGATCCTCACGCGCTGACCGGGTTGGAAGCCGGCGTGTTCAAGCCACATGCCGGCGATGCGCAGCCACGGAAAAAACCTTGGTGTTCGCCAAGGCCTGCCGGGTTTCGGTGAGGGTCGCCAGCGCATGAGCTGCTGGACGGTGGCGTATCGCTCGGGATGAGCGTTCAATGCATTAAGATTGGCATCAGCCATGATCAACTCCTTGAGTGAGTTGGTGGTGGTCAGCGGGCGGTGAGTGTTGGTAGCACTCATCGCCCGCGCTTCGTTTACGTCACTTCAATCTGGACGACCATCGTTCAGCTTCGTACTTGATGATCATGCCTTCGAGCAGTTGCTTGATAACGGACTGCTGCTTCTTGGCAATATGGTGGTGAGCCAGGTTACGCTCATCACCACGTCCCTTGTTCGCGAATACCGGTGGAATGGAGACGCTTCCTGTGGCTTCATCGATAAATAACCGGCGATTACCCTCGCCCTCAATACGGAAGACAGTGATGGTACTGGGTTCTCTCGCTGCACCTACACCCCGTCCGCCGAGCAGCAGCCCGACTCCAAACTCCGCATAACTCGACGCCTCCGAGTTGTACGGAATTTTGGCACCCTCAAGGAACGGCACATAGTCCGGCGTACCAGGTAACGCCCCGCTGAGCAGGTTAACACCACCCTCGAATGTGTTCAGCGCCAGATTGACGGGAAGCTTTGGAACATCGGCAAGCCACGAGCGCCCCAGATCATATTGGGCATGTCCTGCAGTACTGTTGCCCTGCTGATCAAAGCCACCCCGCACATCCGTGGTTAGCCGCTTTTGTGCATCCCACGCGTATTTCAACGCGTCTGCATCATCGCCCGCCAAACCAATCGAACCGGCAGTGCCTGAGCTGTCCCACGTATAACGGAATCCATCGCCTCGGCCCAGGGGCCCAGCAGCAGAGAGACCAAGGTTCGGACCATAAAGCACCGCAGCGCCGCTGTAAGGCTCTACGACTTGACTCGATTCATAGGCGCTGCGCGCAGTCGTACCAGTCAGGCTATCGAGCGTATCCAGCGAACCGCCCATGCCAAACAGTGCAGCGTTACTGCTATACGGCGGCGCTACGAACCCACTGCCCACACCACCCAACCCGCCCGGCAGGATCTCGCCATTCATCGCCTCGATCGCCTGCTTCGTGTAGTCCGTTTTCCCGACACTGCCCGCCTGAACCTGTATCTGAATTTCGGTGACGAGGCGCGTGCTCAGAGTTTCCTGGAGCAAAGATTGCATCAATTCCCTGATAACACAATCAAGACTTTTACAGTCCCGAAGTCATTCGTTGATCAATTGCGCACTTCCGCAGTTCAAGAGGGCAGGCGATCAATCAACCCCGGGAAAGCAGTGGTTGCCGATCCGACAAAGGCACGTGACCAGTTCGGGCTTAGTCAGCAGCAGATTGAGCAATTGCGGAGAGTTATCATTCCCGGATCTGGTAAACAATATGTTCAATGAACGACATGGAAAATCATCTTTACGAGTTCCGAATGAGGCTCTTGCGTGGCGAGGGTTGTGACATGGCAGAAGGAATCGATGGGGCACATGTCGCGTGTTATGCAAGTGCATCGACATATGAAGCGGCCGTCAAAAAAGGGGTGGTTGCTGCCTCTCATATGCACTACGTATTCGACAATATCGAGGGAGACGTGCGTGAAATTCCCGTGGCCTCATGGGGTGCCTACGTTGAGAGAGTCTGGCCGGAGTTTGCGAGTCACTTTCCGTCTCAGGATGAGTTGCCGTCCCTTGTTGAGCAGGGAATAGTGTTCTTCGGGCCATTTGCGGGCTTTAAGAAGTAACCCGCTACAGATGAGCAGAGTGATATTTAGCTGCTAGAAAACCCGAAGGGCCGCGTAAGCGGCCCTTCGTTCGTCTAGCTGTGATCGGGTTTGTCGTGTGGGGAACTGATTAGTCCGGGATGAGCGAGTTGCGCTGGCTGATCTCCGTCTCTGTCATAGGCCTGCCTGCGACGGTGTAGCTGCGATCCGGGGTAATGATGACGTGGCCGAACCTGTGATCGACGCTGAACATGACGTGCTGGCCGGGCAGGAAGCCCAGGTGTTCGAGCAGTGCATCGGTGATCTGAGTACAACATGTCCGTAGAGGGGATGTCACCTGTTCATGCTGCTAGCAATACACCATTGGGCAAATCACTGGCCAGTCTTGGATATAGGCAGATTGAAGTGAACGGTTACCATATAACGGCTAGATTGGGGAATTGACGTGAGTGCTGCTGACAAGGAAACCGTCCTGAAGTTAATGGAAGAAGGGAAAGCATTGGATTTGGTGGATTTAATTCTAGGAGATTCACCATATCGTGTTACTGGCGAAGTGGAATTCGCCAGTAACGAAGAACGTGATGCTTACGTGATGACCATCGAGCACTTGCGCTTCGTAAGCAAGTATGGAACACAGCCAGGCCCGGTCAAGGAGAACGGTCGGGTGCACTTCACATACCTGGACTACTTCGAAAGGTGGTTTCAACTGGGAACACCGGGGCTCACGCAGGAGGACTTGCTAAGCTACCTGAACAAAGCGGCGTGATAGCGGCAACCTGGTGGGACTGAGGGACGCCAACGGCCACCTGAGCACCCAGCAGTGGAACTATGGTCTCGCGCAGCCGGCGGTGGCGCAGTCGTGGGATGCGATGGGGTATGGCAAGAACTTCTCGTATGACGCGGTGGGAAATCTGCGCGTGTCGACCGACGAGCTGGGACGACGCACCGATTACACGTACGACAGGGCCAACCAGCTGATCGAGATCGCCCGGCCGGTGTTAGCCAACGGGCAGCGCAGCATCGACCGCTATGAGTACGACGGTGCGGGTAACCGCATTGCCCACACGGACGCGCTGGGCGGACGCGAACGCATCTATTACGACGCCGATGGCCGCATCGTGAAGACCGTCAGCGCGGCGGGCCGCACGGTGCAGTACGACTACCGCTGGGCGAGCACGATCAGCTCGATCGGCTCGGTCGCGAGCGGTGGATGGGTAAAGACGACGATCGATGCGAACGGCCGCTCGATGGTCGACGAGGTGGATCTGTTCGGCCGGGTGACGAAACATATCGATCTCGGTGGCCAC
Organism: Paraburkholderia sp. MM5477-R1; assembly: GCF_050436385.1. Lineage (NCBI taxonomy): Bacteria > Pseudomonadati > Pseudomonadota > Betaproteobacteria > Burkholderiales > Burkholderiaceae > Paraburkholderia > Paraburkholderia sp. MM5477-R1. The sequence continues at coordinate 108,574 of NZ_JBNDMC010000005.1, forward strand.
GTGTTCCAGTACACGTACAACTGGGCCGGTCTGCTGACAAAACAGGAAGGCACGAGTGGCCAGCATGTCGAATACAGCTATTACTCGCACGGTCTGGTGCGCTCGATCATGGATTACGGCACGGGCAGTCTCAAGAGTCAAGTGCAACGTTTAGCTAATCCGGCCTTCTCTAACTCTTTAGCCATTGCTTCCTCGGGGGAGTCCCAGCCGAGCGTCTGGCGAGGCCGCCCGTTGAGCAATTTGGCGATGTCATTGAGTTGGGTCTGCGAGAGCGTCGAAAGGTCTGTGCCCTTTGGCAGAAACTGACGCAGCAAGCCGTTGGTGTTCTCATTGCTGCCGCGCTGCCAGGGCGCATGCGGATCAGCAAACCAGATATCGATATTGAGCCGCCTGGAGAGCTCGACATGGCAGGCCATTTCCGTTCTCCGATCGTAGGTCAGGCTCTCGCGAAGAAAGGCCGGCAACTTCTTCATTTGCCGCGAGAAGCCTTCCAGCGCATTCCTGGCCGTACAGCCAGGTTTTGTCGGATTAACGCGGTCAAGTAAAATCCGTGGACCGCAACGCATGATAAGCATCATGGCAAAGACGCAAACGCCGCGCAAGACGCTGCCCGCTGGCATTGGCAAGGTACTGAAGCGGCTGCACTACCCGTTGGACGTGATCCTGCTGTGCGTGCGGTGGTACGTGGCGTACTCACTGAGCCTACGTAACCTCGAGGAAATGATGGCCGAGCGGGGTATCGAGGTGGATCATTCGAGCGTGCACCGGTGGGTTATTAAGCTGCTGCCGGTGCTTGAAAAAGCATTCCGCAAACGCAAACGGCCTGTGGGCAAGAGCTGGCGGGTCGATGAGACCTACGTCAAGGTCAAAGGCCAATGGAAATACTTGTACCGTGCCGTCGACAAGACAGGTAATACGGTGGATTTCCTGCTGCGCGCCCATCGGGACAAGGCCGCGGCGCGCCGCTACTTCGAGAAGGCGATTGAACAGAACGGCGAGCCCGAGACAATCACCGTGGACAGGAGTGGCGCGAATCTGGCTGCGCTTGAAGCGCTCAATGCCGAGCGTTTAACACCGATCAAGGTCCGTCAAAACAAATACCTGAACAACGTCGTCGAGCAGGATCACCGTGCCATCAAACGCATCATCAAACCGATGCTGGGGTTCAAGGATTTCCGCTGTGCGCGCATCATCCTGTCTGGCATAGAAATCGCACACATGATCCGCAAGGGGCAGATGTGTGACGATGGCGTCGCCCCGACTGCAGCCGAACAATTCTACTCGTTGGTAGCGTGAGTAGTACTACCGATATCACGCTTTGCTCAAGCTGTAATCGTTAGCGCGACAGAACCACCGATCGACTCAAGGCCGCGCCCCGAGCGCCTGATAGAGCGCGGCGGTATCGGCATAACGCTGCGCGGCGGCTTTGGTGCGATCGAGTCCGGTCTGCAATTCCTGACGCTGCGTATCGAGCAGTGTCAATTGACTGATGCCGCCCGCCGCATACCGCTGGCTGGCGATCCCTGCGCTGTGTTGTGCGCTGCGCTGCGCGGCGTCGAGCGCCTGCAATGCAATCGCGTCCTGATCGAGCGCGCGCAGCGCGTCGGCGACCTGTTGCAGTCCCTGCAGCACGGTTTGCTTGTAGACGGCGAGCGCCGCTTGCCAGGCCGCCTCCGACGAGCGCTTGCGCGCCAGCAGTTCACCGCCGTGGAACAGCGGCTGCGTGAGACCCGCACCGAAATTCCACACGTTGAAGCCCGTCAGCAGATCGGACACGTTGACGCGTTCGGTCGCCGCGCTGCCCGACAGCGTGATGCGCGGATACAGGTTCGCGGTCGCGACGCCGATGTTCGCGCTCGCCTGATGCAACAGCGCCTCGGACGCGCGAATGTCGGGCCGCTGCCGCGCGAGCGTCGACGGCAAGGTCAGCGGCAGGTCCGCCGGTAGCACGAGCGTATCCAGGTCGAGCGCGGCGAGGTCGTGGGTGGTGGCCAATTCCGCCGGCGCGCGTCCCAGATAGATCGCGAGTTGATGATCGGTCTGCGCAAGCTGCGTGCGCAATGGCGGTAACGTCGCGCGGGTTTGCTGCACGAGCGTGCGCTGGCTCAGCAGATCGACCTCGGAGATGCCGCCCGCGCCATAGCGGCGTTCGGCGATATCGAGTTGCTGCATCTGGTTGGCGAGCAGCGCTTCGGTGAGGGCGATCTGCCGCGCGAGCGACGCGCGCCGGATCGCCGCCGTCACGACGTTGCCCGCGACCGTCAAACGCGCGGCTTCGAGTTCGTATTGCTGATAGTCGACCTGCGCGGCCACCGCTTCGAGCGCGCGGCGATTCGCGCCGAACAGATCGAGCGTGTACGACACCGTGACCTGTGCGCTGTACAGCGTGAACGGCGCAAACGCGCGGCCCTGCGTCAGCTGACCGAAGCCGAGCGCCTCGGGATCGATTTTCTCGCGCGTGGTCGACAGGTTCGCATCGACTTGCGGCCATAGCGTGCCGCCCGCCTGCGCGCGATAGTCCTGCTGCGCTTCGTCGAGTTTCGCGCGGGCTTGCGCGAGGGTCGGGCTATCGTCGAGCGCCTGTTGCACGAGCGCGTCCAGCGCCGGCGAGCCGAAAGCGCGCCACCAGCCGTCGCCGGGCACCTCGGTCGGCACGAAGTGTTGGGCGGCGCCGCCGGGACCATCGGTTGCGACGGTGCTCGCCGCAAGCGGCGCGGCGGTATAGCTCGACACGCTGGTCACCTCGGGTCGATGGAAATCCGGGCCGACGCTGCACGCGCACAATGCCGCGCTTGCGCAGAAGCCGGCCAGCCGGCGCATGGCGAAACGCTGGGACCAACAAGCCGCGCGATGAAAAACCGCGTCACGAAAGCCAGGAGCGGAACACATTGCAGGCCTTCCTCAATCGAGCGTGCGCCGATAGAACTTCACGGCGATACCCATGACGACCAACAGAAAGATCAGCAGCGGCCATACATGCGGCCACATGTCGGCCCAACCGACACCCTTGAGCAGAATGCCGCGCACCAGCCGGTTGAAGTAGGTGAGCGGCAACAGGTTGCCGATGTACTGCGCCCACTTCGGCATGCCCGCGAACGGAAACATGAAACCCGACAGCAGAATGTTGGGCAGAAAATAGAACATCGTCAGTTGCATGGCCTGCAACTGGTTCTGCGCGAGCGACGACAGCGTAATGCCGATCGTCAGATTGGCCGCAACGAACAATAGAGCGGACAGATACAGCGCGATCAGACTGCCTTCGAACGGCACGTTGAACACGAAGCGCGCCGCCGCGAGAATGATGCTGACCTGCACCAGGCCGATCGCCACGTAAGGCACGATCTTGCCGGTCATCACTTCGAGCGGCAGTACCGGTGTGGCGAGCAGATTTTCCATCGTGCCGCGCTCGCGTTCACGCGTGATCGCGAGGCCCGTCATCATCACCATCGTCATCGTCAGGATCACGCCCATCAGGCCGGGCACCACGTTGTACTGGGTCAGGCTTTCGGGGTTGTAGAGCCGGTGCAATTGAACGTCGAAAGCGGCCGGGCCGACCGCGAGCGTCGACAGCGGACCCGTGAGGTCCTTCTGCAACACCGACTGCGCGATCGACGGCAGTGCGCCGAGCGCGGTGCCCACCGCGGTGGGGTCCGTCGCGTCGGCTTCGACGAGCAGCGATGGCCGCGCGCCCTTGGCCAGATCGCGCGTGAAACCGACGGGGATATTCAGAACGAACAACACCTTGCCCTGTGCGAGCGCACGGCGACCGGATTCTTCGTCGGGCAGCGTCGATACGATGTCGAAGTAATCGGAGTTGCGCATCGCCATCAGGAAACTGCGCGTGAACTCGCTGTGATCGGCGGCGATGACGGCGGTCGGCAGATGCTTGGGGTCGGTATTGATCGCGAAGCCGAACAGCGCCATCTGCATGATCGGCAGCACGATCATCATCGCAAACGTGATGCGGTCGCGCTTCAGTTGCAAAAACTCCTTGCGCACGACGCTCCACCAACGCATCAGCGAAAAGCGCGGAAGTCGGCGCGCGGAATTCACGATGCTTTGCCCGAAGGGGTGGCGTAATTGTCGGTCGAGCGGTTCATCATGAAGATGAACACGTCCTCGAGGCCGGTTTCCTGTGGTTCGATCCGCAACGCCGGGTCCGAATGAGCCAGCTGGTCGATCGTGGCGTGAAGCTCGGGCGTGTCGGGACCGCTCACGTGCAGCGACGAACCGAACGCCACCGTCTGCTCGACGCCGGGCGAGCGGCGCAGCCGGTCGCCGAGCTCGACGAGATTCTGGCCGTACACGGCCCACGTCACGAGCCCTTGCGAATCGATGACCTGTTTCGACGTGCCCTGCGCGAGCAGCTTGCCGTAGGCGATATAAGCGAGCTTGTGGCAGCGTTCCGCTTCGTCCATATAGTGCGTACTGACGAGCACCGAGATGCCGCGCGCCGCGAGGCGATGCAACTCTTCCCAGAAGTCGCGGCGCGCGCTCGGGTCGACACCTGCGGTCGGTTCGTCGAGCAGCAGCAGTTCCGGCTCATGGAGCATGCACGCGGCCAGCGCGAGACGCTGCTTCCATCCGCCCGACAGTGCGCCGGCCAACTGCTTCGCACGGCTTTGAAGGCCAAGCTGTTCGAGTGCGCGATCGACCGCCTCGCGGCGGTTCTTCATCTCGTAGATGCGCGCAACGAAGTCGAGGTTTTCGCGGATCGTCAGATCTTCCCAATAGGAGAAGCGCTGCGTCATATAACCGGTGCGCCGCTTGATCTGCGCGCTGTCCCGCACGATGTCGTAGCCGAGACACGTGCCGCTGCCGGAGTCGGGCGTCAGCAGTCCGCACATCATGCGGATGCAGGTGGTCTTGCCGCTGCCGTTGGGGCCGAGAAAGCCGAAAATCTCACCGCGCTGCACGCGCATCGTGACATCGTTGACCACGTGCTTGGTGCCGAAATGCTTGTTCAGCCCCTGCACGTCGATCGCGTACACGGGGTCGCTGGCATTGCCGGGGGGCGCGGGCGCACTCATTGCAGCGTGACCGTGACGGGCTGGCCGGGCCGCGGCTTCGGCGCATCGGCGCTCTGAGGTCGGGCTTCGACCATGAACACGAGTTTCGCGCGGCTTTCGTTGCTGAAGATCACCGGCGGCGTGTACTCCGCCTGGTCCGAAATGAAGCTGAGCACGGCCGGCACATCGGCCGCGCAACCGTCGCAATGAATCGATACGCGACGGCCCGGCGCGAGCGAGCCGACCACTCCCTGGGGCACGAAAAAGCGCACCTTGACGTTCTCCGGCGGCAGCATGCGCACGACGGGGCTGCCGGCCGGCACCCATTCGCCGCTGCGATACATCGTGTCGAACACGAGACCGGCGTGCGGCGCGTGCACGCTTTTCTGATCGAGCTTCCATTGGGCCTGGCCGAGCTGGGCCTGCGCCGCGTCGACCTGCGCCTGCTGCGCGCGGATCTGTTCGATCCGCCCAGGCAGACGCGCGACGGCCAGCTGGCTTTGCAACTCACGCACGTGCGCGGCGCTCGACAACGCGCTCGCGCGCGAGTCGTCGAGCTGGCTTTGCGCGATGCCGCCCGCGCCGAATTGCTGTTGGTCGCGGCGGAACTGCGTCGCGGCGCGCGTCGCATCGGCTTCGGCCTGCACGAGTTGCGCGCGCGTCACAGCGACTTCCGGCGGACGCTTGCCGGTTCCAAGGTCGGCAAGCTGGGCGCGGGCCGAGCGCAGTTGCTCGCCCGCCTGCGCGACGGCGTCGGTTTCGTTCTGCGCTTCGAGCGCGAAGAGCGGCGTGTTCTGCGCGACGGTCTGCCCGCGCGAGACCGCGAGTTCGGTCAACTGTCCCGCCTGCGAAGACGCGAGGTACAGGAACTCGCCTTCCACATAGCCTTGCCACGTGTTCGCCGGTGGTCGCGAACAGCTTGCGCACGCGATGCACAGCGCGAGCAACGCGGCACGTCGGGATGAGCTGGCGAACACGATCATGACGGCTTGCCCTTCGCGCGGCGTGCGGTGGACGTCGCCCCGGTTCTGGCCTTGGCGTTGGTCTCGACCGCCGTGGTTGCGCTCATGCCCTGCGCGAGCAGCGCGACGACATGGCGTTCGAGCGTCGCGCGATCGAACGAGGTGCGCGGATTCAGGCGCTGCCAGATCCTCGCGGTTGCCTGCGGCAGCATCACCAGAGCGAGCACCGAGTTGAACAGCAGCAACGGTTCGAGCCGGGCGTTCAACTGACCCGACGCGCAGCCACGCGCGATGTTCTGACCGAACGCGGCGAGCTTTTGCACGGGGATGCGCGCAAACGCGCGCTCGCGCAGCAAACCGCCTTCGTTGACGATCTCGCGCAGCCAGAGCGAAGGCAGCCACGGCATGGTTTCGGTGACATCGAACATGCGCTTGACGATGCCTTGCGTCAGCGCGAGCGGTTCGTCGTGTTCGGGATCGACCGGATCCCAGATCGCGCCGAACGCGGCGACGAGCCTTTCCTCGAACAACGCGTCGAGCAGCTTTTCGCGCGTCTGGAACCAGTAGTGCACCATCGCGGATGTCACGCCGCTCGCCGCCGCGATCTGCGCAAGCGTCGTGTTGGCGATACCGCGCTCGGCGAACAGCGCCACCGCGACATCGAGCAGATGTTCGCGTGCGTCGAAGTCCTGCGGATGAGGACGACGACCCATTCGGGAACGGGCGGCTTGCGGCATGGACACCGGACTAATTGATGAGTTAGTTAGTTTTAACTCATTGATGCTAGGATATTTTCCGGTATGGCGAAGGAGGGGAAACCCCTGGCGGCGGGCGGCCTTTATTCTCTCGTTGATCCGCGTCAGGAAACGCGCGACGTCACTGCCTGGGTAGCTTCGCTTTCGCCGTTTCGACTGACGTTAAGCTGACGATGGACGGCAGTTGGCATCCCCGCGCGAAGCGCACTTTCGCCGGAAATTTCTATACTTTCTCTAGCGCACACCCGGCACGATCCAGCCCGTACGACCCAAACGAATTCAAGTCAACGAAACGAAAGAATCGAAGCGAACCCGCGGCGCGGCCATCACGGCTCACGCGCGATTCGTATGAGGAGGCAGACATGGCACATTCCGCATCCGCCGCGCCGGCGAAGGAAGGCCACGGCGAGGCGTCGCCGGCTCTGCCAGCGCTTGCGCTGGCCGCGCTCGGCGTGGTCTATGGCGACATCGGCACGAGCCCGCTCTATACGCTCGCCACCGTGTTCGATCCCAGCAACGGTCTCACGCTCAATGCTTTCAATATCGTCGGCATCGTCTCGCTGATCTTCTGGTCGCTGATGATCGTCGTTTCGCTCAAGTACGTCGTACTGATCCTGCGGGCGAATAATCATGGCGAAGGCGGCATCATGGCGCTGCTCGCGCTCGCGGCGTCGTCGATCGCGTCGCGGCCGCGTTTGCGTCGCGGCCTCCTCGTGGTGGGCGTGATGGGCGCGGCGCTGTTCTTCGGCGATAGCGTGATCACGCCGGCCATTTCCGTGCTGAGCGCCGTGGAAGGGCTCGAAGTCGTCGAGCCCGGGCTCAAGACCTATGTGATTCCAGTGACGCTCGCCGCGCTCATCATCCTGTTCGTCACGCAAAAGCACGGCACGGGCGGCATCGGCGCCGTGTTCGGGCCCGTGATGGTGCTCTGGTTCGTCGTGATCGGCGTGGCGGGCGTCGCGAACATCATGGCCGCGCCGGTCGTGCTGTATGCGCTCAATCCGCTGGAAGGGCTCGGCTTCGTCATGCATCACCGCTGGCTCGCGTTCGTCGCGCTCGGCGCGGTGGTGCTCTCGCTGACGGGCGCCGAGGCGCTCTACGCCGACATGGGCCATTTCGGCAAGCGACCCATCCGCCTTACCTGGTTCGGCGTCGTTTTTCCCGCGCTCGCGCTCAACTATCTGGGCCAGGGCGCGCTGCTGCTGGCGAATCCCGGCGCGGTGCAAAACCCGTTCTACCGCCTGTTCCCGCAGTGGGCCATCGTGCCGATGATCGTGCTGGCGACGATCGCCACCGTGATCGCCTCGCAGGCCGTTATTTCGGGCACCTATTCGATGACGATGCAGGCCATGCAGCTTTCCTTCCTGCCGCGCATGAACGTCGTGCATACGTCGGAGCGCGAGATCGGGCAAATCTACGTGCCCGGCATCAACTGGATCCTGTTGATCGCCGTGGTTGCGGCGGTGTTGGGCTTCCGCTCGTCCACGGCGCTCGGGTCCGCGTATGGCATCGCCGTGACCGGGACGATGCTCATCACCACGTTCCTGACGTTCTTCGTCGTGCATTACGCGTGGCGCTACAACTGGCTGCTGTGCCTGCTGTCCACCGCGTTCTTCTTCGTGATCGACGCGTTGTTCTTCTCGGCTAATCTGCTCAAGATCGTCGATGGCGGCTGGTTCCCGCTCGTGATCGGCGCGATCGTGTTCACGGTGATGGCGACGTGGGGACGCGGCTGGGAAATGATGCTGGCCGAGGCGCGCGTGCGGGCGGGAAAGACGCCGCTCAAGCCGTACCTCGCTGCGCTGCTCGAAAGTTCGCCGACGCGCGTGGGCGGCACGGCGATCTTCCTGACGCCGGACGCCGAAGCGGTGCCGCACGCGCTCGTCAACAACCTGCGGCACAACCGTGTGCTGCATGAGCGCACGGTTTTCCTGAGCGTAATAACGAAGAACGTGCCGTGGGTGGCCGACAGCGAGCGCGTGCAGATCAGGCCGCTGTGCACGGGTTGCTGGCACGCAACGGTGAAGTACGGATTCAAGGACGAAGTGGACTTGCCGCGCACGCTGGCCGCCTACAAATCGCCGGAACTGGCCTTCAACCTGGACGACACATCGTGGTTCCTGAGCCGCGCGGCCGTGGTGCCCAAACGCGGCCATGGCATGGCGCTATGGCGCGAGCGGCTTTTCGCGGTGATGCTGCACAACGTGGGCAATATTGCGGCGTTCTTCAAACTACCGGCCAATCGCGTGATCGAAGTCGGCGCGCGCGTGGAGATCTAGAGCGCGCCGTTCAGCAAGCGCGGAGCAGCGGCCGGGCTGCTTCGATACTCCTCGGCCCCGTAACCGCCGCGCCTACGTAGTCAGCACGCGAGGCGGAGGCGAATCGCCCTTGTCCCACGCTAGCGTTGAGCGCCGCTTCGCAACGGCCCTCGGATACCTCGGGTTCGAAACTTGCTGCCCACGACCAACCCGCCGCTCGAATCGGCGCGCGCGTTTTGCTTCGCGGCAGGCTGGCATGGTCGGACGCCCGCGCCGCATCCAACCAGGAGACGTGTCATGGGCGACGAGACTCACCAGAATCACGGACACGACCGCCGCCGCTTTCTTGCGGGCGTGGCCGCGGTGGCCGGCAGCGTTGCGCTATCGGGTTGCGGAGGCGGCGTTGGATCGGGCGGAGACGAAGAACCGGGCGGAGGGAGCGCCAGCGAACCCGCGTCCTCGATTACCGACATTCCATCGCCCAACGCCGCCGACCGCTACAGCCTGCCGCGCCCGGCGTTGCCCGCGCCGGCCAGTTCGGGCATCGACTTCATCGTGCTGGTCACGATGGAAAATCGTTCCTTCGACCATTTCCTCGGCTGGGTGCCGGGGGCCGAGGGCATGCCCGCGAACCAGCACTTCAAAGACGCGTTCGGCGCGACGCAAACGCCGTTTTCCCTCGCGGCGAATGCCGCGTACGGCTATCAGGCGTGCGCCTACCAGGACCCTAATCACAGCTTCTCGGGGGCGCGCACGCAACTGGCATCGGGTGCGATGAATGGCTGGCTGCTCACGCCGGGCACGAGCCTGATCCCGGGCGACCTGCTGCCTATCGGCTACTACACGTCGGCCGATCTTCAATTTTTCAACGCCGTGGCGAGCAGTTACACGATCGGCGACTTCTACTTCAGCGGCATCCTGACCAGCACCTTTCCCAATCGCCTCTATCTGCATAGCGGCGCAACGGATCGGCTCGACGACAGCACCGACACTTCGTCGCTCGCCACGATCTGGGACAAGCTGAGCGATGGCAATATCGACTGTCGCTACTACTACCACGACGTGCCGTTCACGGCGCTTTATGGCACGCGTTATCTGGGCATTTCGCGCCCGTTTGCGGATTTCCTCGTGAATGCCGCGGCCGGGACGCTGCCGCCATTCTGCATGGTCGATCCGTCCTTCGCGGGCGAGCCGGAAGGCGTTTCCGCCGACGATCATCCGCATGCCGACATCCGCGACGGCGAGGCGTTTCTCGCGCAGGTCTACGAGGCGCTGCGCACGAGCCCGACGTGGAGCCGCACGCTGATGATCGTCGTCTACGACGAATGGGGCGGCTTTCTCGAGCACGTGGTGCCGCCCACCAGGCCGATCAGCAACAACGAGCTCACACTCGGCAACGACGGCAAGCTCGGCTTTCGCGTGCCGCTCGCGCTGCTTGGCCCGCGCGTGCGCGCGAACTCGATCACGCGCTATCCGTTCGACCCCAGCTCGATTCACGCGCTGCTGCAATGGCGCTTCGGCTTACAGCCGCTTGGCGTGCGCGGCAGCGATCCGGCGACGTTCAATCTCGCCTACGCGCTCGATCTCGACGACGCGCCGCGCACCGACGCTCCCGCGTTCACGGTCGCCCAAGGGCCGTTCGGCGGGACGTGTCTGGGGGCGGCGGCACCTTCGCCCTCAAGCTCCGTAGCGGCGATCGATCAGTCGCAAAAGCTGGCGATCAACCCGACGGCGGACCGCTTCGCGGATCTGCGCGCGAAGGCGGCGTCACTAGGATTCCGGACCGGAGGCTAAGCTGGGTTTCCGCTTAAAATGAGCGGGCCGCAAGCCGGCGCCGGACCGGGCCGCGCTGGATTCTGAATGGCAGCGCGCACGGCGGGATGCACGGCCTGATGAAGGCTCATGCCTTGAGCGCAGTTTGGTGAGAAACGCTTGCGCGCGACATCGTTTTGCGAAGCGGGCCCCGCACTTGCTGGCGGGACCGTCTCGAAGCCCCGCGGCAGCGTGCAGCATCTCATCGGCGCGCGCGGCGGGCCGCCTACGTCGACGTCACCGCGTCGTCCTCAACGGGTCCGCCGATGCCATTTCGTTACGATCTTCCCGTTTGGTGTTCCCGCGAGCGGCCATACCGCCGCATTGTGGCCTCCGTGGCCGCCGCGCTGGCGCTCGCCGCAAGCACCAGCGTCATTGCGCAATCCGCGCCGACGGTCGCCCAGACCCCGCCGGCCGCGCCGGCCGTTACGCTGCCCGCATCGGCCGCCGCCGCGAATACCGCCAACAGCGCCGCGGACCGGCACGTCGAAAACACGGATCACGCGCAGCCGTCGCCGGTCGTGCCGACGCCGCCGTCCGAGCTGTACGGCGAGCTGTATCGCGACGTCGAACTCGCGCATCTTTACCCGGACAGCAAGACGTTTGCCGATATGTCGCCAGGCGAGCCGCCGGCCCAGGTCATCGCCGACTACGACAGCCAGCGTGCTCAGCCGCGCTTCGACCTGAAACAATTTGTCGAACAGCGCTTCACGCTGCCCCCGCGCGCGCCGAAGCGCTACGCGTCCGATCCTGACGAGAGCGTCACCGCGCACATCGATACGCTGTGGAACGTGCTGCGTCGCGAACCGGATGCGAGCGCTAGCCCGTACTCGTCGCTGTTGCCGCTGCCGTCGCCGTACATCGTGCCGGGCGACCGCTTCGACGAGATCTACTACTGGGATTCGTACTTCATCCTGCTGGGGCTCGACGCGAGCGGCCAGCACGCGCTCGTCGACGACGAGCTGAACAATTTCTCGACGTTGATCGACCGCTATGGCCACATCCCCAACGGCAATCGCACGTATTACCTGAGCCGTTCGCAGCCGCCGTTCTTCGCGCAGATGGTGCGGCTCGTCGCGCGCAAGGAGGGCGATCAGGTCTACGCCCGCTATCTGCCCGAGCTGCGCCGTGAATACGCGTACTGGATGGCCGGCAGCGACCATCTCGCGCCGGGCAACGCGGCCCACCATCTCGTGCGCCTCGCCGACGGCACGCTGCTCAATCGCTACTGGGACGAGCGCGCGGCGCCGCGCGACGAGTCGTACCGCGAGGATGTGATGACGGCGCAGCGGATGCCGCAACGCGATGCGCGGGATTTGTGGCGCAACCTGCGCGCGGGCGGCGAAACCGGCTGGGACTTCAGCTCGCGCTGGTTCGCCGACGGCAGGACGCTCGCGAGCATCGACGTGACCTCGCTGGTGCCAGTGGACCTGAACTGCCTGATGGTGGACCTCGAACGCACGCTCGCGAAAGCCTACCGTGTGACCGGCGATGCAGGCCACGCCGAGAATCTCGAACTACGTGCCCGGGTGCGCGCCGATGCGATCCGCCGGGTGCTGTGGGACCCGCAACTGCACGCTTTCGGCGACTACGACTTCGTGCACCGCACGCTCACGCACCGGCTTACTGCCGCGACGGTGTACCCGCTTTACGCCGGCGTCGCGACACGCAACGACGCGCGCGAAGTGGCGCAGACGATCCGGCGCGATCTGCTGCGTCCGGGCGGTCTCGCGACGACGCGGACCAACACCGGCCAGCAGTGGGACGAACCGAACGGCTGGGCGCCGCTGCAGTACCTCGCGGTGATCGGGTTGCGCCGCTATAGCGAGCCGGAGCTCGCGCGCGATATCGCGACGCGCTGGATCCGCACCGACGTCGCGTACTACCAGCGCACCGGCAAGCTGGTCGAGAAGTACGACGTCGACGCGAGCGGCAAGTCGGCGGGGGGCGGCGAGTATCCGCTACAGGATGGCTTCGGCTGGACCAATGGCGTGCTGCGCGTGTTGATGCAGCTCTATCCGGATGCGGTGAGTTCGACGCGGCCGGCCGATCTGCCGGGCGGCGCGGTGGGGGTGTCGGATGCGGCGGCATCGGCGGCGGCCGCGCCGCAGACGTCGCACAGCACGTCGCCCGCGGGCCACTAGTTGCAAAGAGGCGCGCAGCCAGGTCCGCGCGTTCCGAAGAGGTAGTAGCGATACCAGGATGATGGGTTGACTGCCTGGCGGCGGCGCAGCCCGTTACGATGCTTTGGATAGCTCGAACAGACCCTCGTCACCCTGGAAAGCCTCGAAGATGAATCGTAAGCTCGACGTACCATCGGCCGAACCGGTGCCGCCGCAGGCGCAGGCCACGGCGACAGCCAAGGCCGCCCCGCCGGCCGGCGATGAAGCCGCCGCGCATTGGCAGCGCAATCTGTGCGTGTGCGTGTTCGGCTCGTTCACGACCATCGTCGCGATGACGCTGCTGCTGCCGTTCCTGCCGCTCTATGTCGAGCAGCTCGGCGTAAAGGATCATGCGGCGATCGTGCAGTGGTCCGGCGCCGCGTTCGGCGCGACCTTCTTCAGCGCCGCGCTCGTCGCGCCCCTGTGGGGCAAGCTCGCGGACCTCTACGGCCGCAAGCTGATGCTGATCCGCTCGAGCCTCGGCATGGCGGTCGCGATGTCGCTGATCGGCATGGCGCACTCGGCGTGGCAGCTGGTCGCGTTGCGGCTGCTCGCCGGGTTGCTCGGCGGCTATGCGTCGGGCTCGATGATCCTCGTCGCGACGCAGACGCCGAAGGCGCGTTCGGGCTGGGCGCTCGGCGTGCTGTCGTCGGGGATCATGGCGGGCAATCTGGTCGGCCCGCTGATCGGCGGCTTCCTGCCGCCGCTGATCGGCATCCGCGCGACCTTTTGGGCCTCGGGCGCGGCGATCTTCGTCGCCTTTCTCGCGACGGCGTTCCTGATTCGCGAAATGCCAGTTCGCAAGCGTGCGGACAGCGCGCCGAAGCAGGGCGCGTGGGCCTCCGTGGACGACAAGCGGCCGGCTATCGCGATGCTTGCCACGGGTCTGCTGCTGATGGTCGCGAATATGTCGATCGAGCCGATCATCACCGTCTACGTCGCCCAGCTCACGAAGCCTCAAAGCGTGACGATGATCGCGGGCTTCGTGATGTCGGGCGCGGCGCTCGGCAGCGTGATCTCGTCGTCGCGTCTGGGCAAGTTCGCCGATCGCGCCGGGCACTGGAATGTGATCGTCGGCTGCCTCGCCGTATCGGCGGTGTTGCTCGTTCCGCAGGCGTTCGTCACCGCGAGCTGGCAACTGATCGTGCTGCGTTTCCTGATGGGCATGGCACTGGGCGGCCTGCTGCCGTGCATCGCGAGCGTGATCCGCCATAGCGTGCCGGCGAGCGTGACGGGCGCGATCCTTGGGTACTCGGTGTCGTCGCAATACGCGGGGCAGGTGGCTGGCCCGTTGCTGGGCGGTTTCGTCGGCGGACACATCGGCATGCGCGCGGTGTTTCTCGGCACCAGCGTGCTGATGGCGCTCGGCGCGCTCGCGAACTGGCGCGTAAAGTCGGGCAGGGCACGGGCAGCGGTGGCGCGCTGATACAAGCCTCCTCGACGGTCAACGCGTTTGCCATTCCGGCGCAAACACCTTTCCCCTGGGCGACCAGCGCCCGCGTAAACCCCAGCGCGCGTCTAGCCAGAACCCGCTTTGCTCCTTTTTTTATTCATGCTACTGTGAATCGCAGTTCGTCAGGCTATGCAAATTTACATTGCGACCAGCCGAGGCGAAGCGGGGGTGGCCTGAGCTCGCCACTCCGCCGGACACACCCCAACGTGTAATCCCGACCAAGGAGAAAGCGCGGTGACGCAGGTTCCGATCGACGGTAGCAGCATCGTTTCCGCGCGCGCTTTGTCCCACCCACGTCTGTCCCCGGCGAAATGGTTCGTCAGGGCGGCCGTCGCGCTCATCTATCTGTTCATGCTGAGCCCGCTGATCTTCGTGATCTGGCTGAGCTTCTTCAAGGACGCGATCATCACGTTCCCGCCGTCCGGCTACACGCTGTCGTGGTACGTCAACGCATGGCGTAACGACGCGTTCGCGAATGGTTTCGTGCTGTCGGTGAAGCTCGCGGCCGGCGCCGCGATCGGCGGCGTGGTGCTCGGTGTCGCCGCCTCGCTCGCGCTTGCGCGCTACCGGTTTGCTGGGCGTCGCCTCGTCAGCAACACGCTGCTGCTGCCACTAGTCGTGCCTGGTATCGTCGCCGGCATTGCGACCTATCTGTTCTATCTGCGCGCCGAGAATGCGCTCGACACCGACATCGTCGGCACGTTCGGCGGCCTGCTGCTCGCGCATATCTGCCTGACGATCCCATGGACGATCCGGCTCGTCACCGCGAGCCTGGGCCAGCTCGACACCACCGTCGAGGAGGCGGCGCGCAATCTCGGCGCCGGTGCGTGGCGCACGCTGTGGCGCGTCACGTTGCCGATGCTGCGGCCGGCGATCGTCGCCTCCACGCTGTTCGGCTTCATCGTCTCGTTCGAGAACCTCGAGATGACCTTGCCGCTCGTCGGCCCCGGCAAGACGACGTTGCCGATCGCAATCATGCAGTACCTCGAATTCAATCTCGACCCAACCATTGCGGCGGTATCGGCCGCGCAGATCGTGCTGCTTGGCATCGTGATGCTGATCACCGATCGTTTCGTGAAGCTCGGCAAGGTGATCTGATCATGGCTCAGGTATCCCTGCGCAATCTGCGCAAGCAGTACGGTGCGACGACCGCGGTCGCCGACGTGTCGTTCGATATCGCCGAGGGCGAGCTGGTCGCGTTCCTCGGCCCGAGCGGCTGCGGCAAGACGACGACGCTGCGCATGGTCGCGGGCTTCGTCGAGCCGAGCGACGGCGAAATCTGGATCGGCAACACCGAGGTCACGCGGCTCGCACCCGACAAGCGCAATACCGGCATGGTGTTTCAGCGCTATGCGTTGTTTCCGCACATGACCGTCGCGCAGAACGTCGCTTTCGGTCTGGAAATGCGGCGTGTACCGAAGGCGGAGCGCGACACGCGCATTCGCGAGGCGCTCGACATGGTGCGGCTGAGCTCGCTCGCCGAACGCTATCCCCGGCAGTTGTCCGGCGGCCAGCAGCAGCGCGTCGCGATTGCGCGCGCGCTCGCGATCCGGCCCGACGTATTTCTGCTCGACGAGCCGTTGTCGAATCTCGACGCGAAGCTGCGCGTCGAGGTCCGCGAAGAAATTCGCGCGCTCCAGCAGCGTCTCGGTCTCACGACGATCTTCGTCACGCACGATCAGGAGGAAGCACTTGCGATGGCGGACCGCGTGGCCGTCATGCACGACGGACGCGTGCAGCAGATCGGCAGCGCGGACGCGTTGTACGAGCGGCCCGCCAACCCGTTCGTCGCGAGCTTCCTGGGCCGCATGAATTTCTTCGCGGGCCACGTCGACAACGGCCAGTTCATCACGGCGAACGGCGAAAAGATCACGGTCAGCGCCGCCGCGCGCAATGCCAACACGCTCGGCATCCGACCCGAGCGCCTGCGTCTCGCCGCGGCGCCGGAGCACAGCGAAGTGTCGATCCCGGTCCGGCTGGCCGACCGGATCTATCTCGGCGCGACCGTCGAATTGCGCCTCACGAGCGAGCGCGGCCAGAGCCTCGTCGCGCTCGTGCCGAACACCGCGCACGCCGGTGCCGGCGCATGGTCGCCGGGCGACACGCTGCACGCGTGCTTCAGAACCGAAGATTGCCTGCTTTTTTCCGCCTGAAGGACCATAAAATGAGTTATCCCATCACGCGCCGCACGTTTCTGAAAGCTGCTTCCGGTCTGCTCGTCGCGCCGTCGCTCGGTTTCGATCCGCGTGCGGCGCTGGCGGCCGACGCTTGCCCCAACGTCGTCGTCGGCACGTGGGGCGGCGATTATCTGAACCTGCTCGAACAGAACATCGGCAAGCCGATCATCGAGGCCGCTGGCGGTCGCGTCACGTACGACTCGGCGGATCAGATCGGCCGCATGACGAAGCTGCGCGCGGAGAAGATGTCGCGTCACGGTTCGCTCGACGTCGCCTGTCTCGCCGACATCGACATGTTCGACGTCAACCGTTCCGGGGTGCTCGAACCGCTCGACACGAAACTGGTGCCGAACTCGGCGCGCACGATCGAAGCGCTGCGCCGCCCGTATTCGATTCCGCACATCTTCAGTGCGATGGTGATCGTCTACAACCCGGAGAAGTTTCAGGCGAAGCCCGATTCGCTCGCGGCCGCGCTCGATCCGAAACTGAAGGGACGGGTGGGTTTTTCCGACATTCTGTACAACTT
Organism: Paraburkholderia sp. MM5477-R1; assembly: GCF_050436385.1. NCBI lineage: Bacteria > Pseudomonadati > Pseudomonadota > Betaproteobacteria > Burkholderiales > Burkholderiaceae > Paraburkholderia > Paraburkholderia sp. MM5477-R1. Next base: position 125,688 of record NZ_JBNDMC010000005.1, read on the forward strand.
CAACGTGCTGCAGTCTTCGCTCGCGGCAGGCCAGAACAATGGCGACACGGCGGCCGGCATCCAGTTTCTGCGCGAGGTGCGCAAGCAGCAGCCGAAGGTCTATCCGTCGAACGAAACGGTCGCGGCGGCGCTGAAAAGCGGCGAAATCTGGATGACCTGCATGTGGAAAGCGCGCGCGCTGCAGTGGAAAAAAGGCGGCGTGCCGGTCGACTACGCGTTCCCGAAAGAGGGCGGCGTGCCGGTCACGTTCGAGGCCGCCGTGCCGAAGAACGCGCCGACGCGTGCGTGCGGCTTCAACTATCTGAACGCGATGCTCGATCCGCGCGCGCAGGTCGGCTTCGCCGAGACGATGGGCTATGCGCCGACCGTCACCGATGCGGCCTTGCCGCCGACGCTGCAACAGAGCGTCGGCTTCACGAATGCCGAGCTCGATCGCCTCGTGAAAGTCGACTACGCGCGTTTCACTGCGGAAAAACCGGCGCTGCTCGACTTCTGGAACAAGGAATTCAAGCCGGGACTTTGAACCATGACGACGAGCGCACTGAACGCCGCGCCGCGGCGCCGCGACTTCGCCGGGGGCCTGCTCGCAACGCCTGCCGTGCTGGTCGTGCTATTCGTGATCGTGCTGCCGGGCGTGCAACTGGTGCGCTACAGCTTCAATCATTTCGACTCGGTCCAGATGATGCAGGCGGCGTTCACGCTCGAGAACTACGTCCAGTTTCTGACCGATCCGTACTACCACGCGGTGCTGTGGACCACGATCAAGGTGGCCGCGCTGTGCACGGCGCTGTCGCTCGTACTCGGTTTTCCGGTCGCCTATGTGCTTGCTAAAACGCAGAGCCGCTTCAAGAGCCAGCTGGTGATGCTGCTGGTGTTTCCGCTGCTGGTCGGCAACGTCGTGCGCGCGGCGGGTTGGATGGTCATGCTCGGCAACGCGGGTTTCGTCAATGCGATGCTGATGGCGCTCGGCCTCGTCGATCAACCGGTGCGGCTGCTGTATACGCCGTTCGCGGTGGTGGCCGGCACCACCGCCGTGGTTCTGCCGTACATGATCCTGACCTTGCAGAGCGTGCTCGAAGGCCTCGATTTCTCGATCGAGGAAGCCGCGCGCAATCTCGGCGCGAGCTTCGCTCAGACGCTCGCGCGCGTCGTGCTGCCGATCGCGGCGCCCGGCGTCGCGGCCGGCACGATGCTCGTGTTCATTCTGTGCATGAACGCATACGCGACACCGGTTCTGCTCGGCGGCACCGGCATCACGATGATGACGCCGGCAATCTACGACCAGATCGCCAAGGCGAACAACTGGCCGTTCGGGGCCGTGCTGTCGATCGTATCGATGGTCGTCACGTTTGCGCTGGCGCTGTTGTCGCACTGGATCATCCAGCGGCGCTACGCGAAGACGATGATGACCTGAACTGGCAGGGCGCGCCGCGGGCTGGTGTGTGGGATGCGCCTCTCCTTAATTCTTCTTCCTGAAGGAACAACAGATGCCAATCCTCACCGACAAGACTCGCGCTTACCGTCACGACCTGATGCAAAAACTGATGGAACGTCAGCGAGTCGATGCGCTGATCTTCACGTCCGCCGACTTCTTCCAGTGGGCGACCAATTTCCACGTCGACGTGCAGACCTGGGAGCGGCCGATCGCCGTGTGCGTGCCGCTGTCGGGCGAGCCGTTCGCGATCATGAACGAGCTGTCGACGCATCACGTGATGATGGCGCGCGAGCGCGGACATCTGTGGCTCGACGATATCTCGTTCTACTCCGAGCATCCGCGCGTGGTCGAGCGGCAGCCGCTACTCGCGGAAGTCCCGGAACTGATCGCCGCGCGTTTGCGTGCCGCCGGGCTTGGCGCATCGCGAATCGGCGTCGAAGCCGCCGGCGGTCCGCTCGGCCGCGCGGCGTCACTGCTGCCGGACGCGAAGTTCCTGCCGATGCTCGCCGAGTTGCGCTCGTTGCGCTGGGGCAAGCACCGGGAGGAGATTGCCATCATGCGGGCCGCCGCAAGCCTCGCCGATTGGGTGCAGGACCGCTATCGCGAGAACATTCGCCCCGGACGGCTCGTTCAGGAACTCGACTATCAGATGGCCACCCTGATGGTGACCGAAGGCGCGCGCCGCTTTCCTGGCGAGAACCTCGAAGTGATGCGTTGCTGGACCTTGTCGGGACCGGCATCGGCGTCGCCGCACGGCGACGGTGCGTCGTGCGGCGCCCAGATCAAGGCGGGCGACGGTCTCGTCAATATCGTGATTCCGCGTTTGAACGGTCTCGTGATCGAGAACGAGCGCACCTGGTTCTGCGGCAAACCGAGCGCCGAGCAGGCGCGTTTTCATGAGGTCGCGCGCGCGGCCAACGAGGCGGCCGTCGCGGCGGCCGTCACGGGTCAGCCGGTTTCGGGTATCGACGCGGCCGCGCAGGCGGTGATCGAGCAGGCCGGCTGCGCGAAGTACATCCGTCATCGCACGGGGCATGGCATGGGCATCATCGGTCACGAGTATCCGGACGACATGGCGTTCAATCACCGCGCGCTGCTGGACAACGAGGTGTACTCGGCGGAGCCCGGCATCTATGTGTACGGCCTCGGCGGTTTCCGGCTCGACGATTCGGTCGTGACCGGCCCGACGCCGGAGCTGCTCACGAAGACCCCGCGCACGCTCGCGCACGCGACCATCGATTGAGTCGCGCAGCGCGCTACACCCTTCAACGTTGGAGATGACCCGGATCTTGTACCGGGAGGAGACCTGATGGAGTCGATTCTGTTCTCGCACTGCGCGCTGCTCGATCCGGCTGCCGGCGAATTGCGTGAGGACCACGCGGTGCTGGTGGAAAACGGACGCATCAAGGAGGTCTCGGACCGGCCGATCCGCAGCGGGTCCGCACGCGAAATCGACCTGCGCGGCAAGACGCTGATGCCTGGCCTGATCGATTTGCACGTGCACGTGCATGCGACGCAGCTCAATCTCGCGGCACAGGTGAACTTGCCGAACGTGCTGGTCACGCTGAAGTCGTTGCCGTTGTTGCAAGGCATGCTTCGGCGTGGCTTCACGACAGTGCGCGATGCGGGCGGCGCGGGCTTCGCGCTCAAACAGGCGTTGGAACAGGGGCTCGCCGAAGGTCCGCGCCTGTTCGTCTCGGGCCGCGCGATCAGCCAGACCGGCGGACACGGCGACATGCGCGGCCGTAGCGACTACATCGGCACCGATAGCCCATGCGCCTGTTGCGCGCGGGTCGGCGCGATATCGCGTATCGCCGACGGCGTCGATGCCGTGCGTCGCGCGGTGCGTGAAGAGCTGCAGATGGGTGCCGACCAGATCAAGATCATGGCCTCGGGCGGGGTCGCCTCGCCCACCGATCCGGTCGGCGCATGGGGTTATTCGGAAGACGAGATCAGGGCGATCGTCCACGAGGCGCGGGCGCGCGGCACCTACGTGCTCGCGCATGCGTACACGGCCGAGGCGATCGCGCGCGCGGTACGCTGCGGCGTTCGGACGATCGAGCACGGCAATCTGGTCGACGAAGCGGCTGCGCGGGTGATGGCCGAGCACGGCGCGTTCGCGGTGCCGACGCTCGTCACCTACGACGCGCTCGCGAACGAAGGTGAAGCGCTCGGCCTGCCCGCCGACAGCGTCGCGAAGATCGGGAGCGTGCGCCAGGCGGGCCTGCGTTCGCTCGAAATCTTCCGCGCGGCAGGCGTGCCGATGGGCTTCGGTAGCGATCTGCTCGGCGAATCGCAGCGCCTGCAAAGCGATGAATTCCGCTTGCGCAGCGAAGTGCTGACGCCGCTCGAAATCCTGCGCAGCGCAACGGTGGTCGGCGCGCAGGTGCTCGGCCAGGTCGGGCAGCTCGGGCAGATCACGGCAGGCGCGCACGCCGACATGCTCGTCGTCGACGGCAATCCGCTTGCGTCGCTCGACTGTCTGCTGGGGCAGGGCGAGCGCATTCCGGTCGTGATGAAGGGCGGTAGAATCCATGCCTTTGATTTGCCGGCGTGACATGCGCAGCGCTCCCTTGCGAGCGAGGTTGACAGCGGGGAGCGCCGGCGGCCCATGCAATCCGGAGAGAGCGGATGGACTTTCGGCACATCGACGCATTCAGGGCGCTGATGCTCACGCGCACGACGACCCGCGCCGCGCAGGTCATCGGCACTTCGCAGTCGGGCATCAGCCGCCTGATTACCGATCTGGAGCGCTCGACCAGTCTCACGCTGTTCGATCGCAGCCGCGGCCGGCTCGAACCGACCGTCGAAGCCCTGGCGCTGTTCGAGGAAGTCGAGCGGCGCTATGCCGGCCTGGACAACATCCGCGAGTTCGCGCTGAGCTTGCGCAATCCGTCGACCGCGGTGATTCGCGTGGGCTCGGTCGTATCGTTCGGGCTCGGCTACTTCGCGCGCGTCGTGGCGAACTTTCATCGCCGGCATCCGGCCGTGCAGATTGCGTTGACGACCGGGGCATCGTCGCTGATTCGCGATCAGGTGGTGTCGCGTCAACTCGCGCTCGGTCTCGTCACGAATACGGTCGACGTGACCGGCACCGATTCGACCGCCTTCGCGCAGCTCGACGCGATCTGCGCGTTGCCGGCCGGTCATCCGCTGGGCAAGCGCAAGGTCATCAAGGTGGCGGATCTGCGGAATCAGCCGATCGTGTCGTACGATTTGCCGGACCTCGTGCGCTGGGGCATGGATCAGGTGTTCGCGACCGGTCAGCTGCAATCGCAGGTGGTGGCGACCGCGCCGTATTCGGTCAACATCGCGACGATGGTCAAGGAAGGCCTCGGCATTGGTTTGCTGCATCCGGTGTCGGCGTACGACTTTCTCGACTCGAATCTGATCTTGCGCCGCTTCGAGCACGCAATGCCTTTCTACACGCTGAAGATCACGCCGCATGGCGCCGCGCCGGCTCCGCATCTCGACGAATTGTCGAAGGTGATGGAGGAGACGCTCGAAGAAGTGCTGGCGGCCGTGAATACGCGCTTGACGGCAGCGAGCTGACCGATTGCCGCTTCGCGGCGGCAGCGGCGTTCCCCACCTATCCAATGAAATACCGATCGGGCCACCGAGGCCTGGCGTCGTCTGTTGCGGCTTCTTTTCGAAACGCATTTCTCCTGGAGCGAGTGTATGAACCACATCAACCAGCCACGCCGCCGTTTTCTTCGATCGACGGGGACGCTCGTCGCCGCCTCCGCGCTGGGTCCGTTCGCGTTGAAAGCCAATGCGGCCGGTGCGTGTTCCGGTCAGGTGGTGGTCGGCACGTGGGGAGGCGACTATCAACGCCTGCTGCAACAGAACATCGATTCGCTGGTGACGCCTACCGGTGATGCGATCACCTATGCGGTCGGCAGTGCGCTCGCACGGCAGACCACGATGCGTGCCGAAGCACACGGCCGGCGCAGCACGTTGGATGTCGCGCTGCTGCGCGATAACGACATGTTTCAGATGTACTCCGAAGGCACGACCGCGAAACTCGATGACGCGCTGCTGCCGAACCTTGCCAACGTGATTCCGCAATTTCGTCGCAGCTACGCGGTCCCGCACATCTTCAGCGCGCTCGTGCTCGTCTACGATACCGACAGGGTGCGCACGCGCCCGGACGGTCTCGCCGCGCTGCTGGATCCTCAATTCAAGGGCAAAATCGGCCTGGTCGATGATCAGTATGACTATCTGACGCTCGCGGGCGCGCTTGCCTCGGGTGGGCAAGCGAGCGATCTCGCGCTCGGGCAGAAGTATTTGCGCGCGCTGCGCGAGGCATCGCCGCGAGTGTATCCGTCGGTCGATGCGCTGGCGTCGGCGCTCAAGAGCGGCGAGATCGTCGTGACCGTCACGTGGAAGGCGCGCGCGCTGCAGTGGAAAAAGGCGGGCCTCGCGGTCGATTACGTGTTCCCGAAGGAGGGCGCATTGCCGGCCACGTTCGAGGCCGCGGTCACCGCGGGCAGTAAATCGTCCGCCTGCGCGTTTCCCTATCTGAATGCGATGCTCGATCCGCGTTCCCAGCGCGCGTTCGCCGAATCGATGGGCTACGCGCCGACGATCACGAACGCGAACCTGCCGCCGTCGTTGCAACAGGCGGTGGGCTTCTCGGGCAAGGAGCTGGAGCGGATCGTGCCGGTCGACTTCGCGATGCTGATGAAACACAAGACGGAAATGCTCGACTTCTGGAACAAGGATTTCCGCGCTGGACTTTGACCCTGAGGCCCCGCACATTTCTGCCTGCAAGACCCAAACACATGATTATTCTGACCAACAACGAAGGTAAATCCGGCATCGGCTTGACCGCGGAACTGCTGCGCAATGGCGGTGCCGGGCTCGACGCGGTCGAGGCAGGCATCCGGCTCGTCGAAGATGACGAAGAGGTGCGCACGGTCGGGCGTGGCGGCTGGCCGAATCTGCTCGGCGAAGTCGAGCTCGATGCGTCGGTGATGGATGGCTCGACGCTGCGCACTGGCGCGGTGGGCGGTCTGAAGGGCTTCAGGCATCCGGTCAGCGTCGCGCGTGCCGTGATGGAACGGCTGCCGCACGAGCTGCTGATCGGCGAGGGCGCCGCGCGCTATGCGGCCGAAACGGGTGCGGAGCGCTGCGAGCTGCTCGCCGATCATTCGCGCAAGGCCTACGCGCGCTGGTTCGACGGCGAAGTCAGCGCGACCGACAGGGCCGCGTGGCCGAACGTGCCGCTCGAACGCTATTGCCACGACGCGGTCGATCCGGAGATCGGCAAGGACACGACCGTGTTTCTCGCAATGGACAGCGCCCGCAATGTCGTGAGCGGCACGAGTACATCGGGGTGGGGCTGGAAATATCCGGGCCGTCTCGGCGACAGCCCCGTGATCGGCGCGGGCTCCTATGCCGATAGCCGTTACGGCGCCTGCGCATGCACGGGCGCGGGCGAGATGACGATCCGCGCCGGCACGGCGCGCGCGGTGGTGCTCTACATGAAAATGGGCATGAGCGTCGAGCGCGCGGTCAGCGAAGCGGTCGACGATATGCGTGCGCTCAAGGGCGGCTTGATCAGCCGCGTGACGATCCATGCGATCGATGCCGCGGGCAATCACCGCGTGGTGGCGGTCAATGGCTTGCCGGGCAATCACTACTGGGTGTGGACGCCAGTCATGGCGCAGCCGGAGCGCCGTGCTTGCGAGCTGATCCAGATCTCGGCGGGCGCGCCGCAGAGCAAGCGGATTGCGATGCAGGTTTATACCGACGTTTGAGGGCGACGCGTAGTGGCGATGTGGCCGTCCACGCATTGCGCGGACGGATAAGTTCGATCCGACGGTTCGTGCAGGTCGAATCAGTCGGGCAAAGACCTCGTAGCGATGCAGGCCCGGGCCTCGCGGACGATTATTCATGCATCGTGTTCAATGTTTCAACGCTACAGCGGCTAATTTCCGGCGCCCTTTGAGGCATGCTTGCACTCATCGAGCGCGCACCCATTGAGGCGCGCCGTGCAACGGAGAACGAGACATGAGCAAGACATTCAGAATCGCCGCGATTCCCGGCGACGGCATCGGCCATGAAGTGATGCCGGAGGGCGTGCGTGTGATGGAGGCGGCAGCCGCGAAGTTCGATCTGAACCTGGAATTTACGCATTTCGACTGGGCGAGCTGTGACTACTACCTGGAGCACGGCAAAATGATGCCGGACGACTGGTTCGCCACGCTCAAGGAGTTCGACGCGATCTATTTCGGAGCGGTGGGCTGGCCCGACAAGGTGCCCGATCACATTTCGCTGTGGGGTTCGCTGCTGAAGTTCCGCCGCGAGTTCGATCAGTACGTGAACCTTCGGCCGGTACGTCTGTTGCCCGGCGTGCCGTGCCCGCTCGCGAATCGCAAGCCCGGGGATATCGACTTTTTCGTCGTGCGCGAGAACACCGAAGGCGAGTACAGCGCCGTGGGCGGCAAGATGTTCGAAGGCACGGAGCGCGAGTTCGTGCTCCAGGAGTCGGTGTTCACGCGCCAGGGCGTGGACCGCATCCTTCAGTACGCGTTCGAGCTCGCGAACACGCGCGAACGCAAGAAACTTACGGCGGCCACGAAGTCCAACGGCATCTCGATCAGCATGCCGTACTGGGATGAGCGCGTGGCTGCGATGGCCGAGGCGTATCCCGACGTGAAGTGGGACAAGCAGCACATCGACATCCTGTGTGCGCGTTTCGTACTGCAGCCGGATCGCTTCGACGTGGTCGTGGCGTCGAACCTCTTTGGCGACATTCTTTCGGATCTCGGCCCCGCGTGTACGGGCACGATCGGTCTCGCGGCTTCGGCCAACCTGAACCCCGAGCGCAAGTTCCCGTCGTTGTTCGAGCCGGTGCACGGTTCGGCTCCGGACATCTTTGGGAAGAAGATTGCCAATCCGATCGCGATGATCTGGTCGGGTGCGATGATGCTCGACTTCCTCGGCAACGGCGACGCGCAATACAAAGCGGCGCACGACGCGATCATGCGGGCCATCGAGAACGTGCTGGTGGAAGGGCCGCGTACCCCGGACATGGGCGGCGCGGCGAACACGGCGGACGTCGGCAAGGCTGTCGCCGCCGCGCTTTGAGCGGAAAGCGCGCGGGGTGTTCCTGCGGGACACCCCGTTATCTTTGACGAATGCTCGTCACCCGGATTCAGCGAACGTTCATCGCCCGGATTCAGCGAACGTTCATCGCCCGGATTTAGCGAACGTTCATCGCCCGGATTTAGCGCGCGCCGATGCCGAACGGCGCGCTTCCCGTGGCCGCGGCTTCTTCGGCGGGCGGCTGCGCACCCGTGGTCGCGGCCGCCGTCATGTCGGCGGGCTGCGCCGCGCGGCACAGTGCCGTGAGCCACACATCCTCGCCGTGCGGCGCGACACGCGCGTAGCCTTGCTCCACCACCAGCCGCCACGTATCGTCGGGCAACAACGCACGATACAGCACGCGATAGTCCGCGCGATGCGTGAGCGCGTCATTCACACTCGCTTCGCGCGCCGCGCGGTCGTCGGAATGAATGTGCTGCGAAAGTTCGACGAAATGACGCGGCGCCCCGGCCGGATCGACGCCGAACAGGCGGCACCACTCGTCCGACACGATCAACTCGTCCTGCGCGCGCAGCCAGCGCCATGCACCGAAACCCGCGATGCGCGCAGCGTCGTTGAGCAACTGCAGGCGGCTTTCCAACGCGCGCTCCGCTTGCTTGCGCGCGCTGACGTCGATGGTGGTGCCCACCACACGCACGGGACGCCCGGCATCGTCCAGCAGCATGGCGACGCGTGACTCGATCCAGCGGATCTGCCCGTCGGGAAGAATGATGCGGAAGTCCCACACGCGCGGCGCCGTGCTCGCAACGAGTTCCTTCAAGGACCCTTCGTTCAGCCAGATCGCGTCCTCGGGGTGCAGGATCTCCCAGAATTCGGCGTTGCTGTGGATCTCGCGGCCATAAAGCTTCGCGCAATTGCTCGAATAGATGAGCTCGTCGGTGACCAGATTCCATTCCCACGTCACGATGCCGGCCGACTCCTGCGCCTGCTTCATGCGCGCTTCGTTCGACATGATCTCGGCGGTGTACCGGCGGCGCAGGTCGGTCATGGGCAGTTCCGTATTGCCTGCGATGCCGAGGTCCTTCACGGCTTCGTCGCCGTAGCGCAGCCAGACCCAGTTCACGTCGAGGAACGCCGCGAGGCGGCGCAGGTTCGAATAGTCGATCTCGCCGCCGCGGGTCCACTTGTGCACGGCGGGTCGTGAAATGCCGACGGCGTCGGCCACTTGCTGCAAGCTCAGCTTCTTGTGCTCGAGCAGTACTTTCAGACGGAACGCGAACGTATCCTCGGACATCCATTTCCCTCTATGACGTATCGCGCGGTCGAACGGATCAGGCGAAAAGGGCGGCATAGGCCCTGGGCCCGAAAGAAGGGCTCGGGGCCTATGCCGCCGATGATGAATGGGGCGCGCGGCCGGGACAATGCGTGCGAGCGCCTATCTTTCGGTAGTTTAACGGATCGGCGCGAGGGCCGTTCCGTCAGGCGCTGCAGCGCTCACCCGGGAATCCGTGCCGTGGAGGCCGGCCTACAGGTCGATCACGAGGCGTCGCGTGCGCGAGCGTGACACGCATAGCAGAATGGTCTTCTGCGCGGCTTTTTCGTCGTCGTCGAGATACTGGTCGCGATGATCGGCCTCGCCTTCGAGGATCGCCACTTCGCAGGTGCCGCACACGCCTTCGCGGCACAGCGACTCCACCGTCACGCCCGCGCGCTCGATGGCCTTGAGGATGGTCTCGTCCTCGCCCACTTCGAGCTCGATGCCCGACTTCGCGAGTAGCACGGTGAACGCCTTGCCGCCGGTGTCGGTAGCGGCGAACTGCTCCGAGTGCAGCTGTGACTTCGGCCATCCCAGCAACGCGGCGTTCGCGTAGACGGCGTCGTTCAAGCCCTGCGGGCCGCACACGTAAACATGCGCATCGGTCGGCAGGCTCTTGAAGAGCTTGAGCAGGTCGAGACGCTGGCCCTCGCTTTCCACATAGCAGTGCACGTTGGCCGCGTGCGGGCCAGCCTTCAGTTCGTCGACGAATGCGCCGTGCTCGGGACTGCGGAATGCATAGTGCAGATCGAGCTCGAGATCTTCAGGCCGATGCTCGGCGAGCTGCGCGAGAAAAGGCGTGATGCCGATGCCGCCCGCGATGAACACGTGCCGCTTCGCGCCCCTCGCAAGCTCGAACAGGTTGGCGGGCGAGCCGATAGCGAGGCGCGTGCCCGCTTCGACCTTTTCGTGCATGAAGGCAGACCCGCCGCGCGAGGCCTCTTCGCGGCGCACGGCGATCTGATACCGGCGCGTGTCGTGCGGCGAACTCAGCAGCGAGTACGCGTTGTGGCGCCACGCTTCGCCGTCCTGCATGGAGACCAGCACATGGGCGCCGCCGTTGAAGGCGGGCAGTGGCGCGCCGTCGGGCAGTGCGAGCGTGAAGCGCTTGATGAGTGGAGTGAGTTGCTCGACGGCGACGACGTCGACAGCGATCGATTCGCGGGCGTTCATGTTGACTTCCTTGCCTTCTGAGTCCGGAGAAAAGAGCGGATGCGGCGCGGCCCGCATCCGCTCGAAGGTGAGCGCGTCGATTAACGCGAAACCCCCGCCATACAGAGGTACTTGATCGACAGGTAATCCTCGATGCCGTACTTCGAGCCTTCGCGGCCGATGCCCGACTGCTTGACGCCGCCGAACGGTGCGACTTCGTTGGAGATCAGGCCCGTGTTGATGCCGACGATGCCGTATTCGAGCTGATCGGCCACGCGCCAGACGCGGCCGATGTCGCGGCTGTAGAAGTACGCGGCAAGCCCGTAGATCGAATCGTTCGCGAGCTGCACGACTTCGGCGTCGCTCGAAAAACGCACGATGGGCGCGACCGGTCCGAAGATTTCCTCGGAGAGCACCGCCATGCCGGGCTTCGCGTCGGCGAGCACGGTGGGTGCGTAGAAGTTGCCGCCGCGCTCGTGCGGCGCACCACCCGTGACCGCGCGCGCGCCTTGCGCCACGGCGTCGCGCACGAGGCTGTCGACCTTGTTGCGCGCCGCTTCGGTGATGAGCGGTCCGATGTTCACGCCCTCGGCGAAACCGTCGTCCACCTTGAAGGCGGCCACCCGCGCGGCAAAGCGCCGGCAGAACTCGTCGTACACCGAATCGTGTACATAGAAGCGGTTCGCGCAGACGCAGGTTTGCCCCGCGTTGCGATACTTCGAAAGCAGTGCGCCTTCGATCGCGGCGTCGAGGTCCGCGTCGTCGAACACGATGAACGGTGCGTTGCCGCCGAGTTCGAGCGACACTTTCTTGACGGTATCCGAGCACTGACGCATCAGCAGACGGCCTACTTCGGTCGAGCCTGTGAACGTGAGCTTCTTGACGAGCGGGCTCGAAGTCATCTCGAGGCCGATCTCGCGCGACTTGCCCGTGACGATGTTGATCACGCCGGCGGGAATGCCGGCCTTTTCGGCCAGCGCCGCAAGCGCGAACGCGGAGAGCGGTGTTTCGTTGGCGGGCTTGATGACGATCGTGCAGCCGGCGGCCAGCGCGGGAGCGGCTTTGCGCGTAATCATCGCGGCCGGAAAATTCCACGGGGTGATCGCGGCGCACACACCCACCGGCTCCTTCGTCACGACCAGACGCTGGTCCGGGTTCGGGCTCGGGATCACATCGCCGTCGATGCGCTTGGCCTGCTCGCCGAACCACTCGATGAACGAGGCCGCGTAGCCGATCTCGCCACGTGCCTCCGCGAGCGGCTTGCCTTGCTCGCGGGTCATGATCTCGGCCAGCGCCTGCTGGTTCGCCATGATGAGCTCGAACCAGTTGCGCAGAAGGCGCGCGCGCTCCTTCGCCGTAGTGGCGCGCCACGCAGGGAAGGCGCGGTGCGCGGCCGCGATGGCCGCGCGCGCTTCGGCGGCGCCCATGTTCGGCACGTTCGCGATCAGCTCGCCCGTGGAGGGGTTGTAGACGTCGAGCGTGGCGCCGTCGTCGGCGTTGCGCCACTGGCCGTCGATATAGGCCTGCTCACGCAGCAGGCCGGGATGTTGCAGCGAATTCATGCGTGGCCCCTTAGTCCTGGTACTGCTGGGCAAGCAGGTTGTGGAAGTGCGCAATGCCGTGCTCGCTGACGCCGCTGCGCTGACTGTCGACCATGATGCGTCCCTGGCCGCGATAGCCGCGCGACTTCAGGCCCTTCTGCACGCTCTCCACGAGGCGCAGGTCTTCCGGGCGGAACACGGTGCGATACCACTCGATCAGCTTCTTCTGCTCTTCGGTCGGCTCGTCGTTCAGGAAGTAGATGTCATAGTGCTGCAGCGTGACTTCGGCGCTCATCGGAAATTCGTAGATGACCGTCATGAAGTCGCCGCCCGGCGGCACGTTGAACATCGTGCAGGGCCACGCCCAGTAACCGCTGAAGCTCGGGTCCTTCACGGACGGATCGAGCTTGAACGAACGCTCCGACGATTGCGCGTGACCGAACTGCAGCGTCCAGTTGCCGTGCAGCGTGTGCGTGTACTGGTCGATCTTCACGGAATCCGAGAAGCCGGGGTGCGCCGGGCCGCAGTGGTAGCACTCGAGGTAGTTATCGACGATCGACTTCCAGTTGGCCGGCGTCTCGGTCACGAAGCGAGCGGCGAGCTTGAGGTCGTCGATCACGGGGCAGGCCTTGCGAAGGCTGGCTTCGAGGCCCGGCAGTTGCGCTTCCACGCCCTCGGCGTCCGGGTTCAGGTTGATGAACACGAAGCCCGCGTACTCCTCTACGCGTACCGGCACGAGCGTCGAGTTTTCCTTGTCGAACGACTCCACGTGATCGCAGTTGTTGGCGTGCGCGAGCGCGCCGTCGAGCTTGAACGCCCAGGCGTGGTACGGGCAGGTGATAACGTTCTTCGCCTTGCCGCTGCCTTCGAGCAGCTGGTGGCCACGGTGCGGACAGACGTTATAGAAGGCGCGCAGCACCTTGTCTTTGCCGCGCACGAGCAGGATGCTCTCGCCCACCACTTCACGGGTCACGTAGGCATTCGCTTCGGCCAGTTCGCTGCGGTGCGCGACGCAGATCCAGGTGTTCTCGAAGATCCTTCTTTCTTCGGCCTTGTACACCGATTCAGAGGTGTAGTAGCTCGCCGGGATGGTCCAGGCGAGTTCGGGGTTGGCGCAGAAGTCGGCCGGCAACTTGGGGAGGTCGGGTTTTTTGTGGAATTCGATCGGGAGGTAGGTCATGGGGTCCGCCGTACTGGGAGTTAATTAACTGACGGTTACTATAAAACTATTGGTTAACGGAAATATAGGAGAAAACCGTCCGGCGGAGGATCGGGGTTATCCCGCACTGACCGCCCGGGTGGCGTGCGGGTTCGATGCAAGACGCCCATTCTTTCTGTTAAGAATCAATGGAAATTGACGTTCGACGAACCAAATCGATTTCCGCATAGACGTCAATAGGAGGATGCGATAGTGCGACGAAACACTCCAGGTGGGTACCATCGTTAACTGACGGTTTGTAGTTAACTGAAAGATAACCGTGTCGTGTCAGGAAACTGGAACTCCAGGTATCGGGACCGGCGCGGAAGGCGGGACCGTGCCATTCGCGGCCGCTTTCGCCACCCCACAACTGGAGGAGACATGTCCCACGAGGCAATTGCCGAAACCTTGGCCAACAAACCTTCGCGCGCAAAATCGCGAATCGAATCACGCTCGATCGACTACGTGCCGCTTGCCGAACGCAAAGGCAAGGCCTGGCATCTATGGCCCGTGTGGTTCACGGGCGACGCCAATCTCGCGACCGTCGCGGCCGGTGCGATTGGCATCAGCATGGGCGGCAACCTGCTGTGGAGTGCGATCGCCATCGTGCTCGGCAACGTGCTGGGCACCTTCTTCATGGCGTTCCATTCAAGCCAGGGGCCGCAGCTCGGGCTGCCGCAGATGATCCAGTCGCGCCCGCAGTTCGGCTACATGGGAGCGCTGCTCGTGTGGGTGGTCGCGCTCGTCACCTATATCGGCTACAACTCGTTCAACCAGCTGATGGCGGGACAGACCGCGCATCACCTGCTGGGCACCGAGCCGCATCTGAGCTACATCGTGTTCACGGTGATCGCGGTTGCGCTCGCGGTGTTCGGCTATGACCTGATCCATAAGGCACAACGTTGGCTCGCGCTTGCGCTGCTCGCCGCGCTCACGATCTTCAGCATCGGCATGTGCCTGAAGGTGCCGTTCCCCACAGGCCAGTTGAGCCTCGCGGGCTTCAAGACCACGCCGTTCCTCGTGCAGCTTTTTTCGGCAGCGGCATATCAGCTCTCGTGGTCGATCTACGTTTCCGACTACTCGCGGTATCTGCCGCCCAATACCGGCGTGCGCGCCACCTTCTGGTGGACCTTCCTTGGCGCGCTCATTGGCGGCGTCTGGATGATGCTGGTGGGCACGGCGGCCGCGGCGCTCAACTCGCAGATCGAGATCTCCGACGCGGTCCAGCGCGCGGGCGACATGATCTTCCCGGGATTCGGTACGGTTACGCTGCTGCTCTCGCTGCTCGGATTGCTCGCCATCACGGGCCTGAACTTCTACGGTGCCTCGCTCACGCTGCTGAGCATCACGGACTCGTTCAAGCCGCTCAAGTCGAACGCGACCAAGCGCATCGTGAGCCTCGTCGTGGTGGCACTCGTTGCGACCTCGCTCGCGTTTTCGGCGTCGGATAACTTCATGGGCAAGTTCGGCGACTTCCTCGGCATTCTCGGCTATCTGTTCACGCCGTGGACCGCGATCAACCTCGTCGATTTCTTCATCGTGCGCCACTCGCATTACTCGGTGCGTGAGATCTTCAACCCGCGCGGCATTTACGGACGCTGGAACTGGCGTGGCCTGACCGCATACGGGGTGGGCTTTGCCGCGATGATCCCGTTCTTCAGGACAGAGCTCTATTCCGGACCGGTCGCGAATGCGCTGGGCGGCATCGACATCGCGATGCTCGTGGGCCTGCCCGTCGCGGCACTGGTCTATCTGTGGGCCTGTCGCTCGATCGACATCGAAAAAGAACGCCAGCTCGTGCGCGAAGCCGACCGTGGCCTGAACTGAACCTGACTCAACAACGACTACAACATGAATCAGACGAAGAAATTGCGGCCCGCCGTATTCGTTACGGCGGTGCTCGCACTCGCCTTGCTCCCGGTGGTCGCGCGCGCGCAAAGCAGTGTCACGCTTTACGGCGTGCTCGACGCGGGCATCACCTACGTCTCTAACGCGGGTGGCTCGCATCTGGTCAAGTTCGACGACGGCGTGACTTACGCGAACCGCTGGGGCCTGATGGGTACCGAAGACCTGGGCGGCGGGATGAAGGCCGTGTTCAAGCTGGAGAGCGGCTTTCACCTGGGTAACGGGCAAATCTCGAACGGCGGCTCGCTTTTTGGCCGAGCCGCTTATGTGGGTTTGCAGAACGACTGGGGCACACTCACGTTCGGCAATCAGTTCGACATGACGCGGGAAATGGTCTACCAGTACAACGCGTCCGCGTGGGCAAGCGGCTACGCCATCAACCAGGGTGACTTCGACCGCATGAACGGCGACCATCTGCCGAACGCCGTAAAGTTCATGTCGAGCACGTACGGCGGGTTTCAGTTCGGCGGCATGTACTCGTTCAGCAATGCGCCTGGCGATTTTCACAAGGGCAGCGCGTGGAGCGTCGGCGCGCAGTATCAGCACGGCCAGTTCTCGATGGGCACCGCCTATACGCAGCTGAACAACCCGTCGGGCATTTATGCGTTCGACCCGTACAACATGATCGGCGTGCGCACGTTCTTCGGCAGGCCGACCGTGAGCGTCGATCCTGCCACGGGCGCCGTCGCGTCGCTGTATGCGGATACGCCTTTTCCGGTCGACAGGCAAGGTGCCTTCGGCGTGGGCGCGAGCTATGTCATCAACAAGGTCACGCTGATGGGTGCTTTCACGTACACGCAGATCAAGGCGTTTGGCGAGAGCGAGCACATGCTGGTGGCCGAGGGCGGTGCGAACTGGCAGATCACGCCGGCGGCAAGTTTCGCGGGCGGCTATCAATACACGCACTTCGACGGCCACCACTGGAATCAGCTGTCTGCGGGTCTGCATTACCTGCTTTCGAAGCGCACGGACGTGTACATCTCGGGCGACTGGCTGCAGGCGTCGAACGGTGTGGATGCGGTGATCGGCTACAGCTTCACGCCTTCTTCGACAACGACGCAGGCCGACGTGCGCATCGGCATGCGCCACTCGTTCTGATGAAACTTCCTGCTTCCCCTGAGCTCAACGACCTGCGGGTGTTCTGCATGGTCGCCCGCAAGTCCAGCTTTAGCGCGGCTGCCGATGCGCTCGACGCCTCGGCGGCGTATGTGAGCAAGCGCGTGGGGATACTCGAAGCGAGCCTCGGCACGCGTTTGCTGCACCGCTCGACGCGCCGCGTGGCGATGACGGCCGCGGGCGAGCGCGTGTTCGCGTGGGCCGAGAAAATCCTCGACGACATGGAACAGCTCGTCGAAGACGTCTCCAGCACGCGGCGCGTTGCGCGCGGCACGCTGCGCGTGTCGAGCAGCTTCGGCTTCGGCCGCAAGTTCGTCGCACCGGCGCTGGCAGCCTTGTCGGATCGCTACCCGCAACTGGGTGTGCGGCTCGACCTGTTCGATCGCGTCGTGGACGTGGCGGGCGAAGGCTTCGATCTGGACGTGCGCATCGGCGACGAGATCGCTGGCCACCTGATTGCCAGGCGCCTTGCAACCAACTATCGCGTGCTTTGCGCCTCGCCGGCATACCTCGCGCAGCACGGCGAGCCGCGAACCGTCGCGGATCTGGAGGCGCACGCGTGCCTCGCGATCAAGGAGCGCGATCACCCATTCGGCGTCTGGCGTCTCGATGCGGGCGGCAAGACGGTCGCGGTGAAAGTGACGGGTCCGCTCTCGACGAATCACGGCGAGGCCGCTGTGCAATGGGCGCTGGCAGGGCGCGGCATCGTGCTGCGCTCGATCTGGGACGTGCAGCCCTTGCTCGACGAAGGGAGGCTGCGGCGCGTGCTGCCCGAGCTCACGCAGCCCGCCAGCGTGTGGGCCGTATTTCCCGAACGTCTTGCGCAGTCGGCGAAGGTGAAGGTGTGCGTGGACTTTCTCGCCGAAGCGTTCGCGCAGGCTGGGGTGGGCTGCGCCGCGCAGGCGCCATCACAGGGCACTTCGAAGCCGCGGAGCAGAACAACGCCGACGCTGGTTCACAGTCACACCACCGCCTAAGGCGTCTTCTGCCCCCCCGCAATCACCCGCTCCAACGACAGCTTCAAGTGACGCTGCATCGCCGCTTGCGCCTGAATCGCATCATGCGCCTCCAGCGCTTCGAGAATCACGAGATGTTCGTCGGGCACGGCGCCCCACGTCGTCTCGTTCTCGAAGTGGCCGCGCAGCTTTTCCGACAGCGGACTATGCCGCGCATCGAATAGCGAGCTGACGGTGCGCACCAGCACCTCATTGCCGGACATTTGCGCGATCGCGAGATGGAACGCGCGATCGGCCGCGACCGGAATTCTGCCGGCCTTTACTTCGCGCTCCATCTCGTTGTAGATGGCGCGCAGCATCTTCAGATCTTTCGGTTTGCAGAACGGTGCGACGCTCGCGATGATCGAGCCTTCGATCAGGCAGCGCGCGCCGAGGATGTCGAGCAGGCTATCGCCGAGTTCGGCCTGCGACAGCGACGCATCACACTGCGCGGACGGCGTCGCGCACAGGTAGACGCCCGAGCCCATGCGAATCTCGACGAGCCCTTCCAGTTCCAGCGCGACCAGCGCCTCGCGCACCGACGGCCGCGACACGCCGAGCGTCTCCGCCAGCGCGCGCTCGGGCGGCAGGCGGCCGTTCGGCGCGAACTCCGGCTGAGCGATCAGCGCGCGCAATTTTTCCGCGATCTGAAGATAGAGGCGGCGAGTGTCGGCAGGTCTGGTGGTCACGAAACGATTCCCGGCGATGTAGCTTGTGCAAGCCCCATAAGGCGAGCGCCGATTGTAGATCGAAGCGCCCGGCGCGCAAATCGTGCGCGCTCGGCGGCGCGGCGACAGCGTTCGGGCTTTCCCCAACTCCGTGCGAATTGGCTTGACCAGTATCGCACTCGCCGTTATTTTTGCAAATTGGTAAGGCCAGATTGACGCCGCGGAGACGCCAGCCGTGCAGCCCTGCTGGTCGCTCCGCATCCCGACACCCGATCAATTTCTCCATGACGATGAAGACTGTGCGCGCACGACGGCTAACGACGCGGGCCGCAAATCCGCAGTAGATCTGTAGCACACCCCGGCAGCACACCGGCGGCCACGAGGCCGCATGGTTCATCCAAATAGAGTAGATGCCAGCCCAGGAGGAGACGGTTTCATGAAGAAGAAGATGCGTTGGGTAGTGATTTTTCTGTGCTTTCTCGCGATCGCGGTGAACTACATCGATCGTGCGAATCTCGCGGTCGCCGCGCCGCAAATCGAAAAGGCGCTCGGCATCGGCCCCGCCGAGATGGGCTTCATCCTGAGCGGATTCTTCTGGACCTACGCGTTGATGCAGATGCCGTTCGGCTGGTTCGTCGATCGTGTCGGCGCGCGCATCGCGTTGCCGCTCGCGGTCGGGTGGTGGTCGGTGTTTACCGCGGCCACCGCGGTCACGACCAGCGTCGCGGGCATGTTCGGCTGCCGCCTGTTGCTCGGCGTCGGCGAGGCGGGCGCATATCCGTCCTGCGCGAAGCTCGTCAGCCAATGGTTCGAGCCCAAGGAGCGCGCGATCGCGACCAGCATCTTCGATAGCGGCTCGCGGGTCGGCTCCGCGCTGTCGATTCCCGTGGTCGCGCTGATCATCGGCACGCTCGGCTGGAAGGCGGCTTTTGTCCTCACCGGCTTGCTCGGCGCGGTGTGGATCGTCGGCTGGTTCGTGATTTATCGGAATCCCGTGCAGGACGCGATGGAGAGCGCACGCAACGCTGCGCGGGCGGCTCAAGCGAGAGGCGGCCAGGACAACGTGACCTGGGCATCGCTGTTTCGCCATCGCACGCTGTGGGGCATGATGCTCGGCTTCTTCTGCCTGAACTTCGTGATCTACTTCTTCATTACGTGGTTTCCGAGCTATCTCGTGCAGACGCGCGGCTTCTCGCTGAAATCGCTCGGCACGCTCGGCATGATTCCGGCGCTGATCGCGATTCCGGGCGGCTGGCTCGGCGGCTATGTGTCCGACGCGCTGTTCCGGCGCGGCTGGAGCCTGACGGCTGCGCGCAAGACCTGCATGGTCGGCGGCATGCTGGTGTCGTCCGTGATCACGCTGTCGGCGTTCACGGAGAACACGTATCTGATGCTCGCGTTCTTCGGTATCGCCTATGGCAGCCTCGCGTTCGCCGCGGCGAGCATCTGGTCGCTGCCCTGCGACGTCGCGCCGACACCGCGCCATGTCGCGTCGATCGGCGGCATCCAGAACTTTGCGTCGAATCTGGCGGGGATCGTGATCACGACGTTCACCGGCGTGATGGTCGCAATGACGAAGGGCTCGTTCACGATCCCGCTCGTCGTCGCGGGCGGCTTCTGCTTTCTCGGCGCGTTCAGCTATCTTTTCATCGTGGGACGCATCGAGCCGCTGTCGCTGGAATCGGAAGGCCGCGATCTGCCGAAGGGCGCGGGCTCCACGATCTGACGTATTCTGTGTCAACGCATACGGATAACCCTGTTTTCGAGGCTTCTCATGTCGACTCAAGCTAGCGTCGCGTCCGCGATCATCCGCCTGCATCCGGGCGACGACGTCATCATCGCGACCCGGCAGTTGCTGCCGGGCACGCGCATCGAGGCGGAACAACTGGTCGTCGCCGGACTGATTCCACCGGGGCACAAGATCGCGACGCGCAACATCGCGCAAGGCGAGCCGGTCAAGCGCTACAACCAGATCATCGGCGTCGCGCGTGAGGCGATCGCGCGCGGCCAGCATGTCCACACGCACAATCTCGGCATGTCGGAGTTCGCGCGCGAGCACACGTTCGGCGTCGATGCGCAGCCGACCGTCTACGTCGACGAACCCGCGCATTTCATGGGCATTCGCCGCGACGACGGCCGCATCGCGACGCGCAATTACATCGGCATTCTGACCAGTGTGAACTGCTCGGCGACGGTCGCGCGCGCGATTGCCGATCATTTCCGGCGCGACGTGCGTCCCGACGCGCTCGCCGACTATCCGAACGTCGACGGCGTGATCGCCTTGACGCACGGGCTCGGCTGCGGCATCGACATGCAAGGCGAGGGCATTGCGATCCTGCGTCGCACGCTGGCCGGTTACGCGGTGCATCCGAACTTCGCGTCGGCGCTGTTCGTCGGGCTAGGCTGCGAGACGAATCAGATCGACGGCGTGCTCGCCGCGGGCGGTCTCGACGCCAGCACGACGAAGCTGCGCAGCTTCACGATCCAGGACAGCGGCGGTACGCGCAAGACGATCGAACTCGGTATTGCGATGGTGCGCGAGATGCTCGCCGACGCGAACCGCGTGCAGCGCGTGCCGGTGCCGGCTTCGCATCTATGCGTCGGTCTGCAGTGCGGCGGTTCGGACGGCTACTCTGGCATCTCCGCGAATCCGGCGCTCGGCGCCGCGGTCGATCGGCTCGTGCGGCACGGCGGCACCGCGATCCTGTCGGAGACGCCGGAAATCTACGGCGCCGAGCATCTGCTGACGCGGCGTGCGGTGAGCGCCGCGGTCGGCGACAAGCTGCTCGCGCGCATCGCATGGTGGCAGGACTATTGCGCGCGCAATGGCGGCGCGATGGACAACAACCCATCGGCGGGCAACAAGGCGGGCGGCCTGACGACGATCCTCGAAAAATCGCTCGGCGCGGTCGCGAAGGGCGGCACGACGAATCTGGTCGACGTCTACGAATACGCGCAGCCGATCGCCGCGAAGGGCTTCGTATTCATGGATTCGCCCGGCTACGATCCGGTGTCGGCGACGGGACAGGTCGCCTCGGGCGCGAACCTGATCTGCTTCACGACCGGGCGCGGCTCCGCCTATGGCTGCGCGCCGTCGCCGTCGTTGAAGCTGGCGACCAACACCGCGTTGTGGGAGCGCCAGCAGGACGACATCGATATCAATTGCGGCGGTGTGGTCGACGGCAGCGCGAGCATCGACGAACTCGGCGAAGCGATCTTTCGCATGATGCTCGACTGCGCGTCCGGCACGCGCACGAAGAGCGAGCTGCACGGCTATGGGCAAAGCGAGTTCGTGCCGTGGCAGGTCGGCGTGGTGACCTGAGCGGGTGCATTGCAGCGACACAGCCGAAAAGCCGAATGGATCACGCATTGGAAGATGCAATTGGAACGCCGCCTTTATTCAGGCCGCGACGTGCAGCGCGCGCAGCGGCTCTGCCCGTCTGACGAACTGGAGATATCCGATGCAGCACGAACCGATCTCCGCGACCCGCGGTAACGAAGCCGTCGCCGCGCTGCGCGCGGCGCTCGGCGCTGACATCGTGAGCCTGCCGGCCGAATTTGGCGGGCGGCAGTTCGCGGACTGGAGCGGCACGCCATCGACCGATCCGATCGCGCTGATCCGCCCGCGCACGACCGAAGAGGTCGCCACCGCGCTCAGGATCTGCCATCAATTCCGGCAGCCGGTCGTCACGCAAGGCGGCATGACCGGGCACGCGGGCGGCGCCTGCGTGCTTGGCGGGGAGGTCGCGCTGAGCGTCGAGCGGATGAACGGCGTCATCGACATCGATCCGGTCAGCGCGACGATGACCGTGTTCGCGGGCACACCGCTGCAGGTCGTGCAGGAAGCGGCCGATCACGCCGGCTTCATGTTCGCGCTCGACCTCGGCGCGCGTGGCAGTTGCACGATCGGCGGCAACATCGCGACCAATGCGGGCGGCAATCGCGTGATCCGCTACGGGATGATGCGCGACCAGGTGCTCGACGTCGAAGCGGTGCTCGCCGACGGCAGCGTGATCGGCGGCGAGCGCAAGATGATCAAGAACAATACCGGCTACGACCTGCGCAACCTGCTGACGGGCAGCGAGGGCACGCTCGCGGTCATCACGCGCGCGGTGCTGCGCCTGCGGGCCAAGCCGCGCGCGATCTCGACCGCATGGTGCGGCATGCCGGACTACGCGGCGGTGACCACGCTGCTCGGCCGCACGCAGGAGCGGCTGCCGGCCGGGGTGTCCGCGTTCGAGGTCATGTGGCCGAGCTATTGCGACTTCGTGCGGCAACGCCTGCCCGAACTGCGCGTGCCGCTCGCGAGCGATCACGCCTACTACGTATTGATCGAGACTTGCGGCGCGGACCCGGAACGGCAGTCGGCGGCTTTCGAGGAATTCCTCGCCGACATGTTGAACGTCGGCGTGATCGCCGACGCCGCAATCGCGCAATCGGACGCGGACGCCGCGGCGTTCTGGGCGATTCGCGACGCGCCAGCCGAATATCCGCGCCTGATCCCGGGACGCATCTCGTTCGACATCAGCTTCGCGGTCGCGCAGGCGGGCGACGCGGCGCAGCGCTGCGACGAGCGGTTGCGCGCGCGCTGGCCGCAAGCGACGATCCTCGTCTATGGGCATCTCGGCGACGGCAATCTGCACGTGGTGGTGCAAGAACCTGGCTGGACCGACGAGGCCATCGACGACGTCAAGCGCGTCGTCTATGAACTGACGGGGGAAATGCGCGGCTCGGTATCGGCCGAGCATGGGATCGGCGAGGAGAAGCTGGGCGTGCTCGGCCTGTCACGCTCGCCGGCCGAACTCGCCGCGATGAAGGCGATCAAGCTCGCGCTCGATCCGCACAATCTCCTGAACCCGGGCAAGGTGATCGCGATGTAGTGTGCGCGGCGCGAGTCTGCGTGCGCAGCATGTTCCCGAGTCGCTTGCTCAGGCACTCGATCTCGCCGAGCGCGACGTGTTCGAATTCGGCGGGGCGCAGTGCGATCGCATCGTTGCGAGCGTACTCACGGAAATATCCGGCGGCGCGTCATGGCATCGGCGACGCGGTACGCCGGAGCTGTGCCGATTCAGGCGTCTTCGCCGGTTGCGAATACGCCGTTTTCCGGTGCCGTCCGTTCGACGTCGATGCATTGCACGCGCCAGTGGCCGCTCGCGAGGATGCGGCCGTGCTCGGCGCACCACTGCACGCGGCCGACCTCGCCTTCGAACGGCCCGTCGAGCTGATCCAGATCAAGCCCCTCGAGCACGCAGACCGGCGCGGAGCTATGCGGCGCGCACACGAGCGTATTGCCGCAATCCGTCTGCAACGCGCCCCATTCGGGCAACTCGAGCCCGAAATGACCTTCGCGCGACCATTGCCGCGTGTCCTTGTCGAGCCAGAGAATGGCGAAGGCCATCGGGTTGACACGATCGAACGTGTCGAGATGAACAGTCAAACGCATGACATGTCTCCGCAATGTACACGACTGATTCGCATTGCCGGCGCCATCGCGCGTCGGCAGCGGGCTCGCTGCGTGCGCATCGAGTCCTTATTGGCTAAGTACCCATTGCACGAGCGTGTGCGCGTCCTGCGCCGATAACGGCCCACCGCGCTCGGCTCGGGCTCGCCATAGGCAACGCCGGCCGTCAGCGCGGACGCCGAGCACACGAGCAGACAGTTTCGGATTCGTGCAATCACGGCACGTACTCCCGTATCAGGAATAAGATCAGTGTACGGGCGGCGAAACCGCCCTCATTGACTTCGATCAAACGGTCTACGGCGCGGGCCGATCGCGCGACACAATGGCGCGCCTATGCTGATGAGAACGGCGCGCGCCTCGCTGTCTGCCATGACGGCAGCTTGTCGCCGCCGAAGCATCTGAAGGAGAACCCGATGCGAGCGATGGTGTTCGACGGCAGCTCGGCGACGCTGACCGAGCGGGAAGTGCCTGATCCGCGGCCCGGTGCCGGGGAGATCCTGATCGACGTTCATGCGTGCGGCGTGTGCCGCACGGACCTGCATCTGGTCGACCGCGAGCTCGAGCATCCAAAGCGGCCGGTGATTCCCGGCCACGAAATCGTCGGCGTGGTGGCCGAATTGGGCGCGGGCGTCAGCGGTTTCACGGTGGGCGAGCGGGTCGGCGTGCCGTGGGTCGGGCGCACCTGCGGCCACTGCCGCTACTGTCTGTCCGCCCGCGAAAATCTCTGCGACGACGCTGGCTTCACCGGCTACACGATCGACGGCGGCTACGCCGAGCGCACGGTCGCCGACAGCCGCTACTGCTTCCATCTGCCGCCGCACTACAGCGATATCGAGGCCGCGCCGCTACTGTGCGCGGGTCTGATCGGCTATCGCACGTTGAGCATGGCGGGCGACGCCGAACGGATCGGCATCTACGGTTTCGGCGCGGCCGCGCATCTCGTCGCGCAGGTGGCGCGTCACCAGCAGCGCACCGTCTATGCGTTCACGCGTCCCGGCGACCACGCGGCCCAGCAACTCGCGCTGCGCCTCGGCGCGGCATGGGCCGGCGGCAGCGACGAGGCACCGCCCGGCGAACTCGACGCCGCGCTGCTGTTCGCGCCGGTCGGCGCACTGGTGCCGCTGGCGTTGCAGGCGGTCGCGAAAGGCGGCGTGGTGGTGTGCGGCGGCATTCATATGAGCGACATTCCGTCGTTCCCGTACGCGTTTCTGTGGGGCGAGCGGCGGGTGGTGTCGGTCGCGAATCTGACCCGCGACGATGGGCTTCAATTCATGCGCAGCGCCGCCGAGATGCAGCTCGCGATCGAGACGACGACTTACGCGTTGCGCGACGCGAACCGCGCGCTCGACGATCTGCGCAACGGCAACCTGACCGGCGCGGCCGTGCTCGCGGTCCGCCCGTGATCCGCTAGCGAGCCGTTGGCGCTTGATACAGATCAAGCCGCGCGCCGCGTCGGCGTTCATCATGTAAGCGCGAACCGTTGGCGTCCCCGTCACGGGCCGAGGTGTGAAGCGACGCGCTTGACGCGCCGCCTCGCGGTGCGACGATCCGAGGAGAGCCGATGAACACTGCTGCCGGGCGCAACACCTTCCACCGCGTGATGATCGCGTCCGCGGGCGGCAGTGGACTGCCGCTCGGCACGCGCGTCGCCCGGCAGTTGGTCGCGGCGGATGCGCGCTTTCGTCTCGTCGATATCGTTTGCAATCCAGCCGCGCTTTATCCGACGCTGATGCTCAGCTATCCGGACTGGTGCGAGGCGCATCGCGCGATGCTGCACGGCGCGCAGGCCGCGCTGCGCGACGCGGTGATCGCGTTGCACGGCGTCGTCGCGGCGACCGACGCCGAGATCGTCGATCTCACCGCGCTGCATCAGGGCGCGGCCGAAGCGCTCGCCCACACGGCGACGCAATAGGACGCGGATCTGGTCGCGGTGGCCGCGCATCCGCGTGAACATCGCCGGGACAGCCGTATCGATCCCGAGGAACTGGTCGCGTCGATCGGGCGTCCGGTGCTGTACATGCCGGCGAGGTCGACCGACGCGAGCGATGCCTCGGCGCTGAGCCGCGTGCTGGTCGCGATCGATGGCAGCGACACCGCGCTCGACGCGCTGCGCACCGCGCTCGCGGTAGCGCCGCCCGACGCGCGCATCAAGGTCGTCTACGCGGCCGACGACCGCTTCGCGTGGTGCGAATGGCTGCCGTTCGAAGTCGTGTCGCAGCATCGAATCGATGTCTTGCGGCGCGGCGCGGCGATGCTCGAACAAAGCCGGCGCGCGGCCGAAACCGCGTTGCTCGAGTTCGACGATGATTCCGGCGATGCGTCGAGCGCGATTCTGGACGAAGCGCAACGCTGGCACGCGGACCTGATCGTGATGGGTTCGCACGGCATGCGCGGCGCGCCGCACCCGTTGCCGGGGCACGTGACGTCGCGCACGCTGCGCGACGCGGCGTGTCCCGTGCTCGTGTGTCCGCGCGGCGCGTCGTCACTGCGGGCGGACGACGTGCCGCACGGCGAGTGGCGGGAGCCGTATCCGGGCAGTCCGGGCGGGCCCTTTTATCTGTAGCAGGAGCGCGCCACGCGCGTTGACAAATCCAACCTCAGTGGAGAATTGGCATGTACCAACATATCCTCGTCGCGCTAGACGGCAGTACTTTCTCGAAACGCGCGCTGAAAGAAGCGGTGAATCTCGCCGCGTTGACGAAGGGCGTCGTGCATCCGGTTTATGTGGTCGACAAGACGCCGCTCTTTTCCTATGCCGGCTATTACGACCCGCTCACGCTCGTCGAAGCCTTGCGCCAGGACGGCCAATTGGTGCTGCAGGAGGCCGAACAGGCCTGCGCCGCCGCCGATGTGCCTTGCCGCCCTGAAATGATCGAGTCGGAGAGCCTGTCCGACGACGTCGCCGCGATCGTGCTGCGCCACGGCGAGCAGATCCACGCCGATCTGCTTGTGCTAGGCACGCATGGGCGACGCGGCGTGCGGCGCCTCGTGATCGGCAGCGTGGCGGAGCGGGTGCTGCGTTTCTCGACCTGTCCGGTGCTGCTCATGCGCGAGCCAAGCACCGAGGATGCGCCCGCAGAGTAACCCGCGACAGCGGGGCGCGGCAGCGCGTGAACATTACGCGAGCGCGTCGGCCGGTATCTGGATCGAGATCCCGAAGCCATGGCCCGGCGAGCTGGTGAACGACACGTTGCCGCGCAACTGCCGCACGCGTTCGCGAATGCCGAGCAAACCGAATGAATCTGTTCCCTGCGACCGATCCAGCGCGACACCCACGCCGTCATCCTCGATATCGAGCGATACGATGGGGCCCGCGCAGGTCATGTCGATGCGTACGCGGCTGGCCTTGGCGTGCCGCGCGACGTTCGTCAACGCCTCCTGAACGATGCGAAACAGCGCCGTCGCCGCGAATTCGCCGCACACCGGCTCGGCCGGTTCGAGATGCACGCTCGAGCGCACGTCGTAGCGTTTCGTGAAGTCTTCGGCCAGCCAGTCGAGCGCGGCGGCGAGCCCGAGGTCGTCGAGCAGCGGGGGCCGCAGATCGGCGGCGATACGCCGCAGCGAAGCGGCCATCCAGTCGATCTGCTTTTGCAGTTCATGCGTCTGCGCGGCCAGCGGCTCGGTGTCGGCCTGGCTTTTCAGCTTCGCTTCGAGCAGCGCGACGCTCATTTTCAGCGCGGTCAGCCGTTGGCCGAGATCGTCGTGCAGTTCGCGCGCCATACGTTTCTGCTCGTTTTCGCGGGCGATCTGCACGTGCGTGGATACCTGATCCGCGCGTTCGAGTTCCGCGAGGCGCATACGCTCGGTCAGGTCGCGCGTGATCTTGGCGAAGCCGAGCAGCGCGCCCGACGCGTCGTGCACGGCGGAAACGACCACGTTGGCCCAGAAACGCGAGCCGTCGCGACGTACGCGCCAACCCTCGTCCTCGGTGCGGCCTACGGCTGCGGCGATTTCCAGTTCGCGGGCGGGCTTGCCGGCCGCGATGTCTTCCGGGGTATAGAACTTGGAGAAATGCTGGCCGATGATTTCTTCGGGCGTGTAGCCCTTGATGCGCTGTGCGCCGGGATTCCAGCTGGTCACGCGGCCGGACACGTCGAGCATGAAGATCGCATAGTCCTGAACCGCATCGATCAACATGAAATAGCGATCCTCGACGGGCACATCCGACACGGACGCCGCACCGGTGAAGCAGGAAGACTCGCCGCTCGACAGATCCATCGCTCCTCCGGGTGGTCACGCAAGGTCGCGCACCGCAACGCACCGAGTTATATCAGTTCGGGAGCGCTTGTTCCACCCCGCATGTCCCGCGAACGAACGTGAGGCGAGCGACGCGTCGGCGTTCAAACCCGAGCCAGTCCTTCCGCGTCTTCGATGCGGATCGTTTTGCCGTTCGCCTTGACGAGGCGCTCGCGCTGGAACTTCGAGAACATCCGGCTCACCGTTTCGAGCTTCATGCCCAGAAAGCAGCCGATTTCCTCGCGGGTCATGCGCAAATGAAACTCCGCCGCGGAGAAGCCGCGCGCCTTCAAGCGCTTCGACAGATTCAGCAGAAACGTCGCGACGCGCTGTTCGGCGGTCATCGTGCCGAGCAGCATCATCTGGCTCGATTCGCGCACGATCTCGCTGCTCATCATCTGGTAGATGTGATGCTGCATCGGCTTCATCTCGCGACAGATCGCCTCGAGCTGCGCGAACGGAATGATGCACACGACGCTGTCTTCGAGCGCGAGCGCATCGCAATTCTGCTTGCCCTCGCCGATGCCGTCGAGGCCGAGCGAGTCGCCGGCGATCTGGAAGCCGGTCACGTGCTCGCGGCCGTCGCGATGCATGACCACGGTCTTGAACGATCCGGCGCGGATCGCGTAGATGCTTTGAAACGCATCGCCCGCGCGATACAGCGTATCACCGCGTTTGATCGAGCGCGTCGAGCAGATCAACGTGTCGAGTCGGCTCAGTTCGTCGGATGTCAGCTCGGGCGGCATGCAGATCGCGCGCATCGCGCAGGTGGAGCAGCGCGGCACGGCGTAGCGTGTGGCCGCGGTGCGTGGCACGACGTGGATCGGTACGACGTGCGAAGTGCGGGGCGCGTCGTGGCGGGGTTCACAGACTGTGGCAACTTGCATGCTCGGCTCCTGGCGGTCAGACCGGATGCGCACGACGCGCATAGGCAATCGCTTCGATGGCACGGCAGGCGAGTTCGAACTCCGAGGTCTTGTCGAAGCAGAAGTCGGCGCCCGCCGCTTCGCACGCTCGGCGAAACGCCGTCGTGCAATGATTGGTCAACACGATGCTGACGATGGACGGCCGCACCCGCGACAGCGCCGCGAGCAGCAGCAGATTGGTCTTGCCCGAGAAGCACGGGTCCAGCACCGCGACATCGGCGCGACTCGCGACGATGTCGTCGAACGTGTGCTCGACGCCGGCGGACTCGCCGACGATTTCGATGCCGGGAATCAGCGCGATCAGGCAAGCAAGCCGGCGTCGGACCTCGGTCGCATCGTCGACGAGGAAGACTCTCGATAAGGTGGCTGGCGGAGCGGTGTCCATACTGACCAGTATTGGCGACCTCATCTCAGAAATATATCGGCGGGGATTTAAGCGGCGCTAGGAGTTCGGGTAGTGTTGTAGGAATATTCCTAGTGCATGGCTGGTGATGGGGTATGTAGCCGAGTGCGAGTACATGGCTACTTTCGACGTGACGGCTTCGAAGGTCGCAGGCATGCAGTTGATCAAGTAATCACTGAACAAGCCGATAAAGACCCATTGACCTGCGTCAAGCCGCGCGGCGGCCCGCGCTTCACACTGTCGGCGCGGACACGCGACGGCACCGCTTCGGTTCATGCCAGCGCTTTCACAGGGAGTCCAACATGTATGCACGAATTCTGGTTGCACTCGACGACAGTCCCAGCGCGCAGCGCGCCTTTGCCGAGGCGCTGAAGCTCGCGAAGCTGACGGGCGCCACACTCGAAGCCTGCTGCGTGGTAGGGCACGGCAAGTGGTCGGACAATGCCGATGTGGCTTTCGAGCCGGAACCGGCGGCCGCGGCGCAAGAATTCGCCAGCCGCGCGCTCGATGCGCCGCGCGAGCTGATGCGCGAGGCGCAGGTGCCCGGCGGCGTGCGGGTGATCGACGCGTACGCCGAAAGCGTGTCCGCGGTGCTCGCGCGCGTCGCCGACGAAATCGAAGCCGATCTGATCGTGATGGGAACGCACGGCCGCCACGGCGTGCAGCGCTTTCTGCTCGGCAGCGTCGCCGAGTCGCTCGTGCGTGCGACCGACAAGCCGGTGCTGATCGTGCGGCATGACGAACACGGGCACGCGCGGCCCTGAAGCGCCGCGTCGCGCAGCCGTGGCGCGATCGCGTGGGAGCGGCCGCGCAGCAGCCTGGTTTTCGCGGCTCAGGTGAGTTCGTGTTCGGCGCAGGCCGGGATTGACTGATCGCGCGTCGCGCCGTTCGCGTGCGCGGGAACCATCAGCACCGGGCAGCTGGCGCTGCGCAGCACGCACTCGGCGACGCTGCCGAGCATCAGTCGTTGAACACCACGGCGGCCGTGCGTGCCCATCACGATCGCGTCGGCGTGCCATTCGAGCGCCGCCTCGACGATGCGATGCGCGACGTCTTCGCCGGTGATCGCGGCTTCGACGGTGCGGGCCGTGCCCTTGATCCCGCGCGCGGTCATCCGGCTCTGGGCATCGGCCGCGATCCGCTTGCCTTCCTCGATGAAGGCGTCCTGGATCACGCAAGGGTCGAAGCCGGGCGCGTCGTAGGCGATGACGGGCACGTCGATCACGTACAGCGGCTGCAGCTCGGCGCCTGATTCGGCGGCAAGGGTCAGCGCGGCGTCGAACGCACGGGAGGCGGTGTCGCTGCCATCGAGCGCGACGAGTAGGCGGTGAAACATGGCGGACTCCTTAAGCGCGCACTTCAGTGCGACAACAGCACCGGCACGGTCATCGACTCGAGCATCGTGCGCGTCGCGCCGCCCAGTACGACTTCGTGCAGACGCGAATGCGCGTAAGCGCCCATCACGATCATGTCGCAGCCGAGGTCGGCCGCCTGCGACAGCAGCGCGTCGCCGACCGGCGTGCCGTCCGCGACGCTCAGTTCGCGCACGTCGATCTTGACGCCGTGACGCGCGACGGTGAGTGCGATGTCGTCGCCCGGAACCGTGTCGCGCGGCGGACGATCGCCCGACGAATGAACCGTCAGCAGCGTCACTGTGGACGCGTGCGCGAGGAACGGCAGCGCGTCGTGGATCGCGCGGGTGGCTTCGCGGCTGCCGTCCCACGCGATCAGCACGTGGCGGCCGGGTGCCGCGAAGGTGCCGCCCGACGGCACCAGCAGCACCGGCCGCCCGGCCGACAGCACGACGTGCTCGACGAACTGTTCGGCGACGAACGCCTCGGGATCGGTCGGATCGGTCTGCCCGAGCACGATCAGATCGGCGAGACGCGCATAGGGCGGCACGACGTCGTTCGCGTAGCCGTTCGCGGCGATCCAATGACCGTCGACGTTCGCGCGCGCGAGTTCGGCACGAAACAGCCGCTCGAGCGCGCTGGCGCGCTCGTGCCGCAGACGCTCGTGCTCCGCGTAGTAGTCGGCGGTGCCGGCCATCACGAAGAACGCGTGCCGCGGTGGCACGTACGTCGAAAACAGGCCGGTCAGCGTCGCATGAAAGCGGTGTGCGAGCTGCAATGCGATTTCGAGGCGCGGATGTGCACGAACGCTCGTATCGAGGTGAACGAGAATGCTTTTGTAGCTCATCGCCAAAGCTCCGTGACAGAAACGTGGGGAAACGGGCGCAAGCAGACTCGAGCCCGTCGTCAAATGGAGTCTATGAGCCCGGCGGCCGCGGCTGTTGATGCAGATCAAGCGCGGGCCGCCGCGCGCTCAGTACAGTGACGGGCACGCTCGACGGTTTGCAAGCGCGCCTGGCAATCCTATGCTGTGCTCTGGAGGGCAGCGATCATGGTTTCCGAATCCGATGCGCCGCCCGGGCGCCCCGCTTCACCATGGACCTCGACGGCATCCGGACCGCCCGAAGGCTGGCTCGACTACGCGGCGGCGTATCAGACCGCACAGGGCGCGGCCCACGGGTACGCCGAGCGGTGCTTCGCCGACTGGAGCAAGTCGATCGCTTTCGTCGCGCAGCGCGAGGCGGACTGGTTCGGCGAGGCCAACCGCGCTTGCGCCGCCTGGTATGCGTGGTGGCAGGCGGGGTACGGCATCGCGCCAGGCGTCGCGCCGCTCGCGGGCGGCCTGAGCGCATGGTGGTGGAGCTCGCAGAACGCGCTGCCGTTCGCGGGCGTCGTTTAGCCGCGCGAGCCGGCAAGGCCGGCGCGCGCACCGTCAATGGCAGACACGGCAAGGAGGAGTTCAGATGGGAACGGATCGCGTGGCATTGGTCACAGGCGGGATGGGCGGTTTGGGCACGGCGGTCAGCCGGGCGCTTCATGACGCGGGCATGACGGTCGCGGTGACGCACTCGACGCACAACGATCACGTGTCGACATGGCTGCAGCACGAGCGCGACACGGGGCGCGACTTTCACGCGTACGAAGCCGACATCGCCGACTTCGATTCATGCGCGCGCTGCGCGCAACGCGTGCTGACCGAACTGGGCGCGGTAGACGTGCTGATCAACAACGCGGGCATCACGCACGACACGAGCTTCGCGAAGATGAGCAAGGAGCACTGGGACGCCGTGCTGCGCACCGATCTCGATGGCCTGTTCAACATGAGCAAGCCGCTGTTGCCCGGCATGCTCGAGCGGCGCCACGGCCGCATCGTCAACGTGGGGTCGGTCAACGGTTCGCGCGGCGCCTACGGGCAAACCAATTATTCAGCTGCCAAAGCGGGCGTGCACGGCTTCACGAAGGCACTTGCGCTCGAAACCGCGAAGCACGGCGTCACGGTGAACACGGTGTCGCCCGGTTATCTCGCGACCGCGATGGTCGAAGCGGTGCCGCGCGAGATCCTCGACACGAAGATCCTGCCGCAGATTCCGCTCGGCCGGCTGGGACGTCCGGACGAGGTGGCGGCGTTGATCGCGTTTCTATGCTCAGAGGAGGCGGCTTTTATCACCGGTGCGGACATTGCGATTAACGGGGGTATGCATATGCAGTGAGGGTGCTCGCCTTCACCGCGCTTGACCCACGTCAGTGACCGTCTTTCTGGCAAGAACAGGATAAGCCCCATAGCAGGCGCCTGGACCCTGAGTCTGCGCGGAACAGGTTCGATCGATACTCGCAAGGGGAGGCGAAGATGGGCATCGACATGCAGATCGTCTACCTTGGCTTTGCGGGTGCCGCTCCGCTCGAAGCGGAAGCAGGTGCGCAACTGGTGCGTCTCGCGCGGTTTGGCGCGCTCGTGTCGCACTGCCATCTCGCCATCGAGGCGTTGCGTCCGGGATCGGCGCATCCGCTGTATGACGTGAGGCTGGATCTGGTCACGCCCGCGCACGAGTTCAAGCCCGTCGCGCACTGCACTGACGACGACGCCAAAGCGGCGATCCGTCGCGCGTTCGATGTGGCGGAAATGACCCTCGAAACAGCGATCGGCACCGAGCGTGGGAACTGACGAACTTGCGTCGTGACGTGACGCTCGGCGTTCGTCAGATGCGGACTGCCGACGTTTTCCCGGTCACCTCACGCCGATTCGCGGTTTGCCGAACCCCTGGCCGCGCGGCGCGGCCGGCAAACCTTCAACGCGGCGTGCTCGACATCGCGCCAGAATTCGCAGAGCCCCGGATGAACCGCATCGCGCCAACGCGGCCCGATGAAGAGGTCGTAGTGATTGCACTGCTCGATGGTGAGCTGCCGCGCGGCTCGCATCGGCGATGCATCGCACAGCGCATGCGCGCAATGCGTTTGCCCCGCGCCCGTGATCTCGTCGCTGTCACCCTCGATCGTGCACAGCGGGGTATCGCGCAGCGCGGCGATTCGTACCCGGCGCCCGGCGACCGACCACAGATCGCGCGGCAACAGATGTTCGTGAAACACCACACGAAGCATGTCGAAGAAGTAGCACTCCGCCATGTCGAGCACCGCGGCATATTCGTTTGCCGAGCGCAGCGCCCGCTGCGCACCGGGCATGTCGCCGGCGAGCCATCGGGACCAGTAATCCGCTTCGAGTCGCAACTGCCGCTCCGGATGCGCGGCAAAAATCGCGGTCTGCTGGATGAAGCCCGGATACACGAGACGCCCCGCGCCGCAATAGGGCGGTGGAACGATATCGATCGCATGGTCGTGAAACCACTCGAGCGAATGGGAACTGGCGAAGCGGTCGGTGATGGTCGGGTTCAAACGGGTATCGATCGGGCCGCCGAGTAGCGAGAGGCTCGCGATCGGCGCCGCCTCGTCCATGGCGAGCAGCGCCGCGGCGCCGAGCGCAGGCACGCTCGCCTGACAGATCGCGATCACATGAACCGGCGAACCGAACGCGCGGGCGGCGCCGACGAAGCTTTCGAGCGCGTGCACGTAGTCGTCGAGCGATAGCGGGCCCGCTTCGCGCGGCACGTCGCGCGCGTCGGCCCAATCGGTCACGAACACGTCACGTTCCTCGAGCAGCGTTTCGACGGTCTCGCGCAGCATGACTGAATGATGTCCGGCGAGGGGCGCGCACAACAGCACCGGCAGTTTTGCGTCGGTAGGGGGTGTAGAGGGGTTGCGCTTGAACCTGAGCAGCGCGCCGAGCGGCAAGGAGGCGACGACGCTTTCGTCGACGGTAACGCGGCTACCGTTGGCGGCAACGGAGTGGATCGCGAATGTCGGCGTTCGTTCGAAAGCGCAGGCGGATCTCAGCAGCCAGTAGCTGAACGCGTCGGCCGCCTGTTCCGGGCCGAGCCAGCCCGCTTGCGGGCGCGGCCCCGACTCCGGTTCGGACAGAACTCCCCCGACCATCGCGCGCGCGAGGCGTTGCTGTGCATCGATGAAGGCGTACCACATGATGAACCCCGACGTTCGTCGATCATGAGGGCAGCGTTGCCGCACCGGCACGAACTCGTGACGCGGATACCGTCGCAAAGCTTACCGCGAAACGTCGCGGCGAGGGGCGCGAAATCGGTGCGCGCGGCGCGCCAAGCACGCCGCGTGCAAGAGGCATTGCGCGTTTTCCCGGCAGGGTTTTCACGCGATGGCGGGCGTCTGAAACGGAGCTGAAAGTATCGGGGAAAGCGAACGACGTCGAGCGTGACTCATGGTTCGTGTTGACGGTTGACGTGGATCAACGAGAGAGGCGTTGCGGGCCATTACGCTGACGATGGCAGTCGCTCGCGACAACCCCGAGGAGCATCCAATGGCCATATCAGCAAACGCGCAGGAAGGAACCTGGTCCGTGAGCGTCGAGACGCGGGAGGCGCAGGAAGGCGGGTTTCTGTCGACGATCCATGTCAAACATGTGTCGCCCGAGGGTGACTTCGAACGCACCTTTCATCAGTCGCAGGTGTTCGCCGTGGAAAGAGAAGCGGTACTCGAAGGCTTGCGCGAAGGCATGACGTGGATCGCGCTGAAGACGACGCGGACCATCGGGGTGTAACAGCGCACCGCGCCTCGCGTGCTCGCCGCAACAGGCAACGCGTGCGAGGTAGCGGTGCTCGAGCGTCGCGATGCGTGTCTTCAGATTCCGCTCGTCGGATCGACACGTGTCGCGGGATCGCTTTCGACGACACTGCGCGTCGCTTCCCAGTACGGTTCGCGATGATAGAACTGATGGACCGACGTCCCCCATGCGCGATCGGCCATCGCCGGCCAATGGTCCTTGTCGAAGCCCGGCGACCTTTTCACCTGCTCGGCCGTGGCGTCCAGCTGGAAGCACTTGCGGTCCGTGTCGAGCGTCAGCGAACGCCACGGGATCGCGTGCAAGGTCCCGCCGATGCCGAGAAAAGCGCCCTCCGTCAGCACCGCATACGCGATGCGGCCGCTGCGCACGTCGAGCATGATGTCGGAGATTTTGCCGAGGTCCTGGCCATCGGAAGAGATCACCTTGTTGCCGTCGAGCGTCGCGGCGGCCATGACCTCGGGTCCGGGACCGTCGCCGACGCCGGCGCCGGCGATACGTGCGCCGGCGCTGGGCTGTACGGGAGTCGCGGAGGCGTTCGGGTCGAGAGGATCGAGCGGGTTCATGTCGAAACTCCTGATTTCCACGGAATACCTGCCGTTCGCAAGACCCGTACCCGAGACCGGATTCGAAGACTAGAATAAAAACACGCCGTGTCGAGACGGCTGCGCTGCGCCCGGATAGGGGGAGCGATCATGCGTTGTGGAATCGTTGGTCTATGCACTGGCGTGGCGGGCGTATGTGTGTTGTCTGGCTGCGTCTATTACGGTCCTTATTCGTACTATCCGGGAGCCGGTGGCTATTACGCCTGCACCAGCGCCACTGCCACTGGCCCCGCGCAAGCATCGTCTGGCAACGCGCCTGTGCCGGCGAGCGGTACGGCGGCCGCGAATCCGGCGCCAAACGACTTGCCGTTGTCGGGACAGAATTGCACGTACGTCGCGGTACCTGCGCCTGCTTATTACGGCTATCCCGGGTATTACGGTTATCCGGGCTATTACGGTTATCCCGGCTATTACGGCTATCCCTATGGCTATTCATGGCCGGGCTACTACGGATGGTGGGGACCGTCAGTGGTGATCGGAGGCTACTGGGGCGGTGGCTATGGCCGTGGCGGCTATTACGGCCGCTGGCACGGAGGACATGGCGGGCACTGGCATTGAGCAGCCATCACGCCAGCCAACTACGAAAACGTCTCCGGATAAAGATCCTCGCTCATGTCGAGATTGCCAGTCTGCGCGTAGATCAACGGGTCGCCGTCCGCGCCGGCTAGCGCGCCATCGACGACGCGCCCAACTATCAGCCGATGATCTCCCGCCTCGATGTCGCCGGTCACCCGGCAGTCGAAATGCGCGAGCGCATCGAGCAGCAGCGGCGCGCCGGTCACGCCGGTACGCCAGCTTGCGGTGAACGCATTGCGGCGCTCGCCGTCCGCGACGCCGATCACATACACACCCGCAGTCAAATGCCGGAAAAGCTGCCGATCCAATTGCTCATAGGGCCTCCTGGATAAAATTTCGTCGCGTGTTGCATGCCTGTGCGGCTGCTCCGGAAGATGCAAAACTTAAATATTGAATCGATATAAACATATCGAAATAGAATGAATCTCAGCGCGGTTGTTCGTCGCTAAGGCGCTCTTCGGTCCAGACCCGCGCAAGCAGACGTGACGCGGTGCACGCCTGTGGGACGAATTCAGGCTATCACCGGGCTATGCAAACGATAAATATTATATTTAGCTAAAGACATAGAGCGTGCATGTTCGGGCGACCAAAAGCTTTGCACCAAGCGAGTGCGGCCGGCACGAGTGCGTGCACCGATTGGCACTTTCATCGGCTCAAAATAGAGCACTCCTGTTTCTCTTATAGGGACGTAAAAAAATCTTCGCGATAATCCCGCTATTCACCTGAAGAATGAGAGCGTATTGCCGATAACCAGTCATGTCCGGTACTGCGTTTCGCGTCGGTATGGCCTTGTGTTATAGCGGGCGCCAAAGCGGTGATGTACCTGCTTATCCGTTCGGGTTCTTACATTCTCAACAAAGCGAACTATGAATTTCGGCAATATGAAACTCGGCGCCAAGCTGATCAGCGCTTTCATCCTGGTTTCGATCATCAGCGCTGTTGTCAGCGGGATCGGCCTGCACAACATGGCGGAGATCAGTGCGAACGCAGACAAGACGTATCGGCAGGACCTTGTCGGGCTCAACCTGATACAGCAGGCTAACGCCGACGTACTGCGAGTCGGCACCTATCTGCGCAACGCGGTTCTGGCCACGACGGCCGCACAGCGGGCTGGCTCGCTCGATCAAGCTGACAAGGCCTTTGCCTCGTCACGTGAGCACCTCAATCAGGCGGAGCCGCTCATCTATACCGACAAAGGCAAGGCTACGTTCGCCGACCTCGATCAAGGTTGGCAGGACTACATCCAGGCCTTCAATGAAATGAAAGGCAAGATCAACGCGGCGGCGTTAGGGGACCGGGACAGCCTGACCGAATACATGCTGGGCGAGTACCACGACAAAGGCTTCAAGACCCTCGTGCTGATGGGCAATCTGGTTGCCCTGAAACAAGCCGACGCGCAACGGACAGCTGAAGCCAACGATGCCGTGTACGAGGAAGGTCGAACTTTGATGCTGGTCTTCGTGGCGATGTCCGTGTCGATCGGCGTGGGAATCGGCATATGGATGATGCGTAGCGTAACGCGGCAACTGGGTACGGAGCCGGCGACGGCTGCCGCTGTGGCCAGAAGCGTGGCGGCCGGCGACCTGAACATCAGTATCGCCCTGCGGCCCGGCGACACGAACAGCCTGATGGCGTCGCTCAAAGCCATGTGCGACGCCCTGGTGCGGGTCGTATCAGAGGTGCGCGAGAACGCCGAAGGTGTCGCGACTGCGAGTGCACAGATCGCACAAGGCAACCTGGATCTGTCGAGTCGCACGGAGCAACAGGCGGCGTCGCTCGAAGAAACGGCTTCCAGCATGGAGGAACTGACTGCGGCGGTCCGCCACAACACGGACAATGCAACCCAGGCTGCCACGCTCGCGGGTACCGCCTCGAGCGTCGCGCAACATGGCGGCGAGATCGTCGGGCGCGTGGTCGACACAATGCGTGACATCTCCACCAGCTCGGCCACGATGTCCGAGATTATCGGCGTCATCGAAGGCATCGCCTTCCAGACCAACATCCTCGCGCTGAACGCAGCGGTCGAAGCGGCCCGCGCGGGAGAACAGGGGCGGGGCTTCGCTGTCGTTGCGGGCGAAGTCCGCACGCTCGCGCAGCGCAGTGCGACTGCCGCGAAGGAAATCAAGGAGTTGATCTCGGACTCTGTCAGCCGGGTGGAGGCAGGCTCGATGCTCGTCGAAGAAGCGGGCGGTGCGATCAAGGAAATCGTGCAGTCAGTGAAGCGCGTGACCGACATCGTGGGCGAAATCTCGTCGGCATCGAGCGAGCAAAGCACCGGTATCGAACAGGTCAATCAGGCAGTCAACCAGATGGACCAGGTCACACAGCAAAACGCTGCGCTTGTCGAAGAGGCGTCGGCGGCAGCCCAGACAATGGCCCGGCAAGCGGAAAGCCTGCGCAAGACGGTCGCTTTTTTCAAGGTCGATGGCGAGAAGGCTGCTTCATCGCGAGCGACGACGCAAGCGGCAGTACCGCAACGGACGGTCCTGAACCGCGCCCCGTCCTCTGCTGTAACACCGGCAAAGCTTGCGAGGAGACCAGTCCCCTCTTCAGAACGTCCGGTAGTCGTCGCCGCCGCGACTGAGACGGACTGGCAGAAATTCTGAGCGATTCCGACCGGTTCCGGGTGCTGGATGACGTCGATTCATACCGTCGGCGCGTGCCAGCCCCGCGGGAGTCGAGCGGGCGAAGATCCGCGATACACGTGCGCCGGATGGCTATCAATGCGGCGCGGCGACTGCCTCAGGCACGCAGGCAGCGTGGATGATCAACAGTGCAGCCAGGGCGTGTGATTGTGGACGGAGACACCCGGGCCCGCCGGTCAAGCGGGTTCGAGGAAATAGCGCGATGCGCGACTGCACTCGACGTGCAGCGCCTTGAATGTCGTCTCGCCGTCTCCGCGCACTGGCCATCGCCGATCTCGTCTCGCGCCGCTCCGACAGGCAGCGCTTGACGGGCAGATGCGCAGCGGTGAGATTCGATTAACGGTAACTCGTGAGATCGTAATCAAAACTATGGGATCAAACGCTCCGCTCAATGTCTCGACAATGGTTGTGAACTCGTTGGAGTCCGCCGGAATAGACCACGTGTTCCTGGTCCCGGGAAAACTGATCTATCCGCTGCTGGACGCAATCGACAACTCCCCTTTGATTCGCGGAATCGTAGGCGCTCATGAGACTGGCAGTGCTTTCATGGCCGATGGCTATGCCCGCGCCAGCCGGAAATTCGGCGTTTGCGCAGGGATTTCCGGCCCAGGCACGATGAATTTCGTTCCCGGCATGGCAGCCGCTCACGCAGACCGGATTCCGATGCTCTATATTGCCGGCGGGATCTCGTCGCACGCGGAAGGCAAAGGGGCGTTCCAGGATGCCACGCCCGGAGGCATTTTTGAAAGCGGCGTGGTCAGAAGTCTGGTGACGGATATCGTCGAGCTAAAGAACAAGGAAAATACTCAGGCCGAGATGCGTCGTGCGATCGAAGGGTTGAACTGGATGCGTCGAGCGCAGTCATTCATCAGTATCCCCGTAGACGTTCAAAAGCAGGATGTCCTGCCCGGTCAGGACGTGGCACGGCAACCCTACGCTCACCGCGAATTTAACGCATGCGAAGTGCCCGCGAACCGCGCCGCTCTCGATGCCCTGTGCGATCAGTATCTGTTTCAGTCGAAGAGAGTCGCGTTTCTGGTCGGAAGTCGCGGCAATGATGCGGAAACTGCAAAGCTTCTTCTCGAGGTTGCCGAAGGCTTTCACATTCCAGTCGCAACGACACTATCGGGAAAAGGTGCATTTCCTGAGCAACATGCCCTTGCACTGGGTGTGTACGGATTTTCAAGTCATTCGCGCGCTGCACGGGTGATCAACTCCGACGAACTTGATGTACTAGTCGTGTTTGGTAGCGACCTGAACCAGCGAGACAGCATGAACTGGAGCAGGAGGCTGACAGGGGGGAAGGAGCTATTCATCTTTGACGACAGCTTCGATTCACCGGCGATGGGGCACATTTCGCGTCAAGGAATCTTCTCCGGAATTTCCGCGAGCTTCCGGTTGCTGGCTCAGAAAGCCGCGGACAACCCTCCCGGGCTGCCGCAAGCACTGCAAAGAAGAAAGGGGTGGATTGCCGAGATCAACGAGACCCCCCTGTACGACCACCGGTTCGAGCAGTTAGGAGACCGAGTTTCCAGCGGTGACGAAGCGCTATATCCTGGAGACGTAGTTAAGCACTTGTGCCGGATTCTGCCGAAGGACAGCAACGTCGTGGTGGATTCCGGAGCCCACCGCATCTTCATGGCCCATTACTGGCTGTCGTCAGGTAAGGGCAACTACTTTTCGTCGAGCTCGCTCGCCCCGATGGGCTGGGCCATCGCAGCCGGAATCGGCGTCAAGCTTGCGGCCCCAGAACGCCCGTGTGTCGTGGTGACCGGCGACGGGTGCATGATGATGCACGGCATGGAGATTCAGACCGCGGCTCGATACCGAGTCAAGGTGATCTATGTGGTTCTGAACAACGCCGCACATGGCGCAATCCATATCGACGCTATCAGGAGTGGTTCGATTTCAGAGCAGTTCACCAAATTGCCCTGTCATAGCTGGTCGGCTTTTGCATCGTCGATCGGTGTGGCCGCGCGCGCGGTTGAGCGCATCGACGAGCTTGATGGTGTACTGAGTGAAGCTTGTCAATATGACGGCCCCTTTCTGATCGAAGTCATCACCGGAGTTTTTCCCGCGCCGAACCGGTACTATGCAGAAGCCGAAGCCTGTCCGTGAGATTCCATCCTTCAACGCGGCAAAGCCAACCGCATTGCTGAACGACGCCGCAATCAGACTGTCTGAACGCCGCGCCGCAGTTGTCAACGAAATGTCATTCGAACCGCCTAAGTTTAGACGTTCGAGCCGATGGCAAGGCTCGACGCGGCGATGGGCACGCCGGGCCTGCGGAATGCGCAAGAGAGGGATCGCGGCGCGTAGCTTGCTGCAACCATTGAACCGGTCAGTCAATCTCGTGGAGGCAAACCATGCTGTTCAAACGAGGAATTGCAGTTCTTGCCGTTGCTCTACCGCTTGCGGCCGCGCAAGCGCAAACCGTCAACATCACCGGCGCGGGCAGCACTTTTGCGGCCCCGATCTATAACAAGTGGGCTGACGCCTACCAAAAGGCGGGAGGCGGCAAGGTCAACTACCAAGGCATCGGTTCAGCGGGCGGCATCAAGCAGATCATCGCGAAGACCGTTGATTTCGCAGGTTCCGATGCGCCGATGAAGGACGACGAACTGGCGAAGACTGGCCTGTTCCAATTCCCGACCGTGGTCGGCGGCGTCGTGCCGGTCGTGAACCTGCCCGGCGTGAAGCCGGGTCAACTCATTCTGTCGGGCGCCGTGCTTGGCGACATCTATCTGAACAAGATCAAGAAATGGAACGATCCGGCGATCGCCGCGCTGAATCCGGGTATGAAGCTGCCAGATACGGACATCGCCGTGGTGCGCCGCGCCGACGGTTCGGGCACGAGCTTCATCTGGACGAACTTTCTGTCGAAGGTGAACCCGGAGTGGAAGTCGAAGATCGGCGAAGGCACGACGGTGAACTGGCCGACCGGTACGGGCGGCAAGGGCAATGACGGCGTTGCCGCGTTCGTGCAACGCCTGCCGGGCGCGGTCGGTTACGTCGAGTGGGCATATGCGAAGCAAAACAACATGATCTACACCAGCCTGAAGAATTCGGCCGGTATCGTGGTTGCGCCGAAGACCGAAACCTTCAAGGCGGCCGCCTCGGGCGCGGACTGGAAGACGACCTTCTACCAGATCCTGACGAACGAGCCCGGCAAGGACGCTTGGCCAGTCGTCGGCGCGACCTTCGTGCTGCTGCATGCGACGCAGGACAAGCCGGCGCAAGGCGCGGCAACGCTGAAGTTCTTCGACTGGGCGTTCAAGAACGGCGGGCAGGCTGCCAGCGATCTCGACTACATTTCGCTGCCGGATTCGGTCGTGTCGGAAATCCGCGCGCAATGGAAGACCAAGGTCAAGGACGCGTCGGGAAAACCGGTGTTTCAGTGAAGGCCTCGATGCCACCCGCCTCAAACAGCTTGTAATCGATCATGGACGAAGTCAATTGACGCAGGTCAATTGACTGACGCATCGAGGCGGGTAACGTGTGTGTGACGGTCCTTTATCACCGCACGCTCGGAGCAAGCCGTGGTCACGCGCAACGTCGAGGATGTCATCAGGCAGATTGCCGCCGCTACCGACACTCCTGAGGAAACGGTCTCGCAGATGTACGCGCAGACGTGGATTGAATACAGCGAAGGTGCACGAATCACGGACTACCGACGGTGCTGGTCGCTCGTCGTGTGCGGGACGACCTGCGTAGGCGGCAAGTGCGGGATTCGCTGGTATCTCTCGGACAAGCTGACTAATATTCTGCGTGTGGGCTCACCACGGTTCACGCGACTCCGGTCGGATTGCGGGCCGATGGCGTCCAACTTCCGCGGAAGGGGGACATATGACACCATTGTCATTAAGTCGTCCGATACTGCGCGCACTCTATCGCCTACATCCGTCTCAACACATCTCACCCTTCATCGCTGGATTGTCGTTGGCGCACGCGGCCTTTGCCGGTGGCGTGCTTCCGCAGGGCGGGCACTATGTTGCCGGGGCGGGAACCATCGCCGGTCAGGGCAACGTGATCACCGTCACGCAGCCGAACTCGACTCGCGGCGTGATCGACTGGAGCAGCTTCTCGATCGGCAAAGGCAGCGCCGTCAACTTCGACAACGGTTCGGGCGCAACGCTCAATCGCGTGACGGCCTGCGCGCCTTCCGCGATTCTCGGCAGCCTGAAGGCAACTGGCAGCGTGTATCTGATCAACCCGCAAGGCATCGTGGTGGGTCGTAGCGGGACTATCACTACCGGCGGACGATTCGTTGCTTCAACGCTCGATCTGCCGAATACACCCTTCGTGAATGGCGGGACGCTCACGCTCACGGGCACATCGAATGGCAATGTAGTGAATCTCGGCAACATCAGTTCCAGCGGAGGCGATGTTTTCCTGATTGCACGCGGTGTCGTGGTCAATGCGGGCTCGGTCAGCGCACCGAACGGCACCGCGGAATTCGTCACGGGGCAGCAAGTGGCGTTGCTCGAATCGTCGGGCAGCAGGCAGGTATTCGTGCAGATAGGCAGCACAGGGACCGTGATAGATCGCGGTGCCACGCAAGCCGCGCAGATCAATCTGGAAGCGGCCGACGGGAATATCTATGCCCTTGCAGGTGGTGGCTCGCGTATCCGCGCGACGGGCACGGCGATGCGTGGCGGCCACATCTGGCTGGTCGCCGACAACGGGCACGTTACGCAGCAAGGCACGATCGCCGCAACGAATGCCGACGGCAGCGGCGGCACCGTCGATACGCTTGCCGACACACTCACGCTGGCGCATGGCGCCCGCGTCCGAGCAGGGCTTTGGAACGCGTCGACGCCAAACTTCACGATCGATCGCGGCACAGCCGACGCCTTCATGCGCAGTCTGAAGGCCGGCACATCCGTCGATGCAACCGCGACCGGCACGAACGGCGCAAGCGGCGACATGACGGTTGCGTCGAATCTCAACTGGCG
The DNA here is from genome assembly GCF_050436385.1 of Paraburkholderia sp. MM5477-R1. Lineage (NCBI taxonomy): Bacteria > Pseudomonadati > Pseudomonadota > Betaproteobacteria > Burkholderiales > Burkholderiaceae > Paraburkholderia > Paraburkholderia sp. MM5477-R1. The sequence continues at coordinate 169,864 of NZ_JBNDMC010000005.1, forward strand.
AGGACCGGCGTCGTTATCGCTCGCCGCTTTTGGCAACGTGACGATCGCACCTGCGACGACGCTCAGGAGCACCGGCAGTGGCAACCTGAGTTTGCGGGCCGACGTGACGGGCATCGACAACGCAGCCAGCGTGACCAACCGCGGCACGATCGACTGGTCGGTAAGTACCGGTTCGGTGAGTTCGTTCTATGACATGAACGGCAGCTACAGCCCAGGAATCATCCGCTCGAATACCGCGTGGACTGCCGCGCCCTATAGCGGTCTTCTCACGCAAGTGACCGGCTACAAGCTCGTCAATTCGCTTTCCGACCTGCAGAACATATCGCTCGATCTGACCGGCAACTATGCGCTCGGCAAGGATATTGACGCGAGTGCGACGAATCTCTCTTCCACCCCCTCCGGCGGCGTCGACTTCATCTCGCTCGGCAGCGCGGCAACACCTTTTTCAGGCCAGTTCGACGGCATGGGACATGTGATCGACCACTTCAGTCAGCAGGAGTATTACTCGCCGTCGGGTACCCGGTCGCTTGGCCTGTTCGGCGAAATCGGGAGCACGGGCGTCGTACGCAACGTCGGCATGACGAACAGCGAGCTTACGGCCTTCTTCGACATTTCGTTCAACGATCCCATCTCTGTCACGTACGGCATACTGGCCGGCCGGAACCAGGGGTTGATCACCTACGCGTATACGACCGGCCTGCGTACGTCGCCCCACTATGGGAACGTTCCGATCGGCGGTTTGGTGGGCACCAATGATGGTCTCATCGAGCGCTCGTGGAGCAGCGCTTCAGTGAATGATGCCGGCGAGGCAGGGGGGCTCGTCGGCGTCAACACCGGCCGGATCGTTCAATCATTTACTACCGCGGATGTTAGCGGAGATGTGCGGATGGAACCGGGCGGACTCGTCGGCATCAACAGTGGCACGGTGTCACAGTCTTATGCCGCCGGCAGGGTGTTAGGGCTTTTTGCGGCTGGCGGATTGGCGTTCGCGAATAGCGGCGTGATCGAGCAGTCGTTCGCGGTTGGTCCGGTGCTAGGACCTTCCTACCAAGGCCCGGGCTACGGCACTTACGGGGGAATCGTGGCATACGGCGCCAGCGGAACGATTGCAGGCAATGTCTACTGGGACAAAGAGACGACGACACGTACGGTGAGCACTGGAGACGTGTCGCAACTGCCCGCGTCAAACGGGTTCACGACTGCTCAAATGAGCAACCCGGCGAGCTTCGACGCATCGTGGGATTTCAGTCCAACCGGCGCGTGGGTCATGCCTGCCGGCGCGACCCACCCCATCCTGCGCTGGCAACTCGGCCAGTAAGCGCTGCTGTGAGGCCGCGGCAGCAGTACCGGCGCGCGCCCGTGAACGTGCCCTGATAGCTCGGCTCGTCCTTGCGTCTGACGATCAGGCGTGCAATGTGCTCGGAGAGAGACCCGTTGATCGCTTTTGCGGCGAGGGCGTCGTGTGCACCGCGCCATGCGCCGCTAGGAGTGCTGTCAGCGGATCATCGGAGCGCACGGTAAATCTAGCAGCGCGGGCAACCGGCGCCATTGGCCGGAACCACAAGGAGAAATCGATGACCCTGCTCATCTATCTGGTCGGATGGATCATTTTCATTGGCGGCGTCGCGTGGGGATTGATGGCGCTGCATGTCGCGCAGCACATCATCGCAATCGTGGCCGTGATCCTGCTCGGCATTGCGGTGATTACGGGCGCCACGCGTGCGCGTAATCGCGATCGGTCGTCATAGCCTTTGGCGTTTGCCTGTCGGATCCATCAGGTGGGAACGCTCATCACACGCCACGCCACGCTCGCGATGTACCATGTCTGCGTGAAATCTCGCGCTGGATATCGTGGAGTACATCATGGGAAGCGCATGGAAACGCCGCTTCAAACTGTTTATCCAGCGTTTCTGGCAGCCAACCAGCGCGTGCATGACCTGTATGCCGGGGAGCTGGGGCAACATCATGAGCCTCACGCACTGGGCGATCGCATTCAAAACCGGGCTGCTCACCGGTGTGCTCGCCCTGCTGCTCACCTTCACCCCGGCGGCGAAGTGGTACGGGAATCGCTATAGCAACGCGCTGCTCGTCGGTTGCCTGACCGCTATCGGCGATGCCTACTCTCATTTGAGCCAGTACCGCTTTCATGTTCTCGAACACGTCGCGACGGGGGTCATGTCAGGCCTGTTCGCGCTCGCTGCGTCGTACCTGTTCGAGGACCGCGCGCGCCGCATACGCGCGGCGTGGTCGCGTTTGTTCGGATAATAAGACTTCGATCTCGAACATCGTGAGACCTCACGATGAGTGTTGCGCGTGACAGGTTCGTGCCCGGATACATCGCGGTGAATTGTTCGCGTCAGTGCGGTGACGAAAGCAGTTTGAAGCGCTTCCACAGCTTCTTCAATGTCTGATGATCGGCAGCGACGCGTGACGCGAGGAAGCCGCGTGCGAAGGCCGCGCCCGAGGCTGCTTCCGGCGACGTTTTCAACAACGACTTCAGAAGCTGATCGGCGACGACGGCATCGTTGCGCCAGCCGAGATCATCCTGAAGCGCGGTGAGCGCGTCGACATAATGGCGAACGGCCTGCTTCGGGCATAGCGACGCAAAGAACTCGGTGGCGTATCGAACTTTTTTCGCCGCGATGCGGGCGCGGTGACGACGGTGATCGTCCAGATCGGCCAAACCCTTGCCACGTTTGATCAGTTTCTTGTGCCGACGACGCAGGACATCGGCGGCGAATGACTTCACCGGGCCGCTGATTGCGTTGCGCTGTTCGTCGGACATCTCATCTCGCCAACCTTTGCGGTTCATCCAGAGCGCGAACTGGAGCGCGAGCCGCGTGTAGCGAACCGACTCGACCGCGGCCGCCGCGCGCTGCCGGTTGTTGACGGCAATCTGCTCGCACGCCTGTCTGACGGGCCGGATCTCGTCCGCATTGCCGTCGGCGCCGGCATGGTCGAGCGTCGATCCCGCAAGCACTTCCCAGTCGCGCGCGCCGCCGAGTTCCGAGGCAATCCAGCGCAACTCCTCGTCGAATCCGGACGAGGCGGGGATGACCTTCGCAAACAGGTCGAGAGCCGAACGCAAGCGACGAAGTCCCACGCGCATCTGATGGACGCTCGATGGATCGTGGCCCGACACGACGCCCCGTTCATTCGCGTGGACCTGGTCCAGACAGTTGCGCACAATCACGCAGAACGCATCCTCGACCGAGTCGCGTTTGTTCAGTCGCACTGGTTGCGCTTTCACCGCCTCGCTGTGCTCGTCAATGAGCAGTGCATACCCGACATCTGCCTTGCTGCGATGATCGATACGCAGCGGCACAGTTTCGAGCATTTCCAGCGCGACACGGTACAGCACATCCGGATTGCCCTGTTTCAGTTCCAGTTCCACCGCGGCGATCTGCACTGATCCCGAATCCGCTTCGACGCTTCCTTCGTCGAGAGCAAGCTCGAGTTCGTCTCCGGACGGCTGGCGCAGCACAAACGCTGACCGGTTGATCCGCGTGACGAACACCGGCTTCAGTTGGGCCGCAACGGTCTCGTCGCGAATCAGCTTTCCGCAGTCGCTGTCGTCGGGGATCTGGTCGTACAGCAGCGTTAGATCGGGCGCGTCGGTATTCACGGGCATCTCGAACTCGTCCCGGTCGAACAACCCCGCCTTGGCCGATCCTTCGCGCTTCAGCGTCTGGATTTTCTCGTTGCCGACGGTGCGCACGCGCAGCGAAGCCCCGCACCAGTGAAATGAAAAATCGGGCGTGTCGAAATAGGTGCTCGTCAGCAGGTGAGGCGTTCCCGCTGTGGCTTCCGATTGCGCAAGCATCGACGCGTTACGCAATTTGACGAGATCTTCGTTTGCAACGCGCAGCTTCAGCTCCCGTTCCATGCCGCCTCCGAAATGAGCACCGGACTGTCAGACTACACCGGATTGGTTGGACCGCGTCACGGCCGATCGTCCCCAGTGGCCTCGGATAAAAGTCGTACACGGAAAAAGTGGATGAGACGGTGGACGAGCCTGGCGCGAATGCCTGTACACGTTGGGACAGCTTGATTAGGAAATGATCATTTCCTATAATCGCTGTATGACTACACGCAACCATGCTGCCAGACAGCCACGTGCTCCAGGTCGTCCACGCGAATTCGACATGGACGTCGCGCTGGACGGCGCAATCCAGATTTTTCGTGAGCGCGGTTATCAAGGGACGTCTCTTGGCGAGCTTGGGTCCGCGATGGGGCTCACGGCCGGCAGTATCTACAAGGCGTTCGCCGATAAGCGAGCGGTATTCCTTGCCGCGCTCGAGCGCTACATCCACCTACGAAATGACCAGTTGCAGAGCCTGCTCGACGCGGAGCAGACCGGCCGCGACAAGGTACGGGCCATTCTGCGGTTTTATGCTGAGTCTGCAATTGGCGATGAGGGCAAGCGAGGCTGTCTCGTAGTCGGAAGTGCAGTCGACCTGCTGGCCTTCGATGATGAGGTCGCGAGTCACGTGGTCGCGTCTTTGCAGCGAACGGAGCGTCTGTTGTGTCGTTTGATCCGAGTGGGCCAGACAGACGGTTCGATCGCGTCCGCCGTGGATCCGGACGCTACCGGCCGCGCACTGCTGAGTCTGACGCAAGGTTTGAGAGTCGTCGGCAAAGTCGGGCGATCCCGGGCACACATGATGGCGGCGGCGGATCAGGCCATGCGTCTGCTGGACTAAGCACAGCAAGACATAGCATCGCATGACCTCCGCGTGCCGCTCGCCCTATTAGGAAATGTCCATTTCCTAACATCATCCGCCAATGAGAAAAGCCGCTCAACGGTGTCATCCCCCAACCCAGAGGAGTCTCGTTCGTGAAAACACATCACTCGTCGGTGCCATCAGGGAGTTCCGGATTCGTAAGCACGTTGCCAGTAGCAAGGCCCGTTGCGGGGCTAGCAGGATTCGAGCACAAGTTCGCGACCGTAGACGGACTGAGGCTGCACTACGTCACCGGTGGAAACCCACAGGGCGACGTGGTCGTGTTGCTCGCGGGCTTTCCCGAGAGCTGGTTCGCCTGGCGCAAAGTGATGGGACTGCTTGCAAAGACCTACCGAGTCGTCGCACCGGACCTTCCCGGACAAGGTGATTCGGATCGTCCGATGGACGGCTACGACACACAAACCCTTGCGAGCCATGTTCACGGTTTGCTCCAGCAACTGGGGATGACCCGGTACTTTCTTGCTGCACACGACATTGGAGCGTGGGTGGCTTTTCCTTACGCCGTAATGTTCGGCGACGAGATCCGGCGACTCGCGCTGCTGGATGCGGGGATCCCCGGCGTGACGTTGCCTGATGCGTTGCCGAGCGCGCCCGAGCGTGCATGGCGCACCTGGCATTTCGCATTTCACGGGCTACCGGACCTGCCGGAAGTGCTGCTCGCCGGCAAGGAACGTGAATACCTCGACTGGTTTTTGCGGCGAAAGGCGGCCAATCCCGATACTTTCACTGACGCCGATATCGATGAATATCTACGCATTCTCAAGAAAGACGGCGGCTTACGCGCGGGCCTTGCGTATTACCGGGCCGCGCATGTGTCCGCCCAACAGAATGCAGAACTGAAGCAACGAGGCATGCTCGACCTGCCACTGCTGACGCTCGGTTCCGATCAAGGTTCCATCGCCGATATGGCAACACCTTTGAGAGCCTTTTTCACCGAGGTCAAAGGCCGCATCATTAGTCACTGCGGGCACTTCATTCCAGAAGAACAACCGCGCGCGGTCGCCGACGAACTCACTGCGTTCTTTGGAAGCGCAGAGGGGTAACGGGGCTACGGGGGCGCAAGATGCCGCGCATGGCTCAGGCGATGCGGGCGTGCTGTACGACGATCCATGCGGACCACACAAGCAACGCAATGCCGAGCGGCTTGCCGATGGAGCTGCCCCAGCGGAAATTCTTCTCGGCCGACATGATCGCGCCCAGCGCCAGCATCCAGCCGACGCTGCCAGTGCCGACCGCGAACATCAGCAGCATCAGGGCCCAACAGCAGCCGATGCAGAAAGCGCCGTGACTGATGCCGAGCGCAAAGCTCTCGCGGCGCGCGCTCCTGCCGCGCCAATGCTCGGTGATGAACATCAGCGGCGAGCGGCATTTGTCGAGACATCGGTGCTTGAGGCTGCTGAACTGATAAAGGCCCGCGAGCGCGACGATCGCGGCGCCGATCAGCCAGCCGTTTGCAAGCAAGCTCGCAGACTGGTCCGCGATCAGATGGAGCGCCGCGTCGAAGCCGTGCGCAAGCACGCCGAACAGCGCCCACATCGTCGCATAACCGACGATCAGAAGCGCCATCAGCGTGCGCCGGTTGGCGCGCGCGACGGTCATCCGCCGGAACGTGTCGAAGAGCGGGAAGGCGGTCGGCAGCATCATCGCCGCGATCATCAGCAGCCATGCGACGCTGTGCAGCAATGCCGCAATCGTGAGGCTCGCGCCGGGCACCTGACGGCATATCGCGCCGACGAGCGGCAGTTCGGCCCAACTCGCATGATGCAGAAAACGCGCATAGGGCCCCGCGTCCCATATCCATAACGCGATCCACGCGCTGCCCGTCAATGCGACGAACAGCGGCGCGAACAGCCGCGAGCGTGCGAGCATCTTCACGACGCGAAGCTGAACGATCCCTGAATGGCGTTATGTCCGGTCAAGGCGAGGTCGAGATCGAGCTTTTCGTGCCGCAGGCGGAATGAGTTCGCCTTGCCGACGAAAGCAGGGGAGCCGGGTATCGTCGAAAAGATGCTTTCGACCAGTTTGGTCGGCTCGCCGGTCGGGCCGCGATAGGGCTCCAACTCGGCCTCGATGGCTTCGCCGACTTTCATCCTGCCCTTGCCGTCGACGACCGCGTATTCGATCGGCGCGCGTTCCACGGACACGACTTCGCCGATCAACTGCACGAGATCCGCGATGGGGCCACCGCGCTCGCCACGGTACACGCTAACCAGGGCGTCGAATTGCGCGTCGCTCGCGCGCTCGTCGACGAACATCGCGACGCGCCAGCCGCCTTTGAGCGCGTTGCCGGGAATGAACGCCGCGAACGCGATCGTCAGGCCCGATACATCGACGCCGTCGATCATGCCTTGCTCGTAGTGGTATGCAAGCGCGCTGCGGCAAATGCCGTTATCGGGATCTTCTCCGATCCAGCACGGACACAGCACCTTGCATTCACACACTTCGAGGATGCTGCCCATCAGTTGATAGCTCATTCACGCCTCCGCTGCCGGTTGGATCCGGCCGGGAAGAACATCGCCGGACATCCTCTGTTGTAGCCGTTAAGCGGGCAGTAATCAAAGTGTTCGGGCGCTGCGAATGATTGAAGCGGCTTACACAGTCGGTGCTTTTGCGGTGCAGGAGGGGCGCAACTCTTATATAAGACATAAGACATTTGACCTTGCATGGGTATTGCAATTAAAATCGCGATCGAAGCAGTGCCCGGCACAGCTTGGAGTGCCTTAAAAGCCTTTCCCTGAAACGCAAATACCAGCAGGTCCCCCATGCTTGAAAATTTTCGTGCTCACGTGGCCGCGCGCGCCGCGCTCGGCATTCCTCCCCTGCCGCTGACGGCTCAGCAGACCGCCGAGCTGGTCGAACTCCTGACGAACCCGCCCGCTGGCGAAGAGCAGACGCTGCTCGACCTGATCACCAATCGCGTGCCCGCCGGTGTGGACGAAGCCGCCCGCGTGAAGGCAGGCTTCCTCGCCGCCGTGGCCAACGGCCAGACCGCCTGCGCGCTGATCTCGCGCGCCCGTGCCACCGAACTGCTCGGCACGATGCTGGGCGGCTACAACATCCAGCCGCTGATCGAACTGCTGTCCGACGCCGAAGTGGGCACCGTGGCCGCCGACGCGCTGAAGAAAACCCTGCTGATGTTCGACCAGTTCCACGACGTCAAGGAACTGGCCGACAAGGGCAACGCCAATGCGAAGGCCGTGATGCAGAGCTGGGCCGACGCCGAATGGTTCACGAGCCGTCCGGAAGTGCCGCAAAGCCTGACCATCACCGTCTTCAAGGTGACGGGCGAAACCAATACCGACGACCTGTCGCCGGCCCCGGATGCGACCACCCGTCCGGACATCCCGCTGCACGCACTGGCAATGCTGAAGAACGCGCGTCCCGGTATCACCCCGGAAGAGGACGGCAAGCGCGGCCCGGTCAAGTTCATCGAGTCGCTGAAAGAAAAGGGCCACCTGGTCGCGTACGTGGGCGACGTGGTCGGCACCGGCTCCTCGCGCAAGTCGGCCACCAACTCGGTGCTGTGGTTCACGGGCGAAGACATCCCCTTCATCCCGAACAAGCGCTTCGGCGGCGTGTGCCTCGGCGGCAAGATCGCCCCGATCTTCTACAACACGATGGAAGACGCCGGCGCTCTGCCGATCGAACTCGACGTGTCGCAGATGGAAATGGGCGACGTGGTCGAACTGCGCCCGTACGAAGGCAAAGCCCTGAAGAACGGCGCAGTGATCGCCGAGTTCCAGGTCAAGTCCGACGTGCTGTTCGATGAAGTGCGCGCCGGCGGCCGCATTCCGCTGATCATCGGTCGCGGCCTGACCGCCAAGGCACGTGAAGCGCTGGGCCTCGCCCCGTCGACGCTGTTCCGCCTGCCGCAGCAGCCCGCCAATAGCGGCAAGGGCTTCTCGCTGGCGCAGAAGATGGTCGGCCGCGCTTGCGGTCTGCCGGAAGGCCAGGGCGTCCGTCCGGGCACGTACTGCGAACCGAAGATGACCTCGGTCGGCTCGCAGGACACCACGGGCCCGATGACCCGCGACGAGCTGAAGGACCTGGCGTGCCTCGGCTTCTCGGCCGATCTCGTCATGCAGTCGTTCTGCCACACCGCCGCTTATCCGAAGCCGGTGGACGTCAAGACCCACCAGACGCTGCCGAACTTCATCAGCAACCGTGGCGGCATCGCGCTGCGCCCGGGCGACGGCGTGATCCACTCGTGGCTGAACCGCATGCTGTTGCCCGACACCGTGGGCACCGGCGGCGACTCGCACACGCGCTTCCCGATCGGCATCAGCTTCCCGGCCGGTTCGGGTCTGGTCGCCTTCGCGGCCGCCACCGGCACGATGCCGCTGGACATGCCGGAATCGGTGCTGGTCCGCTTCAAGGGCAAGATGCAGCCGGGCGTGACGCTGCGTGATCTCGTCAACGCAATCCCGCTGTACGCGATCAAGCAAGGCACGCTGACGGTTGCCAAGCAAGGCAAGAAGAACATCTTCTCCGGCCGCATTCTCGAAATCGAAGGCCTGCCCGATCTGAAGGTCGAGCAAGCGTTCGAACTGTCGGATGCTTCCGCCGAGCGCTCGGCCGCCGGTTGCACGGTGCACCTGAACAAGGAACCGATCATCGAATACCTGAACAGCAACGTCACGCTGCTGAAGTGGATGATCGCCCAGGGCTACCAGGATCCGCGCAGCCTGCAGCGCCGCATCAAGGCGATGGAGCAGTGGCTGGCCGACCCGCAACTGCTGTCGCCGGATGCCGACGCCGAATACGCAGCCGTCATCGAGATCGATCTCGCCGACATCCACGAGCCGATCGTGGCCTGCCCGAACGATCCGGACGACGTGAAGACGCTGTCCGACGTAGCCGGCGCGAAGATCGACGAAGTGTTCATCGGCTCGTGCATGACCAACATCGGTCACTTCCGCGCCGCGTCGAAGCTGCTGGAAGGTAAGCGCGACATCCCGGTCAAGCTGTGGGTGGCCCCGCCGACCAAGATGGACCAGAAGCAACTGACCGAGGAAGGCCATTACGGCGTCTTCGGCACGGCTGGTGCGCGTACCGAAATGCCGGGCTGCTCGCTGTGCATGGGCAATCAGGCACAGGTGCGCGAAGGCGCGACGGTCATGTCGACGTCGACCCGTAACTTCCCGAACCGCCTCGGCAAGAACACGAACGTGTACCTCGGCTCGGCGGAACTGGCGGCGATCTGCTCGCGCCTCGGCAAGATCCCGACCAAGGAAGAGTACATGGCCGACATGAGCGTGCTCAACGCCAACGGCGACAAGATCTATCAATACATGAACTTCGACCAGATCGAGGACTTCAAGGAAGTCGCCGACGCCGTGACGATGTAAGTGTGCTGCCGGGCTACGGCGTGTTGTTTGCGTCGTAGCGCCACGAAATGGCGCCGTGGGCTGAATGCCTGCGGCGCCATTTTTTTTGCGGCGTTCGAGTCGAGGTCCGCGCGCGGCAGCCTCGCCGGGATCGCAGATGAATCTCAGGGCCTGGCGATAGCCGATCCGCATCGCAAGACAAACCCCGCGACCTGGTCCAACGCGTATCGGGCGCTTGCAAGCTCGTCGGTCGAGCGCTGGAACACGTGATGGAGTCCCTCGTAGATTTCCAACTGCACCGTGTTTCCCCGCTGCGCAGCGGCAGCCGCGTAGCGCCGGGCGTCGTCGAGCAGCAGTTCGTCCGTACCGACCTGAATGGCGATCGGCGGCAGATGTGCGGGAACGTGGTACAGCGGCGACGCGCGTCGGTCCGCGGGATCGGCTGACCCAAGGTACGCGGCGGCGGCATCGGCGAGTATGGGCCGCGTCAAGACCGGGTCGCGGGTCTCCTCACTGCGCGACGACGGGCCCGTCAACGCAAGATCGAGCCACGGCGAAAAAGTGGCCACACAAGAAACGTTCATCGACCGGCCTCCATCAGCGCCCAGCGCCGCAAGCGCGAGCCCGCCGCCTGCCGAGTCGCCAACCAGCGCGATGTCGCGAATGCCTGACTGCGCCATCCACCGCAACGCTTCGATCACGGCATCGTATGCCGCGGGAAACGGATGCTCGGGCGCAAGCGGATAGTCGAGAACGAAAGTGTCGATGCCGGCACGCACGGCGATCTGACTCGCCAGGCCGCGATAACCGGTGGCAGACCCGAGTACGAACGCGCCTCCGTGCAGAAAGACGATCGCGCGGCCGGCCACGGCGGATTCGGGCCGAATCCACCAACCCATTACGTCCGCGCTCTCGACTCTTTCAAGATCGACGCCGTCCGCTATAGGCGTTTGCGCCGTCATCGCGTCGTAGGCCTCACGCGAGGCTCCGCCGAATTCCGCAAAGAGTCGCTGAGTTCGGTCGAGCACCGAGATCGCCGCCTCGCGGTCGTCGTCACTCAAGGGGTGCCGCATCTCGATCAGGTTGGTCTGCTGTACGACGCTCATCATTTGCTCCTTCGTTAGTGGTGGTCGATGGGCAGACGATATCGATTCCGTGCAGCGTACAGAAGAAGGCCAAACGGAATACAATCAATTCCATTCCGGAAGTTTTGGGAGGCAAGGAGTGGACCGTCTGGATGCGCTCAAACTTTTCGTCCGCATCGTCGAGAGCGGGAGTTTCGCTGCGGCGGCGCGCGAAATCGGCGTGGGCCAGCCCGCGGTCAGCAAGCAGATCGCGTCGCTCGAACGCCATCTTGGCGCGCAACTGGTCAGGCGCACGTCGCGCAGCATGACGCTGACCGAGACAGGACAATCGGTCTATGAAACGGGTTTGCGCATCATTGGAGATTTCACGGAGCTCGAATCGTCCGTCGGGCGCGGTCAGGTTTCGCCGGCCGGGATGGTCCGGGTCACCGTGGCGCCGGTTTTTGGCCGGCTGTATGTGGTGCCGCGCCTGCCGGCATTTTTCGCCAGGTATCCGACCGTGTCGGTGGACTTGTCGGCCACGGAGCGAACCGTCAATCTGGTCGAGGAGGGCTTCGACCTTTCGATCAAAAGCGGGCGGCTTGCCGACTCTTCGATGATTGCAAGGCAGCTGGCATCGAGCCCAGTCGTTGTCGTCGCAACGCCGGATTACCTCGAAAAACACGGGCGCCCCGAACGGCCACAGGATCTCGCCCGACATGCCTGCGTCGTTTTCGCGCCGCTGCGCGAGCCGCGGGCGTGGCGCTTCGAAAACGTCGACGGTCCCGGCTTGCACGTCCCGTCCGGCAATTTTCACACCGGCGACGCGGAACAGATTCGCGCTGCCGTGCTCGCCCATATGGGACTGGTTCAAGCGCCGGCGTGGCTCTTTGCGCCGGAGATCGCGAGCGGTGCGGTCGTCAGCCTGTTGCCGGATTTCGCGCCGGCGCCGATGCCCATCCACGCCGTTCATCCTGCCGGCCGGCGATTGCCGACCAAGACCCGCGTATTTATCGATTTCGTTTCGGAAATTCTCACGTCTGATCCCGGTCCGGCCTTTGTCCCGGTCAGGACCTAGCGAGTGTTCCGCCGACACCGGATCATGCCGAACAGGGATCGCGGTCCGGCCTTACCGCGCCGCAGCCAATCGCCGGTCGACAAGGCACTTGACCCGTCCGACAATGCTTGGCGAAACACGGTCGAACCGGCTGTGATCCAGGCGTCTGTTTCCAATGCGGCGTGGGTCCCAGGCGGTCGTCCGCGATTTTTTTGACGCCCCCTGTCCGTCAGCATGCGGCCCGCGCGTCATTGTGATGGCGGCCAATGCAATTCATCCGCCTCAACCCCATGACGGAGGCTCAAATGGAATACCTGTTGATGATCTACTCGGAAGAAAACGGCTGGAACAAGATGACCGAAAGCGAGCGGCAGCAAGGCGTTGCCGCCTATCACGCGTACACCGAATCGTTGAAGAAAGCGGGGGCTCTGGTGGGGGCCAACCGGCTGCAGCACACGAACACGGCCACCACGGTGCGGCTCGTCGACGGCAAGCCGCAGGTGCTCGATGGACCGTATTCCGATTCGAAGGAGCAACTCGCCGGCTACTACCTGATCGACGTGCCGAACCTCGACGCGGCGATGTCGTGGGCGTCGCGTTGTCCCGGCGCGGCGCACGGCGTCATGGAGGTGCGCCCGGTCTGGACCGCCCCTTACGAGGCACCCACTGCATGAGTGCGTCCGGCGGCGCCCTGGGCGATGACGGCGCCGCGCGTTCGATTGCCGAGGCGGTCGCTCGCCGCAGCTACGGCAAGCTCGTCGCGCTGCTGGCGATGCGCACGCGCGACGTCGCCGCAGCCGAGGACGCGCTCGCCGACGCATTCGCGGCCGCGCTCGCGGACTGGCCGGAGCACGGCTGTCCCGCGAGTCCTGAAGCGTGGCTGATGACGGTCGCGCGCCGCCGGGCGATCGACGGCGCGCGTCATCGCCAGGTTGGCGACGACGTGGCGAACCAGTTGATGATCCTCGCCGACGAGATCGACGAGAGTGAGGCAGGCGCGTTGCCCGACCGGCGGCTTGCGCTGCTGTTCGCGTGCACGCACCCTGCGCTCGAGGCCGCGATTCGTACGCCGCTGATGCTGCAAGTGGTGTTGGGGCTGGAAGCGAAGATGATTGCGTCGGCGTTCCTGATGTCGCCCGCCGCGATGAGCAAACGTCTCGTGCGGGCGAAGACCAAGATCCGCGAAGCGGGCATTCCGTTCAGCGTGCCCGAGCGCGAGGAGCTGCCCGGCCGGCTCGACGCGGTGCTCGAAGCGGTCTATGCGGCGTATGCGGAAGGTTGGACGGACCCGGTCGGCGGCGATACCGAGCGACGCGACCTCGCCGACGAGGCGCTGTATCTCGCGCAACTGCTCGTCGAGCTGCTTCCTGACGAACCGGAGACGTTGGGCCTGCTCGCGCTGATGCTGTTTGCACAGGCGCGACGTGATGCGCGACGCGATGCGGCTGGCGACTACGTGCCGCTGTCGGCCCAGGACCCTGCAACGTGGAACGCGCCGATGATCGACGCGGCGAACGCACTGCTGCGGCGCGCGAACGCGCTCAACGCAATCGGGCGCTTTCAGCTCGAGGCCGCGCTGCAGTCGGCGCATGTGGATCGCTGCCGGACGCGTCGCCCGAACTGGGACGAAATCGTGCAGCTCTACGATGGGCTCTTCGCCATTGCAGCGTCGCCGGTGGTCGCCGTGAACCGTGCGCTTGCCGTGGCCGAACGCGACGGCCCGCAGGCGGCGCTCGACGCGCTTGCGCCGTATGCGGACGACCCGCGGCTGGCCGACTACCAGCCCTACTGGGCCGCACGCGCCAATCTGCTCGCGCGTGCCGGCGCGACTGCGCAAGCACTCGACGCGTACGATCTGGCAATCGGTCTTGAGCGTGATCCGGCCGTGCGCCGGTTCCTGCAGCGCAAGCGAATGGAGCTTGCGTCGACGAGCAGTTAGCGGAGTGGGTTGCGTTTGCCTGCTTCGTCAGGTCGGGCGTGGCGGCTTTGCCCCGACAGGCCTGCGCCTGAACCTTACCGCTCCGGCTGCAACAGCCCCCAGCTCACGAGAATCGCCTGGATGCTGCGCGCGTAGGCGTCGCGCTCGTGCGGCGATTCTGAGTGATACGCTCCGATTGCGCGCCATGTGTTGCCGTATCGCACCATCTTCTGCTTGAGCAGCCACGCGGCCACGAAGATATTCACGCACGGGTCCGTGAGCGCGCGGTGCGGAATGCCCCGGCTCTCGAGTTCAGGAAAGTGGATCGAATTGATCTGCAATTGCCCCACGTCGATCGAACCGTTGGCGTTGCGGTTGATGGCGCTCGCGTCGCCTTTCGATTCGCGCCATGCCACGGCGCGCAGCACGTGCGGATTGACGCCCTGGTAAGCGCCGGCCTTGTCGAAGCAATCGTCGGCGGACGGGGCGGCTTGCGCGGCCGAACTGCCGAGCGCCAGCAGCGCCGCCCAGGCGCATAGGGCCCACGACCGCAAAGGGCGGAAGGCGTTGGTCTTGTGCTGGTCCATGAGTCGGGGCTCCAGGTCCTGCTTTACTGCGCCAGCGCGGAATCGAGCTGCCGCTCGATGTCCTTGAGATAGGTGCGCGACGCATCGGAGACGACGAGGCGCGGCGTGGGCATCGCGCAGCGGCAATCGTGCTGGTGCGTCTTTTTCTTGTTGTGCGACGTCGAGCGCGGCGCGGGAAGATCGTCGTCGTCGCCGGTGGAGGGCGGCAGCATGGAGAGCGTGGGCAGCGGCGGGTAGACCTTGTCCGCAGAGGCTGTGGTGACAGCGGTGGCAGTGCCGGCCGCAGTCGCAGGCGCGCTGGCAGCGGGCTGGCCCGCCCATGCGGCCGAACCTAAGCATAGCGATGCCGCGGCGAAAGCAATCAGGCGCATCGTGTCAGCTCCCCGCATGTAGCGGCTGGATCGAGACGCTGTACGTCTGGTTCGCGCCGGTCGTAAGGTTTTCGAGCGTGGGTTTGAGCCCCTGCTGCGGCACGCCCCGCCAGATCGCCTGGTTGATGTACTTGAAGTCCTGGCCCAGCGCCGTTACGCGGATCACAGTGGGCTGCTTCTGCGCGGCGGCGAGCGCACCCGCCTTGGCGAGCACCGTAGTCAGTTGCGGATCGCGCGCGCCGAGTGCATCGGCGGGAATGTCGAACTTCATGATCACGTCCGACACCGCAGGTTTCTCGGCTTGAGCCGTATTGGGCTGCTGCAGTTGTGCGCAGCCCGTTACAAACATTACGGCAAGTAAGAGCACAGCGCGCGTCACGTCGGGGTCTCCAAAGTTTCGTGGCGATGTACGCGTTTTCGGCTTGGGATGCTCAGACTTGATACCTGGGGGCAAACGTTTGCGAAAAAAGAAAGAGTTCGCTCTCGCGGCGCCGCTTCCCGGAAGGTTGCTGCGTGCACCTCCGCCTTCGAGCAAAGAACTTCTTGCCCTGTCGGGTAAAGCCACAGCGATTGCTACGCGTACGCTCGTCTGAACGCGATCGACCTGACGCCCCAACCCGACGAACCGACTCACGCATACCGCGCGAGAAACATATCCGCCGCCGCTTCCGCGATGCGCTTCTGCTCGCTGGCATCGAGCGGCACTTGCCCCATCGCCACTTGCGGCCAGAAGGCAAAAGCCTTCACGAGCCCCTGCAACTGCAGTGCCGCGAAGACGGGGTCATCGGTCTTGATGCGGCCGTCCGCGGCGGCCGCCCGGACCCACGCCGTCAGATCTTCCTCGCGTTCGCCCATGCGAGCGACCATGTCCCGCGCGCGCTCCGGTGAATGTATGCCAGCCGCGATCGCCACCCGTGCAAGCGACAAAAAGGACTCGTCGTGAAGCAGCCGCAGCTTGCGCTCCAGCAGATCGAGCAACTGCGCGCGCAACGGTTGGTCAGCACGATAAGAGGGTGCATCGCCGTCATGGCTCGCGTCCCACAGCTGATGGAGAATCGCCGCGAAAAGCGCTTCCTTGCTCGGGAAATGGTTATAGACCGTGCGCTTCGAGACATTCGCGCGGGCGGCGATACGGTCCATGCTGGTAGCGTCGTAGCCGGCCGCGAGGAATTCCTCGATCGCGGCAGCGACGATCGCGACGCGCTTTCGGTCAGTCAGACGTTGGGGGCGGGCACAGGATTCCATCCAACAATTTTACACTGAGCAGTTTACTTTTCTTTAAGATAATCTACACTGCCGAGTGTACATTTTCTTCGGAAGGTCAACTTCATGACGTCGCTTCCCGCCCTGGTCCGCCGAATGCTCGGCGTGAACGCCGCACAACGCAGCCGCGCGAGGTTCAGCCTGTCGCCGCAGCATGACGGCGAGCGCTTTCGCAACGTCAGGCCGCGTCCGGCGGAAAGCCTGCGCAAAACGCTCGGCCTCGCGTGGACGGTGCTGTTCAACAAGCCGCGCGGCACCGTGCCGGCCGACGCGTTGCCGGTCGAAACGCTGACGCGCGCGCAACTCGACGCGGCGCCCGACCGCAGCCTGTACCGGCTCGGTCATTCGACGATGCTGCTGAAGTTGCGCGGCAAGTTCTGGCTGACCGATCCCGTGTTCGCCGAGCGGGCGTCTCCGTTCCGCAAGCTCGGTCCGAAGCGCTTTCATGCGCCGCCGATCTCACTCGACGATTTGCCGCCGCTGCGCGGCGTGATCCTGTCGCACGATCACTACGACCATCTCGACCGCGAAACCGTGCTGATACTGGCGCAGCGTACCGAGGTGTTTTTGACGCCGCTTGGGGTCGGCGACCGGCTCATCGAATGGGGTATCGACGCGGCAAAGGTTCGGCAGTTCGACTGGTGGCAGGGCACGGAGGTCGAGGGCATCGAGTTCACCGCGACGCCCGCGCAGCACTTCTCCGGGCGCAGCCTGTTCGACGGCAACCGGACGTTGTGGGCGTCGTGGGTGATCGTCGATCACGATTTGCGCGTGTTTTTCAGCGGCGACACCGGTTACTTCGAGGGTTTCAGCGCGATCGGCGAGCGCCTCGGACCATTCGACGTCACGTTGATCGAAACCGGCGCGTACGACGCGATGTGGCCATACGTCCATATGCAGCCCGAAGAAACCGTGCAGGCGCATATCGACCTGCGCGGCCGCTGGCTCGTGCCGATCCATAACGGCACCTTCGACCTCGCGATGCATCGCTGGCAGGAGCCGTTCGAAAGGGTGACGGGGCTGGCGCTCGCGCGCGGCGTCACGCTGTCGACACCGCGCATGGGCGAGCGGCTCGATCTGACCGCGGTGCATCGCGGCGAACGCTGGTGGCGCGACGTTGCGCAAACCGCTGCCGTGCCGAAGGCTTCGTGGCGGATGTGCGCGTCGCGCGGGGTCCAGGAGGGGGAGTCGTCCTGAGGTCGTTGGCACCGCCACGTCTTTGCGGCGCACGAGAGCGCACGAGCGGACTGTTTCGCGGCGGCGCGCGGGTGCGGCGCGCGCACGTTGCCGTTCCCGCCGAAGCGCTCGCGACCTCGAAGTATGCTCCGTCGGAACTGTCCGCCGCGGCGTGATACGCAACCGTCGATCTGCGGGTCAATTCTTCAGGTCGGCGAGAATGCGTTCCGCGAGAAAATCGCACACAGGCCGTTTCGAAGCGGCACTTCGCGCCAGCACGACTTCAAGTGTGCCGATTTCCGGCAGGCCATTCGCGGTTCCCAGCAGCGAGAAGTGAGCCGGTACCGCGCACTTGGCCAAAGGAGTCACCGCGAGTCCGGCCTCGGCCATCGTCAGCAGACCCAGCAGACTCGGACTTTCATACGAGGTTCGATAGGTGATGCGCGCGCGCTCCAGGCTCCGGATGGCTTTCTCCCGCGCGACGCTGCCGGGCAAAAACACGGCGATCGGCAAGGGCCTTTCACGCCAGATCTCGGTCGCGCCTGGCGCGGCGGCCCAGACCATCGGTTCGTGACGCAGGAACTCGCCGTGCAATCCTTTCACGCGCGTCGCGCAGACGAGATCGACCGTGCCGTCCTTCAACATGGGCTCGAGAGCGACGCTTGGCAGGCCCACTACCTGAATCTCCGCCTTCGGATAGGTCGCCGAGAATTTCTTGAGGATCGGCGGGAACAGTGACGTCGCATAGTCGTCAGGCACGCCGATCACCACGCGTCCGGTCACGTCGGGCCGTACCACCGCTGCCCACGCTTCGTCGCGCAGGGCGATCATCCGCCGCGCGTAGGTCAACAGCATTTCGCCGTCCTGCGTCGGCACCACGCTGCGAGGCTTGCGCACGAAAAGCGCCTTGCCGAGCGCCGTCTCGAGCGTCTTGATCTGCATGCTCACCGCCGATTGCGAACGATGCACGACCTGCGCCGCGCGACTGATCGTGCCGGCGTCCGCGACCGCGATGATCATGGACAGCACGTCCAGATCGAGCGCTTTCATTTCCGTTGCCATGATGGTTGATATCAGAAAAGTAGATCGATTCCATCAATATTATGCGATTTTCTTTTGCGAGCACACCCTCGATAGTGGCGCCAAAGGAGTCCTGTGATGAATGCACGTACCAGCCCATCGATTCTGGCCCCGGCCTTTGGCGCGGCCGCGCCATCGTTTGTGACCACCGCATCGAGTCTTGCGATACCGTATGTCGAGTCCGGGCGCGGCGAGCCGATGGTGTTCGTGCACGGCTCGCTTTGCGACTATCGCTATTGGGACGCCCAGATGGCCTCCCTGTCGGGCCGGTTTCGCTGCTTCGCGCCGAGCTTGAGCCATTACTGGCCCGAGATCGATGCATTTGGACACAGCGACTTCAGTTGGGAGGCGCACGTCGAGGAAATTGCCGGATTCATCACGGCGCTCGACCTTGCTCCCGTTCATCTGGTCGGTCACTCGCGGGGTGGGTGCGTGGCTTTCCATCTCGCGCGCGAATTTCCGCGCCTCGTGAAAACGCTGACGCTAGCCGATCCCGGCGGCCCGCTGCAAACCGAACCGAGGGGGCAGCCCGCGTTCATGCCGCCGGCGACCAACGTGTTGCGCGCACGGGTCGCGGAACTGATCGAGCGGGGCGAGTTCGACGCCGGCTTATCAATGTTCGTCGACTCGGTGAGCATGCCGGGGTTCTGGAACAAAAGCCCGGAGAGCTTTCGTCGCATGGCGCTCGACAACGCGCTCACGCTGCCAAAGCAGTTGCTCGATCCGCTTCCCGCCTATACGCCGGAAGCCGCGCGCGATATCAAGTGCCGTACGTTGTTGATCGACGGCCAGCAAAGTCCCCGTATGTTCCGCAATACGGTCGACAAGCTCGAACGGTGGATCGAGTTTGCCGAACGCGAAACGATCGACGGTGCGTCGCATGGGATGAATGTCGCGAGACCGGATGCGTTCAACAGGGCGGTTGCGACTTTCGCGGCGTAGCCCGGTTGGCGGGAGAGTGCTCCGGCGTGCACGCTGGTTTTCCCGGCCAGCAAGGTATCGATCTTGTGATCCTGGGCCAGCAACTCGGCCGCCGTACTCGAATGAACGACCGAGCCGCGCTCGAGCACCACGGCGTTGTGCGTGATGCCCAGCGCCTTGCGCGCGTTCTGCTCGACCAGAATCACTGAGAGGCCTTCGCGGATGATCTCCGAGACAGGTCCTGCAC
The DNA here is from genome assembly GCF_050436385.1 of Paraburkholderia sp. MM5477-R1. NCBI lineage: Bacteria > Pseudomonadati > Pseudomonadota > Betaproteobacteria > Burkholderiales > Burkholderiaceae > Paraburkholderia > Paraburkholderia sp. MM5477-R1. The sequence continues at coordinate 189,620 of NZ_JBNDMC010000005.1, forward strand.
GATAATCGGCGCGAGGCCCTCGAGCGGTTCGTCGAGCAGCAGCACCTTGGGATTGAGCATCAGCGCGCGGCCGATGGCCAACATCTGTTGCTCGCCGCCGGAGAGCTGGTTGCCCATATTGGCGCGGCGCTCCTGCAGGCGCGGGAACATCCGATAGATGCGAGCCAGATCCCACGGACCGGACACGGCGATCGCCGTCAGGTTCTCTTCGACCGTCAGCGACTTGAAGATATTGCGTTCCTGCGGCACCCAGCCGATGCCGGCCAGCGCGCGCTGGCACGGTCGTAGTCCGCGCTTTGCTTCACGAGCCGCGCGCCCACTTCGGGACGCGCCAGCGATTTCGACGGCTTCAGCCGAAGCACGCTGCCTCTTCATTGGGCGGCCAGCGGCAGCCGGACACAGTTCTTGCTCGCGTATTCATCGATTCATCAATTCGGCGGGGCCAGGCGCAAAGCCGGCACGCATAGTGCTGACACGCGAGCGCCGTCGTGCCAACTGGCGACTCGGGCGCAGCGTCGAGCGAACCCGCGGTCACGACGACGCCCGATGCCATGCAACCGGGCCTTCGACCACAGGAGGAGTTTCAATGAAAGACATCGATCTGAACCAGCGCGTCGAAGAAATCGAACTGGCTCTTTCCACACTATTCGAGTCGCCGAAGGCGCCCGCGATCAGCAGCTACGACGACGGCCGGACGTTCTTCATCCAGGCCTCCTGGGTCGTCGAGTCACATGGCGACACGACGCTGGATGCGCGATGCGTGCTCACACTCCACTTTTCGGATTCGCAGATTCAGCGTTACGCGCAGATGGACACGGCACAACGTATCCTCGTGCGCGAACGCCTCTGCCAAATGGTCCGCGATCGACTCCGAGCGGAAGGCGGTGAGTTGCCCTTGCGGGGAGAGTGCGCCGAAGACCTGCAGGTGGAGGATCGGCTGCTGGATGTCGACGATCAGCTCTGATCCATCGCGGACGGCGTACGTCCGCGGCTTGGCGATTGGCTGTCCGAGCCGGCAGCCGCCTGCCAATCGAGTTGCGCCCGAATCTCCACGATGTAGCGAGGTCGAAAAGTGACTAGCACGATTCTTCGCTCGGGACCGGGGGCGGGAGCGACTCGAGCAATTTCACGAGCCTTGCCTGCTGCTGCGGAGTCAGTCCTTGAGTAGCGCTCACCTGCTGAACACGCGCGCGCCAGTAGGTCCGGCTGAACAACGAATCCGCGCCATCGGAGGACAGGATCCGTTCGAGATGGGAAATCGCATCTCCAGCGGTCAGGGGTGTATAGGGGCTCTCCCTGTCCGGGGGCCCTTTCCTGATTGTTGTTTTCATCCACTTCTCTCAGGTGGTGACCGGCTGGGTCCGGTCGTATACGTCCGGCTTCAATTGGCCGGTTCGTGCCAAACAACCCATGCGGGGCGCGCGCGCCCGCCAGCTACCTGGCGGGCTAGGTAGCATGACGCGCGCGGGGTCGCGTGGCGACGCGACCCATTGCAAGCGGCACGGCCCCGGTGTTCAGCAAAGCTCCGCGGCGGCCACCCACGGCATCGTCTCGAACTGCCTGAGAACGGTGTGCAGCGATCCGGAGAGCCTGTCGGCAAACGCGATCGTCATGTCTTCGACGTCACGTTTACGGTTGCTCGTAATCCGTACCTCCTCGATGGCATCTGCGACCGGCATCAATACCTGCCACACTGCGGCGACCCGCATGCAGCCGCGCCTCGCACGAACCGTAATCTGATGGCCTGTGGCCTTTAGTTGTCCGGTGGTTTCCGGTGTCATTCTTCAGCCCTCTCGATGTATCTGATTTGTTATTGGCACGGACGATGCACCTACATTCGCCCGCGCGGTTGATGCCACCACTCATGATGATCCAGCTGTCGTAGCAGTCGTGCCCGTCTGCGCTCACGGCGATAGTGATCAATCACCATCAGCATTGCGATGCCGAGGGCCGAGCCCCCAATGATCAGGCCCATCCAGGTCTCACTCATGACACGTTCCTCTCATGGAAGCACAGGGGTGTTGCGTGAATGGTTCACGCCGCTTCGTCCGATGTTCCGGGGCGTACCGGCGCGGTGTGTCGCGTTACTGCATGTGCTGGCCACCGTTGATCGCGATATTGGAGCCGGTCACGAAGCCGGCATCGTCCGAGCAGAGATAGAGCACGAGCGCCGCGACTTCCTCGGGCTTGCCGAGACGGCCCATCGGGATATGCGGCAGGACCTTCGTATCGAGGATCTCCTGCGGAATCGCGGTGACCATCCTGGTGGCCAGGTAGCCCGGCGAAATCGTGTTGACGGTGACCCCTTTGCGCGCCACTTCCAGTGCTAGCGACTTGGTGAAGCCGTGCATGCCGGCCTTGGCCGCGGCGTAGTTGGTCTGGCCGACCGAGCCTTTTGAACCGTTGACGGACGAAATATTGACGATGCGCCCCCAGCCTCGTGCGACCATCTCTTCGCACAGCGGCTTGGTCATGTTGAAGACCGAATCGAGGTTCGTGCGAATGACCGCATCCCAGTTCACCTTGTCCATCTTCCTGAGGGTCATGTCCTGGGTGATCCCCGCGTTGTTGACCAGGATGTCGACCGGGCCGACCTCCGCCCGAATCTTGTCCGCGCAACGCTGGCATGAGTCGTAGTCGGCCACGTCGACCGGGTAAGCGCGGAAGCTCCGGCCCTGAGTTTCCATGCCGGCCAGCCATTTGTCCGCACCGGTGTTGTTCGGCGAGTGCGTGACTACCACCGCATACCCTGCGTCGTGCAGTTTCGTACTGATCGCTTCTCCCAGGCCGCCCATGCCGCCCGTTACTACTACGATTCGTTTCGTCATCCTTTCCATCCGTGATCGTAACGTCTGCGAGGATCGTGAATACCCAATGGCGGTCTCGCATACCCGCCATTGTTTTGCCACAATGCGCTGCCGCCTCCAGCGTCGAGGGAGGAACGGCTGCTGCATTGATTGAACTGCGCGGGTTTTTATAGGCTTGTGGTATTGCGCGAATGGAGCCGGGTGCGTCAGCTCGCGGCGATATGCCGCGCCGGCGCACTGCTCAACGATTCCAGATGCCCCGAATGGTGTTTCTCGCCTGCCGGTTCAGGCCGGCGAGTTTCTGTGCCCTTCAAACGCTTCGCCGGCGAGCGAAAGAAAAATCGACGCATTCGTTCGGCAGAATTTCAGCAAAACTTCGGACGAAAGGTCTCTCATTGCTTCTCCCTCGATTGATTTCGAACCCCGCTTGCCTCGGAGACGACATGCGCAATGAATATGCTGAATGTCGGTCGGAGAGGATTCTGGAGCAAAAGTGTTATAAGTAAGACTAAATAAACACCACAAAACCAGTTCGGCCCGGATCGCACTTCTGATCGTCGGTATTCAACAGTCGAATGACGACACGGTGTCCATAATCGGGTCGCGGCCGATCGGTTGCCATAACCCTCGTCAATCCTGCCGTGCCACTGACCGGATGCTTCGCCCTCTACTTCAACTGTCATGAAATGACATAACAATTGATTTTAGAAGGTTAATTCTAACTTCGAAATGTTAAATTTTTGAGAAGAAGGGGCTAGGTGAATACCCTATCCAGAAAGGTCGGCTGTCAGGGGTGTAGTCGCGCTAAGTCGACGTTTGAACGTCCGAACGAGGGACTCGAATGGCCAGCGATGATGAGTGCGCTCTCCGATTGCTTCGCAGAGCACCCCAACAATGTCACGAAAATGACCGAAATGACAGGACACTGCAGTGAGCACCACCGGATGCATCATTGCATGTTATGCAAGAAAATGACAATTCAGTCGACCCTGTCAGACACTTCTGCCTGGGCCCGGCCGGCTCGCTGCGCGAGGGGGCGGCTGCCCAGGCAGCGTCGCTCGTCCGCGGCGCGTGCTGTAGAGAATGGCGAACGCTGCGGCGCGGCACGCATAGCGAATGCGTGTCGGCAGCGTTGAACGGGGCCGGATTTCGAAGGGCAACGCAGGCGCACATGGAACACCGTTCGCACGCGAGCGTAAGATGGAAGCGATTGATCGATGAGTTTCAAGGGGGCGCCATGAAGGCGGTGTGCCCGCTGCACGGGCCAACGACCATCGTCGGCACGAACGCGTATGGGTTTCCGATCTATGCGTGTTGCCGCGACGACGTTCCGTATGTCACGCCGCCGGACGCCTGTACGCGTGAACCGGCGCAACGCGGACAAGAATCGAAGCCGCCACCGCGGCAGCCTCAGGCAAACAAGGAACCACGCTGACGTTCGCGGGCAACGTCATACCCGCAGCGAAACCTTATCGGCTCCAGTTGCAGTCGATCAACGCATCAACGAGGCGCCAGTCCTGCCAGTCGCAAAAGTCGAGCATCAGCGTGCCGCATGGTTCCGGACGAGCCGCGAGTCGCTCCGCAAGTTGCTCGTGAATGCCGCGATGCCGTGTATCTCCACACGCCACGACGACCGGCGCCGCCGCCATCCCCGTGCCGCTGCAAAAGTTGATGACCCACCGCTCGCCGCACAGAGCGGGGGCGAGGTTCAACAGTGAATCGATAGCGCGCCATTTGTAAGCGATCGATGTCGGCACCGGCACGCGAAACTCGTCCTGAATGGTGAATGGCGCCGGCACGACGTCGATATCGAACGTCGCGTTCTCGGGCCAGACTGTCAGGTCGATGCCGAGCGGCTCTTCACTCGCGAAGCGCCGCAGTAGCACGATGCTCCCGCGTACCGCCTCCAGCAGCGGCCGCCCGGAAGCAAGGTGCCAGCGCACATCCGCATGTTTTTCCACATACCATTCGAAGGTCGCGGCAAATGCGCGGGCGCAGTCGCGCGCGGGCCATTCGTCCTTGACGGACATGACGATACATTCGCCGCGGTGAAGCGCGAGAAACTGAGCGCATGTCCGCACCACATCGTCGAAAGTCAGGCCCAGCGAGATGCCGCCGTGATGAATCGCGAAGCGATCACGCACATGGCGGCAGCGGATGTCGAGGACCCGCACGCCATGGTGCAACTGATCGTCGAGCGTGGCATGCTGCGTGCGCGCGAGCCGGTCATCGATCGTGTAGGCGCAGGTGTCGTGGCTGCCCGGCAAGGTCAGTGCGGACAGCAAGCGGCTGCCATCGATGGCCGACATCCAGTCAGCCGGCGAAACGGTGTGATCAGTCAGGGCAGGGCGCAAGAAAACCTCTGGATAAGCAAAGCGTCTGCTGCAGCGGCGGCGTGAAGTCGGAGCCCCTACTTCAACCCGCCCGAAAAGCCCTGCAGCAGATAGCGCTGCACATAGCCCGCGAGCAGAAGCGTCGGCACCGACGAAATCAGCCCCGCGCTCATCAGTTCACCCCAGTCGATGCCGTTCTCGGTCACATAACCCGCCATGGCGAGCGGCAGCGTGAAATGACTCGGCGACGAGACGAACAACAGCGCCAGCAGAAACTCGTTCCACGCGATGATGAACACGAAGATGGCGGTGGCAACGAGACCTGGCGCGCACAGCGGCACGACGATGAAGACGATGCGCTGCGCGAGGTTCGCGCCGTCGAGCGCCGCGGCCTCCTCGAATTCGATCGGCACGTCGCGCACGAACGGCAGCAACATCCAGATCGCCATCGGCAGCGCGTACAGCTGATAGGCGAGTATCAGCCCAAACAGCGAATCGAGCAGATGGAGCCACTTGGCCAGCGAAAACAGCGGTACGGCCACCGTAATCGGCGGCATCAGCTTCAGTGCCAGCACGAGCAGCAGGAACAGCAGATCGAGGCGCGCGGGAAATGCAAGCCGCGCGAGGGCATAAGCGGCCGGAAAAGCCAGCGCGAGCGCGAGCAACGTGGCGCCTGGCGCGACCCACACGGAGTTCAGCACCGACTGGGCCATGCCGCTTTCCCACACCGCCGCGAAATGCTCGAACGTGGGCGCCGAAGGCCACAACGCGAGCGGATGGGCGAGGCGTTCCAGCGTCGGCGTGAAGGCCGCGCCAGCCATCCAGATGCACGGCAGCAGCAACACCGCCAGCGCAGCGATCCGCAACAGCCCTCGCACCGCGGCAGCGGACGAGCGTCGCGCGAAACCCTGCAAGCGTGCGAGAGGCATCAACGGTCGCGCTTGACGGCCGATTTCCATATGTATCCCGAGACCAGCACCGCGCACGTGAGCAGCATCAGTACCGAAGCCGCGCTGGCGGGTCCTACGTTGAAGAACCGGAAACCCGTGTCGTAGATGTACGTCGACAGCGTTTGCGTGGCATTGCCCGGACCGCCGCCCGTCAATGCGTACACCTTGTCGAACAGCTTGAAGGTGTCGATCGAGCGCAGCAGCATCGCGAGGGCGACGTGGGGTGCAACGAGCGGCAGCGTGATGTATCGCAGGCACTGCCATTCGTTCGCGCCGTCGATGCGGGCCGCCTCGGCGATTTCCGGCGGAATCGACTGCAGCCCCGCGAGAATGATCAGGAATGCCATCGGCGTCCATTGCCAGACATCGACCAACATCAGCGACCAGAGCGCGAGGTGCGGATCGGATAACCAGGGCACCGCCGGCAGACCTGCCGCCGTGAGCAGCGCATTCAGGAAGCCGCGGTAATTGAGCCAATTGCGCCAGATGGCGGAGCACACGAGCGTGGAGAGCATCATCGGCAGCACGGCGAGCGGCAAGGCGATGCGCCGGCCCGGAAACGCGCGCACGAACAGCAGCGCGAGCGCGAGGCCGAACAGGACTTCAGCGAGCGAGGCCACGCTCATGAACTGGATCGTATTGACGAAACTCGTGCCGAACTCGCCGTCCGCAATGACCGATCGATAGTTGGCGAGCCCGATGAACGAGCGATGCCCCGACGCGTAATTCACCGAGAAAAACGAATCGATCAGCACGCGCGCCATCGGGTAGAGCGCCAGCACGCCGAGCACGAGCGCGGCTGGGCTCATCAGGACGATCAGCGGCAGATAACGTCGCAACCCGCTCATCGACTCTCTCCCACGCTTGTCTGCGCTGTCACCGCCGCTTTCACTGCAATGCGGCGTTGGCCTGGGCGATCTTCTGCGCCGCCTGATGCAAGGCTGCGTCGGGCGCGGCCTGCCCCGTCAGCGCGAGTTGCAACGCGTCGCCGAGAATCGCCTCGATCTGCTGCCAGTCTTTCACGCGAGGCCGCGCACGGCCCGCTTCGAGCGCCTTCAGCTGGTCCGGGTACCAGCGATACTGCTTGACGAGCGTCGGATTGACGAAGACGCTCTTGCGCGTCGGCGGAATGCCGAGCACGGCCAGTTGTGTTTGCGTGGCCGACGAAGTCAGATAGGCGAGGAAATCCGCCGCCACTTTCGCATGTGCCGCATCTTTCGCAATACCCATTTGCCAGATGCCGAGCATCGGCGCCGGCCCTTTGACCTGACCGGGCGGCGGTTGCAGCGCGACCTGGCCGACGACGCGCGACTTCGCCGGATCGTCGAGCGCGGGCAGCCAGGCGGGCCACACTTCGATGGCCTGCGCGGCCGTGCCGCCTTGCAGGGCGTCTCGCACTTCACCGGCGCCATATACGTCGACGTCCTTCGGCGCCCACTTCTTCAGGGCGAGCAGCATCTTCAGCGCGGCCAGCGCTTCGGGCGAATCGATCGTGACCTTGCCGTTGGTGTCGACGACATCTCCGCCATAGGCCCAAAGGATCGGCAGAAAACCGGTGACGACAGGGTTACCCTTCACGCCGCGAAACACGACACCCGAGACGTCCTTGTCGGCTGTGCCGATGGTCTGCGCGATCTTCAGCACGTCGTCCCAACTGCGCGGCGGCTGCAGGCCGCGACTCGCGAGCAGATCCTTGCGATAAGCGAACATCTCGACATTGCCGACGATCGGCATCGCGTACAAGGTTCCCGTCGACGTGCGTCCGAGGGAGATCGTGGACGTCACCATGTCGGCATCCGCGAGCGTGGCGGGCAGCGGCTGAAGCCATCCGTTGGCGATGAATTCGGGGGACCAGGTGTCGTCCATCATCACCAGGTCATAGGCGCGCGTGTTTTCGCGTAATGACAGCTTCAGTTTCTGATACAGGTCGTTGTTCGGCAGCTTCAGCAACTCGATATCGACGCCCGGGTGCTGTTTCTTGTAGCCGTCCACCGCCTGCGCGAGTCCGCGGCCGTAGATGTCGTCCCGGCCCGCGATCACGAGATCCGCGGCATGGGCACCAAGGGCGGCGATGGACAGGCAAGCCGCGACGCAAGCCGCGCGCAGGCAGGCGAACAGGGTCGTCCGCTGGATCATTGAAGCCATGGCTCTTGAATTCCTCCAGGGGAAAGGCGTATGCGTACGATGAGTCCAGAGCAACCCACCCCGCTTTTTTTTGATCGCGCGCAGCGTTGCGAAAAATAGATGCCAGATGCGGCAGCGGGAATTGCAGCAACCTAGCATGACGTACATGTGTCAGCAAGCAAGGTTGCCGGGTAGTGTTCGGACCCGCACGCAGGCACGCTTGCCGCGTGGTCCGTTTCCGCGCCGCGACCGCCCTCGGCTGATCATGGCGCGGGTTGGTCCATTGAACCGCCGCACCAACCCCGCAAAGCGATGCGGCCACAATGCTTCGGATCACGAATGAGCGAGAGGATGAAGGCCGCTAATCTCGCGGTCCATAGCCATCGCTCTCACCATGGACAAACCGCGTCCGGTAGCGCGGGCGGCAAAATTTTTTCCGCTCTGCACCATGAAATCCGTAGGGACCCGGTCATCGTTTGTACCGATTGAGCGCCGCGAGTCCCGTGAATATTGTTGTGTGCGCATTCTTCAAATGCTGCGATGTGGCGGGCAAATGTTGCTCAACGATCCTTTCGAATCGGAGATGCATGATGTCCAGTAACAGTGTGTGGCGAAACTTTCATTGCGTCGTCGCGACGGGGATGGTAGCGGCGGGCCTGGGTCTGCCGGCAGGCGCCCATGCGGCGGCAGAGCCGATCAAGATCGGCGTGATCAGCGAAGAATCCTCGGTGGCGGGCGCTTCGATCAGCAAGGCGGCGCAACTCGCCGCGGACCAGATCAACGCCAGCGGTGGCGTCGATGGCCGGCCCATCCAGATCGTCGCGTACGACGACCATTCATCGGCTTCGGACGGCGTGCGCGCCTTCCAGCGCGCGGCGACTCAGGACAAGGTAGTCGCTGTGATCGGCAGCTACATCAGCGAAGTGGCGCTCGCGATGGAGCCGTGGTCGGGACGCCTGAAGATGCCCTTCATTACTCCCGGCGCGGCTAGCAACGACATCTCGAAGCACGTTCACGACGACTACGACCACTACAAGTACACGTTCCACGGCTGGATGACGTCGGCGTTCATCGCACAGTCCATCTGCGACTTCTCACACGACGTTCTGGTCGGCCAGTTCAAGATGAAAACGACGGTCGTCATGAGCGAGGACGCGGCGTGGACCAAGCCGCTCGACGAACGCTACCTCGAATGCCTGCCCAAAGCGGGACTTCAGGTGCTCGATCACATCCGCTTCAATCCTGACACTTCCGACTTCACGCCGATCTTCAACCAGATCGAGGCGAAGCACCCCGATACGATCACCACCGGCATCAGCCACGTTGGCGTGCAGCCGACCGTGCAATGGCACGACCAGCAGGTGCCGATCCCGATGTCGGGCCAAAGCTCGCAGGCCACGACCACGAGCTTCTGGAAGGACACGAACGGCGCGACGGAAGGCGTGATCACGGCCTCGGCCGCGGCGCCGGGCGTGGCGATCACGCCGAAAACGGTACCTTTTACGGATGAGTATCAGAAGAAGTTCGGCGTTTCTCCGGCGTATTGCGGCTTCACGAGCTACGACCTCGTCTACATCCTCGCGGACGCGATCAAGCGCAACAAGGGCTCGACCGATCCGGACCAGATGGTCGACGCACTCGAGAAAACCGACTACGTGGGCACGATCGGACGCTGGCAGTTCTACGGCAAGAGCGATCAGTTCACGCACGCGCTGAAGTACGGGCCCGGCTATATCACGGGCATCGACCTGCAATGGCAAAACGGCAAGCAGGTTGCGATCTGGCCCAAGTCGATTGCCAACGGCGTGGTCAAATTCCCGACCTTCATGAAGGTGCAGCAGGCAAGCGCGAACTAGCAGCGCGACGATCGCGACTGTCCGGACCCGCGCGTAGCGAAGGCCCGGACACCGCACGCATCGACACCTTAACCAACATGAAAGGCCGGGCATGTTGCTACTGCAGATTCTCGTCGACGGCTTTGCGATCAGTTCCCTCTACGCGCTGGGCGCGATCGGTTTCACGTTGATCTTCGGCGTCTCCGGCATCTTGAATCTCGCGCACGGCGGCGTGATGCTGGTCGCGGCGCTGATGGGCTGGATGCTCGCGGGCGAGGCGGGACTTGGCACCTATCTCGGCACGCTGCTCGGCGTGTTGGCGGGTCTCGTGACGGCCTTCGTCACCTACCTGATGGTGGTGCGGCCCATTCAACGCTCGGCCGCGATTCCCGGCGAAGAGAAGGAAATCTTCGTGCTCACCGGCACGCTGCTGTGGGGCATCATGATCCAGCAGGGCATGGCGTGGCTCTTCACCGACAACCCGGTGACGATGCGCCCGCTGATCAGCGGTGTGGCGATGGTCGGCAGCGTGCGCGTGCCGTTCAACGAAATCATGATCGCGGTGGTCTGCTGGGCCGTGATCGGCATGTTGTGGCTGTTCGTGAACCGCACGCGCGCAGGCAAGGCGCTGCTCGCGGCTTCGATGAACCCTCGTGGTCTCACGCTGCTCGGTTTCGAACTCTCCCGAATCTATCTTCTCGCGTGGAGCATCTATGGGGTGCTGGCCGGTATCGCGGGCGTGCTGCTCGCTTCGTTCCTCGGCGTGAGCACCAACAATGCGGGGCAGCTCACGGCCAGCGCATTCTCCATTGTGGTGCTGGGCGGGCTCGGCAGCGTGTCCGGTTCGCTGATGGCCGCGTATGTCGTCGGTTATCTGGAAACCATTACGGCCTATCTGATCGCGCCGACCCTGCGGCCGCTGCCCGCGTTGCTGCTGCTGGTGCTCGTGGTGTATGTAAGACCCCAGGGCTTCCTGGGACGCCGCTAACAGTGCGAATGGAGCGTACCCCCATGTCCGTTCTTCTCCGTTCGCGTGGCGCATGGATCGCCGTTGCGCTCGTCGCGATGGCGGCGACGTTGCCGTGGTGGCTTTCGGGCTACATCCTCGGCGTGCTCACGGTTGCGTATTACTTCGGCGTGTTCGCCATGTCGTGGGACCTGTTGTTCGGCTTTGCCGGCGAGGTCAACTTCGGGCCGACGTTCCTGATCGGACTCGGTGCCTATTCGGCCGCGATCCTCGACGCCAGATGGGGTCTGCCCATACCCGTTTGCGTGCTCGCTGGCGGCGGCGTCGCGCTGGTGGGCGGCCTGCTGCTGGCGGTGCCCGCGCTGCGGTTGCGCGGTCCTTACTTCGGGCTGGTTACGCTCGTGGCCGTGCTGCTGCTGCAGAACGCCATCGTGATCTTTGCGGGCATAACTGGCGGCGAGATCGGCATGATGGTGCCGGACGTTATGTCGGTCGATGCCAACCATAACTACTGGATCGCGCTCGCGTTCCTGATCGTTTGCGCCGTCCTGCTGTTCGGCCTGTCGCGTTCGGCAGTCGGTCTGATCCTGCAGGCAAGCGGCCAGGACGCGACCGGCGCGCAGGCGCTGGGTTTCAATGTCACGCGACACAAGCTCGTGGCCTTTTGCATCAGCGCCGTTTTCTCCGGCGTGGCCGGCGCGATGCTGGTGTTCTACCAGGGCACGGCCTCCGTGAGCACGGTGGTGGATCTCAGCGTGGGAGTACAGATCATCATCGCGGCCGTGCTCGGCGGACGCCGCACGATACTCGGCGCGGTGCTCGGCTCGATCTTCCTGATCGTCGCCGGCGAGTTTCTGCGCCCGCTCGGCCAGCTCAACACATTCGTCGTCGCGGCGGTCGCACTGGCGGCGCTGCTGTTTTTTCCAGACGGTCTGCTCGGCAATCTGCTGCGTGCGAGGGAGCGCCAATGAGCGACACGCCGCTGCTCTCCGTACGCGGACTGACCAAGCGCTTCGGCGGTCTCGTCGCCGTGAAGGATATCGGCTTCGACATCCGGCCCGGCGAGATTCTTGGCCTGATCGGACCAAACGGCTCGGGCAAGTCGACCGTCATGAAGCTGATCATGGGCATCGAGCGGCCCAACGCGGGGTCGGTCAAGGTGAATGGCGTGGAGATGGCCGGCTGGGCGCCGCACCGGATCGCGCGCGCGGGCGTGGGCATCGTGTTTCAGCATTCGCGGCCGCTCCATCGGCAGACGGTGCTGGAACACATCAAGCTCGCGCTGCTTCCTGATTCGCTCGTCAAGCTGGCCGCCGAACCGCACGTGCACCAGCGCGCGCAGGAAATTGCCTCGCGTGTGGGCCTTGCCGCCGTCATGCATCGGCATCCCGCGACACTGCCATTTGCGGATCTGCGCCGCATGGAGATGGCCAAAGCGATCGCGCGCGACCCGCAGGTCGTGCTGGTGGACGAGCCGTTCGCGGGACTGACGGTGGCGGAATCGGAGGCGTTTTCCGAGCTGATTCGCGGCTTTCGCGCCGAAGGCCGCGCGGTGCTGCTGGTCGATCACAACGTCAAAAGTCTGTCCGCGCTCGCCGACCGCGTGCTCGCGATGTACCTTGGCGAGCATGTCGCCGAGGGCACCGCCGAACAAGTGATGCAGAACGAGACAGTGCGCCGGGTCTATCTGGGCAGCAAGCTGGAGTTGCGCCAGCGCACCGGAGCCGCGGGCATTGCCAGGCCCACGATTCTCGAGGTGACCGGTGTGCGTGTGCTTTACGACAAGGCGTGCGCACTCGACGACGTCAGTCTGCAGGTGCGCGAGGGCGAGTTCGTATCGGTTGTCGGTCTGAACGGCGCGGGCAAGACGACGCTTTTCAACGCGCTCTCGGGCCTCGTGCCGTACAAGGGGACGATTCGCTTCGACGGGCACGATCTGCGCGGCAGCAGCGGTGCCGCGATCTCGCGCGCCGGCCTCGTGCAATGCCCGGAAACGCGCGAGCTATTCGGCGACATGACGGTACGCGAGAATCTCGAACTCGGCGGATATCATCTCGCCGATACGGTGCGCGTCAAACAGCTGTCGTGGCTGTTCGATCTCTTTCCGATCCTCAAATCGCGCCAGGGCCAAACCGCGCGCACGCTTTCCGGCGGCGAGCAGCAAATGCTCGCGATCGCGCGCGCGCTGATGACCCAGCCGAAGCTGCTGATTCTCGACGAACCGACACTGGGGCTCGCGCCCGTGATTCTCGAGCAATTGTCGAAAGCGCTGGATTCGCTGCAAAAGTCCACGCCCATTACCGTACTGCTGGGCGAGCAGAACGTCAGGTTTGCGCTGCCGCATGCGGACCGTGTCTACGTGCTCGAACATGCACGCATCATCTGGGAGGGCAGCGCTTCGCGCTTCGAGGCTGAGATGGGGCGCGGCTTTCTCGAGGCAGCGCCTACCGGTGAGCCCGACGCCACGACCTCCGGCGACGCGCGCAGCTAAGGCCCGCAGCGGCAGGCGAGCCCATAGCGCCGCATCAGGACAGGGACGCAAAGCGAAATCGACCCGCCGCCTTCGTCAACAGACCGGTCTGCTCGGTCAGCGACGCGGCCGCGGCGGCTGCCTGCTCGACCAGCGCGGCATTTTGCTGCGACATCTGGTCCATCTGCGTAATCGCCCGATTGACTTCCTCGATGCCATCGCTCTGTTCGGCCGAGGCCGTCGCGATGTCGCTCATGATCGACGTGACGCGGCTGACGGCCGTCTGTACTTCGCCCATGGTCTCACCGGCCCGACCGACCAGGCGCGAACCGTCCGCGACGCGGGCTGTCGACGCGTCGATGAGCTCCTTGATTTCCTTCGCCGCTGTCGCTGAGCGCTGGGCGAGATTGCGCACCTCGCCAGCGACGACGGCAAAGCCACGTCCTTCCTCTCCGGCGCGAGCAGCCTCGACAGCCGCATTCAACGCAAGGATGTTGGTTTGAAAGGCGATGCCTTCGATCACGCCAATGATCTCGCCCATCCTCTTCGCACCGTCGTGAATGTCGGTCATCGCGGCGATGACCTGACGCACCACGTCCGCACCCGCACCGGCCGTCGTCTTCGTCGCGTCGGCCAGCTCGCGCGCTTCACGCGCGTGCGCGGCGTTCTCCGTGACGGCATTGGTGAGTTGCTCCATGCTCGCCGCCGTTTCCTCGATGGACGCCGCCTGCGTCTCGGTGCGCGCCGACAGGTCCGCGTTGCCGGCCGAGATCTGCTGGGTCGCGGATGCGATCGACTCGCTGCCGCGCGCGATCTGTTCGATCATCGTGCCGATGTCCTTCTGCATCTGCCCGACGCTTCTGACGAGGCGACCCATTTCGTCATCACTGTCGAAGCGCAATTGCTGCGACATGTCACCCTGAGCGAGTCGCTCGACATGGCGCACCGTCATATCGATCGGGCGCGCGATTGCGCGAAGCAGCGTGAAACCGCAGGTGACGCAGGTCAGAAGACCGACGGCGATCGCGATTCCGGTAATTGTCACGAGGGTGTCATAGCGGTCCTGTGCCGTCTTGTAACGCACATTACCCTGCTCGTTGCGAAACTTGTCCAGATTCGCGGTTTTCTGCGTGAGAGCCGCCGACAGCGGTGGCATCACGACCATCGCATCGTGGTCGGCGGCTTCATGGTCGCCACGGCTCATCGCGTCCATCATCGGTTCGAGTGCGCCATGCAGCATCGCTTCCCGGGCGTCGGCCACGGCCTTCGACAAGGCCGCCTCGGCCTCGGAAACGGGCAGTGCGCGGTACTCTTTCCAGGCCTTGTCGGAGACCGCAAGATAGTTGCGGGCCTTATCGATGAGCGCGGCTCTGTCCGCTGCTTCCGGGTGCAGCAGCACGCGGTCGAGCGTGGTACGCACTACCGTCAGGTTCAGGTTGGACTTGCCGAGCGCGGTTGCGGCAGCCACGTCGTTCGTGTACGCCTGCGCAACGGCATGGTTTGAACCACGCATGCCGGCGATCCCCAGCACGCCGGTCACGGTCAGCAGGAACCCGAGCAAGGCGAGTGTGGCGAGAAGACGGAACTTGATGGTCAGTTTCATGCTGAATGCGGTGGAGTGAGGTGTCTCTGCATTAACGGCACCCACCCGGAAAAGTTCAGTTCTATTGATGATTCGGCGAGCCGTCGAGAAGCGCGGCGGCTTCGGTCGTCGGTGCCGGCGGGATCGCCGGTTGCGCGGCAGGACCAGGTGTGTGGAAGTGAGGCGTATTGTCGCGATCCAGCACCGCGCGCGCCAGGTTCCTGTCGAGTTGCCCCTCCCAGCGAGCGACGACGACGGTGGCAACGCCATTGCCGATCAGGTTCGTGACTGCGCGCGCCTCGTTGAGAAAGCGGTCCACGCCGAGCAGCAGCACGAGGCCTCCCACGGGAATCTTGTGCATCGAGGCGAGCGTCGCGGCCAGTGCGACGAATCCCGCCCCGGCCACCCCCGCAGAGCCCTTCGACGTGAGCAGCAGTACGCCGAGCACGAGCAACTGGTCCCAGATGCTCAGGTGGACGTTCATCGCCTGGGCGATGAACAAGGCCGCCATCGTCAGATAGATCGCCGTTCCGTCGGCATTGAACGTGTAGCCGGTGGGCAAGACCATGCCGACCACCGGGCGAGCGCAGCCCATCGCCTCCATCTTGATCAGCATCTGCGGCAACACCGCTTCCGTCGACGCCGTGCCGAGCGTAATCAGAATCTCGTCCCTGATGTAGCGGAGAAACTTCCACAGCGATAGCCCGCACATTTTCATGACGAGGCCGAGCACGACGAACACGAAGAAGAACGAAGTCAGATACAGACAAAGCATCAACTCGCCGAACGATGCCAACGTGCCGATGCCGTATTTACCGATGGTGAAGGCCATGCCCCCGAACGCGCCGATCGGAGCAACGGACATGACGATTCGCACGACGCCGAACATTCCTTGAAGGAACATGTCGAGCATGTCGACGAATGGCGCGGCACGAGGTCCGAGCTTTGCCAGCGAGATGGCGAGCAGGACTGAAAAGAAAATGATGGGAAGCATCTCGCCTTTGGCGAATGCCCCGACGATGCTATTCGGAACGATGCTCATGAAGAAGTCGAGCATGCCGTGTTGCTGCGCCGCGTGCGTGTAGGTCGAAATCGCAGCGGCATCGATCTGCGAGGGATCGATGTTCATTCCGCTGCCGGGTTTGATGACATTGACGACCACCATTCCCGCTATGAGCGCAATGGTCGACGCCAGTTCGAAATACAGGAGGGCTTTCACGCCAACCCGGCCCGCTTGATGAAGGTCGTTCATGCGCGCAATCCCGACCACGACCGATGCAAAGATGATCGGTGCAAGCAGCATCCGGATCAGCTTGATGAACAGGTCGCCCAGCGGTTTCATCTGCGAGGCGAGCTCGGGGTAGAAGTGGCCGAGCAGGACACCGGCCACGATCCCGATGAGGACCTGAACGTACAGCTTGGAAAGTGCTCTTGTTACTTTCGATACTGGCATGTCTGTCTCCTGTGCACGGCGTCTTCAAAGGGAAAATGCGGCCCTCCCACGCGGTAGCGTGGAAAGGCCGCATTGAGCCGGCTTCGTTCCGTCTTTGTATGAACCATTCAACCGGGAATGTTGGTCGGTGCCGTTGCGCGCGCGCGTTATTCAGCCAACTTGCGCATCTCGGCGATGAGGTCGGATTTGCCTTCGAAGCCGATGCCGGGCAGCTCCGGCATCGTGATGTATCCGTTATCGACACGAACGCCGTCGGGGAAGCCGCCGTATGGCTGGAACAGGTCCGGGTACGATTCGTTGCCGCCAAGTCCGAGGCCCGCCGCGATGTTCAGCGACATCTGGTGCCCGCCGTGGGGAATACAACGGCTGCGCGACCAGCCATGCTGATGCAGCATGTCGAGCGTTCGCAGATATTCAACGAGGCCGTAGCTCAACGCGCAATCGAATTGCAGCCAGTCGCGATCGGGACGCATGCCGCCGTAGCGGATCAGGTTGCGAGCATCCTGCATCGAGAACAGGTTTTCGCCAGTTGCCATCGGCTTGTCATAGTAGTTGCGCAGCGTCGCCTGCAACTCGAAGTCGAGCGGGTCGCCCGCCTCTTCGTACCAGAACAGGTCGTACTGCGACAGGGCCTTCGCATACCTGATCGCCGTATCGAGGTCGAAGCGGCCATTGGCATCGACCGCGAGCTTCTGGCCGTCCTGCAGCACGCTGAGGATCGAGTCGATGCGTCGCAGGTCTTCGTCGAGCGAGGCACCGCCGATTTTCTTCTTCACGACCGTGTAGCCCCGGTCGATGTAGCTGCGCATCTCATCCTTGAGCTTTTCGTGGTCCTGGCCCGGATAGTAGTAGCCGCCCGCCGCATAGACGAAGATCTTGCGGTTGGCCTCGCCATTGCCGTACCGTTGCGCGAGGAGCTGAAACAGCGGTTTGCCCGCGATTTTCGCCACCGCGTCCCAGACGGCCATGTCGATCGTGCCGATGGCGACGGACCGCTCACCGTGGCCACCGGGCTTCTCGTTGATGAACATCGTCGCCCAGATCTTGTGGGGGTCGAGGTTGTCGCCGGAGTCGTCGACCAGCGAGGCAGGGGCGGCCTCGAGCAGGCGCGGGATGAAGCGCTCGCGCATCAGCTTGCCCTGGCCGTAACGGCCGTTCGAGTTGAAGCCGTAGCCGATCACCGGCTTGCCGTCGCGAATGACGTCCGTGACGACCGCGACGAGACTCAAGGTCATTTTGCTGAAGTCGATATAGGCGTTCCGGATCGGGGAACTGATCGGAACGGTTTTTTCGCGGATTTCAACGATTCTCACGCCACTGTCTCCAGAGATTTGAACAGTTATTGAGCCACACCGGCTTCAATGTGGTGCTTAGCTTAGCCGCGAAAGAGCTTGCTAGAATTCACTTACGTTCACTACATATTTCACCAAAAGTGAGTACTGCCCCCGCATCCGACTTTGAGTTCTTCATTCTCCTGGCGAAACTCAGGAGCATGTCCGGCGCCGCGCGGGCGCTCGATCTGAGTCCGCCAGCGGCGACCAAGCGGCTGGGGATCATCGAGCAGCGGCTCGGCGCGCGTCTGGTCAACCGGACCACGCGCAGCGTCAGCCTGACGCCCGAGGGCGAGACCTATCTGCGCTACGCGTCCCAGATCGTCGGGCAGGTCCGCGAGATGGAGGAGGCCATATCCGGTGCCGGACGCGATCCGCATGGGCCGTTGCGCATCAACGCGACGCTCGGTTTTGGCAGGACCACGATCGCGCCGCTCGTCTCTGACTTCGCAAAGCGTTTTCCGAATGTCGAAGTTCAGTTCGAGGTGACAGACCGGCCGGTCGATCTCGTCGAAGGGGCCTTCGACATGGCGATACGGTTCGGCGAGCTACCCGACAGTCGCCTGAGCGCGAGGCGCATCATGAGCAATCGCCGCTTTCTTTGCGCGTCCCCGAAATATCTGGAACGTTTTGGAACGCCCGAGCGGGTGGAGGACCTGCACCAGCATCGCTGCATCATTCATCGGCAGAACGATGACGCTTATGGCGTGTGGCGCTACATCGTGAACGACCACATCGAGGCGATCAAGGTGAAAGGCGCGCTATCGAGCAATGACGGCGACATTGTCCTTCGGTGGGCGCTCGACGGTCATGGGATTCTGATTCGCTCTGAATGGGATCTGGCCAAGTATGTACAGAGCGGGCGCCTTAAGCTGGTGCTGCCGAATACCGTGCTGCCGTCCGCGGACCTGTTCGTCTATTACCCCAGGCAGCGCAATCAGACCGCGCGGGCACGCGCCTTCATCGACTTCCTCGTCGATCATTTTCACGCACCGTTCACACCGGTCGACGCCACCGTCGAAGTTCCGGAGAGGAAGAAGTGGGTCTCGCGAAAGTGACGTTCATGTCGCGAGGACAGCGCTCGTGAAAAACCGCCGCAAGAATGGCGACCATTACTGGGTATGCGCGAACGTCACACCGGTGATTGAAAGCGGCAAGACCGTCGGCTATCTGAGCGTTCGTACCAAGCCTTCGCGCGACGAAGTGAAGCTTGAAGCGTGAGTCGTCGCTTACGCTCGCTCGATGATCGTTCCCTTTCGGGGCGGACCGCTCGGATCGTAGTGGAGGTCTGGCGCATCACTGCCGGTTTTTTCCAGCGGCTCGATCTTTGCAGTCAACCTAGTTCGAACGAACTCACCCCGAACACGCGTTGCACGGGAATGGCCGGCGGGGCGCGAGTGTACATTCGCGCCGTTTCGAACGCGCTAACCATGCCGTAGCGTTCAGCGAGCGCTACGGCGGCCGCGTTGACCTCCGGCACGTCGAACGCGATGACTTCGCCTGCGACGCTCGCGACCAGTCCGTCGAACAGATCGTTGGCGATCCGTGCGTCGTCGGCAAAGAGCGGACCGATCTTGTAGCCGGTCCCGCAACGGCGCAGCACGCCGTACCCCCTTATCTGAGCGTTGCGCACATCCGCCAGGGCCAGCGCCTGTGGCTGCGCGATCCAGTCCGCCAGGAAGCGGGGACGGGCGGTCGAAAAACATGCGCTGTCGTAGGCAACCAGTTGCGCGAACGGTACCTCCCGCGCGTTCGTCAGGTTTGGCGTCGACGCAGCTTGCACGACGCCCTGGAAGCGGATGTTGCGATAGGCGAACTGGAAGCCGGATTTTTTATAGTTCTGCTGCTGGGCAACGACACCATCGAGGCCGATCGTACGATCTCCCAGATAGCGCATCGCGTGCTGCCAGGTGCGCAGACCGAAACCCCTGGCGCGAAACGCCGGCTTGACGATGTAGAGGCCAATGAAACCGAAGCGCTCATCGTAGGCGACTGCCGAGATACATGCCACCGGCTCCCCGCGCCAGGTACCGACGAAAAAGCCATTGGGGTCTGCATTCCAGAAGCACCTCGCGTCGTCGAGGCCCGGATTCCACCCCTCTGCCGCAGCCCATTCGACCGCCAGATCGACCTCGCGGAACGCCATGTTGCGCACAAGGAAATCGTCACGATCATCCATGATCAAACGCATCAACGTGATTGGCTACAACGTCTACGCAGGCGTGAAGACGACAGCGCCCTGCTCGGCAACTTGCGCGAAGGTCCGAGCGAAGCGGTAGGCCTGTCCTTCAATGACCAATTGGTTGAATCCTGAGCGCGTGGTCTCCAGAAGCGCGTGGACCAGCTTGTTCGGAATGGCCGCGCAGCTCGTCCAGTCCGCGTCTGGCTCGCCAGGATCACCAAGGTAGACTTCGCAATTTTCGCCTTGAGAGAGCACAAAAATCAGGCTCTTTCCTTTGTCTAGCGAAAGCTCCAGGTACTCTGAAAGCGTAGATGCGGGGTCGCGAGAGGAAGAGTTCATAAGTGGCCTTTTGTGGGTCGGGCGTGGCATCCAAATAGGTAACAAGACATGGCACACCTCGAAGACGATCAGACCGGCAACTGGCCGGGCGCACCATCCAGAATGCGAAGCTTGTCGTCGATGTCGGGAAGCTGATGGCCAGCCGCGCGAAGCTCGTTGACAAGCCGATGCGCAGTTGCGCAACACTGCGCAAGCGTCTCATGCAGTCGCGGTTCGCCCCGCAGACCGGTCACCACCTTTTCCAGCTCGGAGGGGGGCTCGCTTAGCAGGGCGGGAACCACCTCTTCCGCCGGAATCAGCGACCCGTGACTCAAAAGCTGGGCCGTCCACTCGCATCCATACAGCAGCGTCCGTCGCTCAGCCCGTTTCGCTTCTTCCTGCTCCAGAGTCGCGAGACTGTGCCGGTTCTTGTGAATCGAAGCGCGCCAGGTCGCAAGTATGTCGGCGCGCAACGCTGCAATTGCATTGCCGAGCGACGTGCTCTGTCCGCCAACGACGAGCCGGCGTTCGTCGAGCCTGTCGACGTGGTCCCGGTATCCTTCGAGGAAGGGCTGCCAGTTCAAGGGCAATTCGGTCGTCTCGGAGAACGACCGGCTAGTCTCATTGAGCTCGGTCCTGATGTCCTCGATGGCCCGAGCGTCGGCAAGCCGCGCCTCATAGACCTCGTGAGCCGTCACCATCTGGCGATGAAGGGCGAAAAGGGGATTCTTGTGGCGGCGTTGCAGGTGTCGCTCGGCGGCGCCGGGATGAGCGCTCCATCTCCAGTTGGGCAGCGATTTCGCGTCGAAGTCGACCGCGTCTATCATGGGCCGGAATACCGCCAGCCCCTCTTCGGTTGCATGCTCAAAACAGTCGGCCAGTTTGAAGTCGTTGCCTTGCATGTCGGCGCCTTCATTCCCGGCATAAGGCGAGTCCGGTGCGAGCCTGAGGAAAGCAGTAGCGAGGAAAAACTCCATGGGTAGCTCGACGGACAGACCCTCCAGTCGGAAGGTGCGCTGTTGAGCGGAAAGGTCCTCGACAGAATGCGCGAGGCGGTTTTCGAGGTCGAGGAGCGAGTCGATCTTGTCGCCGGACGACGGTTGCATCGCGTCGGCGAGCAGGCACAAAGACTCACGCACCATTTTTGCCGCGATCGTGCCGTGCTTCTCGGCGAAAAGCCACAACCAGAGGGCAAGCTGATACCCCCGGACTCCGTTTCGCGCGAGCGTTTCGACTTCGGGCGCAAAAGTAATTCCAGGCGCGGCCCAGTTCGCAAACGGTGGCGAGTCGCTGCCCAGGTACATATCCAGAAGCTGCTTCAACGACTCATGCGTGCCGCTCGGCCAGCTTCGCGTCTCGTCGTACCGCTTCTCGGTCTTCCAAAGTTTCCAGGCCATCGTGAACCTCGCAAGAGTGTGCGGGATGCGGCTTGGTGAAGATACTTGCACACTCGGTCGGGGGCGTAAACCGGCGGTTGACCTTGTTGACCCGGAGAGGTTGCCGCGGTGCGATGGGGGTTTAAAGCGGGTCAAAACGCTATGAGGATCAATCGGCTTTTGGTCGATCGGTGCCGCCATAAGTCAGGCTTTCTCGGCCTGCTCGATCCTGGACTGGCGCGACTCGGAAACGGCGTCCGGGCGCATTCGAATCCCGCGGCTCGTGGTCGGTCGAGGTTTCGCTCACGCGCGGTTAGTACTAGGCTAGAAGCCGGATCGACGAAGACCGGCTGGCGCGCGAACCATCCACGGTCGCGTTGGCCCGTGTTCGACGTGTTTTCATCGGCGTGTTGCCGCAATGGAGCGAGGTCCACCATGCAATTGTCCGCCGTCAAGGTCGTCAAGCCCGAAGCGACCAACTTCATTCTCGGGCAAAGCCACTTCATCAAATCTGTCGAGGATATTCACGAAGCGATGGTCGGCACGGTGCCCGGCATCAAGTTCGGTCTCGCGTTTTGCGAGGCTTCCGGCAAGCGCCTCGTGCGGCGCTCCGGCACCGACGAAAGCCTCGTCGAGATGGCATGCCAGAACGCAACCAACGTCGGCGCGGGCCATAGCTTCTTCGTGTTTCTGGGCGACGGCTTTTTCCCCGTCAACGTGCTGAACACGATCAAGGCCGTGCCGGAGGTCTGCCGCATCTTCTGCGCAACGGCGAATCCCGTCGAAGTGCTGATCGCTGAAACAGATCAGGGGCGAGGCATCGTCGGCGTGGTCGATGGTTTTTCGCCTGTCGGCACGGAAAGCGCGGAGGACATTCAATGGCGCAAGGATCTTTTGCGCACGATAGGCTACAAGCTGTAGCGGCTGCGCATTCACCCGCTTCACGCGCGCCGCCACGCCTGCCGACATCCTATGGAACGACAACGACGCCTGATGCCGGGCACGCTGTGGCCCGCCATTGTGCGACAGACCGGACATGCGCTGAGCTGCGGCGCGCTGCGACCGATCGACACGCAACAGTCCGTGATCGACAGCGGCGGCATCCGCTTTCTCGTGCGTCGGGTGTCGAGCCTGACGCGCAAGGAACAGCAACGCGAGCAAGCGCGCAAGCTGCAGACGGCAAAGCACCCTCAGGCGAACCCGTTTCTTCCCTATGAGCCGGATCTGTTCGTCGCCGACATCTCCGATACTCACCTCGCGTTGCTGAACAAATTCAACGTGATCGATCATCATCTGCTGATCGTCACGCGCGAATTCGAACCGCAGGAAGCGCTGCTCGATCTTGCCGATTTCGAAGCGCTGCTCGCGTGCATGGCCGAATTCGACGGCATCGGCTTTTACAACGCCGGCACGCAGGCGGGCGCGAGCCAGCCGCACAAGCACCTGCAAATCGTGCCGCTGCCGCTCGGGGAAGCCGATCCGTCCGTGCCTGTCGAGCCCTTGCTCGGTGCGGAGAACGGCATGCCGGATCTGCCGTTCCGGCATGCGTTCGCACGCTTTCACGCCGATGATCTGGCTCGCGCGGATGCGCCGAAGCTGGCGCTTTCCCGCTATCGCACGCTGCTCGAAGCGGCGGATATCGGCGCGCTCGAAATCGACCGTGCCTGCTGTCATGCGACGCCCTACAACCTGCTGGTCACGCGGCGCTGGATGTTGCTCGTGCCGAGATCGCAAGAGCGAGTCGAAGGCGTGTCGGTCAACGCGCTCGGCTTTGCGGGTTCGCTGTTCGTGCGCGATGCGGCTCAACTGGATGTGATCGAAAGGCTCGGCCCGATGACGGTATTGGAACGTGTCGCGCTGCCTGCGAATCCATAGCGGCCGCGCAACCCGACCGCGCAGCAGACTCACGCGACGAACTCAAGCTCCGTCCGACTGCAAATACCTGTGCGCGAAAGCAATCGCCATGCTGCCCTCGCCGACGGCCGAAGCGACGCGCTTCACAGGACTCAGTCTCACGTCTCCACACGCGAACACGCCAGCCACGCTCGATTCGAGCAGAAAAGGATCGCGCTGATGCGACCAGCGTCCGGCCTTGACGACGTCATCGCCGGTCAGAACGTAGCCGCGCACATCGCGCGCGATTTCGGGCGGCAGCCACTCAGTCTGCGCATCCGCTCCGATGAAGACGAACAGACCGCCGCAGTCGTGTCGGCTCACTGCGTCGCTCGTCGAATCGCGAACGGTGATGGCCGTCAGATGCGTATCGCCATGCGCGCCGACGACTTCCGAGCGCAGCCGCACCGCGACATTCGATTTGCCCGCTAGCTGTTCGACGAGATAGCGCGACATGCCCTTTTCGAGCGAATCGCCGCGCACGACGAGCGTCACGCTGCGCGCATGATTGGCGAAGTACAACGCCGCCTGGCCGGCCGAATTGCCGCCGCCGATCAGATGGACATCGAGGCCGTGCGTCGCGCTCGCTTCGCTGCGCGCCGCGCCGTAGTAAATCCCCTTGCCGATCAAGCGGTCGAAGCCGTCGATCGCGAGCCGCCGCCACGTGACGCCCGTCGCGAGAATGATGGTTCGAGCGTGCACAGCGTCGCCGCCATCGAGATGAATCCGCCGCGCCTGCACATCGATGCGCTCGACCGAGCGCGTCACGAGGATCTCCGCGCCGAGCCGCCGTGCCTGTTGCAGCGCGCGGCTCGCGAGTTCGTCGCCGGAAACGCCATTGGGAAAGCCGAGATAATTTTCGATGCGCGAGGACGTGCCCGCCTGTCCGCCCGGCGCCTCGCGCTCGAGCACCAGCGTGCGCAGACCTTCCGACGCGCCGTATACCGCCGCAGCCAGCCCCGCGGGGCCGCCGCCGATGATCGCCGTGTCGTATCCGGCCAGACGCGGCTGCGTCTGGAGGCCGAGCAGTCCCGCAAGCTCGCGGGTCGCGGGCCGCCTCAGCACCGTGCCGTCGACGAGGCGCAACGCGGGGCACTCGCCTTCCGTTGGACACGTGCCAGGCCAGCGCGCGGCCAATTCGGGCGCATCCGGCGCCAGCCAGTCGACGCTGATCTGATTGCGCGCGAGGAACTGACGCAGCAGTGTGCACGCATTGTCCCAACGGTTGCCGACGATCGTCACACGCGCCTTCGGCGGCTCGGCGGAAAGGCTTTGCAGCCCGCCGATGCGTTCGCGCGCGAGCGCGCCCATCTTGAACGCCACGTCGGGCGACGCCGCCGCGAGCGCATAGTATTGCGGCGCGTCGACCCGCATCACGCGCGAAGGCTCGGCCGCTCGATACGCGCCCGGAAACGGTGCGCTCAGCGCGAGCGGCACTTCGCCGAAAATCGTGCCGGGCAGACGCCAGCCCAAGGTTCGCTCGATGCCGTCGAACGTCTTGATGACTTCCATCTTGCCCGACAGCACGGCGTATAACGCGCGCTCGCCGCCTTCATGGACCGCGAACTCGCCCGCGCATAGATGCAGGTCGGCGCACGCGTGCACGAGGATTTCCAGTTCGCTGTCGGGGAGGGTCGAGAACAGCGGCACGGCGCGAATGTCGTCGATCGTCAGCATGGCTTGGTTTTCCGTTCTGTCAGGCAGATCACGTAACGCGCGGTCCACCGCGTTTCAGCGGCGTCATGTCGGACGATTGGACTCGCGCAAACGGATGTGCAGACAAGGCGCGAAGTCGGCAACCGCACCGACCCAGTATAGGATTTTCAGATCGCGATGCAGACGATCGAGCCATGGGTGCGCTTCTGAAAGACCTAAGCTGGATGAACGGCCGCGATATGAATGCCGTATTTCGTCGCTGCCATGCAACCAGTATCAGGCGACCAGCGTGGAGGTGCGCAATGGTGTTGCGATGGGTGCGAATGGTATGTCTGGCGACGTACGTGTGTGCCAGCGCGCAAGGATGTCTGGCCGCGGATTCGTCGGCGGCGCTCGCGGCTCCTGTCGCGCCGCCGGTCGTCTATGTCTCCGATTTCGATCTCGACGCCGCGAACATCGCCCCTGACAGCGGGCCAGGCCACCGCGCGCGAGGCATCCTGGGCAATCTGGTGCCTGAGGGCCCGCTGCGTCAGCAGCAGGATCCGCAGGCGCGTGCGCGAGACATCGTTGCGCTGATGGCGCAATCTCTGACGGACGATCTGAAGAAGGCCGGAGTAGACGCGCGCCGCGTCACGCCGGGTGAACCGCTGCCCCACGGCGGCTGGCAGGTGCGCGGCGTTTTTCTCAGTGTCGATGAGGGTAATCGGCTGCGTCGCGCGATGGTGGGTATGGGCGCGGGCCAAAGCCAGTTTCAGGTCGCGGTTTCCTGCGATAACCTGGCTACGCCGGAGTTACCGCCGCTCTATGAAACTGTTGAAGAGGGGGCGAGCAGCGATATGCCGGGCGCCGTGATCAAGCTCAACCCGTACGTGATCGCCGCGAAGGTCGTTCTGTCGGGCCGCGATGAAAAGATGGCGGTCAGGAAAAGCGCGGAGCAGATCGCTGACGAACTCGCGCGACGGCTTCAGACGGGTGCAAGGGAGGCCGGCAGCGCCGCCCCCGCCCGGTAGGCGGCCGAAGCCGCCCGCTCAGCAGCCCGTCCGCTTGACGCGCTCGACCGCGAGGCCGAACACCGGACGCAGCTTCGTGCCGACCACGTTGCCGAAAAACGCCGAGACGAGCCACAGCCAGCCGTGCAGGCTGCCCGACACGATGCCGCTGAAGTACGCGCCGATATTGCAGCCGTACGCGAGGCGTGCGCCGTAGCCGAGAATCAGTCCGCCGATGATTGCCGCGATCAGCGAGCGCAGCGGCAGACGCCACACCGGCGCATAGCGGCCGGCCAGCGAAGCGGCAACCATCGCGCCGATCACGATGCCGATGTCCATGACCGACTTCACGTCGTGGCTGATCGGTGCGACAAGGGCGGCCGCGTTCGGGCCGGTGCTCCACACATGCCAGCTCGCGACGTCGACGCCCATCGCGGAGAACGCCTTCGCGCCCCACAGCGCGAACGCCGACGTGATGCCCCACGGATGGCCCGACAGCGCGAGCGTCGCGAAGTTGAGGATCGCGAGCACGACGCCGCCGGCGAGGAGCGGCCACGGGCCGTGCAGCCACGGCGATGCGTTCGGGGCGCGATCCACGTCGCTGACGAGACGGCCGTGACGGCGCTTTTCGATCAGCACGCTCAGCGCGGCGATGGCCGCGAACACCACGAGGTTCAGCGCGATCGCCGGGCCGACGCCGAGCGTCTGCACGAGCGAGATCGGCGGCAGATGCGGCAGCGCGGACCAGAACGGCATGTGCGCGGTGCCGATTACCGAGCCGATGATGAACGCGATCAGCGTGACCACCATCCGTGTGCTGCCGCCGCCGACCGTATACAGCGTGCCGGAGGCGCAGCCGCCGCCGAGCTGCATGCCGATGCCGAACATGAACGCGCCGATCAGGACCGACGTGCCGACGGGCGACACTTCGCCGACGACCGGATGACCGAATAGCGTGCCGGCGGAAAGCGCCGGGAAGAACAGCAGCACGCCGATCGCGAGCATCAGCATCTGCGCGCGCAGGCCGGCGCCGCGGCCGTCGGCGATGAACACGCGCCATGCGGACGTGAAGCCGAACGCGGCGTGATAGAGCGTGACGCCGAGCAGGGCGCCGAGGACGTACAGCGCGGCCTGTTTCACGCTGACGGTCTGCGCGAGATAGATCGCGCCGAGCACGACCAGCGCGAGCGCGACGGCGAGCGGCTTCGGATTGATGTTGACGAGACGGCGGGGCGCGCCGAACGGCGTGGAGAGATCGGACATGGTGAGCGGGGCGGGCACGCTTGTCGCGCGAGGGCGGCACGCCTATGAAACGGCGGTCGCTACGCGGGAGGAGGGCCGCGAATAGTCGTTTTTGGGAAAGCTCGCGAGTATACCGAAATGTCGCGTTGCGGCTGTTGCCCAGCAAGGTTCGCGCTGCTCGATCGCAAATCCGGGCGCGCGCGGTGCCGCCAGGCTGCAAGGCCCGCCGCACGGGCGCTTGACGTTGGTCGACCGCGCTTGAAACCAGTGACTTAATAACCTGCCGTAATAACGGTATTTCAAACTTGAATTGAAATCGTTATCAAGATGGAAGGCGACGGTAATCCCGTCCCGGTCGCGCAACAACATTTCGGGCCGAAATATCGACCAAATCAGCCACGGTAGTTAAGTGGCGACGAGGCGAACTGCTAATCTTCATACGCGGCGACTCACGCGTTTCCGGTCGGCTCCACGGGTCGTTGGCAGCCGTTTCGCGCGAGCGTGGAAGGGGGATGTATGAGCACTCGAAGGCCATCTCTGCTGCGGCAACGTCCATCGCAACGCCGTCATGCAAGCGTGCGAATTTCATTTGCCATCGTCATTTCGCTGACCGGACTTTCCACGACGCACGTCGCGTGCGCGGCGGGTACCCTGCCGCAAGGCGGGCATTTCGTCGCCGGCTCGGGAAGCATCACTCAGAACGATGCCGGCATGAGCATCACGCAAGCGGGCTCGCGCGGCATCATCGAATGGAACAGTTTTTCGATCGGATCGTCCCGCACGGTGTCGATCAACAACGGCACGGGCGCGACACTCAATCGCGTGACGGGTAACGATGTGTCGGCGATCTACGGCGCGCTGAAGGGCACCGGCAGCATCTACCTCGTCAATCCGCATGGCGTGCTCATCGGGCCAGGCGGCGTGGTGTCGACGGGAGGGCGTTTCGTCGCGTCGACGCTCGACGTCCCCAACGACGTCTTTCTCAACCCGCCCGGGTTTGGTGGCTCGGCTTACACAGGCAGTTCCACGGCGGATGTAGTCAATCTCGGCAAGATCAGTTCGTCGGGTGGGGACGTGTTTCTGATATCGGCCAGCAAGGTCACGAACGCAGGGACGATCGATGCGCCGAACGGCAATGCCGAACTCGTCGCAGGCCGTCAGGTCCGGCTCTTCGACGGCAACTTTCAACAAGTCTTCGTGGACGTGGGAAGCGGCGGCACGGTGACGAACTCAGGCACGGTACGGGCGGCGATCATCGACGTGCAGGCGGCCGACGGCAATATCTTCGCGCTCGCGGGTCATTCGGGCGCCCTGCGCGCCACCGGCACCGCGACGCGCGACGGCCACGTCTGGCTCGTCGCGAACACCACCGTCAACGGGGTCGTCGTCAACTCCGGCAACGTCGATGCGCGCGGGGCGCAAATCAGCGCGCGTAACGCGGACGGCAGCGGCGGCACGCTCGACATGTCCGGCAAGGACGTCAAGGTCGGCGGCGCGGATGTGCGGGCGAAAGCATGGAACATCACCACGGGGGACTTCACCGCGGACGTCCCGACCGCCAACACGCTCGGCGCAAGTCTGAGCAACGGCGCGTCCATCTCCGTGCTCGCGAACGGCGCGGACGGCAAGCTCGGGGCGACCGGCGAGGGAGACATCGCGATCGAAGCGAGCGTGCGCTGGCACGGAGCCTCCTCCCTGACGCTCGACGCGGCGCACTCGCTGACGATCGCACCGCAGGCGACCATCGCCAATAGGGGCACAGGCTCGCTCACGCTGTCCGCCGACACCTATGGTTTCGACAACGGCGGCAGTCTGACCAACCAGGGCACGGTCGACTGGTCGCGAAGCATGGGCATCGTCAGCGGCCTGTACGACATGAACGGCAGCTACACGCCCGGCACGGTGTACACCAACGTATCGTGGCACCCCGCGCCGTTTACTGGGCTCGTCACGCAGTTCACGGCCTATCAGCTCGTCAACTCCATGACGGACCTGAGCGCGGTGAATAACAACCTCTCCGGCAACTATGCGTTGGGCAGCAGGGGGCTGGAATTCGCGGGTGCGCCGGAGTTCGGAGGCATCGGCACCGCCGCGAATCCGTTCACCGGTCAGTTCGACGGCATGGGGCATCTCCCCGCGGATCTGCGTCTCTCAAGCGCGGCCGATACCGGACTCTTCGGCGTGATCGGCAAGAGCGGCGTCGTGCGCAATTTCACGCTCGCGGACGGCACCGCGACGTCCTCGGGAGAAACGGTCGGCTTGCTGGCCGGCATCAACTACGGATACATGGTGAACGTCGGCGCAACGGGCGCCATCGGTGCCCCGGGCAACACGAGCACAGTGGCCGGCGGTCTGGTCGGCGAGAACTTTGGGCGCATCGAGCGCTCGTGGGCGGGCGTGAACATCATCGGCGTGGGCCAGATCGGTGGGCTCGTCGGCCTGAACGACGGTCGCATCGATCAGTCTTTCGCGATCGGCCGCGCAACAGCCGGTGCGCAAAGCACGGTCGGCGGACTGGTCGGCACCAACCATGGCGCCATCACCCGATCGTATGCCTACGAATTCCTGAACGGCGGCGCGACTGTCGGCGGACTTGTCGGCAGCAATACGGGCTTCATCCGCGAGTCGTATGCCGCGTCCAGGCTCACGGCGGGCGCGAACTCGACGGAGGGCGGTATCGCGGGCACCAACAGCGGCCGGATCGCGGCGAACGTGTTCTGGAACAGCCAATCGTCGGGGGCGGCGGCGGGTGTCGGTTCGGGCACGGCGGTGGCCAGTTCGAGCGGACTCACGGACACCCAGTTGCTCGAGCCGGCGAGCTTCGGTCCGACGTGGGATTTCAGCGCGAACGGCACGTGGGTCGCGGGATATCCAGGGCCTCAGTTGCGCTGGCTGGCAGGGCACTGACATCGAGGGTCCGACAGAACCCGGCGCGGGCGCACTCGGCCTTCGGTGCCGCGATCACGATGCAAGCCGGATTCAGCGGTTTGACGACTGTTCGCGCAGGTAGGCCTGCGCTTCCGCCTCCGTCTCATAGACATAAGGTGACAGCCCGCGCCGCGTAAGGGCGCCACCCAGCTTGGCGCGCATGAAAGCGCTGGTAGTGAAGCGTGTTACGCCGACATAGTAGCGCTGCACCATATCCTCGACCATTTCGACGTACGCGTCCTCCAGCGCGGGGTCCAACACGAAACCCTCGTAGTTCACCACTGCATAAACCTTGTGGTCCAGTGGTTCGCAGACGCGGCATACCTGAGCCCGGATCGCCGCGATGTCGTCGGGACGCTTCACCTCGAGGCGCGCGAAATTGAGAAACATGATGTTCTTGTCGTCGTCGTAGATGAAGCGCGCTTCCAGCGGCAGTCGCAAAACATTCGAGCGCAGGCCCATCGGTTCAGGCAGGAAAATCCGCTCGTCCATCTGCGTCGGCGAACGCAGGATCGGTGCGAAGTCCATCCTGGCCAGAATATCGCGCTCCAGATCGACGCCCGGTGCAATCTCGATGAGTTCCATGCCCTCGGCGCCCAGCTCGAACACGCAACGCTCGGTGATGTAGAGGACCGGCTTGCCCATTGCCGCCGCATACGGGCCAGAGAACGTGCGATGCTCGACTTCCTCGATGAATTTCCTGGCCGTGCCGTCACGGTGGATATGCAGCTTGCCGTCGACGACCGAAATCTGGCTGTGGCCCGCCATGAAAGTGCCGACGAACACGACTTTCCTGGCATTCTGGCTAATGTTGATGAAGCCTCCGGCGCCGGGCAGGCGCGGCCCGAATCTCGACACATTGAGGTTTCCCATGCGATCGGCCTGGGCGAGGCCAAGAAAGGCGACGTCGAGCCCGCCGCCGTCATAGAAATCGAACTGGGCGGGCTGATCGATGATCGCCTGCGCATTGGTCGCCGCGCCGAAGTTCAAGCCTCCCGCCGGAATGCCGCCGATGACGCCGGGCTCGGTGGTCAGCGTCATCAGGTCGAGGATCCTTTCCTCGTTGGCGACGCTGGCGATGCCTTCGGGCATGCCGATCCCGAGATTCACCACGCTGTTTGGCTGGAGTTCCATTGCCGCGCGTCGCGCGACCACCTTGCGCTCACTCATCGGCATCGGCGCCACACTGCTCGCGGGGACCCGGATTTCGCCGGCGTACGCCGGACTGTATGGTGTGGCAAAGGTCTGCTGGTGGTTCTCGGGCGGCGCCAGCACGACGCAATCGACCAGCACGCCGGGGATCTTGACCTGTCGCGGATTGAGCGAGCCGCTTTCGGCGATGCGCTCCACCTGGACGATCACGAGGCCGCGGCAGTTGTGCGCGGCCATGGCGATCGCGAGAGCCTCCAGTGTCAGGGCTTCGCGCTCCATGGTCACATTGCCTTCCGGATCGGCAGTGGTGCCGCGCACGATCGCGACGTTGATCGGGAAGGCCTTGTAGAACAGATATTCCTCGTCGCCGATCCGCATCAACTCGACCAGATTCTCGGTGGTGCGCTCGTTCAGTTTGCCACCACCGAAGCGCGGATCGACGAAGGTGCCGAGGCCGACCCGGGAGAGATGGCCTGGCTTTCCGGCCGCAATGTCGCGAAACAGGTGGCTGATCACGCCCTGCGGCAGGTTATACGCCTCGATCTGGTTATCCACCGCAAGCTGCTGTAGCTTCGGCACGAGGCCCCAGTGTCCGCCGATGACGCGCTTGACGAGTCCCGGCGTCGCCAGGTGGTTCAGTCCGCGTTCCTTGCCGTCTCCCTGGCCGGCCGCATAGACCAGTGTGAGGTTGGCGGGCTTTGGGAGGGTGACTAACGTATCCTCGTCATGCGCCGTACAGAGTTGCTCGATGGCAATGGCGATGTCTTCGGCGAAGCCGATGCCGACGAAGCCACCCGTCGCGACCGTATCGCCGTCGCGGATCAGGCGCACGGCATCGCGCGCCGACGCCACTTTGCCGGACGAACGGGAAAGGATGGCCGGTGAAAGCGCCCCCGCGGTTGATTGCGTGCTCACGTTTCACCTCGCCTGATTCGAGCGCGACTGTCTAATAGGCGCCACCGGTATCAATGGTCAGATGGAGCATGTCGTCCTCGAGAATCCTGATGAAATGCTCGTCCTCCTGCAGGAGTTCCTCCAGCACGTCACTGTCGGAAAGCACGCCGATGACGCGCCCGGATTCGATCACAGGCAGGTGCCGGATCCGCCGGGTATGCATCGACGCGAGGCATTGATCGCAGGTATGCTCGGGCGTCACATAAAGCACCTGGGTGGTCATGATGTCGCCAACCCTGGTGTTCGCGGCGTTGCGGCCAAGCACCTCGACCTTGCGGGCGTAGTCGCGCTGAGACAGCACGCCAACCAGATTGCTGGCCTGCAGCACCAGCACCGTCGTCACGTCCTTGTCGGCCATCAACTGCAACGCGTTCAGCACCGTGTCGTCGGGGCCCACTGAGATAACCTCCCGAGGGTTCCCGGACAGAATTTGCCGTGCTGTCTTTCTCTCCTTTTTCATGACCGCCTCCAGACAGAAAGGGGAGCATGTACGGACTACGCTTGATTAAAGCGAAATCAAAGCGAAATCGGAATACCATCGTCCAGGCCCAGCCAAGGCTGGCGATCTTTTCTTATTCGTTGAATTGCAGTGTAGATCGCTTGACCTGAGTCGAACGAACATTTTCCGTTCCGGCGCTACGCCACTCGGTGAGTCGAAGCGACGAGGCACCTGCCGCACGAGCGCGCCTTGCCCATTCGCAAGCGTCCGGCGCTAACTGTCGCCTCACCACCGCAGTCGCACCGGCAAACCCACAATCCATCGCCAGCGTACCGCTCGGTCGTCAGCTGGCCGAAAACCTCGCCGCTCTTCAGCGCAGGTGAGCCCGGTCGCGACCGCCACACGCGACGCTGCTCACGGCAGCCGCAATCACGCACTGCACCGCTCTCTACCGTCTTGAGGGCGGAAGTCACGTGGCCGCCGCATCGGCATCGCCAGAGCCACACGTCCGCGCCGCAATATTGAAGCGCGACGAGATCGCCAAAGGCGCGACCAGCGACATCGCGACTTGGCGGAAAGGGCCATCGAGGCTGCAAGGGGCGGCGGGTACGTTTGTTCACAGCAAGCAAAATGGGGTGCGGCGTCGTGTTCTCAAGCATACCTGCGCCTTTGGTTCGGAGCGGGTCGACGCTTCGATCAGCTTATAGCCGTTGTGTGGTATTGCTCACACTTTGTTGCAATTTGCTGCAGGCGGCTAGAGTGCCCGCCCGGCAAGGCTTAGCGGCTCGCGGCGAAACGTGGATACGGTTCCGCTTCCCACAGCAGGGTGAAGATTTCAAACGCTGAACCGTTAAAGGACTCAACCAGTGGGGAACACACACCATGAAGATTGAATCCAGCAATTTTCCGCTCGCGGCTTCGCAGAACGGTCCGCAACGCGCAACGATCAACAGCGATGCGAAGGATGCCGTCGAGTCCGCGCACCAGGTCAGCGCTGCCGGCGCGCAGAATTCGACGGTTAATCTCTCATCAGTGTCCGCGATGCACACGTCCAGCGATTCGGATAGCGACACGGCGAAGGTCGAGTCGATCAAGGCCGCCCTGCGTGACGGCAGCTACAAGGTCGATTCCGGAAAGATCGCCGACGGCATGCTAAGCACCGCGCGCGACCTGCTGCAAACGACTACTCGCTGACCGGCGGCTGAACGTAGCAATACCGACGGCGGATAAGCGACGCAGGCGTCAGCGCTGACAGCCGTGAAGGCGAGCCATTGGCTTCATTGTCGGTCCGCGTTCGGGGTGGCGGCACGCCTGCAATGCAGTGCATCGCAGGGAGAATTTTCGCTGCGGGCTTCTTCGACAATTCTTCCCGAGACCCACCACCTGATTGCGGGAACGACGCCATTGCGCCGGTCTGCGTCGTTGCAAGGCAGTCCATGAAGACTCGCACGGCGTGATTGGCCGGCCGGGGGCCGGCCCGCCATGCTTACTGGGCGATCTTTTTCGCTTCGTCGCGCCAGTAGTGTTGCTGGTTCCACCCAAGAAGGCGCTTGAGCTTCTCGTTGCTGAGCAGGGTCTCGAACTCGCCGAGTTGCTTTTTGAGCGGCACGCCGGGGTAGTAGCGTCGGAGCAGTTCCGCGGTAGGTACGTCGGACGACACGTCGTCGGCCGCGACATTCATGACCTGAAAGCCGAGGCCGTCCTTTTCGATGGCAAGCCGGCACGCGCTCGCGAGATCGCGCCCGTCGATATAGCTCCACGCAATCCTCTTGCGCAGTGCTGGATCCTTGAGCCACGCCGGAAACTTCGCGTAGTCGTTGGGTTCGAGCACGTTGCCAATACGAAAGCAGTAAATGTCAGAGCCCGTGCGCGCGTGGAACGCCTTCGCCGTCACTTCGTTGATAACCTTCGACGTCGCGTAGCTGTCCATCGGGTTCACCGGGTATTCCTCGTCGAGCGGGAAGTACTCTGGACTGCGATCCCGGTGCGCGAACACCATACCGTATGTGGTTTCGCTCGATGCCACGATCACCTTGCGGATGCCAAGCTTCGACGCTGCGTCGAGGATGTTGTACGTGCCCATCACGTTGATCCGGTAGACCTCGTTGTCGGGCGTGATCATGATGCGAGGGATCGCCGCAAAATGCACAATCGCGTCGATCGGCTTTGGTTCGAGGTCGTCGGCGAATTCTCCCGGCGCGGTGCTCGATGCCAGCGCATTGAATACCTGGCCCGCATCGGTGATGTCCGTAATCAACGTACGCGCCGTGCGCGCCGCCATCGGCACGCGATCAAGATTCATCACCTCGTAGCCGTGCTCGACCAGGTTCTGGACCACCCATTTTCCGGCCAGGCCGCTGCCGCCGGTCACGATCACTCGCTTCGTCATGTGCTCCTCTTCTCCTGTTTTCCTACATGTTTTAGCGCTTTTCCGCGCGTGTCGCGCGGCCTCATTCCATCATAGGATCGTTGCGCTCCGTATCCTTGATTCGGCAGTAACAGTTCTGATGTTGAGTCGTGCGGCTCCAACTGGCCGGCCTCCGCCCGATGCGGCCGGCTGGAGACGACGTTCAGGCGTTGATCCAGGCTCGCGCCTGTTCCAGCTCGTTGACGTGGAACGCCTTGATTTCAGCCTTCGTGAAGAACCGGGCCAAATGCATCGAGGCGCGAATCCAGCCTGCGTCGGCCACCACGGCGGCGCGCGTGACCTTGCGGGCGACGGAGACGCCGAGCGTCAGGTCGGTCCATAGCGCCTTCGGCTCGATGCCGCTGAAATGCTCGATGCGTTCGAGCACGCGGGTCTTACCGTTCAGTTCAAGATCACCGCGCATGCGCTCGATGGCTTCGCGCAGTTCGTGGTCGGTGATTTTGCCTTCGACGGATATTTCGATGACCGACGAATCGGGGACGGTGTGATACAGGATCATGGCAGGACCTCTAGCCAGAGAGACGTTACACGCTCAGGCAAGGATGAGCCTGGCGTTCGACGGCGTACTCATGGTACCTCTTTCCACGCGCTCGGTTAGGTTACGAGCCGATCTTCCCCTGAGAGGCAGTCGAGGCCAACGGCGCCACCGGCCGGCCGCGGTACGGCGTGATGGGCGCGTGGCTCACGACTGCGGCACGATCACGAACAGTTGGTAGGGACGCGCGGGCAACTCCCGTCCCCATGCGGTCTTGCTCACCTCGAGCGCAATCGGCGCTGCATGGCTTAGCGACGATGCCGTCGCGATGCAGCCCGAGTCGTCGCCACGGCACACAATCAGCGAGCCCTGGCGCGCGAAATCGGCGGATGTGAGCCCGGGCGTTGCCGCCGGCCAGTCGAGATCCCAGAAGCGGGGGTGGCCGCCGTCATAGAACACCATCGAAGCGGCCTCATGCGTCGAGCCCGCCACGATCGACAGCGGCTGGCTGGTGCGTTCGTGCCACACCGCCTGCGCGGCTGCCGCGAGTTCCGCGCGCGGCTCGGCCGCGTCGTCGGAATTGCGCCGCGCCCCTGTGTAGCCGACCACTGCCGATACCGCGAGAACCAGCGCCCAGTACACCGCCATGACGCGTATGGCACGCTGCGGCGCGAACTCGAAGCGGGCTTGCACGAGCACGGCAAGCCAGAGCGGCACCATTGCAAACCACTGCGCCATGCCCCAGACCGAGGCCATCTGCGTCTTGCCGATCACGGACAGCAGGCCCACCGCGAACAGTGGCCCCAGCGCGAGCCACCAGAGATCCGGGTACGACGCGCTCCGAACAACGCTCAGCGCCATGAGCCGCGCAGCCCCGCGCGTGCGCACCATCAACAGCACGAAAACGAAACTGAGCGCGAGATAGCCGATCTGCGCGAGCGTGTAGATGCCAAAGCGCCCGACCGCGGCGAGAAGCGTGCCGCCGGTGCGTTGCGCGGCATACTCGAGCGTCGGGAAATGATTAACCATCATCCAGTGTACGTGCGGGGCCAGCACGGCGACTCCCGCCGCCACCGCGAGCAGCGAATCGACGCTGACGAGGCGCGCACGCCATGCGGGACGCGCGAGCAATGCCAGCAACAGCCCGAGCAGCAGCACGATCGTGAAGTACTTGCCCAGCACGGCAAGCGCCGCGCACGCCCCGAGACCGAGCGCCGCGCCGCTGCGCGAGAGGCGGCTGCCCGGCTGCACGTAGCGGACGAAAAAGTAGGCGGTCCACGGCCAGACCGACAGCAGGATCGAGTTCGGATTGAATTTGATGGCGAGATTCGAGTAAAGCGGCGAGACCGCCATCGCAAGCCCGGCGATGATCGCGATCTGGCGCGGCACGAAGCGCCCGGCGAGCGCGACGATCCCGGCCAGGCCGACCAGCACGTTCACCGCCGACAGCGCGAAATACGCGAGATCGGTGTGCGGGAACACGCTGAACCAGGCCGCTGCGATGCGACCCATGACGAAAGCGGCGGGTGCTTCGCGTAACCGGCCTGCCACTCGATGCCCCAGACATAGGTCTCGACCATGTCGCCCTGGATGTCGAGATTGCCGCGCGCGAGCCAGGCGGCCAGAGTCCAGACCAGCGCGTGGAAGGGGAGCAGCCAGCCGAGTGACGCGATGCGCGCGGCGGCAGGTTTATCGGAGGCTGAGGCGAGCGACGTGGGATTCGAAAGCTGGGTCGACATTGAACCTTTTGGTCTGAGTGCCGCCCTACCGGGCAGCGTTTTTGGCCCGGCATTGTAATATGAGCTTACGTAGGGAGAGAGCGATCCTGACAGACTGCCCGGCAACCCATGGCGCCCGATCAAATCAAAAAGGCCTTGATGAAGGACGTTCGCGGCGAAAATTGACCCGTGTGGTCAAGCCGAAGATTCGATTCTCTTGACGCGGCGCTCAACTCGGCCGCAATTGCAGATGCGCTTGAGGAAGCTCTGAGCTGGGCGTGGATCGTAGCAACCCCGACACGAGCCGCGCAACCGTCGCCAGCGTTCCAGTGGATCTGATGGCGAAAAGCTGCGCGTGACGCGCGATAACGCGTCTCGAAGTCGCAATTCTTTGAGCGCGACGTGTACCGACGGGTCATGCGCGGCGGATTCGACCGGTCGATGCAATAGTTTGCCGGCATCGTTCGGCTGGGGCCCCATGTTTTGGCTGCAAAACGCGTCGCCATCAGTCGCAAAGCAGCCCCACCATCGGAATCGCCGGGGTTCGTCCCGCGATCAGGTCGGCCGTGATTCGAGCCGATCCGTGTGACATGGTCCAGCCGATATGACCGTGACCGGTATTCAGATAAAGATTGCGATACTTCCTGCGCCCAAGAAACGGCAGGTTCGTCGGCGTCATCGGCCTGAGACCGGCCCACATTTCGGCGCGATCGTAGTTGGCGCCGGCCGGGTAGAGTTCTTGTGTCACGCTCTTCATAAACGCAAAATCAGAAGGCTTATGGCTCGTGTCGTAGCCGGCAAACTCCGCCGTTGCGGTGACCCGGATCCGGTCGCCGAAGCGCGAGATTGCGACCAGGTTGTGCTCGTCGACCACTGCAATGGAGGGTGGCATGGGCCGGCCATCGATCGGAATCGTGAGGGAGTATCCCTTGATCGGATAGATCGGAAGATCGATGCCGATCTGTCGGCCAAGAACCGGACTATAGGGGCCAAGGGCGAGCACATACGCGTCGGCTTTTACAAGGCCTCGACTCGTTCTTATGCCCACCACGTCCTGCCCAGCGGTTTCGAAGCCGTCGATGGCGGTGTCCGTCAGAAGCGTACCGCCACGCGCGACAATCTTTTCCGCAAGGGCGCGGGTGAACTTCGCAGGGTCTCCAGTCTCATCGGTCGGGCAGTAAATGGCACCCGCTATCCTGTCTTTTGCCGAAGCCAGCGACGGGTCGAGTGCGACGACCTGATCGCGGCTGAGAACCCTGATGACTTGCCCATCGGATTCCAGCAGCTTCATGTGTTCGACTCCGCGATCCTGCGCTTCCTGCGTCCGATGAAAATACAGAATTCCGCGGTCATTTCGATCGTATTCAATGGCGTCCTCAGCGATCACATTCTGTAGCACGCGTTGCGAGTACGCGGCAAGCCGATGCTTGAGCAGGGTATTGCGGCGTGCCTTCTCTGAGGTGCATTCCATCAGGAAACGCCACGACCAGCTGTAAAGCCTGGGATCCGCCGAGAACTTGAAGCGCAACGCCTGATCTTTCAGCACCAGCGATTTGAGCAGAATCATCGGCGCTTTGGGCGAGGACCAGACAAAGGAATGCCCGGGCGCGATCATGCCCGCGTTGCCCCAACTGGTTTCCGATGCGACTAAAGGCTGCCGCTCGACGATCACGACCTCATGGCCATCCTTCTGCAACTGGTACGCGGTTGTCACACCGACTACCCCGCCACCGAGCACGACAACTTTCATGATGTCCTCAGATACAAGGGGGCCGGCGGGCATTCAAGGCGGCGCGGTCTCGCTCCGGCTTTTGTGCTGCGCCACCATCGATTCCTGCTGGACAGGAGGCACCAGTCTCACTTCCATTGCGGCTGATTCAGCACCATTCCGTGCTGCCCTTTGTAGGCAGCCACAGCCGGCGGCGTCCACCCATCCAGCATCCGTGGCGCGAGTTGCCAGACCTCGACGCCAAGCGGCCGGCACACTTCCAGCGGATCGCGCGCGTCGGGTCCCCACATCGGCACTGACAGATCGCCGCCCGGACAGGTCGACAGCGCGCACAGCAGGTCGATCTCCGCGAAGAATTCGAGGTAATCGCCTTTCTTTGCCGGACACGCCTTCATGAAGTATTTGTCTTCGAGATTCAGGCCGGTGCACTGGAACACGTTGAGCACGTCGTGGACGTCGTACTCAGTCAATCCATACGGGGCGATGGCGCGCGTCAGGTTGGAGTGGCAGTGAAAATGAAAATCCTCGCCGGTCAGCATGCGGTTGACGTAGGGGTCGCAGCGCGTGCCGAGCAGATCGTGGACACGGCCGCCGTGCTCGTCGACGCCGTAGCCTGCGAGACTGTCATCCGTGATGGTCACCATCGGACGCAGGAATGGCAGCGTCGACCACAGACGGTCGAACGTGCTCACGTGCGCCTGCTGCAACTGGCGCGTGCGCGATGCCCACATGCGCTCGCGCGGGTTGTGCCGGTTCCACATGTTCAGGTCGGCAACCTGCGGGCCTTCGATCGTGACAATGCGAAACACGTGGCCGGCCGGCACGGTCCACGCTTGCCCCGAGCGGATCGGCACGACGATCGATTCGACCAGCGTGCGGGTGTCGTGCTGTGAGGCGATGCGCTGATAGAACGTCTTGTCGACGTCGAGCGCTGAGCCTTTGGTGGACTGATAGGCAGCAGGATAATTCAGCATGATGCATTCTCCGTCGAACTCAGGCCGGCGCCGTGCCGCGACGAGGCGGCGTCGTCATCGCTCGGGCGACGCAGCACTGCAACGACCTTTTCCTTATCTTTTTCCTTATCTATCTCTGACATGTTTTGCCTCCTTTACGTCTGACCCGTTTCAGCCAAGGTCGATTGCCCAGTTGGCGGGTTACTCTGCCGAGCTGGCACTGCCGCCCAGATAGGCAGCGCGGACCCGGCTATCCTGAGCCAGCTCGCGGGCGGACCCCGCGAGCGCAATGTGCCCGCTTTCCAGCACGTAAGCCCGATGAGCGATCCGCAGCGCCTGGCGGGCGTTCTGCTCGACGAGGAGAATCGAGGTGCCTTCGCGGCAGATGTCGGCGATCATGCCGAAGATCGCGCGGACCAGCTTCGGCGCGAGTCCCATCGACGGTTCGTCCAGCACCACGATACGCGGGCGCAGCATCAGGGCTCGGGCAATCGCCAGCATCTGCTGTTCGCCGCCGCTGAGCGTGCCAGCCAGCTGGCTGCGTCGCTCGCCGAGCCGGGGGAAAGTCGCATAGAGCTGATCCCTTCGCTGTTGCAATGCCGCACTGTCGCGCCGGATCAGATAGCCGCCGAGATGCAGATTTTCCTCCACCGTCAGCGCCCCGAAAATGCGCCGCCCCTCTGGCACATGACCGAGACCCAGCGCCACGATCTGGTGTGCGCGCAAGCCCGTCAGGCGCTGGCCAGCCATCGCAATGTCGCCCGCGCGCGGCCGGATCAATCCGGAAATCGCCCGCAGCGTGGTCGTTTTTCCCGCGCCGTTGCTGCCGAGCAACGCGACGATCTCGCCCTCCGCGACGTCCAGCGAGATGCCGTGCAGCACCTCGACAGTCCCATAGCTCACGCGCAGATCGCGGATTTCTAGGAGTCCCACAGCGATTTCTCCCCGGCAGTATCGTCGCTCGCCTCGTCCTTTCCGGCTGTGCCGAGATAGGCATCGATCACCCGCGGGTCCGCCTGGATCGCGGCGGGCTGGCCCTCGGCGATGATGACGCCGTGGTCCATCACGATGATCCGGTCCGACACGCCCATCACCAGCATCATGTCGTGCTCGATCAGCAGCACCGTCACGCCATGGTCCCGGATCCGCCGGATCAGTTCCATCAGCGCGCGTTTCTCGGTCGGGTTCATGCCTGCAGCCGGCTCATCGAGCAGCAGCAGGCGAGGGCTGCTGGCGAGCGCACGGGCGATCTCCAGCCTGCGTTGGTCGCCGTAGGGCAGATCGGCGGCGCGCTCGCCCGCCCTGCCGGCAAGACCGACGAAGGCAAGCCAGCGCAGGCCCTCGGTGGAATGGTCCGCCGCCTCGGCGCGCGCGGACGGCAACGCTAGAAGCTCGGCTGCGAGCGGTGTCCGAAGCCGATGGTCCATGCCAGTCAGGACGTTTTCGAAGGCCGTCATGTGGCCGAACAGGCGGATGCCCTGGAAGGTGCGCGCCATGCCTTGATGGACGATGCGATGAGGCGCGCCGCCGGCAAGCCGTTCCCCGCACCAGACGATCTGGCCGCCAGTCGGGCGGATGACGCCAGTCAGGCAGTTGAACACGGTGGTCTTGCCGGCGCCGTTCGGACCGATCAGGCTCACGATCTCGCCGCTTCGCACCATGAAGCTGACACCGCCGACCGCCAGCACGCCACCGAAGCGGCGCTGCATGTCGCGCACCTCCAGCAGAACCTCATCGGTGACGGCGTGATCGGGCACAGCGACGCGATCGGCGTCAGCGCCCTTGCGCGCCGGCGCGACGCGGCGCAACGGCGCTGGCCACAATCCCTGTGGCCTTAACAGCATCAGGATCACGAGCCCGATCGCGAAAGCGAAGATGCGCCAGAGGTTGAGAAAACGCAGAATCTCCGGCAGGCCGGCGACGATGATGGCGCCGAGGAGCACACCGGGAATGCTGCCCCGGCCGCCGAGCACGACGACAATCAGGATCGTGACGGACTGCAGATAGGTGAAGCCGGTCGGATCGATGGTGCCGAAGCGGGCGGCGAACAGGCTGCCGCCCAGCCCGCCGATCAGCGCGCCCATCACATAGGCGAGCAGCTTGACGCGCAGCGTCGGCACGCCGACGGCCTCGGCAGCTGCCTCGTCCTCGCGGATGCTGGTCCATGCGCGGCCCAGCCGCGACTGGCCGAGCCGGATGGCGAACACGAGCACCAGCACGAGGAACGCCATGCCCAGTTCGTAGAGCGCTAGCGGCGAACTGATCTCGAAACCGAACAGGCTCGGACTCGCGATGCCGAAGATGCCGTTCGGGCCGCCCGTGATGTCGAGGTTGGTGGCGACGATACGCGTGATTTCGCCGAACCCCAGCGTGACGATCGCCAGATAGTCGCTGCGCAGGCGCAGGGTGGGATAGCCGATGACGATGCCCGATACCCCGGCGAACGCCAGACTGAACGGCAGCGTCTCCCAGAACGAGAAGTGCAGCAGGGTTTCCAGCAATGCCGTCGTGTATGCGCCGATCGCGAAGAAGGCCGCGTAGCCCAGATCGAGCAACCCGGCATAACCGACTACGATGTTCAGCCCAAGACCCAGGATCGAATAGGTGACGATGGTCAGGCCGACATCGACGACATAGTTGCTGACGACAGCGGGCAGCGCCACGGCGGCGGCCAGCAGCGCACCGCCGAGAGGCTTGGCCCAACGCGCGGAAGCCTGACTGGCGCTCATGGACTACATTCTCTCGACAACGCGTTCGCCGAACAGCCCGGTCGGCTTGATCACGAGCACGGCGATCAGCACGCCGAAGACGAACACGTCGGTCCATTGCGAAGAGACATAGCCCGCGCCGAAGGCTTCGAGCAGGCCGATCAGGATGCCGCCCGCCATCGCGCCCGGGATGTTGCCGATGCCGCCGAGCACGGCGGCGGTGAACGCGCGCAGGCCTAGCACGAAGCCCATGAAGAAATTGATCTGCGTGTAGTAAAGACCTTCCATG
Source organism: Paraburkholderia sp. MM5477-R1 (assembly GCF_050436385.1). Taxonomy (NCBI): domain Bacteria; kingdom Pseudomonadati; phylum Pseudomonadota; class Betaproteobacteria; order Burkholderiales; family Burkholderiaceae; genus Paraburkholderia; species Paraburkholderia sp. MM5477-R1. The sequence continues at coordinate 232,901 of NZ_JBNDMC010000005.1, forward strand.
ACGCCCGCCACGGCGGCCAGCACCGAGCCGAGCAGAAAGGTGAGCTGGATCAGGCGTTCGACGTCGATGCCCATCAGACGCGCGGCGTCCTGATCGATTGCCAGCGCGCGCATCGCGGTGCCGAGGAAAGTGTGGTGAACGAAGAAATACAGTGCCAGCATCAGGGCCAGGCTCGTCACGATGATGCCGATCTGCGCGAAGGTGATCTGCACGCCGTGGAGTTCGAAGCCGGCCTGGCTCAGCACGTGCGGATAGGTGCGAAAGCCCGCGCCGTAGATCAGCAGCACCCCATTTTGCAGCGCCAGCGAGACGCCTAGCGCCGTGATCAGAATCGACAGCCGTGGCGCGCGCAGCAACGGCTGATACGCGAGCCGCTCGATCAGGAGGCCCAGCGCGCCGGTGACCGTCATCGCGGCGACGAGGGCGATCAGGAGCGCCAGCGCGAGCGGCAGATGCGCGGACGCAAGAACCATCAGACCGGTCCAGCCGATGAACGCGCCGACCATGAACAGATCGCCATGAGCGAAGTTGATCAGCCGGATGATGCCGTAGACCATCGTGTAGCCGAGGGCGACGAGGGCATAGAACGAGCCGGTCGTCAGCCCTTCGATGACGAACTGGAAGAAGTCGCTCATGACGGGGCGGCGCGCGCAATGACGCCTACTTCATCGCCACCCAATGCCCGTTCGCTTCCTGCCGCTGGTAGGGCTCGAACTTGTCGTTGTGCACGATGATGGTGATGTACACCGCTTTACTGCGGTCCCCCTTCGCATTGAAGGAGATCGTTCCGGTCGCGCCCGGGTAGTTCGAGATCTTGTGCAGAGCCGCGGTGATCGCGGCAGGCTGGGCCGATTTTGCGTCCGCGATGGCTTTGGCCGTGACTCCGACAGCGTCGTATTCATAGACCGAGTACGGTCCCGGCGCTTGCCCGTAAGCCTTCATATAGTCGTCGACGTACGCGTGCGCGCCGCTCAGGAACTGCGCGAGCGGTGCCGTCGTGATGATCATGCCGTCGGCGGCGGGACCGGCCGTCTTCATCAGGGTGGGGTCATTGGTGGCGTCGCCGCCCATGAAGGTCATTTTCAGACCCAGTTGCCGCGCCTCCTTGACCAGCAGGCCGGCTTCGGAGAAATAGCCTGTGTAGTAGATCACGTCAGGCTTCAGTGAGGAGACCCGCGTGAGCGTCGGTGAATAGTCCATCTGTCCGGGGGTGATCGAATTGGCGTACACGACATCGACACCGTCCTTCTTCAGGGCTTGCACGGTGTTCTGGGCGAGGCCTTTGGAATAGGTCGTGTTGTCGTCGATCACCGCCACGCGCTTCGCGTGCAGAACGTCTTTCATGAAGCTTGCCGCGAATGGGCCCTGCTGGTCGTCACGGCCGATCGTGCGGAACACGTTGTCGTACCCCATCTCGGTCAGTTGCGGATTCGTCGACGCATCCAGCACGTAGGGAATCCCGGCGCGATGAAAAGTTGTCGATTCCGGCAGCGCCGCGCTTGAGCAATATCCGCCCGCTACCGCGACAACGCCCGCATCGACGAGTTTCTGCGCCGCCTGCACCGCGGTCTGCGCATCACAGGCGTCGTCCTCGGGCACCAGCTCGATCTGCTTGCCGAGCACGCCGCCGGCCGCGTTGATTCTGGCGGCGGCGAGCTTCGCGCCATTGACAATATCCGTGCCGGCATTGGCACTGCTGCCCGACAGCGGAACGGGCACGCCGATCTTGATGGTGGCGCCCTGGCTTAGCGCCGAACCGGGAGCCATGCCGACAAGCAGGGCCACGGCGGCCGCCATGCCCGCAAAGGCCGTTTGCCGCGAGCCCCGCTTTGCACCGGACCAGCCAATCGTCTGAGCAAACATGTTAGAGACTCCTTATTGTGAGAGGGATCGGACGATCCGCCACACGGGTATACCGGTGACATCGGAAAGCGGACGGAAATGGGGCAATTGCGTGTGATTCATACCCACCAGGTCAACGGCGTGACTGCTGGTTTCACCGGAGCGCTGACACTAAAGCGCTTCTTTCATGATAGAAGCCGGTGTGCGTTGGACGGTATAGGGTATTTGCGTATAAACCATTACACAAAGGCGCCGGCAATCCCCTACCTTTAAGAGGCAGTGACGACAGAGACTCGCGAGCCCGAACGCGACATGACAGGACGACTCCGAAATGAGTGCGATTGCACCGCATGACGACGTGTACACGAAGCTCGATTTCACGCTGGACGACGGCGTCTGCCGTCGTGCCGCGATTGGGCTCGTGGTGCTCGCCACCGATCATACGATCGAGCATGAGTGGCGGGGCTTGCTGACGCAGGACGGCGTGGCGTTCTACGAAAGCCGTGTGTATAACTCGGCGGACATCACGCCCGAACGGCTAGCGGAAATGGAGGACCGTATTGCACCGGCGGTCGCGCTGATCCGTCCGGCCGAGCGTATCGATGTGGTGGCGTTTGGCTGCACGTCCGCGTCGATGGTGATTGGGGAGGAACAGGTGTTCGCGCGGATTCGCGAAGCGCGTGCGGACGCCGCGTGCACTACGCCGATCACCGCGGCGCTGGCGGCGCTTCGCGCACTTGGCGTCCAACGTACGGCCCTGCTTACTCCCTATGTGCGTTCGATCAACGAATACATGCGCGACTATATCGAGTCGCGCGGTCACGGCATTACGCGCGTGGCGTCGTTCGAGCATGCGAACGATAACGAAGTGGCGCGGATCGATGCGGCGTCATTGCGAACTGGTGTTGAGCGACTTGCGCGCAATCGTGACGTGGAGGCGATTTTCGTATCGTGCACGAGCTTGCGCATCGCCGGGTTGATTCCGGAGCTAGAGGCGGCGATCGGCAAGCCGGTGATATCGAGCAACTACGCGATGGCGTGGCACGCGTTGCGGCTCGCCGGCGTGGGAGATTGCGAGCCTCAGCTTGGGCGGCTGTTTGCGCTGTGACGTTGTACCTTGAAACGCGACGCAGCGCGACGGGGCGACCATGCGGCGATCGACGCCGAGGCCATGTTCCAGACATCGACGCGCACCACGGACGCGGCAGGCGCGTCGGATGAACCGCCGCAGGAATCGCTCATCGAAGCGTCTGCGCGGCGGCAGGACTACGACGACTGTCCGTCATTTCCCAGCATGGTTCGACGACATGCCGGCGCGCCGCAATGACACGCGTACTGGGCGCGAATGTCGTCGGTGACCGCGCCGTCCACTGACAGACCGTAATTGATGAAAAGCTCCTCCCCGGGTGCGATCGTGGCGAGCGCATGAATGAACACCCGGTCGCCCGTCTCGATGGCCTCGCAGTTGGGGGCGCACGCATGGTTCAGAAAGCGGGCGCTGTTGCCGCCGCGGCTGCCGTCGATCACTCGTCCGCTGGACAGCCCAAACACGAACGTGTGGCCCGCGTCGGCTCGCTGACGGGCGGCGGCGCGCCGCCAGCTGGTCACTTCCCCCTTGTACTCGATCACCCGTTCGCCCGGGGCGATCGGCTGCAGGGCAAACAGTCCCATGCCATGCACTGGTGAGCGTCGTGCGGTGATGCGTCGCAATCGCATGTTGTCGTTTCCTTCGCGACCCTCGGTCGTTGCATGTGGTTGAGCGGCGATGCGAAGCATATCGCCACACAGTCAGGCGCTCAATATTTTTCTTTTTAAAAGCGCAACTAACAGCCAAGGACGGACCGCGCCAAGGGTTCCGGCTTTGCCGCAACGAGGCTGGCAACGGTCGACGGTTACAGGGAGGTCGTCAAGTCGCATGTCCACGCATCACGCTGGCACAACAGTCGGCTCAGCCAAACGAGCGGCTGGCCGCCGCTGCGCGCTTGCGCAACCAGTTCATGCAGGCGAACAAGGCGATGGCGAACGCCATCAGCAATGTGGCCACGGCAAGGATCGACGGGTCGATCTGGTCACGGATGCCACTCCACATCTGCCGCGGCACGGTGCGCTGCTCGGGGCCGCCAATGAACAGAATGACGATCACTTCGTCGAACGACGTCGCGAATGCGAACACACTGCCCGTTGCGACGGCGGGCGTGATCAGCGGGAGCGTGACGCGACGAAACGCGACCCACGGCTGCGCGCCCAGCCCCGACGCAGCGCGAAGCAGGCTTTGATCGAACGACAGCAGCGAAGCCGTCACGGTGATCACCACGAAGGGCGTACCGAGCGCGGCATGCGCAAGCACGACGCCGAGATACGAATTGACCAGGCCGAGCGGCGAAAAGACCAGATAAAACCCTGCCGCGACGACAACGATAGGCACGATCATCGGCGACACGATGATCGGCATGATGATCGAGCGGTAAGGAAACTGCGTGCGGCTCAAGCCGAGCGCGGCGAGTGTGCCGAGCACCGTTGCGATCAGCGTCGACGCCGCGCCGATGCCGATGCTGTTCGCCAACGCGCGTTGCCAGTCCGGCGAACTCAGCGCCTGCGCGTACCAGCGCAGCGAGAAGCCCTGCATCGGGTACGAGAAGAATGAGCCGGAGTTGAACGACAGCGGCACGATCGCGAGGATCGGCGCGACGAGGAAAAAGAAAATGAGCGCGCAATGCACGCGTAGTCCCGCGCCCGCGATGCGTTCCGAGAGTAGCCGGGTTCGTCCGTCTTTCATCTGAGTCTGCCTGTTGATCAACCATACGAAGGAGCGACAACCCATTAGCGTCGGTTGCGCGGCGCGTTAGCCGAAGCGCAAGCGGTCGATACCGACCAGCCGGTTGAAAATGAAATAGAACACCGCCGTGAATGCGATCAGATAACACGACAACGCACCCGCGAGTCCCCAGTTGAGCTGATCGTTGGTCTGCGACGCGATCAGTTGGCTGATCATTTCGTCGCCGGCGCCGCCTAGCAGGGCGGGGGTGATGTAATAGCCGAGCGCGAGCACGAACACGAGAAAACATCCCGCGCCGACACCCGGCAGCGTTTGCGGAACATACACTCGCACGAAGGCCACAGCCGGATGCGCGCCGAGGGATTTCGCCGCGCGCATGTACACGGGCGGGACACCTTTCATCACCGAAAAGATCGCGAGGATCATGTATGGCAGCAGGATGTGCGTCATGCCGATCAACACACCCGTGCGATTGAAAATCAGCGGTAACGGATGATTGATGAGCCCAAAGCGGAGCAACGCGCCGTTGACTACACCACCTGGTTGCAGCAGCACATACCACGCGGTGGTCCGCACCAGCAGCGAGGTCCAGAACGGTACGATCACGAAGAGGATCAGCCGGTTGCTCTGGTCCTCCGGCAATGTCGCGAGCAGATACGCCACGGGATAACCCAGCACCAGGCACAGCAGCGTGACCGTCGCACTGATCGTGACCGTGCGTCCGAAGGCCGCGCGGAAGATGGCGCTGTCCGCCGCGACGGACGTCACCGAGCCATCGGGCGCGACTTGCGCGTCGACGGCGTTCAGCAAATAGTCGGGCGTGGGCGAGATCGACGCACGCTTGAGGAGCCGCCAGGTTTCCGGTGTGTTCCAGCGTTCATCCAGATCGATCAGGGCGGGCTTCCATTGCGCGGGCGTTTGCGAACGTGTGGCACGCGCCGTCTTGAACAGCAGGCTGCGGAACTCTGGTTGAGAGAAGTTCATGCGTCGCGCGATATTGCCGAGCTGGCCGGATTCGCTGGCGTCCTTCAGGTCGTGCGCGAGTGCGGCAAAGGCCGGTTCGCCGGGTACGCCCGCACCGTCCCATCCGGCCAGCGCCGTGCTCAATTGCGGCATGCCGGTGCGCACTTCAGGGTTTCGCACGCTGCGCGCGAGCAGGCTCGCGATCGGCGCGACGAACGTCACCAGCAGAAAGATGAGCAACGGCAAAGCCAGCAGCAACGCGCGCATCGCGGCCTTGCGGCGCGCGGCGCGAAACGACTCGCGGTTCGCGGCCTGCGGGCCGCGGCCAAAAGGGGCGCTGGATGGCAGCTGCGTGTTCATCGTGCTCGATCTCCCGGGTGACGTTCGTTCGATCTGGCGCTACTGCGCCAGCCAGTTCTGGAACCGCTTGTTGATCGCATCCGCGTTGTCGGCCCAGAACGTCGCGTTGATTTGCAGCGGGCGTTTGAAGTTCTCCGGCGCTGTCGGCAGATCGTTCAGACGCGCCTTGTCGATCAGCGGAATGGCGTCCTTGCGCGGCGGCGCGTACGCGATGTACTTCGACAGGTCCGCATAGGCCTGCGGTGTCGAGGATGCGACGATGAACTTCCGCGCCGCGTCGGCATGCTTCGCGCCGTTGACCACGGCCCACCATTCGTAGTCGTATACCTGTGCATCCCAGACGATCTTGAAGGGCTTCTTGTCCTTGTGCACGGCGTCGTCGATGCGGCCGTTGTACGCCTGCGTCATCACGACCGCGCCGTCGGCGAGCAGTTGCGGCGCCTGCGCACCCGCCTCCCACCAGACGATGCTCGGCTTGATGGTGTCGAGCTTCTTGAACGCGCGATCGACGCCAGCCGGCGTGGAGAGGGTCTTGTACACGTCCTTGGGTGCAACGCCATCGGCGATTAAGGCCCATTCCATCGCGACCTTCGGCGACTTGCGCATGCCGCGCTTGCCCGGGTACTTGTTGAGGTCGAAGAAGTCGTTGATGGTAGTAGGCGCAGATTTCAGCTTGCTGGTGTCATACGCATAGACGGTGGACCATACCATCGCCGCGACGGCGCAATCACTGATCGAGCCCGGCAGGAAGTCACTGGTGTTGCCGAGCAACTTCTTGTCGAACTTGGCGATGAGGCCTTCGTCGCACGCGGTGATTGCGTCGTTGGTTTCGAGGTCGATCAGATCCCAGGTCGGGTTCTTCGACTGTTCCATCGCTTGCAGTTTGGCGAGGCCGCCATCGTAGGACTCGGTGGAGAACTGGTCGCCGGTTTTCGCAGTGAACGGTTCGAACCATGCCTTTTTCGCGGCAGCTTCATACGCACCGCCAAAGGTGACGACGGAAATCGTATCGGCCGCGTGAACCGTGGCCGTGGCAAACACCCCGAGCGCGCACGCCGCGAATGTGGTCCGGAATAACGAGAGTGTGGTCTTCATTTCTAGTTGGCTCCTGCGATAAGTGGCGAGGCGGACGAGGGAACGGCAACAGTGGAATAGTCGGCGCCGCCGGACGCGGCGGCGGATTGCGGCGCGGCCGCCATTGCTGGCAGCACCTTGCAGTCGTCGCGTCGCCAGGTCACGGCGGTCTGACGGCCGAGCGCGGGCAGGTCATGGTGCTGTGTGTTCGGCAGCTTGACGACCATGCTTTCGCCATGACCGAGCTTCAGATGCACGCGATGATGATCGCCGCAGTAGACGAGTTCCTCGACGAGCGCGTGCACGACGTTCATGTTCTGCCGGGTCGCTTCCTGCACGGCGTCCGGCGTCGCCGCGATGTGCGCGCGCTCGGGACGCAGCGCCAGCACCGCCGTGTCGCCCGACGCGAGCCCCGCGCCTGGGCGTCCGCGCACAGTGCTGCCGTCGGCCAGCTGCATCGCAGCCCATTCCCCGCCGTCGGAATCGACGCGACCGGTCAGTCCATTGTTCTCGCCGACGAAATTGGCAACGAACGCATTCGCTGCGTTTTCGTAGAGTTCGGTCGGTGCGGCGGCCTGCTGGATGCGTCCATCGGAAAACACGGCGACGCGGTCCGACATCGTCAACGCTTCGTTCTGGTCGTGGGTCACGTAGACGATCGTCAGCGACAGTTCGCGATGCAGCCGCATGATTTCGTATTGCATGGTTTCACGCAGGCGCTTGTCGAGCGCGCCAAGCGGCTCGTCCATCAGCACCACGCTCGGCTCGAAAACCAGCGCGCGGGCAAGCGCAACGCGCTGCTGCTGACCACCCGACAGTTGCGACGGACGCCGCCCCGCCAGATGCGATAACTCCACCATGTCCAGCACGCGCGTCACGCGCGTTTTCTGTTCGCTACGGCTTATCTTGCGCACCGACAGCGGAAACGCGACGTTCTCGGCAATCGTCATGTGCGGGAACAGCGCATAGTTCTGAAACACCATGCCGATATCGCGCCGATGCGGCGGCTTGTCGTCCAGACGCTTGCCGCCGAGGCGGATCTCGCCGCGCGTCGGCGCTTCGAATCCCGCGAGCATCATCAGTGTCGTGGTCTTGCCGGAACCGGACGGACCGAGCAGCGAAACGAATTCACCGTGCGCGACATCGAGATCGAGTCCCTCGACGACGCTATGCACGCCGTCGTATGACTTGCTGACGCCGTCGAACGAAATAAATGGTTGGCTTGACATGAGTAACTCGGCAGAGTGTTGGCGGTCCACGTGGGGCGGCGAATCACTTCGCGCCCAGGCGTCCCGCCAGATAGCGGGCGAAGTCGTAATTCGGCCGTTCCAGAGGGCTCAGATGGCCAGGCTTCGCGAGTGGCGCGTGCACGCCGCGAAACACGGCCTCGACGCCGCGCCGGTCCTCGGCGTTGACTTCGTCGAGCAGCGTCTTCAGCGTAGCCATGTAATCGGCGGCCCGCGGATCGTCGACGAAATCCGGTGCGAGGCCGCCGCCGAAGCGGATATGCACGCGGCCGACGCCCCGCGGCTGCAGGATCAGATACCAGAAGTAGCCGGGCGTCAGCGTGATCAGGTGTGTCGGGTAGATCGCCAGCAGCGCGGTGGTACGGCGCCAGTGTCCTTGCAGACGTGTATTGCTGGGATGCGCGTTGCCGATCGGCAGCGACGCTTCCTTGGTGATCCAGTGATAGTTGAACGCGGGCAAGCCCGGCGGACATTCCATTTCTTCGAGCTTCGAGTGCGGCCCGACCGTTGCGCGATGCAGCATCGGCAAGTGGTAGCTCTCCATGAAATTTTCCGCGAGGATCTTCCAGTTGGTGTCCCACACGTGCTCTTCGTGGAAGGTCTCGACGTAGTTGCTCATGCCGTACGGCTCGATCAGCTTCGTCAGCCCGGACAAATGTGATTCCACCGAAGGCGCGTGCGCGTTGAGCGTTACGTAGATCCAGCCTTGCCACGTCTCGCAGCGCACGGCAGGCAGCTTGTATTGTTCCTTGCAAAAGCCCGGCTGCCGATCCATCAACGGCGCGCCCGCGAGCGAACCATCGAGCGTGTAGTTCCATGCGTGATAGGGGCACACGATCCGGCGCACGTTGCCGCGCCCTTCAAGCAATACCGACATCCGGTGCAGGCAAACATTCGAGAATGCGCGCAACGCACCGCTCGCATCGCGCAGCACGAACACCGGCTGGTCGTCGATTTGCGCGGTCAGATAGTCGCCGCTCTGTGCGAGCGCGCTCGCGCGGCCCACGCACAACCACTCCTTGCGAAACACGTCGCGCCGTTCGAGCGCGAGAAACGCCTCCGACGTGTAGACGGCCGGCGGCATTGCGTGTGCATCCCCGAACGGACGCTCGCAGTTCTCGCGCAGGGCGCGAACGATGTCGAGCTCAGCGTCCGTCGACTGAAGAATGGCTGACATAGGGGGCCCCCCATCAGTGTGTGCATCCGATGAGCACCAATCTAACAATCCAAATTGCTAGGTAAAATATTGTTTTTGCATGCAGTGCATAGCTCAAGCCTATGCCGAGAGGCTTTCCGGGCCGCTAACCGATGTGGAGGCGCCGAATATACGTTTCACAGAATGCCGAGAAGCGCTTCACAACCTCGCGCGGCTTGACGGCGCCCGATAGTGCGATGCCAAGCGTCGTCGCATTGACGCTTTCCTTGAAATGTTTAATCACGAAGTCTTCGCCGTCCACTGTTCGGGTCGACTTCAGCGGGAAGTTGAGTATGCTGTAACCCAAGCCGTTGGCAACCATGCCACGCACCACTTCAGGCTGTGACGACCGGAAAGCCGCGGTAGGGCGGCTGCCGACTGCGTCGAACAGCGCGGAGAAGTACTCGCGGCTATGCGGAAGGTCCAGCATCACATAGGGCTCGGGCAGCAGATCGGCCAGCGACACTTTGCGGGCCCGTGCAAGCCTGTGTGTTTTAGGCAGGATGACATACGGTGGCAGCGAAAGCAGCGGGGTAAACGCGATTCCATCGGCGATATCGAGGCTGTAGGTCAGCGCGATATCGAGCGAACCGTCGCGCAGGCCGCTCAAAAGCGTGTCCTGATGCGCTTCCGTCGTACGGAAGGTGATCGCCGGATAGTCCCGCACGAAGCGGCTGATGATGCCTGGCATCAGCGGCGGGGCCAGCGACACCATACAGCCCAGCGAGATGGAGCCCGACATGCCGCCGTCGATTTCCTTCGCGGTCAGCTGCAATTCTTCGGCGTTCTGAAGCAGATTGCGAGCGTGGCCGAGCAGATCGCGGCCCGGTTGCGTGAGCGACAGCCCGCTGGCGTGATGGCGGATGAACAGTTGGACGCCGAACGATTCCTCCAGATCCGCGAGCGACGTCGAGATAGACGGCTGCGAAATGTGCAGGCGCTTTGCCGCGGCGGTGAACGAAAGCGTCTCGGCCGTGACGACAAAATACCTGAGCTGACGCAACGAGTAGCGTATCGAGTTGCCGTCCATCAGTTGCTCCGTGTTCGGTCGAACCGATTGTCGCTTGCCAATTGTCGATTGCATAGCGAAAAACGATGCAAAGCATTTTTAAAATATAGTTTTTGTTGCCCGCCGCGCGGCGTACATTCTGTCCGACCGAAGAGAGAGAGTGACCTGAATCCAGAGCGCTTTTCAGAAGGAGAAGGCCATGTCGGCTGAAAAATTGTCGATCGACACGCTGGTCATAGGCGCGGGTCAGGCTGGCGTGGCAATGAGCGAACACCTGAGCAAACTCGGCGTACCCCATCTCGTGCTGGAGCGCGACCGCATTGCCGAACGCTGGCGTACCTGCCGCTGGGATTCACTGGTCGCCAATGGTCCCGCCTGGCACGACCGCTTCCCTAATATGGAGTTCGAAGGACTCGATCCTGATGGGTTCGCCGCCAAGGATCAGGTCGCCGATTACTTCGAGGCCTATGCGCGCAAGTTCGATGCGCCGATCCGCACGGGCGTCGAAGTCACGAGCGTCGAGCGTCTGAAGGGCCAGGCAGGATTTACGGTCGCAACGTCCGATGGCACGATCGAAGCCCGTCGTGTGGTCGTTGCGACGGGGCCGTTCCAGCGGCCCGTCATTCCCCCCATCGCGCCACAGGACGTCGAGCTCACGCAGCTTCATTCGGCCCACTATCGGAACCCGGCGCAGCTGCCCGAAGGGGCGGTGCTCGTGGTTGGCGCGGGTTCGTCCGGCGTGCAGATCGCGGACGAACTGCAACGCGCGGGCCGCAAGGTTTATCTGTCCGTCGGTGCGCATGACCGTCCGCCGCGCGCCTATCGCGGTCGCGATTTCTGCTGGTGGCTGGGTGTACTCGGCGAATGGGACAAGGAAGTCGCCGTGCCGGGACGCGAGCATGTGACCATTGCCGTCAGCGGCGCGTACGGCGGCCAGACCATCGATTTTCGCAGGCTCGCTCATCAGGGCATGACGCTGGTCGGCACGACGAAATCGTTCGCGAATGGCGTTGCGACCTTCGAACAGGACCTCGCCGCCAATCTGAAGCGTGGCGACGAAAACCTGATGTCGCTACTGGACGCGGCCGACGACTACGTCGAGCGCAACGGCGTGGACCTGCCGCAAGACCCCGACGCACGCCTGATTCCACCCGACCCGGAGTGCGTGACGCATCCGCTCCCGGAACTGGATCTTAAGAAGGCGGGTGTGAGCACGATCATTTGGGCCACCGGCTATGCCGTCGATTTCAGCTGGCTGCACGTGAACGCATTCGACGATAAGGGCAAGCCGCAGCATCAGCGCGGTGTATCGAAGGAACCGGGCGTGTATTTCCTCGGCTTGCCGTGGTTGTCGCGGCGCGCGTCGTCGTTTATCTGGGGCGTCTGGCACGACGCAAAGCACATCGCCGATCACATCGTCACGCAGCGCAAATACCTCGCGTATCGCGACGCGTCGCAGCGTCGGCAGGACGCGCGCGGCGTGCACGGCGCGAATCCAACCGATACCGCGTGCGACGAATCGCACGCGCCGAACACCAAAGAAGTGGGAGTGAACTGATGCCTACGCATACCCGCATCCGTATGTTCAATACGAAGGATACGTACCCGAACCAGTCGCTCGATAACGATCTTTGCCAGGCGGTTCGCGCGGGCAATACGGTCTACGTGCGCGGCCAGGTCGGTACGGATTTCGACGGCAACCTGGTCGGTCTCGGCGATCCGGGCGCGCAGGCCGAGCAGGCGATGAAGAACGTCAAGCAACTTCTCGAGGAAGCCGGCAGCGACCTGTCGCATATCGTCAAGACGACGACTTACATCACTGATCCTCGTTATCGCGAGCCGGTGTACCAGGAAGTCGGCAAGTGGCTGAAGGGCGTGTATCCGATTTCGACGGGGCTGTGCGTCAGCGCGCTCGGCCAGCCGCAATGGCTGATGGAAATCGACGTGATCGCCGTGATTCCGGACAACTGGAAACCATCTCAGGCGTGAGGAGCTACCCATGACATTCTCGATCGTCGGACGTTGTGGCAAGACCGGTCAGCTCGGTATCGCGATCAGTTCGTCGAGCATTGCGGTGGGTGCGAGGTGTCCGTGGGCGCGCGCGGGCGTCGGTGCGGTGGCGACGCAGAACGTGACGCTGCCCGCGCTCGGGCCGCAGATTCTCGATCTGCTGGAAAGTGGGCGTATCGCGGCGGATACGGCGCTCGAACGGGCGCTAGGCGCGAGCGAATGGAGCGAATACCGGCAGGTGACGGTGGTCGACAGTGAGGGGCGGACCGCGATGTTCACCGGCAAGGAAGCACTCGGCGTGCATCACGCCGTCGCGGGAAATCAGTGTGTGGCAGCGGGCAATCTGCTCGCCGGCAAGCCGGTGATCGACGCGATGGTGAAAGCGTTCGAGAGCGCACAAGGCGCGCTCGCCGATCGCCTGCTGCACGCGATGCATGCGGCCGTCGAAGCTGGCGGAGAAGCAGGGCCCGTGCATTCGGCGGCTCTGAAGATCGTCGATACACACGTCTGGCCGAGCGTCGATCTGCGTGTCGATTGGGCCGACGACGATCCGATCGGCAAACTTGCCGCGCTTTGGCAAGCGTATCGGCCGCAGATGCGGGACTACATCGCACGCGCGTTGAATCCAACCGCGGCGCCGAGCTACGGAGTGCCCGGCGATGAGTGAGTTGTCGAGCCGTGCGCTGCTCGAACGGCTGATCGGTTTTGCGACTGTCAGCCGCGACTCCAATCTGGAACTGATCGGCTTCGTGCAGCAATACCTCGCGGATCCAGGTGTGGACAGCGAGCTGTTCCATAACGCCGAGCGTACCAAGGCCAACCTGTTCGCCACGATCGGTCCGCGAGAGCGTGGTGGCATCGTGCTGTCCGGGCATACCGATGGTGTGACGCGATGTTCGCTCGCCTCGCTGAACATCTCAAAAGCGTGAGGTAGCCTGCACGTCTGCGGTGCAAATCGGGCGTGAGGGGTTCACCAGGACACGCGCTCCGCCACTTCGAGCACGAAGTGCGCGACCACGACCACACCGGTGATCAGGGTCGCGAGCCAGCAGAGCGCGCGTAACGACCAGTGCGCGACGATTTCGCCGACCGCTTCTCGTTTCGCACTCAGCAGCACCAGAAGCACCAGCACGGGCGTAATCGTCATACCGTTGACGATGGCGCTCCAGTACAGCGCCTTGACAGGGTCGACGTGCCATAGGCCGAGCGCAACGCCAAGCAGCGTCCCGAGCCCCGCGAGCGCAACGAGCAGAACAGCAATGCGCCGATCACGCCGTTGGCCGTGGGGCCAGTCGAACGAACTCGCGACCGCTTGCGCAGCGGAACCCCCAAGCGAAGGCAGGGCGAGCAGCGCTGAGCCTATCAGTGCAAGCCCAAGCAGTGTGCCGGCGTAGCCATCCACTAGCGGTTCGAGCACCCTGGAAAGCTCCATGGGCTCGCCGGGCCGCGTCTGTGCACCATGCAGCGTCGCCGCAGCCGCAATCATGATGCACAATGCGGCCACGCTCGATAGCGCGGTGCGCGTCAAGGTCTGCATGCGCGCCCGGCGAAGCTGCTCTGACGAACGTCGATCGCCTCGCGCCGCGTGCTGTTCGTGCTGTCGATGTTCTTCCTGTGCTTCCTGCTCGGCCTGCGAAAAAAGCAGATAGGGACTCATCGTCGTACCGAGTACGGCCATCAGCATCGTGACGAAATCTTCTTTCCACTCGACGTGCGGCAGGAGCGAGCGCAGCACGACCGTGTGCCACGGCACATCGACGATCAGCAGCACGCCGGCATACGCGAGCATCGGCAGCATCAACCATTTGAGCACCTGCGCATAGCGCGCATAGGGAATGAACCACTGCAACGCAATCGAGGTGCAACCGCATGCGAGGGCAAGCAACCAAAGCGGCCCATGAGTGAAGCGTTGCACGACCGCGGCCATCGCCATCACATTGACGGCGATATTCAGCGTATTGGCAATCACGAACCGCGCCACCGCCAAATAGAAGAACACCGGCGAATAGTGCGCGCGCATGTTCGCGGTCAGGCCATGTCCAGTGACGGCGGCGACACGCGTCGAGACCAGCTGCAACGCGACCATCGACGGATACGACAGCACGCAGGTCCACAGCAGGTCGTAGCCGTACCACGCGCCCGCGAGTGAATATGTGGCGATACCGCTGGGATCGTTATCGCAGCCGAGACTTGCCAGCCCCGGCCCGAGATCGGCGGCCCACGAGCGGGCGGGCTGCGACGAGGCAGCGTGCGTACTACCTTGTGCGGCGCGGGGCGCGGTGCCCCTGTCGGGGGAAGAGTGCATTCGCCTGACCGTCGGGAAACCAGGGATGCTGTAGCGCTCGCACGAAACGTTCCTTCGTCGACTCGTTTCGCGGCTTACATATACAGCGGATGTGACGCTATCGGGGGCGACTATCAGGACTCCCTCAGGCTGACGATACAATGTCACATCTTCAACCCGCGCCGACCAGCGCGAAACGCTCGTCGACCGCGGCGAGCGAACGACCAGTCTCCGCGATAGCTCCCCGCAAGTGAGGTCTCAATGCCCAGGCGTCTTTTCCGCGCTGCGGCAATCGAAACGGATTCAAAGCGGTGAATGACACACTCGGCCATACTGCACCGCAGCTGACTCGCTGCGTTTGCCTGAATTCCCGACCTGCTTCGGCAGGGATGCTGGATGTGCCGGACAAAGTGACAGTTGCGACGAGCCGCTGAAGAAAATCGCTGGAAAGGAGAAATCTTGAAAAAGACAGGATTCACGGTTCTGATCATGACGCCTTGCACGGGCGCGCACGCATCGGACTACGCTGAGGTCTGGAATCCACCAGAGGCACGCGCGAACACGCTTCGAGTGACGACTCGCGCCGCATCCATCAGGGTCGTGCGCTAATGGAAACGATCGACTACAACGGGTACACGTTGTGGGGGCATGCCATCCTTCAGCAGGAAGGCGAAGGCATCCTGCAACCGGAGCGCTATGCGGCGAGCGGAACCATTACGCGAGGCGGAAAGCTGATCGAAGCATCAGGCATTCTGGGACTATTCGATAGCGAGGAGGAAGCCCACCATGCAGGCCTGGATTGGGCGCGCGCGTGGGTGGATGCTCATGGATGAGCTTGCGCTTGGCAGGGTAGTCGAGAGGCTCGGAGCCGTTGCCGTTGGTGGGCCGGGAGGACGCGCCAGCGGATCGACTCAAACTACGCTTCCCGCTTGCTGCGCCCATACAGCAGCAACATTGCCGCTATCACCGCGCCATAGATGATCTGACGTCCCGCCTCGGGCATCTGCGCGACTGAAAGGATCGACTGCAGCAGCGTGATGAGGATCGCGCCAGCCACGGTGCCGAGGTATGAACCTCGTCCACCCAGAATCGATGTGCCGCCGAGCACGACTGCCGCGATCGCCGGCAACAGGTAGGCATCGCCCATCGACTGCGCTGCCTTCGACGCATAACCGGCGAGCAATACGCCGCCGAACGCCGCGAAGGCGCTGCACACAGCGAATGCGGCCACGGTCACGAGCCGCGTATTGATGCCGGACAGATACGCCGCGCGTTCGGTATTGCCGATCGCGTACAGCGTGCGGCCGAAGGTCGTACGCGACAACAGGAACACCGTGGCGCCGCCGATCACGAGCCATAGCGCGACGGCATTCGGCACGCCCGGTACGAGCCAGCCCGCCGCGAGCCATCGCATCACCTGTGGCGCGGAATCCTGCGGCGACGATCCGCCGGTATAGACGATCATGATGCCCTGTGCGACCGCATTGGTCGCGAGCGTTGCGATCATCGACGGAATGCGCAGCAGCGCAACGAGGATGCCGTTGACGACGCCGATCAGCACGCCGCAACCAATCCCGACCGGTATCGCGAGGATCCGTCCGAGTTCGCCGTGCCCCGCTACCGCGCACGCCATCATTGCGCCGACGGTGATGGTCCACGGCAGCGACAGGTCGATGTGGCCGAGCAGGATCACCATCATCAGGCCGGTCGCGATGATGCCGAGGAACGCGCCGACCTTCAGTTGCAGCAGGATGTACTCCGGCGACGTGAAGTTGCGCGAATACATCCCGCCGACGAGCAGCAGCGCGACGATGCACGCGAACGCGATCACGATCGGTTTGTCGATTCTGCGCGTGAGCCTCGACACGAACGTGGTCCGGCCGGTCGCTGAAACGTGGCTCATTGAAACCACTCCAGACGATTGCGTACCCTGAACAGCCCGCATGCGCCGATCGCGACAGCGAGCAGAAGAATCACACCCTGGAATAGCGGCTGCCACAGCGCATCGACGTTGAACACGAACAGCAGGTCACCGATCGAGCGGAACGCGAATGCGCCGAAGATCGCGCCAATCGCGCTGCCCTTGCCGCCCAGCAGCGACACGCCGCCTATCACCACCGCGGCGATCGAAAACAGCGTGTACGAGTTGGCGCTGCCGAGGCTCGCTTCGCCGGTGTCGGTGAAGAACGTCAGGAATAGGCCGCCGATCGCAGTGAGCAGGCCGGCCAGCGTATAGCTGGCGAACTTCGCGCGGCGGATCGGCATGCCGGACAGAAAAGCCGCGGGTTCGGACGAGCCGGTCGCGTACGCCGCGCGCCCGACCGCCGAGCGTTTGAAAGGAATCCAGACGATCAGCGTCGCCGCGAGCAGAATCAGCAAGCTCGCCGGCAGGACGCCGGCGACCTTGCCGGTCAGTGCGTCGGCGAGGTCCTCGTTGATCGAGCCGCCGGGCACGGGGCGCAGCAGCAGCGCCAGGCCGTAGTAGACGGCGCCCGTCGCGATCGTCGTCACGATCGGCTGCAGCCGGCCGAAAATGATGATCACGGCATTCAGCGCGCCGCACAGCGCGCCCGCCGCGAGCACGCCGGCGATGCCGAGCGCGCTGTGCAGCGTGCCGCCCGTGACGATCCACGAGCCGATGCAATTCGTCAGCACCAGTGTCATGCCGATCGACAGGTCGATGCCGGCCGTCAGCACGACGAGCGCTTGGCCCATCGAGACGAGCGCGAGCAGCACCGCCTTGTTCGCTGCCGTCTGAAACACGTTGGCCGACAACGCCGACGGATAGTTGACCAGGTAGATCGCGAACATCAGCACGAACAGGCCGAACGCGAATACGGCCCCGCGATTTTCCGCATACCAGTAACGCAGCCCGCTCATAGCGCGACTCCCGTGGAAGGCGAAATCTGTCCGACGGGCAGGTCCAGTGCGCTGGCAATCAGGTTCTGCTCGGTGATCGCCGAGCCGACGAGTTCCTTCTTGATCCTGCCTTCGTACAGCACGAGCACGCGGTCACAGCAGCCGATCAGCTCGTCGTAGTCGGTCGAATAGAACAAGATCGAGGCGCCTTCGTCGGCGAGGCGCCTGAGCAGCTGATAGAGCTCCTGCTTGGTGCCGACGTCGATACCGCGCGTCGGGTCGCTGAGCAGCAGGATCCTCGGCTGCCGGATCAGCCACTTCGCGATGACCACCTTCTGCTGGTTGCCGCCCGACAGCGAGCTCACGGGCGCGTCGACGCTGAACGACTTGATCGCAAGCAGCTCCATCATCCGGTCGACGAGCGACTGCTGGCGGTCGCGATCGATTACGCCGGCGGTGGACATGCGATCGAGCGCGGCAAACGACAGGTTCTCGCGTACCGACATCGGCAGCATCAGGCCTTCGGTCTTGCGGTCCTCCGGTATCAGCGCCATACCGATGCCGTTGGCGCGCGCGGCCAACGGACTGCCGATCGACACGGCTTTGCCGTCGATCTCGATCCTGCCGGCGCACCCGCGCAACACGCCGAACAGCGCCAGCAGCAGTTCGCGCTGGCCTTGTCCGTCGAGGCCGCCC
This sequence comes from Paraburkholderia sp. MM5477-R1, assembly GCF_050436385.1. Lineage (NCBI taxonomy): Bacteria > Pseudomonadati > Pseudomonadota > Betaproteobacteria > Burkholderiales > Burkholderiaceae > Paraburkholderia > Paraburkholderia sp. MM5477-R1. The sequence goes on from NZ_JBNDMC010000005.1 coordinate 251,216, forward strand.
AGTCCGAGGATTTCGCCGGGCTGCAATGAAAAGCTGATGCCTTGCAGCGTGTCGTTCCACGCGAGATCACGGCAGGCGAGAACCGGAGCGGCACTGCGGTCGCCGGCGGGTTTGGCCGGAAACGCATGCTGGTACTTGCGGCCGATCATCATTTCGACGACCTCGTTGTCGGAGCGCGTGCCCGCCTCGAAGCTCATCACATGACGACCGTTCCGGTAGACCGTGCATTCGTCCGCGAGCGCCTTCACCTCGTGCATCCGGTGCGAGATGAACAGCAGCGCGAGCCCCTCTTCGCGCAGGCGCTTGAGCACCTCGATCACGCGCGCGACGTCGGCCGCGGTCAGCGCCGAGGTGGCTTCGTCGAGGATCAGAATGCGCGGCGCGTGTGCCAGCCCCTTCGCGAGCTCGACCATCTGCTGGCGCGACAGCGGCAGGTCACGGACCTTCGCAAGCGGATTGATGTCGGCGGCGCCCGCCCGGGCGAGCGCCTCCTCGGCCTCGCGGCGCTGGGCCCGGCGGTCGATCATGCCGAAACGTCGCGGCGGGTGCGAAGCGAAGATGTTGTCCGCCACGCTCAAGTCGGGGATCAGCGACAGCTCCTGATAGACGCAGACGATGCCGGCCGCGTTCGCCTCGGCCGGCGACGCGAAGGAGACCTGCCGGCCATCGAAGTGCATCGTGCCCTCGTCCGGCTGTACGACGCCGGACATCACCTTCAGCAACGTGGACTTGCCCGCGCCGTTCTCGCCGAGGATCGCGTGAATGCGGCCCCTGCGCACCGTGAGCTCAGCGTGATCCAGCGCGACGGCGCCGCCGTAGCTTTTCGACACGCCAGACATCTGAAAGAACGGCTGCTCTGCATCCTGCAGCATGCTTCGTCTCCGGTCACATCCCGGCCATCATCCGATCACTGGTTGCCCTGGCTCTGCTTCATGATTTCCTGCGCAGAGAAATTGATGCCGCAAGTCGGAAACGAGTTGCCGACGAAAAAGTTGTCGGAGTCGTTCGGGAAATAGTTGACTCCCGCCTTCAGCTTCGAATCGTCGGTGACGTCGAGCGGCAGCTTGATCGAGACCGGGATCGTCTGGCCGTCCAGCGCGGCGAGCGCCGTCTTGATCGCCACGGCCACCTGCGCGGGACCGGTGCCTGCCGACGTACACTTCAGGCCCTGGCTCCCATACTGCGCGCAGAACTTGCGAAAGCCGTTCTCCGTCTCGCCGCCGAAAGGCACGAACGGATGTTTCGCATCGATCATCGCGCGCACGACTCCCGTGTCGCCGCCTTGCGCCGAAATTCCATCGAAATGGCCCTGCACGGCAATCGCGTCGGCGGTGGCCTTTTGCGCGACCCCGTCGTCCCACTTGCCGTAGACCTGGACGACGTTCCACTTCTTGCCGGTGTCGTCCAAGGTTTTCAGGAAACCATTGTGCCGGTCCGTGTCGACCGACGTGCCCGCCACCCCGCGAACCTCGAGCACCTTGCCTCCGTTCGACAGGTGGCTCGCGAGCCACTTGGCCCACAGCACGCCGAGCCCGTACTGGTCGACGTTGACGTTGATCGCGTCTTCGCTGTCGAGGATGTTGTCGAACGCGATCAGCACGACGCCGGCCTTCTTCGCGCGGCGGATCGCGGGGCCGAATGAGGCGGGATTTTGCGCGTCCACGATGACCGCGTCATAGCCGGCATCGATGAAGTTGTTGACGGCCGAGATTTGCGCCGGCACGTCCTCGCCGGTCGAGACGACCTTGAATTCCTTGAGCTTGGCGGCGACGGCCGGCTGCGCCGTATAGGCCTTGGCCGTCTTGATCATCTGGATACGCCAGGTGTTCGCGATATAGCCGTTCACGAGTGCGATCCGGTAGGGCCCGTTCTTCTTCGGATACTTGATGAACTTCGTGTCGCTCTTCCAGGGGACCATGCAGGTTGGATCGCTGGACGGTCCTGAAACGAACGATGCCTGCGCGAAAGCCGCGCTTGCACACAGCGTGAATGCCGCGGTCGCCGCCGCTCGAAGCACCTGGATTCCTGAAAGCATGTCGTCTCCTTTTTGTTGGATTGAACTTGCCGATTGCCGGCGAACATGGCGGCCATGGATCGCCGCCGAATTCTGTGCGTGAAGCAGGGAATCTTGCGGAATGTGCTGCAGCGGGGCTGACTCGGACTCGCCGAAGCAGCGCGACGACCTCTTCAACGGCGCCGCCTCGAAGCAAAACGAAGGGCCGGCGCGAACGCAGTCACGTCTGACAGTACTGGCATACCAATCCGCGCGCGATAGTGGTTTACCACGGCGTCGCGGGAAGATTCGAGTAGTCTGAAACTCCTGCTGTACCGGTTCGATGGGCGGCAAACGCGGGGTCAGGCCGATGCAGGCTGACGCCGGCAATTGGTGTACCATTTTGGCGAACTCGAGCCAATCCTTGGGCGGCTTCGAAGCTTTCGGGAATCCTGAATGGCCGATCTTTCGCACACGCCAACCGGCCGCGCCGCCGATGAGGACGCGACCGACCGTTCCTATGTCGGGCTCGCGAAGCAGATCTACGATCTGATCGTCGCCGGCGACGTCGGGCCGCGTGCGCGCCTGCCTTCCGAGCGCACGCTGGCCGAGCGTTTTGGCGTGAGCCGCACGCAGGTGAGGGAAGCGATCATCGCGCTGGAAGTGCAGGGCGTGGTCGAGGTCCGTGTCGGCTCGGGTATCTATGTGGCAGAAGCGCCGCAGGCGCGCTCCGCCATGTTTAAACTGCCGCGCGGACTGGGCCCGATCGAGACGCTGCGCGCGCGGGCGGTCATCGAAAGCGGGATCGCGGCCTTAGCCGCTACCGAGCGCAAAGATTCAGACCTCGACCGGCTCTTCGCCGCGTTGCGCGCGATGCGCGAAAACATGGACGACAAGGCTGCGAACGAGGCCGCCGACCGTGATTTCCATCTGGCGATCGCGCGGGCGACGGGAAACGAAATGCTCCGGCTCGTGGTGACAGCGATGTGGGACAACTCCCGTGCCGACCCGTTGTGGAAAAAGATCGAGGAGCACTTTCATACGCCCGCATTGCGGGCGGCGTCACAGGATGACCATCAGCGCATCTTTGCGGCCATCATGGCGCGAGATGCGACCGCCGCGCGCACGGCGATGCAGGCGCATCTGGCGCGCGTGGTCGGCGAGTTCACACGAGCCTGGCGTTAGCCAGACCATGTTCTGCGGTGCGCGCCGCAAGCTGCAACGGCACTGCCCCAATCCGTTCGCCTTCCGCTCGGTCACGGCTCTGATTCATCGCCGGCAATCTGGTCGAGGAACCGGGCCAGTCGTTCGGTATCGGCGTGCGTCCAGCCCTCGGGAGGCACCACGCTGGCCCAACCGTTGACGTAGTCCTCCGACGAGTAGTTGTGACCAAAACCCGCCGGCACGCCGAGTTGGTGAATCAGATCGCCCACCGCCTGCACGCCCGAGACGATGGGAAACCAATGCATGGCGTCAGGCACGTCGAAGCCACGTGGCCGAGCCAGCCATTCGGGCGGCCACCAGAACGCGTTGGCACTCCAGAACACGGCCGGATCGGCCGGATGCTGAAGGTACACGATTCGCGGGGCCGGCCAGTCGGTGTCCAATGCCACCTGATGCGGATCGCGGTTCAAGAACCGTACCGAACGCCCCTCATCGAAGATCGGCTGCCAGAAGGGCGACCCGCTATCGCGCTCACGAGTGAGTTGCGAATGGATTGGGTTGCTTTGTTTGGCGCCGACGATCAGCACGCCATCCGTTCGGGCCATCATGTTGGCCACCGAGGCAGAGGCGTCTTTCCCGACGAAAGGCGCTTCCACCCCCGCGGCGCCAAGACTCTTGCCGAACAGAACGAGCTTTGGCCGTCGTTTCGGCGGGAGCATCGACCATCGGGCGCGAACCGCGTTGAAGAGCGTGATACCCGCCTCGTTCGCGAGACCCGCATCCATGAAAATGGCGAGTCGGCTAGGCAGGAAAGAGTATTGGATCGCCACGATCGCTGTGTCGCCACGGTGCAGTTGCTCCAGCGAAGCCGCGGCTTTGGGGACTATCCAGCCCGTGCCGGTGGGTATCCACACGACCAGCACTTTCCGCTCGAACCCGCCCGCGCGCTCGAGCTCGCGGACCGCAATCTGCGCACGCTGCTCGAGGGAGTCCGCGGAACGCACTCCCACGTAGACCCTCACCGGATCGACCAGTCTCGCATCAGTCCCGTGGAACTTCGCGAGCTCTTGCTTGTTTGTCGCTGTCGCCACGAAGCCGCGCCCCATGCGGCCCAAGGTGTCCCATGCGACGAACGACGTGCTGCTGCCCGACACCGCCGGCGACGTCGGGGCCACGATTCCTTCAGCGGTGTCTTCGTTCGCCCGCCCGTGGACGAAGTTGGCGGCCGTGTTGAGGGCGGGAAGCGCCACTCCGCGAGCGAGCGCCATGCCAATCACGATGACGAGCAGCGCTGTTGCCGGCACCGAAACGATCGGGGGCACGTGGCCCTGGATGACCTGCTTGACTGCGGCGATACCGCGCGCCGTCAATCGCCCGATGACTACCAGCAACACCGCGCTCAACGGCGATAGGACGATCACCAGCACGGCGTCGAACCAGGCGATCGGCGCCATCCCCATGAAACTACGCTGCTCGTTCTGCCAGCCGAGCCATAGCTTCGAGCCAACGAATAGTGCAATGAGCCACGCCGCTGCCAGAGCGATCCAGCTGCGTCGTCGGATCTCGCTGCCGGGCACGCGCCCCCATCGCTCCAGCAGCCGATGCGCGCCGCGGCCGACCAATGTGCCTATCCCATAGCCGATGGCCAGACAGAACGCGCCGACCACGGTTTGCGTTCCCCACGACCGCGGAATCAGTGTCGGCGTCAGTGACTGCCACCAGAACACGAGCGCGAGCAGCGAGCCGCTGAGCGTCGGCGTCCAGGACGTGCTTCGAAGCCCGGCGGCTACCGGCTCATGGGAGTCCCGCATGCGCGCTCGCTCGGATTGGCACAACTCGCACCTCGTTTCCGCGGGTCACCCGCAAGGGAGTTGATGACGCGACCAGCCTTGATTCAGACTCCGCCAGGAGGGCAGTAATGGAAGATGCCGCCGCATGATCAGCCACGACGATGTTTTCCTGATTACCGCGCGCAGCGCGACACATGGGGGCAGCGGGACGGACGGGGCTGCTCCGATCTCGTGCGATGTTTCTCCTGCGTCGAAAAAACGTCAACGATAAACCGGCCATGCGTCGCATTGTATTTACCTTTCTGTCCCCCGAACAACATCGTCGCTCTGCGCGCATCGTGTTCAAACATCGATGAACCGGCCTGTCGGTGGCAAGCGGTTCGAAACCCGCTGGTTGAATTGACCGTCGCAAACCAAGCCGAATATCTGGAGCATTGCCGACGCTGCGCAGTTGACCGGCAAGGCAAACAGGCCAGATAGCGAGATGGTGTTGCGATTGTCGCAAGACTTCAAGGAAGACCCGGTAGCGCCGGTCGCTTCTGTCTGCCGCACGAAGCTCAAGGGATCATAGGCAAACGCGGCGACGCGCCATACCGCTCCGAAAGGGCGCGCCGGCGCGAGCCATTAAACCTGCTGGCGCGTTGCGGGCCGAGCGACCGCGTCGCGGAACCTGCGCCTTTGAGAAGGCGTCGACAACATCGAATCGACAAAGGTGTGCGCCCGATTTTCTCCATACTTGAACGCTTCATGCTCGGTCAGAAAATCGAACTGTTCCGGAAAACTCAGCAGTTCCTGTTCCGGATTGCCGGGCAACGTCACGGTCCATGACACGCGATAACGGCGATATTTGCCACCGAGCCAATGCGTCTTCGATAGCGTAACGTTCACCTCGATATTGCAGCCGCGATACGGCGCATATTCCTGAATGGACATCGCTTTTCTCCCACAACTGAACGCTTGCCACGTACGTCTGCGTTGCCGGCGGTTGCGCGCGGCCTCCAGATCGGCGGGATAGTCGATCTCGTCCGCGACCGGGACATAGACGCTCGCCCCGCTGGTCGCGCCTTCGGCCGCGAAAAACGCGCAGCCCATGGGTGTCTCCGTTATGCATTCCGTGTTGGCGATGCACATCGAGCAACGCGCGTTCCCGCGCGGCAACCATCGTCTCGGCCCGCAGCGCGGCTGCGCTCGTGGCCATTCCCCCGATCTTCGTGACGCGGCGCTCGCGCACCGGCTGAACATCAAGGCGATTCAGGTGGTGGAACGGGACTTCCAGGTCGCCAAACGCCGCAAGGCGCGAAACGAGTTCGTCGATACGTGGTCCGTCGACGCGTTCGTGGAAGAGGGCATGCAGCCGGCGGAACCACGATGGGGTACGCATGAACGGCATTGGCCTGCGGACGCGCATCGGCACGGGTAAAGCGCGCGGGACGCTCAGCCGGCCACGCCGCGCCGACGGGCTCGATCAACTCGATGGCACCCGGTGATCAAGGCCCGGGAAGGAACTGGACGTCTCCGTACCAGGCGCGTGTCGTGGCACCGGTATTGTCGGTATCGGTCAGCAGCCCGTAGCCTGTGATTCGTCCTGGCGGTTCGTGAAAGACCCGCTCATAGTCTTGCACGATATTGCGGCGCAGGCTTTGCCACTGACCCGCATCGCCAGGCAGACCGGAGACCACAATCATCTGTACGCGGTTCGTGTGAGGGTTGGCAATGACGGTACCCGGCGCGGCGGTGGTCGACCACACGTACATCAACGTGGCATAGGGCAGATCTTCGCCACTCAGTTCCTTGGCCAGCCCCATCTTCGCCCGGTCGAAAAGCGACAGCTTGCTCTTGTCTCCGGCAAACATGAACACCAGCCGCGCTGGCGCGTCTTCCTTCGACGCCACGCGGTTATCGGCGCCTTCGATCGGTCTATCCGCTTTCCAGCGCCATGCCACGACGGGAGTGCGAGCGAGGTCGATATCACCGTCGTGCATCAGCGCGGAAGCAGAGCGGTTCGCGTCCGCCTGCAGCACAGTGGTGTGGTCGTCGTGAACGAGCGTGTATTGCGTGATGGGCTTGCCGCGCACGACCGGCAGGTTTTTCCAGCCCGCGGGCAGCGATGCGCCGGGCTCGATCAAGGAAAAGGCGACACCGGGCTTTTCGTCCTGGGCAAGGATGGGTGGCGACAACAAAAGAAGCGCGACGCATGCGGCGATCCAGGCTGACGGGGCTGTTCGTTTTTGCGCTCGACGGCGCGAGGGAAGATGCACGGCAGGTCGCATTCGTATGTTGGATAGCGTCCATTGTAATGGGCTCCTCGGGCGACGTTTCAGCGGAGCTTTCACGCCGGCGGTTGAGGTTCTGTTTGCTGCGTCGTAGCGGCTGCATGACGAGGCTCGCAACGCGCCGCGCGGTATTCCCGTCGCATCGTGCGGCGCGCGAGGGGTTTGCTATCAATGACCGTGATCGCCGCCACTCATCACAGGCGTCAATTTCCCACATATTGGGGAAACTCCCTGGCTCGTAAAAATCGTAACTCGACTTAACAAAGTTAGAATGGCTGCTCTAAGACGGCTTCAGACCGTGTGCCTGGCCAACGGCCCGGTATGGGAACGACCTTCACGAATCGCAGTGGCAGCGATCGCCGTGTCCGCGAGAACCTGAGAGATATTCCGTGAGCAGCCCAAAACAGATGCCATTTACCCTATCCGTTCCGACCGACGTGTCGCAACTGCCCAACCAGTTCCTCGCCGGTTATTGCGCGCTGATACGGCTGAACGTGGATACATACAGGTCCGCGGTCACGGGTGCCGCGCTGCACTGGGAAAGCGTATTGCGCGCCCAGACACCTGAACAGTTCCTCAGACGTCAAGCGGATGTGATGCCTTGGCTCACCCTGCAGTTCGCCGGATACACCCGCGGCTGGATGGATATCGCGTCTGAAACAATCAGACCGTGCCACGCCGGCGGCGATCACGACGACGAGCGTGAGCTCCACGAGGACACCAGGCCCGCTGGCCCGCCGGCCTGCGCAACGGGCGTCGACGCGATGATGCGCGCGGCCGTGCCGCCGGAAGTGCAGCCGGACCGCGTGTCCGTCGCCGAGGCACAGGTCGGGGAAATGGTCCGCGCCTTTCTCGATCGCGTCGAAAAGGCGACGCCTGACACGGCGGAACGACGAGGTCCGCCTCGCACACGTCGCTCGTCAACCCGATAGGCGACGAGCTTCCACCAATCCTGCCGGGTCCGGTATTCGCGTGCTGCCGATGCAGCCGTGGCCGGATCTGGTCACCCGTTCCTTCGCTCCCGCCGTGAGGTAAACGACATGTTGAGCCCGCACGAAGTGGCCACGTTGCTGCTGTTGAAGGATGCGCCTGAACGAATTGATTCGGATCGGGCAGAGCTTGGCGCGCTCCGCGAACTGCAGTTGATTGCGAATGAGCCAACTGGGCCGGGCTTCCGGTTACCTCGCGTGACGCCGCGCGGCGACGCCGTGCTGCGAGCATTCGCACGGGTCCGCTGACCGGTGCGCAGACAACGTATCTGACGACCTACATACGTTGGGTGGCCGCCTGCGCCGCCGCTCGGCAATCGTGTGTACGAACAGCTTCGCCAGTGACTGTCGCTGAGCACCGCAGCGCGCAGCGGGGACTTCGTCACGGTCGCTAATCACACCACCATTCTCCCCGCGCGGGGAACGAGTTATGCGACAGCCCGAATAGGGGCCCGAGGTGCGATCTGCCAGATTCTCGGTGAAAAGTTATCGGGAGAGTCGCAGCTGCGCCTCGATGTCCGAAGTGGATGCAAAAGTCTATTGCTGCCGCTTCAAAGCGACTGACACTACGCTCGCGCCAGCTTATGAAATATCTCGCCCGGGCTGCCGCACTTGCTGGCCTGGCCATCGCGGTCTGGCTCGTCTGGCACGCCGACGCGCAGAAGGTGCTCGGTTTGATGCGCGCGGCCGGCGCCGGGCTCGCGCTTGCAGGGATGGTCCACATTCTGCCGATGCTCGCCAACGCAAGGAATTGGCAAATGCTGATGCGCGGCGCGGCACGCCCGAAGCTGTTCGCCGTACTGCGTCTCGTCTGGATTCGGGAGTCCGTGAACGGCATGTTGCCCGTTGCCCGTGTGGGCGGTGAAGTCGTGACGTTTCGCATGATGCGCAAATGGGGCATGGAGCCTGCCCCAGCCATGGCGAGCCTCGTCGTCGACCTCCAGCTCACGCTCATCAGCGAAATGCTGTTCGCCATCGCGGCCATCGGCTATCTGATCGCCCATGCCGGCTCCAGGGCGTTGCACCTCGCAGCCAGGCTCGGAGGCGGCATCGCCATTCTGGCGGTTCTGCTCCTGGCGTTTTCGTTCGTGCAGCGAGCGAGTCCGTTCGCGCGGCTCACGAAACTTTTCAATCGCATCACGAGCGGCAAGTTCCGCTCGCTCGTCGGCGAGTCGGTGCGCATCGATCAATCGATCAGTGAGCTCTGGCATCAGCCCGGCGTCATCATCCGTTACCTGCTCATCTGGCAATCACTCCAATGCATCGCGACGGCGCTCGAGCTATGGCTCGCGCTCTATTTTCTGTCGGCAAAAGCAGGTTTCCTGCAGGCAGTCGTACTCGAGTCGCTCATCCAGGCGCTCAGTAGCGTCGCGTTCTTTGTGCCTGGCGCACTCGGCGTTCAGGAAGGTGGATTTCTGCTGATCGGCACGGTGCTTGGTTTCCATCCGCAGCTTTGCCTCGCGCTCGCGGGTGCGCGCCGTATTCGTGACATCATCGTCTTCCTGCCTGGACTCATCGCCTGGCAGGTGGAGGAGTGGCGCGACAAGCGGCGACTTCGTACCGAGGGAGGTCGGGGCCCGAATCATGATGCGAGACACAGGAAAACATGATGCGGTCGTGGTGTTCGGCGCCTTCGATCGCCACAACCTGGGTGACCTGCTGTTCCCTCACGTCGTCGCAAAACTGCTTGCGTGCGACGACGTGATCTTCGCCGGGCTCGCGGAGCGTGACCTGCGCGTCCACGGCGGCCACGCTGTTCAGGCGCTCGCGCAACTGGCCGCAGAACGCGGCAAGGACCGTGTGCATATCGTGCACGCGGGCGGCGAGATCCTGACTTGCGGCGACTGGGAGGCGGCGGTGATGCTGCTGCCGTGGGACCAGGCACAGAAGGTCATCGCGCGACTGGAAACGCACAACGACGAGCGACGCGCGTGGGCACGTGCGCTGACGGGTCTCGATGCGCTTGCCCCCTACATGGCGTCTCGCGAGATGTTTCCCTGTGCGTCGAGCGTCACTTATCAAGCGGCCGGCGGCGTCGATGTGGAGCGACTCGATCCCGGGATGCGAGCAGAAGTCCTGTCGAAGCTCGCGCAAGCCGACGACGTCAGCGTGCGTGACATCCACACCCAGAACGGGCTCGCCGCAGCAGGCATTCTCGCGCGGCTCGTGCCGGATCCGGCGGTGATGGTGACGGAGTTGTTCGGCGCGAACATTCGCGCGTGCAAGGAACGAAGCGGCGTGGCGGATTTGCCAAGGGCGTTTCCCGAGGGGTATGTCGCCGTGCAGTTCAGTGCGGATTTCGGCGACGACGGAACGCTCGATGTGCTTGCGCGCGAGCTCGATCGCGTGTCGAACGAGAGCGGGCTTGGTATTGTGTTCTTTCGAGCGGGTGCGGCGCCCTGGCATGACGATATGGCCTGCTACGAGCGGATTGCGGCACGGATGAAGGTCTCACGTACGCAACTCTTCCGTTCGCTGGAAATATGGGACATCTGCGCACTGATCGCAGACGCCACGGCCTACGCGGGAAGCAGCCTGCACGGACGGATCGTCGCGCTGGCGTTCGGCTTGCCGCGGGTGAACTTCTTCCATCCGGCGCGCGCGAACGACACGACCAAACAGTCCGCGTTTGCCGCGACGTGGGAGCCAGCGTGCATGCCGGGCAGCGTCGGGATCGAGGCACTTTCGCAAGCAATGCTCCATGCCCTGACGATCGACCGGACGTTGCTGCGGCGCACGGCCACACACCTCACCGCTCGCTATCGCGAGGGATTCGCGCAGACGCGAGCGGCAATGTCTTGTGCGTGAAATGCAGGGCCTCGCGCGACGGGCGGTGTCGGCGCGGTCGTGTAATCTCGCGAAGCTCGATCGTTCTTTGCTTAGCCCACGTGTACGAGCGAGCGTGTGGTGCGAACCGTGGACGGCCGGTCGCGCAGCAGCAGTGGCATCAAGCGCCGATTGGCTGTCTGCGCCGCCCATTCGCAATACGCGGGGCTGCCGAGCACCCAGCCGTTGAGCGTCGACTGCATCAGGTTATTGATCTCGCGTTCGTCAACAGGCTGTGCGCCCAGATCGCGATAAGCCTGGTGGCGCTCGAACGGCGTATTGCCGAGCGCCCGGTACAGTGGATGGTCCTTGATGAACCTATCGACACGCAGCCCGATGTGGTGCGCGCAGCTCGACCACGGGTAGTTTCCCGGCTCGGCCGCCAGGCCATTGCGCACCGGCGCCTGATCGATGACCTGGCTCGCGAGCAGGAAATACCGGTCGGGCTCAATCACTGTCGACCGGTACTCGCCACGCCATACCGCACCGCGGCGTCCATGGCGGCGGTTGAAGGTCTCGGCATAGCGACGGCCAACCGCCTGCATTGCCATGGCGACGCTCGACTCGTACGAAGGCGTGACGAGGAACTGTACCGCATCAGGCATGAGCACCCACGCATGGACCGCCAGATCGGCGACGCGCGCTGCGTCTGCCACGCAGGCGAGGAAGTACAGGTAGTCTCCTTCGTCCATGAAAGCGGGCCCCGCGAGTCCCTGCAAGATAACGTGCTGCGGTTGATCGGGGACGTAGTGCCGTGCAAGCCGTGCCATGCTGAATTAACCGGAGATCCGATGTGAGAAAGCGGTCCGACAGATATCGGACGCGGGACCGTGTGTAACGTGCTAGAGGAAATTCTAGCGATCATGTTCGTGCATCTGCATCACGAACAGGCCTTTTTTATGGCCTCTGTTCGTTGATTTGCCGATCGCAACCAGTGTCTCTTATGCCAATGCTGAATTGCAGCGCCGCGCTCGGACGTTGATCGACGAACGCTTCGCATCGCAGCTCTATCCCTTGTCGAACAGACTTGAAACCCGCGAGATCGTTTTCGCGGTCAGAACCAGCAATGCACCAGCGATGCTGTAATCGACGTGATGCATAACGTCGGCCAGATAGAAAACGGATAGCGCAATGATCGGGTGGTACATCGCACGGCTTATCAGGCGTTTCATCGGTGTCTCACGCTACTGTGTTTGCGCGAAGCGGTCAGTTGCTGTGCTTGAACCGATTCGTGCAAGTTGGGTGACGCGCCAGGTTTCCAGAGTCCGAGGAAGGCTTGTTGGCGAAGTACGGATGACGCCGATCCGTGATGTTCCTTCCTGTCATGAACTCTGCCCGCGGCAAGCCATTGCCGTCCTGCCCGTGCGTCGATCTTTCTTGTCCGATCGTCCACTTCTTGCCGATGCATCGCGTGCGCAGTGCGGGCGTCCACAAAGATCGTCCTGTCATCCTGGCGAAGCGCACGTTCCGCGGTGCGCTTTTTGCCAGGCGCGAGTCTTCAACGGACCCGCAAAGCGCTTCATAAGCCTCGCGAAAAACACCAGTAAGGGAATTGTCATCAAGTGAGGTTGCGGGTATAACATGGAGCCCTTGGCCATCCTGACGAATGAACGGCGGCCAGGTTTCTCGCCCGGGAAATCGCATTTCACGCGAGCTATCCATGGATGCAGTCTCTGAGGTTCTGCGCGCTGTTCGTCTGAGCGGCGCCGTGTTTCTGAACGGGACACTCACCGCGCCGTGGTGTCTGATCGGTCGCACCGATGCATCGCTCTGCGGCGCTTACTTGCCGCCTTCGGAGCGCGTCGTTTCTTATCATCTGATCATAGAGGGGAGTTGCTGGGCGACGCTGGCCGACGATCCCGGTTCGGCGATTCACGTCCATGCCGGCGAACTGATCGTGGTGCCTCAGGGTGAAACGCACATCATCGGCAGCGCGATCGATATCTCCCCTGTGCCGTCGGACTCGCTACTGGCCGGGCAGATGGCGACAGCACCCGGTGAAGTGATGACGCTGTCCTATGGCGGCGGGGGCGCTGTGACGCGCATCGTGTGCGGCTTTCTGGCCTGCGACGATACTTTGAGCAATCCGCTGCTCTCATCGCTGCCGCGACTGTTCAAGATCGACATGCGCCAGGATCCGCGTGCGGCATGGCTCGAGTCGTCTCTCAAACTTGCTGCCGCAGAAGCGGCCGACTCGCGCGCGGGCGGCATGATCGTGCTTGCCAGGCTATCGGAACTGCTGTTTGTCGAAGCAATCCGTAGCTGTATTGAAGCGCTACCTGATAACCAGACCGGGTGGCTCGCCGGCGTGCGTGACCGCTACGTTGGACGCGCGCTCTCGCTGCTTCACGCGCAGGCGGCGCATGCGTGGACCGTCGAGGAACTTGCGCGCAAAGTGGGCCTGTCGCGTTCCGCGTTGGCGCAACGCTTTACCGATCTTCTGGGGCAGCCGCCCATGCAATACCTCGCGAGATGGCGCATGCAGATTGCGGCGCACGAACTTCTGATCGGTAGCAAGCCGCTCAACGCCGTTGCGGAACAGATTGGCTATGAGTCGGAAGCCGCATTCAGTCGCGCGTTCAGACGCGAATTCGGCATGCCGCCGGCCGGCTGGCGCAAGAGCAAAGGAAACACGAACGGCGTGGCCACATCAGCGCAGCACGCGCAACCTACGCGTGGCGTTGCCGCACTGCGGGATCAGTGACGCCTGCGTCGACGCGCCGTGCTGTCTCTACCCACTCAATTGTCGACCTGTGCGACCAACGTGACGAAACGGCGTTTCAGTCATATCGTCCGGCGACTCGATCATAGAACTTCAAGACTCCCAATCGTAAATTGAGCGTGCCGGAAAGCCAGATCATCCGACTGGCTCTGCCCGGTGAATCGACACTCAACGCCAGACCGCATCGCGGTCCATATTGGGAGAACTTCAATGAACGCAATTTTGCGGCTGTCCGATCGCGATCGCTACGCCCGATGCATTCGCGCTTCGAAGATGGTCAGTTGGGACATCGACCGTGACGTGATTGGAGGCCGTACCTTCGACATGTCCCAGAAGTATTTGCCGGACGGGCTGTCGCTGGTGCCGGATTTCATCATGCTCTCGGAGGCTGAGAAGCGGTTCGTCAGCCAGATTCAGGGGCGCACATACGCGAACGTGTTCGGGCTCGTCGAGCGCTTCATTAACGCCAAGGTGCTGGAAGTGAGCCGGGACTACTGGCTCGGCGATCAGGTGGCACTCGAAGCGCTCGTGCGTTTCAGCGACGAAGAGCTTAAACACCAGGCGCTGTTTCGCCGCATCGAAAAAATGATCGGCGAAACGCTGCCAGTGGGTTATCGCTTCGACGTCGATCCCGATGCGCTTGCCGCCGTGGTCCTCGGCAAGAGCACGTGGGCGGTGCTGGCCATGACGCTGCATATTGAACTGTTCTCGCAAATTCACTACCGCCAGAGCATTCATCCTGACGATCAGTTATCCGAGCTGTTCAAGGATGTATTTCTGTACCACTGGAAGGAAGAAAGTCAGCACGCCATTCTCGATGAGCTGGAATGGAAGCGGCACGACGCTACGCTGACAGATGCGGCGCGCGACAACGCGGTCAACGAGTTCATCGACCTGATGATTGCGATCGATGGCATTTTGCGCGGGCAGGCGACAGCGGACTCGCGGTATTTCATCGCGAACTGCGGGCGTGCCGTCGTCGAGGCAGAAGCCATGTCGATCGAAGCGAATTTCCATCATGCCTACCGGTGGCAGTACCTCCATTCCGGTATGCATCACCCCCATTTCGCGGAAGTGCTCGATCGGCTCGTCTCCGAAGAGCAGGGGATGCGTATCCGGGCCGCACTCGCCACACTGCATTGAGCGAGCCCGAACGCACACGAATCATCCAGCTAAAGGTGCGCGCGGCGAGGATCTGCGTTTCATCAGTCGAGTCCCTCGTGCTTCATGGCAAGCTGGACGGCCGGACGCGCGCGCATCAGTTCGGCAAAGTTTCGCAATTTCTCCGGCACTTCGATGCCTACCTTTTTGGCCCAGAGCAGCATCGTGAACAGATAGGCGTCCGCCACACTCGCTTCGCTGCCGAACAGGTATTCGCCCTTGAACATGGTGGCGATCAACTGGAAGCGTTGACCGAGCTTCTCGCGCGCTGCCGTTGCTTCAGCATCCGAAGTGGGCTTGAAAACACGGCTGAACTGCTTGTGGATTTCCGTCGAAATGAACGCGAGCATCTCGAGCAGGCGCAGGCTGCCGGGTTCGCTATTCGGCGCAAGGGCAGGCTTGCGCTGTGCGACCCACGAAAGAATCGCGATATTCTCGGTAAGCCGTTGACCATCATCCATTTCGAGGGTTGGGACGTAACTCTTTGGATTGATCCGATTGAACTGCTCCCCAGTCTCGGTCTCCTTGGACTTCAGGTCGACGCGAATCCTTTCGAAAGTGAGATCGGCCTCATGCATTGCGATATGGTCGGCGAGGCTGCAGGCACCAGGCGAATAGTAGAGCTTCATGATAGGGTCCATTTTCGTGAGATGAAGTGAACCGTTTCAACGCAGCAAAGGGCGTGCCGCCGCCGTCGACACCTGCAACGAGAGTTCGACGTCGAGCGCCGATTGCGATGGATGAACTTTGGCATAATTGCCGCATCGCTGCGCCGGGCACTGTCCGTTTTGACTCGCGCCACGTCCACAAGGGTCTTTCGTCATGGTTCGTGGAGCGGCTTCAGATAGCTTGAATTAATGTAGCCATCCGAACCCGGATCGCAATCGCAGCAGGGCAGGGCGACGGCCAGCACAGGAGAGACCATGCGGTCGGAAGTGAAGTCCGGCGTGCGCCTGAGACGTTATGCAATCACGGTGACGGCCGTCATCGTTGGCCTGCTTGTCGTCGGACGCATCACCGGCATCCTGGTCAACTGGCTGTGGTTCTCTTCGATCGGCTATGGTGGCGTTTTCTGGACCATCCTCTGCGCGAGAGCGCTGCTGTTTGCCGCGGTGTTCGCAGTCTCGGCGTGCGCGATATGGCTGTCTGGGATTTTGGCGCATCGTTACGCGAGGCGCATCGATATCTTGCGAGCGCAAACAGCTGATCCATCGGGTCCGACGGAAGTTGCCGTTGAATTGTCTGAACTGATCGCGCCGCACATTCCCTGGCGCTCCAGTATTGCCTGCGCCGCGGTCGTCCTGGGGTTGGTTATTGCCGCTAGCGAAGTCTCGAGCTGGGACCTCGCGCTTCGCTTCATTTATCAGGTCCCTGCTGGCGAACGCGATCCGATCTTTGACAGGGATATCGGCTTTTATCTGTTCTCGCTCCCCGCGTATGTCGCACTCAAGAACTGGCTGCTGCAGCTAATCTTCTGGAGCGCGATCGTGGCAGGTGTTGTCTACGGGTTGCGCGGTGACATCGCGCTGGAGCGGCCACCACGCACGCTCTCGGCCGCCCCCCTCACTCATGGTTCGGCACTGCTCGGTTTGTTCTTTGCGGTGAAGGCCTGGTCGTGGTGGCTCGACCGCTTTCTGCTGCTCTATGGCGACAACGGCGTCGTGGTCGGCGCCAGCTATACCGATGTCCACGTCGAGTTGCCGGTCCTGTGGATGCTTGTCGGCCTTGCCGCGGCCTCATCCGTTGCCCTTTGCATCAACATGCGCCGGCGGAGCCATCTGCAACCCGTCGTTCTCGCGCTGCTCGTATTCGGCAGTTCGTTTGTATTCGCTGTGATCTATCCATCGCTGTTTCAGCGCTTCTATGTCAAACCGAGCGAGCTGAAACTGGAAACACCCTATATCGAGCACGCTATCGCGCTAACGCGACAGGCTTACGGCCTCGCCAAGATCGAGGTTAAACCGTTTGAGGCCGAGCAGGGACTGACTCTCGACTCGCTGCAGGCCAATCGGGCGACCATCGACAACATCCGGCTATGGGATGTGCAACCGCTGATGGATACCTATGCACAGTTGCAGGAGATCAGGACTTATTACAAATTTATTTCGGTGGACATCGACCGCTATCAGCTTGACGCCGGATACAGACAGGTAATGCTGTCGGCGCGTGAACTGGAACCGGCGATGCTTCCGACCAACGCCCAAACCTGGGTGAACCTGCACCTTATCTTTACTCACGGCATCGGCGTCGTGATGTCGCCAGTCACCGAGAAATCCACCGAAGGCTTACCGTTTTTCTATCTGCACGATATTCCGCCAGTCTCCAGCGGGGGCCCGGCCATTCGCGAACCACGTCTTTATTTCAGCGAAGGCCGCCAGGACTACGTCATCGTGAACGGCAACGTAGCGGAGTTCGACTTTCCCCAACGGCCGACTAATGCCTACACGACGTATAGCGGGCGCGATGGCGTCAGCATGGGCAGTGTGGCACGCCGCAGTCTGTTCGCCTGGCAGCTCGACGATCCGAACATCCTGCTGAGCGGCTATATCACAGACAAGAGCCGGATCCTGCTTCATCGCAACATTCAGGACCGCGTGCGTACGATCGCGCCATTCCTGACTCTCGATCATGACCCCTATGTCGTCGCAAGCAATGGGCGCCTGTTCTGGATCCAGGACGCCTACACCGTCAGCCGGTGGTTTCCTTACTCCCGGCCGGGTTTCGGCGACGGCGCCAATTACATCCGAAACGCCGTCAAGGTCGTGGTCGATGCATATAACGGCACGGTCGATTTCTACGTCAGCGATCCCGCCGATCCGCTCCTGCGCACATACGAGGGCATCTTCCCGGGTTTGTTCAAGCCTTTGGACGTGATGCCACCGGAACTGCGAAAGCATATCCGCTATCCCGAAGATCTGTTCCTGATCCAGGCGCAGCTCTACCGCGCCTATCATATGGATGCGCCGGAGATCTTCTACAACCGCGAGGATCTGTGGCAGTTTCCCCAGGAGCTGGTCGGAATGGATGGCGGAAGCACCGCCAGCACGATGCCGCCGTATTACACGATCATGCGACTCCCCGGCGACGCACGCGCCGAGTTCATCCTCATGCTGCCGATGGTGCCGAGCCAGCGCGAGAACATGATTGCCTGGCTGGCGGCGCGTTGCGATGCGCCCGGGTACGGCAAGCTCATCGTGTACACCTTTCCCAAGGACAAGCTGATCTATGGGCCGTTTCAGATCGAAGCGCGGATTCAGCAGAATACCGAGATCTCGCAGCAGATATCGCTGTGGAACCAGATGGGCTCACGCGTCATTCGCGGTCATCTCGTGGTCGTGCCGATCGAGAACTCGATCCTCTACGTTTCGCCGCTCTATTTGCGCGCGGCGTCCGGTCAGTTGCCGGAGTTGAAGCGGGTGATTGCCGCGTATGGGGACCGTGTGGTGATGGAGAACACTCTGGATGAGGCGCTGGCGGCGCTTTTCAGTGAGACCGCACAAGCGGCATCGCCAGCCCGAGGCACAGTGGACGCTCGCGCGAGAGAGGCACTTGTTCACTATGACCGCGCCATCGAGAGACTGAAGGCGGGAGACTGGAGCGGCTTCGGCGCGGAACTGGATGCCCTCCGGCCGTTGCTCGAGGCACTCGGCGCTGGCCGTTCCGATGACCGGAAGTGACCAACGGGACGATCAATGCGGCTCGCCGAGGCAAGCGTCGGCAACATCGACGATCGGCTCGCTGTCGGCGTGAGCTTGAGGAAACCGATCAACGCACTTGATCTGAACGTAGGTCCACCACGTTCCCGGTGGATCGTGACCCAGCCACAACACAGTGGCTGCGACCTTGGTTCGCAGTCCCCATTGGCGCCAGTCAGCACCCGTTGGCGAAAAGTTTCCGTGAATGTCCTTGTATAGGTTACGGTCCAACCCGTATCGCTTCAGATAGGGCGGGTTGATGCGCTCCTCGGACGTAGCCGGCTCGCCACGTGCGATGCCCGCTTGCGCCAGGGCCGCGTCCCGGCGGAAATCGCTCACGGCACGGCCGACCACCGACAGCTCGAACAGCAATGCCCCGCCAACTGCCATGCAAGTCGCGACAATGCAAAGCGAGAGCGCCCAAAGCACCCGCCTTCGGGTCGTCGGTGTCTTCATCACTGTCGACCTCCTACCGGCATCGGGATTCGCCGCCATGCCCGGCGCTTCGTTCGCCATTCAAATGGCCGCTCGGCTTTGTCGCAACGGATTTGAGATGGTCGACGGCAGTCGTGTCAGACAGAGTGGCCCCCTTGCCTCGTCAGCAAGAGCCAAGCCGGTTTGCAGTCCGGTACGGGTACTTCAGGCCCTTTGTAGAAGGTCAATCGCCTTTTCGGCATCGTCCAACGAGTCGACCGCGAGATACGCAATGAACTGCGTGCCAAGTACAGCGGCCGAGACGCCGCGAAGGTTGATCCCCCCATCCGCCAACGTCTGGGTCAATTGCGCGATGATGCCCATCTGGTCCAGACCCATTACACGGACGGAGTGAAGGCTCGGGCTGACGCTGAACCCCGCCTGTGTGGCGGCACGGATCGCACTTTCTCCCTCTAGCGGAGCGACAAACACGACTCCCTTACCCGCTGCCTCTGGCGTTCGACGTGCCACGACGAACTGCAAGTCGACACCAGCATCCCGCAAGACGCTTAAGACCTTCGCAAGGCCTCCCGGTTTATCGTCGATGGTAGCTGCCCAAACCTCGACCCGTTCCACGCTCAGTTCCATGGCCGTCCCTCCCGGCTCGAACCTCATTAGAAAAATCTACTTCACGAACGGCACGCGGGCAAGGACTGTCGGAGTACGCGCCGGTCGGCGAGCCGCGTCCAACTTGCTGCTACCGAGCATCTGTATCAAGATCAAGTCGCCTCATCACAAACAGGCGACTCTCATGACAGACGATCCCGATGGCGATCCTGCTACCGATCCCGACAAACTGAAAGGCCCAGGCGGCATGAGTTTGAGGCAGATCCACGAACAGGTTCAGAAGTCCGTCCAGCGCGACTGCGAAGCGCAGACTGCGCGCCACGCGCCCGCTCCACCGCAAAGCCGCTGGCAGCGGTGGGTTCGCTATGTATGGGGCCGTAGCGGGCGGCGCTAACCGCAGTGTGATCAGGGACGTGCTGGTCGCAGACCAGACTCGTTGCATCGTGAAGTCCGCGCTGCATCCACCCGGCTACCCATTTGGGTGGTGTGCGCCCCCCGTCGCTCTGTCATTGTGAACCCGTCGTCATAACGCTAGCTGGACAGGCGAGCAAACGTCGACGCGAAGCACTGGCAGGTCGCACGCAATTGACAGGGGGCTTGAAATGGAAACCACATCCTCGAGCGGAAATCCTTTAATGGATCTCTCGGACAATCTGGCAGACATCGTCGCGCGAGTCGGGCGGAGTGTCGTCGCAGTACACGGCCGACATCGCATGCCGTCGAGTGGCGTAATCTGGCGACGTGGCGTCGTCGTGACGGCTGCACACACGCTCAGGCGTGAGGACGGCATCGAAGTCACATTGACTGACGGCCGTACGGTCGCCGCAGTCCTCGCGGGCCTGGATCTGGGGTCCGACGTCGGCGTGCTGAAACTGGACGGCGTGGATCTCGACCCGATCGGTTCCGGCGACGCCCACTCACTGAAGCCGGGTCATCTTGCGCTCGCCGTCGCACGTGCGGACGATTCCGGCGTCAGCGCTGATTTTGGCGTGATCGGCAGCATAGGTGGTCCTTGGCGCACGTGGAAAGGCGGACAACTCGATGCGTTCGTGCGACTGGACGGCGGTCTGCGCCCGGGTTTCTCCGGGGCGGCCCTCGCGGACATGCGCGGGCAGGTCATCGGCATCTGCACCTCGGCACTGATGCGCGGCGCCGGCATCGTGATTCCGGGGATGACCGTGGAGCGCGTCACCGATGAACTGTTGGCTAAAGGGCGTGTCTCGCGGGGCTACCTTGGTGTCGGCACGCAGCGGGTCGGCCTGCTGGACGCCTGGGTCAATAAAATGAACCTGTCGTTCAGCAGTGGATTGCTGATCAATTCGCTTGCGCCGGGCGGCCCTGCGGAGCAGGCGGGCGTGCTGATAGGCGATGTACTGATCGAACTGGACGGCAAGCCTTGCCGCGACATGGGTGACGTGAGTGCGGCGCTGGGCTCCGCAAGCATTGGGCAGCAGTTGCACATCGCCTTGATCCGAGGCGGCGAACGCCACGCGTGTTCGGTAACGGTGGGCGAACGGCCCCAACGGAATTCGTGCAGGTGACGTCCGGGAAGCGACCAAATGTCGGATGGACAGACGATACGGAGGGCGCCTTTACGGGTCGTCGTGATTGCGGCATCGTGGCAAGAGCGCGCAAGCCTGCAAGCGCTTGTCGAGGCGAACCCGGCACTTGAGTTCCTGGGTAGCGCGCCCGACGCCGAAAAGCTCGTCGATTGCCTCGCCGGATCGGTGCCGGATGTGGTCGTCACCGACATCGCGCCGGAGGCGAGCGATGCGCTCAAGACGCTACTCGAACTCTCGCCCGGGTCACCGTCGCTCGTCCTGTTGAGCGACGACCCGGACAGCGACTGGATCTTCGATGCGTTGCCCGCCGATGCGGTGGCTATCCTGCCGCGCAACGCGATGCCAGCTGAAATCGTCGTGTCCATCGAAGCCGTCGCCGCAGGCCTTTGCGTGCTGACGCCCGACATCCTCGCAAGGCTGCTGGCCGAAACAAGACCGTCGCGCCAGAAGGGAGCCGGCGAACCGTTCGAAGCCTTGACGTTACGAGAGATCGAAGTGCTGGCGATGCTCGCCGACGGACTCGGCAACAAGGAGATCGCGCGGCACCTCGACATCTCGGACAACACGGTGAAATCCCACCTCTCGTCAATCTTCGGCAAACTCGGTGCGACCAACCGCACCGAAGCGGTGATGCTCGGCATGCGGCACGGATTCATCATGGTGTAGACAAGCTCGCGTTTCTCTACCCACGACACTAGACGACGTCCCCGCCGCTTTCCACGACGACCTCACTGTTATATCCGGGAAAGAATTCCTCGAGCACCGCGCTGCCGCGGGCAAGAAGCCCATGAGTGTGACGACCCTGCGGGACGCCTTTGCACCAGGTGTCCGCTGTCGGAAACGCATCGCGTTCGAGCACGGTCACGGTGGCATGGGCTATCTGCCGTGCCAGCCGTACTATTTCGATCGTAGGCGGCGGCCCTTGGCATCCGCCGTCTAACCGCTTATCGTAAAGGCGGAATGTTCCGCCACGATTTTCAGCAGAAAGTCCATCACTGCCCGTACTTGCGGCGAACGCCGCAAATCCCGATGCACAGCCATCCAGATATCACGCGAAAACCGTTCGCCGTCGTATGCGACGCGTTGTAGATTCGCATCGGTATCTGCCAGGAAGCACGGGAGGCCAGCCACGCCGGCGCCTGCTCGGGTCGCTGCAAGGTGGCCCGTGATATCGCTGATTTCGCAAGCAATAGGTCGCCCTCTTGCAACGCTCATCAACCACTTCTGCTGCGGCATGTCCGCGAATCCGGCATCGTAGACGATGAACTCCCATGCAGATGGATTGTGCAGGTGCGGATAGTCCCTGCTCGCGTATAGGTCGAACGGCATACGCCCTAGCTTGCGTACGACGCTGGTCGCTTCCTCCGGACGAACCAGCCTTAAGGCGATATCCGCCTCCCTTCGGCTAAGGGAAACCTGTCGTGCCTGGCCAGAAACAGACAACTGGACGCCGGGATTTGCAAGCCGGAATTCCGCCAGATGCTTCACCAGAAAACTGGCCACTAGTACCGGCGGTGCGCTCAGCGTGACTTTGCCGCTCAGCGGGGATAGGCTGGCATCAAGGAACCGTTCAATCGCGTACGCGTTCTCTTCCATTCCCTGCGCGAGTTCGAACACGCGCTGCCCAGCGAGAGTGAGTTTGCAGGCCCTGGGGAGCCGTTCGACAAGGCGCGTCTTGACCTCGTCCTCGAGTGCGCTCAAGCGTCGGCTCACCGTCGCGTGATCAACCTTCAGATCGCGCGCGGCCCCTGACAACGTACCGATGCGGGCGACAGCCAGGAAATGACGAATATTTTCCCAATCGAACATCTGTGCAATTTCTCAAGGATAGTGTGCGGTTTTGGGGAATATTCGCACAAAGGCGACATGCCTACCATGAGACTCGTTCAGTCGATAAGGGTCATTCCAGATGAGCATGTCTATGAGCCGCGATCAACGCGGCACTCTCGCCGCCGCAGGGCTGGGCTTTGTCGTTGTTTTGCTTGATGTCAGCGTTGTCAATGTCGCTCTTGACGCCTTGCGAGCCCGTTTCACCACGGACGTGACCGGCCTGCAATGGGTTGTCAACGCGTACACGCTGGCATTCGCGTCGCTGCTTCTCACCACGGGCGCCTTAGGTGATCGCTTCGGCGCAAAGCGAATCTTCACTGCGGGATTCGCCGTCTTTACTGTGGCATCGATTGCATGTGGGATCGCGTACTCGTTGCCGATTCTTGTGGCTGCACGCGTCGTACAGGGCATGGGCGCCGCGCTGTTGGTGCCCAATTCGCTGGCCATGCTGCGCCAGGCGTTCCCTGATACGGAGCAGAGAAGCCGAGCGGTGGGCTGGTGGGGTGCTGCAGGCGGAATTGCACTTGCAGCAGGACCTGTGCTAGGTGGGCTGCTGGTGACTCACGTGGGCTGGCGCAGCATTTTTCTGATTAACCTGCCGATCGGAATTGCAGGCGTGAGCCTTACTCTCCGTCATGCGGCGACAGCCGCACGGGCGCATAGCCGAGGCATTGACCTTGCCGGCCAGGTGGCGGCCATTCTGGCGCTCGTCGCTCTGACCGTGTGCCTCACGGAAGCGGCCCGGTTTGGATGGCATCATCCGTTGGTCTATGGTGCGCTACTGTTCTCAATTGTTGCCACCTTGGCGTTTCTGTGGCTTGAGTCACGCCGTACGGAACCCATGCTCCCATTGGCTCTTTTTCGAACGACTACGTTCTCTGCGGCCTCGGCCGCCGGCGTCATCGTGAACTTTGCCTACTACGGTTTGATCTTTGTTTTTAGTCTCTTCTTTCAGATAGAGCAGCAGTTATCAGCTCAGTGGACCGGCCTCGCGTTTTTGCCCATGACCGTCGTTCTGATGGCAGTGAATATCCTGGCGGGTCGGCTGCTCAACCGCGTCGGCGCAAAGAAACTCATGATTGCCGGCATGCTGATTGCCGCGTCGGGTTATCTGCTGCTGTTGCCGGTTCGCATAGACGGCTCGTACTGGATGCTGGTCGTGCCAATGCTCATAGCCGCAAGCGGCATTGCCTTAATGGTGCCGACCATGACAAACGTCACGCTGTCATCCGTGGATGCTTCCCGCTCGGGTATCGCGTCAGGAGTGCTCAACTCGGCGAGGCAGGTAGGCGGCATGCTCGGGGTGGCGGTGTTCGGGTTTTTCGTACGCGATACCCGTCCTGATGCATTTATGCAAGGTATGCATCTTTCCATCATGACCGCTGCGGTGCTCCTGCTGTGCGGCAGCGTGATGTGCCTGTACGGAATCAGAACGCCACGGCCCGTGCACATTGAGAACACTTCCAGGATTCTGGCCTCTGACAGATAAGACCCGATTCTTCAGGTGTGCAGTCGCGCGTTAACCGCAATGGCTCATGTATGCCTGTAAGCAGACACGCTGGATCTTAGCTGAATGCCCGTTGACGGCCGGAGCGAACATTGAAACAGAACTTGCCGTCTGCATCGCGACGCAGGGATTGCATTGGTCGCTAGCGACATGCCGGTCCCGTCGCGGGCTTCGCAACCCGTCACCTCGCCCGTGCGGCAAGGCGCGCAATCATCCGATCAGCCATTGTGCGATCGATGACTGCGAATGAGCGGCTCGTGCGCTCATAGGCATACATGGCGCCCGTCGCGATGTCGAACCACCAGCCGCTCAATACGAGCGCCCCGGCAGTGACTTGCTGGCGGACGATCGGGTAGGTCATCAGGTGCTCGAGTTGCACGAGTACGTTGAGTTGCGACAATTGATCGTGCGCTTTCAAACTGTCGTCGAGCGGACCTTCCTGTTCGAGGCGAAACGCTGCGTTGTTGGCGTGGCATAGCCATTTATCGAGGTTTGGCGATTTCATCTTGGCGTTCCTGGAGAACACGGCCTTCATCGCGCCGCACTCCGAATGTCCACACACGACAATATTCGCGACTTTCAACACCAGCACGGCATATTCGATCGCGCTTGCCTCGGAAAGATCTCCGGTAGAGACGCCCTCCGCAGTCGCCGGTGGTATCAGATTGCCCACGTTGCGCATCGTAAAGAGATCGCCGGGATGGGTCGATGCAAGCAGATCCGGCACGACCCGGCTGTCCGAGCACGTTATGAAAAGCGCATCAGGTGTCTGCGCGAGCGCGAGTTTGCTGAACTGCTGCGCGTATTGCGGCAGCATTTTCTCCCGGAATTCAACGATGCCCATGATGAGTTTTCGCATGGTTTGCCTCTCAAAGGACGGGTTGCCTTGCTGTCGAGCTTTCCGAGCCTCCAAGCCCTTGCGAGTCGGGGATACGGGCCAGCGCCAGGTCCTCCGGAAATGGATGCTTCGAGCCGATCGCACGGTCCAGCAGGGTCAGCTCGACACGCAAGGCGTCGTGACGATGCTCCGGCAAGCACTGAAGGAGATTCTCTATCGCCGCGCGCTGACGCCGCGCGATCTGAAGGCTGCCCGCGCCGTACTGACGTATCTCGCGGAAACTGATATGCACGAAATCTTCCCAGTTCGGCGTTCGATAGATAACGCGCACAAGTCCGGACTTATCCGTCATCTCTTCGGAGTACAAAGACCGTTTTCCGACGACACGCAATAGCCGCTGCAACTGATCGATGGCCAACACGGCCGTTGTTGGATCGTTGATCGCAGCCGACAACGCTTTCAGCGCAATATCAACAAGGATGCGAAACGCGAACATAGGATCCTGTTCCATCGTGCGTTCAGTCCCGAAAGCAACGAGTGTACGCAGCCGGTTTTCATCGATTGCGTCAGAGTCTCCGTACAAATAAAACAAGGGTTCGTCCACCGCGACAAAGTCGCCGACTTGCGGCACGAATTCGATAACCGAGTTAGTGCGCCTCGCCTTGGCGACAAGTCTTTCGAGATTCACGGCCAGAACGATGCCGGATGTACCGCTATGGCGAACAATGCGGCCAGGGACGCCTCGCTCGTGGTCAAGTCTCTGCGGGGTGATTCGGCCCGTCGCTGGGTCGGGATAGACGCTTTCGATGACCGCGATCCCGTGCTCCCCAACCCGAGCCACGAGGCTTACTGGACGCAGGCATTTCGCCGCATAATCAATCAGGAAAAGGAATGCGACGACAGAAGCGAATCCGAATAGCGCTGCAATGAATACCTGAAGCTGGTGCACCTCGCTGTCACCCATCCAGCCCAGGGTTCTGTTGGCGAACAGAAGCGTGAATACGAACAATCCCGAGATGCTGCGGATCACGTTATCGCGCAGCAAGGTCGTCGCGATGATCCGCGGGGTATATTGACCGCCAGCGACCTGGATTGCGACGAGCAGCGAACCGAAGGTAAACACCAGAAACGCCAGGTCTGCGGAAACGATGTCGCCGACAAGTGACCGCGCTCCAGTCATGGACAGCGCAAAAAGGCCTGTTTTCGGATCGAGGATGTCGTGTCCGATCAGCCACCTTCCCAGCATTTCAGTGAGCGGCTTTACCACGGCATAGATCGCCACCGCGACGAGCGGTACCGTCCACAGGGAAGATCTGAGGTAACTCTTCAAGCTGTACCAGCGGTTCCAGTCCATGTTTGCGCTCTTCCTACGATTCATGCGGCAGCGGAGGCCGAAACGTTCGCGGTTCGCCTTTGACGATGCACGTGACCTTCAGGTCGGTCAATCAGACTTTGGTCCGATAGGTCGAGGACATAGAGTTTCGGGAATCGCGTCTCGACCGATTGCGGATTTTCGATGCCCGTCTATCGCGCCATCGCGGGCAGCGCGTCTTCGGCGACGGGGGCGCCTGCCGGCGCGTTTTCGGCAGTGACATCGGCCGCCACGTGGGCCAGCTTCATCAGACGCGGCTGAAGCAGCAGCGCGACGAGACCGCTCCAGCCGGTCTGGTGCGAAGCGCCGACGCCACGTCCGCTGTCGCCGTGAAAGTACTCGTGGAACAGCACGAGATCAGACGAGCGCGGGTCGGCCTGCAACTGCGGATAAGCCGCCATCACGGGCCGCACGCCGTGCTCGTCCTTGAGAAAGAGGGTAGTGACACGCCGCGCGAGACCGTCGGCGATCTCGCTGAGCGAGCACCGGTTGCCCGATCCAGTTGGATATTCGATGCGGAACTCGTCGCCGTAGTAGCGATGGAATTCATACAGCGATTCGATCAGCAGATAGTTGACGGGCATCCACACAGGCCCGCGCCAGTTCGAATTGCCGCCGAATACGCGCGAATCCGATTCGGCCGGCTGATACGCGATGCAGACATGCGCGCCGCCATGATCGAACTCGTACGGTGTATCGCGATGCACGCGTGACAGCGCGCGCACGCCGTGATCGGACAGAAATTCGTCTTCGTCGAGCGCGCGGCGCAGCAGTGCCGTCATCCGGTATCCGCGCAGTAGCGAGAGCAGCGTGGTGTTGCCTTTGCCGGGTTCGGTCCAACGCGATACGAGTTTGGCCAGATTGGGCCGGTGATCGAGAAACCACGCGAGCCGTTCTCGCAGGCCGGGCAGGTGGCCGTATATGCGTTCTTCGAGCACATGCACGGCGAACAACGGAATCAGGCCGACGATCGAGCGAACGCGCATCGGCACACGGGTTCCGTCTGGAAGATGCAGTACGTCATAAAAGAATTCGTCGTGACCGTCCCATAGCCCCGTTCTGCAACCTTCGCTGCAACCGACGGCTTCTGCGATATACAGGAAATGCTCGAAAAACTTCACCGCGATTTCGACGTACGCGTTGTTCGTCATCGCGAGTTCGAGTCCGATCTGCATCAGGTCGAGCGCATACGAGGCCATCCAGGCGGTGCCGTCCGCCTGGTCGATGCGGCCGCCCGTCGGCAGCGGGGAAGAGCGGTCGAAGATGCCGACGTTGTCTAGCCCGAGAAAGCCGCCCTGGAAGATGTTGCGGTCCTCTGCATCCTTGCGGTTGACCCACCACGAAAAGTTTAGCAGCAACTTGTGGAACATCACCTCGAGAAACTTGTGGTCACCGACGCCCGTGACTTCACGATCGAGTTCGTACACGCGCCACGTCGCCCATGCATGAACGGGCGGATTCGCGTCGCCGAATGCCCATTCGTAGGCGGGCAACTGCCCGTTCGGATGCATGTACCGTTCCTTCACGAGCAACAGCAGCTGTTTCTTCGCGAAGTCGGGGTCCACCATCGCGAACGCGGCCGCATGAAACGCGAGATCCCAGGACGCGTACCACGGGTACTCCCACTTGTCCGGCATCGAAACGACGTCGCCGTTGCACATATGCCGCCAGTCGGCATTGCGCCCGTGCCGGCGTCCTTTCGGCGGCTTCGGCTGACCGGGGTCGCCGTCGTGCCAGCGCGTCACGTCGAACTGGTAATACTGCTTCGTCCATAACATGCCGGCGAGCGCCTGGCGTTGCACGAGCCGCGCGTCGGCGTCGCTGATGTCGTGCTGGAGCGCGGCGTAGAACTCATCGGCCTCCGCGATCCGGCGCGCGAACAGCGCTTCGAAGTCGAGCGGCACGTCGTCGCGCGTGATGCCCGGTAGTGCCGCCGGACGCCAGCGCAGATACAGCACCGCGCGCTCGTGCGGCGCGAGCGACAGGGCCACATGCGCGGCGGCGCGGGTGCCTGCGTCGCGGCGTACTGCGTGCTCCTCGCCATCGACGAGGTAATCGTTGAAGCCATCCTTGAACGGGCCTGCGCCGGCGATGCCGAAAAGGCGGCGGACGTTGGTTTCGTTTTCGCAGAACAGCCATTCGATCGGCTGCGGCGCCGAGGCCGTGACGATCATCGTGCCCAGCGCGGGATTGTGCGCGATCACGCGCGCGCCCTCGGCGGACTCCGGCTCGAGCGTGAGCGACGGCTTGCCGGGCTTGCCTGACCACGCCCAGCGGTTGCGCGCCCAAAAGAGCGGCAGCAGATGGAGTGGCGCGTGCTGATCCGCGCGATTTTCGACGGTTACGCGCATCACGATGTCGTCGGGTGTGTGCTTCGCGTATTCGATCCAGACGTCGAAATAGCGATCGTTGTCGAACACGCCCGTATCGAGGATTTCGTATTCAGGCTGATCGGCGCCGCGCCGGCCGTTTTCCTCGATCAGGTCCTGATACGGGTACGCATCATGGGGGTATTTGTACAGCATCTTCATGTACGAGTGCGTCGGCGTGCCATCGACGTAGAAGTAAAGCTCCTTCACGTCCTCGCCGTGATTGCCTTGCGCATTGGTCAAGCCAAACAGCCGCTCCTTCAGGATGGGGTCGCGCCCGTTCCAGAGCGCGAGCGACACGCACCAGTCGAGTGGGTCGTTGCCGAATCCGGCAATGCCGTCCTCGCCCCAGCGGTACATGCGGCTGCGCGCATGCTCGTGGGGGAAATACTCCCATGCGGTTCCGTAGTCGCTGTAGTCTTCGCGAACGGTGCCCCACTGCCGGTCGCTCAGATAAGGCCCCCAGCGGCGCCAGCAGTCGAAGTCCTGGCCATGCAGACGGAACCCTTCCTTCGAATGGAGCAGATCGTTTGCGCGTAGCGATGACATGTGACCTCCCAAACCGGGATCGACCCGTCGAACACGTTCAGTGCGTGAGTCCCCGCCCATCCCGTCACGCGTGCGGCGCCGGGCGGTATCTGGATGATAGGCGTCGTTTAGACTTATCGAGGTCGGAGGCCGCCTCGCTCCTAGTTTCATCTGACGTTTTCTTTCGCTATATTCGCGCTGCATCGCCCGATCGTAAGGAACTGGACATGAATCAAAAACCGCGTGGCCTCGACAATGGCCTGACGAACTACGGTGATCCCGACTTCGCGCGCTATCTGCGCCGGTCGTTTGCCAAATCGATGGGCTACACCGGCGAATCGCTCGACAAGCCGATCGTCGGGATCTGCACCTCGGAGAGCGGTTTCAATAACTGCCATCGCCACTTTCCCGAAATGATCAAGGCGGTCGAACGCGGCGTGCTCGCGGCGGGCGCATTGCCGGTCGTATTTCCGGTGATGTCGCTTGGCGAGGTCTTCCTTTCGCCGACTTCGCTGGTCTATCGCAATCTGATGGCGATGGCCGTCGAGGAAATGATTCGTGCCCAGCCGATGGATGCGGTGGTGATGCTCGGCGGATGCGACAAAACCGTACCGGCGATGTTGATGGGCGCGATCTCCGCGGAGCGGCCCGCCGCAATGGTGGTGGCCGGTCCGATGATGACCGGGCGACATCGCGGCGAGCGGCTTGGCGCGTGCACGGACTGCCGGCGCTTCTGGTCGAATTTCCGCGCGGGGAAAGTCTCGGCGCAGGAGATCAGGCAAGTGGAGGGGCGTCTGGCGGTCACGGCGGGAACGTGTGCGGTCATGGGCACGGCGTCGACCATGGCGCTGATCGCGGAAACGCTGGGCATGATGCTGCCCGGTTCGGCGGCGATTCCGGCCGTGCACGCGGATCGTCTGCGCAATTGCGAAGAAACCGGAGCGCTGGTTGCGCGCATGGCCCTCAATGGCGGACCGAAACCGGCCGAGATCGTGACGCCCGCGTCGGTGCGCAATGCCTTGCGCGTGCTGCTCGCGGTCTCCGGTTCGACCAACGCCGTGATTCATCTGGCGGCGATTGCTGGTCGTATCGGACTGAAGATCGATTACGACGAGTTCAACCGGCTGTCTGATGAAACGCCCGTACTCGTGGATCTCAAGCCGGTAGGCAACGGTTACATGGAGGATTTCCATGCAGCCGGCGGGCTGGAGGGCGTTCTGCGCGGACTGATGCCCCGACTCGATCTGACTTGTTGCGATATCGCCGGGCAGAGTCTCGAGGAGCGTTTGAACAAGCCGCTTGCCGATCCGATCGATACGGCCGTGATCCGCTCGACGGAGAAACCGGTCAGTCCCGATGGCGGGCTGATTGTTCTAAACGGGAGTCTGGCGCCCGGCGGTGCGGTTCTGAAGCGCGCCGCCGCTACTCCCGAACTGCTCGAACACGAAGGGCGTGCCGTGGTATTTACCTCGCTCGAAGATCTGGCCGCGCGCATCGACGACCCGGGTCTGGACGTTCGCGCGGACGACATTCTCGTATTGCAGAACGCGGGGCCGCGCAGTGCTTCAGGCATGCCCGAGGCCGGCTATCTGCCGATCCCGCAGAAACTTGCACGGGCGGGGGTGAAGGACATGGTGAGGATTTCAGATGCGCGCATGTCGGGCACGGCGTACGGGACCATCGTGCTTCACGTGACGCCAGAAGCGGCGCTCGGTGGCCCGCTGGCGCTGGTGCGCAATGGTGATCGGATCCGGCTCTCGGCGCGGGACAAGCGGATCGATCTACTGGTCGACGAGGTCGAACTGGCGCGTCGTGCCGCTGAGATTCGTCCGGCGGAAGGGATGTATGCGCGCGGTTACCAGCGGCTCTATCACGATCACGTGCTCTCTGCCGCGGCAGGGTGCGACTTTGATTTTCTCACCGCGTTTCCTTCCGAAGAGCTTAAGTAGCGGGTGCTTTTTCTACTCCCTGACCGAAGCGCCCGCGCGACTCGATCTGTTCTGCGCCTGATCAAGCGCAATCGACGAAGAGTTCGTCCCTCGCCGGAGGTGTCGTCGAAGATTGCGGATTGCCTGGGCCACAGTGTTTCGAGGCGACCCAGCAGATCACCGGGGAAAAGAAGCGAAATGTAGGGGGTATCGGGTCCCGCTGGGTTGCGGACTACGAGCCGGTTCAACCGACCATCCGCCGCAGCCTGTTCGATGGCGGCGCCATCGTCGGGTGTCGACCCCGAGCGGTCTGTCGTTCCGTCGCTGCAACCGTCCGCTAAGGAACCTCAAACGAATGTTCTTGGCCAGTGACTGGCCTTTCCGCTAGGCCGCTCCCGTTCAACTGATAGTCATCCGAACCCGGCCCCATGTTCCATGACTACATATTCGTGACCATGGGCTGTCGTTCGAATTCAACAAACCAGCCATTCATACAGTTCACCTTTCTGCGACATCCTGCAAGAGAGCGGCGACTCTTGGGATTGCCCGAGCTAAACTTGGTGCTCGATCAACGGCCCGACCGATGTTCCAATGGTTTTTCACGAAGTCCGTCATGTGAACGTTGTAGCCTAGGCCAACGGGTGATGTAGCCCCTTTCCCGGGCAGCATCTCGTCACGCAACTCTCGCCGTTTGCTCTTCTTGATGAGGGCGAGTAGCGTTTGTTTTGGGTCGGACTCCGCCTCTGGGTTCCCCGGAAACAAGTCTTTGCTAACGACAGCAAATTTTGAGAACCCAATATGGTCCGCAAGGACCCATGCCTCTGCTTCCCCCCCGCGTCACAATGGTTGTCGCCTGGATAAAATTGGAATCTGGGGGCGATAAAGAGAGAACAAGTTGGCGCGTTACGGAAAGACATTCAAGGACAGGGCAGTGGCGCGGTTGCTGCCGCCGGAGAGCGCATCAGTGGAAGAGGTTGCGCGAGAGATCGGTGTGGGCGCGCAGACGCTGGAGCGCTGGCGCAGTGATGCGCTGTCCATGCCCGCTCGCGAGCGGGCATGGACAGCGGCCGCGCGTTTCGAAGCGGTGTTGAGCACGGCAGCGATGGACGAGACGGCCCGCAATGCGTGGTGCCGCGAGCATGGCGTGTATCCGCAGGAACTGGCGCAGTGGCGGCAAGCGGCCACGCAGGCGCTGGCCGAGCCCGAAGAGGCCCGTGCGAGTCCACAGCAGACGAAGCAGGACCAGCGTCGCATCAAGGAACTGGAACGCGAACTGCGGCGCAAGGAGAAAGCACTGGCCGAGGCAGCCGCATTGCTGGTTCTTTCAAAAAAACTCGGGGCGATCTTCAACACGGACAAGGGCGAGGACGAATGATCGGCCTCGAAGATCGCCAGCTCCTGGCCCGGGAAATCGATTCGGCAAGACTGGCTGGCGCACGGTTGCGCCTGGCCTGCGAGGTGGCCGGAATCGACGTGCGTACCCTGCAGCGCTGGAGGGCCAATCAAGGGCTCGTCACTGGCGACGCCAGGCCCGGCGCGATGCGCCTGCTGCCCGCGCACACCTTGAGCCCGGAGGAGCGGGAAAACGTGCTGCGCGTAGCCAGCGAGCCGCGCTTTGCCGACATGCCACCGGCGCGCATCGTGCCGATGCTGGCTGACGAAGGCGTGTATATCGCCAGCGAATCGACCTTTGCACGCGTGCTGCGCGAGCATGGGCAGATGAGGCGCCGTGGCCGTGCCAGAACTCCTTCGAGCGGCCGGCCGCCGACCACGCACGTTGCAACCGCGCCGCGCCAGGTGTGGTGCTGGGACATGACCTATTTGCCGGCAACGGTCACAGGGCGATGGTTCCACCTGTACCTGATTCTGGACCTGTACAGCCGCAAGATTGTCGGCTGGGAGGTGCACGACAGCGACGCGGCCGAACACGCTGCTCATCTCGTACGTCGTACGGCGCTCTCCGAAGGCATTGCCGCCCTTGAGGCCCGGCCGGTGCTGCACGGCGATAACGGGGCGACGCTGAAGGCCACTACCGTGCTGGCGATGCTGCACTGGCTGGGCATCAAGCCGTCGTACTCGCGTCCCCGGCTCAGCGACGACAACGCCTATGCCGAGGCGCTGTTCCGAACCGCGAAGTACCGGCCGGAGTTTCCGGTCACAGGCTTCGAGGACCTGAACGCTGCTCGCACCTGGGCTGCCGGCTTCGTGCAGTGGTACAACTTCGAGCATCGTCATAGTGGCATCCGCTACGTGACGCCTGCGCAGCGTCACGCCGGTGACGATCGTGCGCTTCTCGCCGCTCGGCATGCACTGTACGAGAGGGCCCGCGAGCGCAATCCGGCCCGCTGGTCGCGCCACACGCGCAACTGGACACCGGTTGGTGCCGTGACGCTTAACCCCGAACGCGACTCAGTCGTCGAGATGGCGTCGATCAGCGCAAATAAACAGCCTCTGGCTGCATGAGTGAGGCGACAACTTGCTTGACGCGCGCCGCGGCGCATAGGGCGATCTGAGAGGCCGACTTTTCGGGTGCCGGTCCGGTTGCGCAGGAAAGGGAGTTTTTCAACACATTACGAGTGGATCTGTCATACGCTGGGCGCATCCATCGACAGCATGTCGACTTTGCTGACGTTCAGTGAACGACAGTGGTGATGCGCTATGGGTTGGCCATGCGATACCAAACAATTTCATCACCTCCCGGGCTGAGAAATCGATGCAGGCGTAGGGCGCCAGAGTCAGTGCAACCGTGCACGCCGAAATTAAGACTTACCTCCAGTCGCGCCAGACTTGTAGCGTTTCGCCGGACGCAATTGGCTGTAGCCGACCCGTTAGAGACACTCAATGTCGCCGAAAGCAGCCGCTCGACGGCTCGACCACGTCGCCGCGCTACCACAGAGAAAGCTAGCGGCGCGGAGAATCATTGGAGCTGCTAGCGCCACCCGATTTGCGCTCCCGACCCGGCAACTCCTGCAGCATAGTCATGAACGCTCGCACCTTCGCGCTCAGAAGCCGGCGCGAATTGTAAAGGGCCCAGATTTCCACGGGCGAGCCCGCCTTTCCCCAACAGGCGAGTCTTCCTGTCGACACATCATGCTCAACCAGCAATCTGGGCAAGAGCGCCGCGCCTACGCCCTCGAGCACCGCGTCACGCACCATCAGCAACGATGACAGCCGCAACACCGGCATCGGCCTGATCGCTATCGCACCACCGTCTTCCGTTCGCATGTGCCATAACGCGCCTGATGGTGCCGCGGCCGACATAACGGCCGGCACCTCCAACGCGGTTGCATCGGGTGCCGGTCTCGAAGGTATCGACATGCCCGGCGCCGCGACCACGAGGCGCTCGTCACCGAGGATGCGCCGTCCCACGAGCTGCTCGCCATGCGCCGGGTCGATACGGATAACGAGGTCGTAGCCGTCCTCCACCGGATCCACGATGCGGTCTTCTGCAATGACCTCAAGTTCGACCTGCGGATAGGCGAGCGCAAAGCGCGCAGCGATCCGGCACAGCACGACATGCGCGAAAACGACAGGCGCGCTGATGCGCAGCCGCCCGCGCGCCACCGGGGCGCGTGAGGCGAGCGCTTCACCCGCCTCCTGAATCTCAGCCATGAGCCCCCGCGTGCGTTCATGGAGTGCAACGCCCTCTTCTGTCAGACGCAGCCTGCGTGAGCCTCGCTCGATCAGCCTGACGCCGAGGCTTTCCTCGAGCTCGGCCACGCGCCGCGAGAGGGTGGCCTTGGGGCGGTCGAGCGCCCGGCTGGCGGGCCCAAAGCCACCGTGCAGTGCAACTGCATTGAAATCGCCGAGCGACGTCAAATCCATGATCGTTCCGTTTACGAGACGAAGTGTATGAATTCTGGCACTTTCGACTATTGAGCGAAACGACTATTGTTTGTCTCACGGGCGGACCCAGCCCATCCACTTCAAGGAGATACCTATGGCAGTCCTCGTTACAGGCAGCACGGGCGTGATCGGTAAGCAGGTTATCGAGCATCTGGGCGGCAGCGGTGCCGAGGTACGCGCGCTGACCCGCACACCGGAGAAAGCGCGATTTTCTGGTGGCGTCACCGCAGTGAAGGGCGACCTGTCCGACATCGACGCGGTGCGGCAGGCGATGATCGGCGTCAGCACGTTGTTCCTGCTTGCGCCCAACGTCGCGGACGAGCTGACTCAGGCGGTACAGACCCTGAGCGTCGCACGGGAAGCGGGTGTGAAAGGCGTGGTTTATCTGTCGGTGTTCAAGGGCGCCGAATACGTCGACGTGCCGCACTTCACCGCCAAACATACGGTCGAGCGCATGATCGAACACCTCGACCTGCCGGTGACGGTGCTGCGCCCCGCGTATTTCATCCAGAACGACGTCCGGCAGAAAGACCCGCTGCTTTCGCACGGCGTCTACGGCATGCCAATTGGCGCGAAAGGCATTTCCATGGTCGACGTCCGTGATATCGGCGAGGCTGCCGCGCGCGAACTGCTGCGCCGCGAGCGTGGCTCAAACCCGCTGCCGCGCGAGACGTACGAACTCGTCGGTCCTGACGTGATCAATGCGCAGACCGTGGTTTCGACCTGGGCCGAGGCGCTGGGACGTCCCGTCCGCTACGGTGGCGACGATCTCAACGTCCTTGAGCAGCGCCTCAAGTCGGTTGCTCCTGCCTGGCTCGCATACGACATGCGACTCATGATGGGCCGGTATCAGCAGGACGGCGCGGTCGCGTCCAGCGCGGACGTCGAGCGTCTGGCGACGCTGCTGGGACGGCAACCGAGATCCTATCGGGACTTTGCCGTCGCCATGGCTGCGGCGTGGGCTAAGGACTGACCTGCCAGGATACGCGATCGCGACTTTCAGAGGCTGGCACGCGCGACGGGGGGCTTGACGGGGCCGACCCCTGCTCTCGGGTGTATTCCGCTGCTTATGAAGGCCGCGCGGATATCGACCCAGCGTGACACTCGTGGCTTCAGGGAGCGGACGTCCGTAAATCGTCTCCAGAAGCACGAACGATTCAACGCGTTTCCCGCCGACTTCAGTCAGGGCCTCGCATCCTCTGGCTTGGGGCTCCTGGCATCAGCAAAGCGGCTTTGTACCGCGACGAGTTGGTCGTCAGTGGTCGCCACCAGCCACAACCGTGCGTGCTCCGCGATTTGGCGGTTGTGGTCCTTCAATGGGCCCATTGCCGCGGCGGACTTCCAGACCACGGGGCCAATTCGGCTGCTCCTGCCCGACGGCGCACCCACCAGCAGGCAGTATGGCCCAAGAGGAAGCGAGACAAACGGAAGGGCCGGACTAGCGCGCACGCGCCAGTCGATGAACGGCGCCTCGCTGATGAGCAGGGGCGTGGGCAAGCCGTAAAGCACACTGAAATCGTACAGCGCCAATTGCTCGCGCATGCCCGCGTAGATACGTCGGATATCGTCGACAACCGCAGCGCGGATTTCATCCTCGAACATGGGTTCTTGCGCATAGCGTGCGGCGGCCTGCTGGGCGCTCAACTGATATGCGCTGAACAGGCCGAGTTCCATGCAGTCCTGCACTGCGCGCTGGACCTCCACGATAGTGCCTGCCTCCTCGGGCCTGCCTAACTGCGCTGCCCTCAAAAACCGGGCGAGCCCCGCCTCCTGGATCGCAGGACCTTCCACAGGCGCATCGTCGTCAGCATCCTTGTCGAGCGGCACGTAAATGTATTCTTCGGCCGCGAAGCGCGACTTCTTGCCTTCGTCAAACTTGATTTCGCCATCGGTGCAGTCCAGATATCGGGTACCGATTCGGCCATGCTCCCAAACCCAATTCTTCAGGAGCGGACGTAGCGGATGCAGTCTGTCTTGATTAGCCATCGAAGCCTCCAGGTGCCCCAGTATAGATCCACATGACCGCTTGCTACGTTGGGGAGGGACATGGCATCAAATCTAACCAGTGGATCGGCCTTTTCAAATCAGGCTTTGGGTCTCGCTGGCTAGGCACAGACTGGCCAGATCGGGCCGCCCTCGAAATACTTGACGGGGACGGACTCAGGGCTTGTGACAGCCGCTCAGCGACCTCGCAGAGCCGTTCGCGACCGTCTCAAATTGGCCGAACCTTGCCAATCGTTGTGTGATCGACAAGTGTCGGGTCATGACCGGCAGCACGCGACCCTGAAGAGACATCCGGCTTTCTCGTCAGCGGCCATTCGCCGCGTACAACCGATGGGGTTGCACGCAAATAACCCGTCTTATTTGATGCGCAAAGGGCTATGAGCGGTCGATTCGAGCCTTGCTCCGGAACGGCACTCCCAAGCCGGGCCGGATGGCTTCAAACCATCGCGAAGTTGAACCGCGCTCAGTCTGCAATCAATCGAACATGCGGCTCAAATGAGGGTACATTGCGTCTGTGCAAATAGCTTGGGGGTGTCATGGCCCGCATCAAAGCGGAACCGTTGATGACGCAAGCGCCGCCTTGCGATGCCCACCGACTGTCCACGCAATGATGGTACCGATTGCGAGAGCTAACAGGCATGCAGTCGGAACGAGCATGGGTGCAACATGACTGTTGGTTACCTTGCCAACGTACGGCATGAGGTTCTGTCCGAAGAACCCTCCAAGGTTTCCAATGCAGTTGATGGCAGCGACACTTGCGGCGGCTCGAGCGCCAGAAAAGAAGCGTGGGGGAAGCGACCAGAAGCAAGGGTATAGCAGTGGAATACAGGCGCCGCCCAGACACAGAGCAATGAAGCGCAACGACACTGTCGGCAACACGAGGCTCGATGCAAAGCATACGACGCCGATGCCGGCGACTATGGCCATTGCTTTTAACACCACCTGTTCACGTTTGAGCTTCCCGGGAAGCCAAAGCAGGAGAAGAGCCGCGAGTGCCCACGGAATCATGTTAAGCAGGCCATTGACGCTCGACGAAACGCCCCAGCTCTTAACCAACGTGGGCAGCCAGTACGTAACGCCGTAGAGCGACGTCGACATCAGCATGTAGGTTGCTGCGAACATGAGAACCTTCGGGTCAAGCAATGCCGCCCATGGCCGGGACTCCTTTGCTTCCGGGGACGCTTCGCGCACAAGCGCTGCGACCACAATGTCCTTCTCATCCTGAGAAAGGAAGTTCGCTTCCTCGACGGAGCTCGGTAGATATTTAAGCGCTACGAAGGCAATCAGTATTGCCGGAAGACCGGTGGCAAGGAAGACCCATTGCCAACCCGCCAGTCCCAGTGTTCCGCCCAAGGAAAGGAGCAGCCCTCCGACCAGCGCGCCAAGCATGTTTGCCAGCGAACTGCCGAGGGTAAAAAGGCCAAGCACACGTGTCCGGTAGCTTTGAGGAAACCACTGCGTCAGGTAGTAAATGACGCCTGGATAAAACCCGGCTTCAGCAACACCCAGCGCAAACCGAAACGAGTAAAAAGCTGGCAGGGACCTGGTGAACGCCATTAGCACTGTAACGACGCCCCACGTAATCATGATGCGAGCGAGCCACGTCCGGGCCCCAAACCGATGTAGCGCCAGTGTGCTGGGCACCTCGAACAGCAGGTAGCCAATGAAAAACAGCGATGCTCCAAGGCCATACGCGGCTTCCGTCATGCCGAGTGCCTGAACCATTTCCAGTTTCGCGAAGCCGACGTTCTGCCGGTCGATGAATGCGATGAGAAACATGACAATCAGCAGCGGCATCAGCCGCCATGCCATTTTCTTCATTACCTGCTGCTCACGTGTTACGGACGTAGACATGTTCGCTCCAAGTTCCATGCCCGCTGCCGCTCGACTGGCGTTTCGAAAACGGTCAGTCAGACGAAAACAAGCAGATTGATATAGTCATGTATATGTTTGTATGTTTGAGGTCGGGCTGCAATGAGGTATAACCCGGACGAGCGCACGCAAGCGAGCTGCGGCCGCAACTGGCGACCAGTGATGTATTCGGCGAACGAGGTGTAGAGCCTGAAAGTCGCAGGAAAAATGCGACCTGCCGGGTGACAGAAAGTCAGTTCGCGTTGTCGGTCCCTATGACAGCACCAAACGCGGCGAGGAAGTCGCGTTGTCAGCGAATATCGACCTGATACTGGAACGCTGCAGCAGCACCACGCGTGGTGCGCCATTCAATAGGCGTCCCGGCGAAATCGGATGCCACACGGTGCACAAGGATTACCGGGCTGCCAACGTCGATATGCAGGAGCGCCGCATCAGCGTCCGTCGCCTGTTCGACGTTCAGAATCTCGGTTGCGGATGCGACGATTTGGCGGCAAAGCCGCTCGTAAAGCGGATAAAGCAAATCCTCGAAGCCACCAAGGGGCAGAGTCGCCAGCGCTTCGAAACGGCTTCGAGGTAGCCATATTTCTTCCGACAAAACGGGTTGTCCGTCAATCAATCGTACCCGCGAGAGATGAACAGCCTTCTCCGTCGCCTTCATCTGCAAGGTTGAGCGAATCGTCTCGTTTGGCTTGACGACCTCGCGGCTGAGCACCTTCGCCGTCGGTCGGACCGGCTTCCCGTCAGCTGACTTGAATCGGAAGAAGCGGAACAACGACGAATCAAAGCGCGGGCGCCGGACAAAGGTCCCCTTTCCCTGGGTGCGGGTGAGCACCCCGTCGGCCACCAGCAAATCAATGGCTTTCCGAAGTGTGCCGGTCGACACGTTATAAAACAGGCTGAGCTCCGCCTCTGTGTCGATTGCCTTTTCTGGCGCCCACTCGCCCTCCGCGATGCGGCGCACCAGGTCATCGCGTAGCTGCTGGTATCGCGGCAAACGACTGTCTGGCCTGGCCGAGAACGACTGCATATCCATGATTCATATAGTTGTTCACAGGAATAGTCACTGTACAACATCTGCCGGAACAAGGGTAAATCCCCAATGACTTCTTCGTCGAAGCGCCTAAACTAAACATATAGTCATATACATGAATATATGAATTTACCCTGGAGACGGCGATGTTCACCTGGTACAAGCAAGGCACACCTCTCGAACGAAACACCTTCTGGGGATGTTTCGCGGGTTGGGGCCTCGATGCCCTTGATGTGCAGATGTTTACCCTGGCAATCCCCGCAATCATCGCAGCGTACGGCATCGACCACACGCAGGCGGGCGCGATCAGCGGCGTGACACTGGTGTCATCGGCGATGGGCGGCTGGCTGGCGGGCGCCTTGTCCGACAGGATTGGTCGGGTGCGGACGCTGCAGATTACGATTCTCTGGTTTGCAGGATTCACTTTCCTTTGTGCCTTCGCCCAGAGTTTTCCTCAACTACTGGTCCTGAAGGCCCTGCAAGGGTTCGGGTTCGGCGGAGAGTGGGCTGCAGGCGCCGTGTTGATGGCTGAGACCATCCGGACGGAACACCGCGGCAAGGCCATGGGCGCGGTACAGAGCGCCTGGGCTGTCGGCTGGGCCGGCGCAGTGCTGTTGTATGCCGCAGCTTTTTCGTGGTTGCCGTCAGACACGGCGTGGCGTGTCATGTTCGGTGCTGGCCTGCTGCCCGCGCTTCTCGTCCTTTACGTCCGCCGCAATCTCCGCGAACCTGTGCGCGTTGAGCCGTCTCGCGCTGAACCAGTGGTTTCTGTGTGGGGGCAAATCGCGCAAGTATTCCAGCCGCGCGTCATCAAGACCACCGTTATCGGGGCGATTCTGGGCACAGGCGCACACGGCGGGTACTACGCCATCATGACCTGGCTGCCGACCTTCCTCTCCAAGGAAAGACATCTGTCGGTCCTCAACACCGGTGGGTATCTTGCGGTTGTTATCGTGGCTTTCTGGTGCGGCTGTATGGCGAGCGCTTACCTGCTCGACCGTATCGGACGGCGTCGCAACATCGCATTCTTTGCATTTTCTTGCATCGTCACCGTGCTCGCCTACGTGATGCTTCCATTGAGCAACACGCAGATGCTTGTTCTGGGCTTCCCGCTAGGCTTTTTCGCCGCCGGCATCCCGGCCAGCCTGGGCGCACTTTTCAACGAACTCTATCCTGCGGACATGCGCGGGACAGGCGTCGGCTTTTGCTACAACTTCGGTCGCATCGCCTCGGCGGGTTTCCCGGTGCTGGTCGGGTACATGAGTCATTCGATGTCGCTGGGAGCAGCGATTGGTATCGATGCCGCAATTGCGTACGGGCTGGCGATGGTTGCCGTGTTGTTGCTTCCCGAAACGCGCGGCAAGCGCTTGCGGCCGTCCGGCGTCGAGCAGGCTTCACAACTGGTCGCCGACGCCGAATTAGCGCTTGACCATCACCGGAGCCAGCGATGACTCAGGCCCCATCCATCGCGCGGCCACGGCTGCCGCGCGTTGACACGCACGCGCACGTGTTTGCCAGGACTCTGCCGCTGGCGGACGGAC
Source organism: Paraburkholderia sp. MM5477-R1 (assembly GCF_050436385.1). Lineage (NCBI taxonomy): Bacteria > Pseudomonadati > Pseudomonadota > Betaproteobacteria > Burkholderiales > Burkholderiaceae > Paraburkholderia > Paraburkholderia sp. MM5477-R1. The sequence goes on from NZ_JBNDMC010000005.1 coordinate 293,097, forward strand.
GGCGCTACGCACCCGACTATGACGCAACGCTGGACGCCTACCGGAAGCTTCTGGACGAGAACGATATTGGCAATGCCGTCCTTGTCCAGCCCAGCTTTCTCGGCACCGATAACAGCCATCTTTTACAGGCGCTGACCAGCGACATTAGCCGGCTGCGAGGTGTAGCAGTCGTGTCCCCCGAAATTTCAGAAGACGACCTGCAGCGACTGAACTGTCAGGGTGTGACGGGCGTGCGTCTCAACCTTGTCGGACAGACGCTCCCCAAGCTGGGCTCGGCGCCATATGTAACGCTTTGGCGGCAGTTATCAAAACTAGGCTGGCATGTTGAGTTGCACAGGGAGGCGTCGGACCTGGCGCCGCTCGTCAACACTTTGCTGGATGTGGGCTTGCCAGTCGTCGTTGACCATTTTGGCCGCCCTGACCCGGACAGCGGCACACGCGACCCGGGCTTCAACGACCTGTTGGAGTTTGGCCCATCTGGCCGCGTGTGGGTCAAGATTTCGGGCGCCTATCGGTGCTCGGAGCCGGACTCGAGTTTCATGCGCGATGCCACGGACCAACTCATAGACGCATTTGGCGCCGAACGTCTGATGTGGGGTAGCGACTGGCCACATACGCAGTTTGAACATGCGACGGCCTACAGCCAGACGCTTACCGCGTTGCTGGACTTACATCTTGCGCCCGCGATTGTCGAGGCAATCCTGTGCTCAACCCCGCACTCGTTTTACGGGTTCGACAAAGACCCCGTGAGGGATATTGTCCCGACGACACCGACTTCCCAACTCACTTCCTGAGGTCATCATGCAAGTCACCGGTATGTTGCACGGCGCCAGATTGCTGCAGTTCGTGGGCTTTCCGACGCCCGAGATTCTGGGTCCGGACGCTAGCGAAGAACAGATTCGAGCGATGCTGAAAAAGCACGGCATGATTTTCATCAAGCCGGTTTTCAAGGGCGGTGTTGGCAAGAAGGGCAAGGCCGGTCTGATTGGCCGCGCGACTGACCTGACGACCGCCTTGAAGGAGAAGGAGCGTCTTTACTTCGTCGAACATCACGTTGCCAATACTGTGTCGAAAGCCAATGGTGTGACCTTTGAGGCGGGTGTGCCGGCCGAGTACGAGGTCTATTTCTCGATTACCGACTCGACACACTTCCGCGCACCGACGATGACGCTCACACATCACGGTGGCGTCGACATCGAGGAACTGGACAAGTCGCAAGTCGTGCAGATTCCGTTTGACCCGCTCACCGGGCTCAAGGCGTTCGTCGTGGCGAACGCGCTTTCGACGCTGGGCGCACCCAAACAGATTATCTCGCCGCTTGTACAGCACCTCCCCAAGTTATGGGAGCTCTACCACGGGTTCGGAATGACGACCCTCGAACTGAATCCAATCCGGATGCGCGAGGATAGCAAGGGACGGCTGACACCCGTCGCCTGTGACTTCAAATGCGGCTTCGACCGTGATGACCCGCGCTGGCAGCGCCTTGACCTGCCCGCGCATCTCTTCGCAGTCGACTATTCAGACTTCGAACAGGAAATCAACCAGCTTCGCACGTATCAGGGGCAGAGCGACGTCTACGTCATTAACGCGAAGGGCAGCATTCTCGCTCCGACGTTCGGTGGCGGCGCGAACTCCCTTGTCACGCAAATGCTCGGAGACGACGCCATCATCTCGTCAGACTTCGGCGGCAACCCACCCTACGAAAAAATGAAGGAAGTTGCCCGCATCTGCTTCAAGCACTGGATTGAGCAGAGCAATGTGCTGTTCATCATTGGTGGAAAGTCGAACAACACGGATATTTTCGAAACATTTCGCGCAATGGCCGACGCGTTACGCGAGCACTTCAGTCAGCACGGCCCGACGCCGCTCTATGTGGTGGTCGGCCGTGGCGGTCCGAATCTGGTTCGCGGAATGGGAGCATTGCGCGACACGCTCGATTCGCTGGGATTGCCGTACACCTTCTTCGGCTTTGACTCGGACATGAGCGAGGTGGTCCTGTACGCGAAGCAGGTTGACCAATGGATGAAAGCAGGCGGCCGTGAGCAGATTGCCGCGAAGCTGGGAATTGCGGTCAAACAGGCTGCCTGAGCATCTCATCGACTGAGGAGAATCATTATGTACAAGCAGGGAATTGGCGATTTTAAATACTTCGTAGGAATTAGTTCGTTATCCCAAGTTGCCACAAAGGACGACCGCGTTTGCGTGCTCAACATTCTGGGCGGCGAGTCGAGCGATGTCACGCCCGTCGGTCATGCCTATTCCGGTGGCAACGTGGTGTTTGGTACGGCTCCGGGAAAGCGCGGACAGGTACTGGAAACGGCACTTGGAAGCGTGCCGGTCTACAACAATGTCCTTGAAGGCCTGAACGATGGTCACCGGTTCAACTGCGGCGTCATCTATCTGCCGCCTTCCGCTGCACGGGACGGCGTGGCTGAGCTAATCCGTGTCAATCCGGAACTGAAGAAGATTTTCATCGTTACCGAAAAGCTGGCCGTCAGTGACTCGCGCGAAATCCGCGCGATGGGTCAGTCCAACGGGGTCGACATTTTTGGCGGCAACAGCCTCGGCGTGGCTGACGCCTGGAACCAGGTGCGTATCGGGGGAGCGCTGGGCGGCGACCACCCTGAAGAGGCATTGCGGCGTGGCTCGATTGCCTTGTTTTCCAACTCGGGCAACTTCACGACTACCATCGCAACCTACCTGCGGATGGCCGGATGGGGCACGACTACAGCCATCTCAAGTGGCAAAGACGTCTACATTCAATTCGCGGCGCCCGAGTTCGCTGCGGCCTTGGCAAACGACGCGCGAAGCAAGGCGGCCGTTCTTTATGTCGAACCGGGCGGCTACTACGAGCTCGACGCCAACTTTACGAAGCCGGTGGTTGCGTGCGTCGTGGGTCGCTGGAAGTCAAAGCTGACCCGTGCTGTCGGACACGCGGGTGCTATGTCCGGAGGCGCGGACGACGCCGCATCGAAAGAACAATGGTTTCTCGATAAATTCGGGGTGTCAAGTGTGTTCACGCCGGACAATCCGGCCGTGTCGGCAAAGGGTGCGCTTGTCACGAACATCGCGCACATACCCGCAGCACTCACGGCTGTGATGCGTGAAAACGCCTGCAGGCCAGATTTCGAGCCGGAAGGTAACCTCGCATTAAAACCGTGGTTTAGCAGTCACCGCGGATTGAGCCTGCCGCAGGCGCTGGATTTGCCTGTCGTGCAGGCCACGGCCCCATACGATGCCCAGATTGCCGCGCTCGACAAACAGGTTGGAGCTGTACCACCGCGACAGTCGATGAAGGATGCTTCTGGCGCGTCGCAGATGGACCCAAAGTCGCAGGTGACCAGTCTCTACGGCGTTTCGATGCTTGATGCGGCGCAGTACCCCCTTGAGACAAACGTAAGCCTCGCGCTGCTCCACGAACCCGGCGGGATGAACGACCGCGCGCTAATCAATGTCGCTGTGAGTGCGTTCCTGAACCTGTATGGACATCCCGCACTTGGGGCTGCCCAGGCGGCACGGGATGCCGGTAATGCACCAAACACTGTCCTTGCAGCGGCGGCGAGTATCATCGGGCCCCGAGGGCAAGCCGGGCCTCGCCAGGCGGTCCGCGCTCTAATCGACGCCTTTGCCCCGGTGAAGCTCGAGAACGCGATGGATGAGAGTTTCGACTTTTCGCGCGCCGAAGTCACCGACCTCAACCTGTTCGTCGGCAGTGAACCGGATTTTCGGGCCCGCGCAATCCTGGCGGGACTCAAAGCTCGCGACGTGAAGTCGACATTCGTGCAATATGTTGAAAGCCTGCCCGGCGAGCCGACTACCGATGGCGTATTGGCAGCCATTTGCGCGACGCTCGCATGGGGACCGCTCATGCGCAAACGCATTTCACGCCTTTCGGCTGAGAGCCTTCCGTGGTGGATACAACTTTTCGGCTCCCTGATAGGCGCTTCAGTGCCCTCGGACCAGCATGGTCCGGACAGCTTCTGCGGCGTCGAAACGAAGACAGTCCTGGAGGAGCGTTCGCTTGGTGAAACCGCCTTCGGCGCGTTGTTTGGATTGTGGCCAGGCACGAGCGACTTGTTTTCCTTCCAATTGCTGGTCGGTCTGCTGCTGTCAAATGGACCCGGAACGATTTCCGCGCAGGGTGCAAAAGGTGCGGTCTCTGCCGATGGTCCCGAAGACCCCGAGCGCGTCCAACTCAACAAGGCGTTAATCGGCTTCCTTACGCACAGTGGTTACACACACGGTGGCAATGGATTTGAGGGAATTGCGTTTCTGCTGGACCAGTTCGCGCATAGCGGACTGACTGACCCGGGCAATCCTGCGCACGGGCTGGATTTGAAAGCACTAGCGATGACGTACGTCGAAAGTTACGCCAAATACAAATCGAGCAAGAAAACGAGCGGCAGCCTGGACATCCAGAAAATCCCTGGCGTGAATCATCCGGTGTTTAAAGATAAACCCGTCAATCACGACCCGCGTGAAATGTTCGTGCGGCGATTGTTCGCCGAGCGCGACGAATACAACATCTTCCACGACTTTTACCGGACGTTGGTCCAAAGCCTGTTCGACGCGGGGGTTTCGCGAAACGTTTACTGCGTCAACATCGATGCGGTGATTGCCGCGTTACTGCTCAAGATGCTCTGGCAGCCGTATCGTGACGGAACGTATTCGCGCAACGCTTTGGAGACGGCCGCCTTTACCATCTTTCTTTACCCTCGCATGCTCGGTTGCGCGGCTGAAATCGATGACCATATGAACCGCGGAAGGAACATGGATACACGTACACCAGCGTCGGAGTGTCGTTTCGTTGCGTAGCGGAATGACCCGGAAGCGCACGAAGTCTTTCCGCGCTGCCGGGTTCATGCCCACAACTATCAGTTGTCTCCGCACGGGATTGGGGGTGCGAGTCGTGCACGCTTTTCCGAACAACCCGAGCCTATGTGGCGATTATTCGTTGGCCTTGCTCAACTACGACGCGTTTCGCTTCGCGAGGCTTCTCCTCTTTGGGTTGCGGTGATCATAGACGTTCGCTGTCTCGGAAGTGTGCTTTACCCGGACCTGAAACATGCGCGATACCGAACATATGGTTTAACGCGATCATTTAGCAATTTCATCAGTGACGTCTCCTGCAAGGCGGAACGAGCGCCCAAGGAAGACCCTGGATTACGAAACACCGGCTGAACGATTTCATCGAACTATTGCATCGACCGGTTGAATCCGCCCCTGTCAGCGGACACTGGTGCGCACTGATGTGCTGTTTCCTGGAATCGAGTGCGTGGTGTGGCGTGAGACGATGCGACCGGGAGCCCCCAGACGTCTGGGCGACGGTGTGGGGCGAGCGATTTCTTTGCGAATTGGACATGTGCGAATTGCTTTCGGCTGGGCGCGGACGACCTTTCCTATCGATGGACTTGCTGCGGGCGCGAGGAGATTGCACGCGCGGAGCGCGAGTCGCCGTTGCAACAAATCGTTGAGGGTCAAGCCCATGTCAACGAAGAGCGAGCACGGACAGGGCGCGCAGCGACGCATCCAGGTACTGATTGGCGCAATCGTATTCATTCTAATTGTGACTGCCGGGTGGATCATTCACCAGACTCGGACGGTCGCACGCCAGACTTCCCTGGCGTTGGCGTCGGCCGCGACAACGGCGAACGACGCCGGAAATTATGACCGCGCAATGCGCTTCGCGATGCTGGCGTTGGGCAACGGTTGGCTCTCGCCGGGATCGGCAGAAGCAGAGCTTGAGCTTATGCGTGGCGCGCAAGCATCAGTGCAGATTGCGTTGCTCGGTGGCCATCAGAATGCGGTTGATTCCGCCGTCTTCAGCCCGGACGGTAAGCGGGTGGTGACCGCGTCCTGGGATGGGACAGCGCGGGTGTGGGACCTGGCCACGGGTAAACAGATTGTGCAGCTCAGTGGCCATCAGAATCTGGTCTATTCTGCCGCCTTCAGCCCGGACGGCCAGCGGGTGGTGACTGCGTCCGCAGACAGGACCGCGCGGGTATGGGACGCGGCTACGGGCAACCAGATTGCGCAGCTCAGCGGGCATCAGGATCTGGTTTATTCCGCCGCCTTCAGCCCGCACGGCCGGCGCTTGGTGACTGCGTCCGCAGACAGGACCGCGCGGGTGTGGGACGCGGCTACGGGCAAACAGATCGCGCAGCTCAGTGGGCATCAGAAACCGGTTTTCTCCGCCGCCTTCAGCCCGGACGGCCGGCGCGTGGTGACCGCGTCCGCGGACAGGACCGCGCGGGTGTGGAATGCGGCGACCGGCCACGTGATCGCACAGCTCACCGGGCATCGGGAACCGGTAAGCTCCGCGGTCTTCAGCCCGGACGGCCGGCGCGTGGTGACAGCGTCCGATGACAAGACGGCGCGGGTGTGGGATGCGGCGACCGGCCAGGTGATCGCGCAGCTCATAGGGCATCGGGGACCGGTTTTCTCCGCCGCCTTCAGCCCGGACGGCCAGCGCGTGGCGACAGCGTCCGATGACAACACCGCGCGGGTGTGGAACGCGGCGACCGGCCAGGCGATCGTGCAGCTCACTGGGCATCGCGGACCGGTGAGCGCCGCCGCCTTCAGCCCGGACAGCCAGCGCGTGGTGACCGTGTCCGATGACAAGACCGCGCGGGTGTGGGATGCGGCGACCGGCCAGGTGATCGTGCAGTTCACCGGACACGAGGGGCCGGTGAATTCCGCCGCCTTCAGCCCGGACGGTGAGCGGGTGGTGACCGCGTCCCGTGATAGGACCGCGCGCGCATGGGACGCGGCGATGGGCATCTTGCTGCTCAGAGGGCATCAAGGGTCAGTTATTTCCGCCGCCTTCAGCCCGGACGGCCAGCGGGTGGTGACCGCGTCCCGTGATCGGACCGCGCGGGTGTGGGACGCGGCCACCGGCAAACAGATCGCGCAGCTCAGCGGGCACCAGGATCTGGTTTATTCCGCCGCCTTCAGCCCGGACGGTCGGCGCGCGGTGACCGCGTCCGCGGATGGGACCGCGCGGGTGTGGGACGCGGCCACCGGCAAACAGATCTTGCTCCTCAGCGGTCATCAGGGCCCGGTTGATTCCGTCGCCTTCAGCCCGGACGGTCGGCGCGCAGTGACCGCGTCCGCGGATGGGACCGCGCGGGTGTGGGACGCAGCCACCGGCAAACAGATCTTGTTCCTCAGCGGGCATCAGGGCCCGGTTGATTCCGTCGCCTACAGCCCGGACGGCCAGCGGGTGGTGACCGCGTCCAGGGACAGGACCGCGCGGGTGTGGGACGCGAGCACGGGCAAACAGATCGCGCAGCTCAGCGGGCACCAGGATCTGGTTTATTGCGCCGCCTTCAGCCCGGACGGTCGGCGCGCGGTGACCGCGTCCGCGGACAGGACCGCGCGGGTGTGGGACGCGGCCACCGGCAAACAGATCGCCCAGCTCGGTGGGCATCAGGGACCGGTTTTCTCTGCCGCCTTCAGCCCGGACGGCCAGCGCGTGGTGACCGCGTCCGCGGACGGGACCGCGCGGGTGTGGGACGCAGCGACCGGCGAGGTGATCGCGAAGCTCACCGGACATCAGGGACCGGTTTTCTCCGCCGCCTTCAGCCCGGACGGCCAGCGCGTGGTGACCGCGTCCGCGGACGGGACCGCGCGGGTGTGGGACGCGGCGACCGGCGAGGTGATCGCGAAGCTCACCGGACATCAGGGACCGGTAAGCTCCGCCACCTTCAGCCCGGACGGCCAGCGGGTGGTAACTGCGTCCGCGGATCAGACCGCGCGGGTGTGGCCTATCCGATGGCTCATGCAGAAGCGAGGTCAGAGCCTGGCTAAAGCCGTGTGTAGGGAAAGGCTCGTGGGAGCAAACCTGCTCACAACCGATGATGAAGCTGCTCTTTCTCTCGTACGCGGGCGCCGGGGCGAAAACGTATGTGGATCGTAACTCGCCGACCGGTCGGAGCGAGCAGCAACGATACGTTTGGCCAGCGCGACCAATTGCTTTCCAATCTTCCTGACTAGCTTCACATCGAAGTCCGCGGACGTGAGCAGGTCCATCGCCTACTCGTAGGTCCGCTCATGTTTTCCTCTGCACCGAGAGTCGCTCATCCGGCGTTCATTGCGTTGCATCGACCGGTTGAATCCGCCCAATCTACGTCGGTCAGTCGCTGTTGCTGCTGAAGTCGTCGTACCGCGCCGAATGGGGGTTTCCGGGCCTGCGGCTCGATAATCGCGAGATCGTCGCCGCGCATCTGGCGTCGCCGGAGCAATTGCCTGGCTTCGCCGTGACAGGCGCGGTCGCTGCGTATCTCGGCAGGGATGTCCGCGGCTAGTCGAGCCGTTTTTCTTGCATGGCCGTTCGAGTCCGCGTGACGCTGCGCGAGGCGCGGGCCTTCCAGGCATCGGGGTTACAGCCCCACGGTTTTTAACGCTTCCTGATTCGCCAGCATGGCATCGATAAGAGCGCGAGCCTTGCGGTCGACGCACGTGAGAGCAACACTTTCCGACTCGTAGGTAACGGCATCGGCTAAGTTACCGGTGACGTGCTGTTTTCGTGTCCTTCTACGCAATGACCACGTGACGCGATATGTCAGCGCGATTCCAACGGACAAACGGGCCGTCCGCGGCTCCATGTGCGCTTCGATGACGAATCCGCGATAACGCCCGACGATGTGATGTTTCATTGATTGACTTCACCGTCTTTCGCCTTCATCGCTCGCCTCTCAATGCACGACGCCAAAGAACAAGATTGCGCCTTCGGCCGGCGTCAGGCCCGCCTTGAAGTAGCCTTCGAGCCGGTCGGCTGTCGCTTCATCGAGCGTGAAGGGCGGATGGACGTAGCCTACGGCGAATGCATGGTCGTACCAGTCGTTGAGCCAAGCGCGCAGCTCTATCACGTCCTGCGGCAGTGTGTTCGAAGCATCGTCGTGCATGTGCGTTTCCCCGGCTGGCTGAACGATCAGGCCGCCATGCGGCCTATCCCCATTTCCGGACGGCGCTGGCCCGGCGGAAACACGTGCCATGCGCCGTCGGCATGGCGAAAGAAGAAGAGTGAAAACGCCCCGGTCGGCAGATCGATTTGAATGCACACCCGGCATGTTCCACCCGAGCGCGAGCGGTTCAGCAGACGCACGCGCGCCCCTCGGCCCCCCGTCGGGCCAACGAGTTTTTCGACCTGAGAACGCAGCGATCTGTTGCCCGCCATGATTTTCCCCGCGATGCACGATGATTCGATGCTATGGCGATCGGTGCGTGCGTCCAATCGGCGCCGGCCGGAATGTCGTTTCAGGAATCGCTGGTTTCAGCCGTCAGGACTTCCTGAACCGGAACAGCATATAGAACGGCATTTAAGGGTCCTTGCCCATCTGCGGGGGCTTTCGCCATGAATGACACTAAGGATTTCCTGACACGCGAATCAGGAAGTCACACCCTGATTTTCCAGCTTGCGCTGAATGCGACACACATTCTGCTCGTAGATGATGAGCCATCGAAATGCAATGTCGAATTGATGCAACATGATCGGCTATCTATCGGAACGGGAAAACGTCATCGAGCAAATCGACGCGATATGTCTGCGACTGTTCGACACCTGGTGCGAGACGCGCAGCGTGACATCGCTTGCGTATTTGATGCACTGCTGGCCGTTGATAGACAGCACGACCAACGCGCTCAGGCGCCTGGGCGAAGCCATGCGCGAGTTGCGGCGCAATCACGCGGAGCAGATCGACGAGTATGATTTTCGCGCGCTGTGCGAGGTGGCCGACCTCATCGACGAACTGACCTTGCCGCGCACGGTCCGACTGACCGCGGTGGCGGGCGAGGTGTCGCACTAGCGAACGGCAACGCCGGCCAGGCGCGCAACTGCTTACAGGCACGCATGCGGCGGCTGTGAGGCCACGGGGCGCGCCGTTTCATCGGACGTTTGAAACCCGGAGCGGGCGTGATGGACCAGGCGCCGGCATCGAGTGCAGAATAGGACAACTACAACGGCGGCACTCGCGGGGATATATGGCGCTCGACATTTTCGACGCATGGTGGAGCGGGCTCCTGCAACCCGCTGAGCGGTATCTCGAAGGGAACACCGCATCATGAGCCATCTCGCCGCTCCGGTCGCGTTTACGGGCACGATTCTGATCGTCGACGATACGCCGGGGAATCTCGGCGTGGTTGTCGACAGTCTCGAGGCGCGCGGCATTCGCGTGCTGGTGGCGCTCGACGGTATCGAAGCGTTGGAGCGCGCAGCCTTCTCGCAGCCCGATGTGATCCTGCTCGACGTGAAGATGCCGGGCATCGACGGCTTCGAGACCTGTCGGCGCCTCAAGCGCGATGAGCGCACGCGCGATATCGCCGTCATATTCATGACCTCGCTGATGGACAACGAGGACCGCGTCGAAGGCTTTCTGGTGGGCGGTGTCGATTATGTGACCAAGCCATTGCGCGTCGATGAGATGGTCGCGCGCGTTGGCGTGCACCTCGAGCTGCGGGTGATGCACAAGCAGGTTCTCGCGCAGAACCGGCAACTGCTGGCGGAAGTCGCCGTGCGCAAGGAAACGGAGGCCGCGCTATCGCAAGCGCGCGACGATCTGGAGCGACGTGTCGCATTGCGCACCGAAGAGCTGGCGCGCGCCAACGCCAACTTGCGGGCGCAGATCGACGAGCGGCGGCGCGCGGACGCGCGCCTGCAGGCAAGCGAGGCTCGCTTTCGCGCGATTGTCGAAACGAGTCCCGTGCCGCTATGCATCACCTCGATGCCGGATGGGCACATCCTGTACACGAACCCGCCGCTGCGCGAACTCTTCGGCATGGACGAAGGCTTGTCCGCCAATATCGCGGATTTCTACGCCGAGCGGGGCGAGCGCGAGCGTCTGATCGAACATCTGCGGACCAAGGGTGGCTTGCGCAACACGGAGATACAGTTCCGGCGCCAGGACGGTACCCGGTTCTGGGCGATGGCGACGGCGCGCGCCGCAACTTACGACGATTCTCCCGCGATCTATGTGGGCCTGAATGACATTACGGGGCGCAAGCAGATGGAACAGGAACTCGTCGAATCGCGCGAGCAGCAGCGCGAACTGTCCGCGTACATGGAGGCGATTCGCGAGGAGGAGAGAAAGCGCATTGCGATGGAAATTCACGACGAGCTGGGGCAATTGCTGACCGCGCTCAAGATGGACGTGTCTCTGCTCAAAATGCGCATCGCGCACGACGCGGAAGCGACAAAAAAAGCCGACGATATGCGCCAACTGGTCGAAGGCACGATCTCGATGGTGCGTAATGTCGCGAGCCACCTGCGGCCCGCGGCGCTTAACTTCGGCATCGTGTCTGCGCTCGAATGGCTTGTCGACGAGTTCAACCGCCGCAATGCGATCGCGTGTGAATTGCGCATCGAAGGCGGCGAGCCCGCGCTGTCCGACGCCCATGCGACGGCCCTGTTCCGCATTGCACAGGCTTCGCTGACGAACGTCGCGCGTCATGCCGCCGCCACACGTGTCGAGGTGACGCTTGTTTCGACGGCTGCACAGCTCTTGCTGCAGGTGCGTGACGACGGATGCGGCTTCGATCAGCAAGTGGTGAGTCGCAACTATTCATATGGCCTGCTCGGCATGAACGAGCGCGCGCGGCTGATCGGCGGATCGCTTTCGATCGACAGCTCGCCGGGCGCGGGCACCATGGTTTCGATTCATATTCCGCTCGATGGCGGAGTTCGAACATGATCAGGATACTCATTGCGGACGATCATGCGATAGTCCGTGGCGGACTCAGACAGATCATCGCGACCACGAGCGATATCGTCGTTGCGGCGGAAGCGGCGCAAGGAGCGGAAGTGATCGACAAGCTGCGCTCGTGCGCGCTCGATCTTCTATTGCTCGACATGACGATGCCCGGCATCAGCGGCGTCGCTCTGATCCGCAGGGTACGGGCGGAACATCCTTCGTTGCCGGTGCTGGTGCTGAGCATTCACGACGAGGCTCAGGTCGCGTCGCGCGCGCTGCGCGCGGGAGCAACGGGATATCTGACCAAGGACAGTGACCCGGAGGTGCTGCTCGCGGCAATCCGCAAGCTCGCGGACGGCGGCCGTTTCATCGATCCGAAGCTCGTCGATGCGATGGTGTTCGATACACAGCGCGGCGACGTCCCGCCACATGAAGTCCTGTCGGACCGCGAATTCCAGGTCCTGCAGATGCTCGCGGCAGGCAGGAGCATCAATGAAATTGCCCAGGCATGTGCCCTCAGCGCGAAAACGATCAGCACACACAAGATGCGGTTGATGCAGAAACTCGGGCTTTCCAACAACGCTGAGGTGATCCGGTACGCGATCCGGCACGGAATGATCGTCGAGTAGAAAACGAAGGATGATGCGGTTCGCGTTCTGAGGCGCGAATCACCGCAGTAGTCTCTTTTCCAGATATTGCTCGACGAAGCTGAGGATCGCCTTGGACCGGTAAGCCTTCGCCAACCGGCAAAGGTGGTCTGCGAAGGGTCGATAGCGCTCGTCGAGCTCGCTCAAGTGTTGGGCGTGTTGCACGATGGCACGCATGTCGCCGAGTCGCGCCAGGTAGTGCAGCGTTTCGATCTCCCCCTGCGGCGGTGCCATCAAGGGCGCGGTAAAAGGAGCGGCAGCGGGTACAGCCGTGTGGTCCGCGCCAGTGACTTGCGCCTTGCTCGCTTCGTCGATCCACTCGACATTCATGAGCGACGCGACATGGGACAATAGCCGGCCGAAATCGATCGGTTTGGCAAGAAAAGCGTTTGCGCCGGCCGCGAGACTGTGCGCCGCATCGGTCCCCGAGGCGCTTGCGGAGACTGCGACGATGGGCAGATCCCGGAACTCGGGCATCTGGCGCAGGCGACGCGTGGCTTCGAGCCCGTCCATCCCGGGCATGACCACATCCATCAGGACAAGCGCAGGATGCAGGGTGCGGGTTTTCTCCAGAGCTTCGGATCCGTTGCCAGCCTCCGCCATGTCGAATCCGAGCGGACCCAGCATATCGACCATCACGGCACGGTTCTCCGCCACGTCATCTGCGACCAGGATAGCCTTGCGCGGCCCCTTGTAACCGCTCACGATCCGTCCGGACGCGGCGACAGCCGCCGGGGGCGCCACCACCTGGACATCCAGCTCGATCGAGAAGACGCTGCCAATATCGCGGCGACTCTCGATATGGATGTCGCCGCCCATCAGGCGTACGAGTTGCCGGCTGATGGCGAGCCCGAGCCCCGTGCCGCCAAAGCGGTGCCGGTCGTCGCTCACTTGCTCGAAAGGCCTGAAGATTTCCTCCAGGCGCCCTTCATCTATCCCAATGCCGGTGTCCTGCACTTTGAAACATAGTCGCGCGGGCGGCATAAAAGCGACGCTCAGATGCACGCTCCCCTGCTCGGTAAATCTGATCGCATTGGAAAGCAGGTTGAGCAGCGCCTGACGCAGCCGTATTTCGTCCACCCGGACAGCCGCGGGCAGATCGGGCGGCATGTCGCAATCGAAGGCGAGTCCCTTTTCCGTTGCCTTGACCCGCATCGTCTCGGCAACAAAACAGACGAACTGTTCGAGCGGAACGTCGGAAAGATTGAGTTCCATTCGTCCAGCTTCGATCTTGGCTATATCCAGGATGTCGTCGATGAGCGTCAGCAGGTGTTCGCCGCTGCGCTGGATGACCGCGAGTCCGTCGATCTGGCGTTGATCGAGTGTCGTGTCGCGTGTGAGGATCTGCGCGTAACCAAGAATCGCGTTCAGCGGCGTACGCAGTTCGTGGCTCATGTGCGCGAGAAAGTCACTTTTTGCCTGGTTGGCCGTATCTGCATGTTCCTTGGCCACGGCGAGTTCCGCTGTCCGTTCGCGGATCATGTCTTCGAGGTGCTCGCGGTAGCGCCGCAATTCCGCTTCGGCATGCTTGTGCTCCGTGATGTCGCGTGAGATGCCGAGCAGGAACTGCGGCACGCCGCGCACATCGGCGATCGGGATCTTCATCGTGTGCACCAGGCGCACGCCATGTCGCGTATGAACCGGCTCTTCCGGTATGTCGATCATGTGTCGCGACTCCAGCACGGCCCGGTCCTTGAGCGCGAAGAATTCAGCCTCCTCGGTGGGAAACAGGTCGTGGACGGACCGGCCGAGGATCTCCTCGCGCCGGTAACCGAGAAGTTGCTCTGTCGCCTTGTTGCAGCGCACGAAGCGCAAGGTCGCGGCCTCCCTGACGAAGATCATGTCCGGGATGTTTTCGACGATGCTGTTAAGAAAGTTCTCGCTTTCCCGGACGGCGTCTTCGGCGTGCTGACGTTCGGCGATCTCGGCCGCCTGACCCGCAAGCGCCGTACTGAGTTCGGCCGTGCGCTGTGCGACGCGCGCCTCGAGTCCGGCGTTGAGCTCCTTCAACGCATCCTCGGCCTGGCGGCGCCGGCGCCGGTCTTCAAGGAACTGCTCGACTGCGCGCGCCATATCGGCAATCTCGTCGCCGCCGTGCACAGGGACTACGGCTTGCGTGCTCCCGGCATCGCCGTGCCGCAGAAAGTGACTGACGCGGCGCAGGCGCGCCACGACATGGCGCCCGAGGAATTCGCGGGCGATTAGCCAGGTGAGCAGCAGGCTCACCGCGACTCCACCTGCCACCCATTTGCGTGTGCGATCTGCGCGAACGGCCAGATCCTGGACTGCTTCGCGGTAGTCGCGCGTCAAATAATCGGACTGCCGTTGCGCCGCGACGGCCAGAGCCTCGGCCGCGCCGCGCAGATCCTTGTCGAGGCTGGTCAGCGACACGCCCGGCCGTTGCCCATCCGCCGGCGCACCCCGAGTGCCGAGCGCGGTCTCGCGCACCTGCGCCTCGATGTTGACGATGTTGCGAAAGCGTTGGCTCGACCGATAAAGCGTCAGCGCGTCGACCTCTGGGTCGTCGCTTGCGGCCGCGGAGGCCAGGCGGTCAACCAGGCGGTCGAAGGATGCCAGCTGTTCGAGCACATGCCGATGGGTCTCGCGCACGGCATCGATCGTATCGTCGCGAGACAACTGCAATGCGAGGCGTTCAATGGTCAGCGTGTGCTGTACCAGATCCTGCGCATCCGCGAGGCGCGTGAGCCGCTCTTCGGCCAGCTGGCGGATCGAGTGGGCCGAACCGGTCAACGAGTAAATCGTCGTGGCTCCGACGACGACCACCAGCGCGGCCAGGCACGAAACAACGAGCGCAAATTGAGCGGTGAGCGATTGTGGGAAAGGCAGTTTCACGGTCGTTGCCAGATCTGACGATAAATGTCGCGATAGCCGTTGTCAGGGTCGTAGAGTAGACGATCGCCGCCGTCCGCGGCGACGTTGTCCGCCGTCACCAGATGCACCGGCGTCACGTAACCCGTGACGCCGACGCCCGCGAAGAGTCGGTTCATTTCGTCGACCAGTTGCCAGCCGTGCAGATTCAGGGGTTCGGCCACGGTGCCGGTCTGGAACGTGCCGGTGCGGATGCGCAGGAAGGCGGACTCGCTGCCGTCGCCAGCCGACAGCATGATCATTGCAGCGTTCGGCATTCCCGCCTGAGTCAACACCGGGGCGGCGTAGTCGAAGTAGATGTCGTTGATCGCCAGCGCACAGTTCCAGCGCGGGCCGTAACGCGCGAGCAGGGCGCGTGTCGTCCCCGGCACCAGTTCCCGGCTGCGCGAAATCGCCACGTCGCGCACTTCAAGCAGGGTACAGCCACTGCACGCGCGAACGACGGCAGCCATTTCATCCGCCTTGCCTTGCGCAATTCGGAAATTGGAATCGGTGAAGATGACGACACCCGCATGCCCGCCGGACTGCACGATGGCCGCCAGCGCGGTCACGCGCGCGACCTCGAGCGGATCCGTCGCCACGTTCATCGCCACGGGCGTGCCGGGCACCGGTCCGGCCCGGGCCGCGACATGCCAGCCGACGATCGGGATGTTGTTCTCGGCAAACGGCCGCAGTGCGGGGAGCAGCGCGCGTGCGTCGCCGCCGGCGAGGATCAGACCGTCGGGGTGGCTTGCCAGCGCATTCGCGAGCATCTTCAGACGCAGGTCGGCCGCACCCGCGGAATCGAAGATCCTCACGCGCCAGCCGATCACCTTGGCCGCCTCCAGTACACCATCGACCACACCGAGGATGCCGCCGTTGCGCAAATCCTCGGTGACGACCGCGATGTGTTTTCCAGATTGCGCGGGTGGCCCCTTGCGTGGCCCGTTCCAGGGTGCAGCGGGTCGCGAAGCGGCGTCGACCACTCGCCTGGCCAAGGCCAGGAAGTCCGCCGCGGCGACCGGGGCTCCGGGCGCAGGGCCAGGCAATAAATCCTGCGCGGCGGCGGCCGGCAGCACACACGCGCAAGCCAACGCCAGAAGGAAGCCCTTCATGCTGTTCCCCCCATGGGCTCCGTCGAGGTCGATTGGGGTTGCCCAAAGCCGCTCGCGGATGACCTTTTTAGCAGGATATTACAAGCCGATTCCCGCGTGTCATCGGTCATGCGCTGGCGCAGATTGGATCAAGCGTGGTCGGCACTCAACTGCAATGGTCTGATGGTCAGTGTTCGCCACGATTGCGCAATCAATCGTTCATCGATCGCAAGCCATGGAGTTTCTCGACTGCAAGCAGGTACGACAGCATGACGACTGGCAGTGTCGTTTGGCACGGAAGCCGCTTCGCCGTATCCGGGGTTGAGGAATGGCGGTGAAACGGTCGAAACTGCATCTTCCCGCGATCGGGCTGGGAACATGAGATTTCGCGGGGCGACGTCGGGTGTTACATCATCTCGGGTTTCGCCAGCCGGGTGCCATCGCTAAAGCGCGTCAATCGATATGGCTGTGTCTCGATCCCAGTCGCGTCGTCTGTCACGATGCGGCTAACCAGCATGCCGGCTCCCGGTCCCAGCCCGAATCCATGACCGCTGAACCCCGAAGCGATCACAAGGCCCGGCTTGCTCTCCACGTGTGACATCACCGGCACCAGATCGGGCATCGTGTCGATCGCGCCTGCCCACGCATGAGCGATACGCAATCCCGACAGTTCGGGAAAGACCGTCGCAACGTTTTGCAGTGCACGCGTCGGCCACTCGGCATCGGGCACGGGATTGAGAACCCGCGTCACCTCGAACGGAGAGATGTCGTCGTGGCCCCAGTCCGCACTTCCTTCGGGGCCGCCGAAGAAAGGTTGCGCGATCCGGAATTTGAGCTTCTTGTTGAGTTTGCTGCGGAACATCTGGCGAAACTTGACCGCGTGCCGCAGGTTCTGTGGCGCGATCTCCATGCGTCCATAGCCCGGCACCGCGATCGTGTAGCCGCCGTCCAGCCGCCGCCGCATCGCGAAGTTCGGGCCGGAGAAGCACCCGTCTATCACGGCCGGCGCTTCCGCCGTGCGCAACGCGGTGCCGATCACATTGACCGCCGGCAGATCGATCCCATGGTGCCGGCAGAACAGGGCGCTCCACGCGCCGCCGGCCAGCACGACGCTGCTCGCGCCAATCCGGCCGCGCTCGGTCCATACGCCGGAGATTCGACCCGCGCTGCTATCGAGTCCGCGAACCGCACAGGTCTGATGCACGCGCGCGCCGAGTCGTTGCGCGCCTCTTGCGATGGCGGGCGCTGCTCGCGACGGCTCCGCGCGTCCATCGGAATGCGACCACACGCCGCCCGCCCACTTCGCCCGACTATGCGGAACGCGCGCGGCCAGTTCTCGAGCCGACAGCAGCTGACTGTCGAAGCCGAGCGCGCGCGCCTTGCCGAGCCATGTTTCCCACTGGGCGACATCGGCAGACTGCTCGCTTGCGTACAGAATGCCGCTGCGCCGAAAACCGATGTCCTCGCCGAGTTCGTCGCTCAACTCGCCCCAACGCTTCAGGCTCTGCATCGCGAGCGGCAACTCGTAAAGGTCGCGGTTCTGCTGACGCACCCAACCCCAGTTGCGCCCCGACTGCTCCGCGCCAATGATGCCTTTTTCGAGCAGCACGACCGATACGCCGCGCCGTGCCAGCTCGTAAGCGGTGCTGACGCCGATAATGCCGCCGCCGATCACGGCTACGTCGCAGCGATCGGGGAACCCCTCGCTATTCGGGACTTCGTCGATTCTTAGCATGTTTGAGCAACCATGATTGACATGAGCAGCCGGGTACCGGGTGCGTACGCTGTCAGAAGATCACATAGATCTTCCGCAGCGTTTCATCGATGTTCCAGAGTCCTTCCGTGTTGGCTTGGAAAAATAGCGTGTCGCCGGCGGCGAAGCGGACCGTGTCTTCTCCGTCGGGCGTGAAGCTGCCGCTGCCCTTGATGAAATGCATCACCTCCGCCTGCTTGACGGAGCGCCGATAGGTGCCGGGCGAGCACTCGAACACGCCGGTATCGATTGCTTCGTGACCGGGAATGACGTACTGGCGTCCCGATACACGCGACGGTTCGGTACCGGGCAGGCCCGCGGTTCCCCAATCCTCCAGTGCGGAGACTTCCGCGGCTTGCCTGATCTGCTGAACTTTCATTGCGCTGTTTCCTGTTGTCGTGAGCGGAGGTCGATACGTCGTTCGATCCGGCCTAGCCGGACCACGGTGACGCCGGCGCGCAACTGGCGCAGTGAGGGCATCACCAGCATGCAGTCATCGTACGGAGTCGAGACTGGCTGACCGTCGGACCATGCGATCACGGTGCCGGCCTTGTCGAACGTCTCGAGGCCGGTGTAAGGACCCGCGAAACGGAAATCCATGCTCCTGGCGACGACCGGTTCGGTCACGCGCACGATGCGCATTTCGTCGGGCAATGGCGCGATCCAGCCGGGCGGCAGGTCGGCTGCGTCGACGATGCCCGACAGCAACAGAAAGCGCGCGGTGCAGTCGCGCGCAACCGTCACCGCGCTGGCTTCCCAGTGCTGGCCGCATTCGATCAACAGGGCATTCTTCGGACTCGTGTCGTCGCCGAAGCCCTCGTAGTCGCGCATCCGGCGGCCTTCGGGATGGCCTTCGTCCTGAATCACGGTGGCGGGCGTGCCGAGCCGCTCGGCCAGTTCGGCTCCCTTGCGCAGCGGCCCCGCGACGATCAGCGGCGCGCTTTTTTCATGCATCGAATGCAGGTCGAGCAGCAGATCCACTGTGTCGATCACCGGCCGCATCGCGCGCGCACGATCGAGTTCCGACGAGCGGGTCGCCAGATCGTCGAGCTTCGCGGCGGTCCAGACACGGTTGAAGTCCTGATCGACGAAACGCGCTTTGTCTGGTGTCGCGGGATCGAACCGCGCATACGCGGCGACGTTCGCGAACGACAGCGTGAGCTTGCCGCGGCGCGGGCGCAGGCCGCTGCGCAACAACGCGTCGACGGTGATCGCGCCGCACACTTCGTTGCCATGCGTGAGCGCATTGATCATCACGTGCGGCCCGGCTTGGCCGGAGTCGAACGAGTGCACGTATGCAATGCCGGTATTGCCGTCGGCGTGCGCCGAGAGGTCCGGAAATTCGACTTCGATCGGATAGGCTTCCATGTTTACTCCAGACCTCCCTGACACAGATACTTGATCGACAGATAGTCATCGAGACCATACTTCGATCCTTCGCGACCGTAGCCGGATTCCTTCACACCGCCGAACGGCGCCGATTCTGAAGCGAGCGCGCCTTCGTTGATACCGACGATGCCAGCTTCCAGCGCGCGCGAGACACGCTCGATACGGCGCATGTTCTCGCTGTAGAAGTACGAGGCGAGCCCGAACGGCGTGTCGTTGGCGGCCTGCACCGCTTCCTGCTCGCTGTCGAATGGGAACAGCGGCACGACCGGGCCGAAGGTTTCCTCGCCGCACAGCACCATCGACGACGTGGCGTTACCCAGCACCGTGGGCGCGTAGTAGTGCGGTCCCAGCTCGGTGAGCCGTCGTCCGCCCGTCAGCACGAGTGCGCCGTTCTCGAGCGCGTCCTCGACATGACGAGCGATCTTGTCCACAGCGCGCTCATTGATCATGGGCCCGATCTGCGAGGCGGGGTCGCTGGCGGGTCCGACCCGCAGTTCGGCCACCTTCGCGCACAGCAGCGCGGAGAAACGTTCGTATACGCCGCGCTGCACGAAGACGCGGTTCGGACACACGCAGGTCTGCCCGCCATTGCGGAATTTCGCGGCCAGCAGGCCATTGACCGCGGCATCGAGGTCGGCGTCGTCGAATACGATGAACGGCGCATTGCCGCCGAGCTCCAGCGAGAGCTTCTTCAGCGTGCCCGCCGATTCGCGCGCGAGATGCTTGCCGACGGGCGTCGATCCGGTGAACGTGATCTTGCGGACACGGCTGTCGGCGAGCCAGTCGCCGACCGTCTCGGCCGCCGCCGCACGCGAAGCCGAGATCAGGTTGAGCACGCCGTTCGGCACGCCCGCCTCGTGCGCCAGCATCACCAGTGCGATCGCCGTAAGCGGCGTGTCTTCCGCGGGTTTCGCGACCACCGTGCAGCCCGCCGCGAGCGCGGGTGCGATCTTGCGCGCGATCATCGCAAGCGGAAAATTCCAGGGCGTGATGGCCGCGACGACCCCAATCGGTTCCTTGACCGCGCTCATCCGTTTGCCGCGCTGCTGCTGCGGAATCAGGTCGCCGTAGATGCGGGTGGCTTCGTCGGCGAACCACGCGACGTACGACGCGCCATAGTTCACCTCGGCGCGTCCTTCGGCGAGCGGCTTGCCTTGTTCGAGTGAGATCAACGCACCGAGTGCGTCGCGATTCGCGACGATCAACGCGTGCCAGCGGTGCAGTACCGCCGCGCGTTCGCTGGCCAGCCTCGCGCGCCACGCGGGCAGCGCTTTAGCGGCGGCGTCCGTGGCCGCTCGCGCGTCGCTGGGGCCGCTGTCGGCAACTTCCGCGATCAGCTTGCCGGTTGCCGGATCGGTGACCGCGAAACGCCGACCGCTCGCGGCGGCGACCCACTCGCCGTTGATGAAGTTCTCCGTGCGGATCAGCGCGCGGGCCTGTTGTTCGAGATTCGTGCTCATATGAGGTCTCCGTGCCGGTTGGCATGCGATGGCAGAGCGCCCGACGCGCGCCGGGCAGTCAGTGCTGCCTGCTCTGTGAGTGATCAGGACGGGTTGGCGACCCGAGCCGCGATCGCCGCGCCGACCTCCGTGGTCGATGCGCTGCCGCCCAGGTCGCCCGTGCGCGGGCCTTCCTTCAGCACCCGCGTGATCGCGGCGACGATGCTGTCGTGCGCATCGCGCTCGACACCCGCGCCGTGGCCGAGAAAGTCGAGCATCATCGCGGCCGACCAGATCATCGCGACCGGATTGGCAATGCCCTTGCCGGCGATGTCGGGCGCCGAGCCATGCACCGGCTCGAACAGCGACGGAAAGCGCCGATCGGGATTCAGGTTGCCCGACGGCGCGATGCCGATCGTCCCCGTGCACGCCGGCCCGAGATCGGAAAGGATGTCGCCGAACAGGTTCGATGCGACCACCACGTCGAAGCGATCCGGGTTCAGCACGAAGCGCGCGCACAGGATGTCGATGTGATGACGGTCCATCTTCACATCCGGGTAGCGGGCGGCCATTTCATCGGCGCGGGCGTCCCACCACGGCATGCTGATCGCGATACCGTTGCTCTTCGTTGCAACCGTGAGTTTTTTCGCTCGACGCCGTGCAAGGTCGAACGCGAACTTCATCACGCGCTCGGTGCCGTGGCGCGTGAAGATCGACTGCTGCATCACGACTTCGCGCTCGGTGCCCTCGAACATCGTGCCGCCCACCGACGAATACTCGCCTTCGGTGTTTTCGCGCACGATCATGAAGTCGATATCGCCCGGCTTGCGGTTGGCGAGCGGACAGGGCACGCCTTCGAACAGCCGCGCGGGGCGCAGGTTCACGTACTGGTCGAATTCGCGGCGGAACTTCAGGAGCGAACCCCACAGCGAAATATGGTCGGGCACCTTGTCGGGCCAGCCGACCGCGCCGAACAGAATCGCATCGCAGTCCTGCAGTTGCGCCTTCCAGTTGTCGGGCATCATCTGGCCGTGTTGCGCGTAGTAGTCGCACGACGCCCATTCGATATGGCGGTAGTCGATGCCGATGTCGAAGCGTTTGCATGCGGCGTCCAGCACGCGCAGGCCTTCGGGCATCACTTCGGTGCCGATGCCGTCGCCGGGAATCACGGCAATGCGGTATTTGCGGGTCATACGTCTCTCTCCTTGCCGTGATCGCGCGCCGTCTGCCGACGCCGCGCGGATGGCGAAATGGGGTTGCGTTCGGGGGCCGGGCCGCGCATGGGTATCAGTAGCCGCGTGTCCGGTCGATCAAGCCGTTCATCCGCTCGCCGCTGCGATAGCGGCGCAGGTTTTCCAGTATCGCATCGACGGCCGATTCGGGCCGCGTCGCGCTCGCGATATGCGGCGTGATGCGCACGCGCGGTTGCGCCCACAGCGGATGGTCGGCGGGCAACGGCTCCGGGTCGGTGACATCGAGCACCGCGCTGTGAATCTGCCCGCGTTGCAGCGCGTCGAGCAGATCGGCGCTGACGAGTTGCGGTCCGCGGCCGACGTGAACCAGCGACGCGCCTCGCGGCAGCATGTCGAATACCCGCCGGCAGAGCAGGCCGCGCGTGGCGTCCGTGAGCGGCAGCAAACAGATCAGGATGTCGGCACGGGCAAGCAACTCATCGAGCCCGGCCTCGCCCGCATAGCAGTCGATCCCTTCGAGCTCATGCTTCGAGCGGCTCCAGCCCGCGCAGGCGAAGCCGAACAGCCGCAAACGTTCCAGTACCGCGCGGCCAAGCATGCCGAGGCCGAGCACGCCGATCCGACGCGACGCGGCGGCGCGCAACGGCATCGGCTGCCAGACGCGCGCCCGCTGCTGCAACCCGTAATCGAACAGATCGCGGTGAATCGCCAGCACCGCCTCGGTGACATATTCGACCATGCCTTCGACGATGCCCGGCTCGAGCATCCGCACCACCGGCAGATGCGCCGGAATCTGCGACAGATCCAGTTGATCGACTCCCGCGCCGACCGAAAACACCACTTCGAGATTCGGCAGCGTGAGCGCGAGGTCTCCCGGTTGCCACGCGACCAGATAGCGCACGGCCGTAGGATCGCCGATGTCCGGCCACACCTGGAACGGCACGTCGGGCGCTAGCTGCGCGAAGCGCTCGGCCCATAGCGCTCCACGCACCGGATCGGCCTTGTAGAGGACGGTCATTGGCGGTTACGCCATCGCCTGATTGATGATGCCGAACGCGCGCCAGCCCGGGTCCGGGGCCACCTCGCACAAGTCGGCGGGCGCGTTGCGCACCATCTTTTCGACCGAGTCGACGCGCGGCATGCCGACATGGGTCAACCAGTCGTTGATGCCGGCGTCGTCCGGCACGTCGATCCGCACGAAGTCGCCGGCGTGCTGCGCGAGCCAGTACGAAATCAGTGCGCGGGCACGCAGATCGTCGGACCCATGCTGCGCGACCACCGGTCCAACCGAGTAGCCGCGTCCGAACGGACGGAACAGCGAGAAACCGACCACTTCGCCGTCACGTTCGAGAACCACGGCTTGCGCGAACCCGAGCAGCGCCGGTATCGTCGCGCTGCGGTCGAAGCCGCTCGCGCGCGACGCGAGTTCGATCAGCTTCGGCGTGTCGTCCGGCCTCGCGGCACGCAACTGTTCGCCGGGCGGCGGCGCGACAGCGGCCACGCTGCCGAGCGTGCCCTGATGCTGGGTGAGTCCGCCGCAGCTGACGAAGCCGAGCTTTTCATAAAGCGGCTTGCCCGCGACCGTTGCGTGCAGGAAGGTCACGCGGTTGCCAAGTTCTTCGAGCACCAGTTCCATCAGCTTGCGGCCAATGCCACGGCCCTGTTCGTCCGGCGAGACGATCACGAGGCCGAGCGTGCCGCGGTCCGCGCCGAATTTCCAGCAGAGCGCGGTGCCGATCACGGCGCCATTGTCTTCGGCGACGAAGCCGGTGCCGGCGTCGTACATGAAGCGCCAGTCATCGGCGCGGTGCGGCCAGCGCACCGCAACCGAGAGGCCGTGCGCGGCGGCGATGTCATCGGAAGTGAAGCGGCGATAGGTCAGTGATTTCTTCACGGTTGATTCGGACACTGCAAACTCCTGCTGGCGGCATGAACAGCCTAGACTGTGGCATTCCCGGTGCCTGCTTCATAGGACGATCTTTTTGTTATTCGGGCCGGTGTGTGCTCGGGTCTGCTTCACGGCGGCAGCGACGCGCAACGCAATTGCACAGGTATTTTTGGCGTTCACCCCGCGGGTGCTATATTCAATATAATGCTGAAAATTGAACGGGCGTTCATTGTAACGAGGCGGCTGGCGTCTCGTCGGATGCGACCGTGCGCGCCCAGCACAACAACCGCACCGGCGGCACATGGGCAGCCGGCCGCAGCGTCATCAACGGGAGACACATGCAGCGAACCGAGCTCAGCAAGAAGCGCACGGCCGACCCCGGTCCCGGCGACGTCGGCGCTCGTCTGCGCGCGCTGCGCGTCGCGCAGGGTTTGTCGATCAACGAACTGGCGATGCGCGCGGGCGTGTCGGTCGGCACCGTCAGTCAGGTCGAGCGCAACAAGGCCAATCCGTCGGTGCGTATTCTCGAGCGCCTGCGCCTGGCGTTGGAGGTTCCGCTGACCGCGCTGCTCGAAGAAGACGACGCGGTCTCGGACCCGATCACCGGCGATTTCGTGCGCAAGGCGGCCGAGCGGCCGCTGTTCGAAGTCGGCAAGAACGGCATGCAGAAAGAATTGCTGTCGCCGCATGGCGATCACGATTTGCAGATGATGATCATCATGCTGCCGGCCGGCTCCGGTTCCGAAGAGGTGCTGGTGGGCATCGGCGAGAAGGCGGGCCTGGTGCTGGAAGGCACGGTCGTGCTGAATGTCGGAGACCGGCGCTCCGAACTGCGCGCGGGAGACAGCTTCCAGTTCAAGAGCACGGTGCCGCATAGCGTGCGTAACGAAAGCAGGAAGACTGCCCGTTTGCTGTGGATCATGAACACGCAGCCGCCCGTCATTCATCTTTGATCTGTTTGTTGTACCGGAGCCGCATGTCGTGTGGCAAGCGGCGCTGTCTTCCCTCTCTTTTCCCCGCTCGCTCTGACGCGTCGCGTCCGGTTCGCACGGACGGCGGCTGACGTCAACGCCTTTCTCTCATTCACTTTTCGGTTTTGCATTGCACGACGGAACGGGCGTGTCGCGTCGCCTCGCCTCGCTCGTGCGCGCCCCAGCCGTGTGGGCTTGCGGCCCGTGCCCACCAGTGCGGCGGTGTGCTCTCCGAGGCAGGCAATGTATTGCAGCGCACAACGAACTTTTCACACAGTTTATTTTTGACCACTAGTATTTCATTTCGTGTTCATTAAAATGAACTTCATCCGATGTTCGTTCATTCGGCGGTCGCGATGGCGAACAGCAGTGCCGAGTGGTGCCGCAGTCATCAGTGCGTATGCGCACGCGGCACCACACACTTGAACCTACTGATCAGGCCGGACATGTCCACTCCGTCACTCGATTTCGATCCTTCAGCCGTGCCGTTGCCGCAGGGGCATTTCATTGGCGGTGCGTACTATTCGGCGGGCGAAGCGCAGATCGCCGTTCACCGGCCATCGGACGGCGCGCTGCTTGGCCATGTGCCGGACGCGTCGGACGCCACCGTCGATCACGCAGTCAGCAATGCGCTAGCGGCATGGAAGACGAGCGGCTGGGGCACCCGCTCTCCGCGCGAGCGCGCGAAGGTGCTGAGCCGCTGGGCCGATCTGATCGATCGCGATGCGGTGAGCCTCGCCCAACTCGAAACGGTCAGCTCGACGCGTCCGGTGACGGAAAGCTATACATCAGATGTGCCGTTCACCGCGGAGGCGATCCGCTTCTTCGCGGAGCTGGCCGACAAGCTCGGTGGCGATATCGCGGCCACGCGCCGCGACAGTCTCGGTTTTGTTGCATCGGAGCCGTACGGTGTGATCGGTGCGATTACACCGTGGAATTTTCCGCTGTCGATGTGTTCATGGAAGTGCGGTCCCGCGCTCGCGGCGGGCAACGCGGTCGTGATGAAACCGTCGGAAATGACGCCGTTCTCGACGCTGCGTCTCGCGGAACTTGCCATCGAAGCCGGCATTCCGCCCGGCATCTTCAACGTGGTGAATGGCCGTGGAGCGACGGCGGGCGCCGCGCTGACGCGTCACCCAGGCATCTCGAAGATGAGCTTCACCGGTTCGACACGCACGGGCGCCGCGATCATGAGCGACGCCGCGATGCACGGCACCAAGCCCGTCACGCTGGAACTCGGCGGCAAGAGCCCGCAACTGGTGTTCGAACATGTGCGGGACCTCGAGCATACGGCGCGCTGCGTCGCCCGCGGCTTTACGGCCAACGGCGGCCAGGCCTGCGTGGCCGGCACGCGGCTGATCGTGCACGAGCGCATTGCCGAGCCGCTGATCGCCGCCATTCAACGGCAACTGCAGCCGATCGAGCCCGGCCCGCTGTGGGACAGCCGCACCGCTTATTCGCCGATCATCAATGCCGCCCAGGCGCGACGCATCGAAGCGCTGATCGGGCAGAGCCGCGAGAGCGGCGCGGAAGTGATCTTCGGCGGCGGTTTTTTCGAAGGCACCGACGCAGGCTATTTCCACCGCCCGACGCTGCTCGCCAATGTGACTTCAGAGACGCCCGCCGTGCGCGAGGAACTATTCGGCCCGGTGCTGACGGTACAGACATTCGCCGACGAGGAAGAGGGCATCGCGCTCGCCGCGCATCCGATCTACGGTCTCGCGGCGGGGGTCCATAGCAGCGACATCGGTCAGGCGCTGCGGGCGATGCGCCGCATCGCCGCGGGCACCATCTGGATCAACCGTTACGGCCGCAGCGGCGACATGATCATTCCGACGGGCGGCTTCGGCCAGTCCGGTATCGGCAAGGATCTCGGCCGCGAAGCGATGGTGGCGAGCATGCGGCACAAGAGTGTGCTGATCGATTTCGAAACGCTGTGAAGCACGGCTTTACACCTGATATACGCAAGCATCAACCGCACTGATTCAACCCGAAACTGAACCCCGAGCCTGCAACCAGGTTCGCCACGACGACAGGATGTTGACCATGATCGATTTCGAGCCGAAGTACATCACTTTCGACTGCTATGGCACGCTGACCAACTTCCAGATGGGCCAGACCGCGCGCGAGCTTTACGGCGACAAGCTGGACAAGGCGAAGATGGATGAGTTTGTCGAGTTCTTCCGTGGCTACCGCCTCGACGAAGTGCTGGGCGCATGGAAGCCCTATCGCGACGTGGTCGTGAACTCGGTGCGCCGCACCTGCGAACGCACCGGCGTGCCGTTCGACGAAGCGACCGCACTGAAGATCTACGAGGCCGTGCCGAGCTGGGGCCCGCACGCGGACGTGCCGGAAGGGCTGTCGCGACTGGCCTCGAAGTACAAGCTCGTGATCCTGTCGAATGCGTCGAACGACCAGATCCACAGCAACGTCGACAAGCTCGGCGCGCCGTTCCACAAGGTCTACACCGCCCAGCAGGCACAGGCGTACAAGCCGCTGCAGAAAGCCTTCGAGTACATGTTCTCGCAACTGGACTGCAATCCGGAAGACGTGCTGCATGTGTCGTCGAGCTTCCGCTATGACCTGATGACCGCGTACGACATGGGCATCAAACACAAGGCGTTCGTCAACCGCGGTCACGAGCCGCTGAACCCGTATTACGGCGTCAACGAAGTGTCGGGCATTCCGCAACTGGCATCGCTGCTCGGCCTCTGATTCGCACGTCCGGCCTTCTCACGACATCGCTTCCCGCGCGCCGCTGAAAGCGGCGCAACCAACCGACAGGAACGCATCACGATGAAGCTCGACTCCTACTGGCTCGACACTGCGCCACGCTTTACCAGCGGCGCCCAGGGTCCGCTACCGCAGCGGGTGGACGTTGCGGTGGTCGGCGGCGGCTTCACCGGGCTGTCGGCTGCGTTGGAGCTGGCCAAACGTGGCATGTCGGTGATCGTGTTCGAGGCGGGCCGACTCGCGGCGCAGGCATCGGGCCGGAACGGCGGCCACTGCAATACGGGCGTCGCGCAGGACTACGCGGCGTTGTCCGCGCGCATCGGCAGCGAACGCGCGTCGGAGTTCTACCGTGCGTATGCCGGCGCCGTCGAAACGGTGAAAACGATCATCGGGGAGGAGCAGATCGATTGTGATCTGCGCCACTCCGGGAAGATCAAACTCGCCGCTAAACCGCAGCATTTCGCGTCGCTCGCGAAGTCGTACGAGGTGTTGCGGCGCGAAGTCGATTCCGATGTCGAACTCGTGCCGCCCGAGCAGATTCGCAACGAGGTCGGGTCGGACAGCTTTTTCGGCGGCCTCGTGCAACGCAACGGCATGCAGATGCACATGGGCAAATTCGGCGTGGGTCTCGGCACGGCAGCGGCACGGCGTGGGGCGCAGATCTACGAGAACACGCCGGTGACGAACCTCAAGCCGCTCGGCGGCAACGCGTTCGACGTGCAGTGTCCGCTCGGGACGGTACGCGCCGAGCGCGTGCTGATTGCCACCGGCGCGTCGCAGGTCGGTCCGCTGCAATGGTTCCGGCGCCGCATCGCGCCCGTCGGCAGCTTCATCGTCGCAACCGAGCCGCTTGGCAAGGCGCGCCTCGATGCGGTGTTGCCGACGCGCCGCTCGTATGTGACGACGCTGAACATCGGCAACTATTTTCGTGCCACGCCGGACGAGCGTCTGCTGTTCGGCGGCCGCGCGCGCTTCGCGATGTCGAATCCGCGTTCGGACGAGAAAAGCGGGCGGATTCTGCGTGATGGGCTCGCGGGCTATTTCCCGCAACTGGCCGACGTGCGCATCGATTATTGCTGGGGCGGCCTCGTCGACATGACGGCCGACCGGCTGCCGCGCGCGGGCCAGCATGAAGGACTGTTCTATTCAATGGGCTACAGCGGCCACGGTGTGCAGATGTCCGTGCACATGGGTCGTCTGATGGCCGACGTGATGTTCGGCGCCGCCTCGCGCAATCCGTGGCGAACGCTCGAATGGCCCGCGATTCCAGGACATTTTGGACGCGCGTGGTTTCTGCCGCTCGTCGGCGCGTATTACAGGTTGCAGGATGTACTGCATTGAATGGATCGACTGATCGCTACCGTTAGATGGTCGGGCAGCGCGTAGATTGAAAATCACTATTCCCAGAGGAAATCCCCATGTTGCGTTTCATGTTCCAGCCTGCAGCCGCCGTCCGCTTCAACACTGTGCAGCGCTTTGCCGCCGGCGCGGGCTTCGCGATGACGATGATGTTCGGCGCCGCCCACGCTGCCGAAACGGCGACGCTCACCGCCGGCTCGCCGCCGTCGAGCGCGCCGACCACGTTCATGAACGTGAAGACGCAGCAGATCGAAGGCCTGATGCCGGATGTCGTCAAGGAGATCGGCAAGCGCGAAAACTTTAACGTGTCGTACGACGCGGTGCCGTTCTCGGCGCTGATCCAGTCGGTGGTATCGGGCAAGATCGACATCATCGTTGCCGGCATGACGCCGACGCCGAAGCGCGCCGAAGTGGTCGATTTCTCGCAGCCGGTGACGGCGTTTGGCGAAGGCATCATCGTGAAGGACACGAACAAGGCGGTCTATCACTCGGTGCAGGACCTGAAGGGCATGACGATCGGGGCGCCGACCGGTACCGACTACGGCGATCAGTTGAAGAAACTCGGCATCTTCACCGAAGTGAAGATGTATGACAGCCCCGCCGACATGACGCGCGATGTCGCGCTAGGCCGCATCGTCGCGGGCTTCAACGACTATCCGATCCTGAAGGCCCAGGAAGCAGCGGGCGCGATGGCGGGGACGCGGGTCGACGACGCGTATGTGCCGATGGAAAAGTTCGACATCGCGATCGCGGTGAAGAAGGGCAACAGCGCGCTGATGGCGAAGATCAACGACGCGCTGACGAAGATGAAGGCCGACGGCACGCTCGACGCGATCCTCAAAAAGTGGCACCTCGTGAGCTGATTGGCTTCGCGTGAAAGGAGCCGTGCCCGCGGCGACGCGGGACTCGTCCTGCCAGGTCCGTCGCGCAGCGGCGCGGCGGACTGAACGAATACGAAGAGCAATGGAAGGCACGACATGCACTGGCAAGATATAGCCGACTTTGTACCGATTTTGCTGCAAGGCGCGGTGATGAGCATCGTCATCACGCTGGGTTGTCTGGTGTTGAGCACCGTGCTCGGCCTGACCTGGGCATTGCTGAAGATGTCGCGCTATCCCCTCGTCGTACGCGGTGTGAGCACGATGATCAACGTCGTGCGCGGCCTGCCGATGATCGTGCTGCTGTTCTACATCTACTTCGTGCTGCCGGAAATCCACATCCAGGTGTCGGCGCTGCAAGCCAGCATCATTGGGCTTGGTTTCGGTTACTCGACTTACGTCGCGGAAATTTTCCGGGCGGGTATCGAGGCAGTCGATCCGGGCCAGTACGAAGCCGCGCAGTCGATCGGCATGGGCCGCGTGAAGACGATGATACGGGTGATCCTGCCGCAGGCGATCAAGGTCGCGCTGCCGCCGTACAGCAACACGCTCGTGATGATGCTGAAGGATTCATCGCTCGCGTCGACCATCACGGTCGCCGAAATGACGCGCGAAGGCCAACTGATCGCGTCGTCGACGTTTCAGAATCTGACGGTATATACGCTCGTCGCGCTCGGCTATCTCGCGATGAGCTTGCCGCTGATGAGCATGACCCGCACGCTTGAACGACGTTTCGGTCGGCACAGGGCGAGATAAGTGCGAAGTGAGGATGCGATGATCGAAATCACGAATGTGCACAAGAGCTTTGGCACCGTACCCGTTCTCAAGGGCATTTCGCTCAACGTCCGCCAGGGCGAAGTGGTCTGCCTGATCGGTGCGTCGGGCTCGGGAAAGTCAACCCTGCTGCGCTGCATTAACGCGCTGGAGTCATACGACGAAGGCGAAATTCGTCTGCTCGGCGAGCGCGTCGAACAGCGCGCGCGTAACATCAACCAGTTGCGCACCCAGGTCGGCATGGTGTTTCAGCGCTTCAACCTGTTCCCGCACCGTACGGCGCTCGAGAACGTGATGGAAGGGCCGGTGCACGTCAAGCGCCTCGCGCGCGCGGACGCGCAACGCGAAGCGTCTGAACTGCTCGACAAGGTAGGGCTCGGCCACAAGCTGCACGCCTATCCTCATCAGCTTTCGGGCGGGCAGCAGCAACGGGTGGCGATTGCGCGCTCGCTCGCGATGAAGCCGAAGGCGATCCTGTTCGACGAGCCGACCTCGGCGCTCGATCCAGAACTGGTCGGCGAAGTGCTCGGCGTGATGCGCACCCTTGCACGGGAAGGCATGACGATGCTGGTGGTCACCCACGAAATGGGCTTTGCGCGTGAGGTGGCAGACCGGGTGTGTTTTCTGCACGCGGGACTCATCATCGAGGAGGGCACGGCGCAGCAGGTGCTGGGCTCGCCGCGCGAGGCGCGCACCCGCGAGTTCCTGCGCCACGTGCTGACCAATCGCAGCGACGCTCATGTCGCGCCCGACGGTATGGCAGGAGCCGCGGCATGAACGGCAGATTCGTACGCGTAGGCGAGACGGTTCGCGCCAAAGTCGAACTGACGATCAACGGCGCGCCGGTCGAAGCGCTGGCCGGCGACACGCTGCTCACTGCGATGCTGTGCTCGGTGCGGCATGTGCGGCAGTCCGAGTTCGGCGCGGAACAACGCGCGGGTTTTTGCCTGATGGGCGCGTGTCAGGACTGCTGGGTATGGACCGCGGACGGCGAGCGGCTGCGCGCCTGCACCACGGTGGTCGAAGCAGGCATGCGCGTCGTCACGACGCAACCGGAGGCGCAATGGCCGAACCTCGCATCGTAATCGTCGGCGCAGGGCCTGCAGGGGTGCGCTGCGCGCAAACGCTGCTGGCGGCCGGCATCCGCCCGATCGTCGTCGACGAAGGCAGGCGCGATGGCGGCCAGATCTACCGGCGTCAGCCCGATGGCTTCACGCGGCCGTATTCGAAGCTGTACGGCACGGAAGCCGCGCGCGCGGAGAACCTCCATCAAACGTTCGAGCGACTGCGCCCGCAGATCGATTACCGTCCGCAGACGCTGGCGTGGAACGTCGCGCAAGGCAAGCTGCATATCGTGCATGAAGGACACGCGAGCGTGTTGCGCTACGACGCGCTGATCCTGTGCCCCGGCGCGACCGACCGGTTGATGCCGGTCAAAGGCTGGCAGTTCGCCGGTACCTACAGCCTCGGTGCCGCGCAGATCGCGCTGAAGTCGCAGGCCTGCGCGATTGGCCGTCAGGTCGTTTTCATGGGTACCGGCCCATTGCTGTATCTGGTCGCGAACCAGTATGTGCAGGCGGGCGCCAGGGTAGCGGCAGTACTCGACACGTCGAAGACCGGTGCGCGCTTGCGCGCGCTGCCCAAATTGCTGGCGCGCGTCGACGTATTGCGCAAGGGCCGCGCGCTCGTGAGCGCGTTGAAGCGCTCAGGCGTGCGGGTGGAAAACGGCATCGAGCCGCTCGAAATTCTCGGCACTCCGGACGACGGCGTGCTAGGCGTACGCTTTCGCGATGCGCGCGGCAACGTCGCGCAGGTCGAATGCGACGCGGTCGGTCTCGGCTATCACCTGCGGCCGGAAACCCAGCTTGCCGATCTCGCGCGCTGTGCGTTCCGGTTCGACGCGATCACGCGGCAATGGGTGCCGCAACTCGACGAACTCGGTCGCAGTAGCGAAAAGGGCGTCTATATCGCGGGCGATGGCGCGCGCGTGCTCGGCGCGGACGGCGCCGAGGTCGCCGGACGGCTCGCGGCCCACGCTGCGCTGAGCGATCTCGGGCGGCCCGTTGCGGCGACCACGCTCGACGCGTTGACGCGCGAACAGCGCAAAATGGATCGCTTCCGGCTGGGTCTGGCAGAGGCGTTTGCGTGGCCTGCCGCGCAGGCGGCGCGTCTGTCCGACGATACGATCGTTTGCCGGTGCGAAGGCATCACCGCGGGCGAACTGCGCCGCGTGGTGCGCGATGAAGGCGCGCAGGAAGCGAACCGTGCCAAGGCCTTTAGCCGTGTCGGTATGGGGCGCTGTCAGGGACGTTACTGCGGCCATGCGGGTGCGGAGGTGATCGCGGCGGCGGCGAACGTGCCGCTCGAGCAGGTTGGCAGACTTCGTGGACAGGCGCCGGTAAAGCCGCTGGCCATCGCGACCGTGGAGGATACCGAGTGAACCGTGCACAAGCCGATGTTCTGATCGTGGGCGGCGGGTTCATGGGTGCGTCCGCCGCATTTTTTCTGAGGCAGCGGGGCCGCTCGGTGATCCTGCTCGAGCGCCAGCTCGTCGGGCAGCAGGCGAGCGGCACCAACTTCGGTAACGTGCGCCGTCAAGGGCGCTTTCTGCCGCAGTTGCCGCTGGCGAACCGTTCGCGCGAAATCTGGGGGCGTCTGCCGGAATTGATCCAGCACGACGCCGAGTTTCTGATGTCGGGCCATGTCCGCGTCTGTTATCGCGAAGAGCAGGCCGACCAGTTCGAAACCTATGCGAAGGAGGCCGCGCACTACGGTCTCAAGCTCGACCTGTTGCGCGGCGACGCGCTGCGCGCGCGGTTTCCGTTTCTCGGTGCGGAGGTGCTGGCGGGCTCCTATTCGCAGATGGACGGGCACGCGAATCCGCGCCTCGCGGCGCCCGCGTTCGCCCGCGCCGCGGCTCGGCTCGGTGCGCAGATCGTCGAAAACTGCGATGTCGTGACGGTGGAAAAAGAGGGCGCCGAGTTTCGCGCCACGAGCGCCGACGGCCGCACGTTCCATGCGCCCGTGCTGCTGATCACGGCGGGTGCGTGGGGCAACCTGCTGTCGGAGCAATTTGGCGAAGCGGTGCCGATCGCCGTCAACGGTCCACAGATGGCCGTTACCGAACCCGTGCCGTATGCGATCCAGCCGGTGGTCGGCGTGTCGTCGCCGCAGATCGAAGAGGTGGTGTATTTCCGACAGGTCGCGCGCGGCAATATCGTGATCGGCGGCTGCGCGCGTGCGCCTGCGTATCTCGACGAACGCCGCGCGAAGGTTCTCCCGTCAAGCACGTTGCTGCAGTTCAGACAGCTGCAGCGGGTCGCGCCGATGCTGCGCAAGCTGAGCATCATCCGGGTGTGGAGCGGCGTGGAGGGCTATATGCCCGATGACAAACCGATCATGGGTGCAAGCGGGACGACCAGCGGACTGTTCTATGCGTTCGGTTTTTGTGGCCACGGTTTTCAGCTTGGTCCGGGCGTAGGCGACACGATGGCCGAACTGATCGACACCGGCGCCACCAGCACGCCGCTCGAGCCGTTCGACATCCGCCGCTTCGCGGCCAGTCGGGAGACGGCACCGACAGTGCCGCCCACCTCGCGCGTTGCGTGAGCGGAGCGTCGATGCTGAGCCTGAGCCCAACCTCATCATCATCCGCGCCTGAGCTTGCGGGCGCGAGCCGTCATCCGACGCGCGCGCCGAATCGCGTGAGCCGCGCCGTGCAGCGTGCGCTCGACTTCATCGATGCCTGTTTCGCCGAGCCAATCAGCCTGTCCGAACTGGCGGCCGTCGCGCAGTTGAGCATTTCGAGGTTTGCGGTGCGCTTCAGCGCGGAGATTGGCGTGTCGCCGCAGCAATATGTGCGGCTAGTGCGCGTACGGCATGCGCAGTGCCTGTTGCGACGAGGCGTGCCGCCGTCGATCGTCGCGACCGAGGTGGGCTTCTTCGATCAAAGCCATCTATGCCGGCACTTCAAACGTGTGCTTGGCAGAACGCCGGGGGAATGGCTGAGCGCGAATGGTTGACTGCAAGTCGACAGGCCACCGGCGTCGCGCCGGTGGCCTCGAACGCATTCGACCCGATCGGGCCGGCGCGCGCAGCCGAAACCATCACCGCTTCATTGATGCTGCTGCGAGAAGAGCGTTTCCAGCGGGTATTCGGATTTCACGAATGGCGTCTTGATGATGACGTAGCTGAAATACTTCTCGATGCCGATGTCGCGCTCCAGCAGCCCTTCGATCACGCTCTGATAATGATTGACGCTGCGCGTGACGAACTTCAGCAGGTAATCGTAGCCGCCGCTCGCCAGATGGCATTCAATGATCTCGTCCACAGGACGGATCGCCGCCTCGAACTTGGCGAAGTCTTCGCGACGATGGTCGGCGAGCGTGACCTCGGTGAACACGATCTGCACGTCACCGAGTTTCTGCAGTTGGATATGTGCGCCGTAGCCGACGATATAGCCGGCTTTTTCAAGCCTTTTCACGCGAATCAGACAGGGGCTCGGCGAGAGCCCCACGGCGTCCGCAAGCTCGACGTTCGTGATACGGCCTTTCTTCTGGAGTTGCGAAAGAATACGCAGGTCGATCCGGTCCAGCTTCGTGTCGCCGCTTGTCGTCATGTATCGGTCTGCCCGTCGAAGGTTCTGCTTTTCGCTTCGTTGCGCTTCGCCTTGGTCAAGCAACGCGCAGGCCGATGTTATCACGCGCTCAGGCGGCCGCGCGGCTCGCGCCGCGCAATGCGGCACGCACCTCCGCCTGCTCGAGCACGTCGTCGAGCGTGCGCCGCAGACGGCCGAACAGTTGTTCGAACTCGGCCTCGCCGAAGCACAGCGCGGGCGCGAAACCGAGAATGCTGTCGCCGAATGCGCGGAACACGAGGCGGTTGCGGTAGGCTGCGGCCGTGATCCGGTCCGGCAGCTTCAGCGACGGATCGAAGCGTGCCCGCGAGTTCTTGTCCGCGACCAGTTCCAGCGCGCCGAGCAGCCCGCGATGACGCGAGTCGCCCACCAGCGGATGAGCGAGTAGCGCGTCGAGCCCGGCGGCAAAGCGCGGTGCCTGCGCGATGCCGTTCGCGAGCAGACCGCCCTCCTGATAGAGCCGCAGTACTTCGAGCCCGATGGCGGCGCTTACCGGATGCGCGGAGTAGGTCTGACCGTGACCGACGACCGCGGTATCGCGGGCATCGCCTGCAATGCCCTGGTAGATTTCGTCGGACATCAGCACCGCGCCCATCGGCGCATAACCGGAGGTCAGCCCCTTCGCCACCGTCATCAGATCCGGCTCGACCTGTTCGGCCTCGCACGCGAAGAGCGGGCCGGTACGACCGAAGCCCGTGATGACCTCGTCGGCGACGAACAGGATGTCGAGGCGGCGGCACGCGTCGCGCATCGCCTTTAACCAGCCGACCGGCGGCACGATCACGCCGCCCGAACCCTGGATCGGCTCGCAGAAGAACGCGGCGACGTTCTCCGCCCCGAGTGACGCGACTTTCGCTTCGAGCGCGGCGACGGATGCGGCGATCAGCGTTTGCGCGTCACCGCCTTGCGGCTGACGGTACGCATACGGCGACGGCAGATGGTGCTGGTGCGGCAGCGGCAGGTCGAAGTTGCGGTGGAACGCGGGTAGCCCAGTGAGCCCCGCGCCGACCGACGACGATCCGTGATAGCCACGTTCGAGCGCGATCATCTGCTTTTTCGCCGGACGCCCCGTTGCATTGAAGTAATGCGTGATGAAGCGTATCGCGGAGTCGATCGCATCGGAGCCGCCGAGCGTGAAATAGACGTGCTGCAGCGAAGCGGGCGCAAGCGACACCAGTTTTTCGGCCAGTTCGATCGCGGGTTCCGACGAGAAGTGGAAGTAGGTGGTCGCGTAGGGCAGCTTCGTCATCTGGCGCGTCGCCGCTTCGACGATGCTCTGCTGGCCGTAACCCACGTTCACGCACCACAGGCCCGCAAATGCGTCGAGCAGTTCGTTGCCGTCGATATCGCGCAGATACGCGCCCTGGCCGGATTCGAGTACGGTGGTGCCGCGCGCTTCGTGCGCGCGATAGTTGATGACCGGGTGAATCAGGTGCTTGCGGTCGGCGTCGATCAGCGATGAGTTTGACATGATGGTGGTTCCCCGCACGTGGCGATCAGGTAAGAGTCACCCCTCGATAGTAGCGACAGCCGTATGCGTGCCGTTCAGCCAAAAAAAAGCCTAAAGAGCGTCGACGCAGCGTTTTTCACCCCGCAGACAGCATTTTCTGCTGGGCGTGCTTAATAGCAGGGCGAACCCCAACGCTGCCGTGCATGAGCGACCGTGTTTGCGTGTGGAAGAGAGAGGCGCCGCGGTGCAGCGGGTTCCGGTTCAGCGTGGCTTCACCTGGCTCAGGTGAGCGACTGCGCGATCACCGCATACTGATGCAGCCCCGGGTCGGCGCGGCTCGACTCGCCATCGGCTGGCGCGGATGCAAGCCGGCGCATCTTCACGACCGTCTCCGAGCGTGCGAGACCGAGGCCGGTTAGCCACTCGCGCAGGCCGTGCCCGTGCGGCACGTCGATGCGCAACAGCGCGCCTTCGTTCAGCGCGAGCCAATGGCTGATCAGCGCCTTGGCCCGCACGGCGTCGGGAAACGCGCTGGCGACGACGGGGCCGATCACGAAGCCGCGTCCGAAGCGGCGGAACAGCGAGAAGCCGAGTAGTTCACCGTCGCGATCGAGCGCGATACCGTCGGCCAGATCGAGCAGCGGCGGCAGTACGTGGCTGCGATCGAGGCCGCTAGCGCGTGATTCGAGCGCGACGAGTTGCTGCGTGTCGCTCGCCCCGAGCGGGCGCAGCCGCTCGTTGGCGGGCAGTGCAACGAGCGGCGGCCGGAACGCCGCACCCTGCATCTGGTCGAGCGCGCCGCAGCGCTCGAAGCCGAGCGCGTCGCACAACGGCAGGCCAGCCTCGGTCGCATAGAGCGTGATGTCACGCTTGCCAAGCTCGTCGAGCGCGTGCGCGAGCAACGTGCGGCCGATACCCACGCCGCGATGCTCCGGCGCGACGATCAGCATGCCCAGCGTCGCCTGATCCGCGCCGAACTTCCAGCACACCACGGTGCCGACCAGCGCGCCCGCCGTCTCGGCGACGAAGCCGATCCCGGTGCGCGCCGAGAACCGCCAATCTTCACGGCGATGCGGCCAGCCGATCGCGGCGGACAGGCGTTGAGCGGCAGGGATGTCGTCGGCTGTCAGGCGTCTGTAGGTGAAACGTGCGTGAGGCGTTGGATCGGACACGGGGCGCTCCGTGAATAGTCGGCCGTGCCGCGACTGTTGCACGTTGCCCGGTGATTGACTAGTACGAACTTCTCATCGTGGGGGGCGTCCTGTCCAGAACATCAGGGTCAACGCCAGGAGCGGCAAATCATGCTGTTTTGACCACTCAAAACCATGTTTTCGAATGGTCGAATCCACCGATACGCGATCAACGCCATTTTTTGCAGTGCTTAAATCGATTCATGCAATGCCACCGCGCCGCGACCAGCACGCGGAGCGCCGTCGAACACCAATGCTGGATACCCCGCGTTCAATCCCGAGTGAGGAGCAGTTGCATGTACGACGACCCAATCAAAACGGGCGGCTTCAGCCGCCGTGACATGATGCGTTTGCTGGCCGCCGGCGGCATCCTTGCCACCGGCGCGGGAGGTCTGCTGGCGGGGGCTCGCCCGGCATTCGCGGCACCCACGCCGAAGAAAGGCGGCAAGATCCGGGTGGCCTACGACGCATCCTCGACCGCGGATACGCTCGACCCGGCCAAGGGTTCGGCAGGCTCCGATTACATCCGCTTCTTCATGTTCTATAGCAGCCTGACGCAGCTCGATTCGTCGCTGACGCCGAGGATGAATCTCGCCGAATCGATCGACACCAGCGACGCGAAAGTGTGGGTGATCAAACTGCGCAAAGGCGTCACGTTCCACGACGGCAAGCCACTCGCGCCCGCCGATGTCGTCTACTCGCTGATGCGTCACAAGAATCCGGCAACGGCGTCGAAGGTGAAGACGCTGGCCGATCAGTTCGTGGAGGCGAAGCAGACCGGTCCCAACGAAGTCACGCTGACGCTCGCGTCCGCCAACGCGGACCTGCCGGTGATTCTCGCCACGCCGCAATTCGTGATCATCAAGGACGGCACGGCGGACTTCACGACGGCCGTCGGCACCGGCCCGTACAAGCTGAAGACGTTCAAGCCCGGCGTTTCGACCGTCGGCATCCGTAACGACAGTTTCTGGAAGACCGGCGGCGGCCCTTACCTCGACCAGATCGAGCTGATCGGTATCGGCGATAACTCGGCACGGGTGAATGCGCTGCTGTCCGGCGATGTTCACCTGATCAATTCCGTCGATCCGCGCGCGACGCAGCGCATTGCCGCGACGCCGGGCTACGAGGTGCGCGAGACCAAGTCGGGCCTCTATACCGATCTGATCATGCGCCGCGACAACCCGCTGACGGGCAACCCCGATTTCGTGCAGGGCATGAAGTATCTGTTCGACCGTGAGCAGATCCGCTCGGCGGTGTTTCGCGGTTATGCGGTGATCGGCAACGATCAACCGATTCCGCCCGGACACCGCTACTTCAATGCGTCGCTGCCGCAGCGCCCGCACGATCCGGACAAGGCGAAGTTCCACTTCCAGAAAGCCGGAGCAATCGGTACGGCGCTGCCGCCGATCTATGCGACGACCGACGCGAACGGCTCGATCGAGATGGGTGTGCTGCTGCAGCAGTCCGCCGCGAAGATCGGCGTGAACCTGGAGATCAACCGCGTGCCGGCGGATGGTTACTGGTCGACGCACTGGATGAAGCATCCGCTCGGGTTCGGCAACGTCAATCCGCGCTCGAGCGCCGATGTGCTGTTCACGCAGTTCTTCAAGTCGGACGCCCCGTGGAACGAGTCGGGCTGGAACAACCCGAAGTTCGACCAGTTGCTGGCCGCGGCCCGCTCGGAAACCGACGATGCGAAACGCAAGCAGATGTACGGCGACATGCAGGTGCTGGTATCGGAGCAGGGCGGCATTGGCATCCCGACCTTCCTGAGCCTGCTCGATGCGAACGACAAGCACTTGCAAGGGCTCCAGCCCGTGCCTACCGGCGCGATGATGGGCTTCAACTTCGCCGAGTACGTGTGGTGGAACGCCTGACCCGCTGAAGCGCCCGGACGCGGCGGGTGGCCCCCGCCGCGCCGCTCGCGGCAGGCAGCCGCGGCGCACCCGAGCGGCACGGCTCATGTATGACTCGCCGTGTCGCGCAGCCTAACCGAGGAGCTCATGCCCATGAACGGGAATATCGCCCAGTTGATCGGCCGGCGCGTCGCCGTCACTGCGCTGACGCTGCTGATTGTCTCGATCATCATCTTCGT
Source organism: Paraburkholderia sp. MM5477-R1 (assembly GCF_050436385.1). Lineage (NCBI taxonomy): Bacteria > Pseudomonadati > Pseudomonadota > Betaproteobacteria > Burkholderiales > Burkholderiaceae > Paraburkholderia > Paraburkholderia sp. MM5477-R1. Next base: position 333,141 of record NZ_JBNDMC010000005.1, read on the forward strand.
GATCACCAACCTGTTGCCGGGCGATGCCGCGCAGGCCGCACTCGGCCAGTCGGCGACGGCGGATACGGTCGCGGCGCTGCGGCTGCAGTTCGGCCTCGACCAGCCGGCATACCTGCGGTACTTCCATTGGCTCGTCGGTCTGCTGCACGCGAACTTTGGCGTGTCGCTGTCGAGCAATCTGCCGGTGTCCGAGATGATCGAAGGGCGCCTGCCGAAGTCGCTGACCCTCGCGGCGATCACCACCGGGGTGTCGGTGCCGATCGCGGTGTCGGCGGGCATTCTCGCGGCAGTCAAGCGCGACTCGCTGATCGATCGGATCGTGAGCCTCGGTACGCTGTCGCTGGTCGCCACGCCCGAGTTCCTGATCGCGACGCTGGCGGTGCTGGTGCTGGCCGTCAAGCTGCACTGGCTGTCGGCGCTGTCGTACAGCGGTGAGATCGAGAGCCTGCACGACTTTCTGCGCGCGTATGCGATGCCGGTCGTCACGCTGTGCGCGGTCGTGATCGCGCAGATGGCCCGCATGACACGCGCCGCGGTGATCGAGCAACTCAGTTCTTCGTATGTGGAAATGGCGATGCTCAAGGGCGCGAGCCCCGCCCGCGTGGTACTGCGCCACGCACTGCCGAATGCGATCGGCCCGATCGCCAATGCAATCGCGCTGAGCCTGTCTTATCTGCTTGGCGGCGTGATCGTCGTCGAGACCATCTTCAACTACCCGGGCCTCGCCAGCCTGATGGTCGACGCGGTCAGCAACCGCGACTTCCCGCTCGTACAGGCCTGCACGCTGCTGTTCTGCCTCGGCTATCTGCTGCTCGTGCTGCTAGCCGACCTGTGCGCCATCATCTCGAACCCGAGGCTGCGGACATGACGATTCTTCGACCTTCTTCCGATGCGACTCACCGGCTCGGCGCGCTCGAACCGGTGCAACGCAGCAGCATGATGCCGGAGGGCGCCGATCCCGCGCGGTCCTGGGGCGGCGGCGGAGGCCCGGCGCCTCGACCGGTGCGCCGCCGCAGCCTCGCGCAACGCATGAACCTGTCGACCGGCGGCTGGATCGGCCTGGCGATGGTCGGTTGCGCGTTGTTCGTCGCGGCGTTCGCACCGTGGCTCGCGCCGCATTCGATCGGCGCGATCCTCACGCCTGACGTATTCGCGGGCTTCAGCGCGAAGCTGCCGTTCGGCTCCGACTACCTGGGTCGCGACATGTTGACCCGCATCATCTACGGGATGCGCCTGACGGTCGTGCTCGCGCTGGCGGCGGCGCTGCTCGCGGCGCTCACGGGGACCATGCTGGGACTGCTGGCGGCCGTGGCCGGCCGCCGGATCGACGAAACCATGAGCCGGCTGCTCGATGCGGTGACGTCGATCCCGTCGAAGATGTTCGCGCTGATGATCGTCGCCGCGTTCGGCTCGTCACTGCCGTTGCTGATCGTGACCGCGGCGATCAGCTACATGCCGGGCTCGTACCGGATCGCCCGCTCGCTGGCGGTCAATATCGGCACGCTCGAATACGTGCAGGTCGCGCGGGCGCGCGGCGAAAGCGCGCTCTACATCGCGTGCTTCGAGATGCTGCCGAACATGATTCATCCGATCCTCGCCGACACCGGACTGCGCTTCACTTTCGTCGTGCTGCTATTGAGCAGCCTGAGCTTTCTCGGTCTCGGCGTGCAGCCGCCGTATGCCGATCTCGGTTCGCTGGTACGCGAGAACATCGCCGGCCTCGGTGAAGGCGTGCCGGTCGTGATCCTGCCCGCGATCGCAATCGCGATCCTCACGGTCGGCGTGAACCTGCTGATCGACGGACTGCCGCATCATGGCCGCCGCAAGGGCATGCCTGATGCCGATGGAGGCCACTGATGAAGGCACCCTTTTTCAGACGTGCTCACGCGGCCTTTGAGGCCATCTCGAGGACCGCGCCGCTACCCCCGTCGAATCTGGTCGAGGTACGGGGGCTGCGCGTGGTGGGAAGCCGGCCCGGCGAGCCGGATACGACGATCGTGCATGACATCGACTTCGAGATTGCGCGCGGCGAGGTGCTCGCATTGATCGGCGAGTCGGGCTCGGGCAAGACCACGATCGCACTGTCGCTGATGGGCCATGCACGCAGCGGCTGCCGCATCGCGGGCGGCGCGATCCGGGTGGGCGACACCGACGTGCTCGGGCTCTCGCCGAAAGCGCTCGCGGGATTGCGTGGCCGCAAGGTTGCCTACATCGCGCAAAGCGCGGCCGCTGCGTTCAACCCGGCGCGCCCGCTCATGGACCAGGTGATCGAAAGCGCGCTGATTCACGGCACGCTCAGCAAGCGCGCCGCGCGGGCCAAAGCGGTCGAACTGTTCCGCGCGCTCGCGCTGCCGGAGCCGGAGACGATCGGCCGGCGCTACCCGCACCAGGTGTCGGGCGGCCAGTTGCAGCGGCTGATGGCGGCGATGGCGCTGATCACCGACCCCGAACTCGTGATCCTCGATGAACCGACCACGGCGCTCGACGTCACCACGCAGATCGACGTGCTGCAAGCGTTTCGCAGCGTGATCCGCCAATGCGGAATGACGGCCGTCTACGTATCGCACGATCTGGCGGTGGTCGCGCAGATGGCGGATCGCATCGTCGTGCTAAGCAATGGTGAAATCCGCGAAACGGGCCGCACTGAACAGATTCTGCATGCGCCGGCGCACCCGTACACGCAAAGCCTGATTGCTGCCGTGACGCCCGTCGCCCCGGCTGCCTGCACCTCGGCGGCTCCCGACGCAGCCCAGCCGAACACGCCGCTGCTCGAACTGCGCGGTCTGACGGCCGGCTACGGCCGCACCGACGCGAAGGGCTGGCCGCACAAGGTCATTCTGCGCGACGTGGACCTCGTGATCGATCGTGGTCAGACGGTAGGCGTGATCGGCGAATCCGGTTCGGGCAAGACGACGCTCGCGAAGGTGATCGCCGGGCTCGTGCCGATGGCGCGCGGCAATCTGCTGCTCGACGGTGAGCCGCTCGCCGCCAACCTCAGCCGCCGCAGCCGCGAACAGTTTCGCTGTATCCAGATCGTGTTCCAGAACGCCGACACCGCGCTGAATCCGACGCACACCGTCGAGCGCACGCTGGCGCGTCCGCTGAAGTTCTATCACGGCATGAAGGGCGAGGCCGCGCGGCGCCGCGTCGCCGAACTGCTCGGCCTGGTGCGCCTGCCTGCCGAGCTGGCGCAGCGGCGCACCGGAGAGCTGTCGGGCGGGCAGAAACAGCGCGTGAATCTCGCGCGGGCGCTGGCCGCCGAACCCAAGTTGATCCTGTGCGACGAAGTCACGTCCGCGCTCGATACGGTGGTCGGCGCTGCCATTCTCGAGCTGCTGCGCGATCTGCAAAAGAAGCTCGGCGTGTCATATCTGTTTATCACGCATGACATCGCCAAGGTGCGTGCGATCAGCGACGACATCGTCGTGCTGTACGCGGGGCACCGCGTCGAGACGGGCAACCGCGACGCGTTGTCGGCGCCGCCGTATCATCCGTATTCGCATCTGCTCGTGTCGTCGGCGCCGGAGCTTCGCGCCGGCTGGCTCGAAGAAGCGGGCGAGCGTTGTCATCAGACGTTGCCGCCGATCGGTGAGTCGACTCATGAGCCGGAGCTTTGCACATTTCTCGCGCGATGCCCGATGCGCATCGACGGTGTCTGCAATCGCACGTCGCCGAGCGTGCGCACGCTCGCGAGCGGCGCGCAGGTGCTGTGCCATCGCAGCGAAGCGGAACTGGAGCGGTACCAGAGCGGGCCGCCCGACGGTGCTGCTACGGCGAGCGTGCTCGCGCAGTCCGGCACGGTGCGGGTCTGATGCCGCTACGAAAACGTAGCGCGAGGGGATAGAACATGACCGGAGTCTTCTACGACTGCGCAGGCGACAGGACCGTGGCGATGTCGCGCGCGATCAGGCGGGCCGTGGCTTTTATCGAGAGTTCGTTCGCGCAGCCCGTCAGCCTCGCGACGCTCGCCGGCACCGCCGGGTTGAGTGTTTCGCGCTTCGCCACCCTGTTTCGCAAAGAGGTGGGTATTTCGCCTCATCGCTATGTGTGTCTGGTGCGAATCCAGCACGCTAAACGGCTATTGCGTGACGGCGTCCCGCCCTGTGAGGTCGCTGCCGAAGTCGGATTTTTCGATCAAAGTCACCTTGGCCGACACTTTCGGCGCGCGGTCGGCGTGACGCCGGGGCATTTCGTTGCTTCGCCAGAATCGGGCAGCGCATTCAGATAGAGCCGCAGGCTATCAGAGCAAAGGGACGCGACTATTGTCGATTTGTTGACTCCCCGCTCGTCGTGCGTATGGGCGGCCGTGTTGCGATGCGCTGCCAACCGGCACCTACTGTGCGTGTGCAAACAAGGAGATTGCAAATGAATTACATCGATGGATTTGTTGTCCCCGTACCTACGGCCAACCGCGAAATTTACAGGCAGTTCGCCGAAAGAGCGGCGGCCGTCTTCAAGGAGTACGGCGCGTTGAAGGTGGTCGAGTGCTGGGGAGATGACGTGCCAGAGGGCAAGGTGACGTCGTTCCCAATGGCGATCAAGCGCAAGGATGATGAGACGGTGGTGTTCTCCTGGGTTGTCTGGCCGTCGCGTCAGTCGCGAGACGAAGGGATGAAAGCGGTGATGGCCGACCAACGGCTGCAACCGGGAAAAGATCCAATGCCTTTTGACGGTCAGCGGCTAATCTATGGCGGTTTCGAAGTGATCGTCGACGCGTGATGGCGTAAAAATATGGCGCCGGTTCGAGTGAGACGCGAGCCGACGCCGCTGTCTGGCATTGAACATCCGCAGTCCATGAAGCATTACGCTTCCCCGAAACCCCCGCCACCCGGCGTTTCCACCACGAACACGTCGCCCGCGGCCATCTCGACGCTGGCGATATGGTCCAATGCGACGATCTCGCCGTCCGCGCGCTCGACGCGATTGCTGCCTCGCCTTCCCGCGCGTCCACCTGCCGCGCCGAAAGGCGCGTGAATGCGGTTGTTCGAGAGAATCGACGCGGTCATCGGCGCGAGAAAGCGGATGCGCCGGATCGCGCCGTTACCGCCGCGCCAGCGTCCCGCGCCGCCCGACTCCGCGCGGATCAGGTGCGACTCGAGCCGCACGGGATAGCGCCATTCGAGCACTTCGGGATCGGTCAGGCGCGAGTTGGTCATGTGCGTCTGTACCGCGTCGACGCCGCAGAAGCCATCGCCCGCGCCGCTGCCGCCTGCGATCGTCTCGTAGTACTGGTAGCGCGCGTCGCCGAACGTGAAGTTGTTCATCGTGCCCTGACTGGACGCGACGATGCCCAGCGCACCATAGAGCGCATTCGTAATCGCGGACGATGTCTCCACGTTGCCCGAGACCACCGCTGCCGGATAAACCGGATTGAGCATCGAGCGGTCCGGGACGATCACCGAGAGGGGCTTCAGGCAACCCGCGTTGAGCGGGATGTCGTCGCCGACGAGCGTGCGGAACACGTACAGCACGGCTGCCATGCAGACCGCCTTCGGCGCGTTGAAGTTGTTCGGCAGTTGCACGGACGTTCCGCTGAAGTCCACGGTCGCACTGCGCGTCGCAGCATCGACGCGAATCGCGACGTCGATCACCGCGCCGTTATCGAGTTCGTAACGGTACGCGCCGTCCTTGAGGGCGCCGATCACGCGGCGCACCGCTTCTTCGGCATTGTCCTGCACGTGCTGCATGAAGGCGAGCACCACGTCGCGGCCGAATTGCGCGACCATGCGGCGCAGCTCGTCCACGCCCTTCTGGTTCGCTGCGATCTGCGCGCGCAGATCGGCCATGTTCTGTGCGACGTTGCGTGCCGGATAGCGGCCCGATGCGAGCAGCGCGCGTGTTTCGGCGTCGCGCAGCACGCCCGCTGAAACAAGCTGCCAGTTATCGACCAATACGCCTTCTTCTTCGATATGCGACGAAGCGGCCGGCATCGAACCGGGTGTGATTCCGCCGATATCCGCATGGTGGCCGCGCGAGCCGACGTAGAAGAGCGGCTCGGCCGAACCGTCCGCGAACACGGGCGTGATGACGGTCACGTCGGGCAAATGTGTGCCGCCGTGATACGGGTCGTTGAGCATGAACACATCGCCGTCGCGCATCGCGCCGCGATTTCGCTCGATGACGGTCTTGATGCTCTCGCCCATCGATCCCAGATGCACGGGCATGTGCGGCGCGTTCGCAATCAGATTGCCCGCAGCATCGAAGATCGCGCACGAGAAGTCGAGGCGCTCCTTGATGTTCACCGAATACGCCGTGTTTTGCAGACGCAATCCCATCTGCTCGGCAATCGACATGAACAGATTGTTGAATATTTCGAGGCGCACGGGGTCGGCCTCGGTGCCGATCGAGCGGCGCGTGGGCAGCGGTTGCACGCGGGTCATCACCACGTTGCCTTGAACGGTCAGCACCGCCTGCCATCCCGGCTCGACCACGGTTGTGCCGTTCTTTTCGGCGATGATCGCCGGGCCGTCGAGCGTGTCGCCTGCGCACAGCGTTTCGCGCTGGTAGAGCGATGCGTCGTGCCAGCTACCGCTCGAATACATGCGCACAACCGACTGCGCATGGGGCGCGTCGCCTGCCGCGCGCTGCGGCAGGCTGCCGGCATCGACTGGCGCGTCGGCATGGCCGATCGCTTCGACGCAAGCGAGTTCCGCGATGAGCGGCGTATCTGCCATCAGGAACGCATAGCGTTGACGATACGCGGCTTCGAAAGCGGCGCACATCGCATCGACGCTGCCCGCTGGCACTGCGAGCGATGAATCGGTGCTCTGATAGCGCAGATGGACACGTCGCTCAGTCGTGATACGCGCGGCGTCCACGCCCTGTTCGAGCAGTGCGCCGGTTGCATCGGCCGCGAGCGCATCGAGCGCGGCTTCCAGCGTCGCAAGCGATGAGTCGTCGAGCGAGATTTCGAGCGCTCGCTCGCGCATCGCCGTCTGATCCGCGAGGCCCATGCCGTAAGCGGAGAGCACACCGGCAAGCGGATGCGCGAACACCCGCGTCATGCCGAGCGCGTCGGCCACACCGCACGCATGCTGGCCGCCCGCGCCGCCGAAAGTCGTCAGCACATACTGCGAGACGTCGTGGCCGCGTTGCACTGAAATTTTCTTGATCGCGTTAGCCATGCTGCCAATGGCGATCTCCAGGAAACCTTCGGCGAGCTCTTCCGGTGTGCGACGCTGACCCGTAGCCGCGAAGATTTCATCGGCGAGTGCCCGAAAGCGTTCAGCGACGACCTCGCGATCGAGCGACTCGTTCGCGTTCGGACCGAAGACGCGCGGGAAATAGTCGGGCTGAATCTTGCCGAGCATCACGTTGCAGTCGGTGACCGCGAGCGGGCCGCCGCGCCGGTACGCCGCCGGACCCGGATTGGCGCCCGCCGAGTCGGGGCCGACACGCAGCCGGGCGCCGTCGAAGCCGAGCACCGAGCCGCCACCTGCCGCCACGGTATGGATGCTCATCATCGGCGCGCGCATCCGCACGCCTGCCACCTGCGTTTCGAATACGCGCTCGAACTCGCCGTTGAAGTGCGAGACGTCCGTCGACGTGCCGCCCATGTCGAAGCCGATCACGCGCTCGAAGCCCGCTGCCTGTGCCGCGCGCACCATGCCGACGATACCGCCCGCCGGGCCGGAGAGAATCGCATCTTTGCCCTGAAATACATCGGCGCGTGTCAGTCCGCCGCTGCTTTGCATGAACTGCAGGTTCACGCCCGGCATTTCGCTGGCGACCTGATCCACATATCGGCGCAGGATGGGCGACAGATAGGCATCCACCACGGTCGTATCGCCGCGCGAGACCATCTTCATCAGCGGCGAGACTTCGTGGGACACCGAGATCTGCGTGAAGCCGATTCGGCGCGCCAGATCCGCAAGCTCGCTTTCATGCGACGTGTGGCGATAACCGTGGATCAGCACGATTGCGAGTGCGCGGATGCCCCTGTGGTAGACCTCGCGCAGTGCGCGCTCCGCTGCCGCGTGATCGAGCGTCGCGACCACTTCGCCTTGCGCGCTCACGCGTTCGTCGATTTCCACCACGCTCTCATAGAGCGCTTCCGGCAACGCGATGTCGAGATCGAACAGGCGGGGGCGGTTCTGATACGCGATCCGCAACACATCGCGCAAGCCTCGCGTGGTGACGAGCGCTACCGGCTCGCCCTTGCGTTCGAGCAGCGCGTTGGTCGCGACCGTCGTGCCCATTTTGACCATCTCGACGTCGCGCGACGTAATGGGTTCTCCGGCTCGCAGGCCAAGCACATGGCGAATCCCGGCGACAGCCGCATCGCGATACTGCTCCGGGTGTTCGGAAAGCAGCTTGTGCGTGGTGAGCGTGCCATCCGGGCGGCGCGCGACGATATCGGTGAACGTGCCGCCGCGGTCGATCCAGAACTGCCAGCGGGACGGCGTGCAATCATCGGAGGCGTGATCGTGCTTCATGGTGTCGTGGTCGTGATGCGAAAGTGGTAGTGGTGTGCGCAAGGTGAAAATCAGGCCGATTCGAGTTCGCGACCGCGCGTCTCGGGCAGCGTAAGCGCGGCGATGATCAGAACGCCATACGCGGCCACGGCGAAAATCCCGATGCTCGTGCCCAGGCCGAAGCGGCTCGACAGCACGCCGATCAGCACCGGAAACAGCGCCCCGATCGCGCGGCCGACGTTGTAGCAAAACCCCTGGCCCGAGCCGCGCACACGGGTCGGAAACAGTTCGGTGAGAAACGCGCCCATGCCGGAAAAAATGCCCGACGCGAAAAAGCCGAGCGGAAAGCCGAGCCACAGCATCGATGCATTCGTGAGCGGCAACGAGGTATACGCGAAGGCAATCGCCATCGAGCCCAGCGCGAACAAAATGAAGTTCGGCTTGCGGCCGATGCGGTCCGTGAGCCACGCGCTGCACAGATAGCCCGCGTACGAGCCCGCGATGATCGTCGCCAGATAGCCGCCCGTGCCCATCACCGTGAGATGACGTTCGGTCTTGAGGAAAGTCGGCAGCCACGTCGTGATCGCGTAGTAGCCGCCCTGTGCGCCCGTCGTAAGCAGTGCGGCGCGCAATGTCGTCGAAAGCAGCTTGGGAGAGAAGATCTCAGTGAAGCGCGGCGTGTCCTGAGTGTCGTACTGCTGAACCCTGGCCTGTTCGAATACTTCAGGTTCCTTCACATAGCGGCGGATCGCGAGCACGAGCAGGGCAGGCACGAGTCCGATCAGGAACAATGCGCGCCACGCGATTTCAGGCGCCATCACGGAGAACAGCACCGCGTAGAGCAGGGCCGCCATGCCCCAGCCGAGCGCCCAGCCCGACTGCACGAGACCGACCGCCTTGCCGCGGTCGCGCGCGCGGATCACCTCGCCGATCAGCACCGCGCCCGCCGTCCACTCGCCGCCGAAGCCGAAGCCCATCAACGCGCGAGCCGCGAGCAACTGGCCGTAGTTCTGCGCGAGGCCGCATAGGCCGGTGAACACGGCGAACCACAAGACGGTGAGCTGCAACGTGCGCACACGGCCGATGCGATCGGAAAGAATGCCGGCAATCCAGCCGCCGAGCGCAGAGGACAGCAGCGTCAACGTGCCGATGAAGCCGGCGTCCGCGAGCGAGATGCCCCAGGTAGCGACGAGCGTCGGGATGACGAAGGAAAGCATCTGCGTGTCCATGCCGTCGAGCATGTAGCCGACCTTGCAACTCCAGAACGCGCGACGCGCGTGCGGACCGGCTTCGGCATACCAGGAAAGCTGCGGGCTTCCCGTTCCTGACTTCATGTCGGCGGCATCGTCGACGCTCGCCGTGAGTGTCTTGCTGTCCATCTGCTGCTCCTATGGATAGACGCATGGGAAACGATCGAAGCCACGCACCAACGTAGGGATGCGTCATTCCCTCCGGGCCGCGCGGCCCGATGGCTTCAAGGTGCTGTGAATCGCTTGTTGCACGACGGCGCGGCGCGCCGCCGGGACGGTCAGAAAATAGCCAGCGACGCGTTAGTGATATCCGTCATCAGCATGTGGCCCGGCGCGTGCGCAACCGCGAGCGGCAGCTTTGCGGCCATCAGTGCCGTTTGCGGCGTCACGCCGCAAGCCCAGTAGACAGGCAGTTCGCCCGCGCGGATCGTCACCGGGTCGCCGAACTCGGGGCGCGCGAGATCGACGATGCCGAGTTCCGCTGGATCGCCAATATGTACGGGCGCGCCATGCACGCCCGGAAAGCGGCTCGTGATCTGCACGGCACGGATCGCGTCGGCGCCGCGCAGCGGCCGCATCGACACGACGAGTTCGCCGCCGAACACGCCCGCTCGCTGGTTGGCGATGCTGGTGCGGTACATCGGCACGTTGCGGCCTTCTTCGACGTGGCGCAGGCCGATGCCTTCCTTCGCGAGCATGTGCTCGAACGAGAACGAACAGCCAATTGCAAATACGACGAAATCGTCCTGCCAGAGCGCTTCGATCGATTCGACGCGCTCGCTCAGGTTGCCGTCGCGATATACGTTGTACGCGGGCACGTCGGTGCGGATGTCGATGTCGCGCCCGAGCATCGGCACGCGGAACTCGCCAGGCTCGCCCACGCCGAGCAGCGGACATGGCTTCGGATTCGCATGGCAAAAGCGCAGGAAATCGTGCGCGTGCGCAGCGGGCAGGATCGCGAGATTGGCTTGCGCGTAGTCGCCGCAATGGCCGGCCGTCGGGCCACGGAAGTCGCGGTGACGGACGGCCTGGCGGAATTCGGATGGAGTCATGGTGTTAGCGTGCTCTGGCGGTTGCATCGGATTGTCTGCGGTGGGCGATGCGCCTTGCCTACCGTCAGGCGAAGCATAGAAAAGAAGAAAATTTGACGCCAGCTAGTTTTCTTTGCGCCAGGTGAATAGAATTTCTTAACGGAATCGCGGGTTTTCCCGAGTCACGTTGAGATTTTTGGAGCGGTTTGCTTCCATTGCACTGCCCACCTTTGACTGATGAATACGCGCTTCCTCGAAACCTTCGTCACGCTTGCCAAGCTGCGCAGTTTCCGCACTACGGCGACCGCGCTTCACGCCACGCCGGCGGCGATCTCGCAGCGCCTGAAGGCACTGGAAGACGAATTGCATACCGTGCTCGTCGATCGCGAGAGCCGGGAATTTCGGCTCACGCCGAACGGCGAATATCTGCTCGGCTACGCGAAGGCCGTGGTCGAGGCGACGCGCCAGTTGCAGGCCGCCGCGTCAAATGAAGGCGCGATGCGCGGCAAGTTGCGACTCGGCGTGATCGAGACGGTCGTGCATAGCTGGCTTGCCGACTATCTGCGGCGGCTCTCGAAGGACTATCCGCAGCTCGAAGTGGAGCTTGCGGTGGACGTGAGCGTGGTGCTGCAGCGGCGTCTGATGGCGGGCGAACTCGATCTCATCGTTCGCGTGGAAGGCAGCGACGAGGAATCGATCGTCTGCGATGCGCTCGCGAACTATCCGGTGCACTGGATCGCGCGCGCGGGGCTGCTACCGCCTTCGCGCAGCGGACTCGCGAAACGCGTGCTGCGTCATCCGATCCTCACATTCGGGCGCGGGACGGCGCCTCATCGCGCGCTGGAGGACATCGTCAGCAAGCTCGCACTCGCCAACGGCGTGCCGCTCGCGGATACGCGCATTACGGGTTCGCCATCGATTTCGGTGATCGTGCAACTCGTGCGCGATGGCTTCGGCGTGGCGGCAATTCCGCGTCTGTTCGTCGATGATCTGATCGCGCGAGGCGAGGTGGTCGAACTGCCGCTGCAGCCCTCGCCGCCGTCCATCGTGGTGTCGATGTCCCGACGCGCGGATGCGCCGCTTTTCGTGCATGGCGCAGCGAACGCGGCACGTGCGGCGTGTCATGAATACTGCGAGCAGGGAGACCGACGCCTGATCGAGCGGCTATAGAGCCCGGCTCTTGCGGACTCTGGAGGCGGCAAGCGACCCAGGAAGAGTCATTCGACCCCGCGCTCCAGATCGTTGACGACTTCGTCGATCCTGGTCGAGGCGATTGTTTGGCACGTGCGGTTCGAGTTCAAGCGTTTCCACAGGGGCAAGGACGACGCGTTTTAGCGAAAAACAGCGAATTCAGTCCTTTCGCATGCGTGCAACCAATGCGAGCAAGCGGGCATTCATTTCCGCAGCCTGCAAATGCGCGTGCCAACCGTGACCAGGAAGCAGCCATTCGAAGCGATACGCGGCCAACTTGCCGAGCGATTCGGTGAGCGCTGTCCACGAGTACCAGCACGCGTCCCTGAACGCGACGAGGTCCTGCTGGCGTGGGCTCCAGGCAAGCGAATCCCCCGAGAACAGCACGCGATCATCGAGCTGGTACACGACGCTACCCCGAGTGTGCCCGGGTACAGGGATCGCGCGCACGCCGGCCGCAATGTTCAGTGCTGAACCGTCGTCGAGCAGATCCGTCGCGTATGGGGCGGCCGACACGTCCTCGCGGTGAATCCAGACGCGCGCGCCGAATTGACGCGCGTATTTGTCCGCGTCTGCGACGTCGTCACGATGCGACAGCAGAATGTGCGCAATACCGCCAGCGCCGTCAAACCATTTCACGAGTTCCGCCGCATAGCGCGGAGAGTCGATGAGCAGATTGCCTTCCGGACGCGCGGCAAAATAAGAATGTGCGCCAAACGACGACCGTGAGTTGAATCCACAGCGCCACACATCCGAGGTGATCTGCTGCGGAAAGATCGCTGCGTTAGGACGAGGCTGTTTCGTTTCGCTGCGTACCGACGCCGTAGGGCAGACGAGCACCGCACGCCAGGCATCAAGCTGCTCTTCCGGTGTGGCCGGCTGCCGAACGAAGACACTCTTGTCGTTGCGCTCGACAATCAGCCCAGGCGCGACGTGACGAGATGCACCGCAATTGATGCATGCAGTGTCGATGTACCACTCTCCTGAAGCAGAGTCGGTATTACGTATGGGCTTCATTTGATGCTCCCGGGCTGACGTGCGCATCCGCCGGCTCGACGCTCGCTGGCGTCTCGCGGTCGTTGGAGGGATTGTTACACGATCATTGACGTACAGGCGCAAACGGCTCGTTCGCCACGCCCTTGTCCCGCTACGAAGCCTTGTTTGCGTTTGGCGCGTGATTTACCACGGCTGGCTACGCTTGCCGCAACAGACACCCCTACGCGGCACTTCGTCTGCTCCTGGCGCGGCCGCTTCTGCTCGTCGAAGTAACCAACTCCTCTGCTGTGAGGAAAAATTGACTGTTGTCCGCGAGGCGCGCAACGATGAAGTCGATGAAGGTTCTCACGCGCAGCGGTTGTTCCGTCCGACGACGGTAGTAGACGTAAATCGACTCGCGCTGGGTCAAATGCTGAGTGAGCAAAGGCACGAGCCGTCCAGCCCGGATGTGTGAGACGGCCGAGAAGCTTCCAGGCTGCCCAATTGCCACGCCGGCCAGTACCGCTTCGGTTTCAGCGTCGATATCGTTCGAACAGACCGAAGCAGCCATCTCCCGATACACAATCTCCCCGCCCACCATAAATTCCCACGGCGCCTGCTTGCCGGTGTTCGCACGCCGGTATCCAGAACAACGATGCGCATCGAGCTCGTCCACGGTTTTCGGCGTGCCGTACCGTTCGAGATAGGCTGGCGACGCGCATACGATCAACTGAATCGGTAGCAGTCGCCTGGCAATCGCCCCCTCGGAAGGCGGGGACCCGCCGCGGAAGCCGACGTCGGCGCGATCGCTGACGAGGTCCGTGAAATGATCGTCGAAGCGAATATCGATCTGCACGTCAGGGTATAGCGCCGCAAACTCAAGGATCGATGGCCACAGTGCCGTTCGCCCGAGCGCCGTCGGAGCGCTTAGCCGTAGGGGCCCCGCAACTTCTTCCCCTGAACGGCGAGCATCGTCAATCGCGGACGACAACATAGCGAGCGCTGGCTCGACACCTTGCAATAGTCTTTGCCCCTCTTCGGTCAGACTCAACTTTCGCGTTGTCCGATGAAACAGCCGGACGCCAAGCGACTTTTCGAGCTGCATGACCGCGTGGCTCGCGGCCTGCGGCGAGATGCCCAGGTCCGCAGCTGCCCGACGGAAGCTGCCGAGCGTTGCTGCGCGGACGAACACCGAAATCGCCCGGACCTCATTCATGGCTGAGTCCATTCGCAAATATTGGTTGATTATGAGTCTAGCATTCGATGCCTAGTAGCTGTTAATCGCGCGCCCTATGCTTCTCTTCACGTTCACCACGAAACGGGAGCAAATCATGAGCAACGCTACGAAGCACGAGTTCAAGCGCGTCTGGTTCGTTACGGGCGCCTCACGCGGGTTAGGCGCACTGATCGCACAAGCGGCCCTGGCGGACGGAAATGCAGTGGTTGCGGCGGGACGCAACGTTCGGGCGATCATTGAGCGTCTCGGCGAATCATCTGCGCTGTTGCCGGTCGCGCTCGACGTAACTGACGAGGAGCAGGCCAAAAGAGCCGCGCAGGCAGCTTTGGCAAAGTTTGGCAGGATCGACGCGTTGGTCAACAACGCCGGCTTCGGACTGCTCGCAGCCGTAGAGGAATCGGCCGACGCAGACGTGCGTCGCATATACGACACCAACGTTTTTGGACTGCTCAATGTCACGCGTGCGGTGCTGCCAGTGATGCGGGGACAGCGCTCGGGCCATGTGATCAACGTGTCCTCGATCGGCGGCTATCGCTCGGCGGCGGGATTCGGGGTGTATTGCTCGACGAAATTCGCCGTCGAAGGCATTACGGAAGCGCTCCACGCGGAGTTGAAGCCACTCGGCATTCACGCGACCGTCGTTGAGCCCGGCTATTTCCGTACCGATTTCCTCGATGCGTCGTCGCTCGTCGTCGGCAAGGAGGTCATCGACGACTACGACGAGACGTCGGGCAACGTGCGTCGATTCGCTGAAGGAATGAATCACAATCAGCCGGGCGACCCGCAGAAGCTTGCGAAGGCCCTCGTCACGCTTGTCGATGTACCGAGACCGCCACTGCGTCTGCCGCTCGGAACCGACACGCTGAAGGCGATAGCCGAAAAGAACGCCTATGTGGCTACGGAAACTGAAACATGGAAGGCACTGTCGGCGTCAACCGATTTCTCAGACTGAGTTCTCTCGAGATGACGACCGTGTAGCGCGGTTGCGCTGCTGAGTAGTGCCCATTTTTGTCTCAATCCCGCCTGGATAAGGGGAGTTTGTGATGTCCATAAACGCTGAAGTGCGCCCGCACATCCCACCGTTCACCCTTGAATCGGCAATCGAGAAGGTTCGACTTGCGGAAGACGCTGGTAATTGGTTTCGCTCCTACGGAAACGAGAACTGGGAGTTTGGACCTGATGGTCTGATGCACCACCTGTATGCCTGTATCAACGACATGCCGATCAAGGCAAGCGATCGCAAGTTCCATTCGCCGCTGGGTCGCCGCCCCGACGATCACCCAGGTCTGAGCGAGCTGGGTCTTTGAAAAATTGCGCTGAGCACCGTCGTTGGTCGATACGATGAGCGAGATCAGGACGAGTTCCACCAGAATCGCGGATATCACCGGGATCATCGAAGGGATCGCCTTCCAGACCAAATTCGCGCGCGCCGTGCAAAGCCTTGTCCCGCCTGGCTCTGAGCAAACGCGCACTTTCTGACCCACCAGTTAACCCCCGCAACGCGATCATCACGCGCCGGACTGGACGGGACCGCGCAGGAATGAATTCTGCCTGATCGCTGCTCATCGACCCTGTTAGTTTTTGCGTTGATAGCGCCGCCATAGCCTCATGATTGCGATATAAGCCACTACAGCGACGACCAACCAAACCGTCAGCATCACCGGGACATAAACATCATCGGCTTCACGCAGGCCAAGGCCGTTGGCGATGCTCAACCACCTAAGCGCCTCACTCTCTGGCATCGGCCCATTCCGGCCAATGTAGCGCGCGGATAGAAGGAATAGGCCGATAAAGAGCGCGACCTTGAAAAGCCTACGGACAAGTGCGGCCGTCACTCGCTATTTCTCAATGTGGCTTTTTGCCGCGATAGCGCCGCCATAGCCTCATGATCACCACATAGGCAAGCGTCGCCACGATTAGATCAATAGTCACCCAGACCACGAAATACAAATCTTCGGGATCGCGGATGCCACGCCAGCGCGAAGCACGCCACCATACCACCGACTGGCTTTCAGGCATTGGCCGGGGGTACGTGTGGACATGCGGCACGGAAAGGCAGAACAGGCCGATGAACAGCGCGACCTCGAACAGCCTACGGACAAGTGCGGACATCATTCGCTATTTCTCAACGTTGCCTTTTGCCGCGACAGTGCCGCCATAGCCTCATGATCACCACATAGGCAAGCGTCGCCACAAGCAGATCAGCCAGCAGCATGACCGGGATGTATAAATCATCCGGGTCGCGAATGCCAAGCCGATTTGCAGCGTGTAACCACGCAAGCGCCTGCCTTTCCGGCATCGGTATAGGGTATGTGTGGACGTAGGGCACGGAAAGGCAGAACAGGCCGACAAATAGCGCCACCTTGAACAGCCTACGGACAAGTGTTGCCATACGTGATGACCTCAATTGTTCCGTAGGCGCGAAGCCCCGAATTGCCGGCAGGAATGGTCATGGTGTGCAGCAGCGCGTTACGGATTCTCAGAAAATCCGTGCGGCTCGGAAGCGTAATACAGCCGAGTGAAATACCTTCGCCGCCTGCCGGATGCAACCGGAATTGTCCGCGCTTGGCACCATCAATCCATGTCACGTCGTCAATGAGTCCATCATCCCGATACAGTGCGAACCATTCGCGATGAGGTACCGCACTCCCAATCGCTGAATTAACTGTGTCCTTTATCGAAGCCCAAGCTTGAGACCCGATACCGCCAGTGGGCCGGTCTACGATCCAGTATTTTCCGGCAGGGATCGGACCGTTACTTGGCACAGCCGTGCAGCCACCGCGATTGCGGTATTGATCGTTTCCAGAATACGCGTCGAACGTGCCGACACCGAAAATTGTGAGCGGTGAAAACTGCTCGTTGTTCACCAAAACTTACCCTGATAGGCCATTGTCACGCCCCCTTATCCGCGCTCATTCCACGAATCGGTGTATTTGATATTGCCATCAAGGTAATGCCACGTGATGCGGTCGTACATCATGGAGACCGCTTCAACGTGATTGAGTGCGGTTGCCTGCGCCAGCCTGGTATTAGCCATGCCGGGGTTGATGCCACACACTTTCACACCTTCGATCGTGATCACGAAATAGACTTCCTCTTTGCCTGCATCGTTGATGCGATACCACATGATCTCGGCGGACTGCAGCGTTTGCCCCTTCGCCACGGCCTTGTAAAGATAAGGCGTCGCCGCATCGAACTCCTTTTCGAACGCAATCGGCGAGTGCGCACGCGCGCCGGTGATTTTGCCGTTGGCCGCATCGACCGGC
Organism: Paraburkholderia sp. MM5477-R1; assembly: GCF_050436385.1. Classification (NCBI taxonomy): domain Bacteria; kingdom Pseudomonadati; phylum Pseudomonadota; class Betaproteobacteria; order Burkholderiales; family Burkholderiaceae; genus Paraburkholderia; species Paraburkholderia sp. MM5477-R1. The sequence continues at coordinate 350,505 of NZ_JBNDMC010000005.1, forward strand.
AAATTCACGCCGTGGCTGAAGCCGATAATTTCGATACTTCCCTCGCGATCCTGAACGGTTGACGAGCCTTTGATGTCTGCGCCGCCATCATCTTTCAGCCACATATGGGCAGGAATCGGCATCTTGAATTTTTCCTTGAATGGTCAAATGAGCGCTGCATGGTTACGACCTCATTTTTAATAAGGTATGCGCTACGAACGGACAATTTTTTACCCGGCTACGCAAACATTTGCAACGGGGATGCTATGCACTATCAATACCTTGACGTGATTTAACAAACATCGGAAGTGTGACTGCGATCTGATCGAGCGCAGCGCGCAGGCAAAAAAAGACCCGCGCGATGCGGGTCGGGTGGATGTCCTGCGATCCATTGATTGACCCCGCTTTCACGCCAGCGCACCGCCGCCACGCCGACCTTGATGGGTTTGGGGAACTTGCCTTGCGCGATCTTCAGATAGATCGTCGATCCGGTCAGGCCAATACGCTGCTCGACCTCGGCGCGGCGTAGCAGGCGCTCATTCATGCGCTGCGTGACCTCTTATCGCCGCGAGCCACCGGAAGGCTTGCCAGACCACGGCGATGCCCGCGCCACGAAAGAGTATGGCCTGGCCGAGCTCGACGAAATGCGTGGTGGGCGCGGCGAGCATGACGTTCTGCACGAACTGCGGCATGCTGCGCGCGAGCATGGCCATGAAAATGCCCATCGAAGTGGTGGCGAACAGGTGCAGCGCCGCGCAAGCGAGAAAGAGCGCGACCGATCCTTCAATCGGTACGTGCAGCGCGCCGCGCACGATGTAGGTGAGCGAGAGCGCCGCCGCGGCGACGGCGGCTCGTCCGACATGCGCGTGGCCGCGACGCAGCCGACTTATCGGAAGCATGCGAGTGAAAACCAATGCGCTCAATGAGTTGAGCGAGTCATAAGCCTGTTGTCCACAGGCTTGTGCCCAGCTTCTGTGGGTATCTTGAGTGGTTATCGAATCGCCTGCAGAGAAGGTCGAACGGGGCGTGAGGACATCGTTTCCGTCTCCTCAAAGTCACGCCGGCGGGGCCGTTCACGGAACTCGGGGCAGGCAGCCGCTAGCTCGGGCGGCTGCCGTTACGACAGAAGCGATCTGGATAACAGGCTCAGAAAAAACACGCAGCTTTAACCGCTGATAATGCCCAAAACGGAAGTTATCTGGTTAAATTCCCGGAAGCCAGTCGAGTTCGTCCACATATACCGTCGATGCTCGCGCGCGGCAATCTACCCGCTGTCCAATATAGGGATCGTCAAGACACATGGAGAATCTTCTCGTCGAAATCAGTCCGGGCAGATGGGCCTTCCTGCTGGATATGCTCACCGCGTTCTCGATTCATCTGGGCGCCGCTGCGGGCATACTGGTGATCGGATGGTGGGTCGCGCGCCGCGCTTCGATGTCGCTGAGCCGGCTCCTTGCGCGTCAGTCACGCATGGACGCCACGCTGCGACCGATCCTCTGCGACATCGGCCTGTGGGGCATTCGCATTGTCGCGATCGTCGGTGCGCTGTCGCAGTTAGGCATCCAGACGGCCAGCATCATTGCCGTGCTTGGCGCAGCCGGTCTTGCGGTCGGTCTCGCGCTGCAAGGCACGATGCAGAACATCGCGGCCGGCATCATGCTGCTAGTGTTGCGGCCGTTCAAGGTCGGCGAGTATATCGAGGGCGGAGCCGGCAGTGTCGCGGGCACGGTCGACGAAGTCAATCTGTTCACGACGCGTCTCACCAAACCCGACGGCATCTGCGAATACGTCCCGAACAGCGCGTTGTGGAGCAATTCGATCCGCAACTTCAGCCGTAATCCGATGCGCCGGCTCGATCTCGAAGTGGAGATCTCGATCGGTGACGATGTGGATCGCGCGATTGAGGCGCTGCGCACGCTCGCCGCTGCCGACCCGCGTGCGCTCCACGATCCCGCGCCGCAGGTGATGGTCATCCGCTTCGACGACAGCACCGCGGTGCTGAATATCCGCGTCTGGTCGAACACGGACATGTTCTGGACCATGCGCTGGGAACTCGCGCGCCGGGTGCGTCAAACACTGACCGACGCGCAATGTTCGCTGCCGTTGCGCACCCGTGAATTGCACATCGTGCCGAGCGCGACGGCCGCGTCGGTCACCGACGCAGCCGCCGGTCAGGCAGGGTCATCCGCGATCAGAAAACCGGAGCAGGGGGTGTAGCCCCCGGTTCTTCGATCCCGCGGCATAGCGATCGCAGTTGTTCTGCGTTCCTTGCCGCGACAAAGCCCTGCATGCAATGTCGTTCATCGTCTTTCCGATTCGCTCGCGACGAGCGGCGGTAGCGGGCAGTCGAGCGTGTCGCAAACGGCGCGGAGCAGCTCCGCTCCACGGACGGTGACCTGCTGGTTCGCCACGATGCAGCCCGCGCAGGCGGCGACAATCCGCTGCTTGATGGCCGGGATGGATTGATCGAGCGTTTGCAGGGCCGCGTCGAACCCGGCGAGGGTGCATTTCTCGCGGGGCGGCAAGCGGTGGGTGTGGTCGCCGCCAATGTAGCCGCGCATGCCGGTATCGAAAGCCCGGGCGGCCTGGTCGGGTTCCGGCTGGCCTTCCCAGGCCAACAGCGCTAACACCGTCGCCACCGGCTGCGCCAGTTTTTGCGGCGAACTGTGCATTGGACGCGTCTGACGCTGCGGCAGGAACTGGGCGTCGAGATGGCGATGCAGCACACAGCGGAGCGTGTACTCGAACAGGCTCAGCCGCTGGTCGGCGATCACTAGCATCTCGACCTGGGCGCGGAAAGCCCGGTGCTGGCGCGGCGACATCTGCCGCAGGGCTGGCAAGGTCAGGTCCAGCAGCGGCAACCGATGCGTGTCCGGCAGTACCTGGACAGGGACAACCAGCCGCAAGGCTTCCGCGAAGTCCTGGGGCTCAGCGTCGGCTTTCAGCTGGGTCAGCTGGAGTTCCCGCAGGTCCGCCCGCGGGTCCATGAGAAGAGCATAGACCAGGGCGCGAGCACTGAACGGCTCCTGTGCGGCGACCCGGAGCACCTCGGGCATGCTGTCGTGCAGCTCGTGGGCGTAGTCAATCACTTGTGGATCAATGTGGCCGACGCGGGACGCCGCATCGGCGGCGAAGCCCAATACCGGCACCGGCACCTGCGGCGGCCCCGGTAACGTGGGAACCCCGGCGAACGGCGGGACGCGGCTGGGGCGGGTGCCCTCGAGTTGTTCCCGATCGACATCGACCGGTCGCACTTCCGGGAACTGGCCGTCGAACTGGGGATGGAGCCGGCGGATGCGCTCGACGAGGGGCGGGTGGGTGGCCAGCAGTCCGGCGAGCCCCTCGCCGGCGAAAGCGTTGGCGAAAAACATGTGACCAGCCTCGGCGGCCCGGGGGGTGTCGATGCGCGACCCCTCGGCCAGCCCGCCGATCTTCTTGAGCGCCCCGCCAATCCCGTCGGGGTTGCGCGTGAATTGGACGGCGCTAGCGTCGGCCAGGTACTCGCGCTGCCGGGACACCGCTGCCATGATCAGCCGACCGAAGAACGCTCCCACCAGTCCCAGCACAAACACGCCCAGTCCTAGTAGCACCATGCCGCCGCGGGAATCCTGTCTTCCCGACGAGCGTGCGCGGGAAGCGAACATGAGGCTGCGGCCGATGATCGACAACGCCATGATCCCAAAGATCAGGCCGATCAGCCGGATGTTGAGCCGCATGTCGCCGTTGAGGATATGGCTGAACTCGTGCGCCACCACGCCCTGCAGCTCGTCACGGGTCAAGTAGTCGAGGCAGCCCTGGGAGACGGCGACCACAGCATCGCCCGGGGCGTAGCCGGCCGCGAAGGCATTGATGCCGGTCTCCGGCAGAACATATACGGGGGGCACCGGCACTCCCGCAGCGAGGGCCATCTCCTCGACGACGTTGAGCAGCCGCTTCTGCCGCGCGTCGGTGGTCGTGCCGGGCACCTCCTTACCGCCCAACATCAAGGCGACGGCCTGCCCGCCAGAAGCGAGCTGGGTCACCTTGAGCGCGCTGGCACCACCGACCAGGATGCCCACCGCCGGCGCCGCGAGCAGGAGCATGTCAGGTTGCCACCAGGACACTGGCTCGTGAGCGCCATACATGCTGAGCGCCACCAACAGACCGTACACGAGGGCGATCAGAATCAGGATCGCGAGGACGAAATAGACCACCAGCTGGAAGGTCTTGCGCCGTGCCGAATCCTGCTGCTGAAAGAAATTGGTGGCCATGGTCGGCGCGGTTTTGAGAGCGTGAAGCGCACGGAGCCGTGGCGGTTCCGTGTTACCCGAACGACACCTTGGGCGCTGCGCGCTCGGCCTCTGTGGTTTCGAGCAGTGACGCTTCCTTGAAACCAAACATGCCGGCCACCATGACGGCTGGGAAGACCTCGCGCTGGTTGTTGTAGTCGGTGGCGGCGTCGTTGAAGGCTTGCCTCGCGAAGCCGATCTTGTTCTCGGTCGAGCTCAGTTCCTCCTGCAGGGCGAGCATGTTCTGGTTGGCCTTGAGGTCCGGGTACGCTTCGGATAGCGCAAAGAGCCGGCCCAGAATGCCGCCGAGCTGGGCCTCGGCCTCGTTAAACCCCCTGATGGCCGCCGGGTCGCTGGGGTTGGCGGCGACTTTCTGCTCGGCTGCCATCGCGCTGTTGCGGGCCTTGATGACGGCGTCGAGCGTCTCCCTTTCGTGACCCATGTAGCCCTTGACCGCTTCGACTAAGTTCGGAATCAGCTCGTAGCGGCGTTTGAGCTGCACGTCGATTTGGGCGAAGGCGTTCGCGAAGCGGTTCCGGGCGACCACTAGCCCGTTGTAGATGCCCATGAGCCGGAGCGCGAGCAGTAGCCCGACGCCCAGCAGCACGAGCAGGGTGACGACGACGGGACTCATTGGCCGTGACCTCCGACGAGAGGACTGCTGGTTTGGACCATCGCGCGACTATGGAAACAGGATAAGTGAAATGACATTTAATTCAATCAATTCGTGAAACTGTTATAAGACAAAGGGTACGTATTAAGCGTGCTCCATCAATTGCCGGGTACTGGAGTAAAGAGGGCGCAGTCCGCGTGTGTGCGACGTTTTTTCGAAGACGCTTTTCCACGATGGCGATCTGTGCGGAGAGCGTCGTAATGACCGCGACGTTCGCGCGGACCTCGGGTGCAACGTCGTCGGCGAGATGCAGCTGGTCGACAGGACGCGATCGACGAGCGGCAACTCGTGCTGCCGTTTAAAACCGCCGTTGGAAGTGGTGACGCGTATTACCTCACCAGACCGGAAGATTCCGACCAAGCGGCGCAGGTGCCGGAACTCCGCACCTGCCTGGAAAGCAGGCTGCCAAAACTCACCTGGCCGGGTATCCAGTTCAAGACACTGAGCTAGCGCCTGAGCCTTCGGTCGACTCATTGAGACGATCAGGAAAGGGCGAACTTCGTTACGCAGAGCGGGAGCCTCCCGAGGGGTAGCTCGCCAGCAATGCAGAGCAGCGCTCGCGCAGGAAGGCATTCAACGCGCTGATCGTCGGTGTCAGTTGCGCACGGTGAGCACAAATCAAGTGCAGCGGCGAAGGCTCGCAATACGCCGGCGGAAACAACTCCACCAGTCGACCTGCCTTCAGATCGTCGATGAGGTCCAGTCGCGACTTGTAGACAAGGCCTTCCCCGGCTATCGCCCAGCGACGAACTGCATCGGCATCGTCGCTGATGCGATTACCCGTGACTGCCACTGTGCGTTCGCCGCCAGGCGGGGTAAAGCGCCAGATCCGAGACCCTGACCTGGTGGATACCCTGAATCGGCGACATTTTCAGAAATTGCGCTTGCGCCAAAATTCGACTTCCCGCATCTTGTCTAGACAAGACGAAACCGCGATTGGCGCGCTACCGTAATGAAGTTTTCGGCAATCCAAGGAGTGTGGACATGCAGGCGAAGTGCAGATGGTTGGTCAAGAGTTTGATCGGTGTCGCGTTTGGAGCGGCGGCGCTTGCGGGCAACACCGCCGAGGCGAAGGACTGGACGACAGTGACGATCGCCCTCGAAGGCGGCTACGCGCCCTGGAACATGACGCTGCCCGGCGGCAAGCTGGGCGGCTTCGAACCCGAACTCGCCGCTAACCTGTGCGCGCGGGCGCAACTCAAGTGCAATCTCGTGGCGCAGGACTGGGACGGCATGATTCCCGGCTTGCAAGCCGGAAAGTTCGATGTTCTGATGGATGCGATCTCGATCACGCCAGAGCGCGAGAAGATCATTGCCTTCTCGAAGCCGTATGCGTCCACGCCGGCGACCTTCGCGGTCACCGACACGAAGATCCTGCCGAAGGCAACCGACACCCCGGCGCCGCTGAAGCTCGACACCGACGCCAAGTCGAACGCGCCCGCCGTCCAGGCGCTGCGCACGGCGCTCAAGGGCAAGACCATCGGCATTCAGTCGGGCACGGTCTATACGCGCTTCATCAACGAGAACTTCAAGGATGTCGCGTCGATCCGCGTCTACAAGACCTCGCCGGAACGCGATCTCGATCTGTCCAATGGCCGCATCGACGCGTCGTTCGACGATGTGACGTACTACGCCGCAAATGCCGACAAGAAGGAAGCGGTGCCGACGGTGACGGCCGGCCCGAAGATCGGCGGCCTGATCTGGGGGCCGGGCGAAGGCCTCGCGTTCCGCAAGCAGGACGCGGACCTGAAGGCGAAGTTCGACGCGGCGATAACGTCGGCGATTACCGACGGGACCGTGAAGAAGCTTTCGGAGAAGTGGTTCAAGACCGATGTGACGCCCTGAGCGTCGCTCACAACGTGACCGCGCGCTTCGGCCTGATCCGGCTCGAAAGGCTGATGCCGCGCGGCTTGTTTCGCAGGCTTGGTGAGGTGGCTTGATGGCTCTTTTCGAAATGCTCGGCTTCGGGACCGATGGCTGGGGCGGCCTGCTCCTGCTCGGTGCGTTCATGACGGTGGTGCTGACGCTTGCGGCGCTCGCGATCGGCGCGGTATTCGGCGCGCTCGTCGCAGCGGCAAAGCTCTCGCGTTTTCGCACGGCGCGCGTGATCGGCGACTTCTACACGACCGTCTTCCGCGGCGTGCCGGAACTGCTTGTCATCTATCTGTTCTACTTTGGCGGCTCGACGCTGGTGTCCTCGATCGGGCAGTGGTTCGGTGCCGACGGCTTCATCGGCGTGCCGCCGTTCGTGATTGGCGCGTTCGCGGTGGGCATGATTTCCGGCGCGTATCAGACGGAGGTCTATCGCGCCGCCGTGCTAGCTGTCTCGCGCGGCGAACTCGAAGCTGCGCGCGCGATCGGCATGCCGACGCTCACTATGGCGCGCCGCATCCTGATTCCCCAGGTGCTGCGATTCGCACTGCCGGGTATCGGCAATGTGTGGCAGTTGAGCCTCAAGGACTCGGCGCTGATCTCGGTCACCGGTCTCGTCGAATTGCTGCGTGCCAGCCAGGTCGCGGCGGGATCGACACACCAGTACTTCCTGTTCTTCGTCGTTGGCGGAGCGCTCTATCTCGCGATGACGGGCGTTTCGAACCGTGTGTTCGGCCGGGCGGAGACGATCGTCGGCCGCTCCTTCAAGCGCAACTTCGCGCGCAACTGACGCAAGGGCGGCCTCATCATGCATATCGATTTCGATTTTCTTCTCGACACGACGCGCCAGCTCGTTGCCGCCGTGCCGACCACGCTGAGCCTCTTTTTCACCTCGCTCGTGCTCGGCGGCCTGCTTTCGCTCGTGATCGTCACGATGCGCGTCTCGCCGCACTGGCTGCCTAACCGCTTCGCGCGCGCCTATATTCTCGTGTTCCGCGGCTCGCCGCTGCTGATCCAGATGTTTCTCGTCTACTACGGGCTCGGACAGTTCGGCGTGATCCGCGAAAGCTTCCTGTGGCCCGTGCTGCGCGAGCCCTACGTGTGCGCCGTGCTCTCGCTCGCGCTGTGCACGGCGGGCTACACCGCCGAGATCATCCGCGGCGGCCTGATGGCCGTGCCGGTCGGGCAGATCGAGGCAGGTCATGCAATCGGCCTGTCGGGCTTCGCGCTGCTGCGCCGCGTGATCGGCCCCATCGCGTTGCGGCAGTGCCTGCCCGCCTATTCGACTGAAGCCGTGCTGCTCGTCAAGTCGACGGCGCTCGCAAGCCTTGTCACCGTCTGGGAAGTGACAGGTGTCGCGCAACAGATCATTCAGCAGACCTATCGCACGACGGAGGTGTTCACGTGCGCTGCGCTGATCTATCTATGCCTGAATTTCCTCGTGGTGCGCCTCATCGGCCTCGTCGAGCGGCGCCTCTCGCGCCATCTGCGCGCCGCGCCCACCGTCGTGCGCCGCCCCGCCACGCAACTCGAAACCCGCCGCGTCGCGTCTTGATCGGCCCATCTTTCCGGAGAATCGTATGAACGCAGTCGCACCGGTCGCCGCCCTGTCCGTGAGGAACATCCACAAGTCGTTCGGCGATCATCACGTGCTCAAGGGCATTTCGCTCGACGCCCACGAAGGCGACGTGATTTCGATCCTGGGTGCGAGCGGCTCGGGCAAGAGCACGTTCCTGCGCTGCCTGAACCTACTTGAGATGCCCGACGACGGCACCGTCGCGCTTGCCGGCGAAGCGCTGAAGATGAAGCGCCGCCGTGACGGCAAGCTGCAACCGGGCGACCGCCGCCAGGTGGACCGCGTGCGCTCGCAACTCGGCATGGTGTTCCAGAACTTCAACCTGTGGTCGCACATGACGGTGCTGCAGAACCTGATCGAAGGCCCGATGCGCGTGCAAAAGCGCAGCCGCGCCGAAGCGGTCGAGGAAGCCGAGGCGCTGCTCGCGAAGGTCGGCCTCGCCGACAAGCGCGGCCACTATCCCGCACATCTCTCGGGCGGCCAGCAGCAGCGCGTGGCAATCGCGCGCGCACTCGCGATGCATCCGAAGGTGATGCTGTTCGACGAGCCAACTTCGGCGCTCGATCCCGAACTCGTGGGCGAAGTGCTGCGCGTCATGCGCACGCTTGCCGACGAGGGCCGCACGATGCTCGTCGTCACGCACGAGATGGGCTTCGCGAAACACGTTTCCAATCGCGTGATGTTCCTGGATCAGGGCCAGGTCGATTCGGACGGCACGCCCGCGGAGGTATTCGGCGAACTGAAGTCGGAGCGCTTCCGCCAGTTCGTGTCGAGCCATCAGGACCGCAACGCACATTGATCCATCGTCGGGGTTCATCATGACCGTCATCCGTACCGGAAACCCGCTGGACTGGCGCGAAGTCTGCGCCGTCGCGGCAGGCGCACCGCTCGAGCTTTCCGCGCAAGCGCGCGAGCGCATTGGCGCCGCGCGCGCGCTCGTTGAGCAGATCATCGCGCGCGGCATGCGCGCCTACGGCGTGAACACCGGGGTCGGCGCGTTGTGCGACGTGGTGGTGTCGCCGGCCGAACAGCACACGCTTTCGCACAACATTTTGATGAGCCACGCGGTGGGCGTCGGCGCGTCGCTCGGCGCGCAGGAGACGCGCGCGATCATGGCCGCAGCCATCAACAATTACGCGCACGGGCATTCGGGCGTGCGCGTCGAACTCGTCGAGCGGCTCGTCGCGCTGCTCCAGGCCGATTGCCTGCCCGAAGTGCCCGCGCTCGGTTCGGTCGGCTATCTGAGCCACATGGCGCATATCGCACTCGTGTGCGTCGGCGCGGGGCACGTGAACTGGCGTGGTGAGCGCATCAGCGGCGCCGAGGCGCTGCGCCGGCTGGGGCTCGAACCCTTGTCGCTCGAAGCGAAAGAAGGCTTGAGCCTCGTGAACGGCACGCCGTGCGTGACCGGGCTCGCGGCGCTCGCGCTGCAACGCGCGCACCGGCTGCTCGACTGGGCCGACGCCGTGGCGGCGATGAGCTTCGAGAATCTCGGCGGCCAGATGGTGGCGTTCGACGCGGGCTCGCTCGCGTATCGCGTCTCACCGGGCCTTGCGCAGGTCGGCGCGCGCATGCGCGCGGCGCTGCTGGGCAGCGGTCTGCTGGCGGCGGCACTCGGACGGCGTACGCAGGATCCGCTCAGCATGCGCACGATTCCGCATGTGCACGGTGCGGCGCGCGATGTGCTGGCTGCGACGGCCGAAGTCGTGAACCGCGAACTCGCCTCGACGACTGACAATCCGATCATCGCCGGCACGCCCGAGGAGCCGCGCGTGTTCTCGCAGGCGCACGCCGTCGGCGCGTCGATCGCGCTCGCCATGGACAGCCTCGCGGTTGCGGTCGCGCAGGTGGCCGCGATGGCGGAGCGGCGTCTCGATCGTCTCGTCAATCCGCTCGTGAGCGGGTTGCCCGCGTTTCTCGCGCAAGCGAGCGGCACGCGCTCGGGCTTCATGATCGCGCAATACACGGCGGCGGCGCTGGTCGCGCAGAACCGCCGCGAGGCCGCGCCCGCGAGCCTCGACGGCGGTGTGACGTCCGGCTTGCAGGAAGATCACCTTTGCCACGCCACGCCGGCCGCGCTCAAGGCGCTGGCCGTCATCGACAACAGCGGCCGCATATTTGGCATTGAACTGCTTGCCGCGGTTCAGGCATACGACCTGCAGCCTATCGCGGCCGAGCGCGCGCCGTATACGCAGGCGTTGTATAGCCAGGTTCGCGCTGTCTTGCCGACCTACCGTGACGACCGTCCGCTTGCGGACGACATGACACGCGCATTCCACATGATCATGGATGATGGTCCGCCGCCGTTGCCCGGCCCGCTGACGGTCCGGCCCTCACGGGATTTCTGCATTCCGGCACCAACGGACTGCGTGGCGGGCAGCGCGGCGGCCTCGGCGAACGATGCTTTGCCCGGGGCGGTGGGTACTTGAGGCTGGCGTCGCGCGGCGCCGCGCAAATCGTTCACGGTGCAACCAGGACAGTCATGACTGAGGCGGCGCAGGCGGGTGGAGAGGCGAAGCGGTTGAAGCTGCAGCGCAAGCTTGCGCCAGCATACGAACAGATCAAGCGCTATGTAATCGAGCGCATAGCCGATGGCACCTGGAAGCCTGGAGACGCAATCCCTTCGGAAACCGAGTTGGTCAAGGAGTCCGGAGTCGCACGCATGACCGTTTCGCGCGTGTTGCGCGAGTTGAGCGCACGACGTGTGCTCACGCGGCGGTATCTTTGAGGCCGAGCTTCGCCAGGTTGAATTGGCCTTTGCGAATGCGATGCGTCAACTCAATGCCTGCCAGAGTGATCGCGGCGTTCCTGAAACGGTTGAAGCCGAGCATGACATTCGTCCGCCTGGCAATACAGATTTTTCTCTGCTTATACTCACTGTCACCTGAACGGCTCACGCCCAGGTCCCACGCTGCACGCCGACAAAAAACCACGACGTCAGTCGACACCACGGCACGCGACTCACTTTTCGCAACCGCAGTTCTTACATATCAGGTGGGACCTCTTATGCTAAATCGTGCTTTTGGTGCAGCGATTTCATCGTTGCTCGTGGCAGGCGCCGCAGTTGCACCGGCCATCTCGCATGCCGACGACAGCTTCGCGCAGGACGACGGCGCGTCGCATGGCCGGCCGGTCAAGGTGATGATCATTTCGATGTTCGGTCCGGAAGGCCAGGTGTGGCTCGATCATCTCGGCCCGTGGCAGGACATCACCGTCGCGGGCCTGTCTCCTGACTACCCTGCCGTACACTGCAATCGCCAGGAGGTCTGCGTGATGACGACGGGCATGGGGCACGCGAATGCCGCCGCGTCGATCATGGCGCTGACGTTCTCGCCGCGTTTCGACTTGCGTCATACGTACTTCATGGTGGCGGGCATCGCTGGTATTGATCCGCTTCAGGGCACCGTCGGTTCCGCTGCGTGGGCGAACTGGCTCGTCGACTTCGGGATTCAATGGGAAATCGACGGACGCGAAATTCCGCCGGGCTGGAATACCGGCTATCTCGGCATCAACACGACGGGCCCGACGCAGAAGCCGCCGCTCGACTATCGCACCGAAGTGTTCCAGCTCAATCCGGCGCTTTCGAACGCGGCATTCGCGCTGTCGCGCAACGTGACGCTGACCGACGACGCACAGGCGCAGGCTGCCCGCGCCAAATACAACTATGCGCCCGCGAACCGTCCGCCGACCGTGATCCAGTGCGACACGCTGGCGGGCGATACCTGGTGGTCGGGCACCGATCTCGGCGAGCGTGCGCGGCAATGGACGAAGATCCTGACCGACGGCAAGGGCACCTATTGCACGACCCAGCAGGAAGACAACGCCACTTTCGAGGCGCTGACGCGCGCGGCGACCGTGCATCGCGTTGACCTGAACCGTGTCGCGGTGCTGCGCGCTGGTTCGGACTTCGACCGGCCGTACGCGGGCCAGTCGAGCGCGGACAATCTGCTCAACTACTCGTCGCAGGGGGGCTTCACGATCGCGATCGACAATCTGTTCCTGACGGGCAATCCGCTCGTGCAGGACATCGTCACGCATTGGGGCGAGTGGCGCGACGGCGTACCGCAGCGGTAGCGCGTTTGCGGCGTGGTGGAGGGTACCGCGTGCCGGTCTGCACAGCGCTCGTGTCCACCGTTGTCGTCAGTTGCCGCGGCGGCCGCTGCGCGGGCGGTGGCGGCTCCGCGCGCGGCATGATGCGAACATAAGGCCGCGATGCGCCATGCTCATCGGCGTCCCCAGAACCTGCGCTGCACCTGCATCACTTCTTCCTCGACCTCGGCCACGGGCCCAACCAGTTCAATGCGCTTCTGGCAATGGTCGAAGACATACCGCGACGACACACTCATCGTGGGATTCTCTGCATGATTGCCCGTGGCTTGCAGCAGGCGCTCTTCCGTCATTGCAAAAACCACCCGCCCAATGTTGGCCCAATATGCCGTGCCTGCGCACATGCAACATGGCTCAACCGTCGTATAGAGCGTGCAACCCCACAAGAATTGCGGCGTAAAGTTGAGCGCGGCGATACGCGCGAGCACCGCTTCCGCATGATTGACGGAATCGACATTGCCCTGTTCTATTAGAACCGACTCCTGATCGGGCCCGACGAGTATGGCGCCAAACGGGTGACGGCCCAACAGCATCGCACGTTCTGCGATAACGCTTGCATGACGCAGATGGCGGACGATCTGCTCGCGTGTCGGCGCGAGCTCCTGCTCAGGGAACGCCGACGCGTTCTGTTTCGGGGAAATGACAAGGCTCAAAGTGTGTCTCCTCCACGTTGGCTGAGTTACTTCGGCAACGTGCCCTCGACCCCCTGCACGAACCAGTTGAGCCGCAGCAACTCGGCGTCGGGCAGCGACGTGCCGGCTGCCACCTTGATCGCGCCATTCTGATCCCTGATCGGTCCGGAGAACGGATCGAATCTGCCCGCGATAATGTCGTCGCGCTTTTGCGCCAGCGCCTTTTGCGCGGCAGGCGATACGGCTGCAGTGTTGATGTCAGCGAGGTCGATTGCTTTTTCCTTGAGACCCCACCACGTCGGCGCGTTGGTCCACGTGCCGGATTGCACCTGTTCGATCAGGTGAGAGTAGTAGACGCCCCAGTAGCTCACGCATGCGCCCAGTTGGGCATTCGGGCCGAACTTCTTCATGTCCGAGTCCCAACCGAACGCGTGCACATTTTTCTGCTCGGCAGTCTGCATTGTCGCCGTCGAATCGGTGTTCTGGATCAGCACGTCGGCTCCCTGGCCAATCAGCGTTTCGGCCGCCTGTTTCTCCTTGCCTGGATCGAACCAGCTATTGATCCATATGACCTTTACCTTCGCATTCGGATTGATCGAACGCGCACCCATTGTGAAAGCGTTAATGTTGCGCACCACTTCCGGGACCGGCACCGAGGCGACGAAGCCGAGCGTATTCGTCTTCGTCGTATAGCCGGCGACGAGCCCAGCCAGATAGGCGCTCTGGTACGTGCGCACGTCATAGGTCGCAAAGTTCGTGGCCTTCTTGTATCCGGTCGCATGCTCGAAGACGACGTCGGGATAATCCTTTGCAGTCTTCAGTTCGAAGTCCTGGAATCCGAAGCTCGAGCCCACGATAATCTTGTTGCCCTTGTTCGCGAGGTCGCGAAACACGCGCTCCGAGTCAGCGGATTCGGGTACGTTCTCGACGCGCGTGACCTTGATCTTGTCACCGAACCTCGCTTCGATCGCCTTCACGCCCTGTTCGTGTGCGTAGGTCCAGCCAGCGTCACCGGGGTTGCCGAGGTAGACGAACGCGACGCCCATCGGCACTGCGGCGGTGGCAGTGGGGCTCAACGCGACATAGATGCCAAGCGCGGCTAAAAGCGTAACCGCAGGGCGCAGTGAGCGCACCACCGCGCGAGCGAAGTTTGTTCTCATGGAGTCTCCGAAGATGGGGAACGGGAAGGAGACGACGCCAGTCGTCCAGCCGACTGGCTGCGTCGCGTCAGCGATGATGGTGGTGAGTCAATATCAAGGCCGAAATATTGATTCGTTATGTGTCGTATAACGGAATGGATATGAAGCCATTGGGAAATTGGCCTGCGGATCGCGGAGTTCGAATAGGAGACCGCGATCGTCGTGTGGGCCAGCGACAGGCCGCGCTCGGACATCATTGTCGGATGATGAGATCGGGGGGCAACACCTTAACCGATTCACCTTCACTATTTGCACCAGAACCGTCGCCTGTATCGCCAGCAAGAGCCAGCACTTCCCTCCACGATTGTGCCGACTTTGACACGGGCCCATGAGCATAGATCAATGCCGAGGCGAGAGTGGCACGTACGCGCATTTCGGTGTCCGAGTCCACCGAGGCATGGGGCAGTTCTTCAAGCGCATCGATGGCCTGCTCGGCACGCGTGCAGCATTCGTGAATCAGGCCCGCATCGAGCAGCGCCTCTGTGAAACCTGCCGCGAGCTCGACTCCAATCCGCGTATCGCCATGCTGCGAGAACGCCCAATAGCCGCCCGTCAGCAAACTGAAACGGTCGTGCAGATAGCGATGAACACCCCCAATGCCGAGGCCAGCGACGCGCGTCGCTGCCAGCTCGATCGCCAAAGGAATGCCGTCCAGCCGGCGGCAGATCTCGCCGATGAGATGAATTTCCTCGCAGCCGGCGTATGCATACCGTTGGATTGAATTGACGCGCAGCAAAAACAACTTTACCGCTGAAAACTGGACGATCTCCGCATGGGTTGAATGCGAAGGCGGCACGTCGAATGGCTCGACCCGGTACACCGTCTCTTGCATCAGGCGAAGCGGTTCACGACTCGTTACCATCACACGCAGAATTTCGCTTGCCGCTACGAGTGCGTCGACGATCCGCGCGACGGCGTCGATCACATGCTCGGCGTTATCCAGCACGAGGAGCAGACGTTTGCCGGAAACCGCCGCAGCCAGTTGCGCAACGTCGACTGCAGCATCGAGCGTGGACAGCCCGCATGCTTCGGCGACCTCGCATAGGACCGCATCTTCGGTTGTTGCCGTGGCAAGTTCGACAAAACACACAGCGCGGGAAGAATCGTTCGATGCCTGCCGTGCTACCTCTATAGCCAGGCTCGTCTTCCCTATACCGCCGGCTCCAGTGAGCGTCAATACCTGCGTAGTCTGGAGCAACATGCTGATCTGCCGAACGGCTGCGTCGCGGCCTGTGAGCCGGGTTTCGCGTAGCGGCAGGCTACGTCAGAAGGCTCGGGACTCGACCGCAGGAGCCCGGCTCTCAACGGGTCGTTGTCGCAACTGATACCCGCGACCAGGGATCGTGACAATCAGGTTGCGATCCTCACCAAGTATTTTGCGTAACGCGGACAGATGGACCTGGATATTGTTTTCTTCGACGACGGTTTTCGGCCAGACACTATCCAACAATTCGTCTTTCGTAACGAGTCGTCCAGCGGCCGACACGAGCACGGCAAGAATATCGAAGGCGCGAGATCCGACAGGTACGAGCGTGCCGCTTTGGTGCAGCGTCCGCATCTCCAAATCGATCTGAAACCGGCCCAGGTCGATCATGCTGGTGCCGTAATTCGCGGGTCGCTCGGTAACCGTCATGTTTGTGCTCGCATTGATCGAGGTGAGTTGCGCGCCGGCTTTATGCCGATGTCAGTCGCATTCCGGCTAAGCAGAGTTAGTTGCCCGCCTGGTCTGCGCAAGCCTGAACGTCGCGGTGTATGTCTCCAGAAATAGCCTGTTTGATTGATTAAATCTCCGTGACATTGGAGAAAGTTTTGTCTCACCAGACTCGACAGCGCGCCTGCGCCCTCCGGCGGCTGTATTCCCTCGCGAAGGAATTGAGGATTCTGACGGACCGAGTCTGCCAGCTTTACTTTTGTTCACAAACCGGTCTATAAACAAAATTCTTTTGAAAAGAAATCAAGAATGAATATCACCCTCGACGAATTGGCGACTTTCATGGCCGTGGTCGATACCGGCTCGATGACGGCAGTTGCCCAACATCTCGACCTGACAGTGTCGGCGGCCAGCCGGACGCTGGGGCGCCTCGAGGAAAAGCTGAAAACGACCTTGATGCGCCGGACCACGCGCAGGATGGAGCTGACCGAGGAAGGGCGCGCGTTCCTTCAACGCGCGCGCGCCATCATCGATTCCGTGGAAAGCGCGGAGGAACAGATGGTCGCGCGGCGGGAAAACCCATCGGGGCTCCTGGGGATCAATGCAGCGTCGCCTTTCATGCTGCACGTGATCGCACCGCTTGTGCAAGGCTACCGCGTGCGCTATCCGCACGTTCACCTGGAGCTGAACACGAACGACGGCATCATCGATCTACTCGAGAGCCGCACCGATGTCGCTATTCGAATTGGCCGGCTCAAGGATTCGACGCTGCATAGCCGGCTTGTTGGCAGTAGCCGCATGCGTGTTCTTGCGAGTCCCGACTATCTTGAGGCGCACGGACATCCGCGCGAGGTCGCTGACCTTGGCAAGCACGTACTGCTGGGCTTTACACAACCGGAGTCGCTCAATGTCTGGCCGTTGCTCGGTGCCGACGGTGAGCCGTACCGTATCGAGCCGGTGGCAAGTTCATCGAGCGGCGAGACGCTTCGTCAACTGGCGCTCGAAGGCGTGGGCGTTGTCTGCCTGTCGGATTTCATGACCGACCGGGACCGCGAAACAGGGCGTCTCGTGCAGATCCTCGCCCGTCAGACCAAGGACGTCCGTCAGCCAATCCATGCTGTCTATTACCGCAATACAGCCGTTTCTTCGCGAATAGCGTCGTTCATCGATTATCTGATGGGCGAGATTGGAGGCAACGGGGCGACTCAGCATCAGACTGCGTGGGCGCGTCAAGCTTAGCCCGGATCGACTACAGCCCGTGCCTGGCTATTTGCGAGGTTTAACGTTTCCAGTCGCTTGAACGTCCGTTATGGAGAAATCCAACTGTCCCTCGTGGGTCGGGATGGGCCGATCAGCGTCGGGCAGAGGTCGGCCAGGAGCCGCCGTTCACATGCGTTGTCGGTCGGACGTTCACGCGTCGGCTGCGCCCCCGTAACCGGCCATCCGATTGGCAAAGACAAGCACCCCTTCCATCCGCCGAAGCGGCTGCTCCGTTAGTGCTGCAGTGAGAACGTTCCTTAAAAAGCACGAAGCGGCCAATGCCGTTGTCACGGCATCGTAGTGTTCGTCGTTGGTCCAGTGCAGAGTGCCGGACCGGTATCAGTCATGGTTGCTTCTGTTCGCGGCCTCATGCTTCGGTCTCGTAAAGCAGACCGTAGCTTCCGCTCGTTCGCTTTGTTCGCGCGAAGCCGAGTTCCCCCAAATGCATACCGGCGATCAAAAGTCCCTCCGAGCTGACCAGGTCCAGAAGCCGTGAACGTGTGGTGGCTGCCAGGGAAGGGTCTTCATCGAATGCAATCGATACGTCTGGCCGTTTAATCTGGATGTGAGGAAAATGAACAATATCTCCCCAAACAAGCAGGCCCTGATCATGGGATTCGAGAAGATATCCGGAGTGTCCATCTGTGTGTCCCGGTAGCGGCATCGCTCTGATACCGGGCAGCACTTCGCCCTCGTCGAAAGTACGGAGCTTGTCGCGGTAGCCATCGAACACTTGACGGGCTATCAGGAAATTACCGCGGGCACGCTCGCTGGCACGGCTTAGATTTCCGTCATCCTGCCAAAATTCGACCTCTCGCTGATGAGCAACAAGTTCCGCATTCGGAAAGGTAACTTGTCCGGCTGTGTCCACTAGTCCTCCGACACGGTCGGGATGGGCGTGTGTGAGCAGGATTGTGTCGATCTCCGATGGTTCGACGCCAGCAAGCGATAAGATGGGCCGCAACAAGAAGGATCCGAAACCCCTCGACACGTCGGCGTTCAACACGCTGGTGAAGACCGCCTCAGAAGTCCTGCGCCGCCATGAGCAGCAACTGCGTGCGCAACTCCATAAAGAAGTGCGGGTGGCGAGCGCGGACGGTAACGACGAGCTCGACATCACGCTGGACATCGTTGCGGACGACATCGAACCGTACGCGCTGCTGACCGCGCTCGACACCTTCGGCGAGCAGTTGGCGCAAGTGCAGGTCGCGCCCAGCTTCAAGCTCAGCGAGGCGAGCGCCGTGGCCTGGGTCGAAAACGAATTTCGCCGCCCGGGCTAGAGGCGGGGCAGGCCGGCTGACCAGGGTGATTCAAAAATTACTAAAGCCTGTCAATATACTTTCATATTCACTTCATAGAATCCTCGCGTCATAGCGGCGCGAGCGTGAACCATGTGGTTTCGGGCTGACTGCGTGCCGGCTGTGCATTCACCCACGCTACCCGAACCCTGGATCACGACAACATGGCAGAGCCGTTCGACATTTCCCGCCGCAAGGCCCTGAAACTACTTGCCGGTGCGCCGATGCTGCCGCTAGGCGGCATCGCCACGGCGTCGATGCTGACCGCTTGCGGCGGCGATCTGGCGACTCCGTCGGCCAATTCCGCCACGCCTACTACGCCTGCCACCCCGGTCGCGAACTTCACTTCGGCGTCTTTCACCAGCATGCCGGCGCCGTCGCTCGCCAATCCGTCGCTGATGGCAACCACCACGGTCGGCTCAGGCCTGACGGTTTCGTATTCCGACGGCTCCCAAAAGACTTACAAACTCGCGTACCGGCCGTTCTTCATGACCGGCGATCTGGTCCCGGACGGCAACGGCGGCACCGTGCTGGCAGGCGGGTACTTCGACATCAACAACCAGCCGATCGACGACGATTCGGTGCCCGCGCAACGGCGCCAGTTCTTTTCGGACTCGCCGGACGGTACGTCGCTGCTGAAGATCGATGGCGCGAAGGTCGCCGGCGTAAAGGGCAACACGGTGTTCGCTGTGGTCCAGTTCGAATACACGACGCGCTCGCAGTCCGGCAGTGACATGTATGGCCGCCTCCCGTCGCCGATCGCGGTGCTGACGCTTGATCAGGATCCGGCCACCGGCAAGTTGACGCTCGTCAAGTATCACAACGTCGACACGTCGCCCGCGAATGGACTGTGGATCACTTGCGGCGCGAGCCTGTCGCCGTGGAACACGCATCTGTCGAGCGAGGAATACGAGCCGGATGCGTTCACGGCCAGCTCGAGCAATCTGGCGCAGTACAAGGCGTTCAACGATAACCTGTACGGCAACACGAACATTGCTTTCAACCCGTATCTCTATGGTCATCTGCCGGAAATCACGGTCAAGGCGGATGGCACCGGCTCGGTCAGAAAGCACTATTGCCTCGGGCGCATTTCGCACGAACTGGTGCAGGTGATGCCGGACAACCGCACGGTCCTGATGGGCGACGACGCGACCAACAGCGGCCTCTTCATGTTCGTGGCGGACAACGAGAAGGACCTGTCGGCCGGCACGTTGTATGTGGCGAAAGTGGGCGCGGGCTTCTCGGTCGATCCGGCCGCGGCGGGCGCGGACCTGACGTGGATCAGGCTGGGTCACGCGACGAGCGCGGAAGTCGAGGCCATGGCGAAGTCGAATCGGCCGCAGGACGTCATCGACGTCAAGTGGACCGATCCTGCCGACGCTAACTACCGGAAGATCTTCGCCGGTGGCACCGCGCAGTGGGTCAGGATCATGCCGGGCAAGGAGAAGGTTGCGGCTTTCCTCGAAACCCATCGCTACGCTTACCTGGCGGGCGGCAGCATGGGCTTCACGAAGATGGAAGGGACGACGGTCAACATCAAGGACAAGATCGCGTACTCCGCTTTGCAGAACATCGTCGACTCGATGGTGAAGGGCAACGCGAAGGGCTGGAACGCGGAGAGCAACATTTCCGTCGACGCCGCGATCAACGCCGGCGGCGTGCTTCAGCACAAGCTCGCGGGCGGCCAGAAGGATAACCAGGGTGCCGCGATCAACAGCGAGTGGGTGCCGGTGCACACCAGCGCGCTGCTGGTCGGCAGGGACATCGCCGCCGACGCGCTCGGCAACAAGGCCGACCCGGAGTTGGTCGCCAACCCGGACAACCTGAAATTCTCGGAGAAGCTGCGCACGCTCTTTATCGGCGAGGACAGCGGCTACCACGTGAACAATTTCCTGTGGGCGTACAACGTCGACACGAAGCAGCTCACGCGTCTGCTGTCGACACCCGCCGGCGCCGAATCGACCGGTCTGCATGCGGTCGACGAACTCAACGGCTGGACCTACATCATGAGCAACTTCCAGCATGCCGGCGACTGGGGCAGCCAGCATACGCAGGCGCTCAGGGACACGCTCGATCCGCTTGTGCGCGTGAATTACAGGGATCGCTTCGGCGCGTCGGTCGGCTATCTGACAGCAGACCCGACATCGATCAAGCTGGTGTGACGGCAAGGCTCGCAGAGATCCTCGCAAGTCTCATTGTGGGGAAATTGATGGCGCGTTGATCCGATACGAAAAGCACGGTTCGCGAGCGGTTCATCGCCCCCTCTCTGGAGGGGGTTTTTTATTGGAGCCGGGAGGCAAAGTTGTGTGTTCGCAAGACACTCTTCGAACTGTGACATAGCCCTGCATTCAGGCAACTGCGTGGTGATAGTCAGCGACTACGGGGCGGATTGCCAGCCAGATAGCCGGCTTCGACGAGCCACGCGAACAGCGCGTTGATGATCACCATCGCCTGGTACTGGCTACTCGGCCGGAGCGTCCTGTAGAACGGCCGCCAGCGCGGATCATGGCGCGGGTATTTGCGCCCGCCGTCGGCGACCCAGCGCGCGTGCGGCAACGGGTCTTTCAGGAATTGCCGGAAGAGTTGCAGGTCTTCGTGCGTGAGCCACGACAGCGGCTTGCCCAGTTGCACGATCGCCCATAGCAGCAGCCGTTCGGCTTCCTTGCGGTAATTCTCGAAGGTGGTCTTTTTGTCGGCGACCCGCGCGAGCCATGCGCGGACCGCATTCAGGTCGTCGTGGGCGGCGATCTGTGAATGCCCGCGCGCCCGGTTGCTGCCATCGCGGCCGTCGAGATCGGCGGACAGTTCAAGCGCATCGAGGGGCGTCCTGCCCGACGAAACCCGCCTCTCGGCTGAAATCGACCGCCTGAAAGGCGAATTCCCGAAGACCCGCGAGCTGTACCGCGAAGTCTGCGCGCTACTGTTCTTCCGCTTCGGGATCACGCCGACCGCGAACCGGCTTTACCAGCTGGTCAAGCGCGGCAGCATGAGCACGCCGACCCAGGTGCTCGGTGAATTCTGGGCCGAACTGCGCGAAAAGAGCCGGGTGCGCATCGAACACCCCGACCTGCCCGCCGATCTGGGGCCGGCTGCCGGCGAACTGGTCGCGGCGCTCTGGACCCGCGCAACCGCCTCTGCCGAAGCCGCGCTCGACGCGCTGCGCGACGAGGTCGAGGCGCAACGGTCGGTCGTTGCTGCCCGCGACGAACTGGGTCGCGTCGAGACCGCGCTCGAACAGCGCACGGCGACGCTCCTTGCCGCGCAGGTCGAGGTGCGCGAACTGGAAAAGGCGCAGACCGAGGGCCACGCGGCGCGGCAGGCGTGCGAGGCCGAGGTCGTCCGGCTCAAGGCCGAGGCGCTCGTGCGCGACCGTGAACTGGACAAGGTGCGCGAAGGTTTCTCGCGGGATCTCGAGAAGCTGCGCGAGAGCGCGGAACGCGCCGAAGAGCGCCTGCGAGCATCGGAAAAGCGCGCGCTGCTGGAGATCGACCGCGAGCGGGGTGCGGCCGCGAAGCTGCGGAAGGACCTCGATGCCGCGGTGAAGCGGGCCGACAGTCGCGGGGCGGACCATCACCGGGCGGTCGAGGCGCTGCAGGCGCAGCTCGGGGACGTGCGTCACCAGGCGGGCGTGCTGCAGGGACGGCTCGATGCCGTGCTGGCCACGAACGTCACGCTGCAGCAACAGCTGGCGGCACTGCGGCAGGCGGATACACGCGACGCCCGTCCAGCCCGTGCGAAGTCCGCCTCCACCCGGCGCGCCCGGTGGCGACACGCCCTTCACGCGCGCCGCGCGTCACGCCCGCGCCAGCCAGCAAGACCGTAGTGCACCGCAAGAGGGGAAAGAGGGATGGAAAATAGAACCCGCCCGCGCAAGAGACGGAAGGCCCCGGTCTGTCCGCCGATCGGCGCGCTGTTGCGCCATGGCGAGCGGACCGTGCGCGTGATCGCCGAAGCGAGCGGCCAGCGCGCGATCATCGAGTCGGTGCACGAAGACGGAAGCACCTTCCGCAGCACGATGAAGTGGGCTAATCTGGCCGCTCTTCACGATCAGCTCTTCTGAGCGGGATGAACATGCAGCAGCCCACCATTCAGCAGCTCGACATTTTCGCCGACAGCCGTGATGTCATGTTGCGTAACGACGTGCTGGAGCCGCTGCAGCGGCGCGATGCGGTGGCGGCGCGAACGGCACTGGAGCTGCTCGCCGGCGAATATCCGGACGATGGCGCGCTCCCAGCGATGAGCGTGCTGGTTCGTGAGCTGGAACGCGGATCGCCCACGCCCTTTTCAGATCACGAGACGCTGGCCAGCGCACGCCGGCATCTCGAGGACGAGGTCGTACCTGCCGCCCGGCGGGTGCTGCCCGCGCAGAATGTTCAGTCGTGGCTCACGCCGTGCTGGCGAGCGCTTGCTCAGCGGGCTGAATCGCTACCGTTTCGTACCGCCGACGCAGACAGTCACGCCGTGCCGCTGTGGCTTTTGGCGGGCGACGGGGCGGCTGCGATTGAAGCAGTCGAAGCCATCGAGTCCTGGTCGCGCATCCCGGCACCGCTTGCGTGGATGACCGAGGCACGCTACCGGGCGGCCGGCCTGGATGCGGCGTGGCCGCTGCTCGCGCAACTGGCGTGGCTGGCGCCGGCGAGGTTCGTGGCGTTGTTGCCCACCTTGGGTGATGCTTCGCTGGACGCGCTGCGCCGGCGCTTCGATGCCGAATTCCCTGGCACCGGCGAGGTCGACGACTATTCCTGGTTCCCGGCATGGCTACTGTTGGTGAAGCCGGCGCTCGCCGGCAGGTTAGGTGAGGTGCGCGTGCAGCGTGACCAGGCGGCATCGCGCGCGACGGCCCTGCTCGGAGAGATCCGGCGCCGGGAGCACGAAGGCGACCAGCATGAACTCATCGGGCTGCGCCAGGAGCTCAGCCGGCTGCATGCGGGCCTGTTCGACACCTACATGGCGACACGGAAAGTGCAGCACCGTTGATCGGTGAGCGAGGCCGCGAATGGTCACATCGGGCAGTCGTCCTGCAATCATTCGCGAGATGCGACCCGGGGGCGGACGGTTCGCCCGGGCGAGGAGACGGCCGCGAGGCCGAACAGGTATCCGTAATTGTCTCCGCACTGCGGAGACAATTCGGACGCTCGCCGGCGCAAGCCCCGGTGACGGGTTTGAAGACAGATTGGGCCGTCCGCGGGCAGTTTTAACGCGGCGGTAGCCGCACACCTGAGCATGAAAGTATGAACGACCTTACGCCTTCCTCCTTGCTTGACGAAGTCCGACAGCTGATCGATTCGGCGCGCGAACGGGCCGCCGTTGCGATCAATGCAGAACTGACACTGCTGTACTGGCAGGTGGGGCATCGTATTGAGGCAGAGGTATTGCGGGGCGCCCGCGCGGAGTACGGGCAACAGGTGATCGGATCGTTGGCGCGTCAGCTTACCGCCGAATACGGGCGCGGCTGGAGCGACAAGCAGTTGCGCCACTGCATGCGTCTTGCGGAGGTTTTTGCCGACGAAGCGATTGTCTCCGCAGTGCGGAGAGAATTGAGCTGGACGCACCTGAAGACGCTGATCTACATCGACGACCCGGTGAAGCCTTAAGCATTCCCTCTTCGCTTCCCGCCTTACGCGCGACATTTCGGCGCTCTCGGGTGACGCGGCCTGTGGCGCAACGGCCCTCGAATGGAGACTTGTCGTTGAGAGTTGTAAAGCGGATGAGGCACTACGCGGGCAGACGAATGAAAGCTCTCCGCAATAGACTGTACTTCCCAATCCTGATCTTTGCGACGGCAATGCCGCACCAATCCATGCCCCCATTCTTTGATCGCTGTGTGCGTCTCGTTGTCGGCGCAACGCTCTCTGTTTCACTTGCCGCCTGCCACCATGAAGAGCCGTGGAAGCTCACGGATGTCCAGGGGCATTTGCCCGATCTGGATTTCGCGCTGACCTCCGACGCCGGCAAGCAGATTAGCCAGGCGAACCTGGCAGGTGATGTCACACTCGTCTACTTCGGCTACACGCATTGCCCGGACGTATGCCCGGAGACGCTGGCCAAACTGGCCCAAGTGACGCATCAACTGGGCGGCGCCGCACAGCATGTGAAGGTCCTGTTCGTGAGTGTCGACCCGGCGCGGGACACGCCCGCAGTGATGCATGCGTATGTCGATGCGTTTGACGCAAAGCACGACGTCGGCCTGACCGGTTCCGACAGCGCGATCAAGGCGCTCGCGCAACGCTATCGCGTCGCGTACCAGGCTGACAAGCCCCGCGCGAACGGTGGATACGAGGTAACCCATAGCTCGGCGATCTACATATTCGATGCGAAAGGGCACGCGCGCCTGATCGGTGCGGACGACGATCCGGTCGACGCATTTGTGCACGATCTGCGTCAATTGGCCGACGAGACCTGACGACAGGCGCCCGCGACGGTGCTGAAGAGGCCGCGAACGAGCCCGCGCACCCACGGTGTTTTCAACAGATAGAGTCGGACGTACGTCGGAGATTCCGGCCAGATTCGCCCGGAGGAGCGCTTGTTGTCGCCGCCCGAAGTTCCACGCATACCACCGCGTTCAGCTGGTCAATAACCGGCTACGACCAGAATCCCTATGCACGCTCAACGCAAGGTTTCCTGGCATACAAGTGTGTGGCGCCGGTAGCATCGTGGATCACGCCACCGCTTGAGCAGGCTGGACCTCGACCGTGACATGGGACAACCCCTTAAAGCGCTGGAGCACCGCATGATGCCATCTTCGAAGATGGAAACGGCAAACACACCGGACCGAGCGAAGATCTTCTGCGCCTCGTCTTCGTAACCATGCCCGTGATGGTCGCCGAGCAGCTACCCGCTCGCCAGGTTGACCGACAGGCCTACCACCGGGATGAGAATCGCTTCGCCGAAATGAATCGATACTGGCGACAGAAAGCGCGACACGGCCTCGTACCCAATCAGCACTGCGATCATGGCAAGTACGATGGCACTCGTGAAGCCCACGGGATCGCCAAGCTTGCCAGTACCGAAAACGAAGCGGGGGTCGGCAGCATGCTTACGCGCGTATGTGTACGCGAGGGCTGCAATCAGCATTGCTCCAGCGTGCGTCGACAGGTGCAGACCGTCTGCAACAAGCGCCAGTGAGCCAAACACATTGCCGCCGATGATTTCAATCAGCGTCATCGCGCTGCACAGCGCAACGACCGCCGAGGTCCTGCGCTCGTTCTGCTCGTGAGCCGCGCCCAGAAAGAGGTGGTCGTGTCCTGCGCCGAACGCCGAGTCTTTGAAATCACTCATGTGCTGCTCTACTTGAAATAGCTGTGAACGACTTCGATGAGCTGGTCAGTCGCGCTGCCGGCCGGCTCTTTGTGGATTTCGGCATCGACGAGATGCGTGCGGATATGCTCCTCGAGCACTACCGCCAGCAGGCCATTCATCGCGCCGCGACAACTGGTTATCTGCTGCAGGACGTCGATGCATCCACGCTCTGCCTCAAGCGCCCGCTCGATGGCTTCCACTTGCCCCTTGATGCGGCGGACCCGGTTGAGAAGCTTCTGTTTCTCACGAATGGTGTGGCTCATGAATGACCTCCGATATACCGCAGGAGCGTATATGCCAGATAGGGTGGAGGGATATGCTAATTCTCCCCCGGTGAACGAAGGCGAATTGAAAGAATTTGACTGCATTAGACCCGGCTTCGCCTTTCGGGCAGCGGCCTTTATGGATGGACTTTGTTTGCGCGAGGACGGCACGTGCAAGCGAATCCACGATACGCGATAGGGCGTCACCGTCCCACCGGGACGCGCCAGGCGCGCGATCATTGCGATTGGCTCGTGCCGCTTTGGCGTCCGGTCACCAGGAAGAAGCAGGCATACGTTTTCCTGACGTGATCGGCTGCTTCTGGCCGGACACAGCATCGTGTGATAAGAATATGCGCCGCGTGCTTCAGATGCTGCGAGCGACGCTACGCGAACCCGTCGCGGTCGTTCGACCTGGCTCCGATCGAAAGGGCTACCTTGAAGGTGCAGCCGCCATCGCTCGGTTGCGGATAGCTAATCGCCCAATTCGACCCTTCGTACATAGCCTTTTCGTCGCGCCTGGGTGCCGTCCACGTTAATGTGTCGAGAACTATTGGTCGACTTCGATATCCCGCTGGCCCCTGGCAGGAGACGGGCAACCGTGGTATTTCCGTGCATGCGGCGGTGCGTCATCTATTGGCGACGCGACTCTTTGGAATGCAAAAATGCAGGCATCCGAGTTGACCGACGACCAGGTCGCGGAACCGGTAGAGATGTTCCGGCAGATCGGCGATCCGACCCGCCTGAAAATAATTGCAGCATGCCTTCGCGTGCCGATGTGCGTTTCCTACATCGCGGCAAGATATGGCCTGGCGCAAACGCTCGTCAGCCATCACCTGCGGCTTTTGCGAGCAGCCCGGGTGCTGCGCGCCGATCGGTGCGGAAAACAGATTTTCTGTGTAGCAACTGACGAGCACGTAAAGCTTGTCATCAGCGACATGGCTGAACACGAGTGTGAGCATCCGCCGTCCGAATTTGATGAGTCACCGAAGGAGGAATGACGCGTTTTGCGGCTGACCTGCAAGGCAAGCCCCGATGTTTTCCGGCTATCGAACCCACCGCGCCGGTTAATTAAAGCACAGACGCGTTTACTTCATCGGGGGGTATGGCATCATCTAGACGGAAACAAAGGGCGTTGACTTCGGCGTGCGTAAGGAGGATCGCTTAACATCTGCCCGGATTAACCCTTGCCCATTGGGGGCACGCCGCGAAGCCCACGTCATGCGTTCACTATCACGTGAGTCGAGGAGCACTGCTATGAGCACCTGCAACGAACCGCATCATGCCCATCATGACCATCAGCATGGTCCGAACTGCGGACACACTGCGATCAGGCATGGCGATCACACTGACTATCTGCACGATGGTCACCTGCACCATCCCCATGGCGATCACGTGGACGAACACCGGCTGGAGGTGAGCGCAAAAAATCCGGATCAATGTACTTCCAACTGCGGCGGTCATGAGTCGGGACATGTCCACGGGCCGGCATGCGGCCACGAAGCGGTACCGCATGGCGATCACGTCGACTACCTGGTCAACGGCCACCTGCACCATCCGCACGGCGATCATTGCGACGACCACGGCCCGGTTGAGCTCGCCTGAGTGCCCGGCGCCAGGCAGGCGAAGTACCTCAATACGATTGAGTATGCCTGGTGCCAGGTTACTGCCTGGGTGGACACACCTTACTGCGTCCACTCAGGGAACGGGTCGGTAAATTTGTGCCACTCGACTTCATCACGGGCCAGTTCGTCCTCGCTTAGTAGGCAGGCATCAAAGGACGCGCGCAAGGCTGCCTCGTCCATTCCGGTGCCGATCAGGACCAGCTCCTGTTGACGATCCCCGAAACGCTCATGCCAGCGGCTTCGGATGATAGCCTGTGCTTCGGGCTCCTGCGGCCAGGCGTGCCTGGGCACGGCCGCCCACCAGGTCCCGGCGCGTCCGTGACGCGAGACCGCGCCGGCTTGCGACCATTCGCCGACCGCATGGTTGCGTGAGGCCAGCCAGAAGTACCCCTTCGAGCGCACGACGCCCGGCCACTCGCTCTGAATCCAGTCGAAGAAACGCTGCGGATGAAACGGACGGCGCGCGCGGTAGACGAAGCTGGTGATGCCATATTGTTCGCTTTCGGGAATGTGTTCGCCGCGCATCTCCTTGAGCCACCCAGGCGCTTGCGCAGCGGCTTCGAAGTCGAACAGGCCGGTATCGAGGACCTGCCCGATCGGCACCTGGCCAAAGCGGCTTTCGACGATCTTCGCGCGGGCGTTCAGCACCCGCAGCACGCCTTTGAGCAACTCCAACTCGCTTGCGCTCACAAGGTCCGTCTTGTTCAGCACGATCACGTCGCAGAACTCGATCTGCTCGGTCAGCAGATCGACCACGGTGCGGCGGTCTTCCCCGCCCATCGTTTCGCCGCGATCCGCCAGGAAGTCGTGGGAACCGTAGTCGCGCACAAAGTTATAGGCGTCGACGACCGTCACCATCGTGTCCAGGCGAGAGATATCCGAGAGGCTGTGACCTTGTTCGTCGCGAAACGTGAAGGTTTCCGCCACCGGCAAGGGCTCGGATATGCCCGTGGATTCGATCAGCAGATAGTCGAAGCGCTTCTCCCGCGCGAGCCGCTGGATCTCGATCAGCAGGTCCTCGCGCAATGTGCAGCAAATGCAACCGTTGCTCATTTCGACGAGCTTTTCGTCGATGTGCGAGAGCTGGCTGCCGCCGTCACGAATCAGCTGAGCGTCGATGTTGACTTCCGACATATCGTTCACGATTACGGCCACCCGCTTGCCTTCGCGGTTATTCAGGACGTGGTTCAGGAGCGAGGTCTTGCCTGCGCCGAGAAAGCCGGACAGTACGGTGACGGGGAGCTTGTGCATGGGAAAAGTGGAGCCTCAAACGTGGTGAAGAAGATCGCATGAATCGACACGGCCAGCCTGCTGGCCGAGGCGGGTGCGCGGCAAGCAGGCGCGATCCTTCGTGTCAGTTCTGCAGGACTTCGCCAACCATACAGTTGTCGAGGCCCGCCTTGAAAAGATCATGTGGCAACTGTTTGCCGATGAAAACAATCCGGGTTTCGCGCGTTTCATTCGCGCCCCAGGACTTACCGATATCCGCGCCAAAAATCATATGTACGCCCTGGAACACTGCGCGACGGTCGACACCCGCCAGGTTCAGCACACCCTTGTAGCGCAGCATCGCGGCACCATGGATCGCCACCGTGGCGCTGAAGAACGCCTCGAGCTTGTCCCGATCCAGAGGCGCAGTAGTGCGGTAGACGAAGGACGTCACGTCGTCGTCATGCTCGTGCGAAACGTCTTCAAGGAAATCGGGCTCGATGTCGACAATGGCATCCAGACTGAAGCTGCGGATGTCGAGCAGTTGCTTCAGGTCCGTCTCGCCAAAATGTGCCGGCCTGATCGTCGCGCGCGGGTTCATCTGCCGCAACCGGCGCATCAGTTGCTGCGCCTGCTCTTCGCCAACGAGGTCCACCTTGGATACGAGGATACGGTCCGCGAATCCGACCTGCTCCTGCGCTTCGTGATGTTCGTCGAGCTGCTCGCCGCCATGCCGTGCGTCGACCACCGTCACGATGGCGTCGAGCAGGTATTTCTCCTGCACGACATCGTCAACAAAGAACGTTTGCGCGACGGGCGCCGGATCGGCAAGTCCCGTTGTCTCGATGATGACCCGCTCGAACGCGAGTTCTCCTGTCTCCCGTCGCGCGGCGAGCGTCGAAAGAATGCGCACCAGGTCGCCACGCACCGTACAACAGATACAGCCATTGTTCATTTCGACAATCTGCTCGTTACCGTCCTGCACCAGCAATTCGTTGTCGATGCCCGCTTCGCCGAACTCGTTTTCGATGACCGCAACGCGTCCGCCGTGATGCTCGGTCAGGATGCGGTTGAGCAAGGTCGTTTTTCCGGCGCCGAGGAAGCCGGTCAGGATGGTCGTCGGGATACGCTGGAAGCCGGTTGCATCTTGCATTGCATTCTCCTGTGAGCGGCACGCGCTCAAGCATGTTCGCCCGTCGAGGTGCCCGGGCGCTGAACAAATGGTTACGGTCGAGATGCCCCCATGCGGTGACAGCCCGCTTCGCTGATGCCACGGTCCGGGACGGCCAGTCTGTCTGCCGGGAACGCTGGACACCACATATGTTATGTTATAACGTACCTAATCCTATCGGATTGTTATTTTTCGTGCCAGGAACGCCAATGAAAAAAATCGCCGCCAGGCTTTGCAACTCCGTTCAGCACCGCGCATCCTGGAGTTCAGGACAGCCAGACCGGTTTGTTTGGCGCGCCGCACTAAAGCCCATCGGTAGCCTTTCGGCTGCATTGGTACTGCTTGCCGTGCATCAGGGAAGCGCCATGGCGGCATCAGCAGCGGCTGGCGTAATCAACGCCATCGGTGTCGAAAACGAGTACGCCGACGTCATCGCCCAGATCGGCGGCAAGTACGTTCAGGTGAGCGCGATCGAAACGGATCCCAATACGGATCCACACACGTTCGAGGTCAACCCGAAGGTGGCAGCGCAGCTTGCTTCCGCCGATCTGATCGTCAAGAACGGCGTGGGATACGACGCCTGGGCCGACAAGATCATCGCAGCCGCGCCCAACAACAAACGCAAGGTCATTGACGCCCAACACCTGCTCGGCCTGCCCGACAGCACGCCGAACCCGCATCTCTGGTACGACCCGAAAACCATGCCGGCGGTTGCGAAGGCAGTGGCAGCGGACCTTTCCGCATTGAACCCTGCGCAGGCAGCCTACTTTCAAGCCAACGTGAAGAAGTTCGACGCATCACTCAAGCCCTGGCTGGCTGCAATTGCATCGTTCAAGGCGCACTACGCGAAAACGCCTGTCGCGGTGACGGAGCCGGTCGCCAACTACATGCTCGAAGCGGTCCGCACCGATATCGCCACACCCTTCAGCCTGCAGGCGGCGATCATGAACGGCACCGATCCCTCTCCGCAGGACGTGACGAAACAGAACAGCCTGTTCACGGACCACAAGGTCAAGGTGTTCGTCTACAACCAGCAGGTCACGGATGCGCTCACACAGTCGTTCCTCAATCTGGCCAGGAAAAATGGTATTCCGGTGGTCGGCGTCTACGAGACCATGCCAACCCCCGGCTTTACTTACCAGTCGTGGATGCTGGCGGAAGTCAATGCGCTGGAAAAGGCAGTGACTTCCAAAGTGTCCACTGAAACCTTGCAGGCTGTGCAGTGAGCGGCATGTGCCCTGGCAACGAGGTCCTTGCGGTCGACCGGGTGAGCGTTTCTTTCCCGGGGCACAGCGTGCTACATGAGGTGAGTTTCAGTCTGGAAGCGGGAGAGTTCTGCGGCCTTATCGGTTCGAACGGTTCGGGCAAGACCACGCTGCTGCGTACGATCCTCGGCTTCCAGGTAGCGAGTGCAGGTAGCATCAGGATCAATGGTGCGCGCAGCCTGACCTCGGTGGGTTACGTCCCGCAGAAGATCGCGCTCGACCCCTACCTCCCGATGCGTGCGCGGGATCTGGTGTCGCTCGGCCTCGAGGGCCACAGGCTCGGCTTGCCGTTACCGTCGAAACAACGCCGCGAGGCGGTCGACGGGATGCTCAAAGCCGTGGATGCAGAGCCTTTCGCGGACCAGCGCATCGGGGAACTGTCCGGAGGCCAGCAGCAGCGGGTACTGATCGCACACGCTCTGGTTCGCCGTCCGCGGCTGCTGTTGCTGGACGAACCTCTGGCCAACCTCGACATGCGCAGCGTCGCCGAAATTGTCGCGCTGTTGCGCCGCCTGAGCGTCGAGCACGGGCTTGCGGTCCTGCTTTCGGCGCATGACATGAATCCCTTGCTGCCGGTGATGGACCGGATCGTCTACCTCGCCAATGGCCGCGCAGCGAGCGGGGCGACGGACGAAGTGGTGCGTACCGAGGTCCTGAGCAGACTGTACGGCTATCACATCGATGTCGTCCGCGTGCACGGCCGCGTGCTGGTGATTGCCGCCGGCACCGAGGCCGAAATGCTTGCCGCCGTTCGGCGAGACCCCGCCCACATTGTGCAGGTTCCCTGATTCAAGATGGATTCCCTGCTCACCCTCATCTTTGAACCGGGCTTCTTTAGCAGCGAACCGGTGCATACCGCGATGGTAGTCGGCGGCGGCGCCGCAGTCGTGTCCGGCGTAATTGGCGTATTCACCGTCATGAGGAGCCAGTCCTTCGCCGGCCACGCGCTGGCCGATGTGAGCAGCGCGGGCGGTGCTGCGTCGTTCCTGCTCGGCATCAACCCGTTGCTGGGATTTCTCGTCATGGCGGTCATGGCAGCGGGCGGCATCGAACTGGTGCGGGTGCGCCGCGCCCGTGAGCGCGATCTTGTGACCGGCGTCGTGCTGGGCGCGGGGCTTGGCCTTGCCGCGCTGTTTCTTTACCTCGACGTGACATCGAAAAGCACGACTGGAGCGGCGATCACCGTCATGTTCGGATCAATGTTCGCCATTCCGGCATCGATCATTCCGCTCGCACTGGCGGTGGGCACGGGGGCGTTGATTGCCGCGGGCGTGCTTTATCGTCCCTTGCTGCTCAGCTCCGTTGACCCAGAGCTGGCTGCGGTCATGGGCGTGCGGGTACGGACGGTCGGACTCCTGCACCTGCTGGTATTGGCGCTGGCCGTTTCCCTATCAGCTATTACGGTCGGCGCCATCCTGTCGACCGCACTCCTGATAGGTCCGGCGGCGATCGCCTTGAGGGTGGCAAAGCGGCCAGGCTGGGCCACGGGTCTGTCCGCGTTAATCGGCCTGGGCACGACCTGGGGTGGCATCCTCCTCGCGTACGACAGCTACTACTGGACCCCCGGGCACGGCTGGCCAGTGAGCTTCTTCGTGGTGACGCTTATCTTCGCCCTGTATGTCATCACAGGTCGCGCCGGACCTGCACGGAAGCCCCCAACGGGCGCGCGGATCGCCCTGAACGCCCGTGAACCGGGTGAGGCCTGACCATGTTCTCCAGCTTCATGACCAACACGTGGATCGTGGCGAGCATCGTGGCAGCGGTCGCCGGATTCATCGGTTTCTTCGTGGTGATTCGAGGCGCCTCGTTCGCCGCGCACGCCTTGCCGCTCGGCACCTTTCCGGGTGCTGCAGCGGCAAGCCTGCTCGGTATCAATCCGCTCTTCGGCCTGATCGTCTTCGCTGGTCTCGGCGTGATCGGAATCAGTTGGCTGAGCCGGCGCGGAAGACACGAAGTCGCAACCGCCCTGTGCCTCGTCACGCTGCTAGGCTTCGGGGCGCTGTTCCTGAGCATGACGAGCGAGTATTCACAAGCGGTCTATGCCCTTCTCTTCGGCGAAGTACTGGGCGTGAGCAACACCGATCTCGCGCCGGTTGCCGCGATCAGCGGGTTCTCGATTGCGGTTGGGGTTGTGCTCTTCCGGCCACTCCTGCTCAGTTCGGTATCGCCCGATCTGGCGAAGGCGAGAGGCGTATCGAGCCGCGCGATGGAACTTGCGTTCATGAGCATCCTGGCGCTTGCGACGGCAATGGCGCTCCCGGTAGTGGGCGCGCTGCTAGTGTTCAGCCTGATGATTGGACCCGCGGCTGCGGCCCGCTCGCTGACTGACCGGCCGATTCTTGCGATATGCGTGTCGGTTGGAATTTCGCTCGTCACGGTGTGGACATCGATCGCCCTCTCCTATGTCTCCAACTGGCCAGTCGGTTTCTTCGTTGGCATGCTTGGGGCCGCCTGTTACGGAGTGGGGCAGGTGTGGACCCGGGCACGAGCCTTCGCGCGCCACCACGACGAACGGCCGGCCTCGGAGGCACCAATCGGCTCACTGACGGGACCGCCAACCGGCGTGAAGCCGAGCGCATGAGACTTGGCCTCAATCGCGGCAAGCGACGTGCGGTCCTCGTCGAATGTGAGGGTCAGGCTTTCCTGGCCGTAGCTAACGTTGATGTCGGACACGACTGGCAGCCGCTTCATCGCGTTCTCGATCTTCAATGCACAAGACGCGCAGTCCGTGCCCCCGATGCGCAGTTTCAGCGGCAGAGAAGAGTTCACCGTTTCGACCTCGACACGTTTCATCACGGTGACTACGATAGACGCTGTAGCTACTACAAAGGTCAAGTAGATGGATGAATCCGCCACGCTTTCGATCGGCCAGCTCGCCCGCGCGAGACCTCGGTTTTTCGCTTGACCAGGTGCGCGAACTGCTCGAACTTGCCGACGACCGCACGCAGCCGTGCGGCGCGATCGACGCAATTGCGTCCGCGCGCCGCGCCGAAATTGAACGGAAGATTCTCGACCTGCAGGCGCTGAAAGCGGAACTCGACAGCCTGATTGATCAGTGCAGCTGCAGCACGATAGCGGAGTGCCGGATCGTCGAGTCGCTGTCGCCCGCCGGGTGATTCAACCCAGATCCTTCGCGCAGCGACGATGTATCCACAACCCGACTGCCAAACGATTGCTGTTTGAAGCTCCGCAAATGACCGCGTACACGATTTCCTCGCAACGCTGGCCGATTGCGATGGGAAGCTACCGAGAGGAGCGGGTCCGACAACGTGGACTTGCCCCTGCATGAGCGGACATGCGGTCACGCTTAGGTTGGTGAATTTGCTCGCTGGCGAAACTCGCGTGGTGAGCGGTATTTCAGGGCGCTGTGCGGATGCAACTCGTTGTAATGGTCAAACGCGATGGCCAGATTCTGCAACGCCGTTCCCGCGTCCGGCTTCGGCATCCACGAGACGTAGTCTCTCTTTATCGTTTTGACGAAGCTTTCGGCCATCCCGTTGCTCTGCGGACTTCTGACCGGCGTCGTGATGGCTTTCAGGCCCACGTTTTTTGAGAACGCCAGCGTCTCCCCGGCAATGTAGCAGGAACCGTTGTCGCTGAGCCACTCGATTTCGCTGTCGGTTTTCAGCGCACCATCGAAACGGCTTTCTACAGCCTGAAGCATGACATCACGCACCATGTCTCCGGTATAGCCTCCAGTGGTCGCAGCCCAGCTCATAACCTCCCGGTCGCAACAGTCCAGCGCAAAGATGACGCGCAGCGGCGAGCCGTCACCACAACGGAATTCGAAGCCGTCCGAGCACCAGCGCGCATTGCTCCGGTCCACCGCGACCCTGCCATCGTGCCGGCGCGTGGATTCGGGATGTCGAGCGCGGCGCTCGAGCAGCAGGCCGTGGGTATGCATGACCCGATAAACCCGTTTTGCATTAACGCGAGGCTGCCCCTGTGCGTCCCGGTTTCGCCGTAGGAGGGCCCAGGCGCGCCGGTAGCCGTAAGTGGGCAAATCAGCAATCAGCCCCTGGAGCTCCGCAACGAGCGGCATGTCGTCACGGGCCGGCGTCTTGCGCTTGTCGACCCATTCAGCGTCGCGCTTTGATTTCACCGCGAGATTAGAGCGCGACACACCCAGGACTTCACAGACCGTCTTCATCGGTCGTCCCCCGGCAGCAATGGTGAGCGCGCAATCAATTTTTTTGCCCGGCCGTACGCCACTGCTTCGCGGAGGATTTCCACTTCCATCGTCTTCTTGCCCAGCAGTCGCTGGAGTTCACGAATCTGCTTCATCGCTTCGGCCAGGTCGGATGCCGGCACCACCTGCTCGCCGGCACTGACTGCTGACAGGCTTCCGTCCTGATAGAGCTTGCGCCAGCCGAACACCTGGTTTGCATTCACCTGATGACGACGCGCAACTCCGGAAACGGTTGCTCCGGGCTCGAAGGTCTCGCGCACTATCACGAGCTTCTCTTCAACAGAGCGCCGGCGGCGCTGCTCAGGCTGGGTCAGAACCTCGACGGGTTCCACATTAGACATAGGCTTAAACATGGGCGGAAGACTACCTCATAATTTAAGCGTTGCCACATGTCCGGTTTTTGCGGGGGCCGGCCCACAATACTCGACGATGTGATACAGGTTAGCGGTCTCACAGAAAGGTAGGGAAAGGCGCATTCAATGTGAGGAACACTTCTCGACGATCCGATTGAGGACGACCCGATCTCAGATAGTCAATCAGCGCTTCGCCAACTTCTTCCGTTAATGGCAAACAAAGAGGTGCAAGCGTCTTCGACTGCTTAACCTCTATCGTAGCCGTGTCCCACTTCAGATCGTCGATAGATAGTGTCCGAATGTCACTCACTCGCAATCCGAGGCGACAGGCCAGCAGAAGGATCGCGTAATCGCGTTTGCCTTTAGGCGAGGTGCGATCAACGACTTCGAGCAGCCTGACCAGGAGTTCCGGGTCCCAGACCGATGGAACAGACGAATCGCGGGGAACATGGACCGCCGGCAATACATGGCTGAGATCCCGCTGCAGAATTCCTCGCAGCAGAAGAAACTGCGGAAAACCACGCACATCGGAAACGATTCGCGAAACTGACTTCGCAGCCTGGCGATGTTGCGAGGTCACGAATGCGCAGAGATCGGCCGGCTGTATCTGATCAAAAGACGTGATGTTCCTTGAACCGAGGAAGTCCGCAAATATCACGATCTCCCGCATCCGCACGCGAATGCTCGATGGGCGAAGATGACGGCGATCCCGACAGTACCGATGGCCATGATATAGCGAATTCGCATTCTTCATCTTCCGATTTTACGCGACCACCTCGGCAACGTGACAATGTCTTCGACAACGCAGTGCGCGAACGCTTTAGCGTACGCAGTTTTCCGATTTTTGAGACAACCCCATGTAGCCGCGCTGCCTTCAAATTGACAAAGCCGTAGTTTTCACTACGAAGAACCTCTTGCAGCATCCTAAATACCACGTTGTATATCTCAAAACAACTGTCTATCCAGATAGGTTTTTGAGATGCAAATCGATAGTCAAATCGATAGTTCATTTATATCGATGTGCTCGCTTTTTTGAAGGCGTGATTGTGGCAGTAAATCTCAAGCTGGCATCGAAATGTTGCGCACACCTCGAAACAGATCGAAGATTTGGAAAAGCAGGCGAAGTTTCGCAGTCCATTAAAATTTTAGAAAATAATGAAAAAGTCTGTTGTAGTTATCGGAGTAGGGCCTCGCGGGCTTGGAGTCCTTGAACGACTCCACGCCCATTGCATTTCTGGCTCGCTACCGGAGGAATTATCAATTCATCTAATCGATGCTGTAGGCGAAGGACAGGGGGTTCACGAGACAGCCCAACCCGACTATCTCTTGGTCAATACGGTCGCCGGGCAAATCACGGTTTTCGCCGATCCGACGGTTGCGGACGCGGGCCCAGTGGTGTTCGGCCCAAGTCTTGCGCAGTGGGCAAACGTTGATTCCAATATTTATCTTCCACGCGCGACGTTGGGGAAATATCTGCGTTTCGCTTATCGATATTTCGTCGATCTCCTGTCTGCATCCATACCTCTCCACGAACACAAGACCAGTGCTAGCCGTGTGAGCCGGAACGACGATGGGTCGTATTGTGTCAGCTTGGACAATGGTGAGAAAATCCATGCAGACTTTCTGTTCCTATGCACCGGTCACGGAAGTAATCGGCTAAATGAGGAGGAGGAGGAAATCCAGCGTTGGGTTTCATCGATGGCGTATAAGAACCCTTCCGCACGGTACATTCCTCGTTGCTATCCGCTGTCCATATTGGATGGGATTCCATCGGATGTCCGCGTGGGCATCCGCGGAATCGGTCTTAGTGCCAATGACGTTGTTGCAGCACTTACTGCAGGTCGTGGCGGGATATTCTTCCGAACTAAACACGGAGAGCTGCGCTACGCCGTTAGCGGACGAGAACCGTCGCTCTACATTTTTTCGCGCCAGTCAATTCCGTTTTCAGCTCGCGCGATCAATCAAAAGGGTGTAGCTGGACAGCACAAAGCCGCTTTCCTTACACGCGACGCAATTGACCTCGCACGCGCTAGGCGCGGACGGTACCAGCTCAATTTCCGCCAAGATCTGCTGCCTCTCCTAATCAGTGAAATGTGCCTTGCAATGCGTCGGGCGCAGTCTATCAATACAGCGTCACTGTTCATAGATGGGCCTACCACCGAAGAGAAAGAACTCGTCTACCGCTTGCTTTGTCCGAACGACGACCGGCAGTTTTCCGATATCGCTACATATCAAACATATATCGTCGGGCTGATGCAGGCCGATTTACAGCAGGCAAATCGCGGAAACGTCGACGACCCAATAAAAGCCGCCACCGACGTTATCCGGGATGTACGCGATAATCTCCGATATGCCATCGAGCAGCGAGGATTGACCGCTGAATCTCACCGTGAATTCTTTGAGCAATTCGTGCCGGCGATGAATCGGATTGCTGTTGGCCCCCCGAAGGAACGAGTCGAAGAGTGGCTCGCATTGATCGATGCCGGTGTCCTAAAGCTCGCGGGCGGGCCAGGTGCAACCATGGAGCGTTCAGATAGCGACGGCTGCTTTCTAGTGAAGACTCAATTTGCTGCACAGGTTCACGTTGCGAAAGTAGATGTAGTCGTGGATGCTCGCATCGAGCCGATTTCCCTTGCATACGATAACTCCCCCTTACTTCTCGCTTTGCAAGATGATGGCTTGGTCCGACCATTTTTTAATGGAGAATTTGGGGCCGGTGGTATTGACGTCGACTCGAACAACCATCCTCGAAATGCAGAAGGCGTATTGGCACCCAACATGTGGGCGCTCGGCAATCTCGCTGAGGGAGCGAACTTCTATACATATATTTTGCCGCGCCCGATGGTCAGTTCGCGCTTCATTCATGACGCCGGTCGTGCGGTCCTAGAGATGTTGGCTGCAATGCGCAAACCCGAACCCGCACGTGAATTCGAGCTTTCAAACGACACTTCATGAATTCAATCGATTTGCCGGTAGAGGTTAGACCGATAGGTGCTCGGCGTAAACGATTGATTCTGGTGGGTCAAACGGGCACAGCAGCGGCACTGCCTGCTTGAACCGCGGCGAGTAGGCGCTCTCGGGCGCCATAGGTGGCTCAGAGTCCGGTGGGTGGAGTTGGGGAGGCTTGGGAATTTCAAACGAAGTGCCAAAGGGAGTAGCGAGTTGTCCTCGATGGAGCGATGCATGCGGTGTTGCCCCCTTGAGCGCGAGGTGCTGCTGGTTCGGTTCAGTGCACGAGAGGAATAGCTCGGTGCGTTTCGGGTAACGAAGGCGACTCTCGCGGTTGCGCGTCGGTTCAGGGCTATTCTCGGTCTCGTTGTTGACGCGGATGGTCATTTTGACAAAAACGAGCTTTACGTTCGCCAGTTCAAGGATCCCCACTTTCCCGGCCGGATAGTTGCGGAACCGATCGGCAATAACGTTGCGCAGCGCTGGGCACGAACGAAGGAGAGCCATCAAGATGGCACTGTCGAACTAGCAATCGGATCGTCTCGTAGCCACGACCGGCCCCGTTCATTGTTCCAATTCGTGCGGCTTGCAAAAATGCGGTACGCACCGTTGTCGCGATGGTAGACGACCTCTTGGGACGAGGGGAACTGGCCGCCCGTTGAATCGTGCGGCTGTAAAAAAGGATATTGAGATGAATCGACGCAATTTCAACAAAACCGCGTTGGGGATTGCCGTAGGCGCGTTTGCGGCAAAACAGGCATCTGCACAGGACAAGCCAACGACATCCAAATCCAAGACTTTCGTCCTCGTGCACGGCGCATGGTACGGCGGCTGGTGTTGGAAAAGGGTCGCGACCGATCTGCGCGCGGCAGGGCACTATGTGTCCACGCCGACCTGCCCTGGCGTGGGCGAAGCCAAGCATCTGCTATCGAAGGACATCGACCTC
The DNA here is from genome assembly GCF_050436385.1 of Paraburkholderia sp. MM5477-R1. Lineage (NCBI taxonomy): Bacteria > Pseudomonadati > Pseudomonadota > Betaproteobacteria > Burkholderiales > Burkholderiaceae > Paraburkholderia > Paraburkholderia sp. MM5477-R1. The sequence goes on from NZ_JBNDMC010000005.1 coordinate 390,286, forward strand.
ACGACACACATCACGGGCATCACCAACCACATCCAGTTTGAAGGACTGAGCGATGTGATTCTGGTAGGCAGCGGCTTTTCCGGCTTGATCATTAGTGGTGTGGCCGATCGCATTCCACATACGCTCAACAAGCTTGTCTATCTGGACGGGCTTGTCGTTCCAAATGGCACCTCCGCGTTCGATGCACAACCCGCGGAGATCACGAAGAAGCGGCTGGAGCAAGTCGAAAGAAAAGGTATGGGCATTGCGATTCCGCCACCGCCACTCAGTAGCTATGAATTCGCTACCGACGAACAAAGGGCTTGGGTTGGCCCTCGGCTGACACCGCATCCGGTTGGCCCGTACATGGAGAAGTTCGTTATCAACAATCCGCTCGGCAACGGCGTGCCGCGCATTTACGTTGATTGCGTTGCCACCTCATTCGCTCCGCTCGCAAAGCTCAAGAAGGACATCCGGACCCAGCCCGGCTGGACGTGGAAGGAATTGAACGCGCGGCATGAAGTGATGGTGACGGAGCCGCACCTTCTCAACGAATTCCTGCAATCGATCTAATTTGGCCGGGCGATAGGAGACAAGTATGTTGAATGGATGGCAGAAGATCGGTGCGCTCATGCTCAGTTCGATACTGCTGCTTGCCGTAACGTCCTATTCGGCAGCGATGCCGAAGCCAGCTTCGATGCTAGGCGTAGTCGGGTGTATTCTCATCGCAATCCTGTGCCTGTCGAAAGAGAGCCGCAAGAAGCAAACGCTATGGTATGCAGTGGGGATATTCGCGATCTGCATTCCGTTTCTCGCCAATTCAGTCGATGCGCCGCAACTCCTTGGCGCAATGGGGCGCTTCGTGCCCGTGATGTGCCTGCTCATCGGCATCTCCTTCTTTCGACACAGTCTGACACGTTCGGGGCTTTCCGCTGTGGTCAGCAGCCAGTTGATTAAACAGGCGGGTGACCCCTTGAATTCGATTCGGATTTCGCTTGCGACGATGGCCCTGACGCTATTCGCGAGCTTGGGCGCGATCTCAATGATGGGTGCTGTTTGCGGTCCGCAAGTGAAAAATCGACTCGGGATTTCTCGTATCGCCATGCGCTCGCTCTGCGCGTCGATGTTCATCCTGCCGACCACCATAGCCTCTGCTTCGATCGCTGCAGCGATTCCCCACCTTGATAGCGGTGCGGTGCTCCTGTTCGGCATGCCGCTCACGCTTTTCGTCGCAGCGGGAGCGATGATGCCACAACTCGAAATCGAAGAGACAGGACGAAAATTGCTCGCGCTCAATAAATCCATGCCGATAATTTTCGCTGGCGTGGTCGCAGCGTCCGGTGGCATTTTCTATGCGGTGACCCATAAATTAACGTTCGCCTTCGCGTTCGCCATGGTGTTTGGGTACTGTGTCGAATTGCTTGCATTTTCGAAAAGTAACACCTCGCAAGCAATCCTGAAAGAAGGATCTAAAAGTCTCGACGGGATTGCGCCCGAGTTACTTCTGCTAGCGGCTTCCAGCCTGCTGATCTTTACTATCCAACATTTCGATCTCGGTACCTATCTGCCCGAGGTAATCAAGGCATGGCTGCACAATCCTTACATTGTCGGAGTTTTGCTAGTGTTTGTGTTGCCCGCAGTGACTATCGCAGGTGTTCACCCGATGATCCTGTTCGGAATTTTCTTTCCTATAACAGATGCTGGCGTACTAGGGCCGACCTATATCCAGTATCTGGCATGGACGTCGATGTTCGTAATGGCCAATCTTCTTTCGCCAGTGTCCATTTGTGCGATCCTCGCGGCGACAAGTTTGCAAACATCAAGCCGCGAGACTAGCTACGTTTCGAACTGGAAGTTCTGCGTGCTTAGCATGGTGATCGCCTACGTTTATTTGCTTTCGCTACAGAGCATTCGCTTGCATGGCTAGAGGAACGGAAGCCGACGCAGCTCGTAACTTTTCTCCGGGAAGAGTCGTGTTTCAACCACATTATCTTTCGGCGTAGTTCAAAAGCCATGTTGTTGCATTACACACACTGTCTAACTCTTCTTGAATTTCGAGGATGACTTAGTATAGAGAGGAAATTTTAGGTCTCCGACCTCAGGCGATCAACTTTAACGAGGCCGCAGCTGACCGAGTCTGGGTCGCGTCAGCACGTACGGATGATCTTCTCCCGTCATCGCTTCGCTCGGACTTTTGCCACGCCACTTGCGCACCGGCTGTGCAAGGTCCACAGCAGTCTAGTGCGAGCGTGCTTCGAGGCACGGCAGGCTGAACAGTAAGCTCTGCCCCTACAGCGCCGAGGGAGGGCTTCACGTGCTTGGCGATGTCGCGATGAAAATTGGGCGCTACTATCTCGCGCCGCGCTATTCGCCACATCGTGCGCAACGGAAGTTCGCACTTCCCCAAAAATCACGAAACATTTCCTACACTGAGCAGAGATGGATTTGCAGTCACTTAAAATATTCAAGGCGGTAGCTGAGGAAGGCGGCATCGCTCGCGCTGCCAAAGTGCTGAATTGTGTGCAATCCAATGTTTCAACAAGGCTTAAGCAGCTCGAAAGCCGCTTGGGTATCCAACTGTTTTATCGCCTGAGCGGCCGACTTGTCATTTCGAATGAAGGATCGCTGCTACTCGGATATGCAGATCGCATGCTTCAGTTAGCCGAAGAAGTGCAATCCATTCTCAAGAGCAGGGGAGAGCTCGCCGGCAAGCTTCGGATCGGGGCGACAGAGATCATCGCTGCTGCCCGTCTGCCGCCCATCCTCGCCGATTTTCACAGGCGCTATCCGAAGGTGGACATGACGATCGAGACGAGTCCCATCGAGCACGTGATTCGCGCTGTCATCGGCCATCGTCTAGATATCGCGTTGGTTCCGGCGCCGGTCGCCTCGGACGACCTGGATCAGGACGACGCTTTCGAAGAAGAACTGGTACTGGTCACGGATCACAGCCGCAGCGACATCACCTCGGTCGAGGATGTCAGCGGATCGACTTATCTGGCGCTTAGCGCCGGATGCTCGTACCGCGCGCGGTACGAGCGCTGGCTTGGCGACGCGGGCTTCATGCCCGGCAATGTGGTGGAACTGGGTACTAGCGAGCTGATCATCGCCTGCGCCAGCGCGGGAATGGGAATCTCGTTGATGCCGAAATCGTTGGTTGAGCGTTGGGAACTCTCCGGTGCCATAAAGTCCCACGCTATTGAGTCCGACGTGACGAGAGTCCGCACCCTGTTTGTCTGGCCTAAGGATATCGCCCAGCATGCTGCGCGAGACGCCTTTGTTCAGTCCATCCGGGACTAAGGCGTTCGAATGCACTAGGGCCAACCTCGAAGTTGCGCTTCCGATGTCTAGCAGGCGGTGATGAACGAATCCGCCTGCGGACTTTTGAATCCCCGAAGGGAGAGAAGCCTTCTTGTGACCGCCAGTTGTGACGCATGGTGAGGATTACCTCTGTGCCAGATCATCACCGTTTTTGTGTGCGAGAGCTTTTCTGGCAGCGGATGGCATCGTACTTGGTTCGCGAATCCCCACTTTTCTACGAGCGTGTGCGGCATGATCGCAATGCCCAACCCGGCGCTGACGCAGCTCATTACGGCTTGCGCCGTATCGAGCTCGAGTGAGCGCGATACGGATAAGTGGGCTTCCTCCATCCAGCGCAGCATTCGCTCCCGGTATGTGCGGTCGTTGCGCAAGCCGATCACCGTCATGTTGCGCATGTCACGCGCGGAGCGAACGTCCAAGACAGTCATGTCGGTAAGCAAGACAAGCTCGTCGTCGGAAAATTCCGTTTGCAGAAGCTCGGCATGGCGGATGGGGCCCACGACGATACCCAAATCAAGCTTTTGGGCGATCACATCCCGCACAATGCAGTCCGTCGTGGCCGCCACGACGCGCAGTTGAACATCCCGATGGTCACGATGGAAATCCGCTAGCGCGTGAGAAAGCGGGCCCGCAGCCGTTGGTGAATTGACACCGATACGGAGTTCTCCGTGCATCGTTCCGGATCCCCTGACGGCCTGCTTCGCCTCATTTGCCAATTCCAGCAGGCGTTCGGCGTAGCTATGCAACATGACGCCGCGCGGCGTCACGGTCAAACGGTTGCCGACGCGCTCGAACAGGCGCGTATCCAGCGTGTCTTCCAACTGCCTGATCCGTGTAGAGACATTCGACTGAACGCAGTGTAAGCGCTCTGCGGCGCGCGAGACGCCGCCCTCGTCGACCACTGCCTTGAATATTTGTAGCACTCGAAGATCCATCTCCCCTGCCTTCGTATTCTGTAACGCGTTTTACCAAAAAGCCAGAATTTCATTTGATGAACATCACTGCCTTGAACCGGAAGTTTCTTTTGTTTGACAAGAACAATCAATTCATTCTTAAAAAAAGAAATGGTAATCAAAAAATTTAATTATTAGTTTTCGAAAAGGTGGTTAAGATTTATCCCGCGACGCAATTTTATATGTGCGCTGTAAATGCGAGGTATTTTTAATCAAATTAAGATAGGTTATTAAAATCGGTCCTCGCATAACAATCCTTATTTGGATATGCCATCCGCCAGAGATCGGGTGGAAGGTGTGCGCATCAGAGTGTCTTCTTTTGAGATTCTATTTACTTAATCGTCTCCAGCCATAAACCTAAGGAATGTATATATGAATAACGTTAGTGTCGTCATCGTCGGTATGGGGCAGCGCGGGCTGACTCTGCTCGAAAGATTGCACGCGGTGCTCTCCGAGCGGGACATAAAGGTCGGCATCGACCTGCACCTGATCGATCCGTCGACCCCCGGACAAGGTATTCACGAATGGACCCAGCCTGAGCATCTGCTGGTGAACACCATCGCCGCGCAGGTCACGTTGTACTGCGACGAATCGGTGATGGATTCAGGTCCGATCCTCCCGGGACCTTCGTTGTTGGAATGGGTGCTGGAACAGGGATACAAGAAGCTCGACGGCCGCTATGTCATCTCTGACGTGGGCGAGCCCATCGACGAGAACACCTATCTGCCGCGCGCCGTGATGGGCAAGTACCTGACGTGGGTCTACGACAAGCTGATCGAGGGCTTGCCGGATTATGTCACCGTCTTCAATCACCGCAGGGATGCGGTGAACATCGTCCCGCTTGACAACGACCGGATCGAAGTCCAACTGGACGGTGGCTTCCGAATCGGTGCGGACTATGTATTCATGACGATGGGGCATAGCCTCGGCGGTAAGGACAGATTCGACAGAGAAATGGACGAACTGGTCAACAAGGGTAAAACCGGCAATAGTCACTTGGCGTATTTCCGGATGCCCTATCCAATCACGTCGCTTAATTCGATTAGTTCGCATGCGAAGGTCGCAATTTGCGGAACGGGACTAACCGCGACGGACGCTATTTCGGCATTGACGCTCGGCGTTGGCGGAAAATTCGAAAAAATATCGTCCGCTCGCTATCAATACATTCCCTGCGGACGCGAACCTAAAATCACAGTGTTTTCTCGTCAGGGCTTACCTGCCGGCGGCCGCGCGATAAATCAGAAAGGCACCTACGGTCAATATAAGGCGAAATTTTTCACGCGAGACTTCGTGGATATGCGTCGCCAAAACAGTCTGCGCGAGCGCGGCAGCGAACAGCTCGATTTCGATCGAGATTTATGGCCGACACTTAAAAAGGAAATGGCTTATGTATATTCGAGTTCGCTGAAAGGAGAGTTTGGCGATCCGGCCATATATCAGGTCGAACCGGAAATCGCCGCCGCGATCGATACGCTGATGGTGCCGATGGCCAATATCACCTTTACCGATCAGAAGGACTACCGCGAATACGTGCGTCAGCACCTAGAGGACGACATCGCGGACTGCTTCGGCGGCAATGTCAACAACCCGCGCAAGGCGGCGGCCGACATTCTGCGCGACATCCGCGACAACATTCGGCACGCGGTCGACTACGGCCGTCTCACGCCGGAGTCACATCGCCGCTTCCTGTCGTACTGGTGTTCCATCAGCAATCGAGTCGCGAGCGGCCCGCCCAAGGAGCGGAACATGGAAATGGCGGCGTTGGTCGACGCCGGAGTGGTGTCCTTCTTCAGTCCGAAGCCGGATATCGGCTATGACAAAGCGCGCTGCCGCTTCACGCTGTCGACCGACCGATTCGCCGAACCAGTTACCGAAGAATTTGACGTGCTGATTCGCGCCAAGGTAGATCTGTTCGAGCCTGAATTGAGTCCAGCTCCACTGATCAGAAATATGCTTGCGGCCGGCGTGATCAGGTCGTTCAGAAACGGCGACTTCAAGCCGAGCGGAATCGATGTGGACGGCGCGGTGAACGTGATCGACCTCAACGGCAAGGTGATCCGGAATCTGTGGGCGTTAGGGTACGTCGTGGAGGGCGCGCATTTCTATACGTACGTGCTGCCTCGACCGTACTCCAATTCTCGCGGCTTGCAAGACGCGGGGGGGGCGATCGTGACGATGGTACGCGACATCGCACAGCGCAGCGAAGTAGGCCAGCTGCTTGATTGCGCCGCGGTTTAACGGGGAGATGAGAATGGATCGACGCAATTTCAGCAAGGGCGCACTTGGCCTCGCCATGGGTGCGCTCTCGGTGACAAAGGGCCGTGCGCAAAACCAACCGACGAAAGCGAAGCAGAAGACCTTCGTGCTCGTTCACGGAGCATGGTATGGCGGCTGGTGCTGGAAAAAAGTTGCCAAACAGCTTCGCGAAGCGGGGCACTACGTGTCCACGCCGACCTGTCCGGGACTGGGCGAGTCGAAGCATCTGCTATCGAAGAACATTGATCTCACGACACATATCACGAGCATCACCAATCACATCCACTACGAAGGCCTGACCGATGTGATCCTTGTTGGCAGCGGCTTCTCCGGTCTGATCATCAGTGGCGTAGCAGACCGGATTCCCCGTTCGCTCGCAAAGCTCGTCTACCTGGACGCGCTCGTGGTGCCAAATGGCATGTCCGCGTTTGACGCGCAACCTGCAGAAATCACGAAGCAGCGGCTCGAACAGGCTGCTCGGGAAGGAAACGGTATTGCAATTCCCCCGCCCCCCCTCAGTAGTTACGACCTCGTGACCGACGAAGACAAGGCGTGGGTCGGTGCACTGTTGACACCGCATCCGGTGGGACCTTACGAGGAGAAGTTCAGGCTCGAGCATCCGCTCGGCAACGGTGTGCCGCGCATTTACGTCGATTGCGTTGCCACCGCTTACCCGCCGCTCGCGGAGCTCAAGAAAGACATCAGGACCCAACCCGGCTGGACCTGGATGGAATTGAATGTACGGCATGACGTGATGGTGACGGAGCCACACGTTCTCAACACTTTCCTGCAATCCATCTGATGCACCCACATGGGGAGAAACGATTATGTTGAAAGGATGGCAGAAGATCAGTGTGCTCATGTTCAGTTCGATGTTGCTGATCGCGGCGACGTCGTTGCCTGCCGCGATGCCAAAGCCGGCGTCCGTGCTGAGCGTGATCGTGTGCATTCCAGCGGTGATCCTGTGTCTGTCGAAGGAGAGCCGCAAGAAGCAGACGCTGCGGTACGCAGGAGGAATCTTTGCGATCTGCATCCCGCTTCTGGGCACGTCGGTCGACGCGCTGCAGTTGCTCGGCGCGATGGGGCGCTTTCTGACCGTTATGTGCCTGCTGGTCGGCGTCTCGCTATTCCGGCACAGCCTGACACGGTCCGGGCTTTCCGCAGTCGTGAGCAACCAGTTGATCAAGCAGCCGGGCGACCCGTTGAATACGATTCGCGTGTCGCTCGCAACGATGGCGCTCACGCTGTTTACGAGCCTCGGCGCAATTTCAATGATGGGCGCCGTGTGCGGGCCGCAGGTGAAGAACCGCCTGGGCATTTCCCGGGTCACGATGCGCTCGCTGTGCGCGTCGATGTTCATCCTACCCACCACGGTAGCCTCCGCGTCTATTGCGGCTGCGATTCCGCATCTGGACAGCGGCGCGGTTCTTCTACTCGGCATGCCGCTCGCGCTGTTCGTCGTAGTAGGCGCGATGACTCCCCGGCTCGATATCGAGGAAGGCAGCCGCAAGGGGCTCGGCGTCAACAAGGTCAAGCCGATCGTCCTTGCGGTGCTGGTCGCGCTGTCGGGCGGGATCTTCTATGCGGCGACTTCCGCCCTGACGCTCGCCTTCGCGTTCGCAATGGTCTTGGGTTATGGCCTTGAACTGGTGGCGCTGTCGGACGGCAAAGCGTCGCAGGCTATCGTCAAGGAACTGCCGACAAGCATTGACGGGATCATGCCGGAATTGCTGCTGCTGGCCGCGTCGAGCCTGTTGATATTCACGATCCAGCATTTCGACCTCGCCACGTACCTACCGGACGTGATCCGCTTGGCGCTGCGCAATCCGTATGCCGTTGGCGTTCTGCTGGTGTTCGTGCTCCCCGCAGTGACCGTACTCGGCGTTCATCCGATGATTTTGTTCGGTCTCTTCTTTCCGCTGGTGGATGCTGTCGTGCTGGGACCGACGTATGTCCAGTATCTCGCGTGGACGACCATGTTCGTGATGGCCAATCTGCTCTCGCCGGTTTCCATCTGCGCGATTCTGGCCGCGACGAGCCTGCAGGTATCGAGTCGGGAGACAAGCTATGTGTCGAACTGGAAGTTCTGTGCGCTGGGCATGGTGATCGCCTATGTCTACCTGCTCACGCTGCTCAGCTTACATTCGTCCCACTAACGCGGCCGGCACCGGCGTATCCTTCCTTTTCCCCGAGAAGAGTGATGTTTGAAATCGACCCTCTGTTACCGGTAGCGCTGACCGAGCAAATCGTTCGACGCGTCGGTACGCTCGTCCAACAAGGAAAGTTGCACGCCGGCTCTAGGCTGCCGTCGATTCGGCAACTGGCGAAGAAGCTGGGCGTGAGCCCTAACACGGTCGTGACCGCGTACGATCAGTTGATCGCCCTCGGCGCCATCGTCGCGCATGCGTCCAGCGGATTCTTCGTGGCCGAATCGAACGGTGGCGCGCCGCTGGCAGTCGCGCGCCGGGCAACTGCCAGCGGCCCGATCGACGCCGCGTGGCTGGCACGCAGCAATCTGGAGATCGATTCGGGCTGGATTGCGGCAGGCGGCGAAGCGCTGCGCGGCAGCTGGCTGGAGGATGTAGGCACGACCTGCCTGGCGAGGAAGACCGTGCGCAGCTTCGGCGACGGCATGCACGTGCCGCACAGCGCGCAAGGCGCGTCGGCGCTGCGCGAAGTGCTGGCGCTGCATCTAAGGTTCGACGGCATCTTCGTTGATCCCAACTGTCTGATCACGACGGACTGCGCGGTACAGGCGGTCGATCTCATCTGCCGCGTGATGCTGCAACCAGGCGATCTGGCACTGATTGAAGAGCCGACTACGCCGCTATTGGTCAGCCGCCTGCGTCATCACGGCGTGCGGCTCGCCTCGGTAGGCCGGGGTCCGGACGGAATCGATCTCGACAGGCTGGAATCGATCTGCAGGCGCGAGCCGCCCGCGTTGGTCTTCACGCAATCGGCCGTACACAATCCGACCGGCTTGAGCAGCAGCATCGTGAATCTGCATCGGCTGCTGAGCCTCGCGGAGCAATATGGATTCACGATCGCGGAAGACGACGTGTACGGAAACCTATCGAAAAGGCCGGCCGCGCGCCTTGCGCAACTCTCCGACATGAGCCATGTTATCTACTACAGTTCGTTTGCAAAAGTGATGGGGCCACTCGTCCGACTGGGATTCGTCGCGCTCAGACCGGCGCTGATAGACGCGTTCATTCACGCGAAACTACATCTCGTGTCGGAGTATTCCATTTTGACGGAGCGCGTGGCGTTCGGCATGCTGCAGTCTGGCAAATATCGGAAGCATCTCGAGCAGCTGCGGCGCCACCTAGGTTTCGCGCGCGCCGGCGCGTTGTCCAGTCTGAGCGCGGCTGGCGTGCGTTTCGATCATGGTGGTGACGGACTTTTCCTGTGGGGAGAGCTCCCACCTTGCATCGACACGGAGTCGCTCGCCCGGAGAGCGTTCGCCGAGCACATCCTGCTCGCACCTGGAAGCCTGTTTCAGGCACGTGACGCCTGCGGCGGGGCCACGTCCTCGCGCATGCGATTCAATGCGGCCGCAAGCGGGGATCCGAGACTCGCAAGTTTTCTCCATCGATCTCTCGCGGTTAGCGAGCCGTCATACAACGCGTGCGCCTGATGCGGCGTTGACATCTGGCCCGCTTGTATCAGACGACATAATCCAATATTACTAAAGAGTCGCAAATAATGGTACGTATTGAAACTAACGACCACACAGTTTGCCGTGGCGAATGAAATCTGTACCTTTGCAGTGGCGTGTAATTTTCATAAATTGACCGGACTGCTCGTCATGAAAATCATCGCTTGCGTCAAAGCAGACCTACACATTACTGCTTTTCATAAAAGAAAGACGCGAAATATCGATGAAAAATGTGACTGACGCAGCACTCATCACTCACCTATCGGACATCGCCATGAAGATACTGCTGCTTGATTTGCTTGACCGGTCCCTTCAGGATGCACTGCTTGCGGACAATGTGATTTATCGACCGGATTTGCTGCACAAGAGTCACGACATATTCACTCGGACGATCGTGGAGAATAACATCGACGCACTCGTCTCCCGTAGTCCGATCCCCGCGAACGTGATCGCCAATTGGGCGGCAGCTCGTACTCTGGCTGCTTTTGTTGTCCGCGTGGTGATTCCGGATCCGAATGCTTTGGATCTGCTGGACTATACGCCCGACGGAAAGATTCAGAACGGCAACAGCATCGCGTTGCAGGCATTCGGCAAATCGCTGGAGGACGCCTATGTCAACGCGTTCGACCAGTTGGAAGCCCACTCGATCAAAAGCGCGCTGCACGAGCGGCGTGCGCAGGACGACGAGGCCTGTTCATCGGCTAGCGAGATGCAGAACGAGAAGGTACTAATGGTCGGTGCGGGCCTAGTCAATCTTGTGACGGCTTATCGGCTGCAGCAGGCTGGATACGCGATTCATTTCGTCGATGCGCGGCCCGAGCCGGCGAAGTCTTCGCCATGGGCGGCTTTCGGCTGCAGCCATGGCGGCGATGACGCCCGGATGTTCACATTGTCCGAGATGGACAATTACAACGACCGGCAAGTGTCGCTAACCATGAACAATCTATTCCGGCGCAGCGTGACGGAGCTGGGCTGGAATGTGCATTGGAAGCAGACACTGTCGGAGCGCGAACTCGACTGGGTCCGGGAATTCGAGGGCATTCCGGTCTGGTTGGCCAATAAATACAACGAGGATATTTTCTCGTTCACCCGCGCGAGCTTGGCGAAGTGGACCGAATGGATCGAGCACGATCCGGAATTGTTCACCGCATCATTGCTGCGCGAGGGCATCTTGCGCCTCTACTCCGATGAAACGCAATTCGTCAACGCCGTCAGGCGGCAGAATCGCATCGGCGCGACCCGCAATGTGCTGACGCCCGCAGAAGTGGCGCATGACCATCCTGCACTGGCGGAGGCGGTGCGAGGCGGCCACATTGCCGGCGCGGTCTATGTTGAGGGCTTCACGATCAATTCGCACAAGTTTGTCCGGCAACTGCTGCAACGGCTCAGCGCAGGCGGCGCTGAGTTCAGCTGGGGAGAAAGCGCGAAACAGATCATCTTTGATGAAAGACGGCGCGTCACGGGCATCCAGTTCAGCGACGAAGTAATCGAGGCCGATCACTACGTGCTCTCACCTGGTGCATATGGCAACGACCTGCTGGACGGAACCGAGTCGAAGGGAAAGATTCACGGAGTACTCGGCGCGTGGCTGCGCATTCCCAATCTCGAGCCGGAACTCCGGCATTCGCTGAAGCTCGCCCGCAAAGGCCACATCACCGAGGACGCGAACATTACCGTCGCTACCGACGAGGTGGGTAAGCCAATCCTGATCATTGGGTCGGGCTACGGTCATACCGGCATAGATCCGCGCAATATCGACCAAGCCCAGTTGCAGCAGATCTACTTGGGCCTTGTCGACACGGCGGCGAAGTATTTCCCGACGTCTTATGCCGCGGCGCTCGCCGCCGGCAATATGGCGGGTAGCTTTAAATATTGCGTCAGGCCCTGGACTTCGTCGGGTCTCGGCATCTTCGAGATGTTGCCGGCTAGTGATGGCGGGCGTTGCGTGATCACGGGCGGCCATAACACGGGCGGCTTCGCGCAATCGCCCGAGATCGCACAGGCCGTGTTCGACGCTATCGAGTACCGAGAGCATCCCATGCATTTCGCCTACCACCCCAATCGCCCGAGTACATTCCTTTCGGCTACCGTGGCGCAGTCCCGCAACACCGAAACGGCTGAGGTCGCGCTGGGCTAGCACCCCGTCGCGACACAGCACGCCGCGCGGGCCATGTTGCGCGTTCAGTGCCGCCGGCTCGTCTCGATATCCATTCACTTTCAAATATCAAACAATGAATATCTCCAACAATACACCGGTTGAAAGCGCAAGTACGCCTGTAATTCTAGAGCACGACGCAGCCAAGGAGACGTGGCATTTCATTGAACGGGCCAAGCGCGAGACAGGCTACGGCGGGAAGCCCAAACTCAAGGCTGGCGCCGTTGCCGCGCCCGACCGCTACAGCGCGGATGCAGCGGAAGCTGTGCTGAAGGAGGGCGGCAATGCGATCGACGCCGCGATCGCCGTGGCTTTCGTGCTGGCGGTCACCTACCCCGAGGCCGGCAACATCGGCGGCGGCGGTTTCATGAACATTCACTTCGACGGCCAGCCGTACTTTCTCGACTATCGCGAATGCGCGTCCGCGCAGGCGACGCGCGACATGTATCTGGACGACGCAGGTGAAGTGGTGCCCGGAAAGAGCGTGATGGGCCATCATTCGGTCGCCATTCCAGGAACGGTGAGAGGGCTCTGGGACGCGCATCAGCGCTTTGGGACGATGCCGTGGCGACGGCTTCTGGAGCCGGCGATCCGCTATGCGAAGCAGGGCTTCGTCGTGCATCGCCAGCTCATCGAACGGCGGAACGTAATGCTGGCCGATTTCCAGGGCAAGACGAATTTTGCGCGGTTCTTCGGCGCGATGGCGCAAGACACGGTATTCCGTCAGCCGGATCTCGGCAATACGCTGGCGCGCATCGCGAAATACGGCATGAGTGAATTCTATCTGGGCGCGACGGCGGAATTGCTCGTCAGGCAATTGACGACACACGACGTGCCGGTCACCCGCGACGATCTGCGGAACTACTCCACCGTGTGGCGCAAACCGCTCGTTGACAGCTGGAATGGCTACCAGTTAGTGACCGCACCGCCGCCCAGTTCTGGCGGCATTGGACTGATCCAGCTATTGAAGATGAAGGAGGTGTTGAAGGGCGCGTTCGTGGGCGTCGCGCACAACTCGACGCAGTACGTACACCTTCTTTCGGAGATCGCGAAGCGGGTGTTCGCGGATCGCGCCGAATACTTGGGCGATCCCGATTTCCAGACGATGCCGGTGGATCGCCTGCTCCATCCCGCCTACCTCCATTCCCGCGCGATGGAGATCGACCTCGCCGTGCCGTCGAAGATCAGCGCAGTCAAGCCGGGTCTGCAGGAAAGCGACGAGACCACGCACTTTTCGATCGTCGATAAGGCCGGCAACGCGGTGTCGAACACTTATACGTTGAACTCAAAGTTCGGTAGCGGGGTGGTTGTCGAAGGCGCTGGCTTCCTGCTCAACAACGACATGGACGATTTTTCGTGCAAACCCGGCGTAGCCAATCGTTTCGGCTTGGTGGGCACAGAAATCAATGCGATTGCGCCGAACAAACGCATGCTGTCGTCGATGACGCCGACGATCCTCACCAAAGATGGGCAGGTGTCGCTTGTGATCGGCACGCCGGGTGGGTCACGCATTTTCGGGTCCATCTTTCAGGTGATTAACAACGTGCACGACTTCGGCATGTCGCTCTCTCAGGCGGTGGCGGAGATGCGTGTGCATCATCAGCTTTTGCCGGTCAACACGGTCTATTGGGAGCCGTATGCCCCGATCGAAGGCCCGCTGGCGGAAGAACTGATCGCACGGGGCTACAACCTGCAATCGCGCTTCACCAACGGTGACATCCAGGTGATCCGTGTCAACGACGACGTTCCGGAAGCGGCGGCGGATCCGCGCGCGCGCGGCACCGTCCGTCTGATTAACTAACCGGCAACGTCGGAGGTTCCGAATATGAAAGTAATCGATTTGTCCAGAGGCATGCCTGATCCGCAATCGTTTCCTATCGACAAGCTGCAGGCACTGACAGTCAGTGCCCTCGCGAGAGATGCAAACCGGATGCTGCAGTACGGTCCAGCGTTCGGCTATACGCCGTTGCGTGAGTTCATCGCGTCATGGTTCGACTGTGCTGCGTCGAACGTGCTGGTCGGTAACGGTTCGCTCGAAATTTTCGGCTTCCTCTGCGAGGTTTATCTGAAGCCGGGCGATGTGGTGTTCGTCGAGCGGCCGACTTACGACCGTGCCCTCACGATGCTGAGGCAGCATGGAGTGACGATCGTCGGCATCGACGTCCATGGGGGCGGCATCTGTCTCGACGTTTTTGAGCGGGAATTGCAGCGGCACAAGCCGAAGCTGGTGTATCTGATTCCCGATTTTCAGAATCCTACGGGGGTGTGCATGGCGCTCGACGCGAGGCGAACGATGATCCGCCTTGCGCGCCAGCATCACTTCCTGATCGTCGAGGATGGGCCTTACGGATTCCTCCGCTATACCGGAAATCCGATCCCGTCGATTCACAGCATGGCGCGGGATATCGTGCTGCACCTCAGTTCGTTTACGAAACTCATCAGTCCGGGCGTCAGAGCCGGCTTTCTGGTCGCGCCCGCGGACGTGGTCCAGCGGGTGGCGAGGGTGGCTGAGCGTCACTACATTACACCCGGCGTGTTTGCGCAAGGCGTGGTGGCGGCCTGGTGCGAGGACGGGCAGTTGCCCTTGCAACTCGACCGGCTGCGGCGGCTTTACGGGCCGCGTCTCGACGTCTGCGTGCGGGCGATTGAGCGCTATCTGCCCGGACGGCTCTTCGTGCGTCCTGAGGGTGGCTTCTTCGCGTCGGTGCAGTTGGGTGCGCATATCGACGAAAGCTCGCTGCTAGCGGCCGCCGGGGAAGCTGGGCTGGCGCTGTCGTCGGGCAACGCGTTCTTCAATGCCCATCCCGGCTATCAGTTCCTACGCCTGCCGTTTTGCGCGCTGACCGAGGCGGAAATTGTCGACGGCATCCAGCGTCTGGGCGACGTCGTGAGTCACCTCAACATGTCGGCGCGGCTAAAAAAGACGCGCGTCGTAATCTGATAGCGGAGGCGTATTGTGTTGACACGAATCGAAGACGATACGCCTTCCTGCGGAGGTGAGGCGGTGCTGCGGCAGGAGCCGCCAGTCGCGCGTGCGCAGTTCGTGCTGGTGATGAAGTGTCCTGCGGACAGAGGGATGACCCATCGCCTAAGCGGCCTGCTGAGCGACCTACGCTGCGATATTCTGGATTCCTCGCAGTTCTCCGATCCTGAGTCGCAGGTTGTCTTCCTGCGCATTCTCTTCTCGGTGGAGGATCAGGCGATCACCGAAGGAGTGCTGCGCCGGGATATCGGCTTGCTTTACCCGTCGCCCGGGGTAGACTGGCAACTTTTCGATAGGCGTAAGCGTATTCGGGTCTTGCTGATGGTCTCGAAGGCTGGCCATTGCCTGAACGACCTGCTGTTCCGCTACGCGAGCGGCACGTTGCCTGTCGAGATCTGCGGCGTGGTGTCGAATCACCGCGACCTAGCGCCGCTGGTGGACAACTACAATCTGCCGTTTCATCATTTCCCGCTGCCTTCGCAGGCGGCGGTTGCAGTCAAAGCGGCGCAGGAGCAGCGCGTGCTCGATCTTGTGGAAGCATACGACATCGATCTGGTGGTTCTCGCGCGCTACATGCAGATCCTGTCGGCTGCCACGTGCGACTCGCTGAGCGGGCGCGTAATCAACATTCACCACTCGTTCCTGCCGAGCTTCAAGGGCTCGAAACCATATGAGCAGGCGCATGAGCGAGGCGTCAAGCTGATTGGCGCCACCGCGCATTTCGTGACCGGGTATCTTGATGAAGGGCCGATCATCGAACAGGACGTGGAGCGGATCGACCATGCAATGTCGCCGGATGCGCTGGCAGCGATCGGCCGGGACGCCGAGTGTGTCGTGCTGGCGCGTGCGGTGAAGTGGTTCGCGGAACGCCGGGTCTTGCTGAACGGCAACAAGACGGTGGTATTCAAGTAACGGCCGGGCAGCTTCGAAGCAGGCGGTCCCGACGGCAGGGACCGCCTGCTGTGCGCACGCCTGGAATAGGCGCATTGCGGGAGGAGGCCGACCGCCACGCATGCATCCTTTATCGCACGCGTTCGCGAACCATCAACGCAGCAGGACAGCCGTTTCTTCGGCCAGCAGCCGGACGAGCGCGGCGGCCCGAATACCCTCGTCACGCAGGCGGCTCAGGCCTGCCGCTTGCCCTGCCCATAGTGAAATGAAGTCGGGGCGATTTGCGGCGCCGGCGGCTTTGCGAATTTCCGTCGTCAACGCATTTTGAACGGGATAGGCGGGGAATTGCTGCTCGCACCCAGACATACGTCGCATGTACTCGTTGACGATACCGCGTGCGGGGCGGCCCGTGAAGGCGCGGCTAGTACGCGTCGACGTATCGGCTGCTTGCCGAATCTTTTCCTTCCACGCCGGATGAATCGGTGACTCGACGCAGGAGAGGAACGCCGTGCCCAATTGTGCGGCTTGGGCGCCCAACATCAAGGCGGCGGCTATGCCGCGGCCGTCCATGATACCGCCCGCTGCGATAACCGGCAGCGAGACTGCATCCACGATCTGCGGAACGAGTGCGAGCGTCCCGATCATGCTGTCGTCGGGATGCCCAAGGAAGGTGCCACGATGGCCGCCCGCTTCGGCGCCTTGGGCGCAAATAATGTCTGCGCCGTTGGCTTCCCATACGCGTGCTTCGGCAACGCTCGTCGCCGTGCCGATAACGAGGCTCCCGGCCTGATGCAGACGTTTGACCGATGGCGCGTCGAGCAGGCCGAACGTGAAGCTGGCGACCGGCACCTTGAGTTCGACGACCGCGTCGAGCTGTTGACGAAAATCTTCGCAATATTGAGCGAGTGGCTGGGCGTCCGCGAGGCCGAGCTCCGCACGCACAGGATGCAGCAGCGCGATCGAGCGTTCTAGTTCATCTCTGGTCGGGGCGGGCGTGTCGAGCACGAACAGATTTATGTTGAACGGCTTTGACGTCTGCGCGCGGATCGAGGCGACCTGTGCATGGATCGCAACAGGGGGAAGCCCAGCTGCGGCAAGCGACCCGAGGCCGCCAGCGTTCGATACTGCCGCGACCATGTCGGGGGTCGAAGCGCCATTCATCGGACCTTGAACGATGGGCAGCGAGATGCCTATGTGGCTAGTCAGGGGAGTGGAAAACGAGTGGGGCATGAAGTATTTCCGCAAGTGAGAGGAACAGCCGGAATGAAGGTAAGGGGAGGGTATGACGACGTGGGCGTCATGTGTTGGGTATCCGCACCTGATGAAGGGTGGAGGCGAGGCGCCTCGCTTGAACGGTCATTGTCACATGACGGAGCGACTGGTAGGCTGCCGAAATACTGTTCTCCGGGGGCTACCCCTAGCGCAAGTCGCGCGAGCGGTCCGTAAGGCTTCCTAAGCGGTCGGCAATTTCCCCCCTTGCCGGAAGTATTTCAGAAACCTGCTAGATGTCTTCCATGTGAAGTTGCGACGGGCGCTGACTAGACCAATAAAGGATGAGGAGGAAGTTGTAGAAGAGACTGAATGAAACACCCCCAATGCCAAGGGTGATGAGAATCCCATCAAGCATAGAACCATTCCCCGTGTGATTTTGTTAAAGCACTTTCGGAAGGCAAATAGCATCCAAATTATATGCATGTTGGGCGCGTGACGATAATGAATAAATAAGAATCAAACTTCTCAAAACAAGAATGTGTTGGTGAGGATCATCCTACGATGGTCTGCTGCAAAACGACTGGACAGTCCCTGGTCAAGCTCTCCGGCTGGTTCACAACGCGCACCAATTCATGCTCTCGGGCGAAGCGATGCGAAACCGCCGAAAGGGTTTATCCACCGAAGTCGGAAGGATCCCAATCTTGACGGCACGCCGAACTCGCGGAGCACACCAATCGGCTCGCCGCTAAGTTGCTCGAGCAAATGCATCAGCGCTGAAGCGCGTCGCTGGCGCAGTTGCCCGGCCTGTTGCAGGCGGCCAATGTACCCTAAGTCTCACGCGGAACGATGCGAGGGATCTTTGAGCCCATGGCACAAGGGATTGAAGATCTTCTTGCCCAGGTCAAGCACCCGCAGACCTGACACATCGTCGTCAGAGCCCTGCCTGGCATGCGTTTCGGGATGACTTTACGTTTATGAGCGGCGGGCGCTTTTTGAGCTTGCCCCCGAAAAACGTATCCCTTGCTGAGTATTAGACTGCTGCAAGGAGAAACGAACGATGAGCGAATTGAAGCGTGCGCGGTACACCCTGGAATTCAAGCTGGAGGCGGTACGGCTGGTGAAGTCGGGCCAGAGCCTGGCGGCGGTGTCGGCTATTCTGGGGGTGTCGAGCCAGACGATTTCGAACTGGGTACAGGCGGACCGCAAAGGGACGCTTGCCGGTCCAGGTACGAAGCCGGTGACCGAGGAACAGATGGAACTGGCCCGCCTGCGTGCGGAGAATGCGCGGCTGAAGATGGAGCGCGACATTCTAAAAAACATCCGAAGGGCCATGCCCTCCCCAAGGAGCAGAAACTCCGGGCAAGTCCTACACTGGCCACGCTGAAGGGAGCGGCCGTCCGCTTACTGGTGACTGATCCCGTTAAAAAACATGGTCCAGGGACCGATGCGGACCCGGCATTGGTGACACCGTGAGGTGATCCCGTTCAGGAAAGTGATAGATACCGCAGTCCCGCCCTTTGGCACTTCCATGACCAGGAGGGTCAGACATGGCACAGCCCAAACCGAGGCGAACCGTCGCTCGCCGCACCGATATGTCCGTTGTCAATCCGCACGCCGCAGGCATCGATGTCGGCGCACAGTTTCACGTTGTCGCGGTCGGACCCGAATGCGCCGAGGAACCGGTGCGTTCGTTCCGCAGCTTCACCGCCGATCTTCACGAACTTGCCAGGTGGCTCAGGCAGGTCAAGGTCACGACTGTCGTGATGGAGTCGACCGGGATTTACTGGCTTCCCGTGTTCGAAATCCTCGAGTCTTATGGTTTCGAGGTGTTGCTGGTCAACGCCCGGGAGGCAAAGAGCGTGCCGGGACGCAAGAGCGATGTGAACGATGCCCAGTGGCTGCAGAAGCTGCACCGGTACGGACTGCTGCGCGCCAGCTTCCGCCCCCGACAGGAGGTGGCCACGCTACGATCCTATCTGCGGCAGCGGGAGCGCCTGCTGGAATATGCGGCGTCCCATATCCAGCATATGCAGAAGGCAATGATGCAGATGAATGTACAGTTGCATCACGTCGTTGAGGACATCACAGGCGTCACCGGCATGAAGATCATCCGGGCGATCGTCGCGGGTGAGCGCGATACCGATGTCCTCGCACAGCATCGCGACAGGCGCTGCAAAGCCTCCATCGAGACAATCCGTGAAGCGCTGGGCGGTCATTACCAGCCCGAACACGTGTTCGAGCTCACCCAGGCCGTGGCCCTGTACGACTTCTACCAGACCCAGGTGACGCAATGCGATCAGCGGATCGAAATCGCGCTCAAGCAGTTGCAGGCTGGCATCGAACCCGTCGCCGCGCCACTGCCGGCAGCGCGACATCGAGGCAAGCAGTCAAACGACTTCTCATTCGACGTGCGTGCTGCGCTGTACGGGATGCTCGGTGTCGACCTGACGCAGATTCACGGCCTGGGACCCTACGTGGCGCTCAAGCTCATTGCCGAATGCGGCAACGACATGTCCCGCTGGCCGAGCGTGAAGCACTTCACGTCATGGCTGTGCCTCGCACCTGGCAACAAGATCTCGGGCGGCAAGATCCTGTCTTCGAAAACGCGCCGCTCCTCCAGCAAGGCCGCTGCCGCGTTGCGGCTCGCCGCCGTCACGGTCGGTAGGACCGACACCGCTCTGGGCGGCTTCTACCGACGGCTGTCAGCCCGCATCGGCAAGGCGAAGGCCGTCACTGCCACCGCACGCAAGATCGCGGCGCTCTTCTACAACACACTGCGCTACGGCATGGAATATGTCGATCCAGGCGCAGCCTATTATGAGGAACGTTATCGGCAGCGGGTCCTGAACAACCTGACGCGCCGGGCCGAGTCCCTGGGCTATGTCCTTCGGGCCAAAGCGACCTGACTCAGGGGAGTTTCTCAGGAAAGCGGCGGCGTACTTTGCGAAAGAGTCGACGTGAAGTACGCCTTTATCGAACGGGAGCGAAAACGCTGGCCGGTGTCGATGCTGTGCGAGTTGCTGGATGTCAGCCCGAGTGGGTATCACCAGCGGCGTCAGCGGTCTGCCGCGGGCCGGGAGAGGCACCGTCCGGTACGAATCGGCAATGACGCTTTGCTGGCCAACATACGTGCGATTCACGCACAGGTGAAAGGCGAGTATGGCTGGCCGCGCATGACCAAAGAACTGGTTGCACGCGGCGTCCGCGTGGGCAAGGAGCGAGTTCGCATGCTGATGGTGCGACATTGCATCCGCGCGCGGCACAAGCGCAAGTTCATCGCGACGACGAATTCGAACCACGACCTGCCGGTCGCGCCAAACCTGCTGAAGCGCGACTTCACGGCGAGCGCACCGAATCAGGTCTGGACGAGTGACATCACCTATGTCGCGACGGCGCAGGGATGGCTGTATCTGGCGGTCATCATTGACCTGTTCAGCCGGCAGGTAGTGGGCTGGTCGATGCAGCCGCACATGAAAGCCGAACTGGTCACGGATGCGTTGCGTATGGCGTGGTTCCGTCGGCACCCGCCGCCCGGCCTGACCATGCATAGCGACAGGGGCAGTCAGTATTGCAGCGGACTCTTCCAGGACGCGCTCAAGGCGTACGGTATGCGTTCGTCAATGAGCCGGCGTGGCGATTGTTGGGATAATGCGCCGACCGAAAGTCTGTGGGGTTCGCTGAAGGTCGCACGACTGCACGGTCGGCACTTCGCGACGCGGCGTGCCGCGATGGATGAAATCATTGATTGGCTGGGTTTCTACAATGCCCATCGGCTACACTCGACGCTCGGCTACGTTAGGCCCATGGCGTTCGAAAAGAACTGGCTCGCTGCCCAGCGAGCCGCCTAAATCCCCTTGGCTATGGGATACGTCAAACAGGGGCAAGGTCATTTAGCCTATTTCCGCCGGTCACCACACCATCCCGCGACGAACTGGCGAAGGGAAATCCGGGAAGCTCGCCGGATTCGATCCAGCCTGAGCTACCGTTGGATTTCGACGACGGGTGACGTCGCGTCGCCGTGATAAAGTGCCCTCGATCAGTCGCTCCGCCACGGGAGGCAGGGTTAATGAATCACGACCATCGGCAAATGGCAGCATCCTCGAGACTTTCGATGCTGCTCGATGAACTCGAACAAGCACTGCCCGCACTGGCCGGCGCAACATCGGCGGGACCAGCATTCCTTTCGGAACTCGACGGCCGACTGAACGGCTTGCGCTCGCTGCTCGCCAATCCGTCGCACCGCGGGCGTCCGCGTCATGCGCGATCGCCGGCGAGGCGGTCAGCCCAGAGGGACGGCACGCTGCTCGCATCACTGTTCTGACGCCTCGTGCACTGAAGCACCTGGGCGAGAAAAGCCGTGACGCCAGCCCGCCAATAATCGGGTCATTCGTCATCGGACGCGGGTTCGCCCACACCGCTCAAGCCCATTTCGAGGGTCTTGCGCGCCATATCCGACCGAGGCCCGCCATATCGCAGAGTATCGCCCACGCGATATAGGGTACGGGCGTTTCTCCGCTCATCCAGCGTCTGACCTGGCGGCCGCCATGCTCACTCAGCCCAAGTATCCTGGCAAGAGCCCGACCCGACGGGCCGATGCGTCGCACCACCTCCTGAACTTCAGTGCCCCGAGGCCGCTCCCAGCCCTCTTCCGCCGGCAAGAGACACTCGGCCCGAATGTGTCAAACGAACTATCGTTGATACGAATTTCTACAAAAGTTGGTGCTTTTTCAGTTCTGTGACGAATTCCGGGCTGAAGAGCCTTGTGTAGCAAGGGTTTCCGGCTGATTGACGTAAAGATGGTACGCCGTGTAGCGAGAGACTTTGGCCTGTCTCACCCGACGCGTCGCGTCTCAATCAAGAACCTCGAGCCCGTTTTCAGCGCCCCATTGCCTCAGTGCCTTTTCGACAGAGTCGGCTTCAAACGCATACCAGCGTTCCAGAGCACCTTCGCGCGCGAGTAAATCCTTGAAGCGCGCGTATCCCCCTCGCGGCTGGAAAAACCCTTCAATCTGGTCATAACGCGCAGGCAGCTGCTGTGCGGCAAAGCGCAGGGCGAGACTGCTTCCGAGATCAAGTTCGTTCTTGTGCGGTATCGCGAGGTAGCGATCCGAGTCTTCTAGTGTAGTGCGTCGTAAATAATGCAACTTAATCGCGATTTGCGAGTCTCCTTCTAGGTGATGAGGGAGAACCCATGAGAATCGCGGCAAAAGTTGAGCTGAGCGAAGGCCAGCGCAAACAATTGGAAACGTGGGCGGCTGGGCGGAGGGTTCCGGTACGACTGGCCGAGCGTGCCAAGATGATATTGCTCGCGGCACTGGGCCACACAGACAAAGAGATCGGTGTGCAGTTGGGTATCTGGCGAGGCACGGTGGCGCGCTGGCGAGCGCGCTTCATCGCGGACGGTGTGGCGGGGATCGAGCGGGACGAGACGCGACCCGGGCGCAAGCCGAAGATCTCTGCGCGCAAGGTCAAGGCCATCGTGGCGATGACCACGCAGCAGCGTCCCGATAACGCGACGCATTGGAGTACGCGCAGCATGGCGGCAGTGGCCGGCGTCAGCGAGGCGAGCGTGAGGCGCATCTGGCAGGCGCATGGACTCAAGCCGCATCGGATAGAAACCTTCAAAGTCTCGAACGACAAGCACTTTGCCGAGAAGCTGGAGGACATCGTCGGCCTTTATCTCGATCCACCTGAGCACGCACTGGTGTTCAGTTGTGACGAGAAGTCCCAGATCCAGGCTCTGGACCGGACCCAGCCTGGCTTGCCGATGAAGCGAGGTCGAGGTCAGACGATGACGCACGATTACAAGCGCAATGGTGTGACGACGTTGTTCGCCGCGATGAACACGCTCGATGGCAGCATCATTGGTCAGTGCCAGACGAAGCATCGTCATCAAGAATGGCTGGGCTTCCTGCGCAAGATCGATCGCAGCACCCCCAAGGGTAGGGAACTACATTTGATTGCCGACAACTACGCCACTCATAAGCATCCCGAGGTGAAGGCGTGGCTGGCCAAGCACCCACGATTTCACATGCATTTCACGCCCACCAGCGCTTCCTGGCTCAATATGGTCGAACGCTTCTTTCGTGATCTGTCCGAGAACCAGCTACGGCGGTCAGCCTTTCGCTCGGTACCCGAGTTGGTCAGCACGATCGAGCAGTACATTGAAAAGCACAATGGTGATCCAAAACCCTTCATCTGGACCGCTAAAGCTTCCGACATTCTGGCGAAAGTAACGCGTGCCCGCACCAAGCTGAATAAGATGCAATCCGTTTGACGCAGACCACTAGATCCTCGGGAATCTCCTCCTCGATCGTGTCGATGGCATCGGAAATCCAGTAGATTTTTCCCGTATCGAGCGAGATATACGCCTGGTGTTCCATCGGCGCTGCATAGCTGACGAAGTCGAAGGCCGAGGAAAGATCATCGAATTTGACGGCGACCATGACGTTGACCTCATCGGGATGTTTTTGCTTTCTGTGGGGATCGTGGTGTCGCCGGCGAACGTGTGGGTGGTTTTTGCGTGGCGGTTGAACGGGGCGCCTTTGGAGCCCCCGCGCGAAGCTTGCCAGCAGGTTTTGCGGCAACGACGGGTTTGACTACCGCTTTAGGCGCCGCCGTTTTGCCTTTCGAGGTCGATTTCGCGCTCGCTGAACGGGTCGCCTCTGGTGCGTCCGCACGCGCCTTGCCAGCAGGTTTTGCGGCAACGACGGATTTGACCACCGTTTTGGGTGCCGCCGTTTTGCCTTTCGAGGTCGATTTCGCACTCGCTGCCGGTTTAGCTGGGATCGATGGCGTGGGAACCCGGCTCGATTGCGAAGCGGATTGCCTGCCTGCCCGTTTGCGCGCCGCAGGCGGTGTGGCGAGCGGCTCGCTGCCGGTGTCGATCTCGATACCGAATACGTCGCCCAGGGCCGCGTTGTCGAGGACCTTGCCCGACACGGGCGCGGGTCCCGCTGCGGACAATCCGGCACCCGTGCTGCTGACGAGATCGGCGGCGTCCACACCCCGCAGCGTGAAGAGCAGTTCGGGCTGCTGGTCGAACCGGGCGCCGATACCGTACAGCACCGCGGCCACATGCTTGCACATCGACGCCCAGTCCAGGCAGCTGCAACCGAACCGGATATCCTTCGGCGAGGGAAAGAGCCCCGTGCCCGGCTTGCAGATCCGTTCCATGACGGCGCCCGATAGCTTGCCCTGCAGCAGCTCGACCATGGAATCGATCGATGACGCGCAGTCGGCGACCAACGTGCGCCAGTGTTGATTAGCAGACGCACTGACGTCGATCTTGACCGTGTAGAGGCTCGATCCCATGACCTGTGCGTGTATTTTGCCCGCCGTGATCTGCAGATCGATCACCGAACCGTTACGGACGTAGGTGCGCCCGCGCGGCAGGCGATTACCGTAGTCGCTGTAGCGCTCCAGATTATCGCACCACGCCTTGCCCCAGAAGGTTTTCGCGATGGCGCCGCGATACGGCGCGATCGGCGACAGCATCCTGCCGGTCTTGATTGCTTTCGCGACCTGCTGTTCGGCTTTTCTCCGGCGTTCAGCCACCGGGACATAAGGTTTCCATCCACCGTAGTAACCCATCACATTCCCTTTGCGTAGTCAGGTTCCCTGCGCACGATGTATATCGAGCCTGACGAGATCGAGCAACTCCCGATCGGTCATTTCAGTCAGCAGCAGCTCCGCTCCGCCTTCGAGCACATCCTTCACCAGTTGCTGCTTCGTTTCGATTAGCTGGTCGATCCGATCCTCGACTGTGCCCCGGCAGACGAACTTGTGCACCAGCACGTTCCTGCGCTGGCCGATGCGAAAGGCCCGGTCCGTCGCCTGATTCTCCACGGCCGGATTCCACCAGCGATCGAAATGAATCACGTGGGAGGCAGCAGTGAGATTCAACCCCGATCCCCCTGCCTTGAGCGACAGCACGAAGAAGGGGGTCAATTCGTCCTCCTGAAAAAGCCTGACCAGCTCGCGCCGCTTTCCGACCGGGGTGCCGCCATGCAGGATCAATCCCTCGCGGCCAAACAGTGATCCCAGAAACGCCGCCAGGGGCTCGGTGGTTTCGCGAAACTGCGTGAATACGAGTACCTTTTCCTGCTTCGCGGCAATCACGTCGACCAGTTCCCGCAGACGCGCAAATTTGCCGCTGGCCTCAGGCTTCCATGCCGCGTCGCCGAGCCACTGGGACGGATGGTTGCATATCTGCTTCAAACGCATTAAGTAGCTCAGCACGATGCCCTTGCGCTCGATGCCTTCTGCACCGTCGAGCGCGGCGGCTAGGTCCTGGACCGCGCGCTCGTACAGTGCGGCCTGGACGGGACTCAGGTGACACCAAGCCTTGAGCTGAGTCTTTTCCGGGAGATCGGCAATGACATTCCTGTCCGTCTTCAGGCGGCGCAGAATGTACGGTCGCACGAGCGAGCGAAGCGGACCGAAGTGCCCGGCTTTCGCGAGACGCCTGCTGAATCCGGCGAAATCCTTCGCCGAGCCCAGCAGGCCCGGATGCGTGAAATCGAAGATGGACCACAGGTCCGCCAGGCCGTTTTCCACGGGGGTACCTGTCAGGGCGATGCGCGACTGCGCCTGAAGCTTCTTGACCTGCCGGGTCTGCCTGGCTCCGGGGTTCTTGATTGCCTGCGCTTCGTCGACGATCGCCAGGCGCCAGCGGATCGTCTCCAGCGCGGGTTGGCGAAGCAGCGCGCCAAAACTGGTGATGACGAGGTCGGTCTGGGCGAGCCGCACCTCATCGAGGCCGCGCAGGGTCTCGGCCGACGTGACGGAGGGGTGGGCAACCAGGACGCGCAGACCGGGCGCAAAGCGTTCGGCTTCCGAGGCCCAGTTGGCCAGCAAGGAGGCCGGCGCAACGAGGAGGCTGGGACGTGGATCACGCTGTTCGCGCTTCAGGATGAGGAGCAGCGCGAGGATCTGGATCGTTTTGCCGAGCCCCATGTCGTCGGCCAGACACGCGCCCAGTTCGAGCCGGCTGAGCAGGTAGAGCCACTGCACGCCCGCGTGCTGGTACGGTCGAAGCTGCGCATGCAACCCGGGGCCCGGCTCGACGCGCGCCAGGCCTTGCGGTTGACGCAGGTTCTGAAGGGTATCGGCCAGCCACGGACCGGCCACGACCTGCGCCCAGTTGTGTTCTTCAGGCACTTCGGCATCATTGCCCGGCACGCCTGCCAGCAGGCGTAGCGCGTCGTTGAGTGGGAGCCCCGATTGCGCGGCCTGCCCGAGATCTTCGAAGCGTTGCAGAAGACGGCCGAGCTTCCGGGTATCCACCTCGATCCAGCGCCCGCGGATCCACTGCAGGCCGTCGGCGCCCTTGAGCAGCTTTCGGACTTCGGCGGGGCTTAATGGTTCGCCCTCGAGCGAGACTGCCAGGTTGAAATCGAGCAAGGCATCCTTGCCGACGAGCGACGGCGGTTTCGTGCCCACACTGGCCGTGACGCTCGGCCGCGCGGGACGACCCGTCGTCCACGTACCGGGCAGCCGGACGATGATGCCGGCGGCCTCGAGTGCCGGCAGATCCTGGAGCAGGTGCCAGGCCTCGGTGGGCGTCCAGCGCAGCGGATGGTAGATCTCGCGCGACTCAAGCATGGAGTGCACCCAGTCGCAACACTCGGCCGCCCGCTGAACGGGGAGCAGCAGCGAAAGAAGCTGCGCCTTGTTGCGCGTGCCGGAAAATTCCTCGAGCGAGCGCGACAGGGGCTGATGCTGGGTCTTGCCATGCGCAGAGACGCGCGCCGTATAAGTGGCCAGAAAAGCGAAGGGGGCCTCAGGGTCTTTCCGGTTCTCGGCAAGATTGAAGTGGACCCGGCCCACCAGATTCCAGGTGGGGTGACGCGACCTGAGAAATGCCTGAAGCGAGCCGCCCGTGCTGGCCAGCTCCTGGCGCAGGGCGCTGCCGATCTCGCCCCACAGTGTCGCGAGCACTTGCGGCGTGAGATATTCGACGCCCGTCATGGGTGGGGCATCGTCGATCAGCCTCCCGATGTCCCGGGCGTCCGGTTCGGCGACTGCGATGTCCCCGTCTGTGGCCGTCGTGCATAACGCGGTGACGTAACGCATGGCGAAGTCGCGCCACCAGCCCCAGGCGGGGGGCAGTGCCCGTCCGATTACCGTGCTGCCGAGATAGAGCAGGCCGTGGCCTGCGCCGGCCTGGAAAGCGCGGTCGAGCGCGATGTCTTCCGGCACAGGGGGAGCATCGGTTTTCGGCACCGCAAGAAGATGACCCGTCGGCGTGATGTTGGGCGCAAGATGATCCGTATTGATCGAAGGCATGATGGTCGAAGGCGCTGATTTCACTGCAAGTCAGACGGTGTACGCTGTTTCCTGATGCGACGTCCAAAGGCCTCAGCGAACTGCCGGGCGCGCTTGAGGTCGTCTCCGCGCAGGTACATCGAGGTCGTTGAGATGGACGAGTGGCGCAGGTTGTCGCGTACGCTCGTCAGTTCCGCGCCGCGCGCGAGTGCATGATTGGCGTGGGAGTGCCGCATCCAGTGCGGGCTCGCGCGGCACAGTTTTTCCGCCAGCAGCGGATGATCACCCTCCAGCACGCCAGCGGCTTCCACGAAGAACCGGCGCATGACGCGCCACAGGTGCGCGCCCGTAATACCCGCGCCCTCATTCTCGCCGAGGCTGGCGAGGATTGGCGTCGCCGGGCTCCAGCGCTCCCGTGAGACCGGCAGCCGTCGTTCAAGCAGATATTGATCAAGCGCATCGGTTGCCAGCGGCGGTAACGCCACCCTGCCGGGTTTGCTGCCTTTGCCAATGAGGTGAAGCCACGACTCGCCGTGCCCGTCAGCACGGATGTCGCGCAGCACGGCCCCCACGAGTTCGCTCGCGCGCAGGCCCGTCGCGTAGCCGAAGTCGAGCAGGAAGCGCAGCCGCTGTGCGGCCGGTGCGGACCAGCCGTACGACCACTCGAGACCGTCCGCAAAGGCCCGCAGCAGCAGCCACTCGCCCTCGGTGAAGCCGCGCGTCGTGTCGAGTTCGGGGCGCAGCGCCGCGCCGCGAACCTTGACGCCGGCAAAGGGGTTGGCCAGCACGTAGCGCTGCTCGATGAGCCATCGATACAGCGCCGAGAGGACCGTCAATGCGTAGGCAGTCGAGCGCGCCGACAGGCCGCCTGTGAAGGGGCGCCATTCGACAGAATCACGCGGTCGCGGGGGACCGACCCAGCGTTCACGGGGCGAGGGACTGCGTACAAACGTCCGGTATGCAATCGCGTCGTCGGTTGTCAGCGACGAGAACGCGCGTCCTCGCTCGACGATGGCCCAGAGGATCAGCCGCTCGGCTTCCTTGCGGTAGGCGCGCTGCGTCGTGACTGTTTCGTGCAGCGCGAGCCACGCCTGCACGGCCTCGTAGTCGTTCGTGGCATTGAGCGTGCAGGTCTCGCGCGGGGCGCGCAACGTACCCTGCGAACCGTCGACTTCATGCGGCAGCCGTAGCTGCTCCCACGGCACGATACCGGCCGGCTGCGTGAGCGTGATCAAGGCACGGGCACTCTTGGTCAAGGCAGGGTGCGCGGCGAAGAACGCTTCGATGGCGTGCGCGCCGGTCGCCCCGAGCCCCTTGATCCGGGTCCACCACTGGCGCCGGCGCGGAATGCGTACCGTCAGATCCGTGAGCGTACGAATGCCGTGCGCATGCAGCGCCCGCACTGTGCGCGGCGCGAACCACAGCGCGACGTCGTCGGTCACTTGCGGTTGTGGTACGGGCAACGATCCAAGCGTCCTGATCGTGCGCTCGACCGTGCCCGCCCGTGCGTGCCGTTGCGTGGGTGTATGTTCGAAGACTGCCGCCAGATCGGGCCGATGCCGGCTATGCGCAAAGGCGATCAGTTGCCTGCGGATGTCTCCGATGAGACCCCGCGAGGAAACGCCTGCCGCCCTGCGCCCGCCCAGGTAGCGGGCCACGGCTGCGCGCGAGGACAGGCCCGCATACCAGCCGCGCAGGGCGGCAAGCGAGTCGGCATTGGGGAAACCCTGCCCAGCGGGCTCCTGGGTCTGACGCGTTTCCATGGTGCCAACTTTTCATAAAAGAAGTGAGTGACGCGATAATATAAATTATCTCACTGCTTCGAATTTTTAAAATTTTTCTCGAGCGCAAAAGACTGTGTGCCGCCTTGAAAAGGCGGGTGCAGGCGTGCCAGTTCAGCGGGCCGCACGAGTAGGGCGTGAAACAGATATTTTTCTCTGGCACGCATGAACCGCACAATGCGCGCCCATGCGCAGGCTGACCTCGCCAGATCTTGCGCCAGCCACGCGAACATCTGCTCCCGCCAGCGATCAGGAGGAAACTCAGCGGGACGGTGTGGTGCGTGGGCAAGCCATCCGGTCAGGCCCACGGCTGGCATGCAAGGCTAGTGTTCTGCCGCGCATGTGCGCGAGAAACCGTACCAGCTGATTGACCAGCCGAGAGCAGTCGCCTGATCGGCACTCATGTCCTGGGTGTGGGCGACAATCGCATCGCAGCGATTTGGCACGAACAGATACATCGGAGCAATTCGACGGAGATCACCAAAGAGGTCGCACCCGACATGCTTCAGAACCTGTTCGTATTCCAGAAAATCGTCGTCGAAATGCGGCCAGTCGTCACGAGCCGAGGCAATGACGCCAGTTTCCCAATCTTCGTCTGGTGACGGAACAATTCGGCCTTGATTCACCATGGCGAGCTTAACGCTACACCGGTCAGTGAGCTCCGCAAGTGAAGGTGGCGGTACTTCGTAAAGCCGGTTCAACAGCTGGATGCAGCGGGCCCAGCATAGCATCCGGATTTCGATGTCTGCGGCACATTGAGGCGCGAATCTTCCCGTGACCGGGGCGCGCGGCGGAAACCGGCATGGCGGCGACCGCCATCATCGCATCGGCGACATGGATCTGCCAGCGTTTGAAGATTCGGGCCAGCCGGCCATTGGCGGGTACGCAGCGGCCGGCGGAACGATTGAGTCCTGGCACCCATGGCGTGCCGCAGTAGGCGCACGCCAACGGATGCTTTGCCAGATTGCTGTTGAGCGTATACGGTATAGCCGCAGCGCATTTGTGGCAACCACCGCGCAAGCGAGATCCATGTACTGGGCATCGTTCGATAAATCGCCACTGAAACCACGCCGCGTGAAACCCCCGTTCAAGGCACTTGGGGCAATAACGCAATTCGATGGCCGCCCATGCCAGAGCGGGATGGCCAGAGGGCAGACAGAATCCGTCGAGCGCTGCCGCCTCCGCAATCTCAAGCAGGCTGCAGAGTCGGGAGGACACGAAACGGTCAGCGCGCCGAAGGTCCACGCCTGCACAACAGGTTTCATCGGCGCGTACGGCAACGAGGCTTGCCAGCGCGTGCAGCGACAGCCGGTTGAGCGCCGAGAATTTCGACAGTCGCATCCACATGGATTCGCCGTCGCTGCTCCATTCGGGACGGGTTGTGTAGCGTGCCGGGACGATGCGCGTTGGCAACACCAGCGGCTGCCAGGAGTGATCGCTCCAGTCAGGCGGTATGGCAGCGGTAATATTCATGACGGGGCGCGATGCCTGGCGCGGCGTGATGGTGGACCACATGGGTCGACTTGCTTTCTGCCCCAGCACATAACGACTTCGTTCGACCATCTCGTTCCAGAAGAGGGCGTCGAACTTCAAGGTTTCACTGTCTGGGGCTGAACCGAACAGCAGTGCGGCTTCGACCGCGGCAGTGAAGTATTTCATGCCGATCTCCACCGGCCCATCCAGATTCGCCTTGATGTGTGCGTCTTCGAATGCATCCCACAACCGGGCCGCGGATTCCGCGAGACGCAGCCCCGCCGCATACGCCTTTGGCACGAAGAATCGCACGTACGACTCGACAACATGCCTCTTGTGGCATGGCTCGAATGCATCACTAGCGGCAATCCAAGCATTTGGAGCGCGGACCGTCGGTGCGGCGGGGTCGCGGGTCTGATGTCCGTCTGCTGAGTGACCTGGACGGAGCGGCGTGCAATGGGTCGCAGCAATAGCGCTGGCATAATTTCGCGCTATTATTTCTGGATTGGGGGCCAGTAGAGGACAAACATGCATGCGTCTTCAGACAGTACCGATCGCCCATGGAGCGTGTCGCTGATTCAGACCAAGATGCTCCCGCCCCGTCTTCCGTCTGGCTGCGTGCAACGATCCGTGTTGCTTAAGTGGTTGCGTAAGCAGCCGGTTCGCAGCATCACCGTCGTGACCGCCCCGGCGGGGTTCGGCAAGACGACATTGCTTGCTGGTTGGTGTGAAGCGCTGTCGCAGCGAAAGCATGTTGTTGCATGGCTCAGCCTCGACGCAGAAGACGATGATCCGCAGCAGTTGTGCGCTTACCTGGTGGCCGCATTCGCCAGGGCCTCGGCGGAAATTGCCTCGCAAGCGCAACAGATCCTTAATAACGATCCGCTGACTCCTATCAGAACGGTCATTTCACTTCTCCTGAACGGGATCGCTGCATCCGGCAGGCGCGTTTTCCTCGTGCTGGATGACGCCGACCGTCTGACTGCGAAACCAGTTCTTGCGATTACTTCCCGTCTGCTTCGCTATGCCCCCGAGAACATGCATATCCTGCTCGGGGTGCGAGGTGAACCGGCCTTGATAGTTGGTCAGTTTCGAGCTCCAGAGGAACTAGTTCGTATTGATGTCGACGATCTCCGTTTTTCGATCGCCGATGCGCAGGCATTTTTTGACCGGACAGGCACCGTGCCGCTTGACCGGACCAGTGTTGAGTTGCTGAACGAGGCAACGGAGGGGTGGGTCGCTGGCTTGCAACTTGCTGCTCTTGCGCTACGCGATGTGGGCGATGCGGCCAAGGTCGCCGGTGCGCTGGTCGGAGTCAGCTCCGGAATCGATTCGTACCTGAACGATACCGTGCTCGCACATCTGCCGCTCCATATGCTGAAGTTTCTGCTGTATACGTCGATTCTTGAACGACTCGCCCCTGAGTTGTGCGATGCCATCATGGGCAAGGGAAGTGGAAGCGGGGGCGAGCTCGACTGGCTCGAGCGGCACAGCGTGTTCATCCGGCCGCTGGATGAAACACGGCACTGGTACCGCTATCATGCGCTCCTGTCCGACGCACTTCGTCGGCGCCTTCTTCGCCAGATGCCGCAACACGTCCCGTTGCTGCACCGTCGTGCGTCCCAATGGTTTGCAGGAGCACGTCTTTGGCCCGAGGCAGTCAGACATGCCTTGGCTGCAGGCGAACTCGAGCAGGCGGCACAGTGGGTTGAAAACTGTGCGACGGAGATGCTCGAGCGCGGTGAGTTGAACACGTTGCTAGGATGGATCGGAAAACTGCCACCGGATGTCATCCAGAAACGGCTTCGTTTGCGCCTGACGAAAGCATGGGCGCTCGTGTTCTCGATTCAGCCGGACGCCGCCTCAAGGGAGGTTGCTGCTGTTAACAACGAATTCTTTCGCGGGCGTCGCAAGGATACCAGCATGGTAGAGGAAGCGGCATTGGCGGAGATCAACGCGGTCAGCGCACTGATCGCCACCATGGTGGAGGAAAGCGAGCGGGCGCTCGAACTAGGGCGTGCTGCTCAAGCCTCAATGGCGCCTACAGCGCCGTGGGTGCAGCGCTGTGCGCAATTCGCGCAGCTCTTCGGCTTGATGCACAGGGGTAGGTTCGACCAGATACGTGAAATACGCGACGCCGTCGGCGAGCGAGTTGAACAGGGTCAGGAGCCCGACTACTCGGATATGTTTCGACGCTCGTCGTTCGGTGTTGCTGCATTTATGCATGGCGAGCTGTCTGAATCAAGGCGAATTTTTGAGGCGATGTTCCACCGCATCGAAAAAGCATGGGGCCACTCGTCATCCTGCGCAACCTGGGCGGCCAGTTGCCTTGCTGCGATCTACTATGAGTGCAACGAACTGCCTGAAGCGCGGAGGATGATCGCGGGCCGCACGACCGCTGCACTGGAAACCTCGCCGCTAACTGGTTTGATGCGCCATATACTGTCTGCAGCACGCTTGCTGTGGCGCGACGGGGAGATGGGTTCGGCGCTGGCTATTCTCGAAGACGGTCGACAGGCCGCCGTAACCCGACACTGGCTACGTCTGAAGTTGGCGCTGGATGCCGAAACGGTAAGATTGCTCCTTGTAGAAGGCAACGTTGCTCAAGCGAGACAGATCGCCGACGAGCTGAGCAAGAGCGTGCCAATGATGTGCGAAGGGCGGACTGGGTGCGCGGTAGACACCTGGACGAGCTATTGTCTCCTGCAGGCTCGCGTACTGATCGCCGGGAATCGTGCAGATGAAGCCGTCACGCTTCTCACACCTTTGCTCGATACTCTGGCTGCTACGGGCAGGCGCTATTCGGAGGCTGTGGTTTCCTTGCTGTTCTCATGCGCGCTCGCGCAATGTGGAGCGTCCGAAAAGGCGCTTGGTGCGCTCGAACGAGCGCTACGGCTCGGAAGGCAGAGCGGCATGATTAACAGCTTCGTTGATGAGGGGCCACCCGTGCGCGCGTTGCTACAGCAATTTCGCTTGGCTTCAGCGAATGTTTCCACGGCAGAAACGGCGTATGTCGACAGGCTGCTTACAGCTTTTGATGCCTTCGGCAACTCACCGGCTGTGTCGCCCGCGCATGTTGAGGCCGTGCCGCTGTCACCGGATGCTCTTAGTGCGAGGGAGTTTGAGGTACTCGAGTGCGTTGCCCGCGGTCTTTCGAACAAGGAAATCGGCCGGTCGTTGAAACTGGCACCCGAGACGGTCAAGTGGCATTTGAAAAATATCTTCGAAAAGCTCGACGTAAATTCGCGAATTGACGCCGTACAGAGAGTTTTTGGACTTGGGGTCGGAGAGGGCCGCGCGGCCATGTAGTGACGAGCCATATGCAATAGCCCTCACCAGATTCGGCGCGGACATCCCCAGATCGCCTGGACTTTTTTCTCAGAATCACAAGCGCAGCCGCTTCCGCCAGCGCCTTCTCCTTGCGCTGCAATTCCTTCTCAAGCTGCTGGATGCGCTTCTTGTCATCGACGCGGAATCGACAATCCCGGACAAGTAGCGTCCAGGGGTCTGCGTGTTACTTCTTGAATGTGCCGAGCAGTTCGGTGTGCTCCACGACATGGCCTTGCATCGCCTTTTCCAACGCCGCCTTTGTGGGCTTGTGAAGATCGGGCAGCACGGTGTCGAGCGCGTAGAGCTTATGGAAATACCGATGACGGCCAGTGGGCGGGCATGGGCCGCCATACGTGGTGCGATGGAAGTCGTTGGTGCCTTCAAGTGTGCCTGCCGGAAGCGCGCCCGCAGTGACGCCCTCCTGAACACCAGGAGCCGTCGTCGGGATGTTGTAAAGCACCCAGTGGACCCATGTCATCCGTGGCGCGGCCGGGTCGGGCGCGTCGGGGTCGTCGACGATCAGCACGAGGCTTTTCGCGTTGGCGGGTACCCCGGACCACGAGAGCGGCGGGGAGACGTCCGCGCCCGTGCAGGTGTAGCGCCGAGGAATCTCGCTTCCTTCGTGGAAAGCTTGTGAGGTGAGGGTGAAGGCCATGGTGCGCTCCTCGGCGTCAGCCCGCGCCGCCAGCTAGTGCTTGCGATGCATCCAGCTCATATGATGTGTATCGAGCCACTGACTCAGGCTCTCTCCCGGGTGATCGTGCCTGTAGCGCCTGGACAAGGCCGATGCAACGACAACGAGAACCACAAGGCCAACCCAAAAACTGATCATTGATTGAGCCATGGCAGCCTCCTTGGGGAATGCGACTATCCCTAAATTGTAGTCATTGGCGGCCGAACTGGCTCAACTCGAGAAGGCGGCTTACAGCCCGAACGGCTACGTCGACGATCCTCCCAATCTCCAGCGTGCCGAAACCCGTTTTTGCGTGATCGCCACCGCATCTGTTGCAGTGCGGCACTTCCCAATCGACCCAATATGCGGGACGACCCTGGATTGCCCCGCCGCTGCGCTGCCCCTACCATCAACTCCCCGCGCCATTGCAGCGAGCGCGCCATCGGCAGGCGACGTCAAAAGCGAGCGCCTCAGCCAACACAATCCATACAGCACCTACTCAAGCTATCAGGAGGCAAGCATGCTCAGCGCCCATGAATTTGCGACATTGATGCTGGTCAGGGACTCGGCTGACCACATTGCCGAGCGGGAAGAACTCGATACGCTGCTTGAACGTCAGCTCGTCACCATGGAGAGGCTTGCCGGCGGGGCAGTGCGACCTCGCGTGACGCAGGACGGCGATTCGCTCCTTCGTAACCTCGCGCGCATACACTGAGAAGTCGAAACCTGCCGCGTGTCGGCTGGGACTCGAGCGAGCAGCTAGCCTCAACCGGCGAACCGCGAAGTACCGACGAGCCCTCGGATCTTCGACTTCCTCGTAGTCGCCGGGGTGGAATGCCAAATTCTGCATGGAAAGTACGATTACCCCTTGAAGGGCGTCTCGAAGACATGAAGGCTGAAGGCTGTGTCCGGAGACCGCGCCAGATAGTTGCACCAAAGCCCCGGAAAGGCACTCTCTAGCTGACGAAGGGCAGCTTCTCGTCGCGCGCAGTCGCGAGCATCGACAGCGTGATCTTTCGCACCTCGAGCTTGCTTTGCGTAATGTGAGCGCGCAGCAGGATGGCAGCCTCGCCAAACTTGCCGCGATCGATGAGATGGAGCATCGCCGAATGCTCGTCGTACGTCGCGCTCGTGCGATGCGCCTTGAGAAAATCGAGCCGCCGCACGATGCGGATGCGCTCGGTCACTTCGTTGTGCACGCGCAGCATCTCATTGTTGCCGGCAGCACTCACGAGGCCGCGGTGAAAGCCCTCGTCGAGCACGAACATCGTGGCCGGACGGCTTTCGCGTTCCCGTTCGTCAATGCACCATACGGCTCGCAACGCATCCATCGCATCGTGTGGCGCTCCCGAGAGCCGCTCGAGCGCCGCCAGTTCGAGAACGATGCGCAGGTCATACAACTGGTCGAGTTGATTGAAGTCGATATCGCAGACTTTCCAGCCGCGCCGGAACCCCACCTCAAGATAGCCTTCGCGCGCGAGACGGAACAGCGCATCGCGCATCGGCGTGCGCGACACGCCGTGGTGTTGGGCAATGTCGTTTTCGGAAAAGCGGTCGCCGGGAAACAGTCGAAAACTGAAGATGTCCTGCTTGATGAGCTGATACACCTGCTCGGCAAGGGGGTTTGCGCTATAGGTCACCTTCGTGCCAGATGCTGCGGGGGCTTCGGCGGCGGCTTCGGTCAAGTCGTCCATGAGTCAGGTATCGATAACGTCGAGAGTGGTGCGGCGCGTCGGTGCAATGGTGGGCGACGGGGGCCGGCTCCCTATTATCCGCCCTTAAACGGGCTCGATGAGGCTCACGTGCGCCGCCACGATCGTCCAGCCGCCGAACATATCGTTCGCCTCCTGCAGCCGCGCCCAGGTCTGCATCTGGCGGCCCGTCAAAGGCGTGGTGTCGCTCGTGAACTCAGTGCTCACCGTCGCGTAGTCGCCGCCAAACGTCGTCACCACGGTGCGGTGCAACCGCCGCGAGCGGGGCACCGGCACGCAGGTTTCCCGCCAGCGGAGGATCGCGTCGCCACCATGCTGGATTTCGGCGATGCCATAGCGCACCGTTTCGGGTGCGTCCCAGAACAGGGCGTTCATCGTCTCGACGTCGTTGTCGACGAGCGCTCGCTCGTAAGCCTCGAAAGCTGCCGCGAC
The DNA here is from genome assembly GCF_050436385.1 of Paraburkholderia sp. MM5477-R1. Lineage (NCBI taxonomy): Bacteria > Pseudomonadati > Pseudomonadota > Betaproteobacteria > Burkholderiales > Burkholderiaceae > Paraburkholderia > Paraburkholderia sp. MM5477-R1. Next base: position 427,364 of record NZ_JBNDMC010000005.1, read on the forward strand.
CTGCGCGACGATCTCGGGCCGGTTCACTTCCATCGTCATCAGTCTGCCCCCAGCAGGGCGTCGAGCGAAGCGGTCCAGCCGACGATGCCGCCCTGCGAATGAATCATTGCAATCGTCGCTTCGCGAAACGCCGGTATGTAGCTTGCCGTCGCGTCCTCGACCAGCAGACACTCGTAGCCCCGATCGTTGGCCTCGCGCATCGAAGTCTGCACGCAGACCTCGGTCGTCACGCCCGCGAACACGAGATGCGTGATGCCTCGTATCGAGAGTTCCTCGCCGAGCTGCGTTGCGTAGAAAGCGCCTTTGCCGGGCTTGTCGATGACGAGTTCTCCGTCGATCGGCGCGAGCGTGTCGATGATCGCGTTGCCGGGCTCGCCGCGCACGAGGATGCGGCCCATCGGTCCTGCGTCGCCAATGCGCGCATCTGGCATGCCGCGCATGCGTTTGGCCGGGGGGCAGTCGGAGAGGTCGGGTGTATGCGATTCGCGGGTGTGCACGACCTGCCATCCCGCCGAGCGCGCATGCGCGAGCAGCCGCGCGACGGTCGGCACGATGCCTGAAAGCAGCGATACGTCGTTGCCGAGCGCCTCGCCAAAGCCACCCGGCTCGATGAAGTCGCGCTGCATGTCGATCACGATGAGCGCCGTATGACGCGCGTCGAACGTGAACGGCGCGGGCTTTGCGCTGGCGATGGTTGTCATCGCGACATTTCTCCGTTTGGGTTGTGTATCGTTCGCGCGCCGCTCAGGCGCTTGCGTGCAGCTCGGCCGGCTCAGCCGTCTGCGGCCTGCCTTCGTCGCCATGGCCCGCCATGTAACGCCCAAGCACCACTCGATCCGCCTCGTTTGCTGCAGTCTCGTAGACGAGACGTCCCTCGGCCATCACCACGATCCGGTCGGCAAGCTCCAGCAGTTCGTCGAGATCTTCGCTGACGAGCAGCACGGCCGCACCGGCATCGCGCGCCGCGAGAATGCGGGCGTGGATGTCCGCGACGGAGGCAAAGTCGAGTCCGAACACAGGATTCGCGACGATCAGCACGTTCACTGCGTGCCCAAGCTCGCGAGCCAGCACGGCGCGCTGTACGTTGCCGCCCGACAGCGAGCCGATGGCGCGCTCGGGCAGCGCAGGCCGCACGTCGAATTCGGCGATCAGCCGCTCGGCGCGCGAGCGCATGGCGCGACGATCGAGCCACCATCCGCCGCGCCGCAGCGGCGCGCGGTCGAAATCCCGCAGCGCCATATTCTCGGCCACGCTCATGCCTGCCACGCAAGCATTGCGCAGCGGCTCCTCGGGAAGGGCGAACACGCGCATGCGTGTCATCTCTTCGCGCGTCGCGGCATAGGGCGAACCTTCCACGGCCATCGCGCCCGACTGGGCCTTGCGCTGCCCGACGAGCGCTTCGATCAGTTCCTTCTGACCGTTGCCGGAGACGCCCGCAAGCCCGAGGATCTCGCCCGCGCGCACGCTCAGCGACGCCTCGCGCACGGCAGCGTGCCCACGCTCGTCGACGACCGAAAGGCTCGATAGCGAGAGCCGCACCGGAGCGTCGGGCGAGTTCGGCCGGCGCGCAGGCCGGAACTCATCGGTGTCTTCAGCGGCGCCCTCACGCGTTTGCGCGCTTGCGTCGCTGCCCATCATCCAGGCGGCCAGCCGGTCGCGGTCGGTGTCGGCCACCGCGCAGGTGCCGACGAAGCGGCCCTTGCGCAATACCGTGACGTTGTCCGAATAGGCCATTACCTCGCGGAACTTGTGAGTGATCATCAGCACCGTGAGGTCACCGCGCGAGGCAAGCGTGCGCATGAGGCCGAGCACTTCGTCGGCTTCCTGCGGGGTGAGCACGGAGGTGGGCTCGTCGAGAATCAGGAAGCGCTGCTCCAGATACAACTGCTTGAGAATTTCCAGCTTCTGCTTTTCTCCCGCCGCGAGTGACGAGACCGGCGCATCGAGTTCGAGGCGAAACGGCATGCGGCGCATGAAGGCGTCGAGCGCGTTGCGCTCGGCCGCCCAGTCGATCTTCCATGACAGGTTGCCGCGCGCAAGGAGCAGGTTCTCCTCGACGCTGAGCCCCGCCGCGAGTGTGAAATGCTGATAGACCATGCCGATGCCGAGCGCTTGCGCATCGCGCGGGGATGCGATGCGCACCTCGCTTCCATCGGCCACAATCGTGCCGTGATCGAGCGGGCCGTAGCCCACGAGCCCCTTCACGAGCGTGCTCTTGCCTGCTCCATTTTCGCCGAGCAGCGCGTGAACCGTCCCGGGCGCAACCCTGATCGAAACGTCATCGAGTGCGCGGAACGTCCCGAAACTCTTGCTCGCGCCGATCACCTCGACGCCGAGCGCGCGTGTCGCGGTGATCATGGTCACTGCTCCAGGGCAGCGACGAGCGCCGCCGAACTGGACACCGTGCCGAACACGCCGCCCTGCATCAGGACCATGTTCAGCGCAGCGTCATGGTTGCCCTTATCGGTCGCGCCGCAGCAGTCCGCGAGCAACGTGCATTCGAAGCCGCGGTCGTTTGCTTCGCGCATCGTCGTGTGGACGCAGACATCCGTCGTGATGCCCGTGAGCACGAGATTCGCAATGCCGCGCGTGCGCAGGATCAGTTCGAGGTCCGTCGCGCAGAATGAGCCTTTGCCAGGCTTGTCGATGATGATTTCGCCCGGCAGCGGGGCGAGTTCGTCGATGATTTCCCAGCCCGGCTCGCCGCGCACGAGTATCCGGCCGCATGGCCCCATGTCACCGATGCCGAGACCGTTCGTGCCCGCCTGGCGGCTGCGCCAGCGCTTGTTCGCCGGCAGATCGGACAGATCCGGCCGATGCCCTTCACGGGTGTGGATGATCGTGAAGCCGAGTTCGCGCATCGGCCCCAAAACGCGCTTGATCGGCTCGATCGGGGCGCGCGTGAGCGAGAGGTCGTAGCCCATTTTGTCGACGTAGCCGCCGTAACCGCAGAAGTCGGTCTGCATGTCGATGATGACGAGCGCCGTGTTGTCGGGGCGCAGATTCCCGTCGTAGGGCCAGGAATAGGGACGGGCTTCGATGGTACGGGTCATGTTGATCTCCGGTCGCGCGCTACGCGAGCGCGGGCGATTCTGGATTCGGTCGGTCGGTCGGTCGGAAGCTGTCCGCGCTCAGCGCGTCAGGCTCAGCTCGCCGGGTGCGCCCGCCAGCGTGCGGTCCGGCCTGCAGTTGATGATCATGAGCGCGAGCGTCAGCACGTAAGGGGCGGCGTTGAAGAGGTAATAGCCGCTGGTCACGCCGATTGCCTGCAGGGCGGGGCCAAGCGCTCCGGCAGCGCCAAACAGCAGCGCGGCCCAAAGACAGCGCAGCGGCTGCCAGCGTGCGAAGATCACGAGGGCGACGGCCATCAGGCCTTGCCCGCTCGACAGTCCCTCGTTCCAGCTGCCGGGATAGACGAGCGAGAGATAGGCACCGCCCACGCCCGCGAAGAAACCACCCACCGCCGTCGCGATGACGCGTATCCGCGTAACGGGATAGCCCAATGCACGCGCGCTCTCGGCGTTCTCGCCGACGAGCCGCAGCGTCATGCCCCAGCGCATCGAGCGCAGTCCCCACTGCAAAGCGACGGCAAGCACGACGCCAATCACGAAGAGCAGATTGATATGCAACGCGTTGTGCACTTGCTGCGAGGCGGCCCACGCGCCGAGATCGATCGACGGGAGCATCGCTGCCTGCGGCTCGATGAACGGCTTGCCGAGATAGAACGCCAGGCCGGTGCCGAACAGCATGAGCGCGATGCCGAACGCGATATCGGAAACACGCGGCAGCGAGCAGACCAGCCCATGCAGGCAGCCGAGCACCAGACCGGCCGCCGCCGCCGCGAGCACGCCGATCCACGGCGAACCCGAGAGATACGAGCCCGCATAGCCGCACATCGCGCCGGAGACCAGGATGCCTTCGAGACCGAGATTCACGCGGCCGCCTTTCTCGGTGAGGCACTCGCCGAGGCTCACGAACAGATAGGGCGTACTCACGCGAATGGCCCCCGCAAAGAGCGAAATCAGCAGTACCGCAGCGGGCGAATGAAGGTCAGGCATGGCGGGTACGCTCCAGTGAAGCAGACGAGGTGTCGAGCGCGACGACCTGAAGTTTCACGCGCCAGGCGGCAAGACGGGGAGCAAGTGCCTCCCAGGCCAACAGGTTCGCGAAAAGCAGCCCTTGCAGCACGAGCGTGGCGGCGTCGGGCAACTCGAGGTGACGTTGCAGCAGACTGCCGCTCGCCTCGATGCCGCCGACCATCAGCGCGCACACGATCACGGCGAACGGATTCTGGCGTGCCGCGAACGCGACAAGGATGCCCGCATAGCCGTAGCCCGAGAGCAGCGACGCATTCGCGCTGCCTTGCACGGCCGCAACTTCGAACATTCCGGCAAGTCCCGCCGATGCGCCGCCTAGCGCGCAGGCGGTGAGCGCGAGCCCGCCCACGGGCAGGCCAACGAGGCGCGCCGTGTGCACGTTGCCACCCGTTACGCGCATGGCGAAGCCGAGCGTGCTTTGGCGCACGAGCACCCAGGCAGCGAGACACGCGAGCACGCCCCAGAAGAGGCCCCAGTGCACGTCGAGTCCCGGCAGCGAGCCGATGGTCATGGCGTCGGGGAGGGGCAGCGTCGACGGTTTGTTGAGACTGGCGGGATCGCGCAGCGGCCCTTCGACGAGAAACTTGAAAACGGCGATGGCGATATACGACATCAGCAGGCTGCTGATGGTCTCGTTGACACCACGCCATTGACGCATCGCGCCCACTGCGCTGATCCACAGGCCCCCCGCGAGCATGCCTGCAATCGCCATCAGCGGCGTCGCGACGATCCACGGCGTAGCCTGCGGCAGGCACTGCGGCACGACGGCGGCCGCGAGCCCGCCCAGCGCGAGCGCGCCTTCGCCGCCAATCACGATCAGGCCGACCTGGGCAGGCAGCGCGACGCACAGAGCCGTAAGCATGAGCGGTGCGGCGCGCAGCAAGGTGTTCTGCCATGCGAACGACGAGCCGAACGCACCTTCACCAATGAGACCAAGGGCCTGGATGGCCGGCTGTCCCTGCACGAGCAGGAAGATGCCGAAGATCGCCAGAGTTGCCACGATTGCACATACTGTCGGCAACGCAGGCAACAGCGCAAGCAGCAGGCGCGCGAGACTTGCAGGCAGCCTTCGCGACGGCCCGTGAGCGGGAGAAAGGGATGCGGGCATCAGGACTCCTGGCGAGGACGCTTACGGCCGTCAGATCTGGCCAACCACACCGGCAACCAGATAATTCATGCTTTCGAGCGCGAGATCGGTCTGTGCGTAGCTCGTGCCGGCCGCAATGGCGCTGCCGCCCTTGTTGTCCTTCATCGGTCCCTTGAAGATGACGTAGTCGCCCGCGACCATCTTCGCCTTCACGGTGTCGGCTTGCGTGCGGGCATCGGGTGTCACCTTCGCGCCATACGGAGACATCTTCACGAAGCCTTCGCGCAGACCGCCGCGAAGAATGTTCGGCTGCGGCTTGCCCGTCTGCGCGTTTGTGACGAGCAGCTTGTAGGGCGTCGCCCAGTCCCATTCGGCGCCCGTCAGATAGCCCTTCGGCGCCAGCGCCGCCTGGCTTGCGTGGTAACCGCAGCTCATCGCGCCGCGTTTCTCGGCTGTCTCGATTACGACCTTGGGTCCGTCCACGTGACACGTGAGCACGTCGCAGCCCTGATCGACGAGGCTGTTGGCGGCCTCCGCCTCCTTCACCGGCATCGACCAGTCGCCCGTGAAAATCACGTGCGTGGCGATCGACGGATCCACCGACTGCGCGCCCAGCGTGAATGAGTTGATGTTGCGCAGCACCTGCGGAATAGGCTTGGCCGCGACGAAGCCGAGCTTCTTCGTCTTGCTCGCATGGCCCGCCACGACGCCGTTCAGATACTGGCATTCGTCGATATAGCCGAAGTAGCTGGAGATGTTGGCCGGATTGCCGCTCTTCCAGAGACCGCCGCAGTGGGCGAAGCGAACCTTCGGATATTTGGCTGCCATTTTCAGCACATGGGGATCGAAGTAGCCGAACGAGGTCGCGAAAATGAGCGTCGCACCGTCCTGCTCGATCATCGCCTCCATGGTCTTTTGGGCGGCGACGGTCTCGGGCACGTTTTCTTCCTCGACGACCTTCACGTTCGGCAGCTTCTTGATGACAGCCGCAGCTTGCGCTTGTGCCTGGTTGTAGCCGTAATCGCCGCGCGAACCGACGTAGATGACGCCGACCGTAAGCGGCTCGGCACCGAAAGCGAGGTCGAATGGGAGCGTGCTGCCAAGGGCGAGGGCGCCAGCGCCCTTGAGAAAATCGCGACGGTTTGTCATGGTTGGACTCCTCGTGAGTTCAATGCATATATTCAGAATTGCCGATCGGATTGGGCTTGCGTTCCGGCCGCCGTTGCGAGCCATGCACGCCAGCCGCCGAATGCAGTGATGTCGTGTGCGCCGCTGCCTGGTGCGACCGCCGAGGGCTCGCTGATAAAGCCCTTGACGATGAGTCCATCGGCTGTCTGCACGCTGCCGATGCCGAGCGGCGCCGGCACGTGGGCAACGAATGCGCCGAAGCTGCGCAGCGGCACTTCCCAGAGCTCGATTTCGATGGGCTGGCCGGCCTCGTGCGGCGTACGCACCAGAGCGGGCTTGGCCGGCTTCGTACCGGCGAGCGCGTAAAGGCGGTAGTGCGAAGACGTGGTGGTGGTCTCGACGAAACGCGCACCAGCCTCGAGCAGTTGCCAGCAGAGGGGCTGCCCGCGCAGATGAGCGCCGACCACGGCGAGTGTCACCGTCGGCTCTTCGAAGGGCAGCGGTCGCGCGGCAATCCTGGCAGCGTCGTCGGGTGTAGCGTTCGCGATGAAGAGCGCCTGGATGCGTGCGCCGAGCACTGCCAGGCGCTGGTCGGCGCCCGCTGGCGCGATCAGCGTCACGCCGGCTGGCAGGCCGTCCGCGCGGCGAACGCCCGGCACCGCCAGAGCGCACAGATCGAGCAGATTCACGAAGTTGGTATAGACGCCAAGCTGGCTGTTCGCCCCGATCGGGTCCGCACGTACTTCGTCGAAGGTTGGATGCGTGGGCGTGGTCGGCACGATGAGGACGTCGATCGCCTCGAACAGCGTTTCCACTTCGCGGCGCAGTGCGGCGAGTGCATACTGCCCGTCGAACGCATCGACAGCGCTGTAGCCGTCCGCTTTGGCAATCACCTCGGCGACAACCGGATCGATGTCGGCGCGATTCGTCTCGAAGAAGGAACCGAGCGCGGCACGGCGCTCCGCTACCCACGGGCCGTCGTAAAGCAGCGCGGCAGTTCGCTGCATGGGTTCGAACGGCACGCTTGTTGGCGAAAGCGCAAGGCGCGAAGCGATCGTGTCGAGCGTGGCGGCAAAGGCCTGATGCGCCTGAGCGTCATCCTGGAAGGTCAACTGATCCGGCACGGCGAGGCGCAGTGGTGCATGGGGCAGTCCGAGTGCCGGCACTCGGCGCGCATAGCTGTCGTCTCCATCGTACTTCGCCATCTGCAGCAGGACCTCCCAGGCGTCGCCCACGTCATGCGCGAAGATCGACACGCAGTCCAGGCTCCGGCACGCCGGTACCACGCCGCGCTTGCTTACGATGCCAGGCGTTGGCTTGACACCCACGAGGTCGTTGAAGCCTGCCGGAACACGCCCCGAGCCAGCGGTATCCGTGCCGAGTGAGAACGCAACCAGCCCAGCCGCAACAACGACTGCCGAGCCGGAGCTTGATCCGCCGGAGATGTGCGCATCGGATTCGAACTGTCGCACGCCGCCATAGGGCGAGCGTGTGCCGACCAGGCCTGTGGCGAACTGGTCGAGATTCGTCTTGCCGATGAGGATGGCGCCGGCGTCGAGCAGACGATCGACGGCGAATGCCGAGGCTGCGGGCGTGTACGCGAAGGCGTCGCAGGCTGCGGTGGTTGGCATGCCGGCGACGTCGATGTTGTCCTTCACCGCGAACGGTACGCCGAACAGCGGCATCCGCTCAAAGATCGCGGCGCCCAGGCGCGCGCGCGCTTCTTCGAGCGCGGCAGCCCGGCTGCCGAGATCGGCGGCACTCACGCGCGATATCCAGACTTCGGGGCGACAGGAGGCTTCGATCCGGGCGAACACCGTGTCGACGATGTCGCGAGGCGTCGTGCTTTTGGTGGCGTAGGATTCGAGCAGCGCTCGAACCTTGAAGAAGGCGTCGGGAAGCATGAGTTCAATCTTGAATACAAGTTTGAGCTCATGCTTGCAGCAACTGTGCCAGGCAGGGGAGGTTGGCAGGAAGTCCTTGCTCGGCAACGATTTTTACATTGGCGTAGACGCTGGTACTTGTCTACCCGTGATCCAGTGTGGGTCGCGATTGGTTTGGGTTGGTGCACGTGTCCCGCTCATCGTGCACCAACCAGAGGGAAGGGCGCGAGCGGTGGTTCGCTCGGCTATCGCCCCATCGTTGGCACCCACCGGATCCTGACGCTCGCAGGACTGAGCGAGCGGTAGTTAAGGCACTCCTGGCCGAAGCGAGGAAGCCTGGCGAAGAGCATTACCACCGGCTCGGAGAGGAACTGGACGAGCATGACGGCCCGCCGCCCCGCGAAGTTCACAAGTGGGTGTGTTTGGGCGGGCGATACGAAATCCATCTCGAAATAAGACCCGCATATGCCCAGCCCGTGCCACCATCTTCGTGCTCCGGGTTTGGGACACAAGGCAAGACCGCTGATCAACGGGCGTGACCAGCCGGTCACTTTCCAAAGCTGCACGATCGGGGCACAAAAAAGAAAACGCCCGTGTTATTCACACGGGCGTTTCCGTGGCCCCGCTACCGCGCCCCAATGAACGATTTCTCGTCCGCTTCTGCATCAGGGGCCGGCTTCCGCGCGGCTCTCTTCAAGTATAGGGCGCTTGGCGGGATATCCAAGTCGGCGAGACCAGCTTTTTGCACGGAACGTGCGCGGATGATTCAGACGTTTGAATACTCGCGCCGCCTCTGGACTCAACGCCGTCATTGAGCTTTCAGCCGTTCATGCGTTCGGTACATGAAAGCGACAACCTTACTGCAAAGCCGGCTGGGTATTGCCGCTTGTTGGACATGTTAGCGCTTACATTAACGCGGAAAACAGCGACCGCGGCAACGAGACAATGACGTCATCAGGGAAACTCCCTAAACGATTCATCGGACCGGCGATCGCGCTCCGCTCGCCCGCAGGATCATGCTCACCACTTCTTCCGTCGTAGCCTCGAAGCGCTTCGTCGAGAGCGCGCGTTTGCCCGAGAGCGCGCATATTTGAGCCTCGAAATCGGCGTAGTGCTGCGTGGTCGCCCAGATCATGAAGAGGAGCGTCCGAGGGTCGACGGGCGCGAGCAACCCTTTGGCTATCCATCGCTCGATCAGCTTCACGCGTGTGTCCATCCACGGCTTCACGCGTTCGAGCAGGATCTCTTGCATGTGCAGCGCCCCGCTGATTATTTCGTTGGCCCACACCTTCGATCCAAGTGGGCGGCGCCGTGACAGGGCCATCTTGGCGCGCACGTAGCCGCCAATCGCCTCGACCGGATCGTCGCTTGCATCGAACAGGTTGGCGGCGGCGTTCCATTCCTCGAACACATCGTCGAGTACGCGCCAGTACAGCGCCAGCTTGGTCGGGAAGTAATAGTGCAGATTCGCCTTCGGTAAACCCGCGCGCTCGGCGATCAGCGCCGTGCTCGCGCCTTCGAAGCCGCGTTCGGCGAACACGGCTTCGGCACAGGCGAGAAGATGGGATTCATTCGACGCACGAATGGAGGCTTTGCGCCGCTGTGGCTTGTGCGATGTGTCGGCGGCTCGTTGCGCCTGCACGGTGCCGCGCGTCGCGAGGGGCGCGGCTCGCGTGGTGGGTTCGTCGTCGCGCATGTTCGGTCCATTCGGAAGAGAAAAGGAGCGCGGCGGCCGCGCGCATGCCGGAATCATTGTAGCCACGATGCAAGTGCGCCGCGAATTCACCGACATCAGGAGAAACGCGCAGCACGGACGCCTGGTTTTTTTCACGCACTGCAGCATCAATGGCACGCTTCTCGCTCGTAACTCCGCATTGAATTCGCGAAGTTTCTCGTCTAAAACCTGTCCAATCGGACAGGATTCGAAGGGCTGGGTTTCAGGGGCAGCGCAGTGCCATCGAGACGTGCACCGTCGTGATCCTTCGCGCCCCAACACGGTGGCATGCATGCACGTTTGACAAGCACGGACAGGAGAACACGCATGAACGCAGTAAGCGAAGCCGCGCTGACGACCGCGATCCACGTGAACGGTCAGCGATTGTGGGACAGCCTGATGGAGATGGCCAGGATTGGCGCCACGCCCAAAGGCGGCGTGTGCCGTCTGGCGCTGACCGACCTCGACAAGCAGGGCCGCGATCTCATCGTGCAATGGGCGAAAGAGGCGCGCTGCACGATCAGTGTCGATCAGATGGGCAATGTGTTTATGCGCCGCGCGGGGCGCAACAACGACCTGCCGCCCGTGATGACCGGCTCGCACGCCGACTCGCAGCCAACGGGTGGGCGCTTCGACGGTATCTATGGGGTGCTCGGCGGCCTCGAAGTGATTCGCTCGCTCAACGATTACGGCATCGAAACCGAGCGCCCTATTGAAACGGTGATCTGGACCAACGAAGAAGGCTCGCGCTTCGCGCCGGCGATGGTCGCCTCGGGCGTATTTGCGGGTGTGTTTGCGCTCGAGTACGGACTGTCGCGCAAGGACGTCGACGGCAAGACCATTGGCGAGGAATTGCAGCGCATCGGCTACGCGGGCGCGTTGCCGTGCGGCGGCCGCAAGATTCACGCGGCGTTCGAACTGCACATCGAACAGGGGCCGATACTCGAGGCCGAAAACAGGACGATCGGCGTGGTCACCGACGCGCAAGGTCAGCGCTGGTACGAAGTCGTGCTCACGGGCCAGGAGGCGCACGCGGGGCCTACGCCCATGCCGCGCCGCCGCGACGCGTTGCTGGGCGCCTCGCGCGTCGTGCAGCTCGTCAACGAAATCGGCCTGCGTCATGCGCCGCTCGCGTGCGCGACGGTCGGCATGATGCAGGTGCATCCGAATTCGCGCAACGTGATTCCGGGCCGCGTGTTCTTCACCATCGATTTTCGCCATCCGCAGGACGAGGTGCTGGCGCAGATGAACGCCGAGCTGCGCGAAGGCATCGCGAAGATAGCGGAACAGGGCAAGCTCGAAGCCGACGTCGAGCAGATTTTCTACTACGCGCCCGTGCCGTTCGACGAGGCGTGCGTGAAGTCCGTGCGCGCGGCGGCCGAGCGCTTCGGCTATTCGAATCGCGACATCGTTTCGGGCGCAGGTCACGACGCGTGCTATCTCGCGACGGTCGCGCCGACCTCGATGGTGTTCGTACCGTGCATCGACGGCATCAGCCACAACGAAGTCGAGGACGCCACCATCGAATGGATCGAAGCCGGCGCGAACGTGTTGCTGCACGCCATGCTCGAACGCGCGAGCGAGCCCGGCTGACGCAATTTCGATCGAACGCAAGCGGTCCCAGCGCCGCGCTGTCTTTCCAACGATTCCCCACGTACCGGCCGCGCACGTCACGCACGCGGCCGGCGGACCCGTGTCTTGCCGCGCAAGGAGCATCCGGATGTCCCAGACCACCTCGAATGCCGCCAACGGCATCGCGCCAGGCCGTCTCAGTGCCGAGCAACTGGGCTGCAATTTCGCCGACGTCGCGCCGCCGCTTTCCGCGAATGCGGCCGTGATCGCCGCCGACCGCTGTCATTACTGTTACGACGCGCCTTGCGTGAACGCGTGCCCCACGGGCATCGACATTCCCGGGTTCATCCGCAAGATCGGCAACGGCAATCTCAAGGGCGCGGCGCGCGATATCCTCAGCGCGAATCCGCTGGGCGGCATGTGCGCACGCGTGTGCCCGACCGAGATTCTCTGCGAAGGCGCCTGCGTGAGAAATCATCAGGATGGCGAGCCCGTTCAGATCGGCGCGCTGCAACGTCATGCCACCGACTTCCAGATGGCCCGCGAAGCCGCCGGTGCCCCTGCGCTCTTCAAGCGCGCCAGCGAGACAGGCCGCCATGTTGCCGTGGTCGGCGCGGGTCCCGCGGGTCTCGCCTGCGCGCACACGCTCGCGCTTGCCGGGCATCGCGTGAGCGTCTTCGACGCGCGCGAACAGCCGGGCGGCCTGAACGAGTACGGCATAGCGGCGTACAAGACCGTCGACGACTACGCGCAGCGCGAAGTGCGGTGGCTTCTTTCCGTTGGCGGGATAGAACTACGCCAAGGCCAGCGACTGGGGCATGACGTGACGCTTGCGGAGTTACGCGCGGCGTATGACGCGGTGTTCATCGGCGTGGGCCTTGGCGGCACGCATACGCTCTCCATCGAAGGCGAACTGCTCGACGGCGTGCTCGATGCCGTGAATTTCATCGCGCGCGTGCGCGAGGCCGACGATCTAGCCAGCGTGCCCGTCGGTCGCAAGGTGGTGGTGCTCGGAGGCGGCAATACGGCAATCGACGCCGCCGTGCAAAGCCGCAAGCTGGGCGCGGAGCAAGTGACGCTCGCCTATCGTCGCGGCGCGGCGCAGATGAGCGCCACCTGGGCCGAACTGGAATTCGCGCGTAGCCAGGGTGTGACGTTGGCCGAGTGGATGAAGCCGCTGCGGATCGTCGGCGACACGCAGGTGCGGGCCGTGGAATTCGAGCGCACCGGGCTCGATATGAGCGGCGCATTGCGCGGCACTGGGGAGATCGTGCGCGTGGAGGCCGATATGGTGCTGAAGGCAATCGGCCAGACGCTGTTACCCGAAGGCCTCGACGGGTTGCAACTCACCGAGGAAGGCGGGCGCGTCGCGGTGGATGCGAACGGCGCCACGTCCCTTGCGGGCGTTTTCGCAGGCGGCGACTGTGCCGGCCACGGCGCCACCGATCTGACCGTCCAGGCCGTGCAGGACGGCAAGCTTGCCGCGCATGCGATCGACCGCTTCCTTGCGAGTCAGTCCGCCAGGGCCGCCCGAGCCGCGTGATAGCTACACCGAATCCAGATAAAACGAAGGAGTCGCATCATGGCCGACTTGCGCTGCACGATTGCCGGCATTCAATCGCCTAATCCGTTCTGGCTCGCTTCCGCGCCGCCCACCGACAAGGCCTACAACGTCAATCGCGCCTTCGAGGCGGGTTGGGGCGGCGTGGTCTGGAAGACGCTCGGGCTCGACCCGCACGTGGTGAACGTAAGCTCGCGCTATGGCGCCACCACCTGGCGCGGCCAGCGCATGGCGGGCCTGAACAACATCGAGCTCATCACCGACCGGCCGCTCGACGTGAACCTAAAGGAAATCGCGCAGGTGAAGCGGGACTGGCCCGACCGGGCGCTCATCGTCTCGCTGATGGTCCCTTGCAACGAGCACGACTGGAAGTGGATTCTGCCTCAGGTGGAAGACACTGGCGCGGACGCTGTGGAGCTGAACTTCGGCTGTCCGCACGGCATGAGCGAGCGCGGCATGGGCGCGGCGGTGGGTCAGGTGCCCGAGTACATCGAAATGGTCACCCGCTGGGTGAAGGAAGGCACGCGCTTGCCTTGCCTCGTGAAACTCACACCGAACGTCACCGACATTCGTCACGGCGCGCGCGCGGCGATGAAGGGTGGTGCGGACGGCGTCTCGCTGATCAACACCATCAATTCGATCGTCGGTGTCGATCTCGACGTGATGGCGCCGCTGCCCACCGTGGACGGCAAGGGCACGCATGGCGGCTATTGCGGTCCTGCCGCGAAGCCCATTGCACTGCACATGGTCGCGGAGATTGCGCGCGACCCGCAAACGCAAGGCTTACCCATCTCTGGCATCGGGGGCATTTCCGACTGGCGCGACGCCGCGGAATTCATCGTGCTGGGAGCGGGCAGCGTGCAAGTGTGCACCGCGGCGATGCACTACGGTTTCCGGATCGTCAGCGACATGATCGACGGCCTTTCCAACTGGATGGACGACAAAGGGTACGCCAGCCTCGACGCGATTCGCGGCCGCGCCGTGCCGAACGTCACCGACTGGCAATACCTGAACCTCAACTACGACATCAAGGCGCGTATCGATCAGGACCGCTGCATCGAGTGCGGGCTCTGCCATATCGCCTGCGAAGACACCTCGCATCAGGCGATCACCGCCACGCGCGACGGCAAGCGCCACTTCGAGGTGGTCGATGCGAACTGCGTCGGGTGCAATCTATGCATGCATGTTTGCCCGGTCGATCAATGCATCACGATGGAGCGTGTCGATTCGGGCGAGCGCTACGAGAACTGGACCACGCACCCGAACAACCCGGCGCGTGTCGCCGACCCGAAAGCCGCCTGACATTTCGAAGCCGGATCGAGCCGGACCCACGACAAGCACGGAGAACCCACCTCATGAGCCAGCCCTTTGCAGTCGACGCCAATGCGCGCCGCGCCGAAAGCGAGCTATACAACGATGATCTCGCGCCCACCGGCGTTGCGCAGCGCACATGGCGCTGGTATCACTTCGCGGCACTATGGGTAGGCATGGTGATGAACATTGCCTCCTACATGCTCGCCGCCGGCCTTACCGAGCAGGGCATGGCGCCATGGCAGGCCGTGCTAACCGTGCTGCTCGGCAATCTGATCGTGCTCATGCCGATGCTGCTGATCGGTCATGCGGGTACGAAGTACGGCATTCCTTATGCGGTGCTCGTGCGAGCGTCGTTCGGCACCCAGGGCGCGAAGCTGCCAGCCATGCTGCGCGCCATCGTGGCGTGCGGCTGGTACGGCATTCAATCATGGCTTGGCGGCAGCGCCATCTACACGCTCGTCAACATCCTCACGCACAACGCGCTGGTGGGCGACGCACTGCCGTGGCTCGGCATTTCGATCGGACAGGCTAGCTGCTTCCTCGTCTTCTGGGTGTTCCAGCTGTACTTCATCCTGCACGGCACCGATTCGATCCGCTGGCTCGAAAGCTGGTCCGCGCCCATCAAGGTGGTGATGTGCGCAGTGCTCGTGTGGTGGGCATGTTCGAAGGCAGGCGGCGTGGGCTCGATGCTGTCTCAACCGTCGCAGTTCGCTGCCGGCGGTAAGAAGGCGGGCCTCTTCTGGGCGACGTTCTGGCCGAGCCTCACGGCCATGGTGGGTTTTCTGGGCCACGCTCGCGCTCAACATTCCCGACTTCACGCGTTTCGCAAAAACGCAAAAAGACCAGTTCGTGGGCCAGGCCATCGGCCTGCCCATTCCGATGGCGTTGCTCTCGGTGGTCTCCGTGGTCGTGACCTCGGCAACGGTTGTGATTTACGGAAGGGCGATCTGGGACCCGATCGACCTCACGAGTCGCATGGAGGGCGTCGGTGTGGGCATCGCGCTCATCATCCTCACACTGGACACGATGTGCTGCAATCTCGCCGCGAATCTCGTCGGGCCAGCTTACGACTTCTCGAGCCTCTGGCCCAAGGGCATCTCGTACAAGACGGGCGGTCTCATCACCGCGGGTATCGCCATCGTGATGATGCCGTGGAAGATCCTTGCCACCACCCAGGGCTACATCTTCACGTGGCTCGTCGGTTATTCGGCGCTGCTTGGGCCGGTGGCCGGCATCCTGATGGTCGACTACTTTCTCGTTCGCAGCACACGCCTCGACACGGCCCAGCTGTTCGAGGAAAACGGCGAATACGCCTACTCGAACGGCTGGAATCCGGCTGCCGTGATCGCGCTGATCGCAGGCGTGCTGCCGAACCTGCCGGGCTTTCTCAATGTCGCGTTCCCGAATGCGTTTGCCGCCGTGCCCGATGTGTTCAAAAGCATTTACACCTATGCGTGGTTCGTGGGGCTCGCCATTGCGGCGCTCGTCTATGGCGTGATGATGAAGCTCGGCAAGAGCCGGCGCCCACGTGTTGCGAGCGCGTGAGCGTTTCAAGCGTGAATGTTCAACTGAAGGAGACTTGGCATCATGGCGATCCTGATTCGAGGCGGCACCGTCGTCAATGCAGACAAGAGCTGGCGTGCGGACGTGCTCTGCGAACACGGCGTGATCCAGAGCGTTGGCGAGAACCTCGACGCGCCTGCGGGCGCGACCGTGGTCGACGCCGGCGGCCAATATGTGATGCCTGGCGGCATCGATCCGCACACGCATATGGAGCTGCCCTTCATGGGCACGACCGCCAGCGACGACTTCTACACGGGCACGGCGGCGGGGCTTGCGGGCGGCACGACATCGATCATCGACTTCGTCATCCCCAACCCGAAGCAACCGCTGATGGACGCCTTTCGCGAGTGGCGCGGCTGGGCAGAGAAAGCCGCTTCCGACTATGGCTTTCACGTGGCGGTGACGTGGTGGGATGAAAGCGTGTATCGGGACATGGGACTCCTCGTGAACGAGCATGGCGTATCGAGCTTCAAGCACTTCATGGCCTACAAGAACGCCATCATGGCCGACGACGAGATTCTCGTGAACAGCTTTGCGCGCTCACTCGAACTGGGCGCGCTGCCTACCGTGCATGCGGAAAACGGCGAGCTCGTATTCCAGTTGCAACGCCAGTTGCTTGCGCGCGGTTTCACGGGGCCCGAGGCGCATCCGCTTTCACGGCCACCCGAAGTCGAAGGCGAGGCAGCGAATCGCGCCATCCGCATCGCGCAGGTGCTCGGCGTGCCGGTGTACATCGTGCATGTCTCGGCGAAAGACGCGCTCGAGGCGATCGCGCGCGCACGCGGCGAAGGGCAGCGCGTATTCGGCGAAGTGCTCGCGGGGCATCTCGTGATCGATGAGTCGGTCTATCGCGACCCGGACTGGACGCGCGCCGCCGCCCACGTGATGAGTCCGCCGTTCCGTACCCAGGAGCATCGCGACGCGCTCTGGCGCGGGCTTCAGGGCGGCCTGCTGCACACCACCGCAACCGACCACTGCGTGTTCTGCGCTTCGCAGAAAGCCATGGGCCGCCATGATTTCACGAGAATTCCGAATGGTTGCGGCGGCGTGGAAGATCGCATGGCGGTGTTGTGGGATCAAGGTGTGAACACCGGCCGGCTCACGCCGAACGAATTTGTGCGCGTCACCTCCACCAATGCGGCGCAAATCTTCAACCTGTACCCGCGCAAGGGCACGGTGGCCGTGGGTGCCGACGCCGATCTCGTCGTCTGGGATCCCGAGGCCACGCGCGCGATATCGGTCAAGACGCATCATCAGAACGTGGACTTCAACGTGTTCGAAGGGATGACGGTTCGCGGCGTGCCGACACACACCGTCTCACAAGGCGAACTCGTGTGGGCGGACGGCGACCTGCGCGCGCGGCGCGGAGCCGGGCGTTATCTGAAGCGGCCCGCGAATCCCGGCTATCTGCAGGCCTCGCGCCTCGCGAAGAGCCTGAAGCAGACGCAGCCGGTGCATCGCGAAGGTGACGCACCACAATAAACACGGCAACGCGTGGAGGCATTGCAGGGGATATCGGGGGCTCGACGCGACAGGATTCGCGTTGCGCCCCGGTAGTTCGAGTGCAAACCGGTCGGCGCTTTTTATCTGCGTCGGAGTTCGCCATTGAGCGATCAGATACAAGAACAGCGCGAGCCGGGGTGCGGTCATGGTTGAATGAGTAATCCGTATCTCGCGGTTAGTGTTTCCCGCGTTCCGCGATCCATGCGCTATCCGGTCGCTGTTCCAGTCAGCGATTCACAGGCCTGCCAGAGGCGTCTTGCATCGGTTCCGTTTCTTGCCTGACTGGCGACGTTCGCTGGTCCCACGTCTCGCCCACGTGTTTCGAACAATCCGAGCGGACCATAATAGCCGCCGTCGACGACATCGGCCGCGGTTGCGGCATAGAGCGTGGAAAGCGCGCCGGTCTGGTCACTGTTGAACAAGATATCGATTAGTCCGCCTAGCGCAGAGCGGACGATCGGGCTTGCGGCAAAATGGTCGGCACGGAACAGATTCGTATTGGCGACGCCGGGATGCGCGGCAACGGACATCACGCGCGATCGTGCGGCGCGCAACCGGCGATCGAGTTCGAACGCGAACATGAGGTTGGCGAGCTTCGACTGTCGATAGGCGGTCATCGGACGGTAACGACGGGTTGCCTGAAGGTCGTCGAAGTCGAGCCGCCCGGTCTTGTGTGCGATAGAGGCAACCGTGACCACGCGCGGCCGCTCGGCAGACGCTCCTGCCGCCATCTCGAGCGCAGGCAACAGCAGGCGCGTCAGGGCGAAATGCCCGAGTACATTGGTGCCGAACTGCAATTCGAAGCCGTCGACCGTTTCGAGGCGTCGGCGGGGCGCCATGACGCCCGCATTGTTGATGAGGATGTCGAGCGGCCGGCATTGCGCGAGTTCGCGATCGCAAAAGGCGCGCACCGAAGCAAGGCTTGCGAGATCCAGTCGTTCAAGCCGCAATCGGGCGGCGGGCAGTTCCCTCTGCAGACGGGACAGGGCATCGGCGCCGCGCTGTTCGTCACGGCAGGCGAGTACGACTTCCGCGCCTGTGCGAGCCAGTATTGCAGCGACGTGATAGCCGATGCCGCTGTTAGCCCCCGTGATGATGACGCGTCTGCCGTGCTGAGGCGTGATGTCGTCGATGCTCCATTGTTTGTTCTGGTTCATTGGCGATTGTCGAGGGAAGGCCGTTAGCGGGAGAGAATGCTGATTAGCATACCCGTTGCACGCGCGCCGCATGTGCTGGACATTTTCGGGTTTCGCACGGGTCCGGCGGCTTCCTGAGTCGGGCGCGCAGCGCGCGCATGCAATGCGTGTGAAACGCAAGGCGGCCGTCCTGACCCGTTACATCAGCCGAAGCACGATTCTCTGAAGGAGGGAGGGCAGGTCGCGTCGAGCGTCGACCATGAGATGAACGAAAACGGTCTCGTCGCGGACCTGATAAATGATCCGGTTCTTGCCGGAAAGGCCTTGCCGGAAACCGTCCACGAAGAAGCCCTCAAGCTCGGCAGGCGCATGACCGTTAGCGGGGAACTGGCCAATGTGCGTGATCGTCTCCTGCAGTTGCGTCGATGTCTGACGCCACATTTCCCATCCGAATGTACGGACAACATAGCTTCTGAGTTCGTCAATGCCGATCCGCGCCGTCGGGAGGATGCGGTATTTCAGCAGCGGTGCCGCCATCAGCGGAGCTTTTCCTGACGATCGAGCTCGTTGAGTTCCGCAAAGAACTCGTCGCCATCGACGTGATCCCCGCGCTCGATGTGCTTCTGGCCGATAGCCAGGATTTTCAGGAGCGCGAGGGTCTGCTGCGTCGATTCGTAGCTTCGCACATCCTGGACGACGAGCTTCGCTTCACCGTTCTGCGTGATGATGAGCGGCTCTCCCGAATCAGTCAGGTCCTTGACGATTCGCGCCGCTTCGCTTTTGAGGTAGCTGATTGGCTTCACATGATCGGCGAGATGCATCAAGCGCTCCGGTGAGGTTCACATAGGAACAAATTTAAACCATTAACGGTCCGGCGGCGATCTGCGGTGCGTCCATGTGCAGTTGCATTTGACATAATATAAATTATCGATTTTTATGTATGTAGTTTATTCATAAATTTGGGCGGATGCCCGATCAGCCACGTCTGTAGTTTCATCCGTTGGCCCGCTCAGACGGCATAGTCGATCTCGCTACGCCTTTTACAATTTCCTGGCTCGATTGCGGATGGCAGCCGGCGTGGACAGGGTGAGCGCGCGAAACCCGCTTTCCTCCAGCTCCGCCCATTCGTTCGTGAACGGTAGATAGAGCCTAATGATCCAGGAGCGACCATCACTTCGTCCATCTCGACGCGCGGCGTACGGATGCAGGATCTCGCCATCGGCTCGCACGCGGTCGAACTGCAATAAACGCTTGTGCGGGTACGGACCACTGTCGAGCTTCTCGTCCATCATCCGGCATAGCGCCGCATGAGAAAAGCCGGGATGGCCTGGCAGGCGCGCCTCATCGATGCTCGCGCGAATCTTTTCGGCTTCGCTTCGATGCGCGTCTTCCAGTTCGGCCTCGTCGAGAACTACTTCATTGACCATGTACGGCGGACCTTCGTACCAGACTGGATCATCCTCGACGAGCCGGATGGCGGTCACTGTACGCGTACCGGTGTCTGTGCAGCGCCACCAAAACGGGCCGCACGTGAATTCGAGACCAATGTGAAATTCAGAAGGCTTCATGGACATGCTCAGTCCTTCGGACAGTTCCGGTTCAAGTCAAGAGCATCGAATCTGGAATCTGCTCTCGTCGAAGAGATGAACGAGACCACACTTGCAGAGATCGTCCGCATCCGGACGATCAGCCGTTTCCCGGCCAGACGCAGCCGGGCCCTTCGTACTCTGAGATCATTCAGCTCAGTTTAGCCTTTGCCGACGGTTGACCGGCACGGCGTCGTGGTGCACACAAAGTCGTAGCCGGACGGCAACGGCCGTAGTGCGAGGAACGCGGGCGCGGTCGCCGCTGCCGCATGCGCGCCGTGCACATGGGATCGACGTTCGCGAGACTCGCCTTTACACAATGGCGATAGTTTTCTTTCCATAGCAGCCAGTTGCAAAATCAGAACCATCGGACCCTCATTCGATCGCGATGTCACGTCGATCGTCCACTTCAGCACATACCGCCGCTGCGGCACGATGATGGATGGATTGGCCAGCAATCACACTTCGCAAGTATCTCTGATTTTATGCGCGTCCTATCCTGGATGGGAGCCGCGCGGAAGCCGGCCGCGAAGGAGTACGGACGGGAAGACCGTTGATTG
This sequence comes from Paraburkholderia sp. MM5477-R1, assembly GCF_050436385.1. NCBI lineage: Bacteria > Pseudomonadati > Pseudomonadota > Betaproteobacteria > Burkholderiales > Burkholderiaceae > Paraburkholderia > Paraburkholderia sp. MM5477-R1. Next base: position 448,068 of record NZ_JBNDMC010000005.1, read on the forward strand.
GGGGCGCGGTAGCGGGGCCACGGAAACGCCTGCATGAACAACGTGGGCGTTTTCTTTTGGCGGGTTTACATCGAGCGTCACATTAACCTTGAAGCCACAATCCTGCGCCGGACGTTCTCGCGGACTTCTTCAGTCAATCCGCTGTGGCGACCGCTGCATCGATTTCGGAACCCCGAAGAGCCGCGCCCTGTTATGGCGCTTGACGCCATAATCGTCGTATGGCATCCTGCGCCATATGAAGAAGAAAGCCACACTCCTGTTCGAGGATCGAACCATCTACCCGGATGGAGCCATTCTCGAAATGCGCATCTGGCGATTACCCGAGAGCGACGGCGAACGACCGCACGGCCTCAAGTACAGCCTGTTTTATGGTCGTGCAGGTCAGCGAATCATCGGCTACGACAACGAACGGGGCAAAGGCGATCACCGGCACTACCGCGACCGGGAAGAGCCGTACGCATTCTCGACGCCCGAGCAGATGGTGGCTGATTTTCTGGATGATGTAGAACGTGAGCGAGGTGAATCATGAACAAACTTAATGTGCATGTTGGTGGCGCGCGGGATATGGGTCGTCGGTTCGCGGCGGCATTCAACCGTGCGCAGGCAGGCGAGCATGTCGAAGAGCGGCACGTGACGTTTCTGTCGCTCGAGGAGATGCTGGCTGCGCTGTCGCCGAAGCGCCTTGAGATGCTTCGTCACCTACATCGCGAAGGCGCAGAAAGCGTGAAGGCGTTGGCAACTGCGCTGGATCGGGACTACAAGCGTGTCTACGAGGACGTGGTGATCCTGGAGAACGCTGGCCTTATCGTGCGCGAAGAAGGTCGTCTGACTGCGCCGTGGGACGCGGTAACCGCCGAGGTTTCCTTGTGACCGAATCGTGGACGGCCATACGTGAGGTCATGCCTCATCGCTCGGATCCACCAGTTCAATCCGGAACTGCCACCCTTCGAACGCCATTAACATCGCCCCAAAATCGGACCAGTCGACCCGCCTGCCATCAATGACCACACATGGCAGCCGGTAGTTCTCGTTGCCGTCCCACTCGATTCGTCCACGAACCGTCGTTTCGGCTACCACGAGATGGCCTGCATCCTCGACCAGGTGTTTGACTGCCAGGGCACGCTTCATCTTCTGGAGCAGGTCGCCCAACAGCTCAAACGGGTCCGACCGCGGATCACCGAGAAGCTGGAAACGGAAGCCTGCGCGGTCCTCGTCACCCGAAGCGAGCTCGAACGCCTCCAGTGAAAGCTGGTCACCGAACAGCAGGCTACGGAAATGGAACTCGTGTACGACGCCATCAGCATCGGGCAGACGCACGGACGTGAACTCCGGATGTTCGAAGGCTTGAACGTCCGCCAGATACGCCATCTCAGTGTTAAAACAGCGGCTACAGAGCAACCGGAAGCCGCCATCCGGCGAAGCAACGCTGACAACGTCGTGCGGTGGGGTGACTGTTCCGCACCGGACACAGGTGTTACCGGTCATCAACGCTCCTCTTCGGCTCCTGATGGATTCGACGGTAATTTTCGCACCTTTCCCGGCACGGTGTTGTTCGCCGACGGGCGCCCTCTCCTGCCGTCTGGTGCTCAAGCAATCAGGTCAGTATCCCGCGGTTTTTGGGCGCGACGACGGCTCGTTCGTGGTGTCGTTCCGAGATATCCCAGAGGCGATCACCAAAGGCGCACGCTTGAGGAAGCGCGCGTCATGGCTGCAGACGCGCTGTTGATGTATTTGGAGAACAAGCAGACCGTTCCCACTCCATCGGAACCGAAGGTAGGAGAAGAAATGACCACCCGACCCGTCAGCGCGTTACCAAAGGTGCTGCTGCCCAACGAGATGATCGCGCAAGAGGTGACGCAGTCGGAGCTGGCGCGACGACTCAACACCCGACCGCAGGACGTCAATCGGATCGTCGACTTGGCCCACACGCCGAAGTTCGACATCGTCGCGGCAGCACTCAGGGCGCCTCAGTTGCGCGACACGCCAGACCCTTGCCCCTCGCCGCGCTGTTCAGCAGGCAGCAGACAATCGTCTCGTGCTGAATGCACTGCAAGCCGCGCTGCGCACGCTCCAGCAACATGCGGCATTACCTGCCACGCAGAGGGCGAGGTGTTTCCTCGAGCCGGAAATTCACCTGGTGTCGTCTGCCGTCGAGCTGGTGACGAGCGACGTCGTTTCCGTCCCACCGCCGCCCGGGCTTGAAAAGACCATCGACCTCGAAGAGGACGGGCAGCCGAGCGACGAAGCTAGGGTTCTGCACGCATTGCATGTCGCCCGGTACGTGCTCTCGATACACAGCGATTTGGGAGGCGTGTTCGACTACGAAGAGCACATTCTCAATTTAAAGCTGCAGACCGATCTGCTGACGGACGCCATGAAGATGATGGGCATAGAAATGTCGAAGCCACTGCACGCGCCGAAACCGCGAGGCGCCCCCCCCCCCCCCGAGGACTACTATGACGACGCGTGAAAGCTTCTAAGAGCACCTTGCCCAGGATGGGCCCCTCCTGAAGATCCTGGCCATCGCGACCTGAGGTTCTTGTTCCCAACGTACGAACCCAGTTGACGTGTCCGCCAGTCATCGTTGGTTAGTCATACATTAAGGATTACTACATATATTCGCTAATTTCTTTTATGTCAAATTGGATGGCGAAGCATGCGCCATGCGATGCGAACAATCAAGACAGATTTTTTCGCGACAGCGCCCAAACGGTAGCAGCCTCACAAGTCCAAAACTCGCGATTTGAAACGCCTGCTACGAGCAGGCGTTTTTAAGTATTGGTTTGCGTCACGAAAGGCCGCAACTTTAGCTAGCCGCACGAACAATCGTGCCGCCAAGCGATGGCCGCAAAAAGCAGTTTTGCAACGAGGGGGGCTGCGTTTCGCCGTAGCGCCTAGTTTGGTACCCGTGCCGATACCCGCTACTCAGTCAGACGGGCCGCGCTGAGCCGCGCGACAACCGCCACACTCCGCAGATACGCCGATGTCATCCGCAGCCCCGATACGGTCTGACACTCCTGACACTAGACGCCGGGCCGTGGTACAAGCGCGCAAAATCAAAAAGGGCTCGCGCATGTACACCGTACGGCAGTGGCTTTACCTGACCACTATTGAACTACACGCCTGGATCGTCTACCTACGCCGGAAACGCATCCGCGTCGCCCGGCGTGACAGTCAGGTATCGTTTGTTCGATGCTGCGCGTTTGTGACCTTTGCAGGTCTCGCCCGATTTTCGACCAAAATCCTCGTAGTAGCGTTTGACGCGCTGCACATCACACATTAGATTTTCTGGACCTGAAGCACCAGCACGATCTCAGAGCGGGACCTCGACCTGTTGTGCCCATCCAGAAACCACGGCAGAAAGCGCTGCCCATCATTGGCCGTCGAGGTCTGATCTTGAATCAGCCCACCGAGCACGATGACCTCGCCGTCTTTCATGTCGGCCACCGTCCGAAGCGACCATATGGCCAGGTTCACGGCCGGAACGCTCAGCTTGAACGCATTCGCATCCGAATCCGTCGAACCGGAGCCAACGCCGACGGTCCCGCCGAATGCCTTCACCGCGATAGAAAACCCGGAGTTGGCCGAATCGGTACCGTCCACCTCATACGCCCGCCCGCGTACTACCCCCTCCCCCGTCGCCGTATACAGTTCCGCCAGAACCTTGCGAGCACGCTGCAACTCGTCAGCGGAGTCGGACAGCACTAGCTGATCCGTGGACTGATCGATCTGCCCGGCCGCCGACGCGGCAGGAACCGGAACAGAGACCTTCTCACCGACCGGCGCAGCCAACGGCTTGTCCGAGGTCATGCGAGCCGACAGCAGCGCCTGCAACAGCCGCGCAAGGTAATCGGCACGCCGATGCCTGTGCATGTACACCAGCGTCCGCACGTTGCGCTTCTCCGGTGCGTCCTTCGCCTTGCTCACGAACGACACACCATCACGCACATCGACGCGACACCCGAGCGACGCAAGGAACTGCGCCGCGAACTGCCGTATGTCGCCCTGATCGCGGTCAAACCGGAACGACACCGGGCGGTCATCCGTCAACACAGCCGGGTCCACGACATACGGAGCATCAAGCAGTTCGGCGTAGATCAAGTCAATCACCTGCGCGACCGGCACGAAACGCAACACGGATGGTAAGTGGCTCAAATTCGGCCTACCACAGTCATCTGAGTGCGCCGCCGATAGATAACCGCTTCATGAATTAATGGGGACGCTCGAGTGACACAGCGCGGGATTTGCTTACTGCGTCAACGTCATCAAAAAAAGTCTTCCGCCATCGGGGTGGGCACCATCGCCTTGATTTCGCGAAATACGGCTTTGGCTACCTCGCTGGTCGATCGGGATCCCTCGTCCTCATTGACGCCGCCCCCTGACGAACTTGAAGTTTGCGTGAATGGTGGAACAGTACCGAACAAAGACCTGGTTGCAAACTCGCTCACGATTCCGTTCATCGCCTCGTTCTCGTCGGTGAGCTGCGGAGCGCACGCACCAACAATATGCTCGGTTTCCGCCGCCAAATCGTTCAGGCTGGCAATTAGGTGTTCTGGTTGCGCGAGGCGCTTCACTCTATCCCGGACGGCCCCGCTGCACACGAAACCTAAAGATGCTAAAGTCGCACCGCAAAAAATTTATGTAAACCGGATGAATTCGCACGCACACCGTCGACTGACTGCCTGGCTCGGCATGATCGCCATATGGCTGATCGTGCTGGTGCCTGTCGCCAGCCAGTTGCTCGTTGCGGCCAGAAACGCTGAACCCGTCGCCGCAATGTGTACGGTGAGTACGCCGTCCGCCGAAACGCGGCCCGCTCATGGCAATGGAATGATCGCCTGCGGCTATTGCGATCTGTTGGCGGATCACGCCGCCTTGCCGACCATTGACCCGCCGCTGCCGGTTCTCGTCATGCTCGTGACGCTGGTTGCGCTGCCCGTTCTATCCACCCGCTTCACGCCTCCCGGCGGTTTTCCGTCCGGAAGACCACGCGCACCACCCGTCTTTTCCCGATCGTAATTCCCGGCCCACGCGACGCCCGACCGGCACGTCGTGGGCGCATCGAGCCACCATGCGGCGCGACCAGTCACGACTCGAGAAAACACAACAAATGAAGCGCCCTCTGCTCGCCACTTCGGTGGCGTTGATGTTGCCTGCCCAGCTGGCTTTCGCCGACAGTTCGGGCACACCCGTCGAACTGCCGCAGATCGTCGTCAGCGCCAGCCGCGACGAGGCAACCCTCGCGGAAATGCCCCAGAGCACGACCATCATCACCCGGCAGCAAATCGACAACAGCCCCGCGCAATCGCTTGACCAGTTGCTGCGCAACGTCCCCGGCGTCAACCTCAGTAGCGTCCCCACGGCCTCCAAAGATCCAACCGGGCAGTCGCTCGGCATGCGAGGACTCGGCAACTCGACCGTGCTCGTCCTGCTGGACGGCGTGCCGATCATGGACCCGTTCTATGGAACCGTGCAGTGGTTCAAGGTGCCGCTCGACAATATCGAACGCATCGAGATCGTGCGCGGCGGCTCGGTCGTGTGGGGCAATATGGCCGTCGGCGGCGTGATCAATATCATTACCCCGAAACCGACGGACAACCGCACGACGGTGTCGGCAAGTTACGGCAGTTTCGGCACGAAGAACGTATCGCTGAACCAGAACCTCAAGGTCAACGACGCACTGGCTTTCCACTTTTTCGTCAGCCAGTCCGACTCGCCGGGCTATCAGCTGACACCGTCGTCGTACCTCTGGCGCTATCCGGACAAGGGGCCGATCTGGACCCGCCAGACTAATGCCCAGTTGACGGCTTATCTGCATCCTTCGGCTGACCTGCAGGGTTACCTGCGTTTCGGCTACCACGTCAACAACGAAGAGATCTCGTATCAGTACGGCCAGAACAAGCAGACCAGCCCGGATTTCGCGGCAAGCCTCACCAAGACGCTCGACAAGCAAAGCTCGCTGACCGCGACCGCCTGGGCCCAGGAAGTGTCGTTTGACAAGCACAACGGAGCGACCTGTTACTGGAAAACCACGGGCGGCTGCCTGTCGTTGTCCTCCACGCTTACTGGCTTGCCGGCCTCGGCGGCGGACGACCCCATCGACCAGTACTACACCCAGTACGGTGACCAGAGCTACCACGAGAGCGGGTTTTCGACGACGTATTCGAGAACGATCGGCAAGATATGGCGGGATGTCCAGGTCGGGGTCGATTATCGGCGCCTGAGCGCGTCCGACAGCGAGTCGATCTACAACGCACCTACCGTTTATGGCCTGCCGACAGGGTCATTGGCGGCGTCAGTGTCCGGCAGTGGCGTGCAGAACTACGGCGGCCTGTTCCTGCAAACCCGGATCGCCCCGATTGACTCGCTCCTCATCACACTCGCCGGGCGGCTGGATCATTTCTCCAGCAGTATCACGTCCACGGAGGGTGACAATCCGCAACTCGGCGGCGGCACCACGGAAACGCGCTTCGATCCGAGTATTTCGGCACGCTACTTCGTCACCGACGACCTGTCGCTGCGCGCATCGGTGAACCAGACGTTTCGCGGCCCCGGTCTGAACAACACCTTGCGCTCCTACGGCAGCGCAGCGTCGACGCCGTCGATCGCAGATCCTTCGCTCGTTCCGCAGGACATGCTGGAGCGGGAGATCGGCCTCGACTACGAGCGCGGCGGCCTGGATCTGAGCGCGACCTACTTCCTCTACTCGATCCGCAACACGATCCTGTCGACGACCAGCCCCGCATCGGGCGCGCCGTCCGCTTACCAGCAGCAGTTGTGCGAAGACTTCCTCGCGGGCTCATCGAGCACATCCTGCAACTTCTACAGCAATGCGGGCAACGAGCGATCCCAGGGCGTTGAGCTGATCGGTTCGTACAAGGTCTCGCCTTGGCTGAGCTTCAACGGATCGTTCACGTTTACCGACGCCGTCCTCACCAGCACGTCGACGAACACGCCGACTGGCGTCCAGATTGCCGGAATTCCGAAACTGGTCGGCAACTTCGGCGTCACCTGGAGTCCGCTCCGCAACCTCACCCTCCAGGCTCAGGCGCATTACATCGGGCGGATGAACTACTACAGTTCGGTGACGGCCGGCACGCATTCGCAAGGCTCGAACACGGTCTTCGACATCGGCTGCCGCTATCAGATCACGCCTGCCATCGATCTGACGCTGGCCGTAAACAATCTGTTCAATCGCACCTATACGGACAGCACCTGGACGTATAACCAGCCGTACACGCAGACGCTGTCGCCTCCCCGTATGGCCTTCGTCGGCATGCGGGCCGCGTTCTGACCACACGCATAGCACGGAGAACACGATGTTTCTGCCACCAATCTTCCGGACCTTCATCGCGACGGCTGTCGCGCTCACGCTCGCACTGCTGCTGGCGAGCCGCGCCGACGCGCAGACGATGCCCGGCATGTCCATGATGCATCACATGGCGGCCCGCCCCTGCGAGTCGGCGCAGCCGCTCGGGTGTGCCGATGCGGCGACCCCGGCGTTGGCACCGGACGGCACGGTGCTGCTGACCTGGACGCAGAACCAGCAGGTCTGGTTCGCCCGCTCGAAAGATCTTGGGCAGAGCTGGACACTGCCCCTCCGAGTCGGCGATGTCAGCTCGGGCTTCGACGGCGGCGGCGACGCGCGGCCGCAACTGGTCGCCGACGCGGCGGGGCACGTGCTGATCGCGTACGACACCTTCAAGGACCAGCATTGGAACGCGCAGATCTGGCTCGCCTCATCGTCCGACGGCGGCGCGCATTTCGACGCGCCACGCGCGTTCGAGCCGGCGGCCGTGAGCCAGCGGATGCCGGTGCTCGATGTGGCGGCATCCGGCAAGATCCTGATGGTCTGGCAGGACAAGCGGCTGAGCGGGCCGCAAAAGCTTCCTGGCGCTTCCATCGCGTACGCGTGGTCCGACGACGGCGGCAGAACGTTTTCGCAGTCGGCCCTCGCGGCGGATGTCAGCTGCGAGTGCTGCCGCATCGGCGTGACGAACGGTCCCGACGGGGCGCCAATTCTGGCGTTCCGGACCATATTCCCCGGCGAGGTGCGCGACCATGTGGTCCTTCGTTTCCTGCCTTCTGGACTCCCAGGCAAGCCGCAGCGGGTATCGGTCGATGACTGGGTGACCGACGCTTGTCCGCATCAGGGACCGTCGATCGCGGTCTCGGGAAACGGGACGATACACGTCGTCTGGTACACCCAGGGCAAGGCGCGCCAGGGCTTGTTCTACGCAAGGTCGAACGGCGACGGATCGGCCTTCGGCGATCCGCAGCGTCTCGGCAAGCCGGACGACGTCACCTCGCGCCCGCTCGTGTTCGCGCACGGCGATCAGGTATGGCGAGTCTGGAAGGCATTCGATGGCCACGCTTCGCAGGTGCTGATCCAGCATTCGCGCAACAATGGCCGCGACTGGAGCGCGCCGTCCGTCATCGACAGCGCCGTGGGCCGCTCGGACCATCCGCTGCTGATCGGCAACAAGGATCATGTCTTCCTGTCGTGGCTCAGCAACGAGCACGGCTATCAACTCATCGAACTGAAGGACCTGCAATGAAGCGCCGTCAAGTCCTGCTCGCGCTGTTGTGCCTGTCGATCTGCAAATTCGCGGGAGCCACTGAGCTGCAGTGGTATGACGCGGACAGCTGGAACGCGCTGAAGCATGCGCATGCGTCGCGCCCCTGGATCGTCCATCTGTGGGGAATGAGCTGCGATCCGTGCCGCAAGGAAATGCCGGCCTGGGGCCGATTCGTGCATGACCATCCGGGAACCCAGGTCACGTTCATCGAAGTCGAGCAGGCCGCGCCGCCCGAGGTAGAGTCGGCGCTCGCTCAGGCCGGGCTCGCCGGCAGCGATCAGTGGCTAAGCGCGGACGGTTTCGACGCCGCCCAACGCTATGCGATCGATCGTCACTGGGGCGGGGAAATCCCATTTACAATGCTCGTTTCGCCGGCTGGCAAGTTGCAGACCATCACGGGAGCGGTGGACTTTCGCCGGCTTGCCGCCTGGGCTGGAACACGAAAGTGAACTCCGCATCGCAAGACGCGCTTCCTTCAATGGCGCCCAGCGCGCGTTATCGCGTGGCCTGTGCAACGGTCATTGTCGCGGCGCTGCATCTGGCGCTTGCGGCGTTCTTTCTGACGAAGCGCGAGCGAATCCCTGTCGTCGCACCGCAATCCCATGTGATCACCGCTGAGCTGCTGCAGTCGGCACCGGTTGCCCCCGCCACGCCGATTCAGTCGATGCCCGCCGTTGCGCCGAAGCCAGTGCCAGTCGTCACGCGTGTGAAACCGGAGAAACGAAGCGAACCGAAACCGGGTCCCGCCCCGGCCCCTGTATCGGCCACGCCGGTTCCACCGCACCAGCAGGTGCAAATTCAGACACCCGCCGCTTCGCCACTGTCGCCGGTGGCATCGGCGACAGCATCGGCGACAGCATCGGCGCCGTCGGTGGCGCCGGCATCCGCGACGCCGTCGACAGGCAAACCCGTGATGGCGCTGAGCACCCCCAGGAATGTGTCGCACCTCGACTGCCGGATCGTCGCCCCCGACTACCCGACCCGCTCGAAGCGACTCGGTGAAACCGGCACAGCATACGTTCGTTTCGTGGTCGGCCTCACCGGGCAGATCGAAGACATTGAACTGAAGAAGAGCAGTGGCTTCGACCGCCTCGACGCCGCCGCGCTCGATGCGATGCGCGCGAGCGCGTGCAAACCCTACCTGGAGAACGGCGTGCCTGTGCGCGCGGCCTATACCCAGCCCTTCGATTTCGCTTTAGGTGATTGAAGCCAACAGACCGTTGGCAAAAGGAGTTGCAATGCAAAGCTATGGAATTGCCCATGTGTGGGCACAAGGCGATCTCGTGACGCGCGCCATCGCGCTCGCGCTCCTGATCATGTCGATCCTTTCATGGAGCGTGATCGCCGTAAAAACATGGAATGTCGTCGCCCTGAAGCGACTGACAAGGAGCGCCGAACAATCGTTCTGGTATTCGGGCGACTTCGACGAAGGTATCGGGAAACTTGACGGCGACACGCGCGGCGACAATCCGTTCCTCACGCTGGCGCGCTCGGGCCAGGAAGCTGCGAGACATCATCGCCAGACGCAGCAGCAGTTGCGCGACCGCATGGACGTCTCGGACTGGATAACGCGCTGTCTCAAGGACAGCATGGACGATTCGGTTGCGAAAATGCAGAGCGGTCTCGCCGTCCTCGCCTCGATCGGCAGCACTGCCCAGTTCGTTGGCCTGTTCGGCACGGTATGGGGCATCTATCACGCGCTTCTGACCATCGGCGAGACAGGCCAGACCTCCATTGGCGCGGTCGCCGGACCGGTCGGAGAAGCGCTGATCATGACGGCATTCGGACTTTTCGTCGCCATTCCAGCGGTACTCGGCTATAACGCGCTCACGCGCGCAAACCGGAGCATCGTGACCCGGTTGAACCGGTTTGCGCATAGTCTGCATGCATTCTTCGTGACAGGCGAACGACTATCGCCGGCAAAGGGCGGCTTGCGTGTGGCCGCGCAGGGACAATGACAACGTAGACAGAGGTTTGCAATGGCAACGAATCCCTTTACCAACGATGAAGACGATGGCTTGATGAGTGAAATCAACATGACGCCGCTAGTCGACGTCATGCTGGTTCTGCTGATCGTGTTCATGGTGACGATACCCGTGATTCGTCATGCCGTGAGAATCGATCTGCCTCGTGCGGGCAGTCAGACGGAAGACACGAAACCCGCCCACGTTGATGTCTCGATCGAGGCGGACGGCACGGTGTTGTGGAACGGTACGCGCGTCGACGAAAACGCATTGCGTGGGAAGATCGCGATGGCTGCGCAGGCTCAGCCGCAGCCGGAACTGCATCTGCGCGCGGATCGCCGGGTCGCGTATGAAAAGGTCGCCCAGCTCATGTCGGCGGCCCAGCTTGGTGGGCTCACGAAGATCGGCTTCGTGACTGTTCCGGCGACACCATGAAATCTCGCGTGCGTCGGCGACAATGGATGTTGCCCTGATTCCCTCTCAAGTCCCAAACAGGAGATAAACCATGCACCGCATTCTTCGCCCGATCGCGATTGCCCTGCCTCTTTCCGCGATGTCGCTCGCCGCAGCGGCTGCACCCGACGCCATGATGGTCTCGGATTGCTGGATTCGCTCGATGCCCGGCGATGTGCCGTCGGGTTGCTATTTCAAGCTGATGAACATGAGCGACAAGCCTGTCGAACTCACGGGCGTCTCCACGGACGCCTTTGGAAAGTCGATGCTGCATGAGACGCAGACCAGCGGAAGCACATCGAAGATGATCATGGTGAATAAGGTCACTGTACCCGCCAACGGGACGCTTGCATTCGCGCCGGGCGGCTATCACGTCATGTTCGAAAAGGCCAGGAAGCCACTTGCGGTCGGCTCGACAATTCCCGTGACATTTGCGTTCAACAACGGCGAGAAAATTCAGGCGCAGAGCGCTGTGAAAAACGCGGCAGGACAATGAGCACATCAGCAGCCTGGTGGCGAGTTGGCCGCCAGACGTGGGCGCCAGGCGCAAACCCATGCCGGTTTTAGCGCTGGCACTCGATCTCAGTTCTGGCCTGGATTGGGCGGCCGGTTATCCTCAGACTGTGTTGAAAAAGTCCTGTTTTGGTCGGAGACGCCGCAGTTGGCGGCATGTTTTCGAGTGGTGGCGATCGGCGAAGCGGCAAACTTGAACGAGGCAACGGTCCCCGTTGCTCGTCATGCAACTGCCTGGTTCATCTGCTTGCTTCCTGGCATGAACCGCTTGGCCATTCTTCGCAGGTTTTTGCGCAGTCGCTGCCATCAGGAATTCGTCGTGGGCGCCACGTGGACCCCGCAGTCGCAGACGGTCCAGCTTCAAAATGCGTTTAAGATGGGCAAAGAGCATTCCCACCTTCTTTCGCTCACGGCAAGATCGCTTGTATTCAGGCGTCTTCGCAATACGCCTCGCTTCGTCACGCGCAGCTCCATGGATGCTGCGGACGATCTTGCGGAATGGTGTATCCGGACAGCAGCTATCCTTCATCGAACAGCTTTCGCAGTCGAACTGGCTTGCCCGATAGATGATCGTGTCAGCCTTCGTGACGCGTGAGCGCGGATTTCTGGACTTGCACCGATCACTGCGTAGTGCGTGACCGGTGGGACAGCGATATTCATTGGCCAGTTCATCCCATTGGAACTCGCTGCTGGACAATGTATTGTCCTTGCGCGTCGTTTTGTCCCAGACGGGAACATGTGCTGCAATTTCCTTCTCGTCGATCATCCAGGCAAGCATAGCTGCCGAGCCATACGCGGTGTCGCCTGCAAGACGTCGAGGTTTGAGATCATGCCGCCGCTCAACGCGGTCAATCATCGTCCTGGTTGATTCCACTTCGTGCGAGCGGTTCGCGGGCGTCGCCTCGACGTCAACGATGATTCCTGCCTGCAGGTCAATCAGATAATTGGTCGAGTAGGCGAAGAACGCTGGACTACCCTTGGCGGCTGTCCAGCTCGCAGCAGGATCAGTCAGGGATATCTTCTTTGGAGGTGTCGATGTCTCTGCCTCCTCGACCGCGTCTGTGCCGGCCGGATTCGCTTCCTCCAATGCTTTTAGATATTCCCGTACTGCACGGCTTTGGCCCTTGACGCAACCCCAGTTGATGGACTCAGTACCTGGGACACCGCGTGCAGGGCTTGCATCGGCCCTGATGATGCTTGCGTCAATCGCGAAACCTTCGCCCTTTGCGAGACCTTCGGACATGCAGCGACCCAGCACCGACTCGAACGGCGTTGTCACATTAAAGTGTTCGCGTCGCAGTAGTGCGATGAACGGAGCTTTTCTCAAAAAGCGGACGGATTTTGGCTAAGCTCGGTGAAACGATGCCGTGCGGCAAAGCGATCGCCGAGTTGTTTGCGGTGGAGCGAGGCACGTAGTAGGTGTCGCTTCAGTGCGAAGTGCTGCCGGATCGGTCCAAAATTCGACAGGAATGCTTGCGTGCGTTCAGGATCGCGGAAACCACGCATGCGGCGCTCGCGTTCTCGCGTGGGTTGATGACTATTTTCGGCCAGGGTGTTCACTCGGGCGCTGGCTTTGACGAAAACGTGCTTCACGTTTGCCAGTTCAGGGATCTCGGCCTTCGCCGCCGGATAGCTGCGCAACTGGTCAGTGACAATCTTGCGCGGCACCTCAGGACAAGCCGCCGGGACACATTTGAAGAATCGTTTCGCCGCAGCTTTGTCGCGCCGCTTCTGCGGCAGGATATCAAGTTCGGCGCCATGCTGATCGACTGCCCGCCAAAGTAGATAAGGCTCACCGCGTAGCGTCACAAACACCTCATCCAGATGTCACGGTGCCGGGCTTGCGACGAGCAGCCTTGACGCGATGCGAGAAGCCAGCGCTGAATTTGTCGCACCAGCGCCGCACTGTTTCATAGCTGACGATTACGCCGCGCTCGAACAGCAACTCTTCAATGTCGCGCAGGCTCAATTGAAACCGAAAATACCAGCGAACGGCGCAACTGATAACGGCGCCCGGGAATCGATGGCGATGGTACAGCGACATGATTGTCTTCATCGCATCACTCTACCAGCCCGACCAGTTACCGTGACAACGCCCCCCGCAGACGTCTTCAGGGCGGGGCTGGACGGTTGCCTGTAGGCTGGCCGGCTGCGAGGTAACCAGCGGTTCCACACTGGCGACATCGGCGAACGGGAGCTACGCCCGTTCGCCCCGTATCAGCCACACAAGGCACGCACCGCCAAAGAGCGAAGTAACGACGCCGATGGGCAGATCGTCGGGCGCGGCGAGCATGCGCGCGGCCACGTCCGACCAGACCAGCAGCACCGCGCCGAAGAGCGCCGACGCGGGCAACAGCCGAGCGTGGCCGGCACCGAGCAGCCGTCGGCACACATGCGGCGCAACCAGCCCGACGAATCCAATTGCACCGCTCACCGCGACCATCGCGGCCGTGACGAGTGAACTCACGACGAACACTTCGCGACGCACCCGCGCGACATCCACGCCGAGCGTTGCGGCGGCGACATCGCCACTCATCAGCGCGTCGAGCTCACGCCGGCGTGCGGCCAGCAGCACCATGCCGCCGCCGGCGAACGCGGCTGGCGCGCCCAGCAGGTCCCATCGCGCCAGTCCAAGACCACCCAGCATCCAGAACAGTATCGACGACGCGGCGCGCTGGTCGCCGAGATAGAGCAGCAGGTTCGCCAGCGCCATCATCACGAACGAGACGGAGATACCCGACAACAGCAGGCGTTGCGAATCGAGCCGGCCGGCGCGCGCACCCAGCGCGACGGCGAGCGCCATCGCCGCGAGCGCGCCGGCGAACGCGGTGGCCGGCAGCGTCAGCGGGCCGAACACGGCGCCGAGCCACAGCGTTGCGGTCACCGCGCCGAGCGTCGCGCCCGAACTCACGCCGAGCAGATGCGGATCGGCCAGCCGGTTAGCCGTGGCAGCCTGCAGTGCCACGCCGACCACCGCAAGCGCCGCGCCGACGACCACACCGAGCAATACGCGCGGCAGTCGGATCATCCAGACGATCGCATCCTGCGCGTCAGCCGTCACGGCTCCGGCTACATCGCCCGACAGATGATGGAGGAGAATGCGGACGGTCATGCCCGGCGAAACCGGCACCGGTCCGAGCCCTGTTGCGACCATGATCGACCCGGCGAGCACCAGACCCAGCAAGGTGAAGGGAATGAGCGCGCCACGACGTGTTCGCAACGCCGGCCTGCCGCTCGCTAGCGTATCCATGCTCAGCGCGCCTCCCCGGTAACGGCACCGGCCAGTGCGCCGAACAGCTCCGGATGCAGCCCCCGCGCGAGGGTCTCGACGGCCCCGGCGTTACGCACGCCCGGCGTCGCCGCATCGTAAGGCACGACGATGAAACGGCGTGAGCGCACTGCGTCGACTTTTGCGAGCACCGGATTGCCGGTGAGAAAGCGGATTTTCTGTGTGGCGGTCACGGCGCCATAGTCGACGATGACGATGGCCTGCGGATTGCGTGCGACGACGCTCTCCCAGTTGACCTGCGTCCAGCTCTGCTGAACGTCGTCCATCACATTGCGACCGCCTGCCGCGTCGATCAGGGCGGTCGGCATCGCCAGCGCCCCGGCCGTAAACGGCTTGTCCTCGCCGCTGTCGTAGACGAACACGCGCGGGCGCACCGGGTCCGGTCCCAAGGCACGCGACACCGTCGCGATACGCGCCTGCATCGACGCGACAACGCTCGCCGCACGCGCGTCTACATTGAAGATCGCGCCGAGGTTGCGCAGGTCGCGATAAACGTCGTCGAGCGACGCCGCCGGCATCGGCATGACGTGCGCGCAGGACTCCGTGAGCTCGTAAGACGCGATGCCGAAGCGTCCAAGCGCCTCAGGCGTGACGGGACCGCCGACGCGCATGCCATAGTTCCAGCCGGCCAGATAGAAATCCGCACCGGCGCCGACGAGCGTCTCGATGGACGGATAGCGGCGCGCCAGTTCCGGGATCCCCGCAAGGCGTACGCGCAGAGACGGATCGTCCGTCTTCCAGCCGCCGATTCCCGTGAACCCCGCCATCCGTGTCCTGAGCCCCAGTGCAAGCATCATCTCCGTCAGGTTCGAATCGTTGCTGACCGCCCTGGCCGGCGCACGCGCGAACGTCACATCGCGGTTGCAGCTGCGCACGGTAACCGGATAATGGCCAGCCTGTGCATACGATGCGGCTGCGCAGAGAATGGTGGCCGCCGTTGCGCGCCAGAGGGAAGGTTTCATTTTCGTCATGTCCCGGACTCCGGTCCTGTAATCAGCGTGATGCGCGGACGTCCCGTCACCGGGTGCCGGTCGACAAGCGCATCGACGCCATACACCGTCTTCAGCAAGGGCTCGGTTAGTACCGCCTGCGGCGTGCCGCACGCGACGATCTCACCCGAGGCAATCACGTACAGCCGGTCGCAGAACGCAGCGGCGAGATTCAGGTCATGAATCGTGGCCAGCGTGGTGATCCGCTGCCGCCGCACGAGGCCGAGCAGTTCGATCTGATGCCGCGGATCGAGATGATTGGTCGGCTCGTCGAGCATCAGCACACGCGGCTGCTGCACCAGTGCACGGGCCAGCAGCGCGCGTTGCCGTTCGCCGCCCGACAGCGAAGCGAACGGCCGCTGCCGGTGCGCATCGAGTTCGACATCGTGCAGCGCGGCGTCGACGAGCGCGGTGTCCACGGCGGTGTCGCGGTCGAGCAGCCCCTTGTGCGGCGTACGGCCCATCGCGACGACCTCTTCCACCGTCAGGCCGAAGTCGTCGGGCGGGTCCTGCTGTACCACCGCGATGCGTTGCGCCGCCCAGCGCCCGGACTTGACCCAGACGTCGTCGCCGTCCAGCCTGACGGCGCCGCTGTGCGGCCTTGCGTAACGGAACGCACACCGCAGCAGGCTCGTCTTGCCGCTGCCGTTGGGTCCGATCAGGCCGACGAATTCGCCCGGCTGCACTTCGAGCACGATCCGCCGCAGCAGGCTCTCGCCGTCGTCCGGGCGTCTCGCATCCCGCGACGGCGGCGACCAGCCTAGTCCTTCGATATGCAGTGAGGTCATGGCTTTGCCGATCAATGAGGCTAGAAAGTCATCGTCGCGGTGACCCACCCCGAGCGCGGCGCGCCGAGCAGCCATTCGGTGCCGTCGTTCTGCGTGGAGACCGCATAGGTCCGGTTGGTCAGGTTGCGCAGATAGAGCGCGAGCGTCAGGTTGCGCGTTGCGCGCCACGATGCGGACGCATCGACCAGTGTGTACGACGGAATCGACACGCTGTTCGCGTTGTCGCCGAAGCGCCGTCCGACATACTGCACCCCGGCTCCCGCGCGCCAGCCAGGCGCGAACGCCCAGTCGAGCCACACGTTCGCGGTCTGCTCGGGGATGTTGTAGGGCACGTTGCCCGCGCGCGACACGCTCTGACCATCGACCGCCTCGTCGAAATCGTCGTACCGCGCGCGCAGCAGCGCCGCATTCGCCTCGACCGACCAGCCGCCGCCCAGCCGCAGCGCGCCCGACCATTCGACGCCGCGCGACGACTGCCGGCCGACCTGCTCGCTCAGATCCGGGTTCAGCGGATCGGTGCTCACGAGGTTACGTTTCACGATCTGGTACACCGCGAAGGTCCAGGAGCCGCGGCCGCCGAGCACTTCCTGCTTGACACCCGCCTCCCACTGCTGACCGGTCGACAGCGTGAACTGACTGTTCGATTGCGACAGCGTGATCAGCGAACTGACACCGTCGGTGCCGGTGGTGTACTGTCCATACACGGACAGCGTCGGCGTAAGCGCGAACACAAGGCCCGTGCGCCATCCGGTATGGGCGAACGTCCTGTCGAACGACGCCGCCGCAGTCGTGGCAGTCGCGAACGTGTCGCGATGGAAGTCGATATGGTCGTAACGCAGGCCACTCACCCACGCGAGCCGGTCGGTCAGCTCGAACCGGTCCTCTGCAAAAAGGGACGCCTGATGCGTGACGGTGCGAAACGCGGGCACGGTCGAATCGGGACTGTCGAACACGCCCGGATCGAAACCGGATGCCGGCACGATCGACGAGCCGCCGTATGGTGAATTGCTTGTATCGACAAACGAGATCACATTGAAGTCCGCGCCGACGACCAGCCGGTTCTGATGGCCCCATGCATGCCCGTCGATCGTCGTGTCGAGCTGGTCACCGATCTGCCGCTGATGATGGAGGATCTCGATGTAATCGCTGCGCAACACATCGCCATCCGGTTGCAGGGCGTAGCTCTCGCTATCGTGCCAATGGCGGTTTGTCAGCAAATAATAGAGCTGGTTGCGCACCGTGATGCCAGGCATGGCGTGCCACTTCGCGTTCAGCCGCGTCCACTGGTCGTAATAGGAGATCGCGGAATCGGCGACGTTGTAGTTCTGGTACCGGAACGCCGGATTGAGCGCACCGTCGAGCACCGGAATCCCGAAATAGCGTGCCGGCTTCTGGCGCCCGTAGTCGTAGTCGAGTGTGAATGACAAGGTCGGATCGACGTCGAGGCGCAATGCGCCACCGAGCGCCGTGGTATGCGAATCGCCGCGCGGTACCCAGCCGTTCGAGCGGTCATCGCTCACGTAAAAGCGGTATGACAGCATGGGCCCGAGCGCGCCCGTCGTATCGAGCGCCACGCGCTTCTCGCCATAGGCGCCCGCGCCGAGCTGGACCGTGGTCGCGTAGTCGCGCTGCGGCGCCTTTGGCACGACGTTGATCACGCCGCCGATGCCACCCTCGCCATAGAGCACCGACGCCGGACCGCGCAGCACCTCAATCCGGTCGACCGACCACGTATCGAACGGAAAGGTCACCGTGCCTGCGCCAGGATACATGCGCGTGCCGTCATAGAGCGTCGTGATCGACTCCGGCCCGCTGAAGCCGCGCACCGACACCGAAGTGCCGCCATTGCCGGGTGCCGCGCGTCGGTGGCAAAGCCGGCCGCACGCGTAATGGCCTCGTTGACCGTGGTGTCGCCGCGCACCTGAATCTGCTCACCGGTGAGCGTCTCGACGCTCGCCGGCGTATCGAGGCTCGACAGTCCAAGCCGGCTGCCGGTACGGATCGGCGTGCTCAGGTCCGGTGTATCCGTATGGCCCGATGCCTGGACCTTAACAGCCGGCAGCGTCTGTGCCGGCTCCTGCGCAGATTGCCTGCTCTCTGCCGCCGGGCCGCTGCCGTCATCAGCAAACGCGGATGACGCGCCGATCAGCCACGCGCAGCCGAGCATCCCCGCTGTGAGCTGACGTCTGCGGCGTCGCTGCGCTCGCGACGGCGAAAGGATCGAGGTTTTCTTCATTGTCCTGCTCTCTTTTCTTTTTTCTCTGGCGCTACCGTATCCGGTGCGCCTGTTTTTTATGCGCTCGACACACGTGCCGATCCACCGTGTCATCGACGCAGTGAAACACCCGCACGATTGCCGGAAACACGAACCAGGCATGCCGTGCTGACCGGCGACACTTACCGGGTCAACACAGACGACCGGAGAAAAAGAGGAAGCAACGGGCAGCCGATGCCCGGTGGACACTGAGGATGCAGGTCATGACGGTTCTCCTGGGGTTTCGCGCCCCATGACAGGTGAAGGAAGACAAGGCCCAGGTCTGACTCCCGGTTTCAGGAAACCGGTCACAGTGGCGCGACCGCGCTGGATTTGCACCAGCTTCCGGGCTTTGCGTGCGCAATTCTAATCGATCGCACACTCAATTCCCCCGCGCCCCGGCCTGGCTACCGCATGCCTGCACGTGCAGGCTGCCCGCTTTATGTCGGGGTCATCGCGCCAGCGGTCGGATCGCCCGCGATTCCGGCAGAACGATACCTAACCCGCATCGTAAACGCAACATAGTTGCGATAATTAGAAAAGGGAACGCTATACTTGAGTCTGCTTCACCGCATACATTCCTGCATTCATGCCCCGCCTGATCCAGATCCGACGCAGTCCCATCCATGGCAAGGGTGTCTTTGCCCTTGCCGACATTCCGCGCGGCTTGCGCATCATCGAATACAGGGGGGCGCGCATTACCCACGCGGCAGCACGACGCCAGCATCCCGTCAACGCCGAAGACCCGTTCCACACCTTTCTGTTTGCGCTGAGTGACGGACGCTACTGCATTGATGCGGGCACCGGCGGGAACGCCGCCCGCTGGATCAATCATCGTTGCGCACCGAACTGCGAGGCGGTTGAAGACTACGACCGCCAGGGGATCCTGCGCGTGTACCTCCATGCGAAACGCCTGATCCGCGCAGGCGAGGAACTGAGCTTCGACTACAGCCTTCAGTTCGATCATCCCGCCACTGAGGAAGACCGTCGCAACTACCTGTGCCGCTGCCGCTCATGGAACTGCCGCCGTACGATGCTGGCGACGGTTGAGGTGGACGGCATCGCCACGCCCCGGAAACTTTGTCGATGAACAGGAGCGCAAACCGGGACCCTACACGACGGCAGGTCATCACGTCGTACGTCGATACGTTCGCCGCACTGCTGCGCGAGCCGATAACACTTCCGGACATCTCACAGAGCACAGCGACGCCGAGGAGCGTGGACCGCACGCGGCCGCTTGCGCTGATTGTTTCGCCCCACCCCGATGATGAATGCCTGACCGGCGGACTTGCGCTCAGACTGCAGCAGGAAGCAGGCTTTGAGGTACTGAACATCGCCGCTACACTAGGCAGTAATCCGGGCCGCCGCAGTGAACGATGGAACGAGCTGTGCCATGCCTGTACCCGGCTTGATTTTGCGCTGCTCGATCCAGCCTTCGACGGTCGCCAGCCGGTCACGCCGGCGCGACGCCGCGCCGACCCGGCAGGCTGGGCCCGTGACGTCGATCGCCTCGCCGCGCTGTTCGACGACTACCGGCCCCGCGTGGTCTTCTGCCCGCATGAGCGCGATGGCTCTGCGACGCACATCGGTGTCCACCGGCTCGTGCATGACGCCCTTCAGCACCATGCCCACGCCGTCTGGCTTGCGCAGACAGAATTCTGGGGTACCCTGGAGCAGCCCAACACACTCGTCGAACTCGACAGCTCAAGCGTCGTGACCATCATCGAGGCGCTGACCTTCCACCGTGGTGAAATTGCCCGCAACCCCTATCACCTGCGCCTGATGTCATGGCTCGCGGACAGCGTGCGACGCGGTGGCGAGGCTGTGTTCGGTGCCGGAATGCAACCGCCGTCCTTCGCCTTCGGCGCGTTGTACCGGCTCGAGCGCTGGGCGGGCGGCCGGCAGACGGCAGTCGGGCGTCCGATGGCCATCGCTGCGGAGGATGGCCTGCAACCGCTGTTCGACCAGGGCATGCCGCCAGGTCCATGACGACGACCATACGACACGCGTGGCCTTGCCCGCGCGGGACGATGTATCATTCCATTATTGGACAGTTGCATCCACGGTCATCCATGCCTACCCGCCACTCTCCGCGCAAACATCCACCACACGCTCCTACCGACTGGCCATCGCGCCTGCGCGAGGCGGGGCTGCGCTCCACTGCGCTTACCGTTGCCGTGCTCGAACGCCTGGAGGGCGCCGATCAGCCCCGTTCGCATGAAGAACTCGCCCGCGATCTGGGCGCCGCTACAGGTGCGGGAAAAGTGGATCGCGTGACCCTCTACCGGATCCTCGACCGGCTGACTGCCGTTGGCCTGCTCACCCGAATCCAGGGATCTGACCGCGCCTGGCGCCATGCAATCGCAAAGCACGAGACCTCCACTGGTTATTTCGAGTGCGATCATTGCCACAACATTTCTGCGCTTCCGGAAGATCCGGAACTGGCCGGTGTGCTCGCCCGGATCGAGCGCAAGCTTAGCCGCCGCGGCGTTCATAGCACGAACTCTGCCGTCACGATTCACGGTACCTGCCACGACTGCTCGACCCACGGCGTGTGAGCACGCAGGATCATTGCACCTGATTTGGCGGGTCCGAAAGCAGGTTGTTAACGCCACTTTGTTGCATTAATAACCAACCCTGTTACCATGGGATTTTCTGCTGGCGTCCGCCGTACCCATGACTTCGCCGATTCCCCAGAGCTTCGATGACTGGCAGCACTGCATTGAGCACGAGTGCGGCATCACGCTGACACCGGCGTTCATCCAGGCACGGCTGGCCGTACTCGGCGACCCCGACAATGCCGGGACGCAGCGGTTTTCGCGGCTCTACGGCGAAGTGCACCTGCAACGGGTACTGGACTGGTTTGCTGCCGCGCTGGAAAACACGCCACTTCGGGCATGACGCATCGGGTGTGAACCAGGGTCCCTCGCCTGCTGACCGCCCCCCAGGAGAATCTTCCCATCATGACTGCCTCGCTCCAATTCGCTCCTCGCACAACCGTCGCCGAAGTCGAGGAAGGTCGCTCGTTCTCGCCCAGATTTGGCCCTGATGGACTGATTCCCTGCGTCGTCAGTGATGCGGGCCGGGACGACGTCCTGATGGTCGGCTACATGAACCGGGAAGCCCTTGCGCGGACGATCGAGACCGGTATCGCCCACTACTGGAGCCGCAGCCGCCAGACGCTCTGGTCCAAGGGTGCGACGAGCGGACCGACCCAGCGCGTAGTCGAGATGCGCATCGACGACGACCAGGACGCGCTGTGGATCCGCGTCGAGGTGGCGGGCAGCGGCGCGAGTTGACACGTCGGTTATCGCAGCTGTTTTTACCGCGCGGTCGACCTGCCCAAGCAACCTTGCGGTTCACGGCAGGTGCGAAGACGTTTGACCCCGTCGCCGTGTACGGCGACGCGCCCAATCCCACGCAGCTCTGATAGCTTCCGGGCGTCGTGCCGGCGTGATCGCCATCGCCCTGTCGAAGCGGACCGGCTGTCCCACCGGGCATCCCTGCACGGCGTCATCGCGCATCACCACATGGCCACGAATGATTGTGGCGACCGGCCACCCCGTCACCCGCATGCCATCGTAGGGCGTCCAGCCACAGACGCTTGCAATCCGGCGGTTCGTGATTTCGCGCCTTGCCTTGAGATCGACGAGCGTCAGGTCGGCGTCGTAGCCCACGGTGATGCATCCCTTTTCCGCTATCCCGAACACCCGCGCCGGACCCGCGCTCGTTAGTTCCACCAGACGCTGCAGCGACAGCCGTCCCTCGCTGACGTGATCGAGCATGACCGGCAATAACGTCTGCACGCCCGGCATGCCGCTGGGTGACTGCGGGTACGGGCGGCCCTTCTCTTCCAGCGTATGCGGAGCGTGATCACTGCCCCAGCGTGTCCACGCGCCCCTCCCGAAGCGCGCGCCACAGCGCCTCCAGGTGCCGGGCCTCACGGACCGGCGGGTTCATCTGCGCAAGCGTGCCCAACCGCTCATAACATTCGGGCGCACACAGGGTCAGGTGGTGCGGCAGTACCTCGACTGTCACCCGGCTGCGGTGCGACGCCAGCAACGCGATTTCTTCCGCCGTCGAAACGTGCAGGATATGCAGCGGCCGTCCTGTTTTGCGCGCCATGCCGACGATCCTGCGCGTCGCATTGAGCGCGCTATCCACGTCACGCCAGCGTGGATGGTCGCGCACGTCGCCCGATGCTTCTGCGATTGACCGGCGCTCGCGCAGTCTCGCCTCGTCCTCCGCATGCACGGCCACCCGCCGCCGGCCGTGCTCGAGGATGCGCCGTAGTACAACGTCGTCATCCGCGAGCAGATCGCCGAACGAGCTGCCCATAAAAACCTTGATGCCGGCGCAGCCCGGCAACGCTTCCAGGTAGCCCAGCTCACCAGCGTTGACGGACGAGCCACCGATGTAGAACGCGATATCACACCACGCGCGTCCTGACGCTGCCGCGAGCTTCCTTCGAGGTCGTCGCGGCGCAGCGTCAACGGACTGGTGTTGGGCATCTCGAAAACGGCCGTCACGCCACCGAGCACCGCGCCTCGCGTGCCCGCTTCGAGATTCTCCTTGTGCTCGAGGCCCGGTTCGCGGAAATGGACCTGTGAGTCGATCACGCCAGGCAGCACGTGCAGGCCGTGTGCATCCACGACCTGGTCAGCGCTTCAGCCGCCCGCGTCGATCGAAACGATCCGGCCGTCAACGCAGGCAATGTCCGCCTGCTCACTTCCTTCCAATCTGACCACGGTACCGCCGCGCACGAGCAGGTCGGCATGACGGCTGGCGGCGCCCTTCGACGTCAGCATGCCGGTGCGCACGCCACAGCGCTGGTCAGTTCATCCAGGATACCGGTCGTCGCCTCCCGGCGCACGGCATCCGAGAATCCGATCAGGGCGGGACTGACCAGCCCCATGCGCGGATTGTAGGCATCGCGCCGGAAGCACTGTGCGTAGCCGGTCGCCGTCTCATGCACGATCACCGACTGGACCCTGACATCCGCCTCGCCGTTACGCATCGGCATCGCACGCATCACCACATCGACCAGCACGAAGAACACGCGCGAGAGCTGCTCCGCGCTGGGCGACACCGGCAGGGCAATCCAGCGCTGCGAATGGCTGCGGCACATCTCCATGTACGCCGGGTCGTCGCAGTTCCAGAACACGAGCGTATGGTCGAACGCGTCCACGATCTCCCGGACCTCCCCCTTGAGGAGGCCGAAGTCATAAACCATCTGGCCGTGATCGAGCGCATCGGCCTCGAGAATGATCTCCACGCGATAGGAATGGCCGTGGATCGACCATGCACAACGATGCGATGACGCATGCCGCACGACATGCGCACCTTCAAACGAAAACAGCTTGCGGATCAACATCAGTCACCCCCTACGGTCACAATTCGTTCGCGATGCGGCGGTATCCCTGAACGAGCCTCACATTGGTCTGGGCGACGTCCTCGGAGAACTCCGACGCACTGGCGGTCACCTTCGGGATCGTCGACAGGTCCGTGCCCGGCCCGATGCGCTGCGTCGACGGCACGTAAAAGCCTGCGGGCAGATCGCATCCGTCCACCACCGCGTTGTGACGGACCACACAGCGCTCGCCGACCGTGCAGTTGAAGAGCACGCTGTTGAAGCCGATGAACACGCGATCGCCGACCTCGCACGGACCATGCACGATGGCGCGGTGCGCGATCGACGTATGGCGGCCGATCGCGACCGCAGCGCCCGACTTCGAATGGATCACAACGCCATCCTGGATGTTCGAATGCGCGCCGATATGGATCGGCTCGATGCCGCCCTGCGCATCCGTCTCGTCGGCACGGATCACCGCGTACGGGCCGATGAATACATTCTCGCCGACGATGACCCGTCCACACAGGATGGCGGTCGGATCAACAAACGCGCTTTCGTGGACCACAGGCAGGTCCCCACGTGGATTTTTGCGGATCATGCCAGGACTCCGTGACTTCGATGCCAGACTGTCCCTTCCAGCGTGTCCTCGATCTGGATACCGGCGCGCAGCAGTTCGTCACGCAGCGCATCGGCCTCCCCAAACGCCTGCTGCCAGCGTGCCTCGCCGCGGCGGGCCACGATTGATTCCACCCACGCGTCGTCCGTGACGGATGTCGCGTCGATACGGCCGCGCAGTGCGACCAGTGCCTGAGCAGGATCCTGCTGCAACAGGCCGAGCAGTTGTGCGGACGCCAGCAGGCGCGCCTTCGCCCATTGCTGCGACGGTCCCTGGGAAGCCTGCTCAAGATCCTCCAGCAGCCGATACAGACGGGCGAGCGCGCGCGGTACGTTCAGGTCGTTCGAGAGGGCCGCCTCCACCTCGTTGTCGGGTCGGGTCCCCAGATGCGGAAGTCCCGACACGGCTTCGAGCGCCATATAGGCCCGCTGCAGTGTCCGGCATGCCACCTGTAGCCGCTGCACGCTCCAGTCGAGCGGATGACGGTAGTGGGTCGAAAGCAGCGCCAGCCTGACCGCCTCGCCGGGCGCGTGCGCGAGCAGATCGCGCACCAGCAGCACGTTGCCGAGCGACTTCGACATCTTCTGCCCGTCCACGGTGACGAAGCTGTTATGTACCCACATCCGGCAGTACGGCTCACCATCGTGCGCGCAGACGCCCTGCGCGATCTCGTTCTCGTGATGCAGGAAGATCAGGTCCTGGCCGCCACCGTGGACGTCGATGGTACGTCCCAGATGTCGCCCGATCATCGCTGAACATTCGATGTGCCATCCCGGGCGGCCGCGCCCCCATGGGCTGTCCCAGCCAGAGATGTCGTCGGTCGAAGGTTTCCAGAGCACGAAGTCGAGCGGATCGCGCTTGTATGGCGCCACTTCCACCCGCGCCCCGGCAATCATGTCCTGGGTGCGGCGCCCCGACAGCCGGCCGTATGCCGGAAAGGATGGCACGTGGAACAGTACGTGTCCTTGCGCAACATACGCGTGATTCCGCTCGATCAGGGCACCGATGAGTTCGACGATGTCCGGGATATGCTCCGTCACCCGCGGTTCGATATCCGGTGGAAGGACGCCGAGCGACTGCATGTCCTGGTGGTATGCGTCGATATACCGCGACGTGACGTCACCGATCGGCACGCCCTCGCGGCGCGCCATTTCATTGATCCGGTCGTCGACATCGGTGAGGTTGCGCGCATAGAGCACGATCCGGTAACGTCGGCGCAGCAGACGGACGAGCACGTCAAACACGACGGCTGGCCGTGCGTTGCCGATGTGCGCGTAGTTGTACACGGTGGGACCGCACACGTACAGCGTGACCGCATCCGGCACGCCCGTCTGCAGCGGCTCCCTGCGGCGGGTCAGCGTGTTGTAGAGCGCAATGGGAGGCATCGTCATCCGGAATGCGCCTCCTGCGCACGGATCGCGCGCACGTCGCTGAACAGCCGGAAAGTGGATTCGACCGTTTCACGTTCGACCCCGCGGGTAATGAACACAATCCGCGAGCGGCGATCGTCACCCGGCCATGCATCGAGCGGCACTGGCGGATGGAACACGTGCTGCACGCCGTGAATGACGATCGGCCTGTCCTCGCCTTCCACGTTCAGGATACCCTTGATGCGCAACATCGACGGGCCCATCAGCGACAGCAGCACGTCGAGCCAGTCGGTCAGCACCTGTTCCGGAATGGGGTCGTCGACCGTGAAGCAGAACGCGCGGATCTGGTCGTCGTGACGGTTGACGTCGTGCAAATGGTCACGATGGTCGTCGTGGCCGTGATGCGCCTGCGCCTCTCCATGGTCATGCTCCTCACCGGCATGACCATCATGCGCATGATGATGAACGTGTCCTTGCGCGTCGCCATGCCGATGCGCATGCTGTTCGTCATGGTCATGATCGTCGCCGTGACCCGCTTCTCCATGATGATGGCCGTGGTCGTCGGAACGATACTGCTCCTCGGCGAGCCAACGTTCGACGTCCGCGATCTTGCCGTCCGCCCTGAACAGGCCCAGCTCCAGTATCCGGCTCGCTGCCAGTTCGCCGTGACTGACGCGGATGACGCCAGCGGCCGGATTGATTGCATGCAGCCGGCCGGCGAGCCGTTCCAGCGCATCCACGTCCGCAAGATCCGTCTTCGTCACCAGCAGCCTGTCTGCCATCGCCGCCTGCTTGACCGCCTCGACGTGCGCGTCGAGTGTTGCTTCGCCGTTGCGGGCATCGATCGTCGCGACCAGTCCATCCAGCCGGTAGCGGTCCTTCAAGTCGCGGTGCGTCGCAAGCGTATGCACGATCGGCGCAGGATCGGCCAGTCCTGTCGTCTCGATCAAGACCCTGTTGAACTGCCGTTGGCCTTCGCGCGCGAACCGCCAGTGAATGTCCTTGAGCGTGCGGACCAGATCGCCGCGGATCGTGCAGCACAGGCAACCGCTGCTCATCTCCACCACGATATCCTCGCGGCTGTGGGCGACCAGCATGTGGTCGAGCCCGATTTCGCCGAACTCGTTGATGAGCACCAGCGCATCCGCCAATTCCGGCTGCTGCACCAGCCGGTTCAGTACCGTCGTCTTGCCGCTGCCGAGAAAACCCGTCAGCAGGGTTACCGGAATCAGGTCCATTGCGCCCTCACCGTGTCGTTTGTCCAGCTTTCCGAAAGCCAGCGGTGGTGCCGGCTTACCGGCACGGGACCCGCGCCCGCGTCGTGGCGGGCGTTGCCCGCCACGCTGCGAACGGTGTGTCGCCGCGCGCGGGCTCATGCCGCGCCTTCTTCCTCGGGCACCCGGCCGCCCCACGCCGGGAACGGATCGTCATACTGCGTCCACGCCTGCGGGCCTTCCGCCATTTCCGCATCGGCGAGCAGGCAGACATCCAGGCGTTGGCGCAGTGCCGGCTCGTCCATGTCGACACCGATCAGCACCAGTTCCTGGCGTGCATCGCCGACATTCGGCTCCCAGCTACGGTTGATGAATTCGAGCGATTCCGGATCGGTCGGCCAGTGCGACTTCGGCACTGCAGCCCACCAGAGGCCCGCCATGCCGTGGCGACACACGGCGCCCGCCTGCGACCACGAACCGGCGTGGCTCGGACGGCTCGCGAGCCAGAAGAACCCCTTCGAGCGCACGATGCCCGGCCATTCGCTGTTCACGAGATCCCAGAAACGCTTCGGATGCATCGGGCGGCGCGCGCGCCACACGAAGCTGCGGATGCCATACTCCTCGGTTTCGGGCGTGTGTTCGCCGCGCAGTTCCTGCAACCAGCCCGGCGCCTTCGAGGCCTCCTCGAAATCGAAGAGCTTCGTGTCCAGTACACGATCGAGCGGCACGCGACCGAATTCGGAGATTTCGGTCCGGGCCCGGGGATTCAGGCTGTGCAGGATCGCCATCAGGCGCTCGCGGTCCGCTTTGTCGATCAAATCGACCTTGTTAAGCACGATGACGTCGCAGAACTCGATCTGCTCGATCAGCAGGTCGACCACCGTGCGGTTGTCTTCATCGCCAAGCGATTCGCCGCGCGACTGCAGGCTGTCCTGCGAGCTGTAATCGCGCAGGAAGTTGAACGCATCGACGACCGTCACCATCGTGTCGAGCCGTGCGACGTCGGCGAGGCTTTGACCGCTTTCGTCCGCGAACGTGAACGTTTCCGCGACGGGCAGCGGCTCGGAGATGCCGGTCGATTCGATCACGAGCTGATCGAAGCGGCCCGCCTTCGCCAGGCGGTTGACCTCCAGCAGCAGGTCCTCCCGCAGCGTGCAGCAGATGCAACCGTTGCTCATTTCGACGAGCTTCTCGTCGGTGCGGGAGAGCTGCGCGCCACCGTCGCGCACCAGCGCCGCGTCGATGTTCACCTCGCTCATGTCGTTGACGATGACGGCCACGCGCCGCCCCTCGCGGTTGTTCAGGATGTGGTTCAGCAGTGTGGTCTTGCCCGCGCCGAGAAAGCCTGAAAGGACCGTGACCGGCAGTCGTGCATCCATGGAATGACTCCTTGTGTGTATCGGGGGATATTCAGGGGAGATCGATGGCGACCATCACGCGCACGCCCGTGCCGGGCGACATTGCCGGCGAGCGATGAATCGCCCCCTGCGGGCCAGAACCTGGCCAGCGTCCTGCCCTTCAGTAGTGCAATGGCCCGCGTGGGAATACATTGGAGCCCCGCTTCGTCGCGAATGAGGCCGGACGATTCATCCGGGAGGCCGCCGCTACCCGGCCCGACCCGGGTGCGATCGGCGTACCGGACGTCGAGATACTGCGTGCCAGGTCCACGGTAGGTGCAAAGCAGGCGCGCCTGAACGTTGTCCACATGAAACCGCGGACACATTCTCCGTGTCATGACATCGACACGAATCCTGGCGAACCGGGTGTCCATCACCTTGCAGAAGACCCCTGCGAGCAGATTCAGGTCGGAAACGAATCTTTCGCGGCCAGGCAACGGCGGCAACGCGGCGCGAATCTGGCCGTCAGTTGCTCCCCCTGCGCTGTCCATTGGGAACCCGTAATTCCGGACGCGGCGATCGCCTCAACATATCTGAGGGGCGCGGACTCGTCGGAGCGCAGTACAAACGCGAGGGCCTGGCCGGGATCCCGGATCGTGGAGAGTTCACGGACAAGCGTGCGCACCATCGCCGCGGGTTCCACAGCCGGATTTTCCGCTGTCGTCGATTTGTTCATGTCGATCGGGCCGCCTCGATTATCGCAACATAGTTGCAATATACCAGTTAAAGCAACCTTGTTGCATCAGACCGACAGTCGGCGAGCGACTCCTCGCCGATAGCACCTGTCACCCTGCGCGACGCGGCGCGGTCACCCCGCAGAGGGCACGGATGCTGGACGTACAACAGGACCTCGCAGAGCGTCGATCCTGCGGGGCTGCACCGCCATTCCTTGCGAAGACGGGGGCGGTGCAATCCGCAGACACGCTAAGAAGGACAGGTGCCGCAGACGACCCGTAACTCGACACACTCGCCATCCAGCCTGAAGCCAGCCGCCGTGATCCGCGACTCCAGTTGCGCGCTCATGCCCGCTTCCTGGACTTCCAACACCCTGCCGCAACGCGTGCAGACGGCCAGCGCATAACGTCCCTCGTGCGAGACATGACGACAGGCGACATATCCGTTCACACTATCGAGCCGGTGGGCGAGTCCCTGCCCGATCAGGAAATCCAGCGTCCGATAGACCGTTGTCGGAGTAGGACTGCGGCGAACCTCCCGCATCCGCTCCAGCAGTTCATAGGCCGTGAAGAACCGGTCCTGCTGCAGAAGCAGCCTCAGCACGAGGGCACGCACGGGCGTGAACCGCACGCCCCGCGTTTCGCAGAACGAGCGGGCCCGTGCAAGCCGCACTTCGATCTCGGCCGCATCCGCCTGCATCACGCTCACGATCGACCTCTCCTGAAACGCACGCTGCTGCATCCCGGCCTTTGCCACGTCAGTTACGGACAACGGCCACCGTATGCGACCGCTGTCGGGCGCGCATACGCGTCCACAAGCGTCCGAAGCCATACCACGCGGCGCCGAGCCCGCCGACGAAGAAGCCCACCGGCCAGTCCGATATCCAGGACAGCGCGATCGCCGTCCACACGGTAACGACAGAGAGGCATACCGAGAGCAGTATCGCGGGCACGGGCCGGTCACTGAGCAGACGGGCAGCAGAAGCCGGTCCGATCATCAGGCTGAACACCAGCAGCGCGCCCACGACGGGAAGCGCCATGGCGGTCGCAAGCGCGAGGATGGCGAGGAAGCCGAGTTCCATCCGGCCGCACGCAACACCTCTTGCCGTCGCAAGGTCGGATGAGAGCGAACTGAGCAGCAGTGGACGGAAATTCAATGAGATAAGTGCGACGACGACGATGCTGATCACCGCGACCGGCACGATATCGGCGCTGCTGACGCCCAGCACTTCGCCGAAGAGTAGCGCATAGACCGCCTGCGAGTACTCGGTCGTCATGCTCAGGAAAAGGGCCCCCAGACCGAGCAGCATCACGAGACTGAGGGCCGTCGCGACTTCGCGGCGGCCCTGTCGCCCGAGCCAGCTGACACCAAGCACGCCGATGCCGGCGAACACGATCAGGCCAACAAGCGGATCAACCCCGACCAGACCCGCTGCGGCCGCGCCCGGGAAGGCGCCCAGCGGCAGCGCATGCGCGGCGAACGAGGCGCCCCGGATCACGACGAAGAAGCCAACGACTCCCGCGACGACCGCGACCAGGCTGGCGACGATCCATGTGTTGACCATGAAACTGGAGAACATGCTCACACGCTCTCCCCGACCGCGCGCGAACTGCCTGCACGCGCCGGCTTGCGCCCCACACTGCCAGCCGCGACGTACAGCACGAAAATGAGCGTAACCACGAAGAAACTGACCGGCCACCCGTGTCCGGGTGTCCAGTAATAGCTCGCGTAAGCCAGGGCAACGCTGAGCCACGTAACACCGGTACCGGTCAATGCAGCCACGGCGAGCGCGCGGGCCGGGCGGGCCGTCACCCGTAACGCAATGGCGGGCGGTCCGACCAGCAATGCGGTCGAAAGGATCGCGCCCACGGTCATCGCCGACAACGACACGGCCATCGCAAGCGTCAGCAGATACGCAAGCCCCGTCAGCCGGACCCGAACGCCGCGCACAGCGGCCAGCTCCGGATCGAGCGACACAAGAAGCAGCGGCCGGTAAAGCACGGCGACGATCGTCAATGCGGCCGCCCCGACCGCCAGCGCGGGCAGGATGATCGATGGCGAAATCGCGAACATCGAGCCGAACATCACCGTCACCGCTGCACCGGTCGTGCTATGCGAGCTCACATCGAGATAGAGAAACAGCGCCGCGGAGCCCAGCCCCGCCCCCATCACCACGCCGGTGACGAGATCGCGCTCGCGCGCACGATGAACCTTCACCAGTTCCATGGCACCCGCAGCGATTGCAGCCATGACCAGAAAGCCGGTCAGCGGATTGATGCCGAGCAGGAACGACGCGGCTCCGCCCGCGCTGCTCACGTCGGCCAGTGCGTGGCCGGCGAAGGACTGCCCCCGCATGACGATGAACACGCCGGTCACGGCCGACACCAGCGCCGCGCCACCGCCCACGATGAGCGCGGTGCGCACGGGTTCACTGGCGAAGAATCCGGCCACGGCAACGGCGGTTATGGACATGGTCTGCTCAGGGTATCTGCGCCACGTGAGCGGGGTCCCGCCCGATCGCCGTGCGGATTTCGTCCTGGCTGCCGGCGGCGACAACCAGTATCCGGCCGTGAACACGGACAACATCGATGTGGTAGCCGTACAAGCGGCTCAATACCTCCGAGCGCACCACCTCGTCCGTCGATCCGCTGGCTGCGTGCCCATTCGCCAGGTACACGATCCGGTCCATGACCGGCAGCAGCGGATTCATGTCATGAGCCGAAAGCAGGACCGCAATGCGATGCTCGACGCACAGCCGGCGCAACAGCGCGACGATGCCGGCCGCGCTGCGCATGTCGAGGTTCGCGAGCGGTTCGTCCAGCAGCAGCAGTTGCGGATCGCGCACGAGCGCATGGGCGATCAATACCCGCTGCTGCTGGCCGCCGGACAGCTCGCCAACGCGCTGGTCGGCAAAGCCTTCTGCTTCGACCGCCTTCAGCACCCTGTCCAC
The DNA here is from genome assembly GCF_050436385.1 of Paraburkholderia sp. MM5477-R1. Lineage (NCBI taxonomy): Bacteria > Pseudomonadati > Pseudomonadota > Betaproteobacteria > Burkholderiales > Burkholderiaceae > Paraburkholderia > Paraburkholderia sp. MM5477-R1. The sequence continues at coordinate 480,472 of NZ_JBNDMC010000005.1, forward strand.
CGTGTGCCGCTGTCTTCCGGAAAAGAGCGGCAGGCCCAGCCGGTGGCCGTCCAGTCCGAGCGACACCACGTCCCGCGCGCGCAGGGGCAGGTACGGGTCGAGCAGAATCTTCTGGGGCACGTAGCCCACGAGGGCCTTCTTTCCTGCGCCGCTGATGCGGATACTGCCGGCGACAGTCGTCTGGAATCCGAGGATCGTCCGTAGAAGCGTCGTCTTGCCCGAGCCGTTCGAGCCGATCAGCCCGTAGAACTCACCGGCCCGCACACCGAAGCTCACGCCGTCGAGAACCGGGCGACCGGAGAACGATACGCACACGCCGTCAACGACCAGGACTTGCTCGCCCTCGCCCATGCCGCCTACTTCCCGGCCCGCAGGACTTCAGTCGAAACCCCGCCGGTCACCGCGCTGTCCAGCGCCTTCACTTCGGCAAGCATCCATGACTGGTACGTGAATCCCGGCGTCGGCATGGTCTCGTAGACACCCACGACGGGGATACCATTCTTCTTCGCGAGCGCGAGGAAGGACTGGGTCAGGGCGTCCGTGACCTGCTGGTTGTAGACGAACACTTTCACCCGGTGATCCGCAAACAGGCTGTTCTGTTTCGTCACGTCCTGCGGCGAAGGGTCGGTGCCATTCATGATGGCTGCCTGCAGGCTGTACGGCGTGGCAATGTCGGTGCCGGCGGCTTCCAGCATGTAGTCAGCCACCGGCTCGGTCACGGCAACCGGCGTGCCGTAATGATGGGCCCTGAACGACGCGATCGCGGCGAGCCATGGCTTGAGCGACGCATCGAACTTCGTCGCATTGGCCTGAAAGTAGGCGGCATGGGCCGGGTCCAGGGCGGAGAGATTGGCCGCCACCGCCTTCGCCACAGCAGGCATCGTCTTCGGGTCGTACCAGAGATGCGGATTCGGGGTGTTGTCGGGTAGCCCCAGCAGATGCTGGACGTCAATGACCTTGCGCGCGGCGTTTGGTGCGGCCGCAATGATCTTGTCCGCCCACGTGTCGTAGCCGATGCCGTTCTTGACCACGAGGTCGGCGCCGGCAAGCTCGCTTGCCACCTTTGGATTCACCTCGAAGGTGTGCGGATCGGTATTGGGATCGGTTTGGATCGCGCCGACCTGCACATACTGTCCGCCAATCTGCGAGATGACGTCCGCGTACTCGTTCTGGACACCGATGGCATGGATCACGCCCGGCGACGCGGCCATCGCACTGCCCGCTGTCGTTGCCAGCGCCAGCATTGCGAGAAGGGAGCGACAGGGGTGCTTTGCACGGTTCCTCGCGACGAACGCTCCGGAACCAGAATGCAACCGGGCGGGAGTAACGACATCGTTTTTGTTCATGTGGATTCCCAGGTCAAGGACGACATAAGCTCGGCCGTACAAGATACGATATAACATTACATAAATAGCGTCCAGCAAATTTCATCGGCGCACCCGGGGCAAAGCAGGCGCCGGAACCGTCCGGCAAAAACTTGGCCCCTCCCCCTCGCCCGCTGCTGACAAACGCCTGACGACCCACGCTACAACGATGCTTTCGACAGATCCATCACCTGTCATTTAATATAGGGGGATATACTATTCCCATATCAACGACGGAGATAAATATGGCACACACGATCCGTGAGAAAACCAAGCTCCTGAACCGTGTCCGTCGCATTCGAGGACAGATGGAAGCCGTCGAGCGCGCGCTCGAAGAAGAACAAGGCTGTGCCGCCGTGCTTCAGCTCATCGCGGGCGCTCGTGGGGCGATGAACGGACTGATGGCCGAGATCATCGAAGACCACATCCACATGCATGTCGCTGCCGACAAACTCTCTGCGCAACAGCGCCAGGAAGGCGCCAGCGAGCTGATCGACGTTGTTCGCGCGTACCTCAAGTAACGGCATCGACCATGACGGATGACAGCACTACCCGCGCGGACGACCTGGCAGACGAGGCACAACTGCGCACGACCGTCCCTGCAGCGGAAGCGCATCGCCATGAACACCATCGCGACCACGATCCTGAGCACCATGATGGACATCACCACCACGACCACGCTTTCGACTGGGTCGAGGGCGTTCGCATCGCCGTGGTGGCCGTCGCTGCCGTTGCCGTCTGGTTCCGGCTCTGGGAGCCATTCGCCAGGGTCAGCGTGATCGGCATCGCCGGACTGCTGACCGGCGGCTGGCCGATCTTCAGGGAAGCCTTCGGGAATCTGGCTGCGCGCCGCATGACGATGGAGCTGTCCATGTCCATTGCGATCGTGGCGGCCGCTGCCATCTCCGAGTTCTTCACGGCGCTGGTCATCACGTTGTTCGTGCTGGTTGCCGAAGTGCTCGAAGGCATGACCGTGTCGCGCGGACGGCGGGCGATCCGCGATCTGCTCGACTTCCTGCCTCATGCCGTTTCCGTGCGCCGCACCGGTACCGTGTCGGAGGTCGACACCGACGCGCTCTCGGTCGGAGACGCGGTGCTGGTCAATCCGGGTGGCCGTATCCCCGTAGACGGTTCCGTGCTCGCAGGCCACTCCTTCGTGGATCAGTCGCGCATCACGGGCGAATCGCTGCCCGTGGAAAAAACTGCCGGGTCGGCCGTCTTCGCAGGGTCCATCAACCAGTCGGGTGCCCTCGAAATCCGCGCCGAGCGCATCGGCCGCGATACCAGCTTCGGCAAGATCATCGAGGCCGTCGAACGGGCCGAGCGTTCCCGTGCGCCGGTTCAGCGCCTGGCTGACCGGCTGGCCGGTTACCTCGTCTATTTCGCCCTGGCTGCGGCAGTCCTGACCTACCTCATCACGCGCGACATCCGGGCGACCATTTCGGTCGTGATCGTCGCCGGCGCATGCGGTATCGCGGCAGGCACGCCCCTCGCCATCCTCGGGGCCATCGGCCGTGCCGCGCGTGCCGGGGCCATTATCAAGGGGGGCCTATTTCTGGAGCAGCTCGGCAAGGTCGATACCGTCGTGCTGGACAAGACCGGCACATTGACGCTGGGTCAACCCCAAGTGTGTGCGGTTCACCCTGTTGCCGGCGTCGAAGCGACGACACTGCTTTACCTCGCGGCCTCAGCCGAGCTGCGCAGCGAACATCCATTGGGAAAAACCATCGTCGCCTACGCCCGTTCCCAGGGCGCCACGCCCCGGGAGCCTGAGCACTTCGGCTACACGCCCGGTCGCGGTATCGAGGCCGTCATCGCCGGCGATCGCGTCGTGGTCGGCAACCTGGCGCTGATGCGCGAAACCGGCATTGCCATTCCGGAGAACCGTGCCACGCATCCGGAAGCATCGGAGGTCTATGTTGCCCAGGGCAACGAACTGCTTGGTTCGATCGTGATTGCCGATACGGTGCGTGCCGAAGCCCGACAAGCCATCGCGGACATTCAGGCAATGGGTATTCGCACCATGCTGCTGACCGGTGATGGTGAGCCCGTCGCCGAGGCGATTGCCAGAGAGTTGGGCATCCGGGAGGTTGCAGGGGATCTCATGCCAGAAGACAAGCAGGCGCGTGTCAAGGTACTGGTCAGCCAGGGGCTCACCGTTGCCATGATCGGTGATGGCGTAAACGATGCGCCCGCACTTATCGAAGCGAGCGTCGGTGTGGCGATGGGATCGGGAACCGACGTGGCGCGCGAAAGCGCCGACGTCGTCCTGCTTGGTAATGACCTGGCGAAATTTGCCCAGACACTGTCCATCGCACGCCGCACGCGCCGCATCATCTGGGCCAATTTCGCCGGCACCATCGGGGTCGACCTGCTGGGTATCGTCCTGGCGGCAGCAGGGCTACTGCACCCGCTCGTTGCGGCGTTCATCCATGTGATCTCGGAGCTGGCCTTCATGCTCAACTCGGCGCGTCTGCTGCCTTCGCGGGCGAGTGAACAGGCGTCCAGTACGCCGACACCTTGAGCGACATAAGCCGCATGACCAGCAGAATCCTGCGCTACCGGCACGAAGGCACCGAAGTCGCGCTCGGCCTGGACGAAGCGGGTCACGGCCGCCCGGTCGTTCTGCTGCCCGCCCTGAGTTCGATTTCCACGCGCGCCGAGATGCGTCCGCTTTTCCGCACGCTGGCATCCCTTGCGCACGTCACGACTGTCGACTGGCCAGGATTCGGCGATTTACCCAGGCCACGTATCGACTGGTCGCCGACGATCCTTTCGGCATTCCTCGACTGGTTTCTGCGCGAAATCGTGCCTGGCCCGCACATCGTGGTTGCCGCTGGCCATGCGGCTACCTACGCGCTCCATCATGCCGCGCATCACCCCGGGACGATCGAACGCCTGGTACTGATTGCGCCGACCTGGCGCGGGCCGTTTCCGACCATGATGGGCGGAGTGCGGCCCTGGTTCGGTCGCGTCCGCGCCGCGGTCGACAATGCGATGGCCGGCCCGTTGCTCTACCACTTGAACGTCAGTGCGCCAGTCGTGCGCAGGATGGCGCGCGAGCACGTCTACAGCGATCCCCGCTGGCTTACCGGAGATTGCCTGCAGGAAAAGCTCGCGGTTACCCGCGCGGCCGGGGCCCGGCACGCGTCGGTACGCTTTGTCACTGGTGCGCTCGACCGCGTGGAAAGCCGAGCCTGTTTTCTCGACCTCGCCCGCCGTGCGAACGTACCGATCCTGGTTGTCTATGGCGACCAGACGCCGCCAAAATCGCGCGGCGAAATGGAGGCACTGGCCGCATTGCCGGATGTCGAGGCGGCGCGGCTTGCGCAGGGGAAGCTGGCCGTTCATGAGGAATACGCGCAGGACGTCGGTACGACGATCGCAACGTTCCTGGACGGGGGCATGCCGAAGGCGTGACTGAAAAGACCGGGCAGAACGAGGCTCTGCCGATCCGCCGCTACGGTTGCTTCATTCCGTCGTCGGTGCCACGCACACGCGTACACCGCCCTCTGCATCCCCCAGCGCCAGCAACGCATCGCCCGGCTGCCAGGCCAAAGCGCTGATCGCCGGTTCGCCGGTCAGGCCGCCCAGCTGCGCGCGCGCCCTTGCATCGTAGACGAAGACCCGGCCGTCCTCGCCGCCGCTGGCGACACGCCCGTCGCCGTGGCTGAAGGCGATGGCACTGACCGGTGCGCGATGGACGGCCTGATAGTCGGGTTCCGTGTTCTGCGGACCAGCACCGGCGCAGTCCCAGATGATCAGGGCTTCACCACCGCCGGTTGCGAAGTAGCGGCTGTCCACGCTCCACGCCGTATGGAGAACCTTGGTCGGATAGCCGCTCATCTGGAAGTCGTCGCCTGTGTTCGCATACCAGAGATGGATGGCGCCTTCCTGGCAGCCCGCCGTGATGATCCGTTCATCCGGACTCACCGCCAGATTCAGCAATGACGCCTTCCACGGATAACGCCGCACCGGCTCGTCGCGGCCGGGTTGCCAGCGGGCAACCACACCGTAACAGGCGGTCAGCAACTGCCCGTCGGCGAGCCACTGAAGCCCCGTCAGCGTGCTGTCGGCTGCCCCGAACGACTGCTGCAGCCGTCCCTGTTCATCCCACAGCTTCAACTCCCGACCCGCGATGCTGGCCAGTGCGCCGCCGGCCGACCATGCCAACGCCGCAACCCAGCCGCGGCCCGCTGGCTGCCGTTGCAGTTCCCTGCCATCGGCCGACCACAGGCACAGGCGGTTATCCTGCCCGCCGCTGGCCAGCGTCTTGCCATCCGGCGACCATGCCAGTGCGGTGGTCCCAAGACCGTGGACGTCGCGTCGCCAGTGCTGTCGTGCGTCGCTGGCGTCATGGACCGCGACAGCGCCATCGGCGGTTGCCACGGCCAGTAGCCGGCCATCGGGCGACCAGCACAGCTGGTTCACATAGTCGCCCGCAGTGGCCGTCCACACAGTGGCAAGGGCCGGAAGCTCGCGCAGCGGACGGTTCATGCGAGACATCCTTGCAGGCCTTTGGTGAGCGCCTGCCGGTCGAGATTGCGGCCGATGAAAACAATTTCGCTTTGCCGGGCTTCGCCCGGCTTCCACGGCCGGTCGGCGTTGACGTCGATCAGCATGTGGACGCCCTGAAACACCACCCGGCGCGGCTCACCGGCGAGGTGAAGGATACCCTTGGAGCGAAAGATGTCCTGCCCTCGCTCAGCCAGCAGAGGCTGCAGCCAGTTCTGGAACTTGCGCTCGGACAACGCGCCGGTCAACGTGATGCCCACCGACGTGATCTCCTCGTCGTGGGTGTGTGCGGCACTGAACGCGCGCGCAGCCAGCGGCTCCAGCGTTACCCCATCGCGGCTCAGTTGCAGGTCGAATTCCTCCGGGCCGTGTTCCGTGACCAGGGCGTAATCGCCCTCGGCCGGGATCAGCAGGCTAACCGTGGCCTTGCCCGACTCGGGCACGCGCAGGGCCACCGCCTGAGGACCGGGCGTCAGTTTGCTGCTGGCCCGGCCACGCTTGCGGTCTCGCGCGAAGGCTTTGTCCGCATGCCCGATCAAGCGCTCGAAGGCTGCATCGTCACTGCCTTGAACCTGAGTCAACAAAGCCCCGATCTCCGGGTCCGGTCCGTTGCCATAACGAAGCTCCACGATACCGGGCTTGAGGTGGTAGACACCCGCCCACTCGAACGGGTACTCGGGTTCGAGGAATTGCGGCCGCTCCTGCAGCACGCGCTGGAGGTCGAAGCCGCCGACGTCGAGCACAGTCGGAATATCGATTTCGGCGTTGACCGTGCGATGGATGCGTGCCAGTGCGTTCATGCTGCGCAGGCGGTGTTCGAGTTCATCGAGTTGCGCCTGCTCGACGAGATCACACTTGTTGAGCAAGACCACGTCGGCAAAGGCGATCTGCTCGCGCACCTCGTTGCTGTCCTCCAGGTGTTGCCAGACATGCTTGGCATCCACCACAGTGACGATGCCGTCGAGGCGCAGGGAGGACTGCACTTCGTCGTCGACGAAGAAGGTCTGTGACACGGGACCGGGATCGGCCATGCCGGTGGTTTCCACGAGGATATGATCGAACTTGTCGCGCCGGCGCATCAGGTTGCCCAGGATGCGGATCAGGTCGCCGCGCACCGTGCAGCAGATACAGCCGTTGTTCATCTCGAACACTTCTTCGTCGGCATTGATGACAAGCGCATTGTCGATGCCGATCTCGCCGAACTCGTTTTCAATGACGGCCACACGCATGCCGTGCTGCCGGCTCAGGATGTGGTTGAGCAAGGTGGTCTTGCCCGAGCCGAGGAAGCCGGTCAGGACAGTGACGGGAATGCGGGTGTCGGTACTCATGGAAGGACCTCCGAAAAAGATACGGCCGGCTCTGGCACCGACGCCGGGGCAAGGAATGTTCTGTTTCGATTCGCCTGCGCCGCTACCCGAAACGTGACCCTGCGTTTACTGCGAACGAGGCGGCACCGCTGGCAGGGCGTCTCGATCGGGCTGGCCCTGAGCACTGGACCGGGCGATCGACGTACGCCGAATTTGAAACGTTATATTATTACACCAAGAGTGAGGAGAACACCGCAAAGCCATATCGCTCGGCAGGATTACGTCCCCCACCGAGCCGTTCTTGAGGCAGGAGCTGGCGCGACGCGGCAACAACGGGTCAGCGGCCGCCGGTGTGCCGTTAACCGACGCATCACGATTGCGCTAGTGGTCGAACGGAACCTGTTTTTGCGGGGCCAGGACGTCCACGTCAGTGGCGCTGCGCCGCAGATTTCACAAGGGCGTTGACCAGTGAGGAACAAGCCCCTATCATTCAATCAAACAATAGAATGACAGATGATGAAACCGGCCTGCACTCACGCTCCGCTAAACCTGCCCGCCGTAACCGTGTCCGCCTCCCAGCTGGAGGCAGCAGGAGAAATGTTCCATGCCCTGCGCGACCCGGGACGGCTACGGCTGCTGATCCTGCTATCGCAAGGCGAACGCTGCGTGACCGAACTGGTGGACGCCGAGCAGGCGAAGCTCGGTAGCATCTCGGCCCGGCTGAAGGTCCTGCATGGGGCGCGGCTGGTCAAGCGTCGGCGTGCGGCGAAACATGTCTTCTATGCCATCTCGGACGACCATGTCCTGACGCTGCTCAACAGCGTCCTGGCGCATGCGGCCGAACCGATCCAGCCCGCCTCATCCTGACGGAGAAAAGCACCATGAGCACCTGCAACGAACCTCACCACGCCCATCACGATCACCAGCACGGTCCCGCCTGCGGCCACACGGCAATCCGCCATGATGGCCATATCGACTATCTGCATGACGGCCACCTGCATCATCCGCATGCCGACCACGTGGATGAACATCGGTTGGAAGTCAACGCCACCAACCCCGATCGCTGCACGCCCGATCACCAATGCGGCGGGCACGAGCCCGGGCACGTGCATGGCCCGGGTTGCGGACATGAAGCCGTCCCGCACGGGGATCACGTGGACTATCTCGTCAACGGTCACCTGCATCATCCGCATGGTGGTCACTGCGACGACCACGGGCCTGTAGAAACGGTCCAATAAGTCCCCGGAGCCACGCCAAGGAAACGGCTCGGCCTGACCGCTTCAGGCTGGGCCTGACCGCTTCAGGCTGGGCCTGACCGCTTCAGGCTGGGCCTGATCGCTTTATAGTCTTGCCTAGCGGCGATCTGAGTCTATGCACGTTGCATCCATAAGAAAAAAGTCTCTGCTCGCCAGATACAAGTTGCCCAGTAGATCCGACAAGTCACGAAGTCTCTGCGCCACCAAATGATGAACCTCATCCTCGCGCTGCCACACGCATAGACACCCACTAGAGGGGGGTGCCCCTATGTGTTTCGTCAAGCATTAGGGGCGGATTTGGGTTGGTAAAGAGTGCCGTCGCGCAGCATGGCAAACAGTACGTCGCAGCGTCGTCTGGCAAGAGCGATGAGCGCCTGATTGTGGCGCTTGCCCTGCTGGACCTTGCGGGCGTAGTAGTCCCTCGAAACCGGGTCCCGCAAGGCGGCAAAGGCGGAGAGGAAGAGTGCTCTCTTGAGTACCTTGTTGCCGCGTCTGGAGGGGTGTTCGCCACGGATAGACGAGCCTGAGCGTCGGGTGACCGGGGCGAGGCCGGCGTAGGCGGCGAGATGCGCAGCGGAAGCGAAGGCTTTGTGGGCGACTTCAGTGAGGAGTCTGGCGGCGGTCCTGACGCCGACTCCCGGCATGCTGGTCAGGACCGGCCAAAGAGGGTGTGCGTGCACTAGGTGTTCAACTTCGCTGGCAACCTCGTCGCGTTGCGCAAGGATGCGAGCTGCTGGGCAAGACGCGGCATGACGATGGTTGCTGCCTGAGTACCGGGTACGACCACAGCCTGTTCGCTGAGCGCCCGAACGATTTCGGCAGCAAGGTTTTTGCCCATGCGAGGCGCAAGTTTCGTGAGGCGGTTGGCGAGTGATTTCTCGCTTGTCGCGGCGAGCTCGGCGGGTGACGGGTATCGCTCAAGCAGATCGAGCACGGCCGGATGGTCGAGGCGCGGTCCCAGAACCCGTTCCAGCGCGGGATGGATCTGGGTGAGCAGGCCGCGAATGCGGTTGCTGGTCTGTGTGATCTGCGCGGCGAGATCGTCATCGAAACCGCATAGCATGGTGAGTTCGGCAAGTTGCTCATCAGCCACTCGAAGCGAGCGCAGCGTATGCGGCATCGAGCGCGCGGCTTCTGCAATGATGGCGGCATCACGGGCATCTGTCTTGGCTTCGCCTGCGTGCAGATCGGCGATGCGGCGCATGGCCAGACCCGGCAGATAGGCGACCAGGACTCCTTCATCACGGGCGACTGCCACGGGCAGCGCGCCAATCGTGGCGGGCTGGTCGACGACGAACAGGAGTTGGCCGTGCGTCTTGAGTTCGGTGATCAGGGCACGCAGTTTGGCCTCATCGTTGGGCAGCGCTTTGTTGTACAGGCGTTTTCCGGTCCGATCGAGAGCGACCGCGTGATGGTGGCCTTTGCCGACATCGACGCCGACGAATACGTCGACTGAGCTATGTTGTTGGTTTTCTTGCATCGAAGGCTTTGCAGGTTGAACGGTTTGGCCTGCAACATCGGTGGCAAGTCTCGGCATCCACGTTACGGACGGCCTCAAGATATCCTGGCCGAGCCCCTATTAGCGATCACCAGCCACCCACCAGGCCCGGTGACAACACCCCCCGGATCATGACTGCGACTGGGGGCGAGAATCATGCCGGGCCTGGCTGGCCAAATCCTCAATTATCGAGGAGTGAAGATAGTAACGGGGCGAACAAGGTAAGCGCTTATGCGCTGCAGCGCATAAGCGCTTACCTTGCCGCTACCCCGTCACCACACGCTCGAGACGTACCTGCACGCGTATCTGAAGCACCTGAGCGGCACCGGCATCGGCGCCGATCCAAAGGGACCCTGTTCCGCACGATCGCGCGTGGCACCGGGCAACTGAGCGTCACGCCGCTGCCGCAGGCCAACGCGTACGCGATGGTGCAGCGCCGTGCCACCGCAGCCGGCATTGATACGCTGATCGGCAATCACACGCTGTGAACGGCAGGTAGCGCCCCATCCATTTGGCGAGTCCATCTGTTAGATTCGGACTACTTATGATTGTTGTTCATTTGATTTATGTAAAGTCAGTAACCGAGAAGCGCCTTCAGCACGCAGCCAACCCGCGCCCCCATACACGCATCACCAATGAATTAGCACGGCTGTTCGCACTTATTCCGATGACCGCGTCGCGCATTCGAACAGATCAAAATCTGGGCGCGCGCCCTGCCGTTTTAACAAAATCTTGAGTTCATGGCTATAGCGCAATTCGCATGCCGACCCACCTGACGAGCCATTGGCATCGGCAGGTACGGTCGATTCCCACGTCATTCGTAAGCGACCAAGCGCATATGTGATCCAACCCGGATCGCGACCATTCGCCTGCAGGCATCGCTCCAGAGCTTGAAAGGTTCACGACGATAGTTATGCGAGGTGAAAAGTGCTGCAGATCTCGGCAATCGTCTGTGCCGCTCTGATCGCAGGCCAAAGCACGAGCGAATGATGATCCCGCAACGTTTGGGTGTATCACGTGCATCATCAGGGAATCATACTGACCCGAGGTCGAATTGGACCACCCCCGCTCATTGTCGAGGCATAGGTGATGATTGGCTTGCATTCGACCGCAAGTACAAGGTTCACAATCCGTTGCGGGAGGTTGATACCAGACACCACTTGCGCGTCGGAGGACGCCTCGCCGAGATCGAAGTCGCTCGCGTGACTGCTTTATAGCCGCACTTCCTTCCTGACCAGGCCGGCAACCGAATCGATAAGATCCTGGTGCGATGCCCCGAAGTTATTCCCTCCGTTGAACCACCAACCGACTTGCCACCCGTCAAAAGGGCGGTGAGGTCGCGGGGATCCAGAACGTCGGATTTAGGCTTCACGATCACTCACTATTTGCTGGATATTTTCGCCTACTCGCCACCGATATCGATCGGAAGAGCGCGACTTCGTACCCCATATAATACGATATGCTATCCTAATTAATGTGTTTGAAAATATCGATTTTTGTCAAATCACGGGATCAAGCGTGCGGGAGACCCCCATCTGCGCCAAGCAGAAGTAGCCACGCTAGGCACTCCCAATCGCGATCTCCATCAGCGACAATCAACTCATCGGCACCGTGGCGACGTCAATTCTCTGTGTCCGGTCCTAATATGAAATTTCGGGTGCGCTTGCGCAGAACAGTACCTGTCGGAACGCGCAGCGGGGTCACGAAATACCCATCGTTGGTCGTTTAACGTTTGGCGGAAACACACCCCACGTTCCGTCATCGTGAAGGAAGAAATACATAAAAAACGCGCCGGGTGGCCTTGATGCTTCAATGCAGACGTATCGCCGGTGACTTGTGCGCATCCGGCCGAAACCCGCCACGCGCATCGGCGCGGCCGGAGCCGAGCCCAGCCATTTATCGACCAACGCGCGCAAAGACCTATCCATCGTACCCATGATGCCTCCTTCTGCGCCGTCTCTCTTTGGGACCTCTACCCGTCGCCGAGGTCTGTCTATTGCAATAAACGGTGCTTGTTCGAAGTCTACTAAAAGCAAACCAGATGGAAATGGGCATTGTTTCGATAGGAAGTATCGATGGGGTCGATAGATGGCCGATTGTTCACCGCATCCGATGGTCCGTAGCATCTGGGGCAGGGTTACCTACTTATTGATTTGATAAGTGCCAACGGGATTGGCCAATTTCAAAAAATCGATGTCCGTTGCCCGCCGGCCGGGCGACCCTCTCGAGTTTCCACTACTAAAATTACTGACGTCAAAAATACGCTCGCGAATTAGCGACCCTTATCGAACACGTTTTTACCAGGTTGGCACCTTCTCGCCGCGCAATGACAGCGCCGCAGTTGCGCCTGTCTGTGCGAGATCTCCGCAGCTTCTACGCCGCCGTGCGGCCTCAAACGACCCCTGCGCCACCTATCGTTCCATCTGGAAACCAGCTAGAACGCATCGAAATATTGCCGATATCCATCGCGATAGCTTTGATAACGTATACCCATCGCAGCGAACAAACAGCAGCATAGGCGCGACGCCGAACGCAAAGTCTGCAATGGAGACGATCAAGATGGATGCTCAAATTACCACTCCCGAGTCGGGACTGCCGGCCGATGACCTGCGCGCATACCGGCGCTGCTTGGGTCAATTCGCAACTGGAATTACGGTCGTAACCGCTGAAACATCTACCGGCCGCGTGGGCAACACCGCAAACTCCTTTTCTTCTATTTCCCTCGATCCGCCATTAATTTCGTGGGCCCTCGCTAAATCGTCACGCAGTTTCTCCGCGTTCAAAATGGCTGAGCACTTTGCCGTCAACGTGCTCGGGGGCCACCAGATACCCATATCACAAAGGTTCTCCAGTACAGAGGACGACAAATTTAAATCCGTATCGTGGTCTGCTGGTAGAAACGGCGCACCAGTCATTGATACAGCGATTGCCGTGCTCGAATGTCGAACCGAAAACGTGTACGAGTGCGGCGATCACATACTTATCGTGGGCCAGGTGACTCGTTTCACACGGGGCGACGGAAAGCCACTTCTTTACGTGCAAGGTTACTACGGGTTGCCAGAGCAACACCCTGACTTGAAACCGGCACGGGATGCCAACGCTGCCGTTGAAACCGGCGTATCGGAATCTCATTCCCTGGCGACTTTGCTGTTTAAGGCACACCACTTGTTATCTGCAAGATTCGAAGAACATCGCCAAGCGGAAGGAATCTCCGTTTCGCATGCTCGAGTTCTGGTGAGCTTGCGCGGACGGGACATCAAGTCCGCTGAAACGATTATCCGGGAGATGTACCTGCCGCGGCCAGACGCAATGGATGCAATTTCCGACCTACTCGACCGCGGCTACGTAGAGCGCGTCGCAACCAATGAGCTGCGGCTTACTGACAAGGGCCAAAAACTGCAAGAAACTTTGCAATCTCGGCTGCGAGAATTCGAGGCCGTTCAAACAAAGGGTATCCCCGACGACGAGCTCCACTGCGCTCGCCAGGTGCTCACCAAGTTGCTCGCCGCCAAGTAGTCGGATGCACAGGCAAATAGTAGGGAGACGATAAGTGTTTGCATATGAGCATGACCAAGAGTGGGCCAAGTTGCCAAAACATGTCGCTTTAGGTGAGGTCGGCGGCGTTGCGGTCGACAACGAAGACCGGGTTTATGTCTTTAATCGCGGAGAGCACCCCATCATCGTTTTTGATCGAAGTGGAGAATTTCGGATGAGCTGGGGCCACGGGGTTTTTAAAAGGCCTCACGGGATCCATATTGGACCTGACAACTCCGTTTACTGTACCGACGAAGGCGATCACACGGTTCGCAAGTTCAGCCCAGACGGAAGATTACTGCTTGAAATTGGGACACCACACCGCCCGTCGACGTTTATGAGCGGTCTGGCCTTTAATCGCTGCACTCACACCGCCCTGTCTCCCGAAGGGAACATCTATGTGTCGGACGGTTACGGCAACGCCCGGATCCATATCTACTCACCCGACGGAAAACCACTCAAATCCTGGGGCGGACCCGGCACCGATCCCGGCCAATTCAACGTTCCACACAACATATGCGCCGATCCCGACGGTTGGGTTTACGTTGCCGACCGTGAGAATCATCGGATTCAGGTCTTTGATCGTCACGGGAAATACGAAACTCAATGGAACAACCTGCACCGTCCCTGCGCGCTCTGCATGGACCGAAACTCAACGCCCACTTTTTTCATCGGTGAGGCAGCCACATCCCTTGCAGTTAATCGCGAATACCCGAACCTCGGGCCGCGAATCAGCATCATGAATCGTGCGGGGCAACTGGTGGGTCGATATGGCGACGACAGGCCGGGATTTGGCCCCAACCAGTTCATAGCGCCGCATGGTATGGCAGTCGATTCGGCCGGCGACCTGTATGTCGGTGAGGTCTCTCACACTGCATGGCTACAAATGTTTCCCGGCAAAGAGATGCCGGCCGATATCAGGACATTTAGAAAATTAGTAAGGGTCCCAGTAGACAACGATCTACAGACATCTGCCTCCCCAGCGCGAACGGTCTCTAATTGAGGTGAAAATATGATGCACTTTTTAAGCTTTCTCACGCACAGCCCGATCAATCATGCGAATCTGAGTTGGGCGGACGAGCGGGACCAACGACTCGATGGGATGGCCGGTTTCAAGTACTGGCAGGATCTTGCGCGAACTCTCGAACGTGGCTGCTTCGACGGCGTATTTTTCGCCGACACGATGGGCGGGTTTGACCAGTACAAACAGCGCACGGACGAGGCAGTCAAATACGGTGTCTGGTGGCCGATTCATGACCCGGCGCCCGTCCTCGCAGCCATGGGCGCCGCTACGAGCAGGTTGGGACTGGGGTTCACGCTTTCGACATCGGCTATTCATCCGTATCAGGCGGTTCGAACGATCTCTACGCTCGATTACCTAACTGGCGGGCGCGTAGCATGGAACGTGGTGACCGGTGCCTCGCGTGGTGAATACCGCGCCCTCGGTGTCGAACAAGTCGAGCATGACGAACGTTACGATCGAGCCGACGAGTTTATGGATATGTGCAACGCGTTCTGGGCTGGCGTCGACCCGTCTGCGATCCTCATGGACAAACAGAATCTGGTACTTGCCGATCCCAGCAAAGTTCGCCGAGTTGAGCGTGCGGGGAAATACTATAAGACGAGCGCCGTGCCGCCGACGTTTCCGTCACCTCAGGGCCGACCGGTGATCTTTCAAGCTGGCAGCTCCGGCCGCGGCCAGGCATTTGCAATGAAGCATGCAGATGTGATCTTTGCGGTACAGCCACATAAGCAGGGCGCAAAGAAGCTAATCGACGATCTGTCAGTCGCAGCACGGGAGGCAGGAAGAAAAGACAGCAAGGTACTGTTTGGTGCTCAGGTCATTCTGGGCGGTACCGAAGAAGAAGCGATGAGAAACAGAAAAGAACTCGTCGAGCGCATTCCCCTTGATGCAGCGTTGAGCCGGGTTTCAGGGGTAATGGGCGTCGACTTCAGCACGCTAGACCTGGATAAGCCGCTTGAACAGATGGAAACGCAGGCGGCACGGGGATTGATGGCTGCAGCATTGGCGACTGGCAGCAGCAACAAGATCACCGTAAGAGAGGCCGCTGTGCTTTGGGGCGCATCAGCTGGAAATCCCCAGTTCGTCGGGACGCCTGAGCAGGTCGCCGACCAACTTGAGGCTTACTGGCGCGAGACGGGGTGCCACGGGTTTAATATCACGCCGACGATCACGCCTGCTGGGATCGACGACTTCGTAGACAACGTCATCCCGATCCTTCAGCAACGTGGCGTATTTCGCAAGGAATATGAAGGCAATACTTTCCGTGAGAACCTGCTTTCCTGACAAAAGCAGCCGTCGTCAGGCCTTGGAGCTCGAAAATTGTCGCTAGCAGACATCGCCCAGTGGCGCCCCGGTCCGATCGACCGGCCTCAAGCCACGCCGCCGTCAGGCACCACCGATTGCCACGCCCACATCTTCGGACCAGCGATCGAGTACCCGTACGCGCTCGAGCGGCGGTTCACGCCGCACGACGCATCGTGCGACGACTACCGCTCTGTTTGCAACACACTGGGCATTGGCCGCGCCGTGCTCGTCCAACCCAGCGTATATGGTTTCGACAATCGACGGCTGATCGATGCGTCAGTCAAGCTTCAAATGCCAACTCGACTGGTGGTCATGGTTCCTCCCGACGTCAGCGAGACTGAGCTAGACGAACTGGATGGAAAAGGTGCTCGTGGTGTACGAGTGATCGGTACACTTCCGATTGGGGCACCACTCTCCTCTCTCGCACAGCTGGCGGAAAAGCTTCATGATCGCAACTGGCATATCCAGTTGCTGCTCAACCCCGAACTCCTCGTTGGGATGGAGCAGATATTGCGCGAAATTCCGTGCAGATTCGTCATCGATCATATGGCTCACATTTCAGCCGACCTCGGTGTTGATCAGCCCGCGTTCCAGGCACTTCTGCGGCTTCTGGAGACCGGTCGGTTCTGGGTTAAGCTTTCTGCCCCATATCACCTTTCTAACCTTGGGCCCGTCTACCCCGATGTCATTCCGTTCGCACACCTGCTCGTGCACAGCCACATTGAGCGTCTTGTCTGGGGCAGTGATTGGCCCTGCGTGAATCACAAGAACGCATTTCCCGAGCCGGCCGATCTTATCGATTCCGCCCTCTCCTGGCTACCCGACGACAATCTGCGACAGCGCGTCCTCGTGCAGAACCCTGAGGTTCTCTACGGGTTCCACGCGCTAGCTGGCTGAAAAGTCGACAATCGGTAAATTTTGCTCAACCAAGGAGTCAACAATGGATACCGCAGACATAGAAGTCGTCCTCCTTGACGCAGTGACGCTTCCATCTCGAATCGACTTCGATATGGGCAGATCGATTGTCTACCATTCATTCGAAACTACGGATTCATCTGGCGTCGAGCAGCGCATCCGCAAGCAATCTGCGTTAGCGCTAACCAGCCGTTTGGTAGCAACATGAGGGTAACAAACTGGGCAATGATCTGACCAAGAAAAAATTTGGAGGATGACTTGACAACCTACAGTGCTGCTCGGCGCCCGGCCACTGGAACATCCAGTGTAGACGACGAAGGAACTGCGGCAGCTGCAATGCAGAAATCCTTCTGGCGACTGCTACCGGTGATCTTGCTGTGCTACATGACGATGAACATTGACCGTATCAATGTTAGTTTTGCTGCGCTCGAGATGAACCGGGAGCTTGGTTTCTCCCCCAACGTATTTGCGTTCGGTGCCGGGCTGTTTTTCATAGGCTACGCGGTTTGCGAGATACCTAGCAACATGATGCTGAGGCGAATCGGCGCACGCATCTGGATTTCCCGGATCATGGTTACCTGGGGTCTTTTGTCGGCCGCGTCGGCGGCTGTATCCAATCCCACGCAATTTTATCTCGCGCGCGTTTGCCTTGGCGTTGCGGAGGCGGGATTTGTCCCTGGCATGATTCTGTACTTCACGTATTGGTTCCCCGCCAAGATGCGAGCTCGCGTAGTCGCATGCATGGTCATCGGATCGCCCATTGGATCGATGATTGCTGCCCCGCTCTCCGCATGGCTTCTCGGCCTGAATGGGCTGGGCTTGTCAGGATGGCAGTGGATGTTCATTCTGGAAGCGGCGCCCGCCGTTCTTCTTGGTTTCATCGTTCTGCTACTGCTCCCCAGCAGTCCCTTGGCTGCCGGTTGGCTGTCTGACAACGAAAGGCGATGTTTGACCCAACTGCTCGAACAAGAGAGAGCGCTCCTCGGGACCGCTGTGAAACACACCTTTCTGGAAGGTATCCTAGATCCGAAGGTCATTATTTTTGTTCTCGCCAACCTGTTTTGGAGTTGTGGGTTATATGGCTCGCTTATCTGGTTGCCGCTGATCTTAAAATCCTTCGGCTTTTCCAATATCCAAGTTGGCTGGCTCGCTTCGGTCCCGCCTGCAGTTTCCATTCTTGCCATGCTCGCATGGTCATGGAATTCGGACAGGACAGGCGAGCGGGTCTGGCACCTCGTTGCCGGGGCGCTCATTGGCGGCGTCGCATTTTCTCTGAGCGCCTATTTCACGACGCGGCCCATGATCTCCTTGCTGGCGATTCTTGTCGCAACCATTGGACTTTACGGATGGGCGGCGGTCTTCTGGTCACTTCCTCAAACGTTTCTTTCCGGATCTGCCGCCGCGAGCGGTTTTGCGCTAATTTCTTCTGTTGGTAGCTTAGGTGGATTTTTCGGACCGAATCTTGTGGCAGGCCTTAAGGTGCTACTTGGAAGTTTCCAGTATTCGCTGTTCGCGCTCTCTTGCTGTCTGGTAGCCGCAGCATTGACGGTGACGTATTTCGGAATACGCTATCGAGATGAAATTCGCAAACTTCGCTTGACGCACTCCCAACGGCCGACGCCCGCTTCGTAAGCCATAAAACCGCCCCTCACACGCCTACGAGCGGCCGACAAAGCGCTGCCGTGCGGGGCCTGGTGTTTCGGCTCGAGCAAGCATCTATGGGACATCACGCGAAGTGGAGCGACGGTTCACCGACGACTGACTCCATCACCCTGGGTCGTGTCTCCCCTTGAAGCCATGCGCGATAGTCACTCGAGTTGCGAAACGCGGACACTACAGTACATCAATCTGTTTACCAGATAGCAGCCAGCAGAATTTTGCCGAGTCGGTAGTGACTGTTGACGCCCATAATATAGGGGAATGCCGATTCCAGTTTGCCAAGGTAACTTATCAAGGACGAGCTCATGTTAGGTTTTCGCATCTTATCCAGGACGCAAGCCGTTAGCCTCGATCTTGCGGCACAGTTCATCAAATTACCGGTGGCGAATGTTAGCGACTGCATGTCGAGAATGACGGCTGCGGGTCCTGCCGTTCGGCCAATGCATGACGGTTCAAAAATGGCGGGGCCCGCAATAACCGTCAAGACACGCCCTGGCGACAATCTGATGTTGCATAAGGCGATTGAGGTGGCCTCCCCGGGTGACGTGATCGTGGTCGATGCTGGCGGAGACTGTACGAACGCGCTGATAGGCGAAATCATGATCAGTTATTCAATGCGCCGAGGTATTGCCGGCATTGTGATCAATGGTGCGGTACGCGACTTACGCTTTATCAAATGGAATAACTTCCCGGTGTACGCAGCGGGTGTAACGCATCGCGGGCCGTATAAAGATGGACCGGGAGAGATCAATGTGCCCGTTTCAATCCATGGGATGGTTGTCGAACCCGGAGATCTTGTCCTTGGCGATGACGACGGGCTGCTTTGCGTTCCATTTAGCGAAGCTGAAGCCGTGCTCAAGGCCGCCAAAGACGTCAGTGCAAAGGAACGGATGATTATGTCTGCCATCGCAGACGGCACACACGACGGGGAATGGCTGAACCAGGCGCTTTCGCGTGCGGGATACGTGTCGGACACTTAAGGGCATATGCGTTCTTGATACCTAGTCCGACGTAGTGCTGGACTGACCGAAAACAAGAGCGTCGCCACTCAATTCAATTGTGCTTGTAAGGGAGATGAGACCGTGAACAACAAATTTACACTTGCGGGGAAGGCCATTCTGGTGACTGGCGGTGGGAGCGGTATTGGCGCAGGAGTTGCGTTGGAGACGGCCCGCGCGGGCGCCAACGTCATGATCACGGGCCGCAACGCGAGCCGGTTATCGGAAACCGTCGCGAACGCTGAGCGTGAAGGACTAGCTATCTTCGCGACCGCTGGCGATATCACAAGTCGTGACGACATCGAGCGTGTAATTGATTCCACGATCGAAAAGTTCGGCGCTCTTCATGGATTGGTCAATAATGCAGGAGGTGCTTCCCAGGAGCAAGCCGCCCCACTGCTTGAAATGAGCGAAAGCCTCTGGGACGAAGTCATTGACCTAAACCTAAAAGCAACATTCGTTTGCGCCCAAGCGGCTGCCCGCAAAATGAAAGAAGGCGGCTCGATTATCAACATCTCCTCATGGTTGACCGCGACACCCTGCCCGCTCATGGGTCATTACACCGCTGCGAAAGCCGGAGTCAACAGTCTCACCGCGAGTATGGCCATAGAATGGGGGTTTCTCGGCATTCGCGTAAATGCGATCTCGCCGGGCGTGATTGATACACCCGAAAAGCGCAATAGCCGCTCCGACGATTGGCGGAGCCGCCAAGCAGCAAATTCTCCTTTATGTCGACTTGGCACGCCCGACGACATTGGCGCCGCATGCGTATTCCTCGCAAGCGACGCCGCGTCTTGGATCACCGGGACAGTCATGCCTGTCACGGGCTCCAACTACATCCCGTTCGGACAAACCGAGTACTTCGCAGCGCATCCTAAGAAATAGTTATTTCGGCATCAAGGGTTGGTAGAAGAAAAATCAGACCACTGGCCCTTCCGAGCGTCTCTGACGCGGACCAATGAACTGATGGAGACGCCATGTTGAAGGCCGATAGCACTGTTACCGCAAATATGAACGAAGACTCTTTCTCCTCATTGCCGGACTCTGAAAAAGACGCGTGGCTTCGTGAGCGTATCCTGGAAATCGTCGGCCCCTTGGGCATGATCACAGAGGAACAGGACGTGGCGCCCTACGTGCAGGACGCTCGAGGTCGATACCGCGGCGAAACAAGTCTGGTCGTTCGACCGTCGTCTACACAGCAAGTCGCAGACGTTGTAAAGCTCTGCGCGCAGACCGGCACGCCCGTTATTCCACAAGGAGGCAACACGGGACTCGTTGGTGGCGGAATTCCCCTGTGCGGCAAGCAAAACGTATTGCTAAGCCTGCAGCGCATGGACCGCGTGCTCGATATTGATCCAGTGGGCCACACAATCACCGTCGAGGCGGGGTGCATTCTCGCGAATGTACAGGAGGCCGCGCGCACTGTCGGACGCTTGTTTCCGTTGAGTCTCGCGTCGGAGGGCAGTTGCCGGATTGGCGGGAATCTCTCCACAAATGCCGGCGGCATCGCGGTCCTCCACTACGGCAATACAAGGGATCTTGCACTCGGGCTTGAGGTTGTTCTCCCCGATGGGCGCGTTTGGAACGGTCTACGTGGTCTTCGAAAAGACAACAGCGGCTACGACTTGAAACAGCTTTTCATCGGCGGTGAAGGCACGCTTGGTATCATCACTGCGGCAACATTAAAGGTTTTTCCGCTGCCTGTGCAAATCGAAACTGCCTTTCTCGGCGTACGCGATATTGATCACGTCATGCAGCTGTACTCTCAAGCGCGCAGTGCGTCAGGCGACAGGCTTACTGCTTTTGAACTCATCCCCCGTGCCGGAATGGAGTTCGGGCTTAAACACGTCCCGGGGATCACCGATCCGTTCGATCGCACTTATCCTTTTTACGTGTTGATGGATATCTCGTCCAGTGAGGCGGGGAACAATCTTCGAACGTTAAGCGAGCAAGTTCTGACCGCAATCCTCGAAGAGAATCTAGCGGAAGACGTCGTGTTGGCCGAGAGCATTGCTCAAGCAAAGAACCTTTGGGCCATTCGCGAAGGCGTGGTTGAAGGCCACAAGTTTGAAGGAGCTGTAGTGACACACGACGTATCGGTCCCCATTGCGCGCATCGCCGAATTCGTGCGGACCGCCACCGCTGCAGCTGAGGCGATGCATCCGGGAATTCGCGTAATCGCATTCGGCCACGTTGGCGACGGCAACATTCATTTCAATTTTCATCAGCCAGTTGGGGAAGATCCCGGCACGTTCATCGCACGCGCACCGGAGTTCAACGAAACCGTTTATGACATTGCCGTTGGCCTCGGTGGATCGATAAGCGCTGAACATGGGATCGGTTATGTCAAGAAGTCTCATCTTAAAAAGTATCGCACCGACATTGAAATCGAACTCATGAGACGGATCAAGCGCGCGATCGACGAAAAGAACATCATGAACCCCGGCAAGATATTTGACTGACATTCTGGCAGCGAACTTCCTTATCGTATTGCGTCTTTTTTGCCAAGGTCGCCAGCTCGCTGCCATTCGATGCCTGGTGTCCCCTTCGATCAAAGAACAGCACGCCGTCGCGTCTGCAAATCCTGATTTCTCATGCGGGCGGGCGCGTGCCGCCACCCGGAAAATTTGCAACCGCATATGGTTCTCGAACGCATAGAGTCGCAACCTCTGTCAAACGCGTAGGGTTTGCAACACGCCCCATCGCGGCGACATTCACCTTCGGATCGGCGGGTAGTGCCCAGCGATGACGAATTGGCTCGTAAGGGATGCGGGCTTGCGCGGATACCGGATTCAATCTGGGGAAGAGCGATAGGCGACTTCTCTCTCTCTTGTGAGACCATCGCCTGTCCGCCCACACATCGTCCATTCCGGCGCGCGCTGTGTACGTGTCGCAGCGCGAGGACGGAAGACAGGCCGCCAAAAGCTAAGCAGAACATCTGCTGTTCCGTTTTGCTAATGGCGAGCCATGCAACTCCTACCGGAAAGGAGTTTCAAAGGATGGGAGTTCACGCCGAACTCTATTTCAATCGGCGCACGAACGTTTACCCAAAGAGTCATTTCTTATAGATCGTTTTTGCTGCTTCGATCGCCGAACCTATCACGGCGGGGTCAGGACTTTGCTCTCCAAGATTCTTTACTTCGATAAAATGCCGCACTGACGGGTCCACTTTCTCAACAACGCCATTCACCACGGGCGACATTCCTTCGGCTGCACACGCCAATTGAGATTTGGTATCTAGAAGGTGATTTATGAACAGCCTCGCCGCGTTCGGGTGGGGCGCATTCTTTAAAACGGCTGCCTTTGCATAGTAAAATGGTGCGCCTTCTTGCGGCACTACCCAGCGTACTGGCAACCCCTTCGCCGCAAATGCATCTGCTGCGTCCTGGTTAATGTAAATCAAACGTTCACCAGTCGCGACACTACGCTGTACGACGCCTAGGTCACGCGCCATCAAGGGATTGTTATTCGCAATACCTTGATGAAACGTATCACCAAAAGCCTTTCGCGTGACATCAAACCAGATGTTACCGTTACTCATTACATCCAGCTGATCGGACACCAGCTTTCCCTTCCATTTTGGATCTGTAAGATTTTTCCAGCTTTTAACGTCTTCGTCTTTTACTAACCTACCATTGACCAGCACACCCACGTAGTTTGCAAATACCGGGACGGCATACTGCTCGGCACTCACGCCCTGTCGCAAATTGGCAAGGTTCGGTAGCTTACCCAGGGGCTCGAGAGCCCCCGCCTTACTCTGAATAAAGATAGGTGGAGGTCCGTTCCATTCAACATCGGCAACAAACCGGCTGGTTGACTGTTCGACGCGGATACGCTCGAGCAACTCTCCACCACGTGCTTTAAGCGACTGGACATCGATACCGTATTTATTTCTGAAATCGTTGATGATGGCGTCGACGCACTTATTTGCGACCGCCCCTGTGTAGAACACGACGGTTTTCTCATTCTTAGCCGCCGTAACTACGTCCGTCCAGCTTTTTTCCTGTGCACTCGCTTGATAGCTTAAGGGGGAAAGGATCGATGCTGAAAGGATGATCGCGGCCGTATCTCTCCTGACGATTTTCACTGTTCGGTCTCCTCGAACGATTTGACTATAGGGTATCTTACAAGTGCGGAATACGTGAACGGGTAGGCATATAGTGATCCGTTACGCCGCATGCACAACAACATCGCAATCCTCTACACAGTCGTCTATGACCGAATCTATCCATAGAGATTTCCGCATTTGTCATCTACAAGTCCTTGACCTTATGTGCGTGATCTGTGCTCTACGGATTCGTCGTTATCAAGTCCTCCGTGCAGACGTTGTAATGAGATCTGCCGCCCGGTCACCGATCATGATCGCCGTTGCATTGATGTTTCCGCTGATCTGGGTTGGGAAAACCGAGGCGTCCGCTACCCAGAGTGCTTCACAACCCCTCACTGCAAGGGACGGAGTGACCACTGCTTCTGCATCGATCCCCATGCGGCAGGTTCCTGCGGGGTGGAAGAACGGGTGGCTCTCCCGGCGCACAAATTCTGCGTCCGCGTCATATCCACGCGGTTCCGGAATATTCAGGGTGCGCACAATATTCGAAGCGAGTGGTTGGGTGCCCAAGATCCGCCTAACCCAGTTCATCCCCGCGACGAGTCGACGAATATCGGACTCTGCGCCCAAAAGGTTTGGATGAATCGCCAACGGGGTTCCTGCATTAGCGGAACGAAGTTCGAGGTGCCCGCGACTTTCCGGATAGCTCAGGTTAAGAGCCATTGTGATCAGATTCCTGTTTTCCAGTTTCAGACTCTTTGTAGAGCCTCCCTTTGGGAAGGTCCGGGCGTAGCAGTTGAATTGCAGCTGCAAATCAGGCCGCGTCAAATCTTCCTGTGACCTGAAGAACGCGAGCGCCTGGGACGACGGAACGCTCACCGGACCGTTACCGTGTAACACCCATCGCATGAGGTGAAACGGCGCGCGCCACGCTTGCGCTTCCCGGTTCATCGTCGGCACCGTAACCTCGATCGGAAAGTGCATGCCCGGATGCTCCATCAAATTACGACCGACCGCTTTCCGGGCAACGACAACCGGAATTCCACATCTCTGAAGATCGTCTTCGGGCCCGATTCCCGAACGCATCAGGATGTGCGGGGAACCCAAGGCACCAGCACATAAAACAACCCCGCGGCGCGCTCGTACCCGAATGTCTTGCTCACGTCTGCGGCCGGCTACCCCGGTTGCCTTCCGACCATCAAACTCCACGCGTTGGACCTGAACAGCGTCCAACACCGTCAGATTGGTTCGTTTCAGATTGGGTTCAATATAGGCAGCGTAGGCACTTTGCCGCCGGCCGGCCCGGATACTACCCTGCACATAGCCCACACCGGCGGGCTCTCGGCCGTTGAGGTCATCTGAAAACGGGATTCCAGCTGCTTGTGCGGTTGCAATGAACTTCGGGGTGAGCGGGTGGACGTATCGCAACCTGGAGACTGTCTGCGGGCCGGCAAGCCCACGAAATTCGTTTTCCTCTACGACGCTATCCTCCATCCGACGAAAGTACGGAAGCACATCTGACCATTTCCATCCCGACGCCCCCCGTTCGGCCCACAGATCGTAGTCTTCAGGAAAGCCGCGAACGAAGATCATTCCGTTGATCGCCGACGAACCGCCCAGAGTCTTGCCGCGGGGCCACAACTCACGTACGCCCTCGCGACTCGGGTCGGGTTCTGATTCGAAATTCCAATCAAATGACCGGTTTCCAATGGTCTTAAGCACCGCAGCGGGCAGCTTGCTGATATCGATGTACTTTCGCTCACCAGCGTCAAGCAGAGCGACCGTCACACCGCGGTCCTCGCTGAGCCTTGAAGCCACGGCCGAGCCGGCGCTTCCTGCTCCGACCACCACGTAATCGAATTCCATGTTGTCATATCCTCGATGCGCTGGCACCCTCGGAACGGGTGCTTCCCTATGGGGTTCGACGGTAAGGCGCAAGCGCGCGGTGGATGCGGACTCTAACCGTCACGCGAGCTAGCTCCCCCGAACTTGCATTACGTGGCCTAAGCTCACACCTTGAAGAATTAAAAGTTGACGCATTACTCGCGCATAACCATGTCGGCCGGCAACCACACCGCCGGATTATTCGTCGCCGCACGCACGAATCGACACGGCGAAGTCAGACCATGCGGAACGCGGATTAACACGTCGGTTCGAATCGATCGACCTACCCGCGATCGATACGCGGCATAGGAATGTGAACACCAGAACGGGCGGGAATGCGCGCGAGAATTCCATCGTCTCACTCAACCTTGTCTTGCCACGACACCGTGGGCGCCATTAGCCGAATACGAGCTCGCCTCCATCTATCTCCTCATTCCATGTTGCATTTTGCGGTAGTTGATTCCGAGCAACATAGGGAGCAAGCTTACTAGATGAATTGCTGATAGAAATCCGCCATCTTTCGATAGTTCACATCGACAAAACCGATACGTGGTGCGGATGGTTAATGAAATCCGGGGGTTTTCCCTGGTTTTTGCGGCATTCGTCCTGATTAATATCGCCAACCCTGCCCAGTCAGCTACGATCGAGTCCCGGCAAGTCAGGGAAAGTCCTAAGCAATTGAGCTTTCGTAGACAACACAATGCGATTTACCGGAATGACATGTGACAGTCGACAGGATTAGGATGCTCCATAGCGGCTATGGTTTCCATTTTCGTCCAACCGGATGTTTTTCTACAGGCCTTCATCTTACTATGCAATCCTATTTTAATTTAGGGGCCAGTGGCCTCAAGGTTTCGCGACTCTGGCTCGGCACTATGATGTTCGGCGACCAGACCGGCGAAGCGGAGGCGACGGACATCGTCGCAATGACGCGAGATGCCGGCATTAATGCAATCGACACTGCGGATAACTATGCCAATGGAGAATCAGAACGGTACGTCGGAAGACTAATCGCTCCCGACAGGGACCGATGGGTTCTCGCCACAAAGTTGGCAAATCCAGGAAGCCCTTCGCCGAATGACCGTGGGCTTTCCCGACGCTGGATATTGAAGGCCATAGACGCAAGTTTGGGGCGACTACGGAGCGATTGGATTGATGTCTGCTACATGCACAGAGACGACGAGGAAACGCCCCTTGAGGAGACGTTGTCGACCTTCGCCCGGCTCATCGAACTAGGAAAGATCAGATACTACGGAATATCAAACTTCAGAGCATGGCGGGTGGCGCGTATTGTCGAGACTGCACGGCGTATGGGACTTCCTCTGCCTATCGTCTGCCAGCCTGCGTACAACGCGGTTACGCGTGGCCCCGAAGCCGAACTGCTTCCTTGTTGCGCCAGTTATGGCGTTGGCGTGGTTACCTATAGCCCGCTCGCGCGAGGGGTGCTGACAGGTAAGTACGATCCGAATGTCAGCCCCAGCCCAGAATCGCGAGCCGGAAGAGGGAACAAGCGAATTTTCGAAACGGATTTCCGTCCGGAATCTCTAGCCGTAGCCGACGCGATAAAACGGCGGGCGCTGGAGCGGGAACTAAGCGCAACGCAGTTTGCCATCGCCTGGGTATTAAATAATAAGCTCGTGAATGGCGTTGTCGGCGGCCCGCGAACAACCGCACAATGGCAGGAATATCTATCAGCGATGCACACACGCATCGACGCGGACGATGAATCCTTCATCGATGCTCTAGTACCGTCAGGGTATGCCGCGGCATACGGTTATAACGATCCGTTGTTCCCCTTATCCGGACGGGTTCAACGGTGAATGCCACACCTCGCCTGGCGCACCGCGTCACACGACGCATACCGCCCACATCCATCCATCTTCTGACGCGATAGAAACTATCAGTATTTTGCCAATTCAAATATCAACGCAAACCAGATACCTTGTTGTCAGTAGTTGGCTCTGCGCCTGAAAGAGGACGACCCCTTGCGTACATCTCAAGCAAACAGTATCAGCGATCTGAAAAAAATCGCCCGTGACTATCTTCCCCGTATTGCATTTGATTTCATAGAGGGAGGGGTGGAGGACGAAATATGTCTGCGTCGCAACCACGATGCTTTCGACCGATATCAACTGCTTCCGCAGTGCCTGATAGATGTATCGCAGCGCGATCAATCGACTGACATTTTCGGACGCACATATAGCTGCCCGTTCGGAATCGCCCCTACAGGAGGGGCCGGAATGTGGCGTAAGGGCGCCGACCTGATGCTCGCGCAGGCGGCTGCGAAAGCAAACGTTCCGTTCATTCTTTCGTGCGCGAGTATCAGCTCTGTGGAGTCAATTGTCGACATTGCGGGAAAGAACGTCTGGTTCCAGAGCTACGCAACCCACGACACCAACATCAGCGAAGCATTGATCCGGCGAGCTCAAATGAGCGAGGTTGAAACGCTTGTAGTGACTGTAGACGTACCGGTCACCGGTAAGCGTGAAAGAAATCTCCGCAACGGCTTTAGCCGGCCTTTAAAGCTACGGCCATCGATAGTACTAGACGGGATTCTTCACCCTCGTTGGCTTGCGCGATACCTCGCAGCGGGGGCGACGATGCCAAATATGGAAAACTGGACCTCGTTCGTTCCACCGAACGCTACTGCCGACGAAATTCTCGCTTTTTATGGCTCACAGACACCATCTGCAACCCAAACATGGGCCAAGATTGCCCAGATCCGGGCTCGGTGGAACGGGCGGCTCGTGTTGAAAGGCATCCTCAATCCGATGGACGCCGTAAAGGCTTTCGAGGTGGGTGCCGATGGGATCATTGTGTCCAATCACGGCGGCCGCCAACTCGACCTCGCTCCCTCTCCTGTCGATGTACTTCCGCTTATCCGAGCAATGCTTGGTAACGAAAAGACCGTTATGCTTGATAGCGGGATACAACGCGGCACAAACATTCTAAAGGCGCTTGCACTTGGAGCCGACTTCACTTTTGTCGGCAGAGCTACGCTCTATGGCGTGATCGCGGGCGGGCGGGAAGGCGCCGCACGGGCCTTAGATATTTTAAAGCGAGAGGTTGACATTAATATGGGTCTGTTAGGGCGCACGTCGACGCTTGACGTCGGGCAGGATATCCTCATGCGGAGGAATGATTACGCGCCAGACCCGGCGACCGCTATCACTGCAAACATGCCGTCCGGAGATCGACCGGCCGAATCGCGAACCGCCAAGGAATTCGACAGCGCGGCCCTGCGCAGCCTCGGCATTTCTAACGGCGCAATCAGCACTTAAATCGCAGATCCGTTTGGAGCACGCGACGCATCAACCGTTGTACGGCGATGCGACTTACCGACAGTTCAGGAAGCCGCCTTCCTTTTCTGGAGCAAGCAGATCCGGAGGCTTCGGAAGCTTTCATTTGACAGCGCGGAGTCGATGCCGGTGGTCGCGGTCGGACAACGTGGACCCGGTCTAGAAACAATTTTTTGATTTTCCTGAGCGCAGCGAGGCAGCAACCCTTAGTTCGTTCGGCTGCCGGGATCAAGTCAAACGACTAACAGGAGGAAATGTGAGCGAGAAACAGCTTAAGGCGCTTGTCACTGGCGCATCTGGGAAACTTGGCCGGGAACTGGTAGCGGCGTTGGCAAAACATGGCTGGGCGCTACGGCTCACCGACATCCGGCAATTTCCTGACGCGTTGCCAAACGACGCATTATTTCGGCAGGTAGCATTGGAAGATGGTGCCGCGATCATGGAGATGGCCGATGGAGCTGACATCATCGTGCACTTTGGTGGCCAAGCGTCGAACCGTCCATTCCCGGAGATTATTGGACCGAACATCCAGGGTGTATTCAACATTTTCGAGGCCGCACGGAAGAATGGGTGTCGTGTTATCTATGCCTCATCTAGTCACTGTTTCGGGTTTTACCGCCAAGACGAAAAGATCAACTACGACGCCCCTTACAGGCCGGATTCACACTACGGGCTGTCAAAAGCTTACGGGGAACTCATGGCAAGACTGTACTGGGACAAATTTGGTGTCGAAACGGTCGTAGTGAGGGTGGGATCCGCAGAACCTTCCGAACCGCTCGATGAGCGAATGCTTGCAACATGGCTTTCGAGAAAGGACCTACACGACCTGGTTATTCGTGCGGGTGAAGCGAGCGACGTCGGATGGGCAGTCGTTTGGGCGACTTCGTCGAATAAACTCTCCTTTTGGGGGAAGGATATGCGCGATGCTGTTCAATGGACACCGACTGACAGCGCTGACAATTATATCGACCAATTGACCGGTGTCAAACCGTCCAACGAAAAGGAAGGCACATATCAAGGAGCAGGCTTTTGCGCTGACCCGAATGGATAGACGTGGCACGATAGTCGGATTCGAAGCGCCGGGCAGCGCCAAACTCGAGGATGGCGCTGCCGAATTTCTCGATGATTTAACTCGGAAATCCGCCTCCCTCATCCCTGCGGCGGGCCAGCGAACGTGCCGCTTCTTCTACGCGTCAGGGAAGCCGCGAATTCTGCGCAACGACGTTTTTCGTGTGTCTAGCCCGTTCTGCGGCCAAAGTCGCTTCTCATGGCTAGACGAAATGCCACCTGCGCGAAAGCGCTCGTGACCGTCACGATAATGCCGGCAGAAAGCGCAGGATCCGCGAAGGTGCCAACCAGCCATATACATGCCGCACCAACCGCCATCTGAATGAAACCTGCTAGTCCGGCAGCTGACCCAGTTATCGACGTGTCCACACTGATTGCCCGAGTCAGCGCGATCGGACTCGCCATTCCTGCGCCCAGCGCGTACAGAAACTCCAAACCAGCGACTGATGCGACATTTTCTTTTCCCAGAAACGCGACAAGAAGAAATGAGGTGGCGGACGTCAGTGCCAAAGAGTTTGCGGCAAATAATAGGCGCCCCACCGCCCAGAACCCTGCAAGTCGACTTGTTATGGCGCTGCCAAGGGAAATACCGAGCGCGAGGAAACCCAGCAGCAATCCGACGTCGTGCATGCTCCTGTGCAACCTGTCGAAAATGAAGGGCGCGGTAGAAATAAACGTAAGCGATCCATTTTCGGCGTCTAGCCGCTGGGGACAGGAGCGAGGAGCATAGGTGTCCACCTATTCGGAGGTGGACACCTATGGCTGACAAAGATCCAGAGTTAAGAGTAGTTCGACGCAGCAGCGACGGTCGCCGTCGTTACGACGATAAAGGCAAGCGTGCGCTCGTTGAGGAAGCGCTGCGTTCTGGTGTGTCGGTTGCCCGCCTGGCGCAGGAGCACGGGATCAACGCCAACCTGCTACGCAAGTGGATCACGAAGTACCTGCTGGAGCGCGAGAAAGGCATCTCGCCGGCATCGCAGGATGATGCTACCGGCGAACAGGAACGTCCGCATGCCCCGGAGGAAATCGTACTGGAGGGCACGCTCGCGGTGATTGATGGCGCGCCCATTGACATCCCAGGTTCGCGCAAACGCTCCCCACCTGTCGCCTCGCCCACGGCATTCGTGCCTGTCGTTGCAGCACCACCAGCACGGCCAACCGCACCGCCGTCGCCGTCGCCGTCGCCGTCGCCGTCGCCGTCGCCGTCGCCGTCACCGTCACCGTCACCATCGCCATCGCTGACGCTCGCACTGCATGTGCGACTGTCCAACGGCGTCGAGTTTGATCTCGGCGAGGCGAGCATCGACGAACTGACCACCGTGGTCCAGATGCTGGGGAGGATGCCGTGTTCCGGTTCGACGAAGGCCTGAAGGTCTACCTGCATCGGGAACCCGTCGACTTCCGGTATGGCATGAACAGCCTGTCGATTCTCGTGGAGCAGGCCATGCATTTGAACCCGATGGATTCCTCGCTCTATGTGTTTACCAACCGGAGATGCGATCGCATCAAGATCCTGGGCTGGCAAGGCAACGGTTTCTGGCTCATGCTCAAGAGACTCGAGGCAAACGATCGCTTCGTGTGGCCTGACAGCGCGAACCGGGTCGCGACACTGAGCGTCGAGCAGCTGCACTGGCTTATCGAGGGCATCGACATTGCCGCAGTCCAGCGACATCCCAGTCGAGATTACGCACGCGTGAGCTGAACACGTCACCGGCTTGCCGGTCTAAGCGGTATGCCGATCAACGTGATCATCGACGCCGACGAACTCAAGGCACTGCTCGCGATGCGAGAGGCCTATGGTTCGCTTCAGCGCGATCATGAGGAGGTTCGCAGCGCACTGCGCCTCGTGACAGCTGAGCGCGATCTCGCCGAGGAACGACTGCGCGCTTACCGTCGCGAACTGTTTGGCGCGAAAAGCGAAGCGCGCGCCTCGGACCAGTTCGGCCTGTTCAACGAAGCCGAAGCGCTCGGCGCGAACGCCACTCCCGCGCAGGAAGATACCCCCGGAACCGAGGTCGCGGCCCACAAGCGCAAGAAGCGCGGCCACCGCAAGCCTCTCGATCCCAATCTGCCGCGTGATGTCGTGCGACACGAACTCCCTGAGGCAGAGCGCTTCTGCGATCACGACGGACACGCGCTCGTCGAGATCGGCGTCGAGATCAGTGAGCAGCTCAATGTCATTCCCGAGCAGTTGCGAGTCACCCAGCATCAGCGTATCAAGTACGCCTGCCCATGTTGCGATCTCGGCATCAAGGTTACGCCGGCACCGCCCCGTATCATCCCGCGTGGGCTGCTGAGTGAATCGGCGCTCGCGTGGATCGCCACCGGCAAGTACCAGTTCGGCATGCCGCTCTATCGCCTGGCCGGTCTGCTGCGTCGCTTCGGCGGCGACATCTCGTCGAACACGATTGCCGCGAGCATGGTCCGCGTCGGTCTTGCGACGCAACCCGTCATCAACCTGATGCGCGATGCGCTGCTCGATGCCGAACTGATCTACGGCGACGAGACGACGTTCCAGGTCCTGAAGGAGCAAGGGCGAAAGCCGCAAACGAAAAGCTATCTGTGGGCGCAGATGACCGGTTCGGGCATCCCCATCCGTTGCTTCACCTATACGCCTGGTCGTGGCGCCAGGCTGGCTGACAGGCTGTTTGCCGGTGTCCGTAAAGGTGCCGCCCTGATGACCGATGGATACGAACCCTACAACGGCATCGCTGAACAGTACCAGCTCGTGCACCTCGGATGCTGGACGCACGCAAGACGGTACTTTGTGAAGGCGGAAGACAATGTCCCCAAAGCAGCGCGCCCGCCCGATCTGCTCGCGACACGCTTCATCAGCCTGATCGGAAAACTGTTCGCGGCCGAAGCGCGAAGCCAGACGTGGACGGCTGGGCGACGACAGCGATTGCGGCGACGATACAGCGCGTGCGTACTCGATGTTATCGAAAAGCTGATGCTTGAGCACTCGCCTGGCGTCGTCCCCAACAGTCTGCTCGGCAAGGCGCTGACCTATCTGCACGGGCAGTGGCCGAAGCTGATCCGTTACGTTGAAGACGGCAACTGGCCCATATCGAACAACCCTTGCGAAAATTCCATTCGCCCGTTCTGCCTGGGACGCCGCGGCTGGTTGTTTGCTGACACCGTCGATGGCGCAAACGCGAGCGCCAATCTCTACTCACTGGTCGAAACCTGCAAGGCGAACAGCATTGATCCGTATCGCTATCTCACCTGGCTGTTACAGCGTCTCCCGCTGGCACAGACCGTCGACGACTACGACGCGCTCTTGCCCTGGAAGATGCCCATCGATCTCCGCTGACTGAGCCCTGTACCACATCTCATGAGAACCGCGCCCTTACTCTGAGGGGTGTCGTCAATGGATCGCGTACAAATAAACGCATATGTGGAGCTGGTCGCACATCCCCCGCCAACTGCATATCCGAGGAAAGCCGGCGATCGCAGCAAGCGAGCGTAGTCTCTCTTCAGAACGCCGCGATTCATGACATAGGTGGGCCTCGCAGTTTCCGGCAAGAGGAATCTCACCAAAACAATATTGACGAAGCCTAAAATTCCCAGTCCAACGAAAATCATTCGCCACCCGAGCGTCGTTGCAAGCAACCCGCCCAAAGAAGGAGCGAGGCCTGGCCCGGCCACGGCGATAAGGTTGAGCAGGGCGAGCCTGCGAACGGCGATATCGCCTGCAGCTGTGTCGCGCACGATCACCCGCCCCAGCACCATGCCCGCGCATCCTCCTAGCGCCTGGACCAATCGTGTGGCGATAAGCACCTCAGATCGAGTTGATAACGCAGCCGCGATTCCGGCCGCAGCATACATAGTCAATCCGATGATAAGCATCGGGCGTCGTCCAAATGAATCCGACAACGGTCCATAGATCAGTTGCCCAACAGCGAGGCCAAAAACGTAAAGACTAATCGTGAGCTGCATTGCGCCCATACTCGCGCCCAGCTCGCGCCCCGCCTCCGATAACGCCGGCACAAACATGTGCATTGCCATCGTTCCGCTCAGAACAAGCATCACGAGCAACCACAGCGGCGGCGACCTGTCTTTCACTAAAAGAGCCAAAGGGATTGCCTTCAGGATAGGTTTCAGAGTGCAGTTCTGCAGACGGACCGGATCGTACTACGCCCCGTTACAGTCCGATGCCACTGGACATCTCGCATAACCGGTACCACGCAACTCGAACGTATCCGGCAGAGAACGACTGACGCCGTCCTCTTCATTTCTTGGTTCAGAAAAAGTGGCTACCCAACGCAGATCAAAAAAAGGAGCTACCGATCCTCGAACCGGAACAAGCGCGCCGGATTGCTCACGAGGATGAGTTCTCTATCCGATGCCACCGGCGCGATCTCTTCGAGAGCTTCAACCAGGCCAGCGTCGTCTGGGATGTGGTCATTGCCCAGGTGTGGCCAATCTGAACCCCAAATGCAACGGTCCGCGAACTGGTCTGTCAGCGTACGCGCAATCACAATCCCGTCCCGGTAGTCACCGCCCGCGGTGATGCGATCTATTCCACTTACCTTGACGTAGAACAGATCATTCTTAAGGAGCGCTCGAAGGGTTCGCATGTCTTCGTGATCCGGTCCGGACACAGCGGGAACGCGTCCCATATGATCTATTACTACCGTAACCGCGCTTTTCTTCAGAACCGGCCCCAGCTGTGAAAGAAGGCAACTGTCCACTTGAACCTGGAGATGCATCCCGTGCTTCGCGAGCCGCGCACTGAGCGCAACTACATCAGCTACTGGGGCCGCAATTTGCTTTGTCGAGAATGTGAAACGTACAGCGCGAAAACCGGCAAGCGCCAGGCGTTCCAGTTCCGTCTCGCTTACCTCAGGCTTTACCAGAGCGACCCCAAGATAATTCCCGTTAGCAGAGCGGATAGCATCCTCGACGGCACTATTATCGAAGCCGTGAATCCCCGACTGCACTATCACACAACGGTCAAATCCAAGAGCACGATGAAGCGCAAATAGGGTATCCTTCGGAGCGTCGGTTGGGGTAAACGGACGCTCATCAACAAACGGGTAACGGCTTTGCGGCCCTATGACGTGAACATGCGTATCGCAAGCGCCCGATGGCAACCGCATCCGCGGACTTCGTGGATGCGGATCATAACAGTGCGCCGGGATCTCGGACGCAGGGGATGGAACATTCATGTTGGCATTCTCCGATGACGACAAAACCTCGGGACGGTTCAACCGGTCGAACTGACCGGTTCGCTCCCCGGCCAGCTATTAAAACCTGTGACGCATGCCGACTCGCAGCAGGAACTGCCGATTTGTCGTGGATTGACCGGTGAACACCTGATAGATGTCCGCTTTGGCACCATTCGCCGCCTGCTGGAATACTCCTAGCACATAAACATCTGTACGCTTGGACAGGAAGTAGTCTGCGACAGCGTTGACCTGATGATATTCCGGACGATCGCCAGTGCTGTGAACGTGCCCGTTCGTGAAGTTGTAACCAAGCCCCGCAATAATTGTAGGTGTAAAGAAATATTGCCCCCAGACCTCGTAACTGTTAAACCATACCGTATTCCCACTCACGCCGTTCGCGTCGTCATAACGTGCGTTTGTGAATGCTCCCCCGACCTCTGCGGATTGAAAATGATACACCGCACTGGCACCGACGGTTTGCATATTGGACGGGTTACCGACGTATCCAAAGATCCCGGTAGTAGAGGCATGCAAGTTTGCCGTATTCGGCTGGAAATTCCCGTCAGGAAACTGCGTCGCCGGATTACGGGCGTAGAAATACGCGGCAGCTAACGAGAGTGCGCCGCCTGAGTAGCTGGCACCACCAGAAACAGTACTGTTTTGACGGAACTGCCCAGCAACACCCCCGAACGCATACATGCCCTCTACAACGAAACCGTTCCATTTCGGTGAAACATATTTCACTGCATTGCTTACGCGGAACGCATCATCCGAGTTGTCGATGTCATTTACGTGTGAAAACAACGCGCCGTAATGTTGATTGAAGGTGAGCGGCCCAACCAAATCGACTAAGGGATCGTACTGCCGCCCAAAAGTAAGTGAGCCAAAGGTCTCGTTTGTAAGGCCCACATATGCCTGCCGCCCGAAGAGCAAGCCGCCTTGACCGGATTTCCCGGTGAACGGACTAAACCCGCTCTCCAGCTGGAAGATGGCACTGGTCCCGCCGCCGAGATCTTCCTTGCCCTTAATCCCCCAGCGAGATCCCGATACCGCGCTCTGAAATTGATACAACTGCTTTCCGCCATCGTTGTTCACGAAATTCAATCCCGCATCGATTATTCCGTACAGCGTGACGCTACCTTGCGCATATACGTGCCCCGCGAAGCAACCAGCAATCGCCAGCCCAACAACCGACTTTTTCATTTCTGATCTCCAAGCTAATTATGCTTCTCAAGAACCCGGTACGCGACAAGCGGACCATTTCTTTATGCTTCGTAGTACTATTTAGACGATACGACGGAAAATGAACACTAAAAATCTCACCCACTGCTAACGTGTTAAGTATATCTGCCGAGCGACATCGACAGCCTTACTTGCGACTGCCGGGTCAGGACTCTGTTCACCCATCTTTTTGACGTCAACATAGGGTCGCATAGACGGATCAACCTTCTCCAGTACTCCTTTCACAACCGGCCCCATCGCCTCATTTGCACATAGCAATTGCGAATCAGTGCCCAGCAGAAAGTTTACAAACACTCGTGCCGCATTTGGATGTGGTGCATTCTTCAGAATAGCCAGTTTTGCAGTGTATGCGGGCGCCCCTTCCTCCGGCACCATCCACCGCACAGGCAGGCCCTTAGCGACAAGACCGTTGAACGACTCGATGCCAACGTACGCAAGGTATTCCCCACTTGCAACACGACGCTCCATCGCTCCCCAATCGCGGGTTATCAGCGGTTTATTCTTTGCGAATGCTTCCTGGAAGCCTTGACCGAACTTTTGATAGGTGACGTCGAACCACATGTTTCCTACTCCCAAGACATCCATCTGATCAACCGCGATCTTGCCTCGCCACTTCTCATCAGTCAGGTCTTTCCAGCTCTTAACGTCGCCTGGCTTGACGAGTCGATCATTGATAATCATCCCAATGGAGCTACGGGTAACGGGAACCGCATATTTTTCTGCGTGGTAGTCTGGTAAAAGATTTGAGACGTTCGGCAGCGGGCCGAGCGGTTCTAGTGCTCCTTTTTCACCCTGCAAGAAAATCACCGGCGGACCATTCCATTCGACATCGCCAATGAAGCGGTTGGACGCCTGCTCCACTCGAATTCGCTCCAACAACTCGCCTCCGCGTGCGCGGAACGTCTGGACTGTGATTCCGTATTCCTTTCCAAAACGGTCAATGTTGCGGTCCAGACATTTGCTGGACAGCAAGCCAGTATAGAAAACCAGCGTCTTCTCCTTCTTTGCTGCCGCGACAACGGAATCCCACTGTGCATCCTGGGCACAAACTGTCCCTGCGAGACACCCGATGATGGCCGCCATCGTCAGTTTTCGTACGCACTTCATGTAGTTCTCCTTACATATCTCTTGTCACATCTTTCTCGATGCGATACTGAGTCACTCACAGGAACCTGAGCCTTTCACCTGATTTCACGGAATGTGCGCGCTGACTTCTTACGCCTTAACGATCCATGCGACTTCAGGTTTCACATACAGATTTATCTCAGATCCTATGGTCGGATTAGCCAGGGATGAAGTCTCAACGCGAATCCGCTGCTCGCCATTCACGACCGATAGTGATCGCGTCGGCCCACGGAATACCGACTCCTTAACCGTACCTGACCACCGAATTGATTCCCCACTCGTTGGGAGCGAATGGAGGCTCATATCCTCGGACCGGATCATCACGGTAACCTGCGCATCAACTGAAACGTCAGTGGCTGCAGTGCAAGCGCCCTCCCAGCCGGACCCTCTCACCTGTACGGTGAATAGCCCGTCTTGTCTTCGCGAACACGCCAGCGCGGTGGCTTCCAGCATGTTGGGCGAACCGAAGAACGCCGCAACCTGTTTGCTAGTCGGACGATGATATATATCGGTTGGTGGACTTATCTGCAGGATTTTTCCCGAACTCATTACCGCAACACGGTCAGATAGCGACATCGCTTCTGACTGGTCGTGTGTGACGTATAAGGTTGTGATTTTCAATCGCTGTTGTAACTCTCGAAAATCGTCACCCATTTGCATTCTCAGCCGGGTGTCGAGGTTACTCATCGGCTCGTCCAGAAGCAGCACCTGGGGCTCGAAAACCAAAGCGCGCGCGATTGCAATACGCTGCTGCTGTCCTCCAGACAACGCCGGTGCGGGCCGATCGGAAAATCTCTCCATCTCTACGATTCGAAGTGCCTTAGCAACCTTTTCGCGAACCTCGGGAGTTGGCCGTCTGCGGATCTTTAACGGATATGCCACGTTATCGAACACAGTCATATGAGGCCATATCGCGTATGACTGGAAGACCATCCCAATCGAGCGCTTTTCCGGAGGCACGAAAATCTTCCGATCCGCATCGCTCGCGACCATTTTACCGATGCGGATTACGCCTCCACTATTACGCTCAAGGCCAGCTACCATACGCAGGGTCGTGGTTTTCCCACAGCCCGATGGCCCAAGTAAGGTCACGAACTCGCCGGGTTCAACCCGAAGAGTCACATTATCGACGACGGTATTGTTGCCGAAGGTACGGCTAACGTTTTCAAGGGTGATATTTGACATGTCGTTCTAACCAGTCAGACTTTCGATCGGCCGCCGATTTGCGGCAATAGCAAGCGAAATACGATAACAAGCACGATCATCAACAAGCCTATGACGCACACTTCCTCCGCGTTTCCGCTAAGCCAAAGTTTCAACAGCATTACCGACATCACCTCGTTGCCCACGGAGTACAGGAGAATGGAGGCACTCAGCTCCCGCATGATGCCGAAAAACACGAGAACCCAACCAACCACGAAAGACGGCCACGCCAACGCGATCATGATACGTACGAGCGTCTGGGCCCATGTTGCGCCATGCACACGGGAACACTCCTCGAGATCCACGGACAACTGCCGGTAAGCCTCTGTCATACGACGCACTGCAACGGGTGTTCCCAACGACAGGTAGGCAAGGAAAAGAGCCCAGATCGTTCCGTAAATCGGAATCCAAGCCGGCAACATTGCAAAGGCCCACAGGAAGCCCGCACCGAGCACGATACCCGGCAACATCCATGGTATCCATGCAATGACGTCAACTACCTGACGACCCGGCCAACGGGTCCGAACTGTTATATATCCGATAACCGATCCAAGGAACATCGTTGCCGTGGCGCCGCCAAGTCCCAGATACATCGTGTTCCGGAATGACCGCCAAAAGTCTGCGTTGTCGAAGACACTGCGATAGTGATCGAGAGTCAGGGAATCGAGGCTATAGAATCCCAGGAACTGAAAAAACGATCCGATAAACAATTGTCCGATTGGAAGGACCACGGCAACCAGGAAGTATATTGCGCAGATCGCGAACGTCAGCCACTTCCAACGTCCCAAACTAATGGTCGCCGGTCGGAACCCTTTGCCAGTCACGGTTTGAAAGTTCTTGCCACGCAGTACCTTCCATTGCAGCAGCACTACGCACATCATCAATGCAAGCATGACGAAGCCAATCGCTGACGCGTACTGGTAGTCTGGAGGAGTCCGACCAGTGATCGAGTCGTAAATCTCGGTCGTAATGACCTTAACGCCAGCGGGCGTACCGAAAAATACCGGGGACTCGAAAGCCTCGATACCGCGTATGAAGGCAAGGATGGCAGAGCTGGTTATCACTGGCAGCAGCACACCCAAAGTAATCCGCCAGAAGGTGCTTCGATGACCGCCTCCGCACATGCGACTCGCCTCCTCCAGAGACGGATCCATGACGCGAAACGCATCAACGAGAAATAGAAACAGAAAGGCGGTCGAGTATTGCATCAGGTGCCAAACGACACCGCCGTATGAGTAGACGTTGACAAGTGGACTCGACGAGCCCGTCAGCCATCGCCAAGCCTCGTTGATTAGACCCGTCTGCGGATTGCCAAGCATGCCCCACGCCATGGCGGTCAGGATCGGAGGCAGGAAGAACGGGAGAGTAATCAACACTTCCAGCGTTCGGCCCCCAGGGGTATCGGTCCTTGCAATGATCCATGCAAGGAGAATCGCCATGAAGACTGACGGCAACGTTTGGGCTACTGCAATGCCAACGCTATTCGCAAGTATTAGCAGATTGGATTGCTTCAACGCAGCCGCATAACCATCAAGGTTAAAGCTGCCGGCCATACCCGGAGGTGTTGAATGCAGGCTCCCGTAGAGGAGCATAATCATCGGGTAGACGGTAATAAAGGCGAGAAGCACTACGATTAGTCCAACACTCAGGGACTGGACCGACGTCGCACGTCGCAGTGTAAGCCGCACGTGTGCCGACCAACCTGGCGATGTCATTGCGTCATGCTCGCCTTGTGGCACGAGATGTCCGTCAGCGAGATGGGGTTCGCTATCCTGCAATGGCTGCATGGATACTGTCTCCGTACGGGTCAAGTAAGCGCCCGAGTCGTTCTAAGGAATGTGTCGAATCTCGACGCTTCCCAGCTTACTAAAGGTCCCGTCGATGGCTATGCGCATAATTTCGATGAGATTCATCTGCGAAGTCGATAGGTCGCCAAACAGAGGGCAAAATTAGGCATTTACCCTGCCCTTCTGCGCCGATAAAACGCTCGGACTCGTCCCAAACTTTGTAGTCTGCCGAATCAGCATCAGGGAAAATACGTAGGCAAATAAGCGGCACCAGCAGCGCTTGCGGTATCCAGTTTGCGAATGGTAGGGAAAGCGGAACGACTGATTGCCCTTTGACGCGGGAGGACTCGCTCGTTGATTCGAGAGTGCGCTTCGGGTGGCCGCACGATGACCAACGCTCGCCAATAGCGTGGCAAGACGGTCAGAGGGCGGCCTGCGAGACCGTACGAACGATTCGCACCGGGGGGGCGTCTGTTTTGCGCATGCGCACAGGCAAGCTCCCGCTAGCTGTAGTAGCTTCCGATCTGCGAGACCCGTTCAATGGTCCGCGCGCGGTGCCGGCCCATCGATTGGAAAACGAAGACGTGTCACAGACGTTTTGGCCATATACAAGGGTGCCGGCTCGCTCGACTGGCATCGCGCGCGCAATATCATTCATCCCGCAGATCCGCGGGGCGCCATGCCGACCGGGATGGCCGTGCCTAGCTCATCTATTGCCTTGGCCGGATGTCTCGCGAGTCGCGCCCGCAAGTCGTCGATAAGCCATCGCGCGACACGTCCCAATCGATAATTTCGCCGATGAATTACATGCAGACCAATGCTTAGATGACCTCCAGCGAGCCGCTGTAGCGCTATGCGTTTGAGCTGGCCTGACTCGAGATATTCCTCGACAAAATGAAGCGGCACATGGCACCAACCAAAGCCGCCAAGGAGATAATCGAGGCGTGTGCGCTGGTCTGCGAATTGCCAGTAGCGCGATCCTAGCGGCGCACCGGGTGCAACCGTCTGCATGCGCTGCTCTGGGTCTGTCAACACCAGTTGCAAGTGTTGATTGAGCTGCGCATTTGAGATGGCGCCCTCGACTGCCGCCAGGGGGTGTGTGGCGGCAACGACGGGAACAATTGGTATTGCCGCTAGAAATTCACTTTCGAATTCGCCGCGACCTACGTTATAAGGCGGGTAAATACCTATCTGCGCAACACCAGCTTCAAGGCGCTTTTCGGGCGATCCGAGGGCTTCGGCGTAAATAGTGACGCGCACGGATGGGAATTCCTCGCCCAACCCGCGCAAGGTCTCCATCAGGAACTTGCTCGGAAACATCTGCTCGACCGCGAGCGCGATTTCAGGTTCGATGTCTGATGCGAAAACGGCGGCTCGTGCACGCAGGGCTTCGGCGCCCTCGAGCACTATTCTGGCGTCGTCTATCAGCGCGCGACCTGCGTCTGACAAAACAGGAAACTTTCCGGAACGGTCGAAAAGTTGGACCTGCAGTTCGTCCTCCAACGTCTGTACGGATTGGCTGACGGCAGATTGCGCGCGAAGCAGTTTCCTCCCGGCGCCCGAGAAACTACCCTCTTCCGCTGAGGCAACGAGCGCCCGAAGCTGATCGAGCGTCAGGCGGTCAAGCATCGTTCCATCTCCATTTCAGTGAGTTATTCATTCTCCCACTGATAAGGCCGATTGAGGAATGACTGGCAAACCCTTACGGAGTTGCGCGCGAAGCGCTCTCATCTGAACGTAGGCGTAGGCAGAAAGTATCTGTTTTACCGATAGAAAGGTACCGAAGCCTTTGTCGAGCCGTTGAGAAGCCGCTCGCTTCGCAGGCAGTGGGCGCGGGTCTGTCCGGGTCTGCTGACCGCGAGGTGCCGATGAGTTCGCCGAGGGTTGGAGTGAAAGGCGCGTCCAAAAGGCCGACCGCTGCTAACGGAATTTCGGCTCGCCGAGCAGCCAATCGAGCACTTGAATCGCCGAAGACTTTCCTCGACACGATCCCCTACGAGGGGGCAGGTCAAGAACACGCCCCTCTCAAGGTCGCAAATGAATCCGCCGGATCGAAAGTCGTTGACCCATCGGTTCTGACGATAGGACATATCGAAATTTGGCCAATTCCCATCGAGCGCTGAAAGAGATACCTTGTAATCAGTAGTTCACCTGCTGTGGGACGCGGTTGGCTTACCCGACGATCGGTATCAAGACGCCATGTGTGTCAGACGCCCTCAGCGCGGGAGCATCGGCAGAAAAGTTTCAGGAGAAGCGACATTTCGCGGCCCCTCGCGGCTGA
This sequence comes from Paraburkholderia sp. MM5477-R1, assembly GCF_050436385.1. Taxonomy (NCBI): domain Bacteria; kingdom Pseudomonadati; phylum Pseudomonadota; class Betaproteobacteria; order Burkholderiales; family Burkholderiaceae; genus Paraburkholderia; species Paraburkholderia sp. MM5477-R1. The sequence goes on from NZ_JBNDMC010000005.1 coordinate 522,955, forward strand.
AAAACATTCATCCCATGATCCGAGCGCAAGGTTTTACCGAGCTCCTGGATCAGCGGATTCTCATGAATTTGGATCAATGCTTAGGCCGCGTTTTCGCAGCATTAGGTATGGCTATGCGGCCATGATCTTCTTACCTCGTACGCATCCGTTCCGACTCGCCCTCCCGGCTTCGGCCGGCCGCCGTGTCAATCTTGGTGACACTCGAGGCAACGTTACTGCACAGGAGTATTGCCATGGATAACGAAGTTAAGAATCGGCTGCAGCGGGGAGAGTACTGCCTTAATGGATGGCTGGCTATCCCTTCCGGATTCTCAGCCGAAGTGATGGCGCAATGCGGCTGGCATAGCATCACCGTCGATATGCAACACGGCGTCCAGGACTATCAGTCGCTGGTTGCGTGCTTTCAGGCCATTGGCGCACACCCGGTGACTCCTATGGTGCGCGTCCCATGGAATGAGCCGGGCATTATCGGGAAGGTGCTTGACGCAGGCGCATGGGGTGTGATCTGCCCAATGATCAACACCGAAAATAATGCGAAAGCCCTCGCTGCCGCGTGCCTGTATCCGCCCATGGGCAAGCGAAGTAACGGCCCGATCCGAGCGGCGGCATACGGGGTTGCCAGCAGATATCAAACCATCGCGAACGATCAATTGCTGGTGCTTCCAATGATCGAGACCCGTGAGGCGGTCGACAACATTGAGGCCATTCTCGATACGCCAGGAATCGGAGGTATTTATGTTGGTCCAGGTGACCTTGCGTTTTCACTGGGCAAACTACCGGCACTAGATCGCGAGGAGGATGAGTTCCTTTCAATCTACGAGAATCTTGTGAGTCAGACGAGAAAGCGTGGAAAGTTTGCTGGAATCCACACTGGTTCCGCTCAGTACTCAGCCCGCATGATTGAAATGGGATTCCAGTTCATCAGCATCGCGAATGATAGTGGGTTGATGGCGCAAGCTGCGCGTGAGGTCGTTTCCGGCACGCACGATACGGTAGCTGGCCTGAAGGCCCGGCGAGCCGGCGAAACCCCGTCGCTATGAAAATCTTAAGGTCGGGAGTAGACGACATGCGCATGCATGGGAAGTCGGTCAGGCACGGCTCGTCGACCGACGCTCCGCGTGTTGAGGATAGACAGTTTGGACCCTTCGATAAGGATCGCGAAGCGGCAGGCGTCCCGCGGATTTGAGCAAATTCTCGCATCGGCAGCGGTGCGCTCGTATGCCGGACGTCGCATCGCTGAAGTTAATATGTGTGCGACTTCGAGCGTCTCCCGCAATGAGTGGAGTGACATGTCAAAGATACTTGTGGCCGTGAAGAGAGTGGTTGATTACAACGTGACGGTCCGCGTGAAGTCGGACAACACGGATGTCGACATTGCGAATGTGAAGATGTCGATGAACCCGTTCGACGAGATTTCGGTTGAAGAAGCCGTGCGCCTGAAGGAAGCAGGCGTGGCGACGGAAGTGATCGCGGTGTCGGCGGGTGTCACGCAATGTCAGGAAACGCTGCGCACGGCGCTAGCGATCGGCGCGGATCGCGCCATCCTGATCGAGTCTTCTGAGGACTTGCAGCCGCTGGCGGTCGCGAAGCTGCTGAAGGCGCTGGTCGACAAGGAACAGCCTCAGCTGGTGATCCTCGGCAAGCAGGCCATCGACGACGATTCGAACCAGACCGGCCAGATGCTGGCTGCTTTGACGGGTCTGCCGCAGGCGACGTTTGCGTCGAAGATTGTTATTGCCGACGGCCGTGCGACGGTGTCGCGTGAAGTGGATGGCGGGGCTGAAACGCTGTCGCTCAACCTACCCGCGGTCATCACGACCGATCTGCGCCTGAACGAGCCGCGCTATGTGACGCTGCCCAACATCATGAAGGCGAAGAAGAAGCCGCTTGAAATCGTGAAGCCTGAAGACCTGGGCGTCGATGTCACGCCGCGTCTGAAGACGCTGAAAGTAAGTGAGCCGCCCAGGCGCAGCGCAGGCGTGAAGGTCGCCGACGTGAAGACGCTGGTCGAGAAGCTCAAGACCGAAGCCAAGGTGATCTAAGGACAACGCAGGAGACGGACGAAATGACGATTCTGGTAATTGCCGAACACGACAATGCATCGCTGAAGGCGGAGACGCTGAACACCGTGGCTGCCGCGCAGAAGATCGGTGGCGATATTCATGTGCTGATCGCCGGTCACAACGCGCAGGCTGCAGCGGAAGCGGCGGCCAAGGTTGCGGGCGTTTCGAAGGTTCTGTTGGCCGATGCGCCGCAACTTGAAGCGGGTCTCGCGGAAAACGTCGAAGCGACGGTGCTGAACATCGCCAAGGACTACTCGCACATCCTGGCGCCGGCGACGGCCTACGGCAAGAACATCGCCCCGCGCGTCGCGGCGAAGCTGGACGTTGCGCAGATCAGCGACATCACGGCAGCCGATTCCGCCGACACGTTTGAGCGCCCGATCTACGCGGGCAACGCGATCGCGATCGTGCTGTCGGCTGATCCGATCAAGGTGGTCACGGTGCGCTCGACGGGTTTCGACCCGGTCGCGGCAGAAGGCGGTAGCGCATCGGTCGAAAAGATCGAAGCAGCGGCAGATCAAGGCATCTCGCAGTTCGTGAGCCGTGAAGTGACGAAGCTGGACCGTCCGGAACTGACGTCGGCATCGATCATCGTGTCGGGTGGCCGCGGTCTGGGCAGCGGCGAGAACTACACGAAGATGCTGGAGCCGCTTGCCGACAAGCTCAACGCAGCGATGGGCGCGTCGCGCGCCGCCGTCGACGCCGGCTACGTGCCGAACGACTATCAGGTCGGTCAGACGGGCAAGATCGTCGCGCCGCAACTGTATGTGGCTGTCGGCATCTCGGGCGCGATCCAGCATCTGGCCGGGATGAAGGACTCGAAGGTCATCGTTGCAATCAACAAAGACCCGGAAGCGCCGATTTTCAGCGTCGCGGATTACGGTCTGGTCGGCGATCTGTTCGAATTGGTCCCCAGTCTCGTTGACGCGCTTGAATAGGATACGCGGGGAAATGCTGGAGCACGGCGGCGGCGACTGCCGGCTTCGTGGATTCTTCGCGTAACGTCGTTTTCCTCAACTGATTGAGATATTCCATGAGCGATCTTTTTGAAAACCCGATGGGGCTAATGGGCTTTGAGTTTGTAGAATTCGCGTCGCCCGAACCTGGAGTATTGGAGCCGCTATTTGAAGCAATGGGATTTACGCTGTTCGCGAAACATCGCTCTAAGGACGTTGTGCTGTACCGGCAGGGTGAGATCAACTTCATTATCAACCGCGAACCCAACAGTCACGCCGCATATTTTGCTGCAGAGCATGGACCCAGTGCGTGTGGATTGGCGTTTCGCGTCAAGGATTCGCACGCCGCATATGCCCGCGCGCTTTCGCTTGGGGCCGAGCCGATCGAGATTGCGACCGGCCCCATGGAGCTCAAATTGCCGGCCATCAAGGGGATTGCGGGCGCACCGATCTACCTTATTGATCGGTTCGAAAGCGGCAAGGCAATTTACGATATTGATTTTGAGCTCGTCGATGGCGTGGACGAACATCCCACGGGACTTGGGCTTCGTTTGGTGGATCATCTTACGCATAACGTCTACCGCGGGAGAATGGCGCACTGGGCGGCCTTTTACGAAAAATTGTTTAATTTCCGCGAAATTCGCTACTTTGACATTTCGGGCGAATACACCGGCCTCACATCGCGCGCGATGACGGCACCGGATGGAAAGATCCGAATTCCTCTTAACGAAGAATCGGCGAAGGGCGGTGGCCAGATCGAAGAGTTCCTGATGGCATTTAACGGCGAGGGGATTCAGCATATCGCGCTGCTGGCCGACGACCTGTTGTCAGTTATCGATCGCCTTAAAGCATCCGGCGTCTCGCTTATGGACGCGCCAAACAAGTTCTACTACGAGGCGCTCGACGATCGAATTCCCGATCACGGTGAACCGGTCACGGAACTTCGGGCGCGCGGGATTCTGTTGGATGGCAAGGTCGAAAATGGCCACCCCGCGTCTTCTGTTGCAGATTTTCTCCAAGCCGGTTCTTGGCCCCGTCTTCTTCGAATTCATCCAGCGTAAAGGGGACGATGGTTTCGGCGAGGGTAACTTTAAGGCGCTGTTCAAGTCTATTGAAACCGATCAGGTCAGGCGCGGCGTCATCAAGGTGGAAAGCTGAGGGTGAAAATTGATCGCGCCGTCGCGGACGATCGTCGAGGATTCGGCGTATGTTGCGCGGTCCAAACACGGCGAAACCAGTTCGAGAAAAGCGAACGCGGAACACGACAATTACGTGTACTTTCACAGCAACGCTGCCTACAAGTGGCGTGAGAGATGTCGAAGGTTGTGAGCCCCTAACTGTGTACCGTGTTCGGGGGCATAGGCGAGCTTTGGGGCAATCGCGATGCCGATACCCGCTCGTTGGTGCATCTGATCCTTAGTCAATGACGACAACATCAAGGAATTGCCAATGTCGAACCCGACATCCCCATTAAAGATTGTGTTCCTCGATCGCGCGACCATTCCGCCATCCATCAGGCTGAAAGAGCTTCCGTTTGCGCACGAACTACAGCTGTTCGACCGGACATCGGGCGATGAGATCGGTCAAAGAATTCGTGATGCCGATATCGTGATAACGAACAAGGTGAAACTGAGCGCGGCCGACCTTTCCGCAGCCGAAAAGCTCAAGCTTGTGGCGATTGCGGCCACTGGGTCAGACAATGTCGATTTGCAGACATGTACCGATCGCAATATTGCCGTGTGCAACGTTCGAAACTACGCGACACATACCGTCCCTGAACATACCTTCGCCTTGATTTTTGCGCTACGCCGCAGCCTCGTGGCCTATCGCGACGCAGTGCGTGTCGGTCGCTGGGCCAAATCCGGACAGTTCTGTTTTTTTGATTTTCCGATCCGCAATCTCGCCGCGTCGACCATCGGTATCGTAGGCGATGGTGCACTCGGTCTTGCTACAGCGAGTATCGCCCGTGCATTGGGCCTACGCGTTCTGTTTTCTGCATACAAGGGTCGAACTGACATGGGGCCCCTCTACACACCTTTTGAGCAGGTGCTGCAGGATTCCGACATCATCACGCTGCATTGCCCACTTATCGACTCGACCCGCGATCTGATCGCGGATGAGGAGTTCGCGCAGATGAAACGCAGACCCATTCTTATCAATACTGCGCGCGGCGGACTTGTCAACGAGCCATCATTGGTCCGCGCCTTGTTGTCGAACCAGATTTCGGGGGCCGGTTTCGACGTCGTCACTGAAGAACCACTGCCTGAAGACCACCCCTTTACGGCAGTTCTCGATCGTCCCAACTTCATCTTGACCCCTCACGTTGCGTGGGCAAGTGAGGAGGCCATTCAGACGCTCGCGGACCAGTTGATCGACAACATCGCTGAATTTATCAAGGGTAACCCTCGAAACATGATCAACAAAACGCCCTAGTTCTCCCCGGCTATCTAACAATCCGCCCGACGAACGTTTTCCAAGGCGTGCGAGTGCGTCTTGGACCATGGCCTTTTCAACGCGATCAACCTTGCAGCATCGTTGCAATCGGAACGGCGGCCGACCGGTGTCGCCCATGGGATAGTGCCGCTCAATCAGCGCAATCAGCTTCAATCAGGGCACAACACGTCGCATCTCATTGAGAAATTCCCGTTTGCGCGTGCGCTTGGGGGTGCGGCTAAAATCTTGGACTGGTTTATGCCGCAATTCCGAGACTTTGCCGGTATTCGAGGGGGCTGAGAGAGCTGAGCGAGACCTTGATCCGCGTTGCGTTGTACCAGCGGATGTAAGAGTCGAGGACCTCAATGAAGTGTTCAACGGTCGTCGCCCGCCAGTCACGAGGATAAAACAGCTCCGTCTTGAGCCGCCCGAAGAAGCCTTCGCAGGCTGCATTGTCAGGCGAGCATCCTTTGCGTGACATAGAGCGCGTGAGCCTGGCATCGTGCATCCTGGATAGCCATCCCGGCCAACGATAGTGCGCACCGCGGTCGGAGTGGACCACAGGCCGCTCATCACAATCAGCCACCGACTCGATGGCTGAATCCAGCATGATATTGACGAGTTCAGCATCTGGCCGCGTGCCGATTGACCAGCTCACGACGAGACCGTCGAAGCAGTCGATCACCGGCGACAGATATACCTTGCCAGCCGGGATCTGGAATTCGGTAATGTCGGTCAGCCATTTCTGATTCGGGGCGGCTGCACGGAAATCACGATTGATGAGATTCTCCGGCGCGGGACTTATTTCTCCACGATAGGTGCCGTAGCGACGTCGTCTGGCCGTGGCAGCGGTCAGACCTTCCTGTCGCATCAAACGTCGCACCACCTTCTCCGAGATGAAGACCTGTTGCCTGATCAATGCCGCGCGGATTCGACGGCAGCCGTAGCAGCGGTGATTGCGCTCGAAGATGTCTGCCATGACGCGACGCGCAGCCGCATACCTGTCAGCGACAAGCAGACGTGCACGGTGATAGAAGTAGGAGCTGCGCGCAAGCCCCAGGACGGCTAGCAATTCCGGCAACGCATAGGTTTGCTTCAGGGCATCAACCAGCATCGTCTTCTCCTGGTTGCTCAGGAGTTGCGGGTCGATGCCCATTCCTTTTTTTACCAGTTCGTTCGCCTTCTTGAGGATGTCGCGCTCGAGCTCCAACTTCCGTATGTCGCGTCGAAGCGATTCGACCTGCTGCTCCAGCTCCGCACGCTCATGGTCTGGTGCTGGCTTCTTCTTGCGCTTCATGGATGCAGGACCTCCCGGCCGAGTAGCTGGTTCTTCCAGTTGTATAGCATCGGCCTGCTCACGCCAGCTTTCTGGGCAACTACGCGTGCGCTTTCCTCTCTGGTGCAGAGTTCGATGACCGCCGCCTGCTTGGCCTCCCGCGATCTCGCAAGAGCTAAAGTCGAATCTGGTGTACGGGGGAGTTGAGGCGGGAAGTTGAAGGCGGTGGAGGTTTCAGCTGAGAATCTGATTGTCGAAGTCGGAAACCAGCAAACAACAAACCATCCACCATGAGCAAGGATACGGAAAAAGCAGTTGTCGGTCTATTGGGCGCCGGCCTGGGGCTGGACGATTTGGTTCGTCAAGGGGCACGGCAAGTGATTCAACAAGCGATTGAAGCGGAGCTGGCAGAGCTGATGGAGCGGTTCGCGAACGTCAAGACCATGCATGGACAGCGCGCGGTGGTCCGCAACGGCTACTTGCCGGAACGCGATGTGTTGACGGCGGCCGGGCCGATTCAGGTGAAGGTACCGAAGGTGCGTGATCGATCAGGATTCGGCGTGAAGTTCAACTCGACGATCGTGCCGCCGTACGTGAGGAAGTCGCCCCGCGTAAGCGCAGCCCTGCCGTGGCTGTATCTGAAGGGTATTTCGACGGGCGACATGGGCGAAGCGTTAAAGGTGCTCGTGGGCGATGACGCCAAGGGCTTGTCGGCCAACGTGGTGAGTCGGCTGAAGGCGCAATGGGCTGAAGATCATGCGGCCTGGAGCAAGCGGGACTTGTCGGAATCACACTATGTGTACTGGTGGGTGGACGGCATTCACACCGGGCTGCGCAGCGAGAACTCGGACGGTCAATGCTTGCTCGTGATCATCGGCGTGAGGCCGGATGGGAGCAAAGAGCGCGTGGCGATCGGCGATGGGTATCGCGAGACGAAAGCATCGTGGCTGGAACTGTTGCTCGACCTGAAAAAGCGCGGTCTGAAGGCGGGTCCACGGCTGGCGGTCGGCGACGGCGCGATGGGCTTCTGGGCGGCGCTGGAGGAAGTGTTTCCGACAACGCGTGGTCAGCGCTGTTGGTTTCACAAGATGGGCAACGTGCTCAACGCGCTGCCCAAGTCGCAGCAGGCGCGCGCGAAGGCCGACATGCAATCGATCTGGATGGCCGCGACGCGTGCCGAAGCCCATGCCGCGTTCGATCGTTTCGTGTCGATCTATGCGGCCAAATATCCGAAGGCGGCGGAGACGCTGAAGAAGGACCGAGAGAGCTTGCTGGCCTTCTACGAGTTCCCCGCCGAACATTGGCAGCATCTGCGTACCACCAACGCGATTGAATCGACGTTCGCGACGGTGCGCCACCGTACGACACGTACGCGTAACTGCGTGTCGCGACCTACCTTCCTCGGCCTGGCATTCAAGCTGATTGAGGAAGCCGAGAAAACTTGGCGCCGTATCAACGGCCCGGAAAAGATCAAGCTGTTGCTCGAGGGTGTGGCCTTCAAGGACGGCGAACCGGTGCAAGACGATCGACCGGTTCAGCAGAAACTCGCCGCTTGAAATCGACCGCCATCAAAATGTTCATACACCACTCTTGACGTTAGCTCATCTCGCAACGCTGCCAGCCACTCTACCAACAATACGCTTTCCGATCTGGGGGCACAGTTCTTCGATCTAGGCGGCAAGCGTCCCACGACTCGGATAGCCCAGAGCTCTCAGGGTTGCGGCAGCACATCGGTCATGGTTCAGATAGTGATCGACGGCAGCCTGCTTCTGTTCGGCCGAATACCTCTGCGCGGCACGAACATAGCCGATCCGCAAATCATGACACTGTTCGTATTCGCGATGCCAGCCTTTCAGAGAATTCTTGGTCGGGTAACCCAGCTGTCTGATAGTCGCCCTGATGCGTTTTCCCAACTTCAGATAAAGCCGAACCGCTTGAATGCGGTCTTCGTACGAGTACATGGACTACCTCCGGTAGTCCATGATTTTGTCCGCACCCCCCTTGTAACACTGTCATTTTTCTTACATCAAGAAGCGCTCGCACGTCACTTTGCGGGACGCGTCCCGCGTCGCGACTGCCAAGTTTTTCGCCTACTCACAATTGTCGTCAACTTCAGAATAATGACGTCCCGCGAACTGGTAAATTGGGGTCACCTGGTCAAATGACCACCCACGGCTAAGTGCTTTCCCTCATTTGAGCCCCCGAGGCCCGGTTGTGTGTCGCCTGCGTCCTCTTGGGGATAGACATCTGCTGCGGGACAACCGCACCTATCGGTGTGCGCGATGGATCGTATCGAAATTTCGCCACTTCCCATAATAGAAGTAAGGGGCTACCTTGGCTGAAAAATGTTCGCTCGTGGAGGCGCATCCACGACGACCTAATACCTTCCGGAGACGTTGATGACCATTGAATCCCGCACGATTCGAAAACTGATGTGGTGGGTAGTCCCAATCCTGGCGCTGGGTTCGGTGTTACAGGCGTTCAGTCAGATGAATGTGGCCTATGCCGGTCTCGAAATGACTCGCGAACTCAAGTTTACCGGCGCCCAGTTCGGATTTGGCTCCGGAATTTTCTTCCTAACCTATATGTTGATGGGTGCCCCGTCCAACCTGGCCCTCGTTAAGCTGGGTGCCCGTTTTTGGATCGCGCTGACGATGTTCATTTGGGGCGTCCTTGGCGCATCACTTGCCCTCGTGAAAACGCCCGGCACCTTCTACGTCATCCGCTTGGCCATGGGTGCCGCAGAAGCCGGATTCGCGCCGACCGTCGTCTTCATCGCAGGGACATGGTTTCCGGAGAAGTATCGCGGCCGTGTACTCAGCCTACTGCTTGTGACTCACCCACTTGCGGCATTGATCGCGGCGCAGATTTCGGCGTTTCTTTTACACATGCATGGACTCCTCGGCCTAACAGGTTGGCAGAACATATTCGTGTTTGAAGCACTGCCCTCGTGCCTTCTTGCCATGGTTGTTCTCTTCGCCCTCCCTGCGCGAGTGGAAGAGAGCCGCTGGCTCAGTCCAGAGGAGCAGCGTTGGATTAGGCGCCAGTTGGATGAGGAGAACAATCAGCGTCAGCCGCGCATTCAAACTCAAAGGCGATCGTGGATGAGCCCGCGCATCGCACTCTTTACGGCTGTCTATTTTGGCGTGTCGTGCCTCCCATTTGGGCTCATCTTCTTCCTACCTAAAATTATTCAAGGCTTTGGTCTTAGCGGAACCGTCGCCGCAATGTTGGCAGGTGTACCTTTCGCAGTCGGAGCAATTTTCATGCTGCTGTGGGGATATAGCTCCGATAAGTCAGGTGAGCGCCTTTTCCACGCCGTCACGGCGGTGTTCGTCGCTCTCATTGGCTGCGCTTGCTACCTCACCAGTCATCACCCTGTCGCAGGCTTGCTCGGTCTTAGTTTGACTTTTGGTGGCGTCTACGCCTTCTCACCGGTCTTCTGGGCTATTCCTACACAGATGCTGTCTGGAACGGAAGCAGCGGCAGGGCTGGGCATAATCAATGGAGTCGGCTCCATCTCTGGAATTCTTGCACCCACTCTAATGGGTACAGTCAAAGATTGGACGGGGTCCTACACCGTTGGTCTCTTAATTATCATGTCGGTCGCATTTCTGAGTTCCATTCTCCTGCTCTTCTGCGGCAAGTTTCGCTCCCGTGAGGATCAGATGGCTCGCCCGACAGCGCTCCAATGACTAACTACCGGCGTGACTACAATGAAGCTTCGCCAGATGCAATGCTTTATAACCACGGTGGACTGCGACTTCAATGTGGCGCGCGCGGCAGCTACACTCCATGCCACTCCTCCGGCAATAAGCAAACAATTGCGGCTTTTTGAAGCAGAACTGGGATTTGCCCTCTTCTTGAGAGCCGGTGCGAAGTTCGTTGGTCTCACACGAAGTGGAGAGAAGGTTCTTCGGTGGTCTCGGACCGCATTGAATGCAGCCAAAAATATTCGAAAAATCTCGGAGGACGCTCGTACTGAAGGACGAGGCAAGGTCGTAATCGCCACGACCTACACTCATGCGCGATACGTACTTTTGGAAGCTATCGCCGAGTTTAGAAAGCGTTTCCCGCTGGCCCAATTTAATCTTCTTCAGGGAACTGTTTCCTCGGTCAGAAAGTCCGTACTCGCTGGGAAAGCAGATTTCGGAATCTCCCTGGAATCGTCGGTTCCGTGCGACGTCGACATCGTTTCCCAACCGTTTCTCGAACTTAGTCAAGTTGTGGTGGCGAAGCCGGGACACGCCATCCTTACTGCGGACTGCGTCACGCTAGAAGAACTGGCTAAGTATCCGATCATTGCGAATGCCGCGAGTATGGAGGAAGTTGATCGAAAGTTCCGTGACGCAGGCCTATCCGTCGACTATGTTCTCGAGGCTCGTGACGCAGAGGTCATGAAGAGCTATGCATCTGCGGGACTGGGCGTAGCTATCATTCCCGCCATTGCCTATTCCGAAACGACCGACACCTTGCTACGCGCGCGCGACTTACGGCAACTGTTCAGCCCTCTAGTAAGCAGCCTTTTACTCAGGCGGGAATCGTACCTTACGAGATCTGCTCTCGACTTTCTGGAGTTGATTTCGCCACGCTTCAACTATGACACAATCCGTAGTCTATTGGATGAGCGCTCATCTGCTAACGATTGTCATTCGCTTCAATCTGCCTAGCCGCCATTAGTCACTTGAGCCTTCAAGGCGTGGGAAAATCCGTTTTCCGCGCAAAATTTCACACGACCTGGTCGCGGCCGGGTCTTATCGAACCCCATTGAGTAAGAATGTCCGCCGATAATCCGGCGCGCGTCAAGCAAGTTGTCGCCTCACTCATGCAGCCAGAGGCTGTTTATTTGCGCTGATCGACGCCATCTCGACGACTGAGTCGCGTTCGGGGTTAAGCGTCACGGCACCAACCGGTGTCCAGTTGCGCGTGTGGCGCGACCAGCGGGCCGGATTGCGCTCGCGGGCCCTCTCGTACAGTGCATGCCGAGCGGCGAGAAGCGCACGATCGTCACCGGCGTGACGCTGCGCAGGCGTCACGTAGCGGATGCCACTATGACGATGCTCGAAGTTGTACCACTGCACGAAGCCGGCAGCCCAGGTGCGAGCAGCGTTCAGGTCCTCGAAGCCTGTGACCGGAAACTCCGGCCGGTACTTCGCGGTTCGGAACAGCGCCTCGGCATAGGCGTTGTCGTCGCTGACCCGGGGGCGCGAGTACGACGGCTTGATGCCCAGCCAGTGCAGCATCGCCAGCACGGTCGTGGCCTTCAGCGTCGCCCCGTTATCGCCGTGCAGCACCGGCCGGGCCTCAAGGGCGGCAATGCCTTCGGAGAGCGCCGTACGACGTACGAGATGAGCAGCGTGTTCGGCCGCGTCGCTGTCGTGCACCTCCCAGCCGACAATCTTGCGGCTGTACAGGTCCAGAATCAGGTACAGGTGGAACCATCGCCCTGTGACCGTTGCCGGCAAATAGGTCATGTCCCAGCACCACACCTGGCGCGGCGCGGTTGCAACGTGCGTGGTCGGCGGCCGGCCGCTCGAAGGAGTTCTGGCACGGCCACGGCGCCTCATCTGCCCATGCTCGCGCAGCACGCGTGCAAAGGTCGATTCGCTGGCGATATACACGCCTTCGTCAGCCAGCATCGGCACGATGCGCGCCGGTGGCATGTCGGCAAAGCGCGGCTCGCTGGCTACGCGCAGCACGTTTTCCCGCTCCTGCGGGCTCAGGGTGTGCGCGGGCAGCAGGCGCATCGCGCCGGGCCTGGCGTCGCCAGTGACGAGCCCTTGATTGGCCCTCCAGCGCTGCAGGGTACGCACGTCGATTCCGGCCACCTCGCAGGCCAGGCGCAACCGTGCGCCAGCCAGTCTTGCCGAATCGATTTCCCGGGCCAGGAACTGGCGATCTTCGAGGCCGATCATTCGTCCTCGCCCTTGTCCGTGTTGAAGATCGCCCCGAGTTTTTTTGAAAGAACCAGCAATGCGGCTGCCTCGGCCAGTGCTTTCTCCTTGCGCCGCAGTTCGCGTTCCAGTTCCTTGATGCGACGCTGGTCCTGCTTCGTCTGCTGTGGACTCGCACGGGCCCCTTCGGGCTCGGCCAGCGCCTGCGTGGCCGCTTGCCGCCACTGCGCCAGAACCTGCGGATACACGCCATGCTCGCGGCACCACGCATTGCGGGCCGTCTCGTCCATCGCTGCCGTGCTCAACACCGCTTCGAAACGCGCGGCCGCTGTCCAGGCCCGCTCGCGAGCGGGCCTGGACAGCGCATCACTGCGCCAGCGCTCCAGCGTCTGCGCGCCCACACCGATCTCTCGCGCAACCTCTTCCACTGATGCGCTCTCCGGCGGCAGCAACCGCGCCACTGCCCTGTCCTTGAATGTCTTTCCGTAACGCGCCAACTTGTTCTCTCTTTATCGCCCCCAGATTCCAATTTTATCCAGGCGACAACCATTGTGACGCGGGGGGAATCCGAGGTGGGATTATGGCGCGCTTCGCTTTTTTGCCCACCGATTCAACTGAAGGCGGAGCCGCCTGGTTTGGATGAACCACTTCCCGAGAAATCCGCCAAGCGAACGTTTTTCCTGTTCTATTTGGTTTCGAGTCGAAAACAAACAGTAGCTGTACATCGAATAAATTCATTGCAATACTGGCCTTCAATACCGGGCAACCGTCCACCTTCGCACCACCACCAACCTTCACTTTAATAGTTGTACATACCAAATACATATGACACGAGACATTCATACTTCCCGGCGACGCCCTTGCCGACGAAAGTTCCGACACCTCGCGACTGCTTCAGTGACGCTGCTTGTGCTTGCAAGCACGCCCGCCAAAGCTGAATCATACGTCCTTCTCTACGGAATGCTCGACGCCGGGCTAGCGTATATTGACAATGGCGGTGGTGCGCATTCATTTTCACAGACCTCGGGGTTGGACGGACCGAACTTCTTCGGCTTTAAAGGAAGGGAAGACCTTGGTGGCGGCCTTGCAGCGATCTTCGACCTGCAGTCGAGCTTTGCTATTAACACAGGTGCCGCCTCCTCTTACTCTGGGAACTACTCGAGCGCTACTCCAGCGGCTCCTAATGGATTACCTGGCACCGGCTTCGATCGACGAGCAATCGTTGGGCTTAATAGCAACACATTTGGAACGTTGGTCGTCGGACGCGACTTCTCACCCTCCTACTATGCGTGGGTGAAAGCTGATATCTTTCAATTGCAATCGCTCGGTAACGCCAACACAGTGATTGGTCTTGGCGGCGTTGAGCATTTCGGTCGGGTCAGTAACGCTGTTTTTTACATCAGCCCAAATCTGTACGGATTAACCGTACACTTGACCTACAGTCTCGGAGACCAAAGTCCGGGAGGCATAGGCAACCCTCCGACGAATGCGGGGCGTCTGTTCGGGGTAAGCGGCGTCTTTGAAAAGCAAAACCTGACGCTCGCCGCGTCATATCAGCGAGCGACGTTCGCCAATATCGCGGGCTCCCCACCTGCATTTACCGGTTCAACCTCTGATCGCTGGGACTATCTGTTTGGCGGAAGATACAAGTTTGGCATCTTTGAAGCGTCTGGAGGATATTGGAAAGAAGGCACGCCTGTAAGCGCCTGGGACGCCTGGCTGGGTGCTGGTGTACAGATTGGAATAGACACCTTGCAAGTTCAGGTGCAGCGCCTCGCTCAAGACAATCCAACGGGCGAAGTGGGGCGAGGGACGGTGTTTGGCATCTCGTACAAACATCCACTTTCAAAGAGCACATTCGTGTATGCTGACTACGGTCGTGTCTGGAACAACTCTACCGGTAACTTCTCTCTCTTCGGCGGTGCAATTGCCATTGCACCTTCGACCGTCGGCGCAGATCCGAATGCGTTCGGGATCGGGATTCGTCACTTTTTCTAGCACGACGTTCCAATGCCCTTTTCATCAGTGACTAGCCGAGCTGCACCGACTCCGATTACCAATCATCGCATTGGGTAGCTCTATCAGGTGCCTCGAATGGACGCGAACCGATATTTTTCCGTCGATACGCAAAGGAATATAGAAAGTCTTCTAGAGGTACACGTTGATGAACACTCAGTCTTCTCATGAACGCATCCGGTAACCAAGTCGCGAGGAAGTTTGAATATTTACAAAACAGGTCAATATGGCTCAATATTTATACGTCGGTGGTTGGAACTACGTCGCCGCGAGAGGAACGCTCGGATTCTCTCGCGGCATATATGCGTGGCGAGTCGAGGGCGATGCCCGGTCTTTTACTCCATTGGGCTTGGTCGCAGAGACGGTATGTTCAGCGACTGATTTGGCCACAACGCCCGACGGGCGATACCTATATGCGACTGAGTTCAACGGCGGCATAAGTACCCGGAGCTGGCCCTTCCCTGGGGCACCGCGAGCGGGCCTCACGTCCTATTCAATTTGCCCTGAGACGGGCGCGCTGAAAAAGCTCAACAGCGTAGATTCCCTCGGCGATATGCCCACGGAAATAGGCACCGATGCTACAGGTAACACTCTCGCGCTCGTCAATTTTTACGAGGGAAATGTCGTCACATATCGAATCCGAGAAGACGGGGCGATTGGCGATGTTATTAGTAACATCAAGCATGGCGTTCCGGAATCAGATTTTGGCTCGTCAAAGTCACGTGCACATGGCCTCGCGTTTTCTGCCGACAACAAAAGCCTTTACGTGGCAGACCGTGGCTTAAATAGGATATATGTCTATGACTTCGATCCGTCGACGTCTCGCATTATCCCTGCTGCAACCCCTTTTCTGCAATTTGAGGGAGACCATGGACCCCGACATCTAACCGCACATCCGTTCAACGATTGTGTGTACGTGGTCTCAGAAGAAAGCGGGCTGGTTCACGTATTAACTCGAGCTGTTTCAGGGTCACTTCATCTCCAACAGTCCATTTCGTTGCTTCCCAGTGACTCAACGATCAAAATCGGCGCCGCACATCTTCACGTGAGCCCCGATGGACTATTTTTGTATGCAAACCATCGCACGTCCGAAAGCGTCGCGGCGTTTTCGATTGACCAACAGGACGGCCACTTGACATTTCTGGGGTCCTCCGAGACTAGCGCTCGTTCCGTTCTCGAAAACGACTACGTCATTGACTGGAATGACAAGACATTGTGGCAAAAGGTCCAAACGGGTGCGCGCGTCTTTGCTATGAATGACGATGCTTCCTGGTTGGCCTTTCCAAATATGGGAGAAGACGCGGTGCTCGTCTTAGCGAGAGATCGTTCGAGCGGCATCCTTTCTTCGACGGATAACGTTCTCCCGACTCCTCAACCATGCTCAATCTTGATCGTGAGGCCAAAATGACACCGCAGTGCGCAAAACAACCCGAAACTGCGACAGCTTACCTCGCAATCAAGAATGAAGCTTCAATATCGGCGGAAGAGCAAGCTGTATTGTCCGCATTTTCAGAACCCGCAGTCTTGCCGGGTGGTCCACTTTGGGTCACCCTGCTCTCGGACCGGACTATTGAAGCGCTATGGCGCGAAGATCCGGCTCGTCAGGCGCTTCAAATTGAAGCTGCGCTAACGGGCACCTGTTTCTACATGATGGGGCTAGCGACGCGCACACTCACGATTGATCCCCACGCCGCGATTGTTCAAGACGGCCATCGTTACACCGGCCGCATCGTGAACATAGCGTATCTGAACGGGCAGCAAGTTCCAAAAGGCAATACGATGCTCGGCCTGCTTGAGTTTACCGAGCGCGTCGACATCGCTCGTCCCTTCGAGATCGAATTCAGCACAGTCACGATCAAATTTTCGATCAACCCTCGCACCGCTGAGCAGTGGGGAAACGTCTCACATCCAGGCGGCAGAGGATTCTAAACCTTGATAAGTCGCAGGCGTTTGACGGAGACGCCCCGTCGCCGTGGATCGCAGTATTCGATCTTCAAACAAGGATCGAATACTGCCTCCGTCACCATCGCTTATCGCGAAGCAGATAAATCTGCAATAACAGAGATTTGGAGACAGTGATGCACATCAATCGGTGGTCCGACAAGCGGTGGTGGATTCTCACCCCACTCTTTTTCTTTACTTACAGCCTTGCTTTCCTCGATCGGGCAAACTACGGCTTCGCGGCCGCGGCCGGAATTAACGTCGATCTGGGCATTACACAGGCCACTTCATCACTCATCGGATCACTATTTTTTCTAGGTTACTTCATCTTTCAGATCCCTATCGGCGTCTCTATCCAACGATACAGCGTCAGGAGAGTCTTATCTGTATGTCTTGTGGCGTGGGGAGTGCTGGCCGCGCTAACCGGTGCTGTATCGAACGTCACGACTCTGATGCTGATCCGATTCTCACTTGGAGTCGTTGAATGTGCGGTTATGCCGTCAATTCTCATTCTGGTATCGAATTGGTTCACCAAGCGCGAGCGGTCCCGTGTCAACGCTGCATTATTTCTCGGCAACCCGGTAACCGTGCTGTGGATGTCGATCGGTTCGGGCTATCTCGTCCAAGCATATGGATGGCGCATTATGTTCGTGGCGCAAGGTCTTCCTGCCGTACTTTGGGGCGTGGTTTGGTTTCTTGTTGTTCGCGATCGTCCGGAGCAAGTCAGCTGGTTGAGCGAGAAGGAAAAGGCGACCCTTCAAACCACTCTCGCTGAAGAGCAAAAGCTGTTGAATCCGATAAAGAACTATCGGGAAGCGTACAGAACATCCGCGGTTTGGATACTTGGCGGCATGATGTTTTTTATGTCCATCGGCTTCACGGGGTTTCTGATCTGGCTACCGTCCATACTTCGATCGGCGTCTTCGTTGAGCATGGTCAGTACGGGCTGGCTGGCTTCGGTTCCCTACTTCTGTGCAGTGTTCGTCATGTTGCCAACAGCATGGCTCTCTGATCGCCTGCAAAACCGAAAGATATTCATCACGACATCCCTGTCGCTCGCATCAGCGACCTTCTTTGGACTTTGGCTACTTGGCTCTTCGCACTTCTGGAGTTCGTTCCTCTTACTTACAATTGCAGGGGTATCAATGTACGTTCCAGGCGGCCCTTACTTCGCCCTCATCCCGGAAATTTTGCCGAAGAACGTCATCGGCGGTGCCGTTGCACTCATAAACAGCCTTAGCGCTTTGGGCGCTTTTTGTGGTAGCTATCTTGTGGGGCTACTGACCGGTCCAACGGGCTCCCCTCACGCATCTTACCTGTTGATGGGCGTCTCCCTCTTCATTGCGGTGCTGTTCGCTGCGGCTATTCGACAACGCACACAACGCGCCTCAATTGACTTTGCACATGTGAGATCGTGAATTCTCGTGAACGCTATGGTCTCAGCATATCCCGCCCGGCGTTCGCCGTTGATCGTACCTCACTGGCGTGACAAGTTCCGGCTCACGGCCAGCAACTAGCGCGGCGGGGTCGGAAAGGGCAGCACTCACTGGCACACCGACATGTGCGGGATGACGTGATCCACTCGATGCCCCACGGTCAGCAACGCGACTCGAGCCGCCCGGGCCTTGTGGCCCCGGGGACTCGACAAGATCGTCCAGGCTGCGCGTACAGAGGAGGCCGACCCGCAGCCTTCAGCAGGCTGGAGGGATCGATGAAGACCTCGGGTCCAGTCTCCGGTCGTCTTGAGCTTGCCGGTCCACTTGCCCGACTTCACCGTGGGCTCGCACTTGGGCGTGGCCGCGAACGTCTGCTTCACGCCGCCGACGTCGTCGCCGGTGGCGACATAGGAAACGCCGCCGACCGGGCGTGGTTCGAAAAGCGCCGATTTTGGGTAACACGGACGAGCTGAGCCGCACCGCTCGTGGAGGGCGGTGTTTTGATTTTTGATTAGTATCCCGATGGATTTGGAGGTCTTGGGTATCGACCTCCCGCGCTCAGGCTTGCCGCGGTTGAAGTGGTCCGAGTCCCAGCATCGTGAGCCAGTGCGGGTGGTCCCGCCCCGTCATCAACTCACACGGACTTTTGCCTTGACGCTCGGCCCGGCGGCTGCGCACGAAGCGCCGATGATTCAGGAAGAAGCGCAGCAGGTCGAGGTAAGGGGCGCCCAGATGGCGACGCAGCGTGAAAAAGTTGCGCAAGCGCGAGTTCAGATTTTCGACGAGCGCACTGCTGCGCGGCGTGTGGGCCATGGCCTCGGACACCGCGGCGAACACGGCGTGGAACTGGCCGCCCAGTCTGGCGCGTAGCCGGCCCCATCCCTGCCAGTACGCGGGTGAGGTGCGCGGCTTGCGATGCAGCACACACGCGGCGCGCACGAGCTCATCCGAGACGTTGGCGCGCTGCGCGATCGCGGCGAGCTTCTCATCGAGCACGCCGGCGAACGCGAGCAGGTCATCGCGCTGGTTCTGCAGCGCGATGCGCACCGGGCGGATGCGGCGCGCATCCAGCGCTTCGCGCACGCCCAATTCCTCGACGATGAAGTCGAACAGCGCTTGCCGCGTGGCGAGTTGCGGACCCGCCAGCGACACGATGTCATGACTGAGCCACTGGGTCAGCGTGCGGATGTCGCAGGCTAGCTGATGCGCCTGCGCCTCTGTCCGACGTGCCCGCCTCAGCTGGGCAGCGAAGCCGCCGGCGCGCCCCCGCGAGCGCGGCTGGTTGAGCCTGGCTTGCAGCTTCTCGCGCCGCGACCGGGCGCCCCTGGCGAGGTTGCCCAGCGTGTTGGCCAGTCCTTCGCACTGGCGCTGGATGTGGAACACATCGCCATGGCACGGCGTGTCGCCCCAGGCGGCCTTCTGCCCGGCGCGCAGGCCCTGGCCGGCATCGGCAATCGTGTAGTCGGGCGCCAGTCCCTGCTGCGCCGCGTCCAGCAGGTGCACGCCCCAGGCGTCGCCGTCGCGATGGGCCTCGGCCGCCAGCAAGTAGCAGTAGGTCGACTCGGCATCGACGCCGGCCAGCACCGGCCGCGAGCCCTGGAAGATCTCGTCGTGCAAGCCCACGCGAATGCCGGACAGGTCTTGCTCGCGGTTGAGCGCGGCCGCTTGCTGCGCGGCCCATTGCTGCACGTCGTGAACGTTGCCCACACTGGTGGACACGCCCAGCAAGTCGCGCATGAACTCCACCACGCCGCGATACGAGCTGCGGCAGATCAGCGTCAGCGCGACCATCACCTGGCGTAGCCACCTCTGGCTGACCGGCAACTCGAACAGCACTTCATCCTCCGGTACCGCTGACGCAAACGCGTCCGCCAGCGCGACGCCGGCCTTGCGCGTTTGCGCGTAGACGAATTTGCGGCTCACGCCGTGCCGCGCGGCCAGCGCGCTGATCGTCTCGGATCCCGCCAATGCCCGAACCGCCAGGTCCTGACGCTCATGTTCAGGCAGCTTCGCTGCCGCGCTAGCGGATCGATTCATGCACGCACCACGACTGAAAAAAATGGGCGGCCATTATCGACCATCGCGGCCTCATCAGGCACCTCGCGTGTAACCCACGATTGAACCTCGCCGTGAACGGCATACCGGCCTGACGAAGAACCTGAGTGCCAAACAGGCTTTTCGAAGCCGACCCACTGTTAAGGATCGTCAGGTGCGAATCTCATCGTGGCGCGGGGAGCAATCCCCACAACGACGCCGAATAGATTTATGCAAGCCAACTCGCCATCGAAGATCAAGGTTGCAAAAATGGGGTGGACCATAGGCACATCACGATGCCGTTACGGGTGGGGGCGTCCATCCCATTAGTTGGAGCTTGCGTCGGTGCCGATCATCACCGTCTCACAACCGTCATCGAACCATTCGCTGGTGATGAACTGGTTCCGCAGTGCCGGTTGCAATCCAGACAACATCAGCTCATGCAATTCCGTGTCGATGATGTCGCGGCTGGTCGCGGCCGGACATGCGGCGGCCGTGTTGTCGCCCGCGATCATGCGAGCGGAGATCGATTCCCGGCTGATTCACGTGCTGAACACTGAACGGCCAATCACTCAGCAAGGGTTCTTTGTCGCCTATCAGGAAGAGTGTCTTAGCGGCGCGGATACCATCGTGGAGCTGGCAAAAGAGGTGCTCACGCGCACTCGCGTGCTGATTCCGGGGTAGTCGGCGGGAGGGCGCGGACTATATGCGCCGTACAGAGCAAGACCGGTGTACGGCGTGTTCATCAGGAAAGGGAGCGGTCAAGTCCGGTCAGACGTCGGCCGGTTTCGGCGTCGAACAGGTGTATGGCGTCCGGTAGCGGAGCGATGCACAGACGCTCTCCCGGTCGCGCGAGAACGCGTTCGCGAAACTCGCAGACGAGCTCGTCGCTGCCGTAACGGACATTGACCTGAGTGGCCGATCCGGTCGTCTCGACGACTACGACTTCGGTCTGCGTGCCATCCGCCGTCGTGACGAAATGCTCGGGACGAATTCCGAGAATCACCGGTCTTGAACGGTCTGCCGTGAGTTGGCGGCCGAGGCGAACCGTCATGCCACTATCGGAACGGAACACGGTTTCCTTGTCGCCATCGACAAGCGCGCCTCGCAGGAAATTCATGGCCGGCGAGCCGATGAAACCTGCGACAAACACGTTGCGCGGCTGATCGTAGACTTCGAGCGGCGCACCCACCTGTTCCACGACACCGTCGCGCATCACCACGATCCTGTCGGCCAGCGTCATCGCCTCGACCTGATCGTGAGTGACGTAGACGGTCGTCGTCCGCAGGCGGTGATGGAGCTGCTTGATCTCGGTGCGCATGGCGACGCGCAGTTTGGCATCGAGGTTCGACAGCGGCTCGTCGAACAGAAAAACTTGCGGATCGCGCACGATCGCCCGTCCCATCGCGACGCGCTGGCGTTGCCCGCCGGAGAGCTGGCGAGGATAGCGCTCAAGAAGCGGATCGAGTGCGAGAATCTCAGCCGCACGCCTGACGCGCTGCTCGATTTCAGCCTTCGGGACGTTGCTGATCTTGAGCGAGAACCCCATGTTCTGCCCAACCGTCATGTGCGGGTAAAGCGCGTAGTTCTGAAACACCATCGCCATGTCGCGGTTTTTGGGCGACACGTCGTTCACTACCTGCCCCGCCACGCGGATCTGTCCCGACGTGATGTCCTCGAGGCCCGCGATCATCCGCAGCAGCGTCGACTTGCCGCAGCCGGAAGGACCCACGAGCACCGCAAATTCTCCATCAGGGATATCCACGCTGATATCTTGAATGACGGAGTGAGAGCCATAGGACTTTTTAACGTTGTGGATGCTGAGGTTTGCCAAAGCGATGCTCCGGGAATGAGTAGTTGAATGGCGGGACGCTCGCGTCAAGGCATCAGCAGACCGCCGTTGACCTCGACGACCTGGCCGGTCACGTAGCCGCTCAACTGATCCGAGCACAGGTAAAGGAAGGTTCCGACGCAGTCCTGCGGATCGCCTATACGACCCATCGGGATCTGCGTTGCGGTGGCCTTCAGTTGTTCTGGTGAGGTGACGCGCTCTTGCAAGTCGGTCATGATCACCCCCGGCGAGACGACATTCACCCTGATGCCTTCGGGTGCGACTTCCTTTGCGATCGAACGTGAAAATGTCGACATGAACGCCTTCGCGCCGGCATAGACCGCCGAGCCTGCGCCACCGCCGGTCCGTGCCGCGACGGAACTGACGTTGATGATGTTGCCGCCGCTCTTCTGACTGCGAAACTGGCGCACGGCCGCGCGGCATGCGGCGAACACAGGCCGCACGTTGATCGCCAGATGGCGCTCGAAGAGCTCGTCGGGAAACTCTGCAATGCCGACGCGCGAGATCTGGTCGCCGGCATTGTTGATCAGCACGTCCAGCCGCCCGAAGGTCTCGACCGTTTCCCGGATCAGCCGCTCGGCGGTGTCGGGCTGCGCGATGTCGCCCTCTACGATGCGGACAATGCCGCCATGCTGCTCGATGTCGGCGGCCACGGCCTCGGCTTGCGCGCGGCCGCTGCGGTAATGAACCATCACTTTCGCACCACGGGCGCCGAGGCCACGTGCCACCGCCGCGCCAATCCCCCGGCTCGCACCGGTCACAAGGCAGACCTTGCCCGCGATTTCATTCAGAATCATCTACGTTCTCCGTGGTTCAGGATGGGGTCCGGCCGGCGACCGGTTGATCGACGCGTTCAGCGAGCAGGAAAGGCAGCGCAACGTCATGAAATTGGTCCGGCTGCTCGAGTTGCGGCGTGTGGCCTGCGTGCTCGATGACGGCCAACGCGGCGCCTGCAATCCTTGCCTGCATCTCTGCGCCATGCTCGGGCGTGCGCGCGCGGTCGTGCCGACCCTGGATGATCAGCGTCGGAGCCCGGATGGCGGCGAGCTGGTCGAGCGTGTTATTCAATGCATTGGAGCGTGCTGCATCGATGGCGGCGGCTTGCGTCGCGCTCAGCGCGATGCTGCGGAACCTCGCCAGATCAGGAGCCGATGGAGGGCGAAGAAAGAACCCGTTCACGACGGGCTCGATCGCGGCTTCGTCCCAGGGTGCGGCCGCCATGGCATCGGCCTTCGCGAGCGCCGCGGCGGGGTCCCCGGCCATCGCGCCAGTCGCGACGAGCAGCAGGCGCGCGACGCGTTCCGGGTAGCGCAAGACGAACTGCTGCGCGACGACGCCGCCCATGGACCCGCCGATCAACGTGATGCGGGACAGGCCGCGTGCATCGAGCAGACGCGCGACCGAGTCCGCCAGCGCAGCCATCGTGTACGGACCGCGTTCGCCGGCCGATGCGCCGAAGCCCGGCAGATCGGGCGCGAGACACGCAATGCCGGCAGCGGCGAGCCGATCGGCAGTCGGCTCCCAGTAGGCCGACGACTGACAGAACCCATGCAGGAAAACCGCCGGGGGACAGTCCCCGTCGCGCTCAAGCGTGAAAATGCTCATTAACTCGCCTCCTTCTTCAGTTGTTGCGCTTTTTGCGCCGACGCGGTCAATGCCGCGATCGACGTGATCTGCCGCATTAACACAGCCTGAATCTGCTGCTGCGTAAAGCGGTCCCATTCGCTGTACCAGGTCGTGCCGATGTTCTCGCGAGTACGCGCATTCGCCATTTGCTGCTGAATGATCGCCGGCTCGTAGCCCAACTGTTTCTGCGAGGCCATGATCTGTGGATCACTATCGAGCGGCTTGAACGGATACCCTACCCCGTACTTGAGATACCACGTCTCGGCGGATGAGTACTGGCCCTTGGCATCCTTGCCGCCAAGGAAATACATCAGGCGCCAGGCCGCGTCGCGCGCTTTGGTTTGGGAACTCATGCCATACAGGCGTGCCCATCCCATCGGTCCCTTGCCGACATCCTTCACGCCTGGAAAGCGCGTCATGCGAATGTTGCCGGCGCGCTTGCTGTACTGCGGATTGTTGGAGCGAGGAAAGACGTTGCCGACATTGGACGTGAAAATGCCCTGGCCGCCCAGGTAGGCGTCGCGCACCTGGGTGTCGTCGAGTTCGAGGCCACGCGGGTCCAGGATCTGCCAGCTATGCATCGCGTCGACCATCCACTGCAGCACCGTCAGCGCCGTCTTGTCTTCATTGGGAAACACGGGGTCCATCGCGGGATTGAACAGATGGCCGCCGGAGGCGAGCACCATGGACCAGAATTCGCTCAGCCCGTCCACGTTCGTTTTGTAGCCCTTCAGGATCGGGTACTGGGCGATGCCTGCTTTCTTGACTTCCAGGGCCGCGTTCTTGAGCTGGTCGAGCGTTACCGGCGCCGCTTTGACGCCGGCCTTGTCGAGCGCGGTACGGTCGTAGATGTAGACGTAGATGTCGCCGTAGTAGGGTGTGCCGTATTGCTTGCCCTTGTAGAAGAGCGCCTGACGGTCGAAAGGAAAGATGTCACGGTTCAATTCGTCGAGCTGCGGCAAGCCGTCGATCGGCTGCAGCCAGCCCGCGTCAACCCACGCGCCCAGGTCCGTGTCACGTACATAGAACGTGTCCGGCTGGGAGCCGGCATTGAACAGGGCGATCATCTTCTCGCTATACAACTGCATGTCGAGCGGCGAGTAGTTCACCTTGATGTCGGGATTTTCGGCCATGAACTGCCGCAATCGCTGTTCGACCACCTGCGGCTCGAAGGCCCAGCCCGCGAAGCGCACCGACACTTCAGCCGCGCGCGCTGGGGACATCAGCCCGAGGCCGCCGAGCGCCGCGCCGGTGCCAGCGAGCGCGGACATCGTGAGAAAGCGACGGCGGGACAACGCATGATAGGAATCTTCACTGGACGACATCGTGGTCCTCCTTGAGGCCATGAGATTGCATTGAATGGATCGCCATAATCAGTCCTTCACGGCACCGCTTGTCAGTCCCTGGACGATCAGGCGCTGGAACAGGAACGCCAGCAACAGCGGCGGGATGATGGCCAGTACGCCGCCCGTCGCCATCAGCGTGCGCTGGGTCGTCACGTCGGTGGCAAAGCCCGCGACGACCACCGGCAATGTCTTCGACGCTGTCGTGCTAGTCAGGATCACGGCGAACAGGTAGTCGTTCCACGCGGTCATGAAGGCAAACATCGCCGAAGAGACGAGGCCGGGCATGGCGACGGGCAGCAGGACCTTGACGAGCATCTGAAACCAGCTGCATCCGTCCATCAGCGCGGCTTCTTCGAGCGAGCGCGGGATAGTCTGAAAGTAGTTCTTCAGCAGCCAGATCGTGAATGGCAGCGTGAAGGTCACATACGTGATGATCAGCGCGGACCGGTGGTCCAGCATGCCGAGATTCTTGAGCGTCAGATACAGCGGCACGATCAGCGCGATACCCGGGACCATGCGCGAGCCGAGATAAACACCGAGAAGCGCGCCCTGCCCGCGAAAACGCAGACGAGCGAGGCTATAGCCGGCGAGCGTGCCGAGCACCAGGTTGACCGCGGCCGTGCCGAGCGCGGCGATCAGCGAGTTCAGCATGCCCGGAAGCATTTCTTCGGCAGCACGGCCGCCAACGATCGCGCTCGTTCCTGTGGGATGAAAGAACATCTCATAGTGCTCGAGCGTGGGATGCCGGGGAATCCACTGCGTCGGCACAGTCAGCGCGTCACGCTCGTGCATGAAACTCGTCAGCAGCAGCCAGCAGAACGGCGCGAGGATATAGATCGCGACGGCGATACCCGCCACGATCAGGAACACCTTGCGCCGCGATTGGCGGCCGGCGGGTGTGAACAACGGGTTTAGAAGAGTGCTCATGCTTCAAAGTCCCCACGTCCGTACAGCACTCGGAAATAGGCCAGGGCGAGCCCCAGCGTAATCAGGCTTACCAGCCAGGCGTAGGCGTTCCCGTGGCCGAAATCGAGGTTATCGAACGTGGTGAGGTAGGTCTGCCACGTGAGCGTGGTGGTGGCCGTGCCGGGGCCGCCCGCTGTCAGTACATAAATGACGTCGAACGCCCTGAGCGCGGACATCGTCTGCAGGATCAATACGACGAGCAGCGACTGCGAAAGCCAGGGCAAGGTGATGTACCGGAACAGTTGGAACCTGCTGGCGCCGTCCATGCCCGCCGCCTCGTAAAGCTCCGCGGGAACGCGCTGCAGCGCGGAGAGCAACAGGATCACCGCGAGCGGCAACAGGCTCCAGACTTCCGAGAACACGAGCGCGAGCAAAGCCGAGGTGGGCGTCGACAGCCAGCCGCGATACTGGTCGATCAAGCCGAGGCTGACCAGCAGGCCATTGAGCGCGCCCACCTTGGCGTCATAGATCCATTGCCACATCAGGCCGTTCACTACGGGCGGAATGGCCCACGGTAGCAGGACAAGCGTGCGCACCAGCGCGCGGCCGGGAAACTCGCGGTTGAGCAGAAGCGCAATCAGGATGCCGAACACCACCACCAGCAGAACCACCAGCACCGTGTACACGACGGTGATCCGCAGGGCAGTCCAGAACTCGGGTGACTGAAGTATGTCGCTGTAGTTCGACAGACCGACGAACTTGAAAGCGTGCGGACGCTGGAGGTTGTACCGGTGCAGGCTGATCCACGCCGAGTAGGCGATCGGGAACGCGGAAAGCAGGACGATCGCGAGGAGCGCTGGTGTATTGAGCAGCCAGGCGAACGCGCGGCGATCGTAACCGATACGTTTGCTGCGAAGGCAGCTGGTTGGCGGACGATAACGATAGTGACTGTCTCATGTGCGGGCCCCGAGACGCAGGAACCGGCCGGCCCGAATGCCGGTAGGACCTTGTGCGTGGTAGGTCATCGAGCCGCTCACCATGACGCTGTCGATGCCCGCAGCCGGCGTGGTCGGCTGCGCGTAGGTAGCGCGGTCAATCACGAAATCCGGATCGAACACGACCAGATCCGCGTGCTTGCCAACCGCGATCTCGCCGCGATCGAGCAGATTGAAACGGCGTGCGGACAGGCCGGTCATGCGATGCACGGCGTCCTCCAGCGGGAACAAACCCAGTTCGCGGGAGTAATGGCCTAACACGCGCGGAAAGGTCCCCCACAGGCGGGGATGCGGATGACGGTCGTGCGGCAGGCCATCTGAGCCTATCATCGTCGCCTCGTGTTGCAGCACACGGCGCACGTCGTCCTCACGCATCTGGAAGTAACTCGCGCCGCCCGGCTGCAGGCGCTCGCAGGCTTCTTTCTGGCTGCATTGCCACTCCTGCGCGATGTCGGCCAGTGAGCGCCCGCTCATTGCGGGGTAAGGCTCGGACCACGTCACCATGATTTCGATGATGTCGTCCACCAGGTCCGGGCGCAAAATGGTCGAACCGGCGACGTAAGGGTACGCATCGAGGCCGATCGGCTGCGTGCGCCGCGCGGCGTCGATGTGTGCGAGTGTTTCGACTGACCGTCCCCAGTTGGTCGGCCCCGCGCACTTGTGATGTGAGATCACCACGGGCAGAGCGGCATCTCGCGCGGCCGTGAACGCTTCGTCCAGTGACGCGATCACGTCCTCGGCTTCGTTGCGGATATGCGCGGTATAAATGCCGCCGGCTTCGGCGGCGATACGCGCCAGCAACGTGACCTCGGCAACGTCTGCTGCCGCGTTGGTGTCGTAGAAGAGACCCGTGCTGAGACCCGTCGCGCCCGCGGCCATCGCTTCGCGCATCAGGTCCGCCATCCTGGTCTGTTCCGCGGGCGTCGCGGCGCGGTAAGGATCGTCCATAGTCGCGACGCGCAATGTCGAGTGACCGACGAGCGCCGCGACGTTGACCGCCGGACGTGCGGCATCGACGGCTTGCGCGTAGGCCTTCATCGTTGGAAAGACGTGCTTGTCGGAACCGCCCAGCAAGGTCAGCGGCGGCGGCACGTTCGCGTGCACCAGCGGCGCGAGACTGATCCCGCAATTGCCCACCACGACGGTGGTCACGCCCTGGCTTATCTTGGACAGCATCTGCGGCGCCGACAGGACGCTTTCGTCGTCGTGGGTGTGCACATCAATAAAGCCGGGCGCGACGACGCGCCCGGACGCGTCGATGCACGTCGCCCCGCGCAGCCCGAGATCCGCGCCGATTTCACTGATGCGGCCGTTTTCGACGCGCACGTCGGCGCGAAACCGGGACGCTCCGCTACCGTCGATCACGAAGCCGCCCTGAAACAGCCAATGCGTGGAGCTGTGCGCTTCCGGTGTTCCGTTCATAGGTCCAATTTCGTCAAGGCAAATGATGCTGTGGATGAGATGTAAGTAAATTTCACTTTCAAGGCCCGGTATCGTCCGCTATGCGCTGCCAAAAGAGAACCACATCTGCTAGGCCGGCTACCCAGCATTTCAACAGAACCCGCATATACTCACTGCAATTTAGCTGTTTACAGCGCTAAATTAATTTGTATTCCTATTGAAATAGAGTGGACCCGTATCAGTCCGCCGTCACCCGTTCCGAATGGCGATTCGGCTTGTGTGTAACTAAATTTCAGAACCAAGCGTAAAGCTTTGATCCTTTGATGTCAAAAAGGAAAAAAATAAACTTTTGGGGGCGCTGGCCGATCCCGGCCGAGGGACCCGCGCGGAGCCGTTCCGCCAGGTAGACGTACTTATGTGCCGCCGAGCGCGTCGCGCTCCGCTTCCGACCAGGCGCGCTGCAACGCCGGGTGGACGTCGCTATCGACCCCCCTCTCGCGCAGCACGGACCGGACTCGCTTGAGCCGCTCGAGCGCCGATGGGCCGAGTCGCAAGCCCACCCCGACCATCAGAACCTCGATGAGTATCTGGCCGGCAAGGTATGCCTCCGTGCCCACACGCGCAGCGGCGTCCTCTGGCACGATCATGCCGATCGGAATCGTGCACTGCTTCGCCAGCGGTGTATCGGGCCGCGTAATGCCGATTACCGTCGCGCCCTGCTCGCGCGCGAGCGCCACGGCTTCCAGCAAGGTCGACATGCGTCCGACGTGTGAAATCGCGAGCACGACGTCGCGAGGCGACAGCGCTGCTGCCGAGATAACCTGCATGTGCGGATCGAAATAGGCGTTCGATGTGAGACCGAGGCGCGCGAAGCGCGACTGGGCGTCGTTGGCGAGAAAAGTCGACACGCTGCCCACGCTATAACAGTCGATCCGGTTGGCCGCGGCAAGCTTCTCGATGGCGTGACCGATCGTGTCGGCATCGAGCTGCCTCTCAAGATCGGTCAGCACGGCGGCGGCTCCGTACAGGATTTTGTGGACGATGCTTGCTACGTCATCTTTGGCGTTGACCGCTCGATGAAGGTACGGCGTGCCTACCGCCAGGCTCTGCGCAAGTTGCAGCTTGAAGTCGCTCAACCCTTCGAACCCCACGGCGCGGCAGAATCGAACGACGGTTGGTGCGCTGACCCCGGCGCGGTGCGCAATCTCCGCGACATTGGCTCGCACCGACCACTCCGGCTCGGCGAGTATCGCGTTTCCCACCTGTCGCTGCGCGTCGGGCAGGGAGTCTGAAATCGCCCGGATTCGCGCCAGAGTGTCGGTCGTGGAGCGAGGTACTACCTGTAGGTTATCCATGCTTCAGTTCGCTGATTTTGCGCGCACGTGTGATGCCTCGCACGCAGTTTTCCGGGCAACGTTTTTGCAAGAACCAGTGTAAACATATTTCACGCGCACCAGAAAAAATACTTTGGCGCCGGCTTTACAAGCGGTTCCGGTTGAGAGTTGCAACGTTCGGAGAAACTAGATTACACGTTATCGTGTAACGAACTTACGGGGCCGCTCGCTACCAGCGTTCTGGCAATTGGCTTTGTGGCGAATTCGAGGCGCCCCCTGCCGCCGAACAAGGCATGGTTAGTGCGCTTGCGTGGTCAAGCAGGGACGGGTGAAAGTCGGAACTGTCAGTCTGTGAATGACCGCCGTGCTTTGTGACCTGAGCTGCTCGCCGTCGCCGGAAGCGCCCGTTCGCCATCTCGGACAACCGGCGTCGCCGTTGAAGACGGTCGCAGGACGTAGCCATTAAGATAAGTTTTCTTATGTGCGACGTGAGGTCGCTTCGTTCGTTGTTTTACCGTCGATGTCTGGCGGGAGGAAACCGGGCGTTCCGTCGCCCGTAGTCTATTGGTGCATGCGGGGCTGGTAACGGCGCCGTGTGAAGCCACCGAGACAATGTAGCCCGGCGCAAGCTAAGCCGTGGTCGTGAGACGACGGTGCCCCTGCGAGTGTCAATGCGGAGGGGGCGCTAGACTGGATGGCATGGTTAAAGTATTTGAACTGCTGATAAACATCGTTAACTTAGACGGGCCAAAGACACTGATAGGCCCCACCCAAAACGGGAACGTAGCAGGTCTGCCCTTTATAAGATGGGGCAGCGCGGACATGGTGCTACCGGTGGAGAAGCAGAGCCTAAACCATTCCTGCGAACGATGCGGAACACGGAAACCCCGTATCTCTGCCCAGTCGGGCAAGCCGACCGTGAGGAAAGCTGTTGGAGGTGCGGGAACAGGAGTGCGGAGAAAGCGAACGCCGTCCTGTAATCAGACGGATAGGGATTGCGCCGCAAGGCAACATCATCCTACGCGAAAGCGGGCAGACTTCCGCATGGTCTTTCGTCACGAAAGAGTCTGACGAACCTTCAAAGGAGGAGAAGCAAATGACAGTGCAGCAAGCCGGCACCGGTGCGTCCTCCGATCGCGCAATGCATTGGAACGATGTCGATTGGGCCCGATGCTATCGTGAGATTCGAAGGCTGCAGGCTCGCATCGTGAAGGCGACACAGGACGGCAAGTACGGCACGGTGAAGGCTTTGCAGTGGTTGCTGACCCACTCGTTCAGCGGCAAGGCACTCGCCGTCAGACGGGTGACTGAGAATCAGGGTAGACGGACTCCCGGCGTAGACGGCCTCACATGGTCTACGCCGAGGTCCCGACTCCAGGCAGTGAAGTCTCTAAAGCGGCGGGGCTACCGCCCTCTGCCGCTGAGACGAATATATATCCCGAAAGCCGACGGGAAACGGCTGAGACCTCTTGGAATTCCCTGCATGGTCGACAGAGCGCAACAGGCGCTTCATCTGCTTGCACTCGAACCTGTTGCAGAAACCATGGCGGATCCGAACTCTTATGGGTTCAGAGCCGCCCGCTCCACGGCCGACGCGATAGAACAGTGCTTTATCTCACTGGCCAGCAGCAATCGCGCGCAGTGGATTCTGGAGGCCGACATCCGGAGCTGCTTTGATGAAATTTCGCATGATTGGTTGGTCGCCCACATCCCAACGGACAAAGCGATACTGCGAAAGTGGTTGAAGGCTGGCTACCTTCACAACAGTGTCTTTCACTCGACGGAAGCGGGTACGCCTCAGGGCGGTATTATCTCGCCCACGTTGATGAACATGACTCTCGATGGGTTAGAACGAACACTTCTTGCGAAGTTCTGCAGAGGCGGCCGGAATCCGTCGAAGGTTAACGTCGTTCGATATGCAGATGACTTTGTTATCACTGGCGCGACGCGAGAAGTGCTGGAGGATGAAGTCATGCCGCTGGTCGTGCAGTTTCTTGCACAGCGGGGATTATCGCTGTCACGGGAGAAGACCCGGATCACGCATATCAACGATGGGTTCGATTTCCTGGGCATGAACGTTCGCAAGTACGACGGCAAGTTGTTGATCAAGCCGGCCAAAACGAGCGTTCAGCGCTTCATGCGGAAGCTTCGGGACGTCGTGAAAGGCAATGCAACGCTAAGACACGATCGTCTGATCCGCCTGCTCAACCCAAAGATTCGCGGTTGGGCGGATTATTATCGGCATGTCGTGGCGAAGCGCACCTTTAACAAGGTTGCTCATGCGATTTGGCAATGTCTATGGCGTTGGGCGAAGCGCCGACACCCGCAGAAGAACTCGCACTGGGTACGTCGGAAGTACTTTCGAACCGTTGGCGCCCGCCAATGGGTCTTTGGTACGGCGACGGACAAAGTGCTCAGCAATGGAAAGCGTGAACTTCTGACGCTGTACGACATTGTCGGCACGCCGATCCGGCGGCACCGCAAGATCAAGGGTGCCGCAAACCCGTTCGACCCGCAGTGGGAAAGTTATTTCGAAGAGCGGTTGGGCTTCGCGATGATGGACTCGCTCAAGGGCCGGATGCGGCTGATCCGGTTGTGGCTCGATCAGCAGAGGTCCTGTCCGGTCTGTCGTCAAATGATCACGAAATCCAGTGGCTGGCGGCTGTACCACCTGGAGCGAAAGATCGATGGCGGTAAGGACACGATCAGCAACCTGACGATGCTTCACCCGGATTGCCATCGGGCCGCGCGTGCCCTCGGACTCTCAGTAGTGAAACCGGCCTCGGCAATGGGGCTTTGAAAGGCTTGAGCCGTGTGCTGGGAAACTCGCATGCACGGTTCTTAGGGGGCAGCGGTGCAGTAATGCACCGCTGCTACCCGACCTAAAGGCACCTGTTTTCAGGCTAAACTCCGGGGTATGAAAAGGCGCCTCACCCTGCCCTCCGCGCCCGCTGCTGACGCTGAATCTTCCGGATCCGGTTTTCCCGATGCCGACGAGCTTGCCGTGCTGCGCGCGTGGTACGCCGGCGTGTCCGTGCGGCAGGCCGTGGCGCGTTACCTGCCCGCCGCACTCGGTGACGGGAAATCGGCGCGCGGCGTCCTCGGGCGCATCCGCGGCAAGCTGCTGGACGTTGCGCGCGCGGCCCATCGCGACGATCTCGTCGCACTCCTCACTCATCCTGTAGCGGGACGCGAGCAGCAAGCGAAAGGCGTGGCGCAGGCAATCGATGCGCTGCGCACGGCGCGCTCTCCGGAACCGCAGATCGCCGACGACATCGCGCAGTGGTTTTCCCCGCGCGCGGTGCGCGTACTGCACGCGTACGGCATCACGACGCTCGCCGATCTCACCGTGCGCATTCCGCGCCGGCGCCAGTGGTGGAAGGCCGTGCCGGGGCTCGGCACGGCGAGCGCCCGTTCGATCGAGGCGTTCTTCGCCGCCTGGCCCGCGCTCACGGACAGGGCGCGTGGGCTGGTGGTCGCGAGCCAGCGCGGCGACATCGTGCCGTGGGAAACCCTCAAATTGCCGCACGAGGTCGACGGCTCCGCCGGCACGTTCCGCGCACCGCCCGCCACCTGCACGCTCGACGCGTCCAACGACTACGAGGCCGTGCAAACGTGGCTGTCCCTGCACGAGTCGCCCGCCACGCAGCGGACCTACCGCAAGGAAGCCGAGCGGCTGATCCTCTGGGCCATCGTCGAACGCGACCGCGCGCTGTCGTCGCTCACGACCGAAGATGCGATCGCGTACCGGACGTTCCTGCGCCATCCGGCGCCGCGGGGACGCTGGATCGGCCCGGTGCGCCCCCGCACGTCACCGGACTGGCGGCCGTTTAACGGCACCCTCTCGGCGCGCTCGGTCGCGCACGCGCTGTCGATTCTCAGCGCCCTGTTCCGCTGGCTGGTCGAACAGCGCTACGTGCTGGCCAATCCGTTTGCCGGCATCAAGGTGCGCGGCGGCAGGACGGCATCGGCGCTCGACGCGTCGCGCGCCTTTACCGACGGCGAATGGGCACTGCTTCGTACGATGGCCGAGGGGCTGGAATGGTCTCACGGCTGGACGGTTCCGGCCGCGCAGCGCTTGCGGTTCCTGCTCGATTTCGGCTTAGCGACGGGTTTGCGCGCGAGTGAGCTGGTCGGCGCGACGCTCGGCCACGTCGAGACGGACGCACGCGGCGAGCACTGGCTGCGCGTCACCGGCA
Organism: Paraburkholderia sp. MM5477-R1; assembly: GCF_050436385.1. Lineage (NCBI taxonomy): Bacteria > Pseudomonadati > Pseudomonadota > Betaproteobacteria > Burkholderiales > Burkholderiaceae > Paraburkholderia > Paraburkholderia sp. MM5477-R1. The sequence continues at coordinate 556,663 of NZ_JBNDMC010000005.1, forward strand.
AAGGCGGCAAGATCGCACGGGTGGCGCTGCCGCCGCTCGCGTGGGACGCCCTCGCCCGCTATCTGGCCGGGCGCCAGTTGCCGACTACTACGGCGCGCTGGCGGCCGGACACACCGATCATCGGCAGCCTGGAAGCAGACAGTGACACGGCCATCAGCAGTGTGCGGCTGTGGAGCGTGCTTGAGCGCTTTCTCGTCCTTGCCGCCAGTGCCATCGAAACCGATCACCCACCGCTCGCGGAGAAGCTGCGCCGCGCGAGCCCCCACTGGTTGCGGCACACCCACGCTACCCACGCGCTCGGCCACGGCGCCGAACTCACCACGGTGCGCGACAACCTGCGGCACGCTTCCGTCTCCACGACCTCGATTTACCTGCACAGCGACGAAGTGAAGCGCGCGCGGCAGATCGGCGAGGCTTTTACAACCCGGAACTGAGAGTACCACCTCGCTTCGCGAACGCGCCTGCCAGGAGCCGCCCGTTATGCCCGCCTGCGCGCGTCACGATGCCCCGCAGCCTGTACCCTGATGCCGGCGGCAATCGCCAACCTCATCAGACCGATACGCATACCGCTTTACCCGCATAAACGACAACGCCCTGAAACCCGTCATGGAAAAACCTGAATTCGAGCCGCAGATTCTGGCAAGCCGCCAAGGCGTGTCATTCCGCCTCGTCAGAGGGCAAACCCTCGTCGAATGCGTCATCACGACCGCAGCGCTCGAGGCTCATTTCTGGCTTGAAGACCGGGCCGACGACCTGCGGATCCTCAGGACCTTCCGCGACGGATATAGCCGCATCCGCGCGATCGCTGAACGCAAGCTGCTCGCGCACCCGGGCGCACGCGTCGAACTGACACCTGACGATTTCGGGCGCCACTGATCAAAGCGAGCACGGCAGGTGACGCCACATCGTTGTCCGCCAGGAAATCACGGGTTGCTCAACCCGCATGCCCTTTTCGGACGGACCAGGGTCGTGGCCCGCTATCCCATCCTGCTGCCAGACGGGGTGGCGGCGAAGCCAGGCCGGAGGGCGCCAGCGCTTGACAGTTAGTTGCGTCACGAGCATCGGACGTGAGTACGCGCGGGCTGCTGCGCCGTCTCTGGCGCGTAGCCGAAACGGAAAAGCCGACGGACGTTGCGACTGGGCCTTGTACTGAGCCATTCGCCTGCGACGATAGGCTGCCGGGAAAAGGTCCCTTGCGGGGCCTATGAGCCTGGGAGCGACGCGCGGCGATGCGTCGCGTTCGCATGGCGTCGACTGGAGATCTGCGTCTGCCCGTCAGCAGTCTGAGGCGGAGCACACTCCGGTTTTTCTGAAGGACGGTCATCGAGGCCGTGACGGTTTTGCGCGTGAGACCGACGCGCAGACGAACCACCTATTCCTCCCTGAACGATAGCTCTATGCCAATCCCGCTCTCTGCCGACGATCGCGTTTCTCGCGATTCGGAGGGCGGGTGACGGAGCAGTCCGGTCCGTGGCGCCAGCTTCCCGAGTGCGGCATTTCGGCCATTGCCGACGTTGGAGAGGACTGGATTCTACGTCGGCAGTGGACGGATTGCCGACGGTGGCGGTATCGAGGGGCCGGGCGGCAGCTTCCTGCATCAGCGAACTCACACTCCCGACCCACTGCGGCCGGTCGCCCGTGCTTCAACCGTACGGCCGTTGTCTGTGCAAAAGCGACGGAGAGTGATGAGTATGTGCTGCTACAGCTAGTTCTCTCCGTCTTCCCTAGGGAGGTCGCCGACACGCGACCTGGCCTGCCGTGGCAAGTCCGCAGCCCGCTGCAGTCGTGCGACAATCCGTCATCGCGTTCCAGCTTGGCCGGCATTGCCGCGTTCTTTCGAACGAATGTCCATCTCAACGCCCTTGTCGTCGTTTGCGCGCATCTCCGCAGCACACCTCGATGAACTCATCGCGCTGCTCGAGATCCGCGTCCTAGGCCTGTCCGAGTGTCTCGTCAGCGAGGGGTTCGTGCTCGAACTCGACGGCAACGACGCGCCCGGCATCCACTACATTCTTTCCGGCAGCGGGCTTCTACACATCGGAGGCGCCGATTCGGTACCCCTTACACCGCACACGCTGCTGATCGTCCCACCGCGACATCCGCTGAAGCTCGAGGTGCCCGCAAACCAGGCGGGCATCGCACCGGTCGTCGTATCCGGCCGCGAGCATAAGCGTGTCGTCGATTCCATCAACCGGTTCCGCGCCGGATCGACTGAGCCCATGACCGTGATGATCTGCGGTTACTTCACCGCAGCTTTCGGCGCCTCGATTAATCTCTTCGAAATGCTCTCGATGCCGATCGTCGAGCAATTCGATCCGTCCGACCGGCTCGACGTCTATCTGCGCACTGCCTTCGAGGAGCTGATGGCACAGGAAATCGGCGCCGGTGCGATGTCGGGCGCGCTGCTCAAGCAGGTGATCGTTGCGCTCGTGCGCCGCTCGCTTAAAACCAGCGCGCTGTGGATGGAACGTTTCGCATTGCTCGGTGATCCCCAGATCGCGCGCGCGTTCGCCGACATGACCGCGAGGCCTTCCGCGCCGCACACCGTCGAAAGTCTTGCCCAGATCGCCTGTCTGAGCCGCTCCGCGTTCATGGCGCGCTTCTCGGCGGCCTTCGGCCAGGCGCCGATGCAGGTGCTTCGCGACATCCGAATGCGCCAGGCCGCCGCCCAGTTGCGCGCCGGGGATCTCGCGCTCGACCAGGTGGCGCACAACGCCGGCTACGCGAGCCGCGGAGCTTTCATACGCGCCTTCCGCGAAATTTATGGCGCGGCGCCCGCCGAGTATCGAGCAACACCATCCTCATCCTGATCCGCACCGCGCGGATTGACTCGCCCGCTCGACGCCCGAAGCGCCGAGTGGCGACCCACGAGCCGGACTTTTGCGCACATTTGCCGGATCCTGTGCGCGGTGATCGCTCCTAGACTGCTTCTCAATGCAGGAACACCTGTTCCCGCAGCCATCATCCGCAGTTCGAACCGAACCCAAGGAGCAGTACTATGAGCCGCATCGCTATTCCGCAGAATATTCCCGCCGAGTCCAAGGCCGTCGTCGACGCCGTGTCGCGGCAACTCAAGCTCACGCCCAACCTGTTCCGCATCATGGCACAAAGCCCCCAGGCGCTGAACGGGTGGGCCGGCCTGCAGGGCGCTCTCTCCAAAACACTCGACATCAAGACGCGCGACGGCATTGCACTGGCCGTGTCGCAGGTCAACGGCTGCCAGTACTGCCTCAGCGCCCACACCTACGCAGCCACCGAGTTTGCCGGCCTTTCCAGCGATGAGATTCGCCGCAACAGACTCGGGGACTCGGACGTGCCCCGCGTGGCGGCCGCGGTAGCGTTCGCGCGCAAGCTGATGCAAACGCGCGGCAAAGTAGCGACGGGGGACCTCGACGTGATGCGAGCCGCCGGGTACAGCGATGCCAATATCGTCGAGATCATCGCGCTGAGTGCGCAGTTCATGCTGACGAATTTCGTCAATAATGTGTTCGACACGGAGATCGACTTCCCGGTGGTCGAAACGGAAATCGCCTGAACGCGTTCGGAAGCCCGCAAGGGCTTCCCCCTCTTCCGGGAGTTCTGCCATGCCACGCACCACTGCCGAAAAGCGCGCCACATTCCGGGCGCTACACGAATCCGGTTGTTTCACGCTGCCGAACCCTTGGGACGCCGGCAGCGCACGTTATCTCACGAGCCTCGGCTTCCAGGCTATCGCGACCACGAGTTCCGGCTATGCGTGGTCGACCGGCCGCGCCGACAACCAGGCGAGCCGCGACGACATCCTCGCGCACTTGCGCGCGATGGTCGAGGCCACCGATCTGCCGGTCAATGCAGATTTCGAAAGCGGCTTTGCCGACGATGCGGCCGGCGTTGCCGAGAGCGTGAAACTCGCGGTCGCCACCGGCGTGGCTGGCCTGTCGATCGAAGATGCGACCGGCGATGCCGCCGCGCCTCTGTTGCCGATAGAGATCGCCGTGGCGCGGCTCGCAGCGGCGCGGCAAGCGATCGACGATAGCGGTGGCGATACGCTGCTGATCGGCCGCGCGGAGAATTTTTTCGTTGGTGTGCCCGACCTGAACGACACGCTCGAGCGTCTGAAGGCTTACGCAGCGGCCGGCGCGGACTGCCTGTACGCGCCGGGTATCCGGACGCGCGAAGAGATCGAGGCCGTCGTCGCGGCGGTCTCGCCCAAACCGGTGAACGTACTGATTGGCGCGAACCCGGTCCTGACATTGCCAGAACTGGCAGCGCTGGGCGTGCGGCGCGTCAGCGTGGGCGGCGCACTCGCGCGGAGCGCCTGGGGCGGCCTCATGCGCTCCGCCCAGGCGCTTTCGGACGGACGCTTCGACGGCTTCGCAGATGCCCCACCGGCTTCGGATCTCAATGCACTGTTCGCTGGCGACGCTTGACGCGCGCCATTAACATCGATCCCGTCACTCAAGGAGAAACACATGGCTCGCGAAATCATCCGTGTCGAACCATTGTCCAACTGGCTCGAGCGTTGGAAGGCACCCACCTCCGTTGCCACGCGTCACGGCGACACGCTTTACGTGTCGGGCTTGCCGCCATTCGATCCGCAGACCGGCGAAGTGCTGGATGCGCCGATCGAACAGCAAACTCGACGCGTGCTGGAGCAACTGAAGCTCTGCGTCGAGACCGGCGGATCGTCGCTCGACCAGGTGCTCAAGTGCAACGTCTACTGCACATCCGTCGAGATGTTCCCGATCGTCAATGAAATCTATGCACGATTCTTTGGCCCCCGGCCACCGGCACGGATCTTCGTGAACGTGCCCGCATGGCCCGGACGTTTCGATATCGAGATAGATTGCATTGCAGCGGTTTGAGCCGTGTTGCGCACGACCATGGCACGCTCGACCGACGCACAGATCGAAGCGGCACTCACCGATAACACACGGCCTCACCGCGATCGCGCCCGCGACGGGCGAGATCGCGTCGCCGATGTGCTTCGCTTCATCGACATCGGGCCAGGCGATCTTTCTGCCGTATCGCGGATATTTCACTCGCTTGTTCGCGTCACTGGCCGGAGACCACGGACGCGTATTCGCCGCGATTCCCGCCGAGCTGACAAAGATCGAGCGCATCGAGGCGGGACAGTCGGAGGTCGAACAGTTCGCGCGGTAGCGGCACAATGCCGTGCTGCTGACAGGGATTGCCGAAAAAGCGGGCGCCCGACGGAACAGATCTACGCGTTTTGCATCGCGCGGAACTACCACGATCTCCACACGCCAAAGATGGTCCCCGTCGACGTTCATGCATTCAACGACGCCGTTTTTCGCGTGTTGATGCCGGGCGGCCATTACGTAATCGTCGATCATCGGGCGCAGCCGGGTTCGAATACGCGGGTGAGCACGACGTGCTGCATAGTCACCGCGATCCGCGGACGTCTCCTGCATCTTCGCGCGTGGAATCCGATACGACACCGATGGGTTTATCGTGAAATTCGGAGGCCTGCTGAGCTTACGTGTCGTGTTCGTCAATGACCGTTATCTGAATGGAACCGCCGTCTGAATGTCTTCGCGACGCTTAGGAAGAAGGTCTCTTCCTGGCCGACTGTACGCGTTCACCCGTCAGCACCATAAGCCGACGTTCAGAAGCATTCGCTGCGCCTAAGGCAGTTTAGCGGCGTCGCAGCCTTGTGAGTGCAACCGGCCACAGAAGGACGGTCGACGGTATCCAATGAATGACGGTTCATCCGTTAATTTCCGCCGTTGGTCGAGGTTTTTCGGAGGTCGCTTGAGGGTCCGAGTGCAGCCAGTTGTGATCATGCTCGGCCGCTCCAGCCCCGGAGAATACTATCGCGCGAAAGAAAGCTACTGCGGCGCTCAAGCCACCTTGCGTACGCTACTCCAGGACCGCAATTCGGTAGGCGACAATGCTTTCGAGAAGAGGAAACCTTGCAGTTCGTCGCAACCAATGTTTCGCAGGATCTGAGCCTGATGCTCGCTCTCGACTCCTTCGGCGACCACTCGGAGGCCCAGTTCGTGGCCGAGCTCGATGATTGCCCGAATAATTGCGAGGTCGGCCGGCGCATCGAGCATGTCTTGCACGAACGCGCGGTCGATCTTGAGGCGATCAAGCGGAAATCGGTTCAGATAGCTGAGGCTTGAGTAACCGATACCGAAATCGTCGAGGGATAGCTTTACTCCAAGCTTGCGGATCGCCTGGATCGTGGTGAGATAGTTCTCCGCGTTGTCCATCAACACCGTCTCAGTGATCTCGAGTTCGAGCCGATCGGGAGCCACGCCGTACCGCTCGAGACTGTCTGCGAGCGAGCTTATCAAGTCTGGATCGCGCAGCTGGATCGCAGACACGTTGATCGAGACGCGCAAATGCATCAGCCCGCCAGCGTCCCACGCGGCGACCTGTCGGCATGCTTCGTCGATTACCCAGGCACCGATCGGAATGATGAGTCGTGTGTCTTCGGCGACCGGAATAAACTGCGCAGGCGACACCGTGCCGATCTGCGGGCTGTTCCAGCGCAAGAGCCCCTCAACGGCAACCGGTTCGCCCGTGCGGGCATCGACACACGGCTGGTACGCAAGCCGGAACTCCTGCCTGGTGATCGCCGTGCGCAGGCACGCTTCGAGCGTCAACCGGTAGCGCGCGCGTTCGGCCATATCAGGTGCGAAGAACTTGACGAGGTTACGTCCCGCGGCCTTCGCCTGGTACATCGCGGCGTCGGCGTTCTGCATCAGGGTATCGATGTCCTCGCCATCGTCCGGGAAAAGTGCCACGCCGACACTGCATGACACCGGCAATGCGGCGCCGCCTAGTTCATGCGGCTGACGAACGAGCGGCAACAGACGATCCTCGATCGCACGGGTAACATCCGCCACATTGCTGACACCGTTGAGGATTACCGTGAACTCGTCGCCACCGAGGCGGCTGACGGTGTCATTGCTGCGCACGGCTTGCAGAAGGCGCCGCGCGACCGAGCGCAACAGGTTGTCGCCGATGTGATGGCCAAGCGAATCATTGATGTTCTTGAACCGGTCCAGATCAATGAAGAGCACGCCGACGCGTTGGCCGGAGTGGCGCGCATTGCCGAGTGCGACGCCAAGGCGCTTGATGAACAGCTCGCGGTTCGGCAGTTCCGTTAGCACGTCATGTTCGGCGAGAAACTGAATGCGCGCCTCGCTCTTCTTGCGGTCCGTGATGTCGATCAACGTGCAGATATAGTGCGACAGGTTCGCCCGCCGGTCGCGCACCGCGCTCACCATTAGCCATGCCGGATAGTCGTTGCCGGCCCGCCTTCGCACCTGCGCTTCGCCATGCCACGCGCTGAGGCGATCGACAGAATCGATAACGGCCGGAAAAATGTCATCTTGCTCCTGCGTTCCAAAGAGGAAAGCAGGCTTCTTGCCCGCCACGTCGTCAGCGCAATATCCAGTCGCTCGATAGAACGATGCATTGGCAGTGACGAGCCGTCGTTGCTCATCCAGAATCAGAATCGCCTCGGATGATGCCTCGAACACCTTGCCCCACAATTCGAGGCGTTGCTCCATCAGCTTGATCTGGTTGATTGGAGTGAATGCAGTCAATACTGCGTCGCGCCCCTGGAAGTCGAGGCGTCGCGCCGACAGCATGGCCCACGTAGGTTCGCTGCCGGCCTTCCAGCGCACCTCGAATTCGTCTACGGCATCTCGGTCCGAGAGTTGCTGGAAAAACCGCGCGCGTACCTCCGAGTCGAGACCGAAGCCCCAGGGGTCTACCGTGCAGCCGTTGAGCCAGGCAAGCGCTGGCCGGTTTGCGTGCAGGATCTCATGCCCCGGGATTGACGTGACGACCATCGGCACTGGAGTCGCCTCTACAAGAGCGTATTGCGCGGCCGACGCACGCGCTGTCGCGGCAAGCTCCTTCTGCACGACGCGCTCGCGGTCAAGCTGCGCGAGCATGTCGTTGAAGCCGCTCACGAGCTGGCCGATCTCGTCCTGACTATGCCACCTGGCGCGCAGCGAGTGGTCTCCTGTGCGGCGCACGGTATCCATCACGCGCGCCAGCTGGCGCAAGGGGCGGGAAATCTGCTGCGCGACGAAGTACACCATGCTCAGGATCGCGCATAGCAGAAAGAATGCCGTTCCAAGGTGCAGCCACATTCGCTCAAAGAGGCCGCGCACGCGCTTATGCAGAAGACTTTCGAGTTGGCTGCCGGTGTTACTCCACGCGTCGCTTACGCTCGTTACCAGGCGCTGCTGTGCGGAATCGAGCCGGTTCAGCGCGGCCGCATCCGCGCCAGCGTCAACTGCGGCTCCAGCCATGCGGCGATACGTTTCGACGGCGGCGAGCATGCGTTCGACCGACGGTCCAATCGTGCCGGTCAGTGTGCCGTTCGCGGCCGAAGCTTCCGCATAGTCCGAGCGCAGCCCCTGCAATACTGCGTCAAGCTGTCCCTCCAGCACGAGGTAGCGGGTACGCATCTCATCGTGGCTCATCGATGCGGCGTGAGGGTTCGCGCCGGCATCGTGCAGATGGCGGCCGATCCGGTTGACGTCGCCGAGCAGCTCCGGGTAGCGCAGAATCGACAGTGACATTGAATAGTAGCTGTCCAGGTCCGGATCCAGAATCAGGTTCGACTGGTTACCGACCCGTGTCACCAGTGCGCGCGTCGCGTCGAGGCCGAGGTCCACCGTCGATGCGCTCGCATGCGGCGCCGAACTTGCTTCGAGTGCATCGCGGACCCGTTCGTTAATAACTGCGCTTTGCATGTTCGCGCCAAAGCGGCGCTCTGCGTCGTCGAGTCTGCTAGCAGTGCTCTTCAATTGGACCGCAGTCTGCGGCTGCCCAGCCCCCGCGAGTGCGAAGTCGATAAGCGCGTCATGCACGGCCGCGACGTAGGCATTCCCGATCAGCTCCTTGTCGGAGAAGTCAATTGCGATGTACTTTTCGCGGATCAAGATGCCGCTGATGTAAAGGACTGCGCTCAAGTCGAGCAGATAAATCAGCAGCAGCTTTCGGCCGACGCGGAGACGTCCGAGAAACCGGAAGAACAGGTTGCGTTTCATGGGCGTGGTCGCTCTATCGCAAAGTTTTCGTCCCACGTGCGGCAAGCCAGGCGTTTCACTGAGTTTCTCCGTGCAGGGAACGTCGGACCTCTGGTTCAGGTCCCACGGCGGGAAGAGCCCCTGATCAAGCTATCGACCGGTTGAAGAACTTCTTTAGTCTTTGCTTAAAACGCCCCATAACGGTGCTAGAAAAGCGACAACACGGTGCGAACATTTCGAAGGAGGGTGCCTTTTTGGGCAGTCGTACAATGGTGCCAGGACTTTGTCATGGCGAGCGCCTTTGGCAGGCCAGCAGTCAATATGCGAATTTTTTCGCTTCCGCGGCCAAGGGGGCGACCATTCGGACGTTGAATCCGCCTCTGCTTCCGGACGTTCGATTGTGAAAGACGGACGGTCCTTCATCGGCCAATGCCGTCATTCGAGGATCGGTGCTGGTCAGACGGGTATGGGGCGCTTTCCTGTCATTCACAGGTCGGTGGTCGCGAATGACTCGTCCCACGGAAAGCGAACGAGTACTTGCGACCCTGTATAGATAGTCCGTTCCGCTTTCACTGATACTGGTAGCACTGGCAGCTTGCTGCCAGTGCAAGCGGAACATGCACCCGCGGGCTACGAATATCTCGACCCAAACGCCTGGACGTTTGCGGCTTTAGCTTCGAGTCCGCGGGTGCGCTTGCGCTCGTCAACGAATACTCAGGGTTCGCCGTCGCACCGGCTCACTATATTGGCTTCGCTGAACGCAAGCATGCATGTCCCTGCCAGACAATCTATCACTTGCAGAGGTTCACATGTCGCCTCTATCGGATCAGCAGTTTGCAGCGTATGTTGGCATCGACTGGGCGGATGCGAAACACGATATCTGCCTGCAGGCTGCCGACGACACCAGGCGAGAGTTCAGTTGTGTTCCTCATCAGGTCGCATGCATTGATGAGTGGGCAAAGGGATTACATCAGCGCTTTGATGGGATGATCGCGGTTGCCCTCGAGCTGGCAAGGGGACCAATAGTTTCCGCGCTTCAGAAGTATGATTTCCTGGTCCTCTTTCCGATTAATCCATCGACGCTCGCAAAATACCGCGAGGCGTTCAAACCGAGTCGGGCCAAAGACGATCCCACCGATGCCGAACTGGCACTCGATCTGCTGCTTCGCCATCCCGAACGGTTCGCTCCACTGAGACCGCAAGGTGCGGGCATGCGTTGTCTGACGAGCTTGATCGAGCAGCGCCGTGAAATGGTCGGCGACAAGACGCGATTCACTAACCGCTTATGCAATACGCTCAAGCAGTATTATCCGCAGGCACTGGAATGGTTCGCGCACATCGACACGGTACTGTTCTGCGACTTCATTACGCGCTGGCCGACGCTTTCATCCGTCAAACGCGCCCACCGCAGTACCCTTGAGGCGTTCTTCCACGCGCACAACTGCCGCCGCCCCAGGCTGATCGAGACGCGTCTGGAGTCCATCCGCTCGGCCACCCCTCTGACTGAGGATCCCGGCATCCTCTCACCCTGCCGGCTGCACGCGTTGGCGCTGGTGGCACAACTGCGAACGGCTCTCGCTGGGATCGATGTGTTCGACAGGGAGATTGCGATGGTCGCGCGAACGCTACCTGACTTCGCCCTGTTTGAATGCCTGCCGGGAGCGGGCCCACATCTGACACCGCGGCTGCTTGCCGCATTCGGCGAGCAGCGTGAACGCTTCAGGCACGCTGCTGAACTGCAGAAGTATTCCGGCATTGCGCCGGTCACTGAGCGCAGTGGCAAGAAATGCTGGGTGCACTGGCGCTGGCAATGTCCGACGTTCCTGCGCCAGACATTCGTGGAATGGGCCGGCCAGACAATTAACAAGTCATTCTGGGCGGGCGCTTACTACCGGCAACAGCGAGCGAAGGGCAGTTCGTATCAGGCCGCCGTCAGAGCTTTGGCGTTCAAGTGGATACGGATCCTCTACCGCTGCTGGCAAACTCGGACACTGTACGACGAGAGCGTCTATCTGAATGCATTGAGGAAGCGCGGCTCGCCTCTCCTTGGAAGCCTCGCACTTCCCCCTCGAAATACTTGACGGACGGACTCAGGGCGTGAAGCCGCCTGTCGAGTCACCATAGCGAATGTCCGTAAGAGAGCTGCGATCGGACACTCGACACGACGGACAATCTTTCCCGGTGTCTTCACCCGGCCATTCGACGCGCTTTGCTCGCTCAAAGCGGGTAATCGACCCGACGGAGATGACACGATCACATTTGCGGCTCAAACCCCCGCGAGCACATGAGCGGGCACTCGCTGTACGTAGGGCGTCGCTCAGGCACCCCGCAATGCGTCCAGCTCTGCGCGAAGCGCAGCCACTACGCCAGTCCAATCACCTCGCGTCGTTTGTCGAAACAAGTGCGCCTGTGCGTACCATGGACTATCGCTTCTGTCGAGTTGCCATCTCCAGTCCGGCATGAACGGCAAAGCAATCCATACGGGCTTGCCGAGCGCCCCCGACAGATGCGCTACAGCCGTGTCGACGCTGATGACGAGGTCGAGGCGAGCGATCAGCGCAGCCGTCTCAGCGAACGTAGTGAGCCGCGTGGAAACATCACGCAGCACCGCGCGCTGCTCAAGCTGCGCGAGGCACGTACGATCACTGTCGCGTACATCCTGTTGCAGCGCGAAGAAGTCCGCGTCGGCATCTAACAACGGCTTCAGTTGCTTGAGCGACATAGACCGGTTGCAGTCATTTACATGCGTCAGGCTTCCCGACCATACGATCCCAACTCTCGGCCGTCGAGCAGAGCCTGCAAAAAGATCGTCCCATTGACGTACAAGCGCGTCGTCTGCGTGAATATATGGACCGGTCACCGCGAGATCGGGTGCACGAACCTTGAGCGCAAACGGTAGACTCAGGGTCGGAACGTGATAATCGAAATGCGGCACCTGTCCTGTCTCGCCGATGACTTCGGCCGCACCCTGATAATTCTTGAGAAGCGGCAGCAGTGCATCCTGAACACGCAACACGACCCGAGCTCCAACTGCACTGAGTCGATCCACGAAACGCACGAATTGCAGCGTGTCGCCGAACCCCTGCTCGTGATGAACGAGTATTGTCTTGTCACGTATCGGTTGGGTGCCGGTCCATAGGGTGTTCTGCGGAAATCCGTGGCTATCGGTGCCATCGCGCCAACGCCATTCATATTCGCGCCAGCCGTGTTCGAATTCGCCGAGCAGCAAATTCGTCTGAGCCCGATTGGTGCGGGCGCCGACGTCGTTCGGATCGAGCGAAAGCGCCTTCTTGAATTGAAGCAACGCCTCATCAAAGCGTCGCAGATCTCGCAACGCGACACCGAGATTGACGTATGCGCGCACGAAACGCGGCTTGAGCGCGATCGCCTGCCGGTAGGCATCCAGTTCGTCCTCATAGCGCTCCAACTTGCCGAGCAGCGCGCCCCGGTTGTAATGCGCTTCGGCTGAATGTGCCTGGATTTTGCACAGATGCACCAGGATTTCGAGTGCACGCTGCGGTTCGCCAAGCTGTATCAGCGACATTGCGACGCCATGCAATGAAGCGGCATGGTTTGGAAACTGGGCCAGGCAGCGCTCGAACAGCGCTATCGCATCATCGTGACGTTGCGCCAACTGACACACCTGCGCGGCGAAATTCAGGTGTTCCGCCGACATGGACATGTGCGCCGATGCCTGTATCAGATACGCCGCTGCACGTGCATGATCGCCCTGTTTGGCCGCGATGTAACCGAGGCCCGCAAGAGCTTCACCGTGGTCGGGGACGCTTGCCAGAATACCGCTCAGCAGACGCGTTGCATCGTCGAATTGACCGGCCATGAGGTTCTTTTGCGCGGCAGCGAGAGCGTGTTCAGTGTCGTGATTCATGGCGATGTAGGGCGGCGCAGAATGCGATCTGTCGACGGGTGGGGAAACGCCTCATTGTACGGCGTCGCGTAACGCGGGCCTCCAGATCGAAGCAATGGCAGCCGTCGGTTCTCTGCGTATGGAAATAGCGACGATTCCGGCGACGCGGAGCCCTGCAATCCTCCTTTCCGATTGCTACGCAAGACAGGTCAACCCTAGTGGCTGTCGTATGTTGAATGGGGAACGGACGGTCGCAGGTTGGGTTCCGGCGGCTGCTTTTGGCCGGGTGCCGACCCATGCAATTTGCATATGCAGGTTCAACCTCGCCAGCCAACGATCGACAGCACACGACCCATTTCTGCCGTCGGACACCTGGTCAAGCTAACGGCAGCTTCGCGAGCACAACGGTCATCCGTGCCGCGACTCCCGGTACGCTCTCGGGCCTTGCTTACGGTCGCGGATCGTTGGCCGAGGTCGGCCAAGACCGTGCCGCGGAAGTTCGCTCCAAACAGGCGCCCGTGTCTGTGACCCTCCGCCTTTTCATCAGGCTTCATGCGCGTATCCTTTCGGCGAAGCCACGTCGATGGCGCCTGGTCATCCCATTTGGACGGTACAGTCCGAGTAGCGTGTGCAGGGCTTCACCGCCGGCATTCCGACCGAATCCCAATGGCGCCGCGGTCGTCGAGGTGTATCCTGACGAGACAGCTTTCTGCTGTACGCGTTGCTGGCCGTGGCGATGCCGTCTTTTCAGCGCACCCGGCGCAGTTGGGGCAGACGAATGATGGCGTCCCCTTCTTAACCGCATGACCGGCAGGAGCCTGACGGCAGCGTGCGGCAGATGAACCCTACCTATGGTTGCGGCGCCGATGGGTAACAGCCTCCAGATCTTGTGGGACGATGGCGAGTGCGTCTTCTGTCGAGGGCGGCGCCAGGGCGATGGCGGCGACGACAACGTACTGATCGCGCGGCCCGCTGCCGAACATCCGCCACCCGCCAGCCTCGCTCGCCTCGCGCACGAATTCGGACTGAAGGACGACCTCGACGGCGCGTGGGCGGTGCGGCCGCGGGACCTGGTGCGCGAAGGCGGCCGGACTCTGCTGGTGCTCGACGATCCGGGCGGTGAGCCGCTCGCGCGGCTGCTTGGCGCGCCCATGGAGGTGGGCAGTGTCTTGCGCCTTGCCGTCGGCATCGCCGCGGCGCTGGGCAAACTCCACCAGCGCGGCCTCGTCCATAAGAACCTCAAGCCCGCCAATATCCTCGTGAACTGCGCGGATGGACAGGCGCGGTTCACCGGCTTTGGCATCGCCTCGCGGCTGCCGCGCGAGCGACAGGCGCTCGCGCCGCCCGAAACCATCGCAGGCACCCTCGCCTACATGGCACCCGAGCAGACCGGACGGATGAACCGCTCAGTCGACTCCCGCAGCGACCTCTATTCGTTCGGCGTCACGCTCTATCAGATGCTCACCGGCACGCTGCCGTTTACGGCCGCAGACCCCATGGAATGGGTGCACTGCCATATCGCCCGAAAGCCGGTGCCGCCACGCGAGCGCCTGGAGACGGTCCCTGCTCCGGTCTCCCAGATCGTCATGAAGTTGCTCGCCAAGACCGCCGAAGAGCGCTATCAGACTGCCTCCGGTGTTGAGCGCGACCTGCAGCGCTGCCTGGCCGGGTGGGAGCGTAAGCACCTCATCGATGCGTTCCCACTGGGCGAACACGACACGCCCGACCGGCTGCTGATCCCCGAGAAACTGTACGGGCGGCAGCGCGAGGTCGATACCCTGGTCGCCGCGTTCGACCGCGTGGTCAGGAGCGGCACGCCAGAACTGGTGCTGGTCTCCGGGTATTCGGGCATCGGCAAATCCTCGGTCGTCAACGAACTGCACAAGGTGCTGGTGCCATCGCGGGGGTTATTCGCCTCGGGCAAGTTCGACCAGTACAAGCGCGACATTCCCTATTCGACGCTGGTGCAGGCTTTTCAAGGCCTGGTGCAGCCGCTTCTCGGCAAGCGCGAGACCGAGCTGGCGAGCTGGCGCGGCGCATTGCTGGAGGCGCTGGGCCCGAATGCACGGCTCATGACCGACCTCATCCCCGAACTGAAGCTCATCATCGGGGACCCGCCGCCGGTCCTGGAACTTGAGCCGCAGCAGGCGCAAAGCCGTTTCCAGCTCGTGTTCCGGCGCTTCATCGGCGTCTTTGCCCGGCCGGTGCATCCGCTGGCACTGTTTCTCGACGATCTGCAGTGGCTCGACGCGGCGACGCTCGACCTGCTGGAGGATCTCCTGACCCGGTCGGATCTGCAACACCTGATGCTGATCGGCGCCTATCGCGACAACGAGGTCGATGCCGCGCATCCGCTGATGCGCAAAATTGAAGCGATTAAGGACGCCGGCGCGAAGATCGAGGGCATCAGGCTTGCGCCGCTCGCCCGTGAGCACATAGAGCTGTTGATTGCGGAGGCCCTTCACGGCGAGCC
Organism: Paraburkholderia sp. MM5477-R1; assembly: GCF_050436385.1. NCBI lineage: Bacteria > Pseudomonadati > Pseudomonadota > Betaproteobacteria > Burkholderiales > Burkholderiaceae > Paraburkholderia > Paraburkholderia sp. MM5477-R1. The sequence continues at coordinate 572,003 of NZ_JBNDMC010000005.1, forward strand.
GGGACGCGCCGCCCGCCTGGCGCAGCTCGTGCAGGAGAAGACCGCCGGCAACCCGTTCTTCGTGATTCAGTTTCTGCACGCGCTAGCCGAAGAGGATTTACTCGCTTTCGATCATGACGCTGGGTGCTGGTCCTGGGATCTCGATCGCATCCATGCGAAGGGTTACACCGACAATGTGGTCGATCTGATGGTCGGCAAGCTGACCCGCCTGCCGGCTGAAACGCAGCAGGCGTTACAGCAGCTCGCCTGCCTGGGGAACGTCGCGGAGATCGCATCGCTGTCGATCGTTCTCGGCATCTCAGAGGCGCATGTCCACGCGGCGCTGTGGGAGGCGATGCGTCAGGAACTTCTTGAGCGGGCGGAGGGCTCGTACAAATTCATCCACGACCGGGTGCAGGAGGCCGCCTATTCGCTGATCCCGCAAGCACTGCGCGCCGAGGTCCATCTGCGGATTGGACGGCTGCTCGCCGCGCAGACGCCCCCCGGGAAACGGGACGAGGCGATCTTCGAGATCGTGGGTCAGCTAAATCGGGGCGCCGAGCTGATTACCGCACAAGAGGAACGGGAGCAACTGGCCGGGCTCAACCTGATCGCGGGCCAGCGCGCCAAGGGGTCGACAGCCTACGCCTCGGCGCTCACCTATCTCATCATCGGTGCGGAACTATTGAACGACGATTGCTGGGAGCGCAGGCATGAGTTGATCTTTGCGCTGGAGCTGAACCGGGACGAATGCGAGTTTTTGACCAGCCAGTTATCGGTTGCAGAGGAGCGGTTAGCTGGGCTGTCAAAGCGCGCCACGACCACGGTCGAACAAGCTACCGTCGCGTGCCTGCAAATGGATGTCTACACGACGCTCGATCAAAGCGCGCGCGCGGTCGCTGTGTGTCTCGACTACCTCCGCCATGTCGGTATCGAGTGGTCGCCCCATCCGCAAGATGACGAGGTGCGACGCGAATATGAGCGCATCTGGTCACGGCTTGGGAGCCGGACAATCGAGGAACTTATCGGTGGGCCCCTGATGGAGAACCCGGCTTCCCTCGCGACCGTCGATGTTCTGACTAAACTCTGGACGCCGGCCTTGTTTACGGATGAGAACCTGGCTTGCCTGACGATCTGCAAGGCCGTCAGTCTCAGCCTTGAGCGGGGCCATTGCGATGCTTCATGCGTCCCGTATGCCCTGCTCGCGAGGATCGCCGGACCGCGTTTCGGCGACTACGAGGCTGGATTTCGATTCGGCCAGCTCGGCTACGAACTCGTCGAACGACACGGGCGCTTCGAGGCGAGGACATATCTTGCCTTCTCGATTTTCGTGGTGCGCTGGAAGAAACACGTGCGAGCCTGCCCTGACCTGCTGCGCCGCGCGTTCGAAGCGGCGAACCGGATCGGGGACCTCACGTACGGGGCCTACGCGTGCAACAACCTCAACTCGGACCTGCTCTTCGCCGGCGAGCCGCTGCCAGAAGTGCAAGGCGAAGCCGAACATGGCCTTGCTTTCGCCGGGAAGGCGCGGTTCGGCCTTGTCATTGACATCATCACTGCGCAACTCGCGCTGATCCGGATGCTCCGCGGCCTGACGCTGAAATTCGGTTGCTTTGACGACGGACAGCTCAATGAGCTTCGCACCGAAGACCATTTGTCCAGCAACCCGGCCCTGGCGATCGCTGCATGTTGGTACTGGATCCGGAAATTGCAGGCACGCTGTATCGCTGGCGACTATGCGGCGGCTTTGGACGCCGCATCGAAGGCGCAACGGTTGCTCTGGACCTCAGTTTCTTTCAGTGAGGAAGCCGAATATCACTTTTACGGCGCGCTGACGCATGCCGCCTCGTGCGACTGTGAACCGGCGGGTGAGCGGCCGCAGCACCTGGAGGCGCTGCGTGCGCATCACAGGCAACTGCAGGTCTGGGCGAAGAATTGCCCGGAGAACTTTGAGAACCGTGCTGCGCTGGTCGGTGCTGAAATCGCTCGCCTGGAGGGCCGCGGGCTCGATGCCGAGCTGCTCTACGAGAAGGCCATCCGCTCGGCCCAGGCAAACGGCTTTGTTCACAATGAGGCACTCGCCAATGAACTCGCGTCCCGCTTTTATGCGGCGCGGGGTCTTGAGAAGATTGCCCGCCTGTATCGGCAGGACGCCCGCTACGGCTACCAGCGATGGGGCGCCGAAGGGAAGGTGCGGCAACTCGACGAGAAGTATCCGCACCTTGGGACGGAAGCGTCCGCGCCCAGCGGGACGGGCACGATCGGGACACCGGTCGACCGCCTCGACCTCGCGACCGTGATCAAGGTGTCGCAGGCCGTCTCGGGTGAGATCGTTCTTGAAAAGCTGATCGATACGCTCATGCGCACGGCGATTGAACAGGCCGGCGCCGAGCGCGGCCTGTTGATTCTGCCACGCTGCGGTGAGCAGCACATTGCCGCAGAAGCCACGACCCGCGTCGACTCGACTCATGTGGAACTGTGCGACGTACCAGTGAGCACCGCAGTGTTGCCGGAGTCGGTCCTCTATCACGTCCTGCGCACCCGGGAGAGCCTCGTTCTTGACGATGCCGCGCTCGAGCCATCGTTTGCCGGGGACCCCTACATCGGTCAGCGGAGGGCTCGTTCCGTTCTCTGCCTGCCCCTGATGAATCAGGCCAGGCTCATAGGCGCGCTTTACCTCGAAAACAATCTGACCACGCGGGTGTTCGCGCCGGCCCGGATTACGGTGCTCCGGCTCCTCGCTTCTCAGGCGGCGACTTCGCTTGAGAATACCCGCTTGTACCGCGACCTCGAACAACGCGAAGCCAAAATCCGGCGCCTTGTAGAGGCCAACATCATCGGGATCATGATCTACGATCTCGATGGCAAAATCATCGAGGCCAACGACGCGTTTCTGCGCATCGTGGGTTACGACCGCGAGGACCTCATGGCGGGCCGGCTACGCTGGATGGACCTCACGCCACCGGAATGGCTAGCCCGTGACCTGAGTCAATGGATACCACAACAGAAAGTGACTGGGCGCCTGGAACCGTTCGAAAAGGAGTACGTCCGGAAAGACGGCAGTCGCGTGCCCGTGCTGATCGGCGTCGCCACGTTCGAGGAGGGCGGAAACGAGGGTGTCGCTTTCGTGCTCGATCTGACGGACCGCAAGGAAGCGGAGCACCGCTTGCACGAGTCCTACGAGATGCTGCGGGAACTCACTTCCCATCGAGAGACGGCTCGGGAGGAAGAGCGCAAGCACATTGCGCGGGAAATGCACGACGAACTGGGACAACACCTCACCGCGCTTCGTATGGGAGCATCGGTACTAGCTATGCAGCTTGGCGACGGTCACTCTGAGCTCGTCGAACAGGCCCGGGCATTGACCGCCCTGGTAGACACCACCATGCAGGTGGTCCGGGGCGTCATCGCGTCGCTACGCCCTGCAGCACTAGACGCGGGCATTGTGGCTGCGCTCGAGTGGCTCGCTGCCGAATTCAACCGCAATCCGTGCACGGTGTGTCGCCTCCGCTTGCAGGACGAGACTCTCGTGCTGGGCGAGGACCGCGCTATCGTGCTGTTTCGCGTCGCCCAGGAGGCGCTGACCAACGTTGCCCGTCACGCTGCGGCCATGCAGGTGACCATCACGCTCGAGCGAACGCCCGATGCCTGTCTGCTGGAAGTACGGGATGACGGAAAAGGATTCGATCCTCTGGCGACCAGAAAAAGATCGTTCGGGCTGGCGGGGATGAAGGAGCGCGTGCTGATGCTGGGTGGTCAAATCGATCTTGTCAGTTCACCGGGAAACGGCACCACGATCAAGGTATGTCTTCCCGTTCATAAGGGTGTGCCAACGTAGCCGCCCAGAACGAAAAGGCTCCCGAGGGGGCTACAAAAAAGCGCCCACGGGGTGTGCGGTTATGAAATGAACCGTTGCGACCAATCCGGCTCCTGGGTTTGGGTTACCTCGTTGATACCGCACCACGCAATGAATCTTGCCGCGAGATACGCGACGGACATGCTCTGCATATGAAGGTCCGGTGTCGAGGCCGAGCCGACGTTTGAACGTCCGTATGAGAGCTCGAGCGAGCGGCCGCAGTTGGCCGCTTATTGCGTTACGCTACCGCGTCATGTCGATCCGTTGGGAGCCCTGCGGTTGCCCGTGCCGACCTGGATCGTGTCTTCACGCCGAGTCGACGCGATCGCACTCAGCGTCGCGCTGTCCCGTATGCGCAACCTGCTCGCCAAACTGCAGGGCGGCAAGCTGGGCATAAAGCGGCGAACTCAAAAGCAAGTCGGCGTGGCGGCCCTGCGCGACGATGCGGCCTTGCTCCAGCACGACGATGCTATCCGCTTGCTGTACGGTCGCGAGGCGGTGCGCGATGACCAGCGTGGTGCGGTTCTGCGCGGCATTGTCCAGCGCCTTTTGGACGAGGCGTTCGCTGGCAGCGTCGAGTGCGCTGGTGGCCTCGTCCAGCAGCAGGATGGGCGGATTCTTCAGGATCGCGCGGGCGATCGCAATGCGTTGGCGCTGTCCGCCAGACAGCCGTACTCCGCGCTCGCCTAGAAACGTGTCGTAGCCTTGCGGCAGTGCTTCGATAAAGCCGGCCGCAGCGGCCATTTCGGCAGCCCGCTGCACTTGCGGGAGTGTGGCCTCGGGCGCGCCGTAGCGGATGTTGTCGAGCACGCTGCCCGAAAAGATCACCGATTCCTGCAGCACTGCCCCGATTCCCCTGCGCAACTCGAGGAGCGGCACCTGTCGCGTCGGGACACCGTTGATCAGAATGCTGCCGGCCTGCGGGTCGTAAAAGCGCAGCAGCAGTTGGAACAGCGTGGTTTTGCCGGCGCCGGACGGTCCAACCAGCGCGACATGTTCGCCCGCGCGGACGTCGAGCGAGAGCCCGGCGAGTGCAGCGATGCCGGGGCGGGACGGATACGAAAAGCTAACATTGTCGAAGCGGATGCCGTCCCCGCGCGCCGGCAGCGTGACCGTGGCCTCGGCCTGCGCCACCGGCGAGCGTGCCGCCAGCAGTTGCAATAAACGTTCGGTAGCGCCGGCAGCCCGCTGCAGATCGCCCCACACTTCGGCGACAGCGCCCACGGCCCCGGCGGTGAACACCGCATAGAGGATGAACTGGGACAACTGGCCAGCCGTCATCCGCCCGGCTAGCACAGCCTGCGCCCCAAGCCAGAGGACGAACACGACGGCGGCGAATACCAGCACGATAACCACGGCGGTCAACCAGGCACGCGCCCGAATGCGCTTGAGCGCGGTCTCAAAGGCCACCTCCACCGCGCCGGCAAACCGCCGCGCCTCAAAGGACTCCTGCGTGTACGACTGGACGGTCGGCATGGCATTGAGGACCTCGCCCGCCAGCGCGCTCGCGTTCGCTACCTTGTCCTGGCTGGCGCGCGAGAGGCGGCGCACGCGCCGACCGAAGACAACGATGGGAGCGACCACCACCGCCAGCGTGGCGATGATGTAGCCTGACAGCACAGGGCTGGTCACTGCCAGCATCGCCACGCCACCGGTAAGCAGGAAGAAGTTGCGTAACCCCAGCGACAGGCTGGTGCCCACCACCGTCTGAATCAAGGTGGTGTCGGTGGTGAGCCGCGACAGCACCTCTCCGGTCTGCGTGGTTTCGAAGAACTGCGGGCTCATCTCCAGCACGTGGTCGTAGACCGCACTTCGCAAATCGGCCGTGACCCGCTCGCCCAGCCACGACACGAGGTAGAAGCGCAGTGCCGTGGCGCCGGCCAGTACCAGCGAAACGGCGAATAACGCGAGGAAATAGCGATCGATATGCGTACGGTCACCCGCAGCAAAGCCACGGTCAATCAGGTATTTGAACGCCACCGGCAACGCCAGTGTGGCGCCCGCCGACGTCACCAGCGCCAGGAACGCGAGCGCCCAGCGCCCGGCATACGGGCGCATGAAGGGAAACAGGGCAAACAGGGGGCCTATAGTCCGCGAAGGCGGCGAAGGCGGGACAGCGTCTGGCATGAGGATTCCCGAGCGGGTAGAAGTTCATCTCGATTGTGCCAGTCCTACAGATTCGAAGGCAGCGGTCGCGTGCTTGCCGCGACTCCCCATATGTATCAAGATCAAATCGATCTTCTCAGGAATGAGCCATTGCCATGACAGACAAATCCGATTCGGACGAACTGAAAGGACCCGGTGGCTTGACGTTGCGCCAGATCCACGAACAGGTACAGAAGAGCGTCGAGCGCGACCGCGAAGAGCAGGTAAAGCGTAATACTACCGCTGCGCAACAGGGTCGATGGCAACGTTGGGTACGCTACGTGTGGGCCCGCAGTGGCCGTCGCTAAGATGGCTTGATACGAAATGCGCCGGTCGCGATTGCCGAGTCGGGAGCAAACGTTAATCGCCGAGCCGGGCCGGTCATAGCGTGTCTGCGAGCGGCACGACCCGACCGAGGCTGTGTGAAAACGTTCCGCGGGTAGCAGCGAGAAGTTGGGGTAAAACGCGATCGAAGGAAAGAACTTCGCAGCTTTTCAATTGGTAGCGCGGCGATGGGCGTTCTCACGCCCTCATCGCCTCCATCAATGCCTTCGTACCCAGGATATTCATCGCTCGCTTGAGGTTGTAGGCTAATACGTGAAGGCTCATCTCGGTTCGAACACGTGACAGCGTCTTTGTCAGAAAGTGCACAGAGCCCATCCAGAACTTGAGCGTTCCGAACGGATGCTCGACCGTCTGTCGTCTCAGCCTCGCGGCGTCCGGCGTCTGATCGAGTCGGCGCTGCATTTCTTCAAGTACGTTCTCATGTTCCCACCGCGTGACTCTTCGGTACGGACTCGGCGTGCACTGCGGTTTCAGTTGGCATTTCGGACACGCTGACGGCCAGTATTTATGGATCGTCAGGCCGGCCTCAACGGTCGTGAAGCGCCAAATGGCCCGCTCTCCCGCCGGGCAACGATACGCGTCGTCGGATTCGATATAGACGAAGTCCCGTTTATCAAAGCGACCCTCGGCCTTGCTGTTTGAGGTCAGCGGCTTCGGGACCAGCGTCTTGATTCCGTCCTGCTCGCATCGCAGAATTTCCTCACTCTTGTAGTAACCACGATCAGCAAATGCGGTTAGCTGATTTTCACCAATCGCATCTCGCGCCAGTTTGGCCATCGCGGCTAGCTGGGAACGGTCGTGGCCGACATTGACGACCTCATGCGCAACGATCATGTGGTTCTTGAGATCTACAGCGGTCTGCACGTTATAGCCGACCATTCCTGTGCCACGACCGCTGGTTGCCATTGAGCGCGCATCCGGATCAGTTAGCGAGATCTGGCCGTCTGGAGCTGCACGCATGCGCGTTTCGATCTCGCCGCGTTTCTGCATCTGCGCCTTGATCTTAAATATCTTTTCTTTCAGGTGCGGGACGCGTCCCTCCGGTAGGCTCGCTGGCTCACGATCGGCCCGATCCAGTTTATCCATGTAACGGCCGATACTTTGCTCGAGTTGTTCCATGCGAGCCTTGAGCTTGTGGTCCGTGAAGTTCTTGTCGCGGTTGTTGACCGCTTTGAACTTGCTTCCATCGATGGCAACGGTGGCATCTGAGAACAGCTTCAGTTGCCGGCAAAGCATCACAAACTCCCGGCAGACTTTGCGGATCGCGTTGCCGTTGTCTTTGCGGAAGTCAGCGATGGTTTTGAAGTCCGGCGTCAACTGGCCCGTCAGCCAGATCAGTTCAAGATTGCGCTGTGTTTCGCGCTCAAGACGACGACTCGATTGAAGCCGGTTCAGGTACCCATAGATGTACAGCTTAAGCAAGGTCGATGGGTGATATGCAGGTCGACCGGTTAAAGCTGGTGCAGCACGTTCGAAGCCAAGACTCACCAGATCAAGCTCGTCGACAAAGACGTCAATCACGCGGACAGGGTTCTCGGCGTCGACGTAATCGTCGAGAGACTCAGGCAGCAACGCGACTTGCTCTCGCGCCGCGCTTTCGATGTATCGCTTCATGGGCCACCATTGGAAAACGTGTTGACTAACCATAGGCGATCAACGTGTTTCCACACAGCCTCGACCCAGAGCTGACGTTACCCATTGCCGAAAGCGGCCGTTCAACGTTCGAGGATAAAAGCCACGAAGAACCGTCTTCCTGCGAGCCTTGTGTGTCTGAGCATGAGCCAACCACTAGGTGGCGGCCCGGGCCGCGCGCAACTCGTTTCGGTAACCATCACAAAGGTGCAGCCCTGCCATTTGAATTCAGCCCTTGGAGTAGCTGCCCTCGTGTTTCGGCAGGGCGTCAGGTACATGAACCCACGGTAACTTGCTCGATGTCCAAGTGTGATGCTCAGGAGGAACCAGGTCCGGCACGTCGAGACTGCATGTCGTAATGTCAATCTCGTCGGGGAAATCGTCGTGTTGATAGGTCAATTGCGTGTCACAGTCCGGGCAGAAAGTTCGCAAAACCGCTTTACTGCATGCGAAGCTCCTTGGTTCGCCATGGACGAACCGAAACTCGGATCGCTTGACGCTAAACCAGGCGACGAACGGGGCCGCAGATGCGCGGCGACAGTCTGCGCAGTGACAAACTGTGGAGTTGAAGGGTGTATCCAACACTTCATAACGGACTTCTCCGCAAAAACAGCGACCTTTGAGCATTGCTCCCTCCGTGGCGTGACAGTCGCCCGCAGCGCAACGATCGTATGCGCCCGCCCAATTGTAGAGGTCCGGGCTGAAGATCTCGCAGGGTCGATAGCGCAGGTGGCGCTCGAACTAGGGGATAGCGCCTCGGTCGGCTGTTTCCTTTCCGAGTGTAACGGCGACTGACCGCTTTCGGCTACCAGTTCGAATGGCCGTTCCTGGCCGAGCGGTGACGACTAACTAACCAATAACGCGGCCATCTGCGCCGTAGACTTCACACTCGTCGCCTTGTACCTTTGCTTCGAGCTTCCGTGCTAACTGCCACATCTTGCCGAGAATCGCGACGTCAGGATTCTTGACTACTACATTGCCTTGCCGGAAATCAAACCATGCCATGTTCCCACTTACAGCGGTTCCGGCATGGGCTGTCCAGACGGCCAATCCCTCGCTATCTATCCGCAGGACGTTGGCGTCGCCAACGATCGCACTCGCATAACCGTCGAGACGCATATCTGGGTCGGACTGAACGAGTGCCTTCCACTCGTCGATACCAATTTTGAGTCCGCTTTCGTCAAACCAATTTTCCTTGCGGGTGATGTGGACGTCGTATCCCATATCTATGTCCCCGAACTCGCAGTTAGTCTGCAAAGCAGCATCGTCAGCGATCTGGCAGCCTCGGTCGAGTGCCCGCTTCTGGCCGGCTGGTGCCTGATGACGCTCCGTGGGAGCCGACGCACAAGGGCCCTCCGATACGCCTTGGCAAGGTGGTAACCGAGGGTTTCACGGGATGAAACTTTCGCTCGTATCCGCCGATAACTCGAGCAGGAACCACCGGATGGCCGCCGGACAGTCCGCCGGCGCCACACGGCGCGCCCATACACATGCCACTTCGCACGGCAGCCCTGCGCGGTTTCCATTCATTTGCACGAGGACTCAGGATGCACAAGCTCAGTTTTACGCAGAAGCTTTGGCTGCCGTTGATCATCAGCCTCGTCGCGTTGCTCGCTGTCTCCGTATCGGCGGCGTGGCAGTCGCGCGAGACGCGCATCGAAGAACGTAAGCACGACCTCACGAACATCGCGCACGTCGGACTCAGCATCGTGACGGAGTATGCGGCGCTGGCGCAAAGCGGCGCGTTGCCGGAGGCGGATGCCCGCAAGGAGGCACTCGAACGCCTGCGCGGCGTCCGCTACGGCGAAGACGGCTACTTCCTCGTGATCAATTCGAAGCCGCAGATGGTAATGCATCCGATCAAGCCGGCACTCGAAAGCAAGGATCTCGCGGGCAGCGCCGATGCCGACGGCCGTCACCATTACGTGACGTTCGCGTCGACCGCACAGGCGCCGGACGGCGGCTTCGTCGACTACGTGTTCCCGCATTCAGGCGCGGCGTCGACACAGGCGGTCGGCAAGATCGGCTACGTGGTGCGCTATGCGCCGTGGGATTGGATCATCGCAACCGGCGCCTATGTTGACGACATCGACGCTGCGTTCATGGCGTCGTTGTGGCTGATCGGCGCGATCTTCGTGGCCGTGTCCGCGGTCCTCGTGACGCTCGTCGCGGTGACGAACCGCAGCATCGCGCGCATGGTCGGCGGCGATCCGGCCTACGCGGCGAACGTGGCGGACGCGATCGCATCGGGCGACCTGACAGTGGCGATCCGCACGCGCAACGGCGACACGTCGAGCCTCCTACACGTAATGCAGCGGATGCGCGACGCGTTGACGGATACCATCTGCCAGATCAAGCATGCGTCCGACAACGTCGCGTGCGGCGCGAACGAGATCGCGAACGGCAACGCGGACCTGTCGTCGCGCACCGAGAGCCAGGCGGCGTCGTTGCAGGAAACGGCGTCGAGCATGGAGCAGATGACGGCGATGGTCCGCCAGACTGCAGACAACGCGCGCACTGCCAGCGAGCTTGCGGCCGGCGCCGCGAAAATCGCGAACCGCGGCGGCGACATGGTCACGCAGGCCGTCGCGGCGATGAAGGGGGTCTCGAACGAATCGGGTCGCATGGTCGAGATCATCGCGACGATCGAGGGCATCGCATTCCAGACCAACATCCTCGCGCTGAATGCTGCGGTTGAGGCAGCACGCGCGGGCGAGCAAGGCCGCGGCTTCGCAGTCGTCGCGAGCGAGGTGCGCAGCCTCGCGCAGCGTAGCGCGACCGCGGCGAAGGAAATTCGCGAGCTGATCAGTCATGCGGTGGGCAGCGTCGGCAGTGGTGCAACGCTGGTCGAAAACACCGGCTCGACGATTGACGAAGCGCGCGACGCGATCATGCGTGTGACCGGTGTCGTGCAGGAAATCGCTGCGGCCGCGGCGGAACAGAGCGCCGGCATCGACCAAGTGAATCTCGCGGTCACGCAGATGGACAGCATGACGCAGCAGAACGCGGCGCTCGTCGAGCAGGCGGCGGCCGCGGCACAGTCGCTGAAGGAGCAGGCGATGAGTCTGCAACGCGCGGCCGCGGCGTTTCAGGTGGGCGACGCTGACGCTAACGGCGGTGCACAGCTCGCGCCGGCTTCGGCGCAGCACCGCGCAGTGTTCGCGTAAGGACGCGCACCGCAATCTCGCGGCGAACCTCGCGTTTCATGGCACGTCTGCGCGTTTTTTTGGACCGTCACCTTGCGACCCGGTTCAGCCATTCGATCCAGCAGTACGGAAGTCGGCTTCCCTTTTCAAAGCGGTCATGCAAGCCCGTCAGCGCTTCCGCAAAAGTTCGACCAACAGGACATCGGTGTCATCCCGTGCGCGTATCGAGACGGATGGCTCGCCGCTGACGGCCACTCCATCTTCCACGTCGATCCGGCCGTGATCGGTGACGAGATAGGCCTTATGCCGCGACAGCAACCTTTGATGCACGGTGACGCCGTCCCGCAGCGCCGCGATGCAAACACGCGCGTCGGCGTTGAGCGGTAAGCGCCCGCCGACGCAGCCAGATCTGATACAGCTGCAACGGCGCGCTTTCCTCATTGCGCTCGGCATGATTTACGGATGCGCCAGCACTCATCGCCTGAACCATGATGTTGCTTCCGTTCCAACGCGTGGATGCGGTCATCGAAGACCGCGTCCACGCGCCTGACGCGCGCTCAATGCACGTTCAAATCTGCTGCTGGCCACCGTCGACGAACAGTTCGACGCCGTTCACGAAACTCGCGTCGTCCGATGCGAGGAACAACGCTGCACTCGCGATTTCTTCAGGCTCACCGAGGCGCGCCATTGGAATCTGGGCAGCAAGGTAATCGGCGAGGCCTTGCCGTTGCGACGCGTCCGGGCCTGCCAGGTCGAGCAGGCCTGGCGTGCGCGTCGCGCCAGGGCTGATGGTGTTGACGCGGATGCGGCGGTCCTTCAGGTCCAGAATCCAGCTGCGTGCAAAGGAGCGTACTGCCGCCTTCGAAGCCGAATACACGCTGAATGCGGCCGTGCCCGCGCTACCTGCCGTCGAGCCGGTGAGAATCACCGATGCGCCTTCAGCGAGCAGCGGCAGCGCCTTTTGCACGGTGAACAGCACACCCTTCACGTTGCGGCTGAATGTGTCGTCGTAGTGTTCTTCCGTGATGTTGCCGAGTGCCAGCATCGAACCGCCGCCGGCGTTCGCGAACAGCACGTCCAGACGGCCCTGCTCCTCCTTGATCTGCGCATACAGCGCATCGAGTTCGCCGAGCTTAGTCGAGTCGACGCGTACGGCCGTCGCATTGTGGCCTGCTGCGCGAATCCCCTTCACGGCGGCGTCGAGTTCGGCCTGACGGCGGCCGGTGATGTACACATGCGCGCCTTCGGCGGCGAAGCGTTGCGCGGTCGCAAGACCAATGCCGCTGGTTGCGCCGGTGACGAGTGCGATCTTGTTGTCGAGTTTGCGTGCCATGGTGTTGCTCCTTCGATCAGTAGTTGGATGACATGGTTGGGTCGCGGCGTTTCGTGTTGCGTGCTGCGATGTAAGGAGAATATCGACGCGCTTATCTTTTCGAAATAGAATGAATCGCAAACCAACGTTGCAAAATTGAAAAGATGGCAGATATGGCCAGGCTGCCCGATTTCGAAGGACTAGCGATGTTTGCCAAGGTGGCGGAGGAAGGATCGTTCGCGGCCGCGGCGCGCGCGATGGGGGTGTCGGTGGCGACGGTGTCGCGGGGCGTTGCCCGCCTGGAAGACCGGCTGGGCGCGCGGCTTTTCAACCGCACCTCGCGCCAGCTGTCTCTCACGGAGTTCGGCCAGACGATCTGCGAGAAAGCCGGCGAGATCTATCGTCAGGCTGAGGAAGCGGAGAGCGCCGCTCGCGAAATGTCAGTGCAGCCGCGCGGGCTGGTGCGCCTCGCCGTGCCGATGTCGTTTGGCCTGCGCTGGGTCGCGCCGCTGCTGCCGGGCTTCTTTCGCGCGTATTCCGAGGTGTCGATCGATCTGCATCTGTCGGATGCCTCGGTCGATCTGGTCGCCAATGGCTTCGACGCGGCGCTTCGCATCGCGGCGCTGCCGGATTCGTCGCTGGTGGCGCGGCGGCTATGCGCGGTGACGCAATACGTGGTTGCGTCGCCGGACTATCTGAAGCGCGAGGGGCGGCCCACGCATCCACGCGAACTTATGGACCGGCCGTGTCTGTCATACGCGTATCGCGCGCGCAGCGATGTGTGGCGCTTCACGAACGACGCCGGTGACGAAGAGTCGGTCATGCCGACCGGTCCGCTGCGCGTGACCAACTCCGATGCGCTGTTGCCCACATTACTCGACGGCCTCGCAATCGCCGAATTGCCCGAGTTCATCGCCGGCGAATATCTCGCCGATGGCCGCCTCGAAGCGATTCTCACCGACTGGTCACTCACGAAGGGCGGCCTCTATTTCGTCACGCCGTCTGCGCGAGCGCGGCCCGCGAAAGTAAGCGCGCTGTCCGATTACTTCGCGCAACACCTCTCCGATCCCTCGTGGCGATGGCCACGGTAATGCGCGAGCGCCGTCGACGCCGGCTGTCCGAGTGAATGACTGTCATCGCAATTATGCAATGATAGATATCAGATACTTGCTCCGGGATGGAAGGCCGCGCGAAGGGACTCGAAGCGATAGGAGGCGCCATCGCCTTCTCTCGCGAAGGCCGCTTTGCGGATCGAAGCGGCCTGCCGAAATCTCGCGTCGATTGATCACTTATGGCCGGGTCCCGCCTCATCGATTGGCAGAATTGCTTTGGTCTTGCACAACTACGACCGGCAGCACGCGACCGATGCGTCCAACGCTTTCTCGCTGAATGCACTTACTAACCGGTGCATAAATAAGCGAACATAAATCGACGCCATGGTCTAAGCTTTAAAGGGCTTAGGGAGAGGCGAGATGCGCGAGGACGACGGCCGGCAGCTTTCACATGCAACGCTTGAAGAGATCCGTATCCGGGCGGTCAAGCGCGTCGAAGCTGGCGAGTCGCCGGAGGACGTGATCCGCACGCTCGGATTCTCGAGGGCGCGTATTTACGAGTGGCTGGCGGCATGGCGTGAAGGGGGGATCGAGGCGTTGCGAGCCAAGGCAATCCCTGGTCGACCGATGAAGCTGTCGTCCGAGGCTATCCGCTTCGTCTATCAGACGGTCACAACGAAGAACCCCATCCAGATGAAGTTCGAGTTTGCATTGTGGACGCGAGACATGGTGCGGGAGTTGATTCGCGAACATTTCAACGTCAGGCTCTCCGAGGTGTCGGTCGGTCGACTGCTGCGCAAGCTCGGGCTTTCACCCCAGCGTCCGCTTGCGCGTGCGTACCAACGCGACCCTGAACTGGTCGAGTCGTGGATGCGCGACGAATACCCGGCCATTGCCGGGCAGGCCAAACGCTGCGGGGCACAGATCTTCTTCGTCGACGAATCGACGGTGCGATCGGACTATCACAGCGGCACGACCTGGGCACCGGTCGGTCAAACCCCGGTAGTCGAAGTCACTGGCGCGCGCTTCAAGATGAACCTGATCTCCGCGATCAGCCCGCGTGGCCAACTTCGATTCATGTGTTTCGAAGGCAGCTTCAAGATCTCCGTGTACGTCGACTTCGTCAAACGGCTGATGCTCACCGCCGATGCGCCTGTCTTCCTGATTGCCGATGGTCATCCGGTACATCGTTGCAAAGCGATCCGGCAGCTTGCCGCGGAATCGAATGGGCGCCTTTGTCTGTTCTTCCTTCCTGCTTACTTGCCAGACCTGAACCCGGACGAGCTGGTATGGGGTTATCTCAAACATCACAGGATCGGCAAGCTTGCCATCAAAGGTCCCGGGCATCTCAAGCAGCGAGTTCGAGCGGTTCTGCGCTCGTTGCAGAAGATTCCAGCCTTGGTCCGATCCATGTTTCAACATCCGTCAGTCCGCTACGCGGCTTGACCCATGTCCGGTTACTTTGTTTCGGCTTAGTAACAGCATGGTTGGCGTCCTGTATGAAGACGCCCGCAATGACAAGCTCACCGGACTCATGCGCCGCGCCGCCTTTGAATCCGAGTACGGCCGCTTCCAGGATGGGTGGCTCAACAGACTGCTGGTCATCGATTGCGACAGGTTCAAAAGCGTGAACGGCACGCTCGGGCACTGCACCGCGGAGCTTGTCCTTCAACGGGTTGCCGCCGCGATCAGAGGCAGCGTCCGTGGATGGGATCTTGCGTGCCGGTGGGGCGGTGACGAATTCGTTGTGCTTCTCCCCCATACGAAACCGGAGGACGGAATGCGCGTTTGCGGAGCGCATACGCACCGCCGCTGAGACGATGGAACGGCATGGAGTCACGCTGTCAACGGGCGTGGCCACCAATACCAAGGCAGAGCCGCTGGCATCGGTCATCGAGCGCGCCGACGCGGCGATCGACGACGCAAAGCAAGCGGGCAGAAATACGGTCGTGTTCGCCTAATCCGGATTGCCGTATGCCCAGGCCCCCGGCGCCGCAGATCGCGCAATTGCCGCTCGATGCGCACCGCCAGCTTGTCCGGCTGGGCACCGATAAAAGCGGTAGCGACCCAGCCGCCTGCCGTTCGCTCAGGCTTGCGGAAATTCGCGCAAAAGAAGTCCTGACGACTGAAGCGATCAGAGACGGTCAGTATCGGTTCCGGGGGAGTTGGGCGAGGATTTTGAGCCTTTCTGATCCTCAGTTGGCCGCCTCGCGGGCGGCTCTTTGAGCACGCCCAGTTCCAATGGCGTGGTGGTGGCAGCCGGCCTGCGTCGGGGCTCACTGTTCCCATCGATCGCCTGTTCGCGCTCGTCCTCGCCACCATCGTCAGGCTGCGACCGTGCGTTGGGTCCGCTCGGCGGGGTGTGAAGCCGCATGTGCGGTACCGGCATCTCAATGCCCGCCTCGTCCATCTTGCGCTTAAGCCGTGCGTTAAACGCCCGCGCCACGCTCCACTGTTGCAGCGGCCGCGTCTTGATCTGCCCTTTCACCACCATCCAGTTCGATTCAAAGCGGTCGAGCCCCCACACTTCAACAGGCGCGAGTATTTCGTTGCGCAGACGATAATCTGCCTGCAGATCGGCGCCCACTTGCACAATCATGCGCGACACTTCGTCGAGATCAACGGTGAACGGCACCCGCACCTCGAATACCGCATTGGCGAAATCGCGCGACAGGTTCTTCACGATCTTGATCTGCGAGAAGGGGATAGTGTGAACCGCGCCTTGTCCGTCACGTAAGCGAACCGTGCGGATCGTCAGGTCCATGACGATGCCGGAATGACTGCCGTCAATCTCAATCCAGTCGCCGGCCGAGATCGTCTCCTCGACAATGATGAAGAGCCCCGTGATCAGGTCGGTGACAAGCGCCTTCGCACCGAAGCCGACCGCAAGACCGATTACGCCCGCACCGGCCAGGAGAGGCGTCAGATTGACGCCTAGCGTGGCGGCCGCGACGATCGCGGCGAGGGTCGCCACCGTCGTGAAAACCGCGTTGCGCACGAGCGGCAACATCGTGCGTGCGCGCACACCGGGATCGAGTGCCTTGCTACGCGAACTGCTCGGGCCCAGCGCGTTGAGAATCGCGGTATCGCACAGTATCCATATGAACCAGGCGCCGAAGACCGTCGCGATGACTGTTACGAGCGCATGCTTGAAACTGGGTGTCATCGCACTGTGCTTGATCATTCGAGCGATCGGGCCGCTCCACAGGTCCAGTTCGAATTTAATGAACGCGAGCCACATCAGGAGAGTGAGCAGCGTGATCGCGAAGCGCAACAGTCGCATCAGGTGCGGCGCGCGGCGGTGTGCGCGCGTGTCCCTTCTACGCGTCACGTGCATGAGCAGCGCTGACACGAACAGCGTGAGCACGAGTAACAGCGCACTGAGCAGCGACGGCTGTAATACGTTCTCTTCCGAACCGCGCGCATCGATGATCGCCACGACCGAGGCGATCGCGATTAAAAGGATCGGGATGTGCCATAGCGATGCGAGGATATCGAGCGCTTCCGTTGCGAGTTTGTGATCACGCCTTCGTTTATACGGGCGATTGCGTATCAGATGCGTGACGGGCCGCCGGTAAGCGAGTGCGAAATAACCGATCAGGACCGCCGCCGCCACGTTTGCCGATGCGGACACGAGCCCGGCGAGATTCACGCCGAGCAGGCCTGTGACGACCGGATTGGCCGTCGCGTCACCGAGCGCACCACACGCACCGATCGCGAAAAGCGGCCAACGACTTTGCGCGAGCAGTTGGTGAACGGCGACACGCCGGTGTGCCGTGTTAAACGCCGAGAAGACGATTAGGCAGATCGCCGAGAAAAGCAAGCCCGCGACTATGGCATAGACGATCACAAGCCCCAGCGTGCTGCCGAGCGCGTCGGGCATTCCCCGCATGAACAGCGCCACCGTCACGAATGCAATGACCCATGGCGCCGTACGCCAAAATGCGAAGCTCAATAGTTCGAACGACGTTGGATTCGGTTCGAGCGCGGCCTTCCAGCCATATCGTGCACTGACGCGCCGGCGCAGATAGACCAACAGGCCAGCGCACGCGCCCCAGCCCGCAAGCGTCGCGATCAGGCCAAGCAGGACCTGGCCGAACGGCTCCCGGCTCCCGCCACCAAGAATGGTCCACAACTCGTTAGCCGCTGCGCTCGAACGGGCCGCCCAGTAGTGCAAGGGGGTGCGGCCCTCACTCAGATCCGTCTCGACAGACGCAATGCTTGACGCAATCGTGCCGAGCAGGTCGCTGTTGCCCTGTCCGGACGACACCGGCGCCGTAGGTACCGTGGGTGATGCACTTTGGGTACCTGCACGCAGTCCCTTCAACTGGGCGACCAATTCTTTGCGTTTCGGATCGCTCTCGAGCGTGCCGATCAGGCTGTCCAGCGAACGCGCAAGTTCGGCCTGACTTGCGGGCGTTGGTGCCGATGCAGCCTGCGCCGCCGAGGCTGGCGGCGCGGGACCTCCCGTCGCACTGTTGATTAGGTTTTGCAGCCCGGCGGGCAAGGCGGCGGTCGCCGGATTGAAGGCCACCGTCGCCAGAACGAGGAAGCAGGTCGCGGCCAGCCGAAAGCAGGCGCACTCTATGGCGCGCCACACGCCGGGGCGAGCCCGCCGTCTGACGAAGACCATGGCATGGCTGAATTCTCCCCGCATGCATGCGTGCATGGAGCCCCCTTCCGAAAGGTCACCCCTGTGAGAGCTGGGTCGTCCGGCTAACGCTTTGCGAAAGGCCCTGAGGCGCCCGAACTGTACATTGTGCGGATAACGGGTAAAAGCTTACATCACCACGAAGCCCCGCCCCTTCCATGCCCCTTCGGCCCTCTCAAATGAAGGACGCAGCGCGTAGGCGGCGAAAGTCTCACCGCGCCACCGACGAGCGGTGGCGAGCCGAGCCCCTGCCGGTCCGCTTGCGGCTTGTGTGCAGGCGCAGACTCGCGCTCCTTTCGAACGTGAGTGTCACGCATATCAACGCCACGCGCTGCCAACCTGAATATAAAACGCGTTCTGGTCCTTGCTATGGGCGACGTCGATCCCGATCGAGACGCCCAGCTTGCGTGCGATCAGGTAACGGAAACCCGCCCCGACACTTTGGACGTTCTGCGCCTGAGAAAAGCTCTGCAACCGTCCATAGGCCTTACCCACGCCACTGAAGCCCAGCAGCGACCACCTGGGCGTCACGTCCCAGCGCAGCTCCGCTTCAGCCGCAAGCGCATTGCGGTCCTGGTATCGACCCTTCTGGACGCCACGCAGATCAACATACGGTTGCGCATAGAACGGGATATCACCGGTCGAAAACTTTGTGTCCAGCCGTAGCCCAAGGATTAACGTATGCGTGAGTGGAATCCACGTGAAGCCCCGCGCAGCGTACACGTTGTAATTCTCGGTGCCCCCGAACCCTGGGCGCGCGAATTGTGTCTCGAACTCGGCAAAACTGCCCGAGGCCGGATAAAAATGTTGAACTAAACCGCTGACGCGGTAGCAGGTGGTTGGCCAACGGAGTCGGCTTCGGCATCGTTGACGGCGAGCATTTCTTCGAATGCGACGATGGCAGTGCAGTTTCTGCCCTGTCCATTTCGAAGGAGTCCGCCATGACGGCATTACGTCGACGCATGATCGAGGATATGCGCGTGCGCAACCTCGCGGCCAATACCCAGCGCGCCTACCTGCAGCAGGTCCGCGGCTTCGCCCAATACTTCGGACGTTCGCCTGCGCTGCTGGGCCCGGAGGAGATTCGCGCTTACCAGGTGCACCTCGCTGAATTCCAGCAGCGTTCCCGGAGCACGCTGGTGGTGGCCACGGCGGCGCTGCGCTTCCTGTACACCATCACGCTCAAACGCGACTGGCCGATCGACGAGATCCCCATGTCGAAGGTACCGCGCAGACTTCCGGTGATTCTTAGCCCCGACGAGGTGACGCGGTTTCTCGAATCGATCAGAAGCGTCAAGCATCGCAGCCTGCTAATGGTGGCGTACGCGGCTGGCCTGCGCATCTCGGAAGCAACCCGCCTGAAGGTCAGCGACATCGACAGCCAACGCATGGTACTGCGTGTCGAACAGGGCAAGGGCGACACCGACCGCTACGTCATGCTTTCGCCGCGACTGCTGGAGATCCTGCGCAGCTACTGGCGTATCGGCCGGCCACAGTACTGGCTGTTCCCCGGGCGGTTTCCTGACCAGCCCATCGATCCAGCAACGATACGCCTGGCGTGCCAGCAAGCGCGTCGCCGTGCCGGCATCAGCAAATCCATCACTCCGCACTCCTTGCGTCACGCGTTTGCGACGCACCTGCTCGAATCAGGTACCGATGTGCGGACCATCCAGTTACTGCTCGGCCATCGCAGCCTCGCCACCACGTCGCGCTATCTGAAGGTCGCAACCAGCACCGTCTGCGCGACGACCAGTCCGTTCGACCGACTGCCTCAACAATCTCCTACATCGATCTGCTCCGCGCCGCCGTCCGTAAGCTGAGCGCGATCATGCGCGCCGCGCTGGAGTTGGCGGACGTTCTGCGTCGCCACGGGCCAACGTATCGGGAAGTCCATGTCGACTCGCTCAGCCGGGAGCAGCGTCGCGTCATGAGCGCGATCGAGCAGTGTCGTACCGCAGCGCTCGGTGGCCACGTCGAACAGTGCGACACATGCGGACATCAGCGCATCGCCTATAACTCCTGCGTTATGGGAAGTTCTGTCTAACGGGGAGAGGATGGCCCGGAGCTAGCGCGAAGCGGACTCACCACCCCCATTGACTCTCCATTAAAGCTTGGCCCTGAGCATCGCGATTACCTTATCGGATGGCCGAAACGAACCCCTGCGCAGATGCGGTGGGACGATCGCGTTGAGGGCTTCGAGCTTCTCAGTTGGATCAGCGCGAGTGTAGATTTCAGTGGTCGCCAGATCGCTATGCCCGAGCCATAAGGACACTTTCCGAATATCCTGAGTGCTTCGTAGTACTATCATTGCGCAGGTGTGCCTCAACACGTGTGGTGATACCTGCTTCTTCGATAGCGAGGGACACGTATGACGAGCTGTCTCAGCGTGGTATCTAAGGATATACGCGAAACCCCAGCGACTCATTGCTTCACCGCGAGCATTGACGAACAATTCCGGTACTGCAGCAGTTCCCCGTACCGCCATCCAGGCACGCAACGCGTTAGTGGTCGTTTTCCACAGGGGCAACGCGCGCTCCCGCCGACCCTTGCCGTGAACACGAATGCTCATCGACGGGAACACAACATCGGCGACTTGCAAACCCGTCAGTTCCGATACACGCAGTCCGGCGCAGATGGCCAGATGCAGCATCGCCCGGTCCCGGATCCCCTCGCGCGTTGATGGATCGGGCGCATCGAGCAGGGCCTGAACCTCTTCCTCGACCAGATAAGGCACTAACCGGGAATCAGTTTTCTTGTAGGGAATGCCCAGGATTCGTCGCGCCTGCTCGAGTATCGCGGGCTCGCGATACTCAAGGAAGTGGAAGAATGACCTGATTGCAGCCAGCCGGACATTGCGAGTCCCAGGCGAGTTCTGGCGCGTATCTTCCAGATATTCCAGGAAGTCGCTGATCAGTCTCGCATCGAGCTGCTCCAGCGCTAGCGACGACGGCGTCATCCTGAGTCGCCCGGCGGCGAACTCGAACAGGAGCTGAAAGGTGCAAGCATAGGAGTCGCAGGTGTGTTGGCTGGCGCCTCTCTCATGAGCAAGGTTTTGACGAAGAAATGCCACAATGTGCGGTGCGATCGGGATCATTTCTGTTCTCCAGTGAGAAACCCCTCTGCGGCGACAGCAATGTCATGCAGAAGCTCGGGAGTGGCCTCCAGATACCAATAGGTGGCGTTGATGTTGACGTGACCCATGTAGGTCGCAAGGGCCAACATGTGCCGCCCAACGCGGTCCCGGCCTTCCGGGCTCACCTCCAGTGCCCTGACGGCGAACGTGTGCCTGAGCTCATGCAGGCGGGGACGGTGGCCGTTGTGGGTGGTGCCGATGCCGGCAATCTTCAACAGCTTCTGGAACGTCCAGTAAGCGACCGTATATCTGAGTGGTCGACCATCGTCATCAACGAACACATGGTCGTCACCCGGACGGGCCTGCAGCCGCAGGGTCAAGTACCCCTGCAAACCCTCCGCCGCCGTCTCGTGAAGTGGAACCAGACGGGTCTTCTGGAATTTACTCTTTCGAATGAGTAATCCTTCGGGTGTAATGTCGGCACGCCGCAGGTTCAGGGCCTCAGAGATCCGCATGCCCGTGACTGACAGCAGGGCGATTAATGTCGCATACGTTTGTGGTTGCAACATATCGCGAGGACCCGATTGCAAGGCTGCGTTGACCAGGCGCTTGATGTCGGCGCGCGAGTAGATGAACGGGACGCGGCGTGTCTTTCGGTAGCCAAAGTACCGGGCGGGCGGCAGCTCATGGCTTTGATCTTCGGTACGCAGATACCGGGCGAACCGACACACGGTCTTTAGCCTCGCGTCACGCTGGGCCACCGACGCAGCCTCAGCGGCCCAGTTGATTGCGGTTTGCGCGCGAACGTGCGTTTCACCGCGCTTGACGGCAAAGCACGCGAAGCTGTGCAACAGATAGTCTGCGTTCAGTAGTTTGAAGCCGGCCGCACGCCGCGCGGCAAGATAGGACTCCACGGCCGGCATCATTTCGTCACCTCCGGCCATGGCTGCGCGACTTGCCTGAGCAGCGCGACGTCGACCTTGGCGTAATAGGCCGTGGTGTCGATGCCGCGATGCCTCAGGACCTGGCCAATCTGGTCGAGGGGAAGCCCATGACGTAACATCTCGGTCGCCGCTGTGTGGCGCAGCAGATGGGCGCCTTTGGCGGGCGAACTCACCCCGGCACGTTTTAGTGCGCGCTTCACTACCGACGATATGCAATCGCCTGAGATAAACGGCTTGAAAGGGGCGATGTTTCGAACAAAGACGTGGTCGCTGCAGGCAACTCGAGGTCGCGACTCGATGTACCGCAGAAGTGCCTCACCGGCATCCTGCGGCAGCGGCAGACGAACTTCATAGCGCCCCTTTCCCGAGACGCGCGGTGTCCCGGTTTCCCACTCGATATCGCTCATGCGAAGGTTCGCCAGGTCACCAGCGCGAACCCCGAGTCGCACCAGCAACAGGACAATCGCGCGATCGCGAAGGCGCCCGTGTAAATTGCCATCGCATGCGGCAATCAGACGGTCAACTTCGTCAGCGCTCAGACACCGTGGCAGTGTCGCCAGGCGCCAGTGCGCCAACGCCGGAACCGCTTGATCGAGTCCGGCGCGACATAAACCCTCAACACCGAGATAACGCAGGAAGGCCCGCGCGCTGGTGACCAGCTTTTCTGCGGTACCGATGCCACAGTTGCAGGCACTGTTCAACAGGAACGTGCGCATGTGCTTTGCGTCCCACTGGGTCGCGTCGCTACCAAGCACCTCCACCATCACTGCGGCATCGCGACAGTAGAGCCGAATGGTCGACGCTTTCGCGCCTCGGTGCGTGTGCAACCATCGCCGGAAACCGCTCACGATTGCCGGCTCTCGAATCTCGGCAATCGAGGGCTTGTTGTCCTGGCAGACGCCGATCTCAATCAGGTATTCGCGAAAGCGCTTGGCACCGAAATACAGATGGTGGTTGGCTTTACCTCCTTTTGCTTCCGGACAGGTGCAGGTAGGCAGATGACGATAGAAGATTTCTGGAGTCTGTGGATCCGCATCGGCCAGGGTGCCGCCGTGCGCCAGCATGAAGCGGCCCAGATGGTCGGCGGCTCGCAGATAACGTACGGCGCTGGCCGCGGAGTATCCGTCCCGTTCGAGCGCATCAGCAAAGTCATCAATGAAGGCTCCGCTGGGCCCCGAGCGCAGGCGTTTCAGGGTTTTGGGTGCTACCAGGTAGGTGTCTAGCATCACGTCCTCCTATGAGGGTTGCCGGGGAAGGCCAGACGACCATAGCAAAGGAGAACCGAGATTTTATGGGGAGTTGACCGACGACCAACCAGACACCAAACCGACGCGGCCAGCCGCATTCGTGTCGAATCTGATCTGCAACTCCCCGTTAGACAGAACTTCCCATAAGGCACGTAACGGAGTGCACTCCGTTACCTGCGGTAACCGGCACTGTCCGAAGTGCCAGTCGCTCGCCCGCGCGCAATGGCTCGAGGACCGCCAGGCCGACCTGCTGCCCGTACCGTACTTCCATGTTGTCTTCACCATCCCCGAGGAGATCGCGTCGGTCGCCTTCCAGAACAAGCGCGTGGTCTACGACATCCTGTTTCAGGCCACGGCCGAAACGCTACAGACGATCGCTTCCGATCCACGCCATCTCGGCGCGACCATCGGCTTCATCGCGATCCTGCACACGTGGGGGCAGAATCTTGTGCATCATCCCCACCTGCACTGCGTCGTCCCGGGCGGTGGCCTCGCACCCGACGGCAGCCGCTGGGTAGGCAGTATGACTTCCTGCGGGACAGAGGCTGGCCTGCCGCAATGGAATCAAACGCGGGTTAGCATTGCTGTCAGAGCCGCACGGTGCGGACGTGCCGCACCGGGCGATTTCCGACGCGGAGGCCAGCATGGAGCACGATAGCACTCTTTACGTGGGTCTTGATGTTCATAAGGATTCGATCACGGTCGCCTATGCCATTGGTTCGGGCGAGGTTGAACTGCTCGGCAAGATCGGTACTACGCAGGCCGACGTGGAACGGTTGTGCAAGAGACTGCAATCTAAAGCGCGATGCGTCAGCATCGTCTACGAAGCCGGTCCGTGCGGATATGGGCTTTACCGGCAGCTTGTCCAGAAAGAATTCCAGTGCATGGTCTGCGCGCCCTCGCTGATTCCCCGCAAGCCAGGTGAGCACATCAAGACTGACAGACGTGATGCCGTCAAGCTCGTCCGATCGCTGCGTGCCGGCGACCTGTCGGCCGTATACGTCCCCAGCATCGACGATGAAGCATTCCGGGATCTGGCCCGCGCATGGGTGATTGCCAAGGACGACCTCAAGCGTGCACGGCAACGGGTAAAAGCCTTTCTGCTGTCGCACGGCGTGCGCTACACCGGCTCTGCCGACTGGGGGCCGGCGCACCGACGCTGGCTGAGCGCATACAGCTTCGACAGTGCGTGGCAGCAGTTTGCGTTTGAAGAGCTACGTCGCGCGATCGAAGACCGGCTCGCCCAATGTGACCGGCTGGAGTCCGCGCTGCGTGAGGCAGTCGTCAACTGGCGCTTCTATCCCGCCGTCCTGGGCCTGCAGGCAATGCGCGGTGTCCAGTTCACCACGGCAGTGGGCATGCTCGCCGAGCTGGGCGATCTCTCACGCTTCGTGCACCCACGCCAGTTGATGGCGTGGCTCGGGGTGACGCCGTCCGAGCACTCATCGGGCGGCAAGCGTCGTCAGGGCAGCATCACTAAAAGCGGCAACAGTTATGCAAGAAAGCTGCTAGTTGAAGCTGCATGGAGCTATCGCCACCCTGCGCGTGTGAGCCCCGATATTCAGCGTCGTCACGAAGGTCTGCCTAAACCGATTGTAGATCGAGCCTGGGACGCACAGGTGCGCTTGTGCCGACGCTATCGCAAACTCGTCGCGCGCGGCAAGCAGAAGAATATCGCCGTAGTCGCAGTTGCCCGTGAACTCAGCGGATTCATCTGGGACATCTGCCGGCTCTCCTTGTCGCTGGCCATACCGCGCGAGACACAGATGCCATGATGTACAGCAATGCCCTGCGTCTGCATCCACCGTAACGACACGTGCAGGAGTTTCCTGAAGGCGGCGTAGCCCGGCACACGAGTAACCCGCGACCAGGGTAGGCAACGGATCTCATCCGAATTGCGGTGGTAGGTAGCGGAAGGCTCATTGGGCGGACATCTGTAATGCGGTAGCCAATCCGCGGATATCAGCTTGATCCACCGTCGAGATTTACTGCTACGTCGCCCTCAGGAAATTCAAACATCGAAAACACAGAACCGATCATATTGACACGAGAAGTCATATCAGCCTGCAAGCCTGGTTTCTTCCTGCCCGTGCGGGTGCTTTCGCGTCTGTTCCGGCGACTGTTCCTCGAACGGTTGCAGCACGCCTTCGACGTGGGCGAACTGCGGTTCTTCTCCTCGCTGGCGCACCTGGCCGAACGACGCGAATTTGCCCGCTACCTGGCCGGTTCGCGGCACACCGAGTGGGTGGTCTATGCAAAGGAGCCGTTCGGCGGCCCGCAGCAGGTCCTCGACTACCTCGGCCGCTACACACACCGCGTCGCGATCTCCAACAACCGCCTCGTCGGCCTGAGCGCCGACCACGTCACGTTCCGCTGGAAGGACTATCGTCATCCGGGCCGGCCGCGCGTGATGCACCTGGACGCCCACGAATTCATCCGGCGCTTCCTGCTGCATGTGTTGCCGCGTGGGCTACAACGCATCCGCCACTACGGGTTGCTCAGCAATCGCCTGCGTGAGCCCCGGCTGACCGTATGCCGTCATCTGCTCAACGTCGAACCCACCGCCATGGCCTGCAGCGTTCCCGAACCTGACTATCGCGACCGCTACGCGAAACTCACAGGCCGCTCGCTCCGCGACTGTCCGGTGTGCTCGCGCGGGCGCATGCTGTGCATCGACCGGCTGTTACCCTGTGCGCCGCCGCGAGCACCACCGGCGAATTCCCGATGAATCTCGACCCCTTCTCCTGCAACACCGGTTCCAGCGCGTCCCGCAGGCACCGTTGGACACGCTTGGCCAGACGGCGCCGACCGTCCACGCACGCACCCCGCGTCGATTGTTCATCGTCTGCGTTGCGCGGACATTCCTTGCTCAACCCGGACCGCCAACCGTTCATCCCGGACGCTGCGAATACTGTCGTCGTGAACATCGCAAGCGCGCTTCGATTCAATGCCCATAGCCCAACCGTCTGCGGAGCGGTTTAGCTCAAAGAATTTTTAGCGAAGCACAGACGGCCCGCACGTTGTGCCAACGCGCGCCTCGTGCGCCGTCTGCGCTTCGCTAAAAATCCTCTGCCTTATCGCGCGAATCGTAGTCCACGATAAGGCTTCCGGCGCCGATTCGCTGGTCCTTCTGGAAATGGCCCAGTTCACCGGGAACGCTCCCGCCCGTGAAGGTGGAGGAAGAATCGAAGAAAACGTAACGTACGCCCCCATACCAGCGGGTGTTGCCCATGCGCACAAGAAACTGCTGGAGCAACGCGTTGCCCTGCAGCGTATAGGCCCTCGGCTGGCTCGAGAGGCCGAAGTAGTCCAGGTGCGCATCGACTTTTGCCAGCGCACCGAGGTAGCGGTACCGGTCATCGTCCCAGGTGTGAAAGTGGGCGGCCGCCGCTGCCCACGTTCCGTTTGCCGTATACAGACCGCCCAGCGCGGTGACGTTCGGAGGAACGCGGTCGGGATGATCGGCCGTTGTATCCGTGGCGGCGTCGGCAATCGGCCCTGAAAAGAAGAGCAGTCCGAGTCCAAGACCATAACCGACGGCCGGCTCAGTGATCACGATCGGCACTGGTAACGCGCCTTTGTGTTTGAGAAGGAAGTCGCTCATGTCCAGTTGGCCATCTTCTGGATCGAAAAAGCTGAGCGGCTGCTCATCGGCGTGCACGTCAACGGCCACGGCCGTGCTTGCCACAACAATAGCAGCGGTCAAACGGGCTAGCTTCGACGCAGGATCACGATGCAATGCCGGGCCTTAACAAATGTTCGTAATCTCGTAAGCGTTGGCTTTAAGGCCACAAACACGACGTTCGATGCCAGGATGCGTGGCGAGATACCGTGGCTAACGGGACGGGTGTCGGAATCTATAGGCTACCGAATGCACGAGGACAACTCAAGGACGCGGCGGCGGAGTCGCGGGATCGTGCCACGCTTCGAGCATGATCGTCCCTTTAGTGAGAGTCGCGGCTCGCCGTGGGCAACTTACCGAGCAGATACGAAGCGTCGATGAGTTTCTGAGCCACGAGATGGCGAACTCACCCTCGCGATGCCAGACGCCGTACGCAGCAAGCAGTGGTTCGCCGCGTACCTCGCGTCGCTGCGCCTCGAGCACGGATGGCCAGACGATCACGCTCACATGGCCGGTTTCATCCTCCAGCGTCATGAACATCACGCCATTGACCGTGCCCGGCCGCTGACGCACGCAGACAAGGCCACACGCGCGCGCGAACTGGTTGTTGCGGTACCGCTTCGATGAACCGCCCATGCCCAATCTCCACGTGCGTTGCTGGGCGAGTGGCTGGTTGCTCGCCGGAACAGACGTCTGAATGTCCGAACCGCGGCGGGTGCGAATGACGGCTCATGGCCGGTCACTGCCTCATGCAATCTGCAGCGATCGGAAGGCTGCGATCGGCAGCAAGCGACCCCAGTCGGCCATAGCAGCTCGCACGCTGGTCGTCGTCCGTTACCGGATGGGGAGCGGCCACGCATACGGGCGAGCCGAACATCGTATTCAACGAGCGGCAGGGCCCGGTCACTTCAAGGGTGAGGGGAAGCATTCCTGAATTCCATCCGTGGAGCGGCGGGCGGGCGTCCGGCCGCCAGGCTCGACAACTTACGGAGTTCAGTCGTCCTGCTGTTCAGCCATTTCTGCCGCCACATGAAGTCCATTGTCCATGGCGGCCTCTTCTGTCGCGTAAGCGATCCCCGGTTCGTGCCGCACCTCTTTGATCGCGTCTCCAGTATGGTCAATATGGACGATCTCAAATGTGTACCCTCCTTCAGCCAGTCGGATCGGTTCAATACGGTAGGTGTGTTTGCCCTTGCTAATCGTTCTTGTCGGCACCGATTTTCTCCTTTGCGTCATCTTTCACCGCCACCGATATTCCACGCCTGTTGCTTCTGAACTGTCGCTAATGGCAGGTTAGCCCGCTGCCAGTCCGCCGGCTGACAAGTCACGGCTCAATCTGCCGAAACCAAGCGTTTGCACAGTCGCGCAAGGACCATGCCGCGAGAGTGGCTGCGCATCGCCTTTGACGTGAGCGTTGTCCGCCGCTCGCTGCGCATATGGTTTCAATGGGGCTGGGCTCCAGCGCGGTGGGAATACGGAGTTTCGGGGCCGCTATCGGACTTTGGTCTCATTGGTCTCACCCGCCTGGCCGAGTAGGGTGAAAACTCCGTCGGCGTTTGGACGGCGACATATCCGCAATATCCCCGGGAGTTCATCATGAAATTTCTTGTGGTTACCGCTTCGGCCATTTTCGTTGCAGTGCTTTCAAACACGTCCGTTTGGGCTCAAGACAATTCCGCAACCGGTGCGCCGGCGGCTGCAGAGCATCCCGACGAAATCGTGAGGATGCACCAACAGGTGGCCGCAGCCAATCGTGTCTATAACAAGCACGTAGCCGCTGCACAAAAAGTTTTCGATGAGAAAAAGGCAGCAGCCAAAAAAGAGCGTGATGCTGCCATAGCGGCAGCACATCAGGGTGTGGGCCAATAGGACGGCTTTGTCAACTCGACGAGCACAGGCTATGTTTTTGGCTAAACGTAGGTATCCTGATCAGATAGCATGCTCGATTTCAGCATCCACGGTCCAACCATGCCAGACGGCGAGGCGTTTCTTGAGTATGGCGCGATGACATCGCTGCGTTCATCTGATGTCTGGGCAAGGCGAAGTGCTGCCGGATCGGGCCAAAGCATGAGAGAAATGCCTGGGTGCGACGTGCATCGCGAAAGCCGCACATGTGCCGTTCGCGCCTGCGGGTCGGCTGATGGCTGTTCTCGGCGCGATTGTTCACGCGTGCAGCCGCTTTGACGAATACGTGCTTCACCTGAGCGAGTTCGGGAATATCAGCCTTTGCTGCCGGGTAACTGCGCAACTGGTCCGTAACAATCCTGCGCGGCACCGGGTTCGAACGCAGCACCCGCAGGAAAAAGCGCTTTGCCGCAGCCTTGTCGCGCCGCTTTTGCACCAGCACATCCAGTTCGGCGCCATGTTCGTCGACCGCACGCCACAACAGATACGGCTCCCCCTGCAGCGTCACGAACATTTCGTCGAGGTGCCATGTACTGCCCGGCTTGCGCCGCACCGCCCTGGCGCGCCGAGAAAATCCAGCGCCGAATTTGTCGCACCAGCAACGGATCGTTTCGTATGTGACTACGACACCACGCTCGAGCAACAACTCCTCGATGTCGCGCAGGCTCAGGCTGAACCGGAAATACCAGCGAACAGCACAGCTGATGACGACAGCGGGGAACCGATGACCGTGATAAAGCGATTTCGTCTTTTTCATTGCTTCATTTTACCGCGGCAGGTCCTCTAACCTGACAGCGCCCAACCAGCCATTGGCCCGCGCGGACGAGTCGCTCGATAGCGGCCGTTGACGGACGCTTTCTTGGTGGCATCGTCCCATGACGGTCACTCCTGTTGGTGGGAAAAGCACCAAGGTAGCTAAATTCGTGCGTCCGCTGCGTCCGGCTGTACTCCTTCGTGATAGCCAGACCGGGCGCGGCGAAGTTGGTCAGGAATCAGGGGCTTACGCTACCCATGGTGGCACGTGGCGCAAGATGTATAACCGGACCCACGGGTCCGTATATTCAATAGTTAGACCGCTTCAGGAGCACGTAATGCGACCCCTTCGGTATTCCATCAACGTCACATTGGACGGTTGCTGCGATCATCGTGAAGTGATCGCGGACGAAGACTTGCATCATCACGCGGCCGAGAACCTCGCGCAGGCCGATGCCCTCCTCTTTGGCCGGTTGACCCACGAAATGATGGAGGCGGCGTGGCGGCCACCGGCGCAGACGGGAGTGATGCCTGATTGGATGGCCGATTGGATGAAGCTTCGCCCGGACGATCGACGCGGCAAAGAAGTACGTCGTGTCAAGCACCCTGGAGCGGGTCGATTGGAACGCAGAACTCGTGCGCGGGGATCTGGGCAAGGCAGTCCAGCAACTCAAGCGGGAGTCGGGCAAGGGGCTGTTCGTGGGAGGCGTGAAGCTTCCGCTGGCGTTGGCGGAGCTGGGATTGATCGATGAGTACGAGTTCGTAGTGCAACCCAGGCTAGTAGGCCACGGGCCGACGTTGTTTGCGGGGCTATCGAAGCGTGTCGACTTGAAGCTCGTAAGCCGACTGGAGTTCGACTCTGGGGTGGTGGCAATTCGGTATGAGCCAAGAAGGTAGCCATTGGCACATTCGCAAAAGCGGGCTAACAATTAATTAACGCCGAACCCACTTCGCGGGTCGGCTTAATTCAGGCATTAGGCGCCAAAGGAGACATCGTGGCAGTCAAGCGGATGGACAACGTCGGCATCGTGGTGAACGACCTCGATGCCGCCATTGAGTTCTTTATCGAACTTGGCCTTACCCTCGAAGGCCGCATGCCCATTGAAGGCGAATGGGCCGGCCGCGTCACCGGAGTGCATGGTCAGCGCGTTGAAGTCGCAATGATGCGCACCCCCGACGGCCACAGCCGCCTCGAGCTCTCGCGCTTCGACTCACCTGCCATTTCGTCCGATCACCGCAGAGCTCCAGTTAACTCGTTGGGATACCTCCGCGTCATGTTCACCGTCGAGGACATCGACGACACCCTCGCCCGGCTCAGAAAGCTCGGTGCGTCGGTGGTCGATGAAGTTGTCAATTACGAAAACATCTACCGTCTCTGCTACATTCGTGATGCCGAAGGAATTCTCATCGGGCTTGCCCAAGAACTCCGGTAGCCGACTACCTGATGAGCATGGTCACATTGGCGCCTAATAATTCATTCATTCAAGCGGACGTGCCTTCGGCACGCCGCTTAATTCAGGCGTTGGTGGCCAGCCTACCTGATAGCGGACGCTCGCCACTGGCCGGTTTGGGTCGCGCAGAGACGTTCGAGACGCCCAGCGTAGCGCGCTTAGCGTACGAAAAGTCCGTTTAGGTGATGAACCGCTGCCCCGCGATCGAAATCCCCCGCCTGGGGTTGCCGCCGATCCAGGTTGCGGGCGGGTGAGCTTAGGGCTTAGCTGAACAAGCCACTAAGTCGGCGACGGGTCAGCGACTTGAACGTCGCCAAGTGATGAGGCCGAGCCGAAGCCATTGCTTTTCGGCCCTCGCAGGCCTGTTTGGCGGGCACTTTGCCCGCCTTTCGCCCACTATGGGCGTACCGGTGCCATCAGTTTCTTTCGTGAGAGGTAGACGTTCGCCAGCGCGAGCGCGACGAACGCCCGGTTGGCGTTCTTTGCGAGCCCGCGATAGCGCACCTTCGTAAATCCCCACAGTCGCTTCACCACCGCGAAGACATGTTCCACCCGGGCGCGAATCTTCGACTTGTTGCGGTTCTTGCTACGCTGCACCTCGCCAACTTCGCCGCCCGCACGGCGCGTGCGCTGATTGGTAAAGTCGCGCGCCCTGGACGCCTTGCTGCGGATCAGTTCCTTCTGGCTCGCATAGGCGCTATCGCCGTAGACGCGCCGCTCGTTCCCGTGCAGCAATTGCGGTAGCGGGTGTTTGTCATGCACGTTGGCCGGCGTGAGCACCGCGCTGTGCGCCAGGCCGCTCTGGCTGTCCACACCGATGTGCAGCTCGGCACCGAAGTACCATTGCTTGCCCTTGCGGTCTGATGCATCTCGGGGTCGCGCGCCTTCTGCTCGTTCTTCGTCGAGCTCGGCGCGCCGATGATCGTCGCGTCCACGATGGTGCCGCTTTTGAGCTTCATGCCGCTGGCCTGCAGCACCCGACCGACTTCGGCAAACAATTGCTCGCCCAGTTTGTGCGTCTCCAGCAGGCGCCGGAATTTGAGCAGCGTCGTCGCGTCCGGTACGGCTTCACAACCCAGGTCAATTCCGGCAAAGCGACGCAGGTTCGCGCTGTCGTAGAGCGCCTCTTCGCAAGCAAAGTCGGCCAGATTGAACCAGTGCTGCACGAAATGAATCCTCAGCATGCGCTCCAGACCAATTGGCGGGCGGCCATTGCCGCGCTTCGGATAATGCGGCTCGATCACCGCGCACAACTGCGGCCATGGCACGATCGCATTCATCGTGTCGAGAAACTCGTCGCGCCGCGTGCGTTTGCGGTGCGTCTCGAAACCCGCACCTTGATCGGCTGCCATCGCCAGCGTCTGCTGCTTCATCCTGTTTCGCCTTCTTCGTTCAATCCGAGCTCTATAATGCTTGAGGTGCCGGATCGGTGGACTTAATCAGCGCTGCCTTAGGCTCAGAATGATCCACCGAGGGCGCCCGCCGCCGGGCGACCCGGCAACCGTCAGGGAGGTAAGTCATGCGTGTTATGGTGAAGTTCTCGTTTTCCGCTGATGCCGGCAACTCCGCCATCCGCGCCGGCAAATTAGAAAAAGTCTTCCAACAGCTAAGGAAGCGCTGATTTATTCAGCTCGGTGGTCATCGTTGGCGTAGCTGAGGACGTTATAGAAGGCAACTCACGGAACAGACTCACACTGATGAAGAGGCAGATCGGCTTCGCCGAAGCGGAAATTGCAGGCAAGAAGCGAGTGACGAGGCGCCAACGCTTCCTCGCCGAGATGGAGAAGGTCGTTCCGTGGCAGCGCTTGCTGTCGGCAATCGAGCCGCACTATCCGAAGGGCACGCGAGGCCGCCCGCCGATTGGCCTGGAGCGAATGCTGCGAATCTACTTCCTGCAACAGTGGTACGGGCTGTCGGACGAAGGACTGGAAGACGCGCTGTATGACAGCATCGCGCTGCGAGCCTTCGCCGGCATCGATCTGGCAGTTGAGAACGTGCCTGATGCGACCACGCTGTTGAAATTCCGGCGCCTGCTGATCGAACACGAACTGACACGGAAGTTGTTCGACGAGATTGGCATCTCGCTGTGCGAGCGTGGGCTGATGATGAAGGAAGGCACGCTGGTTGACGCAACGATCATTGAAGCGCCGCCGTCGACCAAGAACGCCGGGAAGAGTCGTGACCCGGAAATGCATCAGACGAAGAAGGGAAACGAATGGCACTTTGGAATGAAAGCCCACATTGGCGTCGATGCCGATTCGGGCCTGATCCACAGTGTGGTTGGCACATCGGCCAACGTGTCGGATGTATCGCAAGCGCATGCCCTGCTGCACGGACATGAAGAGCAGGCGTTCGCCGACGCGGGCTACATTGGCGTAGACAAGCGCGAGGAAATGGCGGGCAAGACCGTGAAGTGGCACGTCGCTGCCAAGCGGGGAAAGATCAAGGCGATGCAGGACGGGGCGCTGAAGAACCTGGTGATCGCGGTCGAGCGAACCAAGGCGCAGATCCGGTCGCGGGTTGAGCATCCATTCCATATCGTCAAGAACCTGTTTCACCATCGCAAGACGCGATACAAGGGCTTGGCCAAGAACACCGCGCAACTGTTCAGCCTGTTCGCTCTTGCGAATCTGGTGATTGCGCGAAATCTGTCGCGATCGGTCCATGGGAGCAATCCGTCATGCGTATAAAAAATGCGAGCAGGGAGCCTCGTTTGCGCGTCCAATTCACCGAGTTGAGCATCGATTCGCTTCGTCATCCGGAAAATTCGACGGCATCTCGTCTGCAACTTGGGCAGTTGGTCCATTGATCAGCGCTTCCCTAACCGAGGATCTGAAGCCCGAAGCCGCTTATTTCCACGCCGAGAATGGCGACCGGGGCGGCTTCTTCATCGTGAACATGGCGGAATCATCGCAGATTGCCGATACCGCCGAGCGGCTCTTCTTTGGTTTGAACGCCAAGATCGAACTCGTGCCGGTCATGAATGCCGATGACCTGCGCAAAGGTCTGGCGGGCGTGCAGGAAACGATCCGCCGCTACGGCTGAGTCCCCCTGGACGATGACCTCGCCCTTGCCGGCCGCCGCGTCGTAGTCGCGCTCGAGCCATAAGCGGGCATAGCACCGGAAAGGAGCCAGCTTCTGATGGTCGCCGCGCAAGATCGAGTCGGCCTCGACGATCTCGGGCACGACGTCGGGTCGTAGTTGAGGTTCATGGCGAAGACGCACGGCCTCCTTGGCGCGTTCTAGGCGCTTCTCGAGCTGGCCGAGGATCTGCCGGCCGCGCTCCACCATCCCCCGCACCATGGCGATGCCGTCATAGCCCGATGCCGTCATAGCCGCGCCGATCGGCAAAGGCGGCCGTTTCGTAATCGGGGTACCGTCAAGATTCGGACGTTTGCGTACGTCAACGGCGAAACTGTCAGATTTGGTCCTGAGACTTTGCAGCGAGGGTGTCAATTTACGTTGGAAATACCCTTAATCTGACGCGTTCCCCGCCGGACTCTGACGTCCGGCTGAAGTACGCTTCAACTGGACGACACGCAGGCTTATGAGTCAGCAGTCGGCCAGAAAGGCACGTTGGCCATTCGCTCGCGCAGGACATTCAGACGGCATGACTGCCTCGTCAGGAGACGTTGGCTCGCAAGGTGCCGAATGGCTAAGTGATTCCTGATGACCCATTCGCCGTACGTCAACGTCTGTGACAAAAAGTGTCCCTGTCGCAAGGCCGCAGCGACGGGTTTGAACTGGCAAATGCC
This sequence comes from Paraburkholderia sp. MM5477-R1, assembly GCF_050436385.1. Classification (NCBI taxonomy): domain Bacteria; kingdom Pseudomonadati; phylum Pseudomonadota; class Betaproteobacteria; order Burkholderiales; family Burkholderiaceae; genus Paraburkholderia; species Paraburkholderia sp. MM5477-R1. Next base: position 606,871 of record NZ_JBNDMC010000005.1, read on the forward strand.
CGCGCCCGTTTTCACCGCCTTGAAAGTAACTGTCATACGACGTGCTACTTTCACAGTGCCTCCTACTAATCCCGTGATGCCTCGGTGCCTCACATCGCAGGCGCTTTGGCGCGTAATGTAAGGGAAACTCCGGAGGTGGCAAGCGGCGCAATGTCATATGATAACTGACGTTGCCATCGGCGGTTTGCATTGGAAGCGGGCAACGAACATTAGAGGCGACGACATGCGAATCAGCCGTATCGAAGTCATCAGAGTGGCCATGCCGTTCAGCGCGGGACGCATGGCATCCCCACAGAGGGCCGATGGACCTGCCGATGCGTACAACGCCGCGTCGCGGACGTTACAGAAAATGGAGACGCTGCTCGTCAAAGTCATTGCCGATGACGGCTCGGTAGGTTGGGGCGAGGCGTTTGGACATCTCTGCAATCCTGCGACTTTTGCCGCGCTAGCAGGGCCGGTCGCCCGCTTCTTCATCGGGGCGGAGATCGGCGGGAATCCCGATAGTTTCGCGGGACGCGTCGAAGCGGCGCATCAGGCGTTTCACGCTTTTGGGCGCACCGGACCAATGCTCTACGCGCTATCTGCGATCGACATTGCGATGTGGGATCTTTGCGCCCAGGCGGCAGGAAAGCCGTTGCACCGGTTGCTTGGCGCTATGCGCGATACAGTCGATGTTTATGCAAGCCTTGTTTGCTACGACAACGATCCCGAGGAAGTGGCGTTGCAGGTGCGGCGCGCACATCAGGCGGGCTTCAGGGCGATGAAGCTGCACGAGACGCAGCGCGCCGCAATCGAGGCCGCTCGCGGCGCATTGCCCGACGAAGTCGCTTTGATGGTAGACGTCAATTGTCCTTGGTCGGTGGAAGAGGCGAAGAAGCGGGTGAGCGCGCTGAAGGCAACTGGGCTCGGCTGGATTGAAGAGCCGGTGTGGCCACCTGATGATGCCGCTGGGCTTGCCCAGGTACGTAGCGCCGGTGTTCCGATCGCCGCGGGCGAGAACGCCTCCGGCGTGGCGGGCTTTCGGCAGTATTTCGAGCACCGCGCGATCGACATCGCGCAGCCGAGCGTCGCCAAGATCGGCGGCATCAGCGGAATGCGCGATGTCATTCGGCTCGCGGCCGACAACGGAGTCCGCGTCATACCGCATTGTTTCTACTATGGAGCCGGCCTGCTCGCGACGGCGCACATTGTCGCGACTCTGCCCGGGGATGTCGCGCTCGAAGTCCCGTGGCTTCAGTGGTCCACCCGCCTTTATCCGCAACACGACTTCGGACCATCTTTCACGCTGCCGGCTGTGCCTGGCTTGGGCTTCCAGCCGGACACGGACGTCCTGAACCGACATGCCGTCGATACGGCCACGGTCGCGTAACCGTATGCGTCGCGGACTTTCTGAATAGACAACGAGCTGTAGCCGGAGGAAATATGCGTTTTCAGTACCGCTGGGCAGTTGCTGCTTTATTGTTTTTCGCGGGCATGTTGAACTATCTCGATCGAGCAGCGCTGTCGATCGTCGCGCCGCTCGTCAAGGCAGAGCTGCATATCAACGATGCACAGCTGGGCATCCTGTTCAGCAGCTTCTTTATCGGCTACTGCGTGTTCTGTTTCGTCGGCGGATGGGCGGCGGACAAGTACGGGCCGCGCAAGGTCTTCGCGCTGGCGGCGGGTTTCTGGTCGGTCTTTTGCGGCGCGACGGCTTTCGTCGGCAGCTTCGCGAGCTTGATGGTAGCGCGCGTCGCATTCGGCGTGGCCGAAGGACCGATGGGCACCACCACGAACAAATCGATATCGAACTGGTTTCCGCGTAGTGAGGCGGGGAGGGCCGTCGGATTGACAAACGCGGGGCAGCCGCTCGGCGCCGCGATCGCCGCGCCCATCGTCGGTCTTGTCGCTCTCCGGTTTGGCTGGCGAATCTCCTTCATTGCCATTGCCATCATGGGTTTTGCGTGGATCGCGGTGTGGTGGCGTTGCTTCCGCGATCATCCGAAGGACCACCCGGCGGTCTCGCGCCAGGAAGTGGCGCATATTCTCGCCGATCGACAGGCGAGCGTGCAGGTCGACGGTGAGACCGCTGCATCGAACGCGGGAGGCGTCATGCACTACCTGGTATCGCTGCCGGTGCTTGGCGTGGCCGTCGCGTTCTTCGCCTTCAACTACGTACTGTACTTCTTCCTCTCGTGGCTGCCGAGTTACTTTACGGACTATCAGCATCTCGACATTAAGCACATGAGCATCGTCGGCATTCTGCCCTGGCTAGCCGCTACCGCAGGCTTCGTGCTGGGCGGGATGCTCTCTGACGGTCTTTACAAAAAAACCGGCGACGTGCTGTTTGCTCGGAAGACCGTCATCATGCTGGGTCTTGGCGTTGCGGCGCTCAGCGTGCTGCTCGTCTCGCGAGTGAGTTCGCTCGTGCCCGCTGTGACCCTCATCGCGATTGCGAGCCTCTTCGTTTTCATGACGCCGCAGGCGTGCTGGTCGCTACTTCAGGATATCGTGCCGAGCGAGCGTATCGGTGCGACCGGCGGCTTTGTTCACTTACTGGCGAACTTGGCCGGCGTGCTGTCGCCCAGCATCACCGGTTTCCTGATTCAGTATGGCGCAGGCTACTCGTCAGCGTTCGTGCTCGCGAGTGCACTCGGTTGCGTCGGAATGATCGTGCTGTGGCTCTGCGTACGGCAGACGCAAGTCGCACGCTTGCGCGGCGCACCGGTCTAGACGTAGCTCGCCGCACGTCTAACCGCGGTGCACGTGGCCGCAACAATAAATCGCCGAGGGAGCCGCCGGCATCAGCTGCAATCCCCGGCGTGCCGGATGCAGATGCCTGTCGCGTACAGACGCCCAGTCAGTCATACCGCTCTTAACCAATACAAGAACAGATCCACTTGGGCATTCGCCGTCAGTTCGTCACCAGGGCGCTTGTCGGCACCCGCTGTCGGAACGTTAGCTTCGTCCGCTGCAACATCTGCTGCGCCTACGAGCAGACCAATTCCGTCCGTGGATCTTGACATTCGATCGACTGCTTAACCCTTGATGAACGGACATTCGGGTAGAGAGACGGTGGACGTCGTCAGGGTCGGGAGTGTGAGTTCGCGATGCCGGAATCTGCAGCCCAGCTGCTCGACGCCGCGACCGTCGGCAATCCTTCACATTGCCGACGTAGAACCCAGCCCGCCCGAATGGCGGCAAAGGCCGAACTGCTGTCTCTGAGGCGCCGTCATGAACGATCGGACCATCTTGTTATCTGCGCTTGAACTCCCAACTGCGCGACCGGCGGCAATGCGGTCAAGAAGACCCATTCAGCGATAGCGATAACTTGTTCAACCGAAGGCAGCCAGCCGCCCCGGTGTGTCTACGGTGAGTTCGGGATGCGGCGCGACATGCGCCGAGCCATGATCGGCAGTCTGAGCGACGCGCAGACCCGCATCGGGAGTCGCTCTCGTGGAAACCACAGAGGTTCATCCTGTCGACAGATATCGGCGCTTCGAGTCCGGGCACGACAGCCTTCAGGGCTTGATTGAGCCATCCGGTGCGGACGGCGGATCGACACGCAGCCATGGCCCCGGCGTATTGCGGGCGCACTGCTGGCAAACGTCAACGCTCATATGGGCGCTGTCGCCGAAAATCGAGCCAAAGCCGCCACGCCAGTCGAGCGACACGTTTTGTACCACTTCCACTGGTCGTCATCGGCGTCATGCGCCGGCCGCAGCGGTCGCATGTGCAGGCCGCGACCTACCGCACTGTCCTGCCCCGGTATTTGCGCATGACCTACCCTTTTCCCCAGTCCGAGTTTTCCCAGTCCGGCGGCACGAGACCAAGCTGCTTCGCAGTGTCGACCGGCAGGCGCAACAGCACCGTGCCCGGGCCGCGCTCCATGTTCCCGAGCATCGTGACTTCAGCGGCTACACCGTCGAGCTCGAGATACACGACGTCGTCCGGCTCAAGAATCTCGGTGTAGAGATCCCAGCCGGGCTGATCACCCTCTTTCGCCTGATACCTGATGTGGTTCCTGGTACTCGTGAATCCCTGTCCCTTTTGCGAGCGTTTCGCCGATGCCCTGATTGTCGGCGGCCAATCGCTGCAGATACTGGATGCAGTCCGCGGCGTCACTGACAGCCGCCTCTCATTTCACTGTTCATCATGCGATCCCGGTTGGCCAGACAGGTTCGCGAGGTGCTCCGGCCTTATTCCTTCTTCCCGATGGAGCAGCCGATCTGAATGCGGCCATGACAGACTCGAGTCGATAACCGCAATATGCTCCAGGGAGCGCCATTGTCGCAATCTCCGATGCCCGGCGTATAGGGTGTCTGGCGAGAAGCAGGTTGGCCGAGCGGCCGTGCTGCTTGACGCTTATAAAATTTACAGCGCATTCCAGAACGCCACCATCACTCATCACTGACCGTGCACCGCACTCGGGTTCCGGAGAGCCTTTCACTATGGGACAATCGATCCCGTTGCTGCAATGGCGGTACAGGAATGGGAGCGAGAGAACGGTGCGTGAGGAACTGTCAGGCATCCTGCGGGCAAAATACCCGCTCATCTTCGACGTCAACCCGACAGTCGCTGATGATCTGGATACCGTCCCAACGGTTTTCTCCCTGTCGGGTTTCGAGTGCGGCGACGGCTGGTTCGATCTGATCGACATGTTGTGCGAGGCTGCAACTTGCTACAAAGCACGGCGCACCGCTCTGGCATCAGCGCTGGCCGTTGAGAAAGTCGAACCAGTCGTGCGCGAAAGCACAGCCGTGGTCAGGAATGCCCGAACCGGCCAGTTTCCTGTCGAAGTACGTTCTGGCCGGCTCCGGAATCTCATCCAGACGCACGTAACGGTAGCCTGCGCCATTCACGTGAACCGTCACCTGCGGTGACGCGGGTCGCGGCGGTAATGCTTCGCGTCCCGGGTTCAGCGCAGCGGCAACACAGCGCGCAACGAGATCCCATACGCTGCCCGCCCATCTCGGATAGCCGCGCACCGTGGCCCGCTCGCCGACCTGCCGGAGCACCGCATCGTCCAGGGCCACCCTGTAGTCCGCGAGTGCGCCGCCACTCACGCGCGCGATGTTCGCCGTCGCGATGACCCGCTGCACGTTCGGCGAGCCAGCTTTCAAGCAGTTCGCTTACGCGAAGAGCGCGCTGGACGGTCGACCCTTATCGCATCAAACGGAACGGAATTTCTGTCATCGGCAACGCGGCGGCGGCAGATTGGTCCATGTGATGTCGCAGTAGTCGCCGAAGGTTTTGCAGCTGATGCAGAACGGCGCAGAGCTAGCCGGCGCTGACCAGCCTGCGTTCGTTCACGAAGTGCAAGTGGTACGCTTTCTTCGGCCGGGCGATCAGCTGTCGGCGGACAATTTGCCGCCGTGCGCAACTTCATCGGCGCTGCGCTCGAAGAAGTACACGGCCACGCGCTTCAGAGGTACATCGAAGTAAGCTGCGAGTAGCGGCGTCAAGGCCGCCGCGAGCGCGCGTCGCAGCTCGACCGATCGCGCATACGCATGCACCTTGACGAACACCCGTTGAGCCCGACCATCGCCAGGAGGCAGATCCGTGGCGAGAGCACCATCGTGCGCATAGGCGTCGTCATCCAACCGTAAGAAAAACAGCGTGATTGCGGTGCTATCTACGTCGAAGATCAATGAGACGCACCGCGTCACCTCGCTGACGAAGGCGCTCAGTCGCGCATCGTTCGATGCACGCTCGCGGCGCGCGAAAATTTCCAGATAAGGCATGGCGGGTTCGATACCGATTCAGGGATGTCACCGCGAGCGAGAAGGCCGCGGCGTAACGATGAGCGCATCGACGCAAAAGCCGAAGCGCGCGTGAAAGAACGCACGCAAACGCGCGGCCGAACCGAAGCCCGCGTGATTCATCGACGCAAGCGCGGACATGCGTCCCGCCGCGATCTCGACGAACGCGCGCATCAGACGCTGCGTGCGCACGATCTCCGTCAGCGCGCTGCCTTCGCGAAACAGCTTCACGCTCAGTTCGTGCGGATCGATGTCCAGCGCCCGCGCTGCCTGCACGCGATTCCATTCCGCATCCGGCCGCCCGAACACTTCGAGCGCGAGCAGTTGCGCGATGCTCGCGGCGGTGGCATCGGCGGGAAGTATGCGGCACAGCGCCTGACGCGCGCCGGTGCGCTGCTGCATCAGATAGTCGAAGCGGCGCAGCGCGGGCACGTAGCGCATGCCGCGGATCGGCATCGGCACCGGCGCTTCGCCGGGACGGCACGCGAGCGCATGCATGCGGTCGATGACGTGCGCCTCGATGGCGAACGGAAACTGCAAGCCGCGCACGCATCGGCCGATCAGCACGCCTTCGCCGATTCGGCCCATTCCGGCGATCGGGCCACTTGCTGAAGAAAACTCTGCGCGCGAGCACATTGCGGACGATGAAAGAACGTCTCCGGCGGCGCGATCTCCGCAATTTGCCCGCGATCCATGAACACGATGCGATCCGCCACCGTGCGCGCGAAGGCCATCTCGTGCGTCACGCAGATCATCGTCATGCCGTCCTGCGCAAGGCTCACCATCACGTCGAGGACTTCCTTGATCATCTCGGGATCGAGCGCGGAGGTCGGCTCGTCGAACAGCATCAGGCGCGGCTTCATGCACAGCGCCCGCGCAATGGCCACGCGCTGCTGCTGGCCGCCCGACAATTGCGCCGGATACTTATGCGCGTGCTCGGGAATCTTCACACGCCCCAGATAGTGCATCGCGAGTTCGGTAGCATCGTGCTTCGAGAGCTTGCGCAGCCACATCGGCGCGAGAATCAGGTTGTCGAGCACCGACATGTGCGGAAACAGGTTGAACTGCTGAAACACCATGCCGACTTCGCGCCGAATCGCAGCGAGGTTGCGCGTATCGGACGTGAGTTCGATGCCATCGACGATCAAGGTGCCTTCCTGATGCTTCTCCAGCTGGTTGATGCAGCGGATAAGCGTCGATTTGCCCGACCCGGAAGGCCCGCAAATCACAATGCGCTCGCCGCGTGCCACTTGCAGGTTGATGTCGTTCAACGCGTGATACGTGCCGTAGTACGTGTGCACGCCGCGGAATTCGACCATGTGGTCGTTGAGTTGAATGACGGCATCGCTCATGGCGTTGCTCCTTTGATCAGGCCCGATTGCACCAGCGCGTTTCGAATGACGTCGCGCATCTCCGCCGAGACGGGCAGAAACGGCTCGCGCGCGCGTTCGCATTCGATGACGTTCATCATCGCCAGTGCGACCTTGATGCGCGCATACATTTCGTTGCGCGGCGCGGCATAGATTGCGCGCACGAGTGGCAGCATGCGCTCGCCGGCGCGGCGCATCGCGGCGAGGTCTTCGGCTTCGCCCGCGCGCCACAACGCGACGAGGTCCTGCGGAACGAGACTCGCGAGTCCGGACAGAATGCCGTCGCTGCCCACCGCAATCTGCGCGAGAAACCAGTCGAAATTCGATGCGAGTATCTTCAGGTCGGCACGCACCGCCTTCACCGCCGCGCGAGTTTCTTCGTAGGCGCGCATCGAATCGCTGCCTTCCTTGATCGCGACGACGAACGGCAGACGCGCCAGCTCGACGAGCGTCGCGGTCGAATAGCCGTAGCCCGACGCCAGCGGATACTGAAAGATCGCAAGCGGCAGCCCCGATGCCTCGCCAATTGCGCGAACGTACGCGACGACCATTGCCGTGCTCGCGTTCACGAACGTCGCGGGCGGGAAAACGGTCAGCATGCTCGCGCCGGCATTGCGGGCGGCGAGCGCTTCGTCGATCGCCTCGCGCGTCGAAGTCGCGATGATGCCCGCGACCAGCGGACGCCCATCGCCGAGCATTTCGCGTGTGAAGCGCAGCACGTCGATGCGCTCCTTGCGGTCGAGCGCGCCGCCTTCGCCCGCGTGACCGTTCACGAACACCGCGGAAATGCCGTCGGCGAGGCCGCAGTAGCGCAGCACGCGCTCATAGCTCTTCCAGTCGATCGACTGGTCCTCGTGGAACGGCAGCACGGTTGCGACCACCACGTCGCCGGGAGAATGCATCGTCTTCGTCATCTGTGGGTCCTCATGCGTGCGGTGTCATCGGCTGGTCTCATGGCCAGCGCCGAAATGCTTTTCGAGGCCGCGCTGAATCAAACCCCAGCCGGTCGTCATCAGCAGATAGAAGATCGCCGCCGCGCCGAACACTTCGAGCACTTCGAATTTCTCCTGCATCAGCATCTGGCTGCGGCGCATGAGTTCTTCCATCGAAATGACAGAGGTGATCGATGTCGATTTCAGCAACCCGTTCACCGAATTGCCGAACGACGGGATCATCAGGCGGAACGCCTGCGGCAGCGTGACTTTCCACATCACGAGCCAGCGCGGCAGTCCGAGCGCCTGCGCCGCTTCGTACTGGCCGCGCGCAACGCCCATGAAACCGCTGCGGATAATCTCGGCGAGATAGGCCGCTTCATTAAGAATCAGCGCCAGCAGCGACGACTCGATCACCGACAGTCGCACGCCCAACTGCGGCAAACCCGTATAGATGATCACGAGCTGAATCAGCAACGGCGTGCCGCGAAACACCCAGATATAGAAGCGCGCAATGCCGATCAAAGGCTTGCTCGCCGACATGCGCAGCATCGCGATCAGCATGCCGAGCACCATGCCGCCGATCACCGTCGCCACCGTCAGCCCGAGCGTGACGAACACGCCGCGCAGAAGGAAGCCGTTGACGAGATAGCCGAAGAAGTCGTGTACGTTGAACAGGTTCATCGCTCAGTCAGCCCGCTCATGCCGGTCCGGTTCCGCGCACCGTGATGTGCGCATCGGGCAGCCTGGTCATGCCGTAGCTGTCGAGCAGACGGGCGTAGCTGCCGTCGGCGCGCATGTCGTCGAGCGCATGTGCGACGGCTTCGGCCACCGCGCGCTGGCGGAACGCGAGCGTGGTCTGCGCATCCCCGAGGCCGGGCAGCGCCATGCGGGCCTGCTTGCGCTTGACGATGGCGCCCGCCGCGTAGCTCGGCAGCGCGGCGGCATCGAACTGACCGGCGCGCAATGCCGCGATCACTTCGCTCGCCGTCGCGAACGCGCGAATGGTGATGGGCTTGCCGCCTTCCTTCTCGCTTTCCTTCGACCGCTCGCGCAGCCAGCGCTCCTGATACGAATCCGCCTCGACGCCGATCGCGAGTCCGCGCAGGTCCTTCGCATCCTTGAGCGTAAGCTTGCTGTCCGGATTCGCGACGATATCGATGGTCGAAAGCGCATACGGCACCGTGTACATCGTGCGCGAACGCTCTTCGGTCCAGAACATGCCCGTGTTGATGCCATCGAAGCGGCCTGCCTTGAGCGCGGGAATCATCGCAGGGAAATCCATGCGCATGAAGTCGACCTGCACGCACAGACGCCTGGCGAGCTCACGGCCAAGTTCGATGTTCATGCCTTTCAGCTCGCCGTCGCCATCGACGAATTGCAAGGGCGGCAGCGTCGGGTTCGTCGAGAGCAGTATGTGTCCCGGGTTCACCAGCGTCCCCGAGGGAATCGTGGAAGTGCATGCATGGGCGGATCCGGTCGCGGCGAACCACGCCGCGCAGAGGGTCGTGACGGCGGCGAGCACCTTCGCCGGGCGGCTTGTAAACATGGAACCTCCGAAATGACGGAACGACGATGAACACGGCGTAAGCAGCACGATGCGGCTCCCGGTAACGAGACATTACGGTGGCCGCAATGGGACGCGCCAGTGAAAAAAAATGGCCAACTATAACGGCGCGTTATACGGCGAAGGCTCCGCGACGGCCGCTTGCGGCGTCGCAGAAACGTTTTTTTTACGCGCGTGCGCGCATTAATATGGCGACTTAAGATGGAGACGTCGCCCGGCGGACTCACACGATCGGGACGATCGGAACGATGGCGAACATACGAGACGAGACGAGACGAAACGGGACGATCATGAACAGGGGCGGCACCGCGCGGGTCTTGATCAACCTGCGTCAGCTTGAAGTCTTGCGCGCCGTGATGCGCTACCGGACCACGACGGGCGCCGCCGACGAGCTGGGCATGTCGCAGCCCGCCGTCAGCAACGCCATCCGCTTGGCCGAAGCCAAGCTGGGCTTCGCGCTGTTCGATCGCATCAGCAACCGGCTCATTCCCACGTCCGAAGCGAAGATGCTGTTCGACGACGCCGAACCGCTCTTCCTCGTGCATCAGGCCATTCAGCAGAAAGCGTGGGATTTGCGTACTGGCCGCGCGGGCGTGATCCGCATTTTCGCCACGGCGGAACTGTCCGAATGGCTCGTGCCCAAAGTGCTCGCGCGCTTTTGCGCCGATCATCCGCGCGTGAAGATTCACCTCGAAACCATGCGCATGGACGCGCTGCTCGAAAGCCTCGACTCCGGCATGGCCGATGTCGGCCTCTCGATGATGCCGCCCACACGCCCGAGCCTCGTCAGCGAGTTGTTGGCCGAATTCTCGGTGATGTGCGCCGCGCCGCCCGGCGATGCCATCGACATGCTCGATGTCGTCGCGCCATCCGACCTCAAGGGCCGGCGGGTGATCGGCCCGCCCGCGCGGAGTCCGCTCGGGCTGATCGTCGAGCGCGCCTTCGAGGCGGCGGGCGACTACTTCGTGCCCGAGATCGAAGTGCGCTTTGCCAACATCGCGTGCAGGCTCGTCAGCGAAGGGCTGGGCGTTGCCGTCGTCGATGAACTGTCGGCGCTCGCGCAGCCGCCCGGCAGCGTCGTCGTGCGTCCGCTGAAGACGAGCATGCCCGTCACGCTTTGCGCGCTGACGCCGAAGGACCGCCCGCGTCAGCGTCTCACGCAGAGCTTCGTCGATCATGCGCGCGAGGCCGTCAAGGCGCAACGCGCGGCCGCCGCGTTCACCGCGGTGCGTCAAGGGACGCGCGAAGCGTCTTAGCGGCCACGCGAAGCATCGTAGATCAAGACAATGAGACCGGCTTATAGTCGGTCGCATCCATTTAATAGCGCCGCGCGCGCAGCGAACGTTTCTCGATTGTTATTCTGAATGTGACCTCGATCGTTGCATCGGATGCCTGCTCAAAGGACTCCGATGCAACGGTTCATTTCCTTCGGAATAGCCATGCTCAAACTTCTCGACGGCGTTCGCGTCATCAGCTTCAATCACTTTCATGCGGGACCGATGGCCGCGCAGATGCTTGCCGATCTCGGAGCGGACGTCATCGCCGTGGAGCCGATCGATGGCGCGTTTCATCGCAATTGGGCGGTCGCGAATCGCTTCGTCGGCGGACAAAGCGTCAATCACCTGACGACGGGACGCAACAAGCGCAGCCTGTCCATCGACATGAAAAGCGAAGCGGGACGCGCGCTTGCGCGTCAACTCGTCGCGCGCGCCGATGTGGTAATGGAGAACTTCCGCCCCGGCGCGATGGCGCGGCTCGGTCTGGGCTACGAGCAAGTGCGCGACGCGAATCCGCGCGTGATCTATGCGAGCGCGAGCGGCTACGGCGGCTCGGGTCCGTATGCCGCACGCCCTGGGCAGGATCTGCTGCTACAGGCGCTGTCGGGACTGGCTGCGCGGACTGGCCGCGCCGATGGTCCACCCACGCCGGTCGGCCCGGTCATCGTCGATCAACACGCGGCCACGATCTATGTGATGAGCATCCTCGCCGCGCTGTTCAACCGCGAACGCACGGGCGATGGGCGTCTCGTCGAAGTGAGTCTGTTGCAGGCGGCGATCGATCTGCAAACGGAATCGCTGACCGCGTGGCTCAACGGCGCGCGCAGCGATTCGCCGCGCGGCGCGGAAGGACTCGCGAGCTGGTTCAGCCAGGGCGCGTACGGCATCCACGCGACCGCCGACGGTCACATGGCCATTTCGATGGCAACGCCCGACGCGCTCAAACGCGTACTCGACGATCCCGCGCTGGATGCGTTCACGAACGACATGGGCTTCTCGCATCGAGAGGAGATCACGCGTGCGGTTGCGCGCCGCATCGCGCAGAAGACGACTGCCGAATGGCTCGACATCCTGCGCGACAGCGACGTGTGGCACGCGCCCGTTCAGGACTATGACGACCTTCAGGCCGATCCGCAGCTTCAACATCTCGGCACGTTCCAGAACGCCGAGAGCGGGACGGGCGAAGCGGTCACGTTCGTCATGCATCCCGCGCGTTACGACGGACAGGCGCCGGGCGTCGCGCGCGTGCCGCAGGCACTAGGCGCGCAGACCGACGAAATCCTCGACGAACTCGGCTATACGCGCGAACAGATCGACTCCTTCAAGGCGAAAGGCGTCGTGCGTTCCGTCGACACGCCCTCTTCAACCGCTCACTAAAAGCACGCACGTCATGATCGATTTCTCCATTCCCTCCGAAACGCAGTTACTCGTCGATACGGTGCGCAAGTTCGTGACCAACGAAGTGCAGCCGCTCGAAGCCGAAACCGAGGCGACCGGGATCGTGCCCCCCGAGAAGCTGCGCATCGTGCGCCACAAGGCGCAGACACTCGGCCTCTTCGCGATGAACATGCCCGACGAAGTCGGCGGCGGCGGTCTGTCGAACGTCGATATGTGCCTGGTCGAGGAAGAGTTGGGCAGGACGTCGGACGCGTTGATCCGCCGCATCTTCGGACAGGTGTATCCGATGCTGATGGCCTGCCAGGGCGATCAGCGCGACAAGTATCTGCTGCCCACGGTGCGCGGCGAAAAGATCTGCGCGATGGCGATCACCGAGCCCGGCGCGGGATCGGACGCGGCGGCGATTTCCACCACCGCACGGCTCGACGGCGACGAGTGGGTGATCGACGGGCGCAAGCATTTCATCAGCGACGGCGATATCGCCGATTACGTGATCGTGATGGCCGTCACCGACAAGGAGAAACGCGCGCGCGGCGGCATCACGCTGCTTCTCGTGGACAAGGGCACGCCGGGCTTCGAAGTCACCGGCAAGCAGCCGATGATGGGGCATCGCGGCTATGGTCACGCCGAACTCGTGTTCGAGAACTGCCGCATTCCGCGCGCGAACGTGCTGGGCGAAATCGGCGGCGGGTTCAAGCTCATCATGGAGAGCGTGTCGTCGATCCGTCTCGCGCATATCGGCGCGCGCGCGTGCGGCATGGCGCAGCGCGTGCTCGAACTCATGCGCAATCACGCTGCGGAGCGGAGGCAGTTTGGTCAGCCCATCGGCGACTTCCAGATGGTGCAGCAGATGATCGCCGACAGCGCAACTGAAATCTTCGCGACCCGCATGATGGTGATGAACACCGCGTGGGAACTCGATCAGGGCCACGACGTGCGCGACAAGCTTTCGATGGTCAAGCTCTATGCATCGGAGATGATCGGACGGGTTGCGGATCGCGGCATTCAGGTATTCGGCGGCATGGGCTACACGAAGGAAATGCCGCTCGAACGCATCTATCGCGACAGCCGTGTCACGCGCATCTACGACGGCACGTCGGAGATTCATCGCATGCTCATCGCGCGCAGCGTCATCAAGCGCGGCCTCACGCTTTAAGCCCTTATTTTAGGACCTTTTCATGCAGACCGAGACCATTCCCGAACGCGGCGCCAGCCTATCGTTTCGCAAGACCATGACCGTCGCGGAGCAGGCGATGTTTACCGGCATCAGCGGCAATCTCGCGCCGCTTCATGTCGATGCCGCCGCCGCGCGCGCGGCAGGCTTTCCCAACATGCTGAGCTTCGAACTGGCCGTGCTGTCACTCGCGACCTCGGCATTGAACCGGCTGGCGGGACCGGCGTGGCGCATCGGCGCGCTCGACATGCGCTTCGATGCACCCGTTGCGGTCGGCAGCACGATCGAGGCGTCCGCGACCGTCACCGAAGCCGATCCGCAGGCGATCCGCTTCGACGTGACCTGCACGCTCGACGGCGGCGCACGCGCCATTCGCGGCCACGCGACCATGGTGCCGCTGGTGGCATCGGCTGCATTGGTCTGAGCGGAGCGCGCCATGTACGACATCAAGCCATTCGATTCGCTTTCCGTCGGCGACGAAGTGAGCATCTGCAAGACCATCACCGAAGCCGATGGCGCCATGTACATCGCCGCGACGGGCGACTTCGGGCCGGTTCACGTCGACGAAGGTTATGCGGGCAAGACGCGCTTCGGCCAGCGGCTCGCGCCGGGCATTCTGGTGGCGGGCATCTGCACGAGCGTGCTGACGGCGGAACTGGTCGGCACGCTGGGCGTGTCGATCGAAGACCGCTTCTGGTTCACGGGTCCGGTCTTTTACGGCGATACGCTGCGCTTTCGCATCTGGATCGATGCAATGCAGCCCGACACGCGCACCGCCGTCTGGAAAGCGAGCGCCACAAACGAAGAAGGCAACGAAGTGCTGAAGGCCGAAGCGACGCTGAAATTTCCGCGCCCGAAACCCGTCGCCGCTTGAGATGAACTCGATGAAATTTTCCGCCGACCGTTTGCCCGTGAATTCAAGCGGGCCGTTCATTCATATCGTGCGCATCGATGTGGCGCCCGAGCACGACGAAGCGTTCAACCGCTGGTACGTCGACGTGCATCTTCCGGCGATTCTCGGCTGTCCCGGCTGGCTGACGGGCGCGCGCTACATCGCCATCGACGATGGTCCGCGTTATGCCGCCGTCTATACGATCGCGGGCGACTGGGCGTACGAAACGCCCGAGTTTCTCGCGGTGAAGGGCTTCATGGAGTTCGAAGCGCACGTGAGCAATTTCATGCGCCTGCGTCTCGCGCCGATCTAAAGCAGAAAGGGCCGTTCGCTTTCGAGAACGGCCCTGACTCATGCAGCTTTATTGCGGACCCGGCCCGCGAATCCCGAAGCTCGCGGCCTTCAAGGGCGTCATGTGAAACTTGCTGAAGAGCTTGTCGTAGGTGCCATCGCTTTTGAGTTCCGCAAGCGCCCGCGCGACGGCTTCGGCGGTCGCCTTGTCGCGCATCGCGAACGTGATGTCGGTGCCTTCGAGTCCATGGGTCCAGATTTTCACAATACCGCGATCCGCGAGCGATGTCGCCGTCTCGTCGATATTGATGCCCGCTTCGAGCTGACGCGCGCGCAGTGCCGCCGATGTATCGGTGACGGTCATGAAGGTGCGGAAATCGATGCTCTTCTTGCCGTCCGCGACGAGCTTCGCGTTGACCTCGCGCGCCTTGCGCTCCTGATACGTCGACAATTCCACGCCCACAGAATGTCCCGACAGGTCCGCGAAACTCTTTGGCTGGAACGTGCTGCCGGGCAGCGTGTAGATGCTTAGCGCCTGTTGTCCGTATGGCACCATGTACAGCATCTTGGAACGCTCTTCGGTCCAGAACAGACCGGTGTTAATCGCATCGAACTGGCCGGTGCGCAGGCCGGGAATCATCGGCGGCATGTCCATGCGCACGAACACCGGTTCGAGACAGAGCTTCTCCGCAATCGCGCGGCCGAGTTCGACGTTCAGGCCCTGAAGCTGGCCTTTGTCGTCGACGTATTGCTGCGGCGGCAAGGTCGGATTGATCGCCATCTGAAACTTGCCCGAGGCGACGAGATGCGACGCCGCGAGCTTCGGCGTGCAGGCGGCCGATGCCGCGTTCGCCGTGTTCATCGAACACGAAAGCACGCCTAGCATGGCCGTGCCTAGTAAGAGTTGCCTGATCATTTTTCGTATCCCTGTTTGCGATCGTTTGAATGCGTCATTCCGCGCGTGTCTTCGTGTCGCGCGCGGGAGAAGGCGTCGGGGCGCGCGTGCTTACGCATCGCGCGAGAGAACCAGCGCGGCGTGCCGTGCATCGATCACGACTTCATCGCACTGATTGAGGAGCCGCACGGCTTCGGTCAGCACGCCGCGCCCCGGCTTCGAACTGAGCCGCTTGTCGATGACGTTGAAGCTCACGCGCACCGTGTCGCCCGCGAGTACCGGTTGCCTGAAGCGCACCGCGTCCCAGCCGAGCGACGCGATCGACGTGTTCTCGTAGAGCTTCATCGATGTCTTGAGCCCTTCCATCAACGCAAGGCCATAAAGCCCGTGCGCGATCAGCCCGGAGAAGCCGCGGCTTTTCGCATACTCTGCGTCCGTGTGCAGCGGGTGAAAATCCTCGGTCAGCGCGCAGAACGCCGCGATATCGTCGGGCGTGATGGTGCGCGCGGGGCTGGTCATCACTTCGTCAATCACGACGTCTTCGAAATAGAGATCGGTTTTCATCGTGGCGATGCCTCGCGTGCGATCAGCGTGTCGCGCAGATTCATCGGGCCGGGACGGAAGATGCGTGCGTCCATCCGTTTGAGGTCTTCGCTCACGCGCACATCGAACGCGATGCGATCGAGCACGTCTTCCTTCAGCCGCGCACCCGGCGCGATTTCCTTCAGCACGAGTCCGTCCGCTTCGAGATCGAAGACCGCGCGGTCCGTCACGAACTTGACGTGCTGGCCGCGTTCGCGCGCGAGTTCGCCGGAGAAGCTGACCTGATCGACGCGCGGCAAGAACTTGTCGAAGGCGCCGTCGCGGCGAATTTGCAGCTCGCCATCGCTCACGCCGATATCAAGCTCGCCGCCCGTCAGGGAGCCGTTGAACACAAGCCGCTTGCTGTTCTGCGTGATGTCGATGAAACCGCCCGAGCCGTCCGCGCGCTCGCCGAAGCGTGTGACGTTGACATTGCCGCGCGCATCGACCTGTGCAAACGACAGGAACGCGCACGTGAGGCCGCCGCCATCGTAGAAATCGAACTGATAGGCCTGGTCAAGGATCATGCGCGGATTCACCGCCGTGCCGAACTCACGCGTATGGCCCGGCACTCCGCCGACGACACCCGATTCGACCGTCAGCGTCATCATGTCGGAGATGCCTTCTTCGGCGGCGACGTTGGGGATCATCGCGGAGACGCCGACGCCGAGATTCACGACATCGTTCAGCCGCAGCTCGAAGGCGGCACGCCGCGCGATCACGCGTCGCGCGGTTAGTGCATCAGGCACGATGCGCGATGCCGGCAGACGCGTCTCACCACTTCGCGCGGGGTCGTAACGCGTCGTGTAGGTCTGCAGCTGCTCCGGCTCGACGACGAAGTAATCAATCAGGAAGCCGGGGATCTTGATCATGTGCGGATTGACGCTGCCGCGCTGCACGATGCGCTTCACCTGACAGATGACGATGCCGCCCGCGTTATGCACCGCCTGCGCGATCGACAGGTCTTCGCGCGTCGTGGCTTCGTGCTCCATGCTGACGTAGCCGTCTTCATCCGCAGAGGTGCCGCGAATGATCGCGACATTCGGCACGCCCGGCGCGCGATAGAACAGATACTCGCCGCCCGCGACATGCAGCAGGTCGACGAGCGGTTCCGTCGTGCAATCATTCATGCGTCCACCGTCCTGGCGCGGATCGACATACGTACGCAGGCCGACGTGCGACACGAGACCCGGCTGACGGCCCGCCATCGCGCGGCACATCTGCGCCATCACGCCTTGCGGAAAGTTGTACGCCTCGATGCGGTTCGCGCGGATCAGCCGCA
The DNA here is from genome assembly GCF_050436385.1 of Paraburkholderia sp. MM5477-R1. Classification (NCBI taxonomy): domain Bacteria; kingdom Pseudomonadati; phylum Pseudomonadota; class Betaproteobacteria; order Burkholderiales; family Burkholderiaceae; genus Paraburkholderia; species Paraburkholderia sp. MM5477-R1. The sequence continues at coordinate 624,272 of NZ_JBNDMC010000005.1, forward strand.
TGAACGGCATCTGCATGCCATAGTTGCCGCCGATCACGCGCCTGACCAGCTCCGGATACGCCAGCCGGCACAAGCCTTTCTCGTGCACCGCGCCGACGCCCGTCACATGAAAGAGCGTGAGATCGCGCGGACCGTCGCCCGACAGATGACGCGCCTCGATCGCTTCGAAGATCGCTTCGGGCACGCCCGATCCGCCGTTGCCGCCCGTCATCAGCATGTCGCCGTCGCGGATCAGCGCGGCGGCTTCCTTTGCCGTTATGCACTTGATCATAATGCGCCTTATGTCCGTTCTTTCTCGATCTGCCGCGCGATGATGAGGCGCTGGATCTGATTCGTGCCTTCGAAAATCTGCGCGAGGCGCACGTCGCGGAACAGACGCTCGACGCGATATTCGCGCGAGTAGCCGTTGCCGCCGTGGATTTGCAGCGCGTTGGAGACGTGGCGCATGGCCATGTCGGTGGTGAAGAGCTTCGCGTGCGCCGCTTCCTTCGCGATGGCCAAGCCCGCGTCATGCACGCGCGCCGCGTGATGGATCAGGAGACGCGACGCCGCAATATCCGTAGACATATCGGCGAGCATGAACTGGATCGCCTGAAACGATGCGATCGGGCTGCCGAACTGACGCCGCGTCGATGCGTACGCCTGCGCGTCTTCGAACGCGGCCTGCGCCATGCCGAGCGCCATCGCGGACATCAGTAGGCGGCTGAAGTTGAAGTTCGCCATCGCCATTTTGAACGCGCGATGTTCTACGCCGACGAGCGCATCGGCTGCGAGCTTCACGTTATCGAACGCGATCTGGCAGTCTTCCAGACCGTGCATGCCGAGCAGTTCCTCAGACTTACCGCGCCTGATGCCGGGCAGGTTCATATCGACGAGAAAGCAACTGATCGCATGATGCCCGTCCTGGCCTTTTTCGATCGGCGTGCGCGCGAACACCAGGACGAAATCCGCGGCGCCGCCGAGCGTGACCCACGCCTTGACCCCGTTGAGCACGTAGCCGTCCGCCGTGCGACGCGCGGTCGTCTTGAGACTGGCGACATCGGAACCGTGGTCGGGTTCCGACACGGCGGTCGCCGCGACGATGCTGCCGTCAAGCAATCCCGCGATGCGTTCCTTCTGAGCCTCGCTGCCGTGCTGATACAGGAAGAGCGCCGCTTCCACGGGAATGGCGAACGCGTTGCCGATGCTGCCGGAGCAGCGCGCCAGCTCTTCCATTGCGATGCAGACGGACACGGTATCGAGACCCGCGCCGCCGCCCGCTTCGGGCAGGCTGATGCCGAACAGGCCGAGTTCGGCCATTTGCCGATACAAGGTGCGATCGAAGCGGTCTTCTCGATCGATCGCGGCGGCGCGTTTCAGCACTTCGCGCTCGGCGAAACGGCGCGTGGTATCGCGCAGCGAAGTCTGCTCTTCGGAAAGAAATAGTTGCATGGGTCCCGTCGTTGCTTTGCGACCTCGTCGTGATGACGAGCATTCGATAGCAGTATGGGTGGAGCAAAAAACGACGGTTATCGCAAACGTGACGTTGAGTATTCACTGCTCTTATAGACTTGAAATAATGCGAATCCGAACTTGTTTCGTCTCCTGGCGCCTCCGTTGCAATCCGTCGCGCCGTGGGACTGCCAAGGGCCGCTGCTAGCGGTAACGCCGTCGTCTGAACGACACTTCTCAGTGACCGCGAACGGCTGGAATTGGCCGACTGTACTCGCTCGCCGACGTCTCCGTAAGTCACCGTTCAAACCCATCGGTCAACGCCAGCGTCAGCTTTGTGATGTCATTGTCGAACGGGTCAAACCGGCCAGTTTGAGACGTTCAAACAAGCGTTTTGACCGTCCGCTTTACGTTCTGAACCGGTCCGTCAACCGTGTCGCTGCGAAGCGCGCGACCCGTAGAGTCATGCAGAGCAAACTCCCGACACGATGCAGCTCTGACCCGCGCCTTTGCCTTTCCTTGCCCACATTCTATTTCTACGCCGCCTGATGAGTCGCTAGCGCGGCCAAATGAGAACGCAACACCGCCACATCTATCATCTGACCATAGTGTCCAGTAGCATTGCCATCAGACCGGACGTCTCGATCGATACGAACGAGGCCTCTGAAAAAGGGGCTTGTCGGCCACGCTATAGCATCTATCATTCTTGATTAGATCTCGTCGCGCAGTGACACACCACGCGGAACGTACGGCGTCCACGCTGCGAGGCGCTACGCAGGGTCGGACCTACTGTTCGTACGCACCCGGGTGACGGTTGCGTCTTTCCCTGCCATCCCCCATTGGTATGTTCGCGCCAACTCCCTTCCACGATAGATCGCTCTCAGTTAACAAGCGGATGCTGCACGCAATTGTGTCTGGCCGTACTGCAGTTCCTGAACGGACTTTTTTTGGCCTAACGTCTGTAGTTCGAGGCGCTCGCGCGAAGGAGCGGGCAATGGATATAAGCACTGATATAGGTGAACCGCGTCACCAGGAAAGAATTGTCGCGGCGCAGAAGCCTGAACTTGTCGAGGATAGCGTCACCGCGGCACAAGTTGAAGGCGTCGAACTCGTCGTGATTAAGCATTCGGATGCGATTACGATTTTCGAAGGCCGGTGTCCACACCAAGGCACGCTGCTGTCGGAAGGCTCGGTAAAGGACGGCGTTCTGACCTGTCGAGGACATGGCTGGCAGTTTGAATGTGCATCGGGTTGCGCCCTCAGCCACGTGGGTGTCCGTCTGAAGCAGTTTAGCGCGCTGGTCGATGGCGCTCACGTGCTCGTTTATAGGGATGAGGTGCAGAAGTGGAAAGCATTGCACGTAAATGCTGGTCAACCATCGTCGCCGGCCTCTCCGCGCCCAGTCCGCTCGCTAGCACAACTTCCAGGCCCCAAGGGGCTCCCCATTTTGGGTAACTTACTCCAGTTACATCCCACGAGGCTGCATCTCACCTTGGAGGAGTGGTGCCGCGACTTTGGGCCCATCTATACGTACAGGCTGATGCATCGACCGTTCGTCGCTATTGCGGATCCTAACCTGATCAATCAGATCCTGCGCGATCGGCCGAGAACCTATCGTCGCTGGGATGCAATTGAAGACGTCTCCAGGGAGCTTGGGATGAACGGCGTGTTCTCCGCTGAAGGAGAGGCATGGAGAAGGCAACGCCAGTTGGTCGCGCAAGCGTTGGACCCAGCGCATTTGCGAACGTTTTTCCCGACGCTGTGCAAAGTGACCGAGCGCCTGAGGCGCCGCCTGGACAAAGCGGCTCGCGAACAGCGATCTGTTGATATTCAGAAGGACCTGATGCGCTATACGGTAGACGTGACGACGAACCTCACGCTTGGGTACGACATGAACACCCTTGAGTGCGAGGGTGACGTCATCCAGCAACATCTCGAGCGGATATTTCCGATGCTCAATCATCGGATCAACACCCCGTTTCCCTATTGGCACTACCTCAAACTGCCCGACGACAGAGCGCTAGATCGTGCTGTAAAGGCGCTTCGCGAGATCGTCAGTGAATTTATCAGCGACAGTCGCGCACGCCTTGCGCAGTCACAGGATCTTGCGTCACATCCGACCAACTTCTTGGAGGCATTGGTAGTTGCTCAAGAAGACGGCTTGGCTTCATTAACAGATGACGAGGTGTTTGCGAATGTATTTACGATACTTTTGGCCGGCGAGGATACCACGGCAAACACGATCGCCTGGATGACCTATTTCATGTGTCGTCACCCCGACGTTCAGCGCAGGATGCAAGAGGAAGTCGACTCCGTCGTTGGACAGGCGGTCATACTTGAAGACCTTGGCGATACTGATCGGCTTGCGTTTCTCGATGCTGTGGCCAACGAGACCATGCGACTCAAACCGGTCGCACCCGTTCTAGGCCTCGAAGCCAATCGCGACGTCCTGATAGGTGACGTTGACATCCCGAAGGGAACCGTCATCGCGCTGCTAACACGTTACCAGGGCTTAGAGGACAGAAGTGCTTCAGAGGCTGACGCATTCGCCCCCGACCGCTGGCTCTCTGGCGCCGATGCCGCCAGCCGTCATCGCGCTGGTTTCGTGCCCTTTGGGTCCGGGCCCCGCCTTTGCCCGGGGCGGAGTCTCGCCTTGCTCGAAATACGATCCGCGATCGCAATGATGTGCCGCAACTTCCGCTTGTCAGCATCCGAAGGTATGGCTCCGGTGGAAGAGGTGTTTGCATTCTCGATGATGCCCCGCAATTTGCGTATCGATTTCAGCGTACGCCACTGATCATTGCCGCACTGACCAATAATGAAAGGAGGAACGAAAAATGGAGCTTCCCGACATCTTGCACAATCGTCGGGCACCCATAGCCCACTGCGGAACCGAAGCGGATTTTCTGTCAGGTGTAACTCGCGAGGATATCCAGCAAACATCGCGCGCGCTCGGGAAGAACATCGTCCGCACGCCCCTACTTCCGCATGCGGCCCCGGGTAACGATCGCTCAATATTTCTCAAGCCAGAGAATTTGCAGCCGCGCGGATCGTTCAAGGTACGTTGTTCACTCAATGCGGTTTCCAACCTTACGCCCACTCAGTTATCGAAGGGGGTGTACACGGCAAGCACTGGGAATTTCGCACTGGGCTTGACGCAGGCGGCGCGTGCACGCCAGGCAGACGTGAGGGTCTATGTCACGAAAACCGCCTCGCAATGCAAAATTGCGGCGCTTCGCGAGTTGGGTGCGAAAGTCGTCGCAATCAGTTTCGAAAAATGTGGGCCATCCTCTGCGGTGAAAAGCCGGTGGAGGAAAACGGAACGTTCCTTCATCCGTGCTCGGGTCGCGATGTCATCGTTGGCAACGCAACCATCGGGCAGGAAATTCTTGAAGATCTACCAGACGTGGATGCAATTTTGGTGCCTTTCGGCGGCGGAGGACTGGTCTTGGGCATCGCGCTGGCGTGCGCGCGTTGGAGCTCTCTCGCGGATGTGTACGCATGCGAGACCGAAGCTGCGACGCCGCTGCGTTCCGCTTTGGCAGCAGGCGGCCCTGTCACGGTGCCTGTCGACGCCAATTCCTTCGTCACGAGCATTGGGGTTTCGACTGTACTGGAATCAAATTGGCCACTCCTCAACGCGATGGTGGACGGCGTCGCTGTATCGACGCTCGACGCAACTGCCGATTGCATTCGTCAGTTAGCAAAACACAATCATCTCGTGGTGGAGGGCGCGGGTGCAGCGGCGCTTGCGGCCGCCTACCATCCATTCTTTGCTGGCAGACGCGTCGCCGTGGTCCTTTGAGGGGGCGGCATTGATATTGACGTTTTCGCTTCAATCCTGGCTGCAGACCGGTCTGTCTAGTGAACTTCGTCAGGACTGGGCGTCTTTGCGACCGATCGGTGAGGCGATTGTCGGCCCGTTACGACGCCTGCGGAGTGGGCCGCGCTTCGATGGCTCGGATGAGGACGGCCCCTGAATAATCTTGGTTGTCAGCATACGTTGCTTCACTTTCTCACCATCCGCAATGGTCTGGTGTCGCCCGACAAGCGGACTGTCGTGAATGTTCTCCGACTGCCTCCAATGGGTCGGTACGCGTCAGCTGGTTGAGGCGCGCGTCGGCGAGCAGCGCATGAACGCCGACAATCGCGGGAGGAGGGTCTCTTGTCGGCATGCGGAGAAAATCGGTTCCCCGGTTTTCCCTTCGATGTCCGTGGGCTTGGTCCATCTGAGCAAACAACGTGAAGCTTCCGCCGACGTATTCCCGCCGACGTTAAATCGGTGCTCGCCGCCACGGGTTCTTCGAAAAGAGTTCGCAGCCAGACTCAACAGAGAGTAGACGGGCCTGGAACATGGCTAAGGATTGCACGTTCAGCGTCCCCATACTCCTCGTTAAATGTCGGGTACTGCCGCTCAGTGCGTATCCTGCCTCACATACCGTAGATTGTCGCGCACACGTCTGGTCAAAAGGGAGGTTAGGTAAATAGGTACGACTGTGCGGATTTGAGGTGAACCGCACCGGGTGAGGCGCAGTTGGGGAGCCGTTGCGGTCCGGACAATGTCGAAAAAGACATATTGTGTTTGTGTGCGCTGCAGCAGTCTCATTTTTGATTCAACATTGTGAACCGGTATGCGGGTAAGTCCTTGAATGTTGATCAGAAAGCGTTCTTCAACTGGGTGCGACCCGGCATGAAAATGATATTTGCTGCTCTGCACAAATGCGCCATACTATGCACCAACGGAACAGATACGCAGCACGCATGCGCTCGGGCGGCAGCACGGTGGAGACCTCTGCGGCCGCTTCCGATCGTCAATGGCGAGCTATGCAGGCGGTATGCGCGAAGAAGCTTCGAACCATTTTCGTCGATCAACCGGGAGGTGGACATGCTGACTTTGGCCGAATTGCAAAGCACGCTGCAAATCGAGTACGAACTGCAGCTCGAAGCGATGGACGAGCAGACATTGCGTGGGCTGCTCGCGGATCCGATTGCACTCAACGCGCTGGTGCCGGCTTTTATGGGCTTTGCGGAGGGGCGCCGGATAGCGGAAGCAACACTTGTACAACTGCTCGCTCGCGAGCCGTCGAACGCCGAACGGGGCATTCCGCATGAGGCCGCGCCCCTTTGGGCGCAGTGGCTCAAACCATTCTGGATGCTGCCGCTCTTCGGTGCACGCAAGGGCGAGTAAAGGCGCTCGGCCGACCTGATCAACGCCGAATGGAATTGCGCTGGACCAAGCATACCGATATCGCGACCGCCCAAGCGGCAGAGGCCGGCCAGGAAGCGTCATTCGCCCGTCGCGTCGCTCGGACGTTCAGACGTCGGGTCCGCCCAGTAAACAGTCATTCGACTGGCGAAGGCGAATGTTGCTTCGTCGGCCATAGCCGACGTGGGACCGGGGTTCGGTTCTGCGTCAGCTAGGGGCATTGCCGTCAGCGGCGGCGTTGAGCAGTCCGACGGCAGCTTCCGCGACCGGTGCCCTCGCACTTTCGACCCATTCGGCATCTCTTTTATCAATCGTATCGGTCGTCCCGGTCGTTTCAGAGAGCGAGTTGGCTTATCGCGACACAGCCGCCAAGTTAACTACCCTGATAGATATCGCACGACAGGCCGACCACGCACGGTTGACCGTCTCGGGCTTTGCCGTAACCATCTCGTCCGCCAGGTTGGGCTCCATGGTCCCACGGACTGTCGCCGTCCGTCGGCATCGCCCGCTGCGATGAATTTATTGCTTGCTGGCTGGAGGAGTGGCTAGTGGCGTCTAACGGTTGCATTTCCTGAGAGTAGGCAGCGCCGGCCGCGGTGAGCAGGAATAGCACGATGGTTACAGCCGAGGGTTTCACTTTCATTTCTTCACCTTTCGTCATCAATGGATTGCGTTAGCGACGCCGAACTCGCGGCCGGGGAAGGAATTCCAGAAATGCGCGGCCCAGACGTCGTCTTAAGTGAGCGTTCCCGCGAAGGTTGAATTGACGCGAAGAAGAGTTGGCCGTGGCCCGCACCACGCTGACGTCCTGCCAGCTGCAACTGGCGCGGCGATTTCGAACTCAAGCTTCGCGACCGCCCAAATGCTCGTTATGACGCCCCTTCCACTTGCTCCTGAAGCGCCGTCGGGCCTCTCGCGTGTCGTGGCGCCTCCCCTCTCAGGAGGCGCCACCTGAAAGAGTGACAGCGAACTCGGTAAGCCGGACCACTTTCCAGTCATGGCTCGCGCGCCGTCAGATCGGTGTTAGCTCCCTCCAAAAAAAACGTTGCATTGTGGATCCATCCGGCACGGTCTGGCATGTTTTGCACCGGCTTGTACCCGTGTGTCGGGCGTACCGCCGTATGCTTCCATCCCCGCACTCGGGTCAGCGGCTTGTGTTGCGGCGCTTTCTTGCGGGGCGGGTTGAGACGCTTCCGGTGTGCCTTGCGAATGGGCAACACCGGCCACGGCAAACAGCACGACGGCGGATGCGACTATCAGTGGTGATTTCATGCTGGTTCCTTTGTGTACGTTGAATTTTCCATTCATGCGATTCGTTATTTGCGTGCCCCGAGCTCGAAGTCCACGCGCATCGAGCGTGTCGCGCACGAGCCGCAACACCGGTGGTGATTGATTGATAAGGTTTCGTGAGAGGGCTCGTTGGAGTTAAAGCAATCAGCCTGTTCACTTCATGTCGACCTGCAGCAGTCGTCGCACGAGCCAAGGCCGGTTCAGCTCTTCACGACGACCAACCGCTCTGGGTACACTCGCCGAATGCACCCTCTGCGCTGCTGTCATACTCATTCTTGGTCAGGCGAAACGCCGTCGCAACGCACATGCGTAGGCGGTCGACAGCAATCGTCGGCGGAAGATGTATGCACTGTTATCGTCCGATCCCGGTGACATGTCGGATACTCGCCTCCCGACGCAGCTCGTTCCTGAAGTGGTCAGGCGCTGGGCGAGCGCGCGTCACCTGGCTGATACATTTGTGGCTGTTAGTAGGGATAGCGACTTGTTATTTTGCTTTTTTTTCGCGCTGCGGCCACGCACGAGGCGTTGTGCATCGTGCTGTTAAGCAAGTCTTCCACTCCAGAAAGCACGCTGCCTGAAGTCAGTCGGTTGATTGTCCCCCAGCAGCCGGTAGTCTTCGGTCAAGCGCCGGATCCGTGACCGGCGGGACGCCGAGCTTGATCCCGCTATTCGCCAGCATGACGATGAGTTCCGTACGGCGCCGGAGATTGAAATGCGCAAGCAGATGACTGATGTATTTCCGTACCGTAATGTCCTCGAGGCCCATTCTCAGGGCAATGGCCTTGGACGGAAGTCCGCGCACCAGCCACGCCAACGTTTCGAACTCTCTCGGTGTGAGTCCCAGCTCGGATGCATTGCTCGTTTCCGATTTAACGCGCGGCTCACGATCCTCAGGTCCATTTGCCGGAGTCTCATCAGTGTCCATCTCACGACTGAGGCTGGCGATGCTGGAGGCTGGTAGGAATACGCCCCCCGCAAGCACCGCGCTTATCGCCGCACGAAGCGCTTCAGGCGGCGACGATTTGGGCACGTATCCCATGGCGCGAAGTTGGATGCATCGACTGATGGTTTCCACTCGCTCATCGGCCGATATCACGATCACCGGTAAGGACGGTCGCGATTCCTTCAATTCGGCAAGCGCGTTGCAACCGTTGCCATCGGGCAGGTCGAGATCGAGAAAAACGATGTTCAGGAGGTCACAAAGCGCATGATTCAAACCCTGCGACAACGTGCTCGCGTGCAGCAACTCGATGTTCGGAAAGAGTTCCGTCAGTAGAAGCGCCAATCCGGCTCTGAACAGCTCATGGTCGTCGACGATCAGTACGCGCATTCCATCGTCTCCCGGAATCGTATTCGAGCCAGGCTGCGATTACACACATCGGAGGAGGGTTCAATCGACAGTGATCGTCCGATGTCCCAGGTCAGATAGTACACACTAGCGGTGGATCTACATGGCGCCGCCTGAAAAGTGGCGGTTTTCATCCACCATTAGACGAATCGAGCGTATCAAGGGGACCACCGGGCCTTGCATGGGCCAATACATCAGTCATCTGTTCGCATACTTCAAGTTGCGGCGCCGCGCAGCACTCACCGTGATGCTGGCAGAGAAGGGCGTTACGCTCGGGACGCTTTCAGTCACTGATCGTTCGCGAGATCGAGATTCACCTTCCGTCGAGCGGTCACGAACCGGCTGATCTCGGCCAGCAGGTCTTTCGGGGCGGAGGACTTGCGCAATAGCACGAACGGTTCGGGAAAGTCGCGAAGGATGTGATCGGACAGCAGCTCGCCGGTGATAAATGCGACGGGAATCACGCCGGCCCACGCGAAATGACGCCTGAGCCGATCAGCAACCTCCTTGCCGGTTACTCCCTCGCGCAGACGAATATCGGCGACGATGAGATCGGGAATGCGGCTGTCATCGGCAAGGACGGCTTCGAATCCAGCCATCGACTCGGCGGCGTGCACGAGCGCGCCCGCGCTCGAGAAAAGACGCCTCAGGCCTTCGAGCACGGTAGGTTCATCGTCGCACAGGAGCATGAACGTGCCAGCGAGATCGGGCATGCAGACGTCGCCATCCTGAGCATTTTCGCCGACTGTCGGGGCGGATGCCGAAACCGTCGCGTAAAGCGAAAATCGGGATCCGCGCCCTTCCACGGACGCGAGACTCATGCCATGTCCCGGCAGGATATGGATCGCACGCTGCACGATCGACAGCCCCAGTCCCAGTCCTTTCGAACGGTCGCGCCCCGGATTGTTGATCTGATAGTACTCGGAGAAGATCGCGTCGCGATGTGCGGGCGCAATGCCGATGCCGGTATCCCATACATCGATGCGCAGCCGTTCATTCAGTTGCACCCAGCCAAGCACAACGCCACCCGATGATGTGTTCTTGATCGCGTTCGATACGAGATTCGATACAGCCCGCTTGAAGAGCGACCGGTCGGTCGCGATAGACGGGGGGTAGCCTCGCCGTCCCGCGATCCTTAGATCGATGCCACGCAATCGGGCCGTCTCCCGGTACTGCTCGAAGACCTCGGTCAATAGGCCGTGGGTGTCGACCGGTACGACATGGGGAACATATGAGCCCAGCTCGCTGTAGTCCTGAATGTCCTTGAACATGTCGAGGATGTCGGACGCGGTCTCCTCGACGACATCGAGCTCGCGATCCACGGCGTATCCGTCCCTGATCCTCGTCCGGGCGCTTCGGATGAAAAGGTTGATTGCGGCCAGAGGCTGCTGGATGTCGTGATACGCCGATGAAAAGAATCGCTCTTTCTCCATGACGAGCTCTTGCATGCGTCGGTTCTGCTCGTTGACCACGCGCGAAGCCGCTTCGACGCGCGCCTTGGCCGCGCGCAAGGTGCGCCGGTACATGAATTCGCGCCTCGCGGCACGTTCCAGCGGGATACTGACGAGCAAACCGACGATATACATCATCGGCACCATCGTGGCGTGCGCGATCACCGACTCCATGCGCGCGCCGACGCTCTGGCCATCGGGCTTGAGATAGAGCATCACCAGATAACTGACGACGCATAGGCCGACCAGCCACGCCGCCGTAATCACTCGAAGCCGGAAGGCCATGAATATCATGAAAAGGGCAAACGTGAGGATCGGATAGGCCTCCCGCCAGGCCAGGTCGCCCGGATAGATCTGTACCATTCTCAGGACCGCGAACCAGCAACTGAGCGTCCAGACACTGAGCAGCCCGACGCTCCAGCGCTCGTCGAGTGCGTGTCGGCTCCACAACAGAACGGGCACCGTCATGCCGATCGTCCCGGCGATTCTCAGGACACAGAGTTCTTTGTGGTGCAAGTGGGCGGGATCGAGTATGTCTAATCGCCCGAGGTCGTGGACGGAAAACACGACCCACAGCACGGTGAAGATTGTGATGGCGAGCCTGCGCTGTCCGAAGAAGCGCCGCGCATAGTCCATCCGGAACGCGCGTTCCTGAGCCGCCGATCTGAACCTGCGCACCGTGAGGCCTGACGATCTCATGACGACGCTCGATCAGGAAATTCGCCGTCCGCGGATAGGGCAGCGTGCAATTCAAACAGAATAGCAGGCCGCCATCCAGAGTCATACACACAAATGTAGCGGTCTCGATGCGCCTGCCCGCCCAGGAACGCCTACGTTTCCAGACTCGGTTCCGGGCCGGCAAACGAGAAATGCGCTTTCTTCGTAACTGTCATCGCCTCGGTACGGCCTCTTCTTCCGGACTTTCATTCGCATTATTTTTGTTCTTGAGGCGGTTCGGGCGTTTGCCTCGCCTCATCGCAACCGGACGTTACGGCAACGCTCGTTAAAGGAGATTCTCGTGAAAACAGGGGCTCAATACCACCACCGTCAGCAATCTGCCACGTTGCTGACGTAGAGCCCAACGGTCCCAGTGGCAGCAATGCCGATCGACCTGCCGTGCGACCCGCGAGATTGAGCGGCCGTTGCACCTCGCAAACGGCCATTGGGGGCGTGTCGAGCCGACAGGCAGTTGTGGGTCGCAAGTACGCATTCGGTTGCAGTGGCAGCAGACGCTGGCCGCCGCCGAAGTGCGAACGTCGGCAAAGCGACTCGTAGCTGCCTGACAGATGCGATACCTGAATGTCGGGAATGGCCGACAACACGACGTCGGTGTCCTCGGCACCGACGCCTTATCATAGCGACTCGACAGCGCGCGGAAACGGGACACTCATCCTCAGCCTCGCGCCATGCGGCTACATCGTCGGGATGCAGTTCGCCAACGTTTGCCTTGCCGCAGAGCTGAGACCACGCGCGACAGACCCTCGGCATCCAACACCGGCAGCACGCTGGAGTGCGCTTCTAACGGACGTGTCCACTTACCGGCCGAACTGGTCCCCCAGGTAGATGCGAGCTGGCCTATCCGTTGCGAAGCCGATGTCATCACCTGGCCAGGTGTCATAAGCTGCACACCGCACAGAATGGGATAGAAACGTCGTCCGCTGCAATCAATGCGATCAACACGGCTAATGAAAAGCGCGGTGCGCTCTCGTGGGTATCGAATGAACCGTAGCTTCCGCTGCGCGAGGTAGTGAGGCGCCAACGCGTTGGATGCCACTCGCCGGATCGAAATTTGCCAGCGACTCCGTAGCATCATCTGCAGTGCTGACTTAACATCTGGTTGATGGTCGCTCCTCGATTACTTGTTGTTCGACCGACTAGCCGGGAGGTGGCGCGCACTTCGAGAGATCTGAGAGACCAGAACCGTTGTCAATCGGCGTGCGCACCCCTGTTGCCGGGGACCGTCCGTGAGAGGACGTGCACACGCTGCTGACAAAGAGTTACGGCCATCCGGCGGTCTTCCGTCACCGGCTTTGCCACCCTTACCCGGGTGCGTTTGTTTGCGTAACCGATGAAGCATGGAAAGGTCCGCTACCGTGCACCAACGAGGTTGCTCGGTTTCGTGGCTGGGCGAATAGTCGACGCATTCCCCGCGGCAATATCGAAGCCGCGGGGCCGCGCTCTTCTCCTCGCTACCCCGATCACGCCTGTTGTTTCGTGACGTGTGAAAGAATACGCCCATGCTAGAACCCGCTTTTACGCAAACAGACGGGCAAAAGAGCCTCTTTTCGTGAAGACAGGATGAAGCTTGAAACAGGGGTCATCCGCATGGGGAGTGTGGAGCCAGGGTGATCCTCCCGACTAGCGTCGAATCCCGGCAACCAATTGTCTTCCGACAAGTTGCGGACGGCGTCCCCAGTCTGATCGTCGACGTGCCTCGCCGCCAGCGGCACGCGACCGTGCGCGGCATCGCGCAGAAGCCCGCCGTAGATTTTTTGCGTCGTGGCCTCGATCGTGCTCATGAACTCGCGCACCTGCGTGGCACCCCATTCGATGAAGGTCGTCGAGTTCGGCGCCCTTTCAGAACAGCGACGTCTGACGCGGATCGCGCGCGGGCGGTCGCGAGGCGGTGGCCGCGTTGCGATTGCGTGCGGATGCGCGCCGCTGTGCGACGCGGCGTAAATGCGCGATCAGGGACACGGTCTGCGCGCCCGCCATAAGTGTGAGCGCAAAGTGTCCGATGTCTCCCGGCGCGCTCGGGCGATAGGCGCGCAGCGACGGCCGCAGCGCAAGGCGCCGGGCGCGGGCGATCAACTGGCTGCGGCTCATCCAGCAATCCGCGACGAACTGGCGGACGATGGCGGGCAGTGACTCGGGGGCGACGTCGCCGGGCAACGCCAGGGCAACGAGTTCAAATGCATCAGCCATCGTGGGACAGTCTCCTTCTCCAACGTCGTGCGAAGCAGGCTGGCAAACAGACTTGCCTATGGGCTCGCGAACCCGTCTCTGCCATCCGGTTCGGATCTTGCCACAAGTCGCGATATGAATACCGTCGCCATCCATGCCTGGTAATCCACTACGGTCTGCGCCACCGCCTTGATGTTGCAGGAGGCACCAGTGCCTGCCAACGCTTCGTAACTCTGTGCACGACTCACCGCCCCGCTGGATCACAGCACAAAGATTGAAGCTTTGCTCAGAATCGTCATCTGACTGAGACGGGGAAACGGTGGCAACCCTCCATCTGGCGAACGCATGCAAACGGGACGCACGAACTCAGAAAGTTGCATTCCACGAAAGGTGAGCTAGAATCAGGTGCATTCCTCACCAACGTGTTGCTCACCATGCAAATGCAAAGCTGGGTAGGAACGATCGAGCGTGAATGGCATCAGTTGCGCCTCGCTGACCCTACTCTGGATGTCGAGAAGTTTTCCCGTCACGTCATTGCGGCAAACAAGACCGGGTTTCTGTCGCCCGAGTCGCTCGCCGCGATCGCCAATGCTCTTCTCACCAGCACGCTCAGTCGTGCGCCGCATCTCGGCCGCTGGTTGCTTGAGTGCATTGGTGCTAACCGGCATCCCGCCTGGCGGATGGCAATGGCCATTTCTCTCGTCACACCAACCGGAGGCGAGGCGGACCTTGAGAGAGGTAATGCGATCTTCGAAGACGTGATGAAGGATGAGACCCGCGGACGGCCATCTTCGCGGCATGGCCGCTGCAGCGCTGGCCGATAGCGCACGCCTTGGGCGGGGCATGCCGGTCGATACGAGCCGCGCGCTCACGCTCTACGAGCAGGCCATCACGCTGGGCCACAAGGCCTCAGGATACAATCTCGGGCTTTACTGGGAGGGCGCCGTGGGGTGCCGAAGAGAAGAGCGTTACCCAGGACCGCACGAAGGCTATACAGAGCTATCGGCGCGGCGGGGGTGACATGCGTTGCCAACGCCGTCTGGCAGCGCTACGGTGAAGGTGCCCTACCGCCCGCCGGACGACTCGGAGGACGAGGTTAAGAGGTGAAGCCGCGTTGAGCTGGCCGCAGATACGCCGGCAGGCAAAGTGGTGCCGCGTGTGTCAGTCCCCGGATCGAAGCGGTCAGATCCATACGTAGTCAGCACCTCACGTTCTGTCGGGCGCATTCGTGATGACGCAGGCAGCGTCACTAAGTGTCACTATCGCGACCTCTTCCCTTGGGACTTGCGTCAGGCATTGGCGACATCCGCCACTCGATGGACGCTGTCATCAATGGCTAGCGCCGACATTGCAGCACAGAAACTCTCCGTTCTTCGTGATACGAGGACCCGCATTGTCTGAATGCAGGTCCTCGCGAAATGCAAAGCGAGAAAATAACCGCGCCGACCGGCGAGCAGGCTTTCCCGATTGATCGATTGATCGATACCGGCGATGCGAATCGGCAAGGTGGTGTATGCGCTGCCCCGGTGCTTCGGAGATCGGCAGATCTCGTGCATCACTGATGGCACGTTCGCGAGAAATGCCTGGCAAACCGAATCATTCTGGCCAGCAGATGTTCGGCCGGACTTTCGAGGGGCAGACTGACCAGCCCCGGTTCGCTAACCACCGACGCATCAACCGCCGGCCGCGCTTTGCGTTGAACGAGAGAGAGCCGGCGCATCAGTCTTCCATCGCCTGCCTGATATCTGACGATTTCGTGTGACCGGCAAAAGGCTGACTGTGCATTGCTTCGCAGGCCAGCATCACCGGATCGCGACCGGAGAGCGCGGACGTTAACCAGTACCACACTATGGCCGGATTCCCCCCGTCTGTTTTCGCGCTATCGCGTCGTTCGGCATCCAATGCCAGCATCACGTCATCTATAATCGCACTCAGCACACCAGTGATCGCATGGAGCCCTACTATATGAGTCAAACCCGCGGACGATATGCGGGATCTCGGGACAGCGGCCAGCGCCAACCTCGTCACGTCAAACAGTCCCAGCCGAACCGGCCGAAACCGCCGTACGTCAATGCACCTCCCCGGGACTCTGCCCACACTGCCTCCATTTTCAAGACACGATCGTTCCAGTTTCTGGTGGATACGGTAGGCGCGGAGAATATCGCGCTGGGACTGGGATCGAACATGGCGCGAGTGGCCGAGCTGACGAAGGGTGAAAGGTTCACGCCCGAGACCGCCTTTCACATGGAAACCACGCTTGGATTGCCTCACGGTTTCTTTGACCAGCCCAATCCTGCGCTTGCGCCCGAAACCATCGCCCGCCTGAAATCACCGCTCGATTTCGTCCGGACCGACGACGAACCCGAGGCAGTGTCGCAAACACCCATGCCGCCTTCCGCCGTTCACGGCGGCCAGCAACCATATCCTGAAGACAGTTTGTCGGGGAAAGCGCAGATGCCGAAAAAAGCAACGGGCGACTCGCCCAGGGCCGTCAGAAACAGTCGAAGCCAGATGGCCGAATCGCCTGCCCCACGTGCGCCGCGAAAAGGTTTACCTTCGAAACCCAGGACATCTGTCGGGGGAAACCAACAGCGACCACTGGCGTTAGACGACAGCGGTGACGTAGAGAAAATTCGACGCGCGAACCTCCTTGTTTTGACGGCTCGTAACGGATCGAAAGCAAGACTCGGTGTGGTCATGAAGATGAGCGGATCCAACATGGCCCACCGGCTGTATGGCAAAAAACGGCTCGACAGTGTTGAAGCAAACCGTTTCACCGAACGACTTGGTTTGCCAGCTGGCTGGCTGGACACGCCGCGTTCGGAAGCCGACATCCCGCAGTCGGTGTCGCGTTTGCTCACGCCCGCCGCGCGCGGCCGTGCATCCGTTGAACAGAAGGAGCCACTCGCGGCCGCAACGGAAGATCGCGCATCGGCGAACCCCGCCGATGCGACGGCGAACGCGAGGCGCTCGCGGGCGGACGTTCGGACCGGGGCGAAAGACCGCGCGTCCGGTTCTGCCGATGCCTCAGAGAAAGCGACGATCGTCGTCAGCCAGCCGCATCATGTCGCTGATGCTCCTGACGAGCCTGCCGGTCGCAAATCTGGCGAAAGTGATGGTGAACCGGCGGCAGCCACGGCGGCAACCGCTGAGTCGCTCGCGGCCCCCGCAACACCTCCGCAATTGCGCGAGTCGCTATCCCCGTCCGTGACGAGCCTGGACCATCTTCACGGCATTGCACCGATCGCGGAGGCATTGCTCAAGACGCTGGCAGGCAAGGCACGCACGGGCCGATTGGACGAACTCAAAGCGCTGGAGCTTTTGCAGCAGGCAGTGCTGTTATGAGGCGGTAGTAGCGTGCCATGAGCTGATCTGCAATGACGCAGGAAGCACATCGGCCGAGCCCGGCAACGGTGCGGGCGAATGATCGCCCCGGTTCCTGAGCTACGGTGCACCGTAGCTCAATGGTCGAAAAATTGCCGTAGCTTGTCGACCGGACCCTGTTTTCTATCTGCAGGGTCCGCACGCCAGGTCGGAACTTTGTGCCCTCTCCTCGACCGCACTCCGGGATGAAGACGACCATTAACGATCAGTTATCCTGAATTTATACCTACAATCTTTTGGTGCCGCCGCCAAAGGCTATTATGAGGTTGGATCTACGTCTGGAACAGGCGAACTAGTAGTGCCGGCGAGGAATTGCCTGAGGCGGCGCTCTGCGCTGATTATTTTGTGCAGGGAAACGGTGGCGAGCTGCGCATCGTGCAAAGCCAGCAGGCCCTCAAAAACGGGAACAGCATCTTCAGGGAGCACCCACTCGTTTGCCGCATGGGCCAGTTCCAGTGCGGCCTCCACGGCATGTTCCGCGGTCTTGAAACGCCGGACCGGTTCGTTTCCGTAACCGTCCTGCTGGAGAAACCATGCGAGGTACACGGTTCGCATTAGCTCATTGAACAGGTGGCCGTTGACATGACCGTCGCGGCAGGCAACAAGCGCAAGATGGGAGACCAACGATTGCTCCCGAACCGACGCCTGGTCCATCGGCAATAACATCGCTTTTGTGAGGTGTTTTCGTGGGCGCGAAACCCCTGCTCCGCCTCGCCTTGAACTCATGTCGTCTGGAAACGTATGTGTGACAGTGCGACTGTTCTAACGAGGTCTTCTCCGCGATCGGCGATTCTGGCGTCGCGAACCCCTCACCTTCCGTCGTCTATGCGCGATACTCCGTGCTACCGGAGCAGATCTCATCCGGGCGACGACGCTGGCGTAATGTGGTGATTTACAAATTCATTGAATTATTTTCGCCGCGTACTAACGTGCTATGTGTGGCACGGATACGGGGAGGCGGCGATGAGCGGCCGGCCCAGAAGCGGAACTCGTGCTGAGCAAATCGGAATTCGAGCAACAAGGCGCTGATGATGCGGCGCAGGACAGCACACGCGTTGGGGTTGCGCGCGTGCATTGTGCTGGCCTGTGCTGAAGGGGTGGACAACAGCACGGTCGCGGCGAAACCGCAACTTGCCCAGAAAACCGTCTCTAGATGGCGTGCGCGATTTGTCGCTGACCGTGTGGACGGACTGCTTCACGCGTCCAGCCCCGGTGCACCCAGGACAATGGAAACACGGGTGTCGACGGGGTTATTGCGGTGGCTCAACGAGGTCGAACGCTGGTTCGCTACGCTTACCGAAAGGTACCTTCGTCGCGCCACGCATGGTTCGACGCGCCAGCTCCAAGATGCAATCCGCCACTACCTTGACGTCTACAACGCTCACCCCCAACCGTTCATCTGAGCAAGTCGGCCGACGAGATCCTGGGTAGTCCCGAGCGGTTTCGTGTGCGGGTTCAGAAGGCCGCGGGATGTATGTCATGAACATCGATACCGACGCAATCGACGAAGTCGCCTTGGCACTTCTATACCTGACGCTGCACGATCAGTGCCGCGCCTGGAAGGGCTTCGACTGGGACGTGCTGAATCGCCTTTACGAAAAGGGCCTCATCTGCGACCCGGTCAACAAGACGAAGTCAGTGGTCTTTACCGAGGAAGGGTTATGTGAGTCCGAGCGCCTGTTCCGGCAGCATTTCGTTATCCCGGAGCGCCCGAACGGCTAATGTAACGAACTTCAAACTAATGACAGTGGCGACTGAACGGGAATTGCGACGCAGGAGCGCAGCCGTGTAATCCAGCCGTGAGAAAATTGGCGGACATCGGAACGGGTTCCCCGTGGGCCTGCGTGGGCGAGCACGCACTACGTGTCCAATGGCAGCGTCTTAGAATCGGAGAAGGAATGACCACGGTAGTAATCAGGTACGGCATGGTCCTTCTGGCAATCGCTTTTCCCGCGTTTGCCGGCGCCCGGTACATTGAAGTTTGGAATCCGCCTGAGCCACAAGGCGATACGCGGCGGGTCCAACCGGTCCGCAAGGCGCCGAAGCATCGGGGCGCGAGCATGCGCACCGGACGTAGCCAGCTGCAGCACCGCATCGTTGCGGCAGCGCCCGGCCCAAAGGCATCTGTCGCCGCGGTCGGGCACCGTACGGGGGAGCCACGCTATGACCACATTCCGCGTCAGGTTACGCCTGAGGGTAACGTACTTCGCGTGGATGGGCGTCGCGCATACGTCGAGATCGAACGCTGATGCAAAGCGAACAACATCAGGGATACATGCTATGGGGTCGTGCCATTCTGCAGCAGAAGGAAATCCTGCACCCCGAACGCTACGCCGCAAGCGCCGCCATCACGAAAGACAACAAGGTCCTTGAAGCGTCCGGTGTACTCGGCGAATTCGACACAGAGGAAGAGGCGGAACTGGCGGGTATTCAATGGGCACGCGCGTGGGTGGATAGTGTCGATTGAATCGAAGCCGTCCCGATCGGTCGGGGTCTGAGAGCGGTTTGGAGTCGCGGTCTTTGGCGGATCGGTCCTAGCAGGCTGTTGAAATATCCGTCGTTGATGCACTCAGGTGCATTGCGACGGATGCTGAGTTCGCACTTCTGAAACGCGGAACGCGTTTCCGGGCGTTCGAGGCTGCTAACGGTTTCACCATATCGATGTTATCCACTGCATCCCGGCCCTCAACGGGCAAGTGTGCGCATACGCGTCAGGTTGTAGCCGACCTGCGTCAGCACGAAGAGCTGGTCCACGCGTTCAAGTCCTCGATACATCGCCTGTCGAATTCGTCCGACTGTCTTGCCCCATCCGAACACCTGCTCAATCCGCTTACGTTTTTGCTGGCTGACCGCGTAACCCGGCCAACGCGTGGTTCGCTCGTCAATCGCTGAGCCTCCTGGACGCCCATCGTTTTGCGCGACATGAGGCGTGACGCGATTTGCTCGACAGGTGGCAACAAAGCCGGCCGTGTCGTAGTTCTTGTCTGCCCCGACCGTAATGCCGCCCGGGGCCACCTTCGCGGCGTCAGCAAGCATTTGCGCGGCGCAGTCGCGCTCGGCGGTGCCCGTCGCCAGCGTCACCTGCGTGTTGACTACCAGGCCGTGCCGATTGTCAGTCAGTACATGGCCCATGTAGCAAAGCATCGCACCGGTTCCTTTGCTCTTGCGAAACAGGCGCGCCTGCTCGTCGGTCGTGGACTGATGCGTCGCGTTACTGCGCTTCTGACCGTGCCAGTTGTCATCGGGCGCCGGCGGTTCGTCGGGCGGCGTATCGTCTTCGTCCGGACTTGCCTTCGGCACAAAGCTCTTGTGTCCCGCCCATGCCTGAATCAGCGTGCCGTCAACGCTAAAGTGCTCACCCGACAGATGCCCACGCTCGCGCGCAGTCTCAACCGTCTCGTTGAAGAGCAATACCAGCACATCGTGTTCAAGCAGTCGGTCGCGGTTCTTGCTGAATGTCGAGTGGTCCCACACCGTCCCATCCATCGACAAGCCGACGAACCAGCGAAAGAGCATGTTGTAGGAAATCTGTTCCATCAACATGCGCTCGCTGCGAATCGAGTACAGCACCTGAAGCAGTAACGCTCGCACCAGCTTCTCCGGTGCAATGCTCGGCCGCCCACCTTTCGCATCAGCCTCGTACATCCGGGCAAACACGTCGTCCATGCGTTTGAGCGCATCGTTGAGCCACGTGCGAATCGGACGCAACGGATGGTCTTTCGGCACAAAATCATCCAGCTTCAACACCGTGAACATCGACTCCGTAAAACCATCGGCACCGCGCATCCGTTTCATCCCGCTCACATTCACGACATTACCTTCAACGTTTGCCCCTTGGTCCCGGATGACGGAGAAACGAGGTATTTCAACAGCCTGCTAGGTCGTGCAGGGCCAGTAAACTATTCCAAGGTAGAAGGTACATGCAAGTGACAATCGTGGGAGCCGGCGCAATCGCTTTGGGTTATGCGGCGTATCTCATACAGAATGGACATAAACCGAAAGTTTGGTCTCCATCGGGAGCCCGGACTGCAGACTTCGTTGCTGGACTCCCCCTTCACGTGAAGGGAGCGGTCGAGGGGCAGTTCTACTTGGAAGTCTGCGGGAAAGCGGAAGATGTTGGCGACGCCGATGTCATTATTTTGGCATTGCCGGCCTACGGATACCGATTCGTCCTCGACAGCATCATCCCTTATATCCGCGCACACCATAGCGTAATCATCAGCGCTCATCTTTCATTCGCGGCTCTCTACATTTCCCAGCGCCTTGCGGCGCGGGGGCTCGTCATCCCCATAGCAGCTTGGAGCACCACGGTGCTAACGTGCAAGACTCAGTCTGCGAGAGCTATCACGGTAGGCACGATCCGCGCCAAGGTCGACATGGCCGCATTTCCAACCCGCCACATCCACCGGATTCATACCACTTGCGTTTCACTCTTCGGAGACCGGTTCGCACTGAAGGACGAGCTAAAGTCGAATCTGGTGTACGGGGGAGTTGAGGCGGGAAGTTGAAGGCGGTGGAGGTTTCAGCTGAGAATCTGATTGTCGAAGTCGGAAACCAGCAAACAACAAACCATCCACCATGAGCAAGGATACGGAAAAAGCAGTTGTCGGTCTATTGGGCGCCGGCCTGGGGCTGGACGATTTGGTTCGTCAAGGGGCACGGCAAGTGATTCAACAAGCGATTGAAGCGGAGCTGGCAGAGCTGATGGAGCGGTTCGCGAACGTCAAGACCATGCATGGACAGCGCGCGGTGGTCCGCAACGGCTACTTGCCGGAACGCGATGTGTTGACGGCGGCCGGGCCGATTCAGGTGAAGGTACCGAAGGTGCGTGATCGATCAGGATTCGGCGTGAAGTTCAACTCGACGATCGTGCCGCCGTACGTGAGGAAGTCGCCCCGCGTAAGCGCAGCCCTGCCGTGGCTGTATCTGAAGGGTATTTCGACGGGCGACATGGGCGAAGCGTTAAAGGTGCTCGTGGGCGATGACGCCAAGGGCTTGTCGGCCAACGTGGTGAGTCGGCTGAAGGCGCAATGGGCTGAAGATCATGCGGCCTGGAGCAAGCGGGACTTGTCGGAATCACACTATGTGTACTGGTGGGTGGACGGCATTCACACCGGGCTGCGCAGCGAGAACTCGGACGGTCAATGCTTGCTCGTGATCATCGGCGTGAGGCCGGATGGGAGCAAAGAGCGCGTGGCGATCGGCGATGGGTATCGCGAGACGAAAGCATCGTGGCTGGAACTGTTGCTCGACCTGAAAAAGCGCGGTCTGAAGGCGGGTCCACGGCTGGCGGTCGGCGACGGCGCGATGGGCTTCTGGGCGGCGCTGGAGGAAGTGTTTCCGACAACGCGTGGTCAGCGCTGTTGGTTTCACAAGATGGGCAACGTGCTCAACGCGCTGCCCAAGTCGCAGCAGGCGCGCGCGAAGGCCGACATGCAATCGATCTGGATGGCCGCGACGCGTGCCGAAGCCCATGCCGCGTTCGATCGTTTCGTGTCGATCTATGCGGCCAAATATCCGAAGGCGGCGGAGACGCTGAAGAAGGACCGAGAGAGCTTGCTGGCCTTCTACGAGTTCCCCGCCGAACATTGGCAGCATCTGCGTACCACCAACGCGATTGAATCGACGTTCGCGACGGTGCGCCACCGTACGACACGTACGCGTAACTGCGTGTCGCGACCTACCTTCCTCGGCCTGGCATTCAAGCTGATTGAGGAAGCCGAGAAAACTTGGCGCCGTATCAACGGCCCGGAAAAGATCAAGCTGTTGCTCGAGGGTGTGGCCTTCAAGGACGGCGAACCGGTGCAAGACGATCGACCGGTTCAGCAGAAACTCGCCGCTTGAAATCGACCGCCATCAAAATGTTCATACACCACTCTTGACGTTAGCTCCTGAAGGACGACCTGCTGACGCTGACGCTCAGCAACGTTAATCCGCAAGATCACATGGGTATTGCGCTAGCCAACTTGACCCGTATTGAGAAGGGCGAAAGCTGGAGCCAAAACTCCAATCTGACACCAACAGTCGGGAGGCTCCTTGAGGCTCTAGACCAAGAGAGACTTACCATTGCAGCAGCATTCGGAAAGTCAGTGAGAACGACCTTTGATCATTGCAGGCTGTCTTTTGGCGTGGTTGGTGACTCACTTTCGGCAATATCGGAGCAACTGGTCCGGCAAGGGAGTGATCCGCTCGGCCCGAGAGACATCGCCACACGCTACGTGCTCGAAGACGTGCCGTTCGGATTGGTACCGACGCTTCGACTCGCCGAACTGGCTGGGGTGAGAGCACCCTTGCACGAGGGCGGCGTGGTAATTCTCGGCGCTTGTTACGGTCGGGACTTTGTGGCGGACGACGACATTCTTCCCGAGATTGGACCGCTTCAAATCGACACCCTCAAGAGGCTTGTAGTCGACGGCTATGCCGTTCCAACCTAGATGCCATTACATCCGGCGATGCGCTCGATGGGCGTCCGAGTCCGACGCCACCGACGCAATAAAAGCAGAAGTACTATGCCGCAAATCCAGACCTGGAGTTTATGAGAAACCAAAATGAAGATTAAAACGCTACTGGTCGCCTTGTGGGCAACGTCCATTCCATTTGCGGCATTCGCGTACGATGGAAAGGAACTTAAGTTCGGAGTCGACAGCGCTTACCCGCCATTTGAGTCGAAAACCCCGAGTGGCGAGCTCGTTGGATTTGACATCGATCTGGGTAATGCAATTTTCGCGAAGGCAGTCGGTTTCAGCCACAAGATATACGCCAACTTCGAAGCGCTGGTTGTAAGGGGCGGCTCGGCTCTGGTGGCAATGCCCGAATCGCTCAACGAAAAGCATATCGGAGTCTTGCAGGGAAGCACACAGGAAACCTATGCACGGAAGCATTGGACGAATGGAGTTGACATTGCGCCCTACCCTTCGCAAGCCCCAGGTGTGGAATGACCTCGCGGGTGGGCGGCTCGATGCGGCACTGGTTTCGGGGCCGACGGCTGAGTCGGGATTCCTGAATACTGCGCAGGGTCGTGATTTCGGTTTCGCGCGAGGTCCGGCCATCCACGACGCCGCCATCTTCGGTCCCGGCGTCAGCATCGGTGTGAGAAAGGGTGACAGAGCCCTGCTCGAAGCAATCAACGGTGCGATCGACAGTCTCCGCAAGGACGGGACGTATGACCGAATTGCAAAGAAGTACTTCACGTTCGACATTTACGGCGGTTAATCGACGTCAACTGCCCAGCAAAACAGACCGCGTGCCCGACCCAGGGTTGCGCATAAAAAAGCATCGAGACACACAATATAAGGTTTGGAGACCTCAATGAAAATGAAACTTCTTGCAGCTTTCGTGATGTCAGCCGCCGCAGCTCCCGCAATGGCCCAAAGTACGGTGACACTCTACGGTCTGATCGATGAAGGGATCAACTATACGAATAACGTCGGTGGCAACAAGCTGTTCGAGCTCCAGAGCGGTACGGTCCAAGGGAGTCGTTGGGGCTTGAAGGGAGCGGAGGATCTCGGCGGCGGTCTCAAGGCAGTTTTCCAGCTGGAGAGCGGCTTTAATGTCAATAATGGCAAGCTCGGTCAGGGCGGCCTGATGTTTGGGCGACAGGCGTGGGTCGGCGTCGCATCCAACCAATACGGAACGGTTACTCTCGGTCGACAGTACGACTCCGTCGTCAACTATCTGGCTCAAACGACGGCGAATGGCACATGGGGCGGGGGCATGTTCTCCCATCCGTACGACAACGACAACACGGACAACACCTTCCGTGTCAACAATACTGTCAAGTACACAAGCCCCGAGATTGCTGGCTTTAAATTTGGCGGCACGTACAGCTTTAGCAACGACACCAACTTCGCCAACAATCGCGCGTACAGCATGGGCGTCCAATACGTCATAGGCGGCTTGCTGCTGGAAGCCGCCTATCTGCAGGCGAACAAGCAGTCGTCCACCGCCGGTGGTGCAATCGGGAACAATCCCGCTGCGGATGAAAATTTTCTGGGGAACAAACTGCGCATCTTCGGCGCGGGGGCAACCTACACGTTTGGTTCGGCCAACGTGGGCATCTCGTATTCGAATACCTTCGTCGCCAATCCGGTGTCTTCGGGATACGTCGGCAAGATTACGCCAGCCTCGGGCACGCTTTCCAACCTGCGTTACCAGAATTTCGAAATCAACGGCAAGTACCAGTTCACGCCAGCCTTCTTCGTCGGGGCGATGTATACGTACACCCTGAGCGGTTTCAACGCCACCACTGGAAAGTTAAAGCCGAATTACGAAACTGCGGGGCTGATGGCTGATTACTCACTGTCAAAGCGCACGGACGTCTATGTACAGAGTGCGTATCAGCACGTCGGTGGTGACCGTACTGGCAGCGCCCTCGACTTCGCCTTTGTGCCGGTGGCCGATGACGTATCGTCGAATCGCAATCAGGTGGTTGCACGCGTCGGCCTGCGTCATAAATTCTAAACCGGGCCAGATATCGCTCGATTGACGTTCGTCCACGTTCCGAGCGAACCTGTTGGGCGGCGCCTTAGTTCCTACAGAAGCGGAGAGCGTCCTCACAAGCGCACCCACATGCCGGCCCTCCGCGGTGATCTCCTGCGAGTGATGTTTGCACTTGCACATGTAGGCGCGCGCTCGTCGCATCAGCGCGTTGATGTGGGGCGCCAGAAAGAGGGTGATGTCCTTCGAATATTTCTGCAGGCCCCCAAGGTGCAGGCGCTGTTCGACGCGTCGCCCTACGGCGCCGGCTGCAAGGGCGCCCTCAGCGTCGGTCTGGGGACGATCACGCAGTATCTTCAGCTTGCCACAGCGGCAGGACTGGGCTGGGCGTCGGTCGAACATCTGGAAGAAGACGAGCTTGAGCGGCGCGTCCTGTCGCTCGCGTCGTCACCTTTGCGGTACTCGACTGCGAAAGTCATATCAGTATCTGGTCGTGGTCATGCGCAGATTGCTCTGTCACAAAGGATCATTTGCTACATGGGCCATGTACTGACTGACAACCGGCACGGCCTGGTAGTCAACGCGCAGGTGACGCTGGTGACGGGCACCGCCGAGCGCGACTGCGCCGCGCAAATGCTTGCTGACGCCGCGAAGGTGGCCCCGGGCGGCATTACGGTCGGGGCAGATAAGAACTACGACACGGCCGGCTTTGTCGCCACCTGTCGAGCAAATCGCGTCACGCCTCATGTGGCGCAAAACGATGGGCGTCCAGGAGGCTCAGCGATTGACGAGCGAACCACCCGCGTTGGTCGGGTTACGCGGTCAGCCAGCAAAAACGTAAGCGGATTGAGCAGGTGTTCGGATGGGGCAAGACAGTCGGACGAATTCGACAGGCGATGTATCGAGGACTTGAACGCGTGGACCAGCTCTTCGTGCTGACGCAGGTCGGCTACAACTTGACGCGTATGCGCACACTTGCCCGTTGAGGGCCCGGATGCAATGGATAACATCGATATGGTGAAACCGTTAGCAGCCTCGAACGCCCGGAAACGTGTTCCGCGTTTCAGAAGTGCGAACTCAGCGTCCGTCGCAATGCACCTGAGTGCATCAACGACGGATATTTCAACAGCCTGCTAGAGAATGCCAAGTACTACGGATAGTCGGTGCGAGATGATCAGCACGTCATCGCTCTGCAGCGATATCAACATCAAGACCTACCCGATGTAAACGGTATGGGATTCCGACCAAAATCGAAACAGGAGAGCAAGTGAAAAAACTGCTGATCGTGTCGATCGCGGTCGTGCTGATAGGCGATCTCTGCATCAGCGGTATCGCGATTCAACGAGTACTGGATCGCTTTGGTGGTGTCCGATTTCGCTGAGAGTGTGAGAAGCGTCGCCTCGAACCCACCGCTTCATTTCATCAAGCAGCGCAACGGCGTGTGCCTGGCGGATGCGCCGTCGCTCTTCTGGCGGCTTGCCTCGAATGTGCTCTTCGATGCGATAGAGTGCGCCAATACGCTTTAGTGCTTCGCCGGTGATCGACGATGGCCGGACAGCGTGCAGATCGTGCAGCTTTCGACGTGCGTGCGCCATGCATGCTGCCTCCTGAATCTGACCGCCCACGTACAGCTCCGCGTATCCCGCGAACGCGTCTGCCTGTAGCACGCCCTTGAAGTTGGCAAGATGCCGCTGCGGATGTTCGCCGCGACGATCCGGTGTATAGGCAAACCAGACCGCCGGAGCTTCGACGGAACCACTGGGCCGATCATCGCGCACATACACCCAGAGCCAGTAATGTCCGATTCTGGCGTGCGCCGTGCAAAGGCGGCGCTTTCCCAGTGGGTGCAAGCCCCACCCGGCAACCGCTCCAGCCGGAAGCAACCGGAGCAGCTATGGAGGTAACGAAGTGGCTGAAGCCTTCGGTGTAGCGTGTCACGAAATACGGTGACAGCGCGAGTGTGCAGGCCGTAACACGTGTGAACGCCGAGCAAGCCTCGAAAAGGTCGATGCGCAGGCCGACCCGACTGCCATTACGGGGAAGGCTGATACGGCTGGGCGAAATGAGCAGGCAGGACGCCCAGCCGCTGCGCCGGGGTAGTGGCGACAGCATGCACACAAGGGAAGCGCACGCAACACGGGAAGCCCCTTGGCGTGGTCAGGGATGACCAACCGGACGCCCGTGAGGGACAGGCCGGACGCCTTGGGGTGACGGAGAGGCCCGTAGTACCGTTGAAGCCGGGTAATGCCGGTGGAGGAAAGGGGCCTCAGTTCAAGACAAACGCAACACGTAGTGAGGGACCTGGAGATTGGGCAACCTATCAACTCCGATCAGTGTTCAGAAGCTGCAGATGGCGTTACACGCGAAAGCGAAGGCCGAAGCCGGGTACCGCTTCTATGCTCTGTACGACAAGATCCATCGTGAGGATGTGCTGGCGCATGCGTACGCCCAGTGCCGCTCGAACAAGGGCGCGCCGGGTGTCGATCGGCAAGACTTCGCGCAGGTCGAGGCGTATGGGGTGTCGAAGTGGCTCGGCGAACTGGCGCTGGCGCTCAGGCAGGAGACTTACCGGCCGGACCCTATCAGACGAGTGTTTATCCCGAAGGCCAATGGCAAGCTGAGGCCACTGGGCATCTCGACCTTGCGAGATCGGGTGTGCATGACAGCAGCGATGCTGGTGCTCGAACCGATCTTCGAAGCCGATCTTCCACCCGAGCAGTACGCCTACCGGCCGGGCCGCAATGCCCAGCAAGCGGTAGTCGAGGTGGAAGAACTGCTGTTTCGCGGGCACACGGACGTCGTGGACGCCGACCTCGCGGACTACTTCGGAAGTATTCCCCACGCCGACTTGATGTTGTCGCTCGCGCGACGCATCGTGGATCGGCGCGTGCTGCATCTGATCAAGATGTGGTTGGAGTGCTCCGTTGAAGAAACCGATAACCGAGGCCGAAAGACACGTACGACCGAGGCCAAGGACAGTAGGCGTGGCATTCCGCAAGGCTCACCCATCTCACCCTTACTGGCGAATATTTACATGCGCCGGTTTGTGCTGGCGTGGAAGAAGCTCGGGCTTGAGCGAAGTCTCGGCAGTCGAATCGTGACCTACGCGGACGATCTGGTGATCCTGTGCAGGCGAGGCAAAGCTGAAGAAGCGTTGTCGCGACTACGCGAGATCATGAGCAAGCTGAAGCTGACGGTCAACGAGGAGAAGACACAAATCTGTGCGGTTCCGGAAGGGGAATTCGACTTCCTGGGTTACACGTTTGGGCGGATGTACTCCGCAACGACTGGCAAGGCCCGTATGGGCATGCGCCCGTCGAAGAAGAGCATCCGACGCATGGTCGAGAAGATCCATGCGTTGACCGCCATCTCCATGACGTGGCTCGATACCACGGAGTTGGTAGGCAAGTTGAATCGCACGCTACGCGGCTGGGCTAACTACTTCAAGGTAGGGACGTTCCGACGCGCGTACCGGGCGCTCGACAGCTATACCGCTGCGCGGTTGCGCCGGTGGTTACGGAACAAGCATAAGGTTAGGCGTCGCAGGGGCGGGAGCTATCCACTCCAGCACCTCTACGGGCACTTCGGTCTCGTACGCCTGACGGGTCCTTGGCTGTAACTTGCCGTGTACGAAGGCGTGATGTCTTGTCCGAGAGCCGGATGCGGGAGATCTGCATGTCCGGTTCGATGAGCGGGGTGTGAAAAACGGAACCATGGTCAGGTTATTGGGGCACCGCCAGACGAAAGAGGCGGCAACAGACAAACCCAGCCTAAAGTCACCGCGTCACATCTCGACTCTACCAGGTTCAAATGTCCGCTTCCGTGGCGCGTAAGCTGACCAGCGGCCCGTACCTCGGCGCTGGAGCCTGCGATGGCTGCGACCGAACGGATCACGATGACGATGCGCGAACTGGACAGGTACAAAGTGATTCAGGATGTTGCCGATGGCGTGCTCAGACCGTGGCGGGCTGCGAAGCGACTTGGGCTGACGACGCGGCAAATCCGTCGTCTTGTCGGCCGGCTGCGTGAACACGGACCGCAAGGACTCGTGTCAGGTCGGCGCGCCATGGCCAGCGCAAACGGTGAGCTGGTCACACTGTACAGGGAGATCAGACGGGACATCCTCGACCTGCAGAAGGAACCAGGCTGAGGGTGCCAGTGCCGTCGAGCGGCTCGCGCGCGATCTCGAGGCAGTGTTTCCCAACATGCGCGGGTTCTCGCCCGGCGGCCTCAAATACATGCGTACATGCGCGCGCAAGCCTTTCGCCGTTGGGCATTTGTGCAACAGCCCGTTGCATAAATACCGTGGTCGCACGCTGCCACACTTCTCGACAAGCTAGACGGCGCAGCTCGGCGACTCTGGTATGCCCGCCTGAGATAGCGGGAATGTCCTGCCCCGGCGTGTCTACCGTCCAGAATAATTAGTAAGCGCCCAGGAGGCGATCCAGCGCGGCCGTGATCCGCTCACGGTGTTCGACAAGCGAACCGGTCTTCGGCCCCAGTTCGCTTAAGGGCACGGCCGCGACAAACGCCGGATGCAGGATGCACCGGATGCCGCCGATATCGAATGATGGCGTGAAGTCCGCCGGGAGCTTCCCGGGCGGAAAAGCATCAGCCTGAATCAGCGGTACGACGACGCGGATCGACAGACCTTCTAGAAAGTCGCTTTGCACGTCGACAAGATACGGTGTACTGGCGCGGCCTCTACCGCTATTGGCATAGACGTCGAATCGCGCCATCAGAACATCCGGTATTGCGCCAAGGGAAGTCCGTTCTCTTCGACCCACTGGTTCGTGTGCCTGATGAACTCGGCGTGTTCCTCAGCCCAGCGCCGGCCTTCTTCGGCCTGAATCGCCTCGCGCAAGGCCTGCTCGCAGGTGCGGGAAAAGTTGATGCCGAGACTTCTCGCCCGTTCATACACGTCCACGGGCAGCGTGACATTCGTCGCCTTGCGCGCCCCGCCTGTTGCTGCATGTGCCATGGTGAATTCTCCGCGCGAACAATGCGCATGTTTATCCACATAATAACCCGCATCTGGCAGTTGGTGCCGTCGCGTCGAGAAGGCTGCGGTCATATGCGCAGGCAAGCCCTCCCTTTCGTGCGCAACGCCTGTCGGCACAAGGTGCAGGCTTAATCCTATAGGAATGTGAAGCGCCGCCATGCGAACCACCCGGCAAATGAGCATCACGCTTCCGAACGAAATGGCCGAGGAAATCCGCAGGCGCGTCCGGAGCGGTGAAACGCGACGGAGTCAGAAGTCATCCACGACGGCCTGCCCGAACTCGCTTTACGTGAACGTGCTATCGAGGCCCGGTTGCGCGATTCGGTCGGGCTGGTCGCTGCCGCACTTGAAGCTGTGTGGTCTTTGCGCCGGACGCATGCGATCAACTGGCGAGTTGGAGGCAGCAATCGCGACCGCAGGCGCCCCACGGAAGGCGGCCGAATACGTCGACGCCATCGTCACACTCTGCGAGCTCGATACCCTCCCCGCGGCCGTGCTGTGATCGCATACCGCGTTTTGGGCGAGACGGTCGCGATGCTCGGCGTCTACTATGGCGGGCAGGGACTACGCGGCCAGGTCTCAGCCGAATCTTGATGACCCCGCCTGGCCGCGCGGCTGACACGGCCAAGAGCCCGGTCGCCCATGTCTTACCCCTCGGACAGCAACGGACGAGGCGACGAACGACGGCAACCTGTCACGCCCAGAGTGGGACGATCTCACGCGCGAAGAGTTGCGGGCAGAACTCGCCCGTCTGCAGGCCGAAAACAGCCGGCTCGCTGCCATGCTGCGAGCCATCGTGCCCGGTACCAGGCAACCCGGGGCAAGCGATCCCGCGTAATGCCTCGCCGGCTGTGCAAAATGCAGGCACTTCCTCGCTTTCCCCACTTCCCCACTACAGAAAGTGCAACTTTTCCGGAGGCTTTTCCGCGGCCGAACTGACGTCTATCCGCTTCGGTGGGAAAGCCGCAATTCCGGAAAATCCGGTTACGCGCCGGTGTGCGCGAACGAGTGGCGCGCGGGCATCTGCGAAAAGCCCCGCATCCGCTGCGCGGACTGCACGCATCGGGTGCTGCTGTCACCGGACGATCAGGTCTTCGATGCGCATCTTTCCGGCGATCGTACCGTGGGCCTTTACCCGCTAATGGCGGACGGTACCTGTTACCTGCTCGCCGTCGACTTCGACGAGGAGAGTTGGCGGGACGATGCGATGGCGTTCCGGCAGTTGAGCGGCCTCACGTGTGCCTCTCTACGCACGTCAAAAGCGCTATCCTCGATAGCTACAATGCGTAGCATGCCCGCTCTTCTGCTCATCACGTGGATTTCTGATCGATCTAAGCAAAGATATGGAGTGAGATGCGATGGCAAATCTGCTTGAATCGAATCCGGCTCCGGGCGCACCTGGCAATCCGCTGAACTGGAGCCGCGCGGACAAAGACGCCGTCGGAACGGCGTACTCGCTGTCGAGCCAGGTCTGGTACACGACAGCAGGCGGCATCCTCACGGAAATCTACTTCCCGGATGTCGACACCCCTCAGGTACGAGACTTCCAGCTGATCATTACCGACGGGTCGACCTTCTATCACGACGCGCAGAAGGACTTCGACCATCGATGCGAATGGCCGGAGCCGCCCGCCTTATCCTGCCGGCTCACATCCCAGGCGAAAGGGCAACCCTACACCGTCGTGCAGGACGTGATCGCCGAGAAGGGTTCGGCCTGCGTGCTGGTTCGCACGACACTGCAGGGGGACCAGGATTTCCTTAACACACTGCACGTCTATGCCTTGTTGACGCCTCACATGGCGGGATACGGCGCTGGCAACACCGCGCATCGCGTCAGCACCGCAAATGGCGATCGCCTGGTCGCGACGCGTGACCATTACTGGCTCGCGCTGGGCGCCGACTGCGGCTTCGGCACGACGAGTTGCGGCTTCGTGGGAGTGAACGATGGCTGGACCGACATCATCGCAAACAAGCGCTTGCCGGTCTGGAACTACGACGCAGCAAAGGACGGATACGTCGCCGTGACGGCAGAGATCAACCGCGCAGGGCAGAATCAATTCGTTCTGGCACTGGCGTTTTGCGTCGACGAACCGACGCCGATTACGCAGAGCACGCCCAACAAGGCGCTGACCGCCGTATCCGAGGCGCTGGCCTACTGAGCTTGCCCGTAAAAAATGGATCCCTTGCTGAGTGTGTAAAACTCACGCGAGGAGGAAGGAAAGATGGGTAATCCGAGAGCACGGTACACGCAGGAATTCATGATAGAAGCCGTGCGCATGGTCCGCAACGGCCAGAGCATGGCGGCGGTGGCAAAGATACTAGCCATTAGCCCGAAGACGCTGCACAACTGGGTTAAGGCCGATGCCGCTGGCAAGCTGAACGGCGCAGGCAAGCAGGTTTCTCCCGAACAGATGGAGATTGCCCGGCTGCGCGCGGAGTTGGCACGCGTGAAGATGGAGCGCGACATATTGGAAAAAGCCACGGCGTACTTCGCAAAGGTGTCGGATTGAAGTACGCCTGGATTGAACTTCACAGCCGACAATGGCCGGTTTCCCTGACCTGCCAGGTGCTGGGTGTCAGCCCCAGCGGTTACCATGCCCGCAAGGCCCGGGACGTCGATACGGAGCGTCCGCGCCGACGTATCAGCAACGACGCCCTGCTGGTCCACATCAAGGCCGTGCACGCTGAATCCAAAGGCGAGTACGGCTGGCCGCGGGTGTGGAAGAAGCTGCTTGCCCAGGGCATTCGCGTCAGCAAGGATCGTGTCCAGCGGCTCATGAAGCTGCATGGCATCAAGGCGAAGACCAAACGCCGCTTCAAGGCCACCACCGACAGCAACCACAACCTGCCGGTCGCGCCGAACCTGCTGCAACGCGATTTCTCGCCTGCTCGCCCCGATCAGGCCTGGAGTACGGACATCACGTACCTCTGGACTGACGAGGGCTGGCTGTACCTGACGGTCATCCTCGACCTGTTCAGCCGTCAGGTGGTGGGTTGGTCGATGCAGCCACACATGCGCACGGAGCTGGTGTCTGACGCGCTGCGTATGGCGTGGTTTCGCCGCCGGCCGGAAGCGGGCCTGATCGTCCATAGCGACAGGGGTAGCCAGTATTGCAGTCATGACTTCCAGGACCTGCTTAAGGGCTACGGCATGCGCAGCTCGATGAGCCGTCGAGGAAATTGTTGGGACAACGCGCCGACCGAAAGCCTGTGGGGATCGCTCAAGCGAGCACGCATCCTTGGCCAGCGCTTTGCAACGCGTCGCGAAGCGATGGACGAGGTAATCGACTGGTTGAGCTTCTACAATCATTCGCGCTTGCACTCGACGTTGGGCTACGTCAGCCCGATGCAATTCGAGCAGGACTGGCACGCCGCCCAGAACCAACGGGTGGCATAATCTCCGCTCAGTTAAGGGATCCGAAATTCGCGGGCAACGTCATACCCCTTCGACGGACCCGCCGACCCATACAGCCATAAGCAAGCGTTCATCCAGGGCTGGAACGACGCTGTTCGCGACCCGTTCCAGCCCAAGGCGAACATTACGGGCGATGGCAATGCGCTTTTCAACATGAGCCGCAACGTGTTGCTCGCGCATGAGGACAAGACGGCCGACGGCGCACTGGTGGCTTCATTGAGCATCCCGTGGGGACAGACGGTGCAGGACCTCGCTGCCGGCTACCACATGGTCTGGCCGCGTGACATGTGCCAAAGCGCACTCGCGCTGCTGGCCGCGGGCGCGCAGGATGCGCCCCTACGCGGGCTGATGTTTCTCGCTGCGTCGCAATTGGCGGATGGTAGCTTTCCGCAAAAGTTTTTCATTGACGGCGAGCCTTGGCGGGACAATGCCTCGCAGCTCGACGAATATTCCTTTCCAATCATTCTGGCCTATCACTTGAGCGAAGCCGGTCTGCTGCGTCAGTTCGATCCCACCGGCATGGTGCTGGCCGCAGCAGGCGCATTGATCAAGAACGGCCCCATGACTCAGCAGGAACGATGGGAAGAACTCGAAGGATACTCCCCTTCGACACTGGCATCGAACATCGCGGCGCTAGTCTGTGCGGCTACTAAATGGGCGGACGCCAGCACCGCCCAGTTCCTGCTCGAATACGCGGATTTTCTGGAATCGCATCTAGAGACATGGTGCGTCGCTGCGGAAGGCTCACCGGTTCCGGGCGTGACGCAGCACTACATTCGAATCTTGCCGACGCACGTCAATGGCGTCTTTAATTTTCCAGAAGATCCAGATACCGCCCAAGTAACCGTCTGGAACAAAGACTACAACGCAAACACCATCGTGGACGCGGGTTTTCTCGAACTGGTGCGCTATGGCATTCGGGCCGCGAACGATCCGATCATCGTCAACTCGGTCAAGGTAGTCGATGCAGTAATCAGAAAAATTCTGCCGCAGGGGCCTGCCTTTTACCGATACAACCACGACGGTTATGGTCAAGGCAATCTTGGCGAGGACTGGTACGACGGCGCTACCTTCGGCGTTGGTCGACCGTGGCCGCTGCTCACTGGCGAACGCGGCCATTACGAATTGGCCGCCGGTGGCGACCCCACCCCCTACATCCGCGCTCTCGAGGCGTTCGCCGGAACGCGCGGTCTGCTTCCCGAGCAAGTGTGGGATCTGCCCGATCTGGCAGACCCGCCCTTCGTCACTGGCGGGCCGACTGGCTCTGCCATGCCGCTCGCGTGGGCCCACGCCGAATACATCAAGCTCGTTCGCTCCGCTTCGGACGGTCAGGTCTTTAACCACCTGAAAGTCGTCGCCGACCGTTATCAGTCTCAGCCCGGCCAGGCGCCGCGCGCTCGCAGCAATATCGAAATCTGGAACTTCAACCGCCCGCTGCCGTCGATTCCGGCCGCCACGACAATTCGGATCCCTTTGGCTGCGCCTTTCCGCCTGCGCTGGACGATCGACGACTGGGCCACGTCGGAGGACAGCGAAGCCACCGCAACGGCGCTCGGCATCTACTACGTCGATCTGGTCACGCAAGAAGCCCAGGCCGGTTCATCGCTTGCATTCACCTTCTTCTGGACCTCGAGTCAGACGTGGCAAGGGCAGAATTTTTCCGTCGCCCTCCAATCCTAAGCGATGCGTCGCCAACGGCAGACAATTGCTTCTGTCATGGAGAAACACACGACTTCATCTAAGCCGTCCATGATCTCCATGACGCTGGAGAACCGCACGTAGGTACGTGGGTCATCGAACTGTTTGATATTCCCTTTGACGAGCAGCAGGTCCCAAGCGGGCTCGGTGGTGTCGAGGGCCAGATAGAACGCGCCGATGTGCGCGATGAAGTTTCGGGCGCTGGCCAGCCGGTTAAACCACTTCACGCCCTGAGTCAGTCCGTCAAGCGTTTCGAGGGGGCCTCGCCGTCTCCGTCCAGGAGCACAGCGCTCATTCGCCGAGTAACTTTGCTGGACATACTCCGCCGCGCATCCGGTCGCCCATAGTCCACCGAACGACTGACGCGTGGAACGGGTGAACGACGCGGTGACGCTCAGGCGCGCAATCAATTAGGCCAGCGCGGTCCAAAATGCTTACGTTACCGGGAGGGGATCCAAAAATTCCCCGTCGGCTCAGCAATGGCCAATTGCGCGCGGTTATTCCTGATCGCAATGCACCTTGAAGTGCGTTAGCACGGCGGCCCCAAACGCATTGCTTATCGCAACATCGGCGGCGTCGCGACCGTATGCCATCAAAACGCGCCCGATGCGTGGTGCGTTGTTACGCGGATCGAAGGTTTGCCAGCTACCCCCTACGTAGGCCTCAAACCACGCCGCGAAATCCATTGGCGCTGCGACGGGGGGCAAACCGACATCGCTGATATAACCGGTGCAGTAGCGAGCCGGAATATTCATGGCGCGGCATAGCGTGATGCCCAGATGGGCGAAGTCCCGGCAGACGCCTCTTCGTTCGCGGTAAACGTCCGCTGCGGTTTTGGTCGGCCGCGCGTGCCGGTAATCAAATGCGATATGCCGGTGCACGAAGTCGCAGATTGCGAGAACAGTCTCGCGGCCCGGCGCGCACTGTCCAAAAACCTTCCACGCGACGTCGACCATCAAATCGGTTTCACAATAGCGGCTACCCAATAGGAAAACGAGCGTATCGTCGGGCAACTGCTCGACTGGATGGCCCCGACCGTCTTTCGGACGCGTTTCCATCGCATTTGGCACATTCAGAAGCGCGGT
This sequence comes from Paraburkholderia sp. MM5477-R1, assembly GCF_050436385.1. NCBI lineage: Bacteria > Pseudomonadati > Pseudomonadota > Betaproteobacteria > Burkholderiales > Burkholderiaceae > Paraburkholderia > Paraburkholderia sp. MM5477-R1. Next base: position 660,922 of record NZ_JBNDMC010000005.1, read on the forward strand.
CGTGCTCAAGCCAACCCGCCCGGCGGGCGCGATTATCCGCGTGCACAGGTTGCCGAACAAGTCGCGGTACTGCCTCGTCGCCACCGGCGGATCGGTAACGAGGAGATCTGCCTCGACAATATCCTTTGCATGCGAAAAGTGCGTGTTCAGCATCAGCATCATCGGCGTCGGTTGTGAGCACTCGTACGACAGTTCGTATCCGACGCGAAGCTTCATATATTTATCCTGTTCGTCTGATCCCGGAGGTTGGGGCTGGCAACTCAAAGGCGTGCGGCCCGAGACAGCCACAACAGATGATCCCACGACGCCGGGCGTCACGCTCGCATTCAAAAACAATCGCCGCTACCTGGCCTGAGCGGCCCTATGGTCTGTTGAAATGAAATGAACGCCGTCTCCCGGTGAGAGATTGGGCCTGACGCCAATGCTCTCAACGGCGACGACCGTCGTGCGTGCGACGTCGAACGCAGCTAGTGACCGTACTCGGCGGGACGAGTGAGTGTGTCGAGGCGGCGAAACAGGAATGGAATCAGCTAGTCGGGCCAAGCAGCAGGTCGATTGCGGCTTGACCGGCGACTTCCCCAACCAGGTAGGCCCATCGTTCAGTAAAAGGGCCGTTGCGCAGCGCGATCCGGCCCCCCCGCGCGCCGAGCACTTCGAGGTTGGTACCGCCTTTGATCTGGACAGTCACGTTGAACGTGTCCTCCGCAGCCGGAGTCAACTCGACGTGAATCTCGAAGCCACGATAGGTGATCACTCGTTGCATGAAAGCCTCCATGTCGTTATCGGAGACTAACACGCGAACGTTGCATGGTTCATCCGGCTACAGGCGCTGATCCCGTACGAGGTCGGTAACCGGCGTCGTAATTCTGCTTGCAGAGGCGTTCGAGACGGCAATTGCCTATTGGTTGAACTGCGCCCCGAGTACTGATGGTCCTGACAGACGTGCCGAGCGTCGGGAAGGGACCGGGTGCCACGAGATGCGTTCTTTCCGGCTGCACCAGATGCTTCAAGATTCCCCGACCCTTCGACCGTGAGCCGCTGGTACCTGAATTCGCAATTCGCGACTTTCGCTTGCCCCGTGAAGGGCGGCTTGTGGCCGACTTGTGCCCGATGGCCCGGTCCTGGGAAGCCCATGCCTTGCCGCGCGCTTCCCGATGACACGAGATGGTCATACGCGGTGGCACGCAGCCGTTAGCACTCAACGTAAGAGCGACCTGTGGTCCGCACCGGTCTCACGGTTCCAATCCTATGAATCCTGCCAATTCCTCGGGTCTTCCCAAGGGGAATGCTTCCTTAATGTGATCGAGAAAGGCGGAAACGCGAGGGCTTAGCAAGCGCCGCGAAGGATAAAGCGCCCATAGTGCGATGTCAGGGCCATCCAGGTCACCCCAATGCGTAAGCCTGCCGGCTGCGATAACTGAGCGAAGCGGATCTTCGAATGTCCGCCCGGATCGCTGAGCGAACGACAGTTGATGGGCCGAAAGCCTCCCCAAAAGAAATATCGGCAAGTCACTCCTTCTTTCGTCTTTCGATTTCTTGTTTCACACGTTCGATTTCAAGCCGTTTAGCTTCCTTTGTTCCCCATCGTGGCGCTCTGTTCTGGGTGGCTTCGGCGGCTGCACGAATGCGTGCTTTGGCAGCAAGTTGATTGGCTCTGCGTTCGTCCAGCTCCCTCATTTTGGCCGCTTGCCGTTCGGCGAAGCGTTCAGCCGCGATGGGTGTGGTTCGTTCAGGTAGTCCAGCAAGGACCACAAGCTTGTCGATATTGTCCCAGGTGCTGATCCAGCCGTCGTTGTAGGCAAACTCGCTAATCAACGGGAGGTTGAGTGCCGTGTAGATCGGGACCCAGTTTTCTTCTTCGCCCTGGCGGCGACGCACAGCGAGTTTGGGATTGAACTGGTACCGCCCGGTGGATACGCGCAGGAACAGGGATCTATTGTAGGCATAGTCTCTGTCGATTTCGTTCCTCGCCAGCACGCCAGAAAGATGCTGGCGCTTGTTGCGCTCTGGCCGCGCGATGTTAGCGGGTAAGTGTTGCCAGGCATCGAGGATGATTTGGGTCTGGAACGCGCTGTCTGTATTGCCTCGTATCTTGCTGAATCGTGCTTTGAACAATACCCACAGGGTCTGGAACAGAAAGTATTCAGACAGATGCCGGTCGATGCGGACCAAGCGATCGCCCGCTCTGACATCAATGCAGGGCGGAGCCAGGCATTCATAGATTGCCGCCAGCGGGCCAGCAGCGAACTTTGCATCGCCAAATGCCTGACGCAAAGCCCAGTGCAGGGCATTGTGACCATAGTGATCGACGGCATCGCGGTCGGCACCGCGCTCCAGCAGGGCTTCCACCAGCGCCACATTTCCTGCAGCAGCTGCGGCCATCAGCGGCGTCTGGTTCATTGGCAGACGATGATCGACGCCATGCTGGTCACACTGCCTGAGGATGTCCTTGAAACGGTTGGCGAAGAAAGGGACGTAGCTCTTGCGGGCGAACACCGCGCGCTGCTGATCAAAGGTTCGTGCCTGCTCGAATTTCGCCTCGACTGCCAGCCACTCGGCGAGCTGCGGTTCATCGAAGCAGGTGGCATAGTCAAAGAGTTGCTGCTTGCCCTTGTTGCCCGGAGACTGCTCGCGGAAGACCTTGATCAGCAATTCCCTGACCTTGGCCTCATCGAACACCGGCCACGGCACCGGGGCCTGCTTCAAGATGGTGCGGCGGATGGCCTCCGCCTGCTCCTGCTTGCCCTGCAGTTCAAGTTTGCGTGCTTCCTTCTGCCAGTCTTCGAGCGTGGATTGCCTGGCCTCGATCCTGGTCTGGCCGACGATCAGATCCAGCAACCCGAACAGATCATGCCCTGTGTCCGACTCGATCATGTAGATGTTCTTGATGGCGCGCGTCAGCGCTACATACAGGGCATTGACGAAGAATTTATAGACTTCGAGCGACTTGTCACTCTTGTCTTTAGCGCGTTTGTAATCCGGTGTCTCGACCGCCAGATCGGTCTTGGCGATGCCCTCGACAATGTCGTTGAACTCGCCCCGGTGATCCGAGATGAAACGGTAGAGCACGATGTTCTCGTATTCGAGACCCTTGGCTTCGTGGATCGAGAACAACAGCGGCGTGGCAAAGTGCTTGCGGGCGTCGGCCTTGTCCTCATCGCGCATTACCAGGACGGCGAACTGGGCGGATTGGCGAATCTTCTGGTCCAGTTCGCGCTTGGTGGCGTCCTTGTCGGGTATCAGCGTAACCTGGCCGGTCTCGCCGCCGACGGCCTGGACCAGGAAGTTGCTCTCCCGGTCGATGGAGCCGAAGCGCCGCTGCTTGATCTTGAGCAACTGATTGGCGACGCGAGTGGCCTCCAGCCCGTTGCGAAAGTTGGCCATTAGCACGCGTAATTCCTGCCGCTCGGCCAGTTTCGGGTCCTTCCAGAACAGGCTCTTGACTTGGCTCCAGGAAAAGAAATTGGGATGGACAATCTGGTTGGAATCCCCGCAGAGCATGAAATGGCCAGGCTTCTTCATGGTTTTCAGCACGAGCGCGAGTTGCACGGTGGTGATGTCCTGCACCTCGTCAATAACCACGAAGTCGTAGCGCGGCGCAGCCAGCGCTTGCCAGTCCTGGGCGACCAGATTGAGGTCGTAGAGCTTTGCCTCGGCCAGCCAGGCGCGATACTTCTCAAACAGATTGTAGAGTTGGTCGCGCCGTTCTACGGGAAAGATCGATTGACGCACCCCCAGTGCTTGATACTCGTCGCGCGACAGGACACCGCCCGACCCGGCGGCAATCACGCCGCGAATCTCCTCGAAAGCCTGGTGGGCATCGACATCCTTGAAGTTCTGCCGTATACGCGAGTACCAGCCCGCAAAGTCGCGCCAGCTAGCCTCGCGTCCTGCCGGAACGCGGATCGACTCGACAAACTCCCGGTAGGACAGAAATACGGCATCCTGAGCGCCATGCTCGAAACCGTTGGCGTAATAAAGGTCGCGGGCGCTCTGCGCCAGGAAGGCGGAGTGAGTGACGTAGAGGACCTCACCTTCGGCATGCTTGAGCTTTTCAAGCGTCAGTGCGGTCTTGCCGCTGCCAGCGCTGCCGACGACAACCAGGGGAGGTGGCTGTCGGTAAATGGTCTCCTGCGTGTCATCAAACGAGATCGGTTTGTCGAGCAGGTGAATGCCGGTACGCTCGGGATGAAGGTAGCGTAGAGCTTGCGCCTCCCTGATCGCGTCATCAGCGCTGATGTCTGGAATTTTGCTCTCGTCAATCGCCGCGCCGCGCAGGAAACGTGACTTATCGTAGGCGTGATTGGCGATCACTTCCAGCATCAGTGCGCAGACTTCATCCCCGTGGCGCACCAGCGAGAACAGCAGCCGGTCGGCGTCATCCAGCTTCGCCCGGTAGAACTTGCCGTGGCTCAGATTGGCAAGCTTCTTGACTTGGGCAGCACGGAAGTCGTGGCGGGCGATGGCCGCGGACACCTTGTCGTAGCTGGCCTTGACGCGTGAAGTGTCGAGGCCTGTGTATTCGAGAATCTTCATGAGGCGATGAGGACAAGTGCAAGAGCAAGAAAGAATTCTCTCATGGCCGTCTGGCCTGCCAACCTCTCTAGCAAGTTTTCCGGTCATTCCTGAACGGCAGTTATCCGACCTGGACCGGACGCCCTACGACAGGGTATTTCCTCATGCTGAATGACCGGTTCGGGCCGTCTCCTGACCGATACGCTTTGGCTCATGTCGACCCACAAGGGCCGGTCCCCTTTCTCCATAACGGTCGTCCAAGCTATGTGCGGAACTGTTTAGCTGGTACGCGACCAGCTTTCAGATATCGCGACGACCTGGCAACAAATTCGCATTCGCCCATGGGCTTGCCTGGCGCCAGGCGCAGTGGCGTCACAGGAAGGAGCAAGGCGGACGCATCTCGCTGAGCCATCCCCGGAATGCACCAAGCTTCCCGCCACACGACCGCTCAGACGGGCGTGTAGATCGCCAACTTTAGTGCAGGGTCATCGTTCGCCTGAAACGTCGTGTATTCGTAGCGCTGCGTGCCTCGCTGCGGGTGCGCGAGCACTTTCTGGCCGGCCACGCTGCTGCGGATGTCATGCGCGTCCCACCACCGCGCGAACTCCCGGCTACGGGCACGCACGCGCTCGACCAGTTCGATAAACGCCGGATCGTCGGCATGGAGATCGTGGGTCGCGCGAAAGAGCGCAATCATTCGACGGGCTTCATCGGACCAGGTGACCCCGAAGAGCCGCCGCGATTCCGGCTCGATAAACATGAAGACCAGGATGTTGCGGTCCGCTTCGGCGAAACGGTCGAAGCCCAGGAGGTCCGCAGCGGCGGTGTTCCACGTCAGGATGTCCCAGCGCCTGCCGGTTACGTACGCCGGCACATCAAGGCGCGCGACCAGACGTTCGATCGCCGGAGTGACGCTCTCGCGCGTGAACGCGACCCGATCGCCGTTGCCCGCGAGCGCCCGCAAATGTGCTGTTTCGACCTTGCCGAGGCGCAGGGCGCGAGCGAGCGCGTCGAGGGTGGTATCGGACGGCCTGACGGTTCGGCCCTGCTCGAGCCGCACATACCAGTCCACGCCGATGCCCGCCAGTTCCGCCACTTCCTCCCGTCGCAGGCCCGGTGTGCGGCGGCGCCGATCGTCGTTGAGTCCGACCGCGTCCGGACTCAGTTTTTCCCTGCGTGAGCGCAGGAAATCGCCAAATTCGTTTCGACTCGATGTCGTCATGATTGTCGTTTTCGCCTTGGGAGGCACGCTGAAGTCCTAGGATAGTGCTAGGCCTTGTTACGAATGCTACGCCTGCCAGAATGGTCTCGTCCAATTACCCTGACCGGAGACCGACAATGAAAGCTGCGATTCTGAAGACGCTCGGCATGCCACTCGAGATCGAACACATGCCGGCCCCCTTGATCGGCACAGGCGAGGTCATTGTCGATGTCGCCGCCGCCCCCGTGCTGCCCTACGCGAACGAAGTCTTCAGCGGCGAACGCCGATACCCAATTGACCTGCCGATGGTTCCCGGCTGCGGCGCGATTGGTCGCGTGCGTGCTATTGGCCCGGACGCCACGCACCTGAAGCCGGGTGACTGGGTGTTCTGCGATCCGACCGTGCGCTCGCGCGACGACGCCCTGATCCCCGACATCGCACTACAGGGCTGGAGCGCGCGCGGGGACGGCGGCAAACGTCTGCAACGGCATTTTCACGATGGCCCCTTCGCCGAACAGGTGCGAGTGCCGACGGAAAACGCCGTTCGCATCGGGGAGATCGATCCGGCCGATGTCGCCCGGTGGTGTGCGCTCAATGTCATGCTGGTGCCCTACGGCGGACTGCTCGCAGCTGGTTTGCAGGCAGGTGAGACGTTGCTCGTGAGCGGCGCGACAGGCAACTTCGGCAGCGCGTGCGTCGCCGTCGCCCTCGCGATGGGCGCGCGCTGCGTGGTCGCGCCGGGACGCAACGAACAGGCCCTCGCGGATCTGGAACGCCGCTTCGGCGAGCGCATCCGGACCGTGAAGCTTTCGGGTCGTGAAGAAGAGGACCGCGAACGGATGCGGCTGGCGGCGCCCTGTCCGATCGATTGCGTGATTGATCTGATGCCGCCGTCGGTTAGCACGACCACGGTGCGCGCGGCGGTCACGACCGTCCGCGCTTATGGACGAGTCGTGCTGATGGGTGGCGTCGGCATGCTCGGCGGCGAAGGGCTTGACCTGCCTTATGCGTGGATCATGCGCAACGACATCACGATACGCGGCAAATGGATGTATCCGCCCGCAGCAGTGACGCGCATGACGGGCTTGATCTGTGCCGGGCTGCTGGATCTCGGCCACTTTGACGTCACAACCTTCCCCCTTGATGACGCTAACGACGCGGTGGCTCACGCAGCTGCGAACGGCGGCCCATACAGGATGACGGTGATCCGTCCTTAGACGGCGGACTCTCGCCTCACGCCGGACATACTTTGTCGACGATTCAGCCCCCAATGTCGAGTGACCGGTCATGGCCGATAGCACCAGTTCGATGAACGTTTTACAGAGGTGACGTTGGAATTCTCAACGGCAGCTTTCCCGTGGTTGGTGTGAACGCGTACTGCCGGCCATCAAGCGTCATTCGTCCGTTCCGTCGCGCAGACATTCAGACGGCGGGTCCGCCCGGCGGATTCAACCGGTGGATGCAATAGTTTGCTGGAATCGTTCGGCGGGCGTCTCGTAGTCCAGTGTCTTTCTTGGACGCTCGTTCAGTCGTCTTGCCACAGCGTTGAGTTTGGCCTGCGAATACACTGACAGAGCGACCTTGGCGGTGACAACGAGGTCCACCTCGTCCAACGCGACGACGATTAGGGCAATCGTTTGGAGACAGCCATGCATTTCGACTACCAACAATTCCACATCGACGCGTCACCTCTTGATGAAGGCGGCCGCTATTACGCTCGCGCAAAGATCTACCGGCGCGCCTCGGCGAGTGGCGATGCCGTCGAGGTAAAGTATTCGGGCGACCTCGGCGATTACCCCTCCGACGCGGATGCCATTGAGGCGGCGCAGCGTTGGGCGATTCAGTGGTGCGACGAGAACTCCGCTTAGGCTTCACTATCCAGGTCCGGGCTGTCCCGGAGTATTCGCCGCACGCACCAGACATCCAGTTCGGGGGCACGCGTCAGGCGAGAGCGATACGTGCAGCAAGGGCTGACAACGGCCCTCACGACCGATCCTGCTGATCCCCGGCAAAAGAAGCGGCGCATAATGCACACATCCCTTTGTCAGGATGATGGAGGTAGATGTGACAACTTTTGCTATCGACGCCGTTCGCATCAACCCGACGAACGACAGGTTTACCCATGTGCGTTGGGCTCCCGTCGATCCGGCGACGCGTGAATGGCTGTCCCCCCCGGCGATTGTGGAGGTGGTCGAAGTCGTCGCCGCGATCCGTCGGGGAGATGTTGTTTGGTCCCTTTTTACGCTTGGTGGCACACGGTATCTCGGGCCAAAAATTGTGTCTGTCTCTCACACCGACGGAACCGCCGGGATCGACACGGATGTCCCTGGCGATCATGTCGAAAAATGCATTGACGATTTGCCGCACCTTTGACGGCATACCTTTGAGGCCGTCGGCGATCGGACTGTGAAAGGTCTGGACGGGTCGGTAAGACTCGTTGATGGACAGAGAGCTGACATTCGCCGACGCCAGTTTGTAAAAGTCAGCAACGCGATACGCGACAGCCGCACCAATTTGATCGGCGAACGTCGGCTCAGGCCGATGACCCACCAGCAGCCTTTCCGCGACGAAAGTCCGCTTCACTCTTCAAAGAGCCATTGATGCTTCGACATGCCGGAAGTCGGCTCTGGGTCGGCAAGACTCATCCATCCATGACTTAGCAGACATTCATCGGCACCGGCTTGCGAAGGTCAGCAAAGCGACCTGCTGCCGCCGCACGCTGCCCGATCGGCAACCGACCGCTATGGCCGAAGTGTACGCGACGGTTATCAGGCAGGTCTTCTGGAGAACCAGCCATGCGGATGACGGCTTTGAGGATAAGGGGTCCGGATTCGTCCGATGCGAGGTGCGCCAAAAAGCGGGCGCACGAGCCGGGACGTAGCATTGTTTCGCACGGCTAGCGTCGGTCGCGCTCGATTTCAGTCTGTTCTGGGCTGCTTCGTACGGACCAACCCCGCGCCTGGTCGCGTCGCTCGGAAAATATCGAGGATACAAGGCAGGGAGATACACTCCGTACCATAACTTAGACGCCCACATCCTGACGACACGCCTGAATATGAGCGGTGGCGACCGCGCGCTAAACTGGGTGTGTGCTATCGAAAAGTTCGGTGGGTCGAGCGCAAGACGATGAAATTCACCCGAATGATGGTCGGCCTCGCCGTCGCGTACATGATCGTGTTAGCCGGAGTCGCCATCTTGCAGGATCGTTTTCTCTACTTCCCTCAGAAAGCCGCAATCGAGGAGGTCACCTCCGGCGGACTGCGCGCCTGGCCGACACCTGAGGCGTACCGGGGTCTCGTGGCGGAGCCGGCCGGGTCCGCGCGCGCCACGGTCATCGTCTTCCATGGCAATGCGGGGCATGCCGGCCACCGCTCGTTCTATGCGGCAGCGCTCACCCGGCTCGGGCTGCGCGTGATTCTCGCCGAATATCCAGGCTACGGGCCGCGCACCGGTGCATTAGGCGAAGCGAGTCTGGTCGACGATGCTCAACAAACCATCGCGCTCGCACATCGCCTCTATGGAGCGCCGCTGCTGCTCATCGGCGAATCGCTTGGGGCCGGCGTGGTCGCTGCGGCCGGCTCGCGTGAACGCGACAAGATCGCAGGCATGATGCTCATCACGCCATGGGATCGGCTCGAGCACGTCGCCGCTTACCACTATCCGTGGCTGCCCGTGAAGTGGCTGCTGCGCGACCAATACGACAGCGTGACCCATCTGGCGTCGTTCAACCGCCCGATTCTCGTCGTGGTTGCGGAACGCGACAGCATCGTCCCTACGCGCTACGGCGAGGCGCTTTACAACTCGCTGTCCGCACCGAGAAAACTCGTGGTGGTGAAGGCGGCTGACCATAACGACTGGATTGGCCACGTCGACGAAACCTGGTGGCGGGAGGCGACCGACTTCCTGCTTACGCCTTTGCATTGAAATATGAAGACGCCACCGGTCCCGTCCAACTCGGAGCGCATCTATGTTCTCGACGCGAAGAACAGGCCTGTCGAGGTGTTCGACCACGGCGCGTGGTCGCGCTGGATGACGGAAAACGAACTGATCTTCCGCCGCACACTGCTGGACGACTACGGTGTAACGGTCACGACCCGCTTCCGTGGTGTGTCCAAACCGAAAACCGGGGAGGCTTTGCTGTTCGTGACGCGCGTCGCCGGAATGCAGGCGCAAGATAACAGGAGCTACGGAGCAAGTACGCTCGATGAGGCGCTGGAGCAGCATGAGCGCATCGTGCAGAAAATCCTCCGGATAATGACAGGGCGGTGACCATCACAGCACGACGAGTCTGCGGAGCCGTAACCCCGGGGAATCGTCCATACATGGTGCAAACGGCGCAAGCGAATCGGTTAGAGTGTCCTGCTGAACGAATAGAGAGCCGTCGTGGCGTGTCGATGAAACGTAGCTGAAGATCCGCGGCAGGCGGGTGTAGCTCTGCCGGGCGGTGAATCGGGCCGGCCAGACAGTTGACTTCATGCTACGTGCAAAGCGCGACGTGAAGGCGGCCAAAGCCTTTTTCAGGAAAGCTCTCAAACATCACGGGAAGTCGCCGAAGGCCATCTCACGGGCATGGCTATGCCGCCCCACAACGCGCGGTGCGTGAGATGAAGGTTCGATCCTCGAAATATCTCAATAACCTGATTGAACAGGACCTACCTGTCTAGCCGTGAGGAAACTGATGAGCCGCGAATGATCTGTGGGCTTTACGAACCCTCATTGTCCGATGACGTCGAAACGCTCCTCGGCGAAATGAACCTGGGGAAACTTCAAGAAGGTCTTGTACATAACCGCTGCAGGAAAAGCAGTCGATCACACGACCCCGGGCTTCGATCGCGCTTATTCGGCCGCGATGGACATTTCCCGACAACATGCCCACACGAGAAGAAAGTTCTACGACATCCACGTGCGCACGCCGTCCGACACAACGCAAAAGGCGCTCGAATATATTGGCGGGCTCTATGACATCGAGGCCTCCATTCGCGGCAAGCCAGCGGCCGAACGGCTGCGAATACGGCAGGAGAGAGCCAGGCCACTGCTTCAAATCTACGAAGCGTGGCTCAGGGCAAAGCTCGAAACGCTTTCGTCAAAGTCCGATGCAGCCAGGGCAATCAACTACTCGCTGAACCAGTGGAGCGCACCGACGCTGTATTGCGAAGACGGTACGCTCGAGATCGACAACAACATCGCGGCGAACGGGCAGCCGCGATGTACGCACTGATCGGAACTTGCGCACTGAATGACATCGATCCGCGCGCCTACCTGGACTACGAGCTAACCCACATCGCCGACCACAAAATCAATTGCATCGACGAGCTCCTGCCTTGGTGTGTGGCCAACAAACTGCACACGCGAGCCAGTCCGCCGAATCCCGCCACCTGACCGCCAGCTCCAGTTCGCCATCATGCCTCACGCGCGCGCGAACGGACGAACGGCCCAGCTGAGCCGCTTACTGAGAACGAGAGCCGGTCGACAGCGCACCTCAATCCCACCGCTCGTCACGCACCTGAACGACGCCCGCCTCGATCCGCACCGGAAACGCCACCACATCCTCATATGCCGGCGGCGCCAGCACCTTTCCGGTCCTGATGCAAAATCGTGCACCGTGGCGCGGACAGACGACCACGTCGCCTTCGACCACACCGCCAGTCAGGATGCCGCCGTCGTGCGGGCAGACATCCTCGATTGCATAACAGGTGCCGTCGACGTTGAACACAGCAACCTGCGCGCCGTCGACCTCGACGCTGCGAACAGACCCGGCCGGAAAATCCCCGATCGCAGCGACGTCGACCCAGTCTGACATGTCAAAGCATCCCCAATTGCAGGCGCGCCGCATCCGACATCCGGTCTCTCGACCACGGCGGATCCCACACCAGTTCAACGTGCACGTCGTTCACTCCGCTCGCCGAGAACACCGCATCCTCCACCGTCGCCGGGAAGGTCTGCGCGACCGGGCAGCCGGGCGCGGTCAGCGTCATGCGGATCCCAACGCGGCCTTCGGCTTCGTCCACGTCAAGACCATAAACAAGCCCCAAATCGTAGATGTTGACCGGAATCTCCGGGTCGAACACGGTGCGCAGTGCATCGATCACGCGTTCTTCAAGACCTTCTGTTGTCGTGCCACTGCCGGGTTGTGCGGCCTCGGCGCGCTTCAGCCAGTCGAATGTGCTCATCGTCTGCCTCACTCTGTCGAAACGGGGCGATCCTCGTCGTGCAGCGCGGCGTGGAGCGTATGCCAGGCCAGCGTCGCGCACTTCACACGCTCGGGAAATTCACGTACACCGGACAGCACCGCCAGCTTGCCCATCTCCGGCGCGGCTGTCGCCTGCCCTGCAGCGGGCGTCGTCACCATGTCGTGAAAGCGCCCGAACAGCGCTTCGGCCTCTGCTTCCGTTTTGCCTTTCAGCGCCTCGGTCATCAGCGACGCTGATGCTGTCGCAATTGCACAGCCCGCGCCTTCGAAACTCGCTTCTTTGACGATGCCGTCCTCGATTCGCAGATAAAGCGTAATCCGGTCGCCGCACAGCGGGTTATAGCCCTCAGCCGTGTGATTGGCACCGGACAGTCCATGACAGTTACGCGGCCGCCGGTAGTGGTCGAAGATGACTTCCTGATACAGATCGCGCAGATCGCTCATTTTCCGAATATCTCCCTGACCTTTCCGAGACCTTCGATCAGCGCGTCGATATCCTGGTGGGTGTTGTAGAGGGCGAGCGACGCGCGCACGGTCGCCGGTACGCCGAAGCGCTGCATCACCGGCATCGCGCAATGATGGCCCGCACGCACCGCGATGCCGTGATGATCGAGAATCGTGCCGACATCATGGGCATGCACGCCGTCGAGCACGAACGACAGAATGCCTGCCTTGTCGCGTGCGCTACCGATAAAACGCAAGCCCGGTATCACCCGCAGGGCGGCCGTCGCATAGGCGAGCAGTTCGTTCTCGTGCGCGGCGATGACTTCCATGCCGATGCTGTCGACATAGTCGAGCGCCGCGCCCAGCGCAATCGCGCCGGCAATGTTCGGCGTACCCGCCTCGAACTTCCACGGAATCGCGTTGTATTCCGTTTTCTCGAACGTTACCGATCGGATCATGTCGCCGCCGCCCTGCCATGGCGGCATCGCTTCAAGCAGTGCGGCCTTGGCGTATAGCACGCCAATGCCAGTCGGTCCGTACACCTTATGCCCGGACAACGCATAGAAATCGCAATCTATCGCGCGGACGTCGACCGGCAGATGCGTGATTGCCTGTGCACCATCCAGCAGCACCGGCACGCCCCGCGCGTGTGCCGCTGCAACGATGCGCTCCACCGGATTGATGCTGCCGAGCGCGTTGGCCAAGTGCGTCATCGCGACCAGCCGCGTACGTTCGCTTAACAAGCGCTCGTACGCGCCGGCATCGAGTGCGCCCGTATCGTCGATCGGCACGACTTTCAGCGCCGCGCCCGTCTGCTCGCAGACGAGCTGCCACGGCACAATGTTCGAATGGTGCTCCATCGCGCTAATCAGGATTTCGTCGCCGGGCTTGATCTGCGGGCGAGCATAGCTCTGGGCGACGAGATTGATCGCTTCGGTCGTGCCACGCACGAACACGATCTCCTCCGGACGCTGCGCATTGATGAAGCGTGCAATCTTCGCGCGTGCGGCCTCGAATGAATCGGTCGCGCGCTGAGACAGCAGATGCACGCCGCGGTGCACATTGGCGTTGCTATGCCGGTAGTAAGCGTTTTCCGCGTAGATGACCGAGGCAGGCTTTTGCGTCGTGGCGCCATTGTCGAGATAGACCAATGGACGGCCATGCACGCGCTCGCCCAGAATCGGAAAATCGGCTCGCCAGTGCTCGACATTGCGCGGATCGGGCGTCTGCATCTGTTCGATCGGCTTCATAGCAACTCCCTGATGCGCTCGCCTTCCGGGGTGCGCGCGAACAGCAGGTTTTCGAGCCGGCCACGCAGCGAATCGATGCGCACACCTTCGACAATGTCGCGCGCAAATGCGTATGTCAGTAGCGCCCGTGCCATCCGCTCTTCGACACCTCGTGCACGTAAATAGAACAGCTGGTTGTCGTCCAGTTGACCGACCGTCGCGCCGTGTGTGCATTTCACGTCGTCGGCGTAGATCTCGAGTTGCGGCTTCGTGTCGATTTCCGCATCGCGTGACAGCAGCAGGTTGTGATTCGCCTGATGCGTGTCCGTTTGCTGTGCATCGCGATGCACGATGACGCGCCCGTTGAACACGCCGCGCGCCGCGCCGTCGAGCACCCCGCGGTAATGTTCGCGACTCGTGCCATGCGGCTCTGTGTGATCGATGCGCGTGTGGTGATCGACGTGCTGCCGGCCCCCGACAAAATAGAGACCGTTCAACATCGCTTGCGCGTTCGCGGCGTTCAGGCTTGTGCCGATACCAGTGCGCGACAACGCGGCGCCGAACGCGAACGCATGTGAGGTAAAACAGCTGCCCCGTTGCTGCGCAGCGGCGACCGACGCGATATGAAAAGCCTTCGGGCCCTCTTGCTGCAACCGGTAGTGCTGCACGTCCGCCTGCTCGTCTGCGACGATGCGGGTAACCGCATTGGTCCAGTACGCGTCGCCGCTCAGCCCTACAAAATGCTCGACGATCGTGCAGCCCGAGCGTGCTCCTGCAAGCACGACATTGAACGGCTGCACCGCAAGACCCGCTTCGTCGGTCAGGAACAGGATCTGCAGCGGTTGTTCGATGACCTCGCCAGGGGGCAGCACGATGGCAAACCCATCCGTCATAAACGCCGTATTTAGCGCGGCAAAGCCATCTGAATACGCCTGCGAGGCGAATGCCGATTCCAGTTGTTGCGGCATTTCTCTCAACGCCCGGGTGAGCGAGCCCACAAATACCCCGCGTGGCAAACCATTCAGTTTCGACGGCCGCGGCACATGCCGACCGTTGACAAAGACCAGTCGATGCGCGGCAGGGTCCAGCTTGAGTTCATCGATGACGTGCCGCACGTCGCTATCGTCCGTGCGTTGTGCCTTGAAATGCCAGGGACGCTTGCCAATCGCCGACACGTTCGTGTATTTCCAGTCCTCGTGCCGCGTGGTCGGCAAACCCAGCGCGTCGAACTGGTCGAACGCGCTTCGGCGCGCGGCACGCAGCCATGGAAACTCAACGCCGGGCAACGTCTTCGCGAGTTGCCCAAACTGATGGAAATAGTCGAGAGATTCGTTTTTCATGGATGCCCCGCACTTTCCTGGCTTGCTGTATTTTCTGGTTGCACCGCTTCATCGTCGATCCAACCATAGCCTTTACGCTCCAGCTCCAGCGCCAGTTCACGGGACCCCGACTTCACGATCCGGCCATTCGCCAGCACATGCACGCGATCCGGCACGACGTAGTCCAATAGCCGCTGATAGTGCGTCACGAGCACGATCGCCCGTTCTGGACTGCGCATGCTGTTGACGCCCTGCGCGACAATCTGCAATGCGTCGATGTCGAGTCCGGAATCCGTTTCGTCGAGAATGGCGAGCCGGGGCTCCAGCACGACCATCTGCAGAATCTCGTTGCGTTTCTTCTCTCCGCCGGAAAACCCTTCGTTCACGGCGCGATACAGCAGACTCTCGTCCATCCGCATCAGCGTCATCCTCTCCTTGACCCGTTGCAGAAACTCCATCGCATCGAACTCCGGCTCGCCACGATACCGCCGCTGCGCATTCAGCGCCGCCTTCAGCAGATAAACGTTGCTCACGCCGGGTATCTCGACGGGATACTGGAACGCGAGAAACAGTCCTTCGTGTGCGCGCTCCTCGGGTGCGAGCGCCAGCAGGTCGCGGCCGAGATACGAGACCTCGCCGCCCGTGACAGCAAAGTCCTCGCGCCCGGCCAGCACCTGGGCAAGCGTGCTCTTGCCCGAGCCGTTTGGACCCATGATCGCGTGCACCTCGCCGGCCCTTACATCCAGATCGATGCCACGCAGAATTTTCTTGCCGTCGACTTCGACCTGCAGATTGCTGATTTCAAGCATGGTCCGAATCCCTCGCGAATCGCTGTGGGTTATCCCACGGCGCCTTCCAGGCTGACGCCGAGCAGCTTTTGTGCCTCGACTGCAAACTCCATCGGCAGCTCCTTGAAGACCTCCTTGCAGAAGCCGTTCACGATCATCGACACCGCATCTTCCGGCGACAACCCACGCTGCCGGCAATAGAACAACTGGTCTTCGCCTATGCGTGATGTCGATGCTTCGTGTTCGACCTTCGCGGTCGGGTTCTTGACCTCGATGTAGGGGAATGTGTGAGCGCTGCAACGGTTTCCGAGCAAAAGCGAATCGCACTGCGTGTAGTTGCGCGCGCCTTCCGCCGCACGGCCGACCTTCACGAGGCCGCGATACGCGTTCTTTCCGCGGCCCGCCGAAATGCCTTTCGACAGAATCGTGCTGCGCGTATTGCGGCCGAGGTGAACCATCTTCGTCCCGGTATCGGCCTGTTGATAGTGGTTGGTCAGTGCCACCGAATAGAATTCACCGACCGAGTTATCGCCCTGCAGGATCACGCTCGGATACTTCCACGTAATCGCCGAACCGGTTTCCACCTGAGTCCATGAAATCTTCGAATTGGCCTCGCGGCAGTCGCCACGTTTGGTCACGAAGTTGTAGATGCCGCCCTTGCCCGACGCATCGCCCGGATACCAGTTCTGCACGGTCGAATAGCGGATCTGCGCCCCTTCCAGCGCGACCAGCTCGACCACAGCGGCATGCAGCTGGTTTTCGTCGCGCATCGGCGCGGTGCAGCCTTCCAGATAACTCACGTACGCGCCTTTGTCCGCGACGATCAGCGTGCGCTCGAACTGCCCGGTGTTCTGGGCGTTGATACGAAAGTAGGTCGACAGTTCCATCGGGCAGCGCACGCCCGGCGGGATATAGCAGAACGAGCCATCGCTGAACACGGCGGAATTAAGCGCGGCGAAGAAATTATCGGTGTGCGGCACGACCGAGCCGAGATACTTTCGCACCAGTTCGGGATGATGCTGTATGGCATCCGAGAATGAACAGAACACAATGCCGAGTTCCGCCAGCTTTTCGCGGAACGTAGTTGCTACCGACACGCTGTCGAATACCGCATCCACCGCTACGCCCGCCAGCAGTTCGCGCTCCCTCAGCGGCACACCCAGCTTTTCGTAGGTACGCAGCAGTTCCGGATCGACTTCATCGAGACTCTTCGGACGATTCTTCTGCGTCATCGGCGCGGAATAATAGATGATGTTCTGGTAATCGATCGCCGGGTGTTCGACCGTCGCCCAATGCGGCTCGGTCATCGTGAGCCAGTGGCGATAGGCCGCGAGTCGCCATTCGAGCATGAACGCCGGCTCGTCTTTCTTCACCGAAATGAGCCGGACCACATCCTCGCTCAGCCCGCGCGGAAGCGCATCGGCCTGCAGATCAGTCACGAACCCGTGCTGGTATTCGCGGCTGATCAGTTCATCGAAACCGGTTGTGGATGCGCTCATGCGTGGCCTCCGTCAATCGACTTGGCGCGGGCGTCGCGCCCGCGCGATGGTTGGGGATACTACGCGCGCGGATCGCGCTGATATCGACTGCGCGCAAGGTGGGGCCCGCCATGTCCGCCAGCGTGACCTGCTGCAACGCTTCGTAAATCAGGCGATTGACCTTCTGCCAGTTGGCGCGCACCGCGCACGCCGCCTCCTGGATACACAGGCCTGGCGTAGTGCTGCATTCGGTCATCCCGATCGGGCCGTCGACGACGGCGATCACCTCCGCCAGCGTGATCCGCGCGGGCGGCCGCGGCAGCAGGTAGCCGCCGTTTGTGCCGCGCAGCGACTCCACGACACCACCGCGCGTCAGCACTTTCAGCACCTTTGACACCGTAGGCATCGCGACCCCGGTCGCCGCCGCAATACTGCTTGCGCTGTGGACGGCATCGGGATCGCGCGCCATCGCAGTCATGATCACCGTGCCGTAATCGGCAAGTTTGCTCATGCGCAACATCGGAACATCTCCCGTTTTAATCAGGACCCTTTTGGTCCAGATTACATCGAAACGAAAACCGCACGTTTGGAGTGAGCGACACTGTCCTGTGTGGGGATTCCTGGCCACGTCGCGAATCGCTTTCCGTTTCGGGAGAAGTATTTCGCGAACGGCCCAACGCCAATTTCATTCTAGACCTGTATATATAACCTTGTCAGTGTATTGGTCTTCGTGACGGACCGCTCTGGCGAGCCACGCTCCATCGACTGCGAATACCCACTCGCCCGACGAGACATCAATTGTTTGATATCCAGAATATCGAAAACTGATTTAAAAGCCGGAATCCGCGTGAAGGATGCGCGATGTGCATCGCCTATCTCGGGAGAGGCCCGCCGCATGGTACTTTGGGCTGTTGTGGCATCCGGACCCAGTGGGGCTACTGCCCGATCTTTCTGGTGATTGTGGTTGTGTGGAGTGTTGAGCAGGTGTGCGGACTGAATGTCGAACGCGCCCATTGCCCTCGGCCTACGTGTTCAGCGCATACATGAAAGCCCGGAATCCACGGTCACCGTTGCCAGTTGTCGCTGTCGGATGAATAATCCCCCGTCAAGATTCGGACGTTTACGTGCGCTAACGATGACGGCCCCTTTCGTCCGTGCCTGCATGAGATTGCCCTTCAATGCGTACAGGCAATTAACAATTTTGCGCCGATAAATTCTGATTATTTCATTTTCAGAAAAAGTATTTTACAAAGTAGGCGTTTACCCATGATGGACACCTCCTGTTCCAAAGGATAGGTGTCCACGAAAGCGGGTCAACTCCAGAAGGTCACATTCGGGTAGGTTTGGGTGCGACTTCTGTCCTTGCAATACACGATCTTTGACTTTTCAGGATGCATCGTCAGCCCACACTCCGTCAGCGCGAGCCGCTCGATCGTTAGCGGCTCCTGCAAATGCGCACGGATGTATTCCTCCACCCGTCGTACATAAAACGGCGCAAGCGGTCTGCGCTCGCGCGTCATGCCGCTTCGTACGCTGTTCGGTTGACCGTAGATAAGCGCGTTCAGCAGTGTCGACTCGAACTGCTCAAATGCGAGTGGATAGCGCAGCGGATGCGCTTCCGTACTCATGATTTCCGCGAGCATCGGCAGCAACTGCATCAGGCACACCCCTGTGCCGACGTTAGTGCGAATTCTGGCTCGAATTCGATTGCCCCACCCGCCGCGTCGCCGAAATGACGCTGTGCATGACGCTCGAGCACATCGCGCTCGATACGCAAGATGGCCTGCGGGCAAGCTTCGCCCCACCGCATGCGCAGCGCCAGCGTGGGCGACACCAGCGAGCCGGCGAGCGTCCATATTGAAGTGGACCTGCGCGTAGGCGAGCTCGTACAGTTTGCGCTGCACGTCGGAAGGGCGGCCGTCACCAATCAATGCTCGCCTCGCATCCATCCCGCTGCATAGGGTATCTACCGAACATTTCATGCTTGCGTTGTCAGGATACCTGATATCAAATATGGAACTATCGCGACGGACAGGCGCGTCTTCCAGGACGCGCCTTATTTTGTTCTTTATATCAGCCTGCCTGATATTGCATCAACGGTGATCGGCGCCAGCATCCCCGTCACGCTCATCGCCGCAATCGCCTGAAACCGAAGATCCCTCAATCGCAGTTCAACAAAAAAACATACAACTGGTCTGGAGACATCACCATGCAATTGAAGTCGACTCACGTTCTCATGTTCGGTGCGCTATGCGCGCTGAGCACTGGAGCCTTTGCGCAATCGAGCGTCACGTTGTATGGCATCGTGGACACGGGGATCGAGTATGTCTCGCACGCGAACGCGAAGGGCGACAGCGTCTTTCGCATGCCATCCGTTACCGGAGAGTTCCCGTCACGCTGGGGGCTGCGCGGCAACGAAGATCTAGGCGGCGGCTACAGCGCTGTCTTCACGCTCGAAAGCGGCTTTAACGTGCGCGACGGCAGTTCTGGACAGGGCGGGAGGCTGTTCGGACGCCAGGCATTCGTCGGCATGAAAAGCCCGTACGGAACGCTCGCGTTCGGCCGTCAGTACACGATGACCTATCTTGCGGTTCAGGGCGCCGACATCATCGGTCCGGACATTTACGGCATGGGCTCCCTGGATGCCTATGTGCCCAACGCACGCGCCGACAACTCCATCACCTATCTTGGCTCGTACAAGGGCTTTACGCTGGGCGCGGGCTATTCATTCGGACGGGACGCGGCGGGTACCGGCAACTCGCCGGGACAAGGAACCTGTACCGGCTCGGTTCCAGGCCACGCCACGGAATGCCGCGACTGGTCCGCAATGCTCAAGTACGACTCTCAATATTTCGGCGCGGCTGCGTCGTACGAGGAGCAACGCGGCGGCGCGACCGCAGCCGCCAACTTCTTCGACGGAATTGCGCCGACACCTCTCATCAACGCCGCGGACAAGGACGCCCGTACCCAACTGAGCGCCTATGCGCAGTACGCAGGCGCGAAGATCGGCGCAGGTTGGATTGGACGCCGCGTAGTGACCCAGTCGCCGACAGTACCGAATATCCGTTCGGATCTGTTCTTCCTCGGCGCTTCGTACATGGTCACGCCTGCATTCCTCCTCGATGGCGAAGTGTTTCGGATCATCAATAGCGACCACGATACCCGCGCCACGATGGGAACGTTACGCACCACCTATCTTCTGAGCAAGCGTTCGTCGGTCTATGCGCAGGCTGCGTATCTCGCGAACAGCGCGAAGGCGCGCTATTCGGTCAGCGGTGGCGGCGGTGGGACCACGCCAGGCGCGGGCATGGGTCAAACGGGCGTGATGGTCGGCATTAAACACATGTTCTGATAGGGGGCGAGAATGAAACGAACTTCAATTGCTATGTGCGTATCGGCAGTGTCCGCGATGCTGGCGGCCTGCGGCGGCGGTTCCGACTCGCTCTCCACCAGTGCGACACAATTGCCTCAGCTTTCCGCAGCACAACCCGCGACGCTGTCAGGAAACTGCAGCGCGCTCGCCGCCAGGTTGACGTTTGCGGCCACGACGTTCACGTCCGTTACCGACGTGCCGGCCGGAACGCTCACGGTGGCGGGAAAGTCCGTGCCCGAACATTGCGTGATCGAAGGGAAAATGAATCAACGCACGAGCGCCGTTGACGGCCAAACTTATGCGATTGGTTTTGAAATGCGGCTACCTATCGCGTGGAATGGTCGCTTTTTCTATCAGGCCAACGGTGGTCTCGACGGTAATGTGACACCGGCGACGGGGGTGCTCAGTGGCGGGGGCCCGCTGAACAACGCTCTAAACATGGGCTTCGCCGTGATCAGTTCGGATGCAGGTCATTCCGGGTCGCAAAACCCGCTGTTTGGTCTCGATCCCCAGGCGCGCCTCGATTATGGCTATAACGCCGTTGCTACGCTCACGCCAATGGCCAGGCAGGTGATCAAGTTGGCCTATGGCAAGGGCCCCGACCGCAGCTACTTCGAAGGTTGCTCGAACGGCGGCCGTCATGCGATGGTGGCGGCAGCCAGGTCTTTCGCGGATTACGACGGCATCATTGCCGGCGATCCCGGCTTTCATTTGCCAAAGGCGGCGATCGGGCAGATGTGGAGCGCACAACAGCTAGCTACCGTCGCGACCGCCAAAACGTCGTCCGGAATTGCCGATATCACCACCGGCTTGACGACTGCTGAAAGGCAGCTCATCGCGTCGAAGATCATCGCGAAGTGCGATTCGCTGGATGGTGTAGCGGACGGGATGGTGCAAGACATCAAAGCGTGCCAGGCGAACTTCGACCTGGCCACGGACGTACCGACATGTTCGAGCAATGGGCGCGACGGCACCTGTCTTACGGCGGCTCAAAAGCAAGCCGTTGGGAATATTTTTTCTGGGGCGAAAAATAGCGCTGGCACTGCGCTCTATGCGAGCTTTCCGTATGACGTCGGTGTCAACGGATCAGGCTGGGCCGCGTGGAAGCAAGGCAATTCGATCAGCCTTGACCCGGCCGCGGCGGCCTTCGTATTTACGTCGCCGCCGCAGAGCGCTTCGCTGCTCAGCTCCATCGGCGCCTACGCTCTGAACTTCAACATGGACAGTGACGCGCCGAAGATCTTCGCAACGAGCGGTGTCTATTCCGAGTCTTCGTGGTCATTCATGACCCCGCCGAACGAGACTGATTTGAGCGGTCTGAGGAGCCGGGGCGCGAAGTTGATCGTCTATCACGGGACGAGCGATCCAGTGTTCTCGTCGAACGATACGACCGACTGGTATCAGCGCTTGTCCACGGCTAGTGGCGGTGACGCGAGCAATTTCGCCCGGCTCTTCACGGTAGCAGGGATGAACCACTGCAGCGGCGGTCCGACTGCCGATCAGTTCGACATGCTGACGCCTATGGTGGCATGGGTCGAGCAAGGGCAAGCGCCGAACCGGGTCATCGCAACGGCTCGCGACACGACCAACGCGATACCGAATAGCGAGGTGCCGACTAGCTGGGGTGCCGGGCGCACGCGTCCGCTCTGCGCGTATCCGAAGGTGGCCCGCTATACCAGCGGAGACGTGAACTCGGCAAGCAGTTTCACTTGCAGCTAAGCCACTGACCGTGTGAGGGGGGAGCGCCATCGCATCCGTGGAAATCGACGCTTTATGCGACGATCCGGCGCGCGCCGACGCAATGCGCCGCAGGATCGAATCCGCGAGCAGCGCGATGTCGTCGACACGCTCGCGCCCCGCGGGCAAATGAATCGGAAACGCACTGATCCGGAAATACAGATCGGCACGGAACTGGCCGTCAGCGACCCTCCGCTCGAGCGGCTTGTGCGTGGCCGCGACGAGCCGGACAGGCGCCTGAAGGTGCCAGTTTCGATCAGCCGCCGCCGGCGCGCGTCGCGCGAGGCACAATCGTCAATCTGCGTCGCGCATGTCGACCCGGCGACCGGCCACTTTCGCTGGACCTGGCCGACCGCAGCCGCGCTCGCGGCCACCGGTTCGCTGACGGGATTGATGACGGGGATGCTCGGTGTCGGCGGCGGCGTCATCATCGTGCCGATGATGCGCAAGCTGACGGACCTGTCGATGCACGGTATCGTCGCGACTTCGCTGATGGTGATCGCACTCGTCGACAGTGGCGGCGTTCTCGCGACGGCCACGCACGGCGCAACGCTTCCACTCGAAGTCGCGTTGTGGTTCACTGGCGCCACCGCCGCCGGTATGCTCAGCGGACGGCTTGCATCGCATCACATCGCCGCGCGTCAGGTGCAACTGGGCTTTGCGAGCATCCTCGTCTGCGTGGCGCTCGGCCTGCTGGTCAAAGCGGCGCTGATTTGAGCGCTGCCGCTTCCCTCCAACCCACACGACAGTCAACCTGAACGATGATCGATCTCGACCATTTCACCCCGCTCGCGTCCCTGTGCGGAGGCCTGCTGATCGGCGCCGTGGCTGCGGCGATGGTGCTTTTGCTGGGCCGCATCGCCGGAATCAGCGGGATAGTCGGCGGCCTGCTGCGCTGGACCAGGCGAGACGGCGCATGGCGCGTCGCCTTCGTTGCCGGGCTGGTCGCTGCCGCGGTAATCGCGCGCGCGGTCGGTGCGCCCGTCGCGATCACCGTCGACGCGTCGTGGCCGGCCGTGATCGCGGCCGGCTTTCTGGTCGGCATCGGCACCCGCTATGGCAGCGGTTGCACGAGCGGACACGGCGTGTGCGGGATTTCACGCGGCGCCATGCGCTCGCTCGTAGCGACGGCGACGTTCATGGCGGCCGGTTTCGTCACCGTCTATATCACGCGACATCTTCTCGGAGCATAGGATGGCAACAGTCGTTTCATTCGTATGCGGGCTGCTGTTCGGCTTCGGCCTGCTGTTGTCGGGCATGGCCAACCCCGCCAAAGTGCTGGGCTTCCTCGATTTCGCAGGACGCTGGGACCCGTCGCTCGCGTTCGTGATGATCGGCGCGGTGGCTGTCGCAGCAATCGGCTTCGCGATCGCGAAGCGCCGCGGCAAGTCGCTGCTCGGATTGCCGATGCAGATTCCCGCGTCAACGCACGTCACGCGAAGGCTGATGGTGGGCAGCCTCGCGTTCGGCGTCGGTTGGGGAATTGCAGGGTTCTGTCCCGGCCCGGCGCTCGTTGCGCTCGGACTCGGGTCGGTGAAAGCGTGGGTGTTCGTGGCGGCGATGATTGCGGGGATGGCGGTCTTCGAGTGGTTGGAGCGGCGCAGACAGGCGGCCTTGGCGACTGCCCCTTAACCTGGCCTTAAGGCGCGGCCGTGTACGATCTGTTTCGACTGAATCCAACTCACAGGCTCCCCTATGCAAGTCTCCACTGAACACCGCTATGACATCGTCGCACGTTTGCTCCATTGGCTCGTCGTCGGGCTGGTTGCCGCGCAGTTCGTGATCGGCTGGACGATGCCGGACGTGCACCGCGATACCGTGCCGGACGGCGAAATCGCCTGGCACCTTGGCGTCGGCACCGCACTGCTCGCAGCGATGGTGTTGCGGGTGCTGTGGCGCGTGACTCATCGGTCGCCGCCGGACAACCTGCCGCCGCTGTTTCGCGCCGCTTCGAAGCTCACGCACCTCGCGCTGTATGTGCTGCTCGTGCTGGTGCCGCTGCTCGGCTGGATCAACGCTTCGTCGCGCACGTGGACGGTCCGCCTCGCCGGACTTGCTTCGTTGCCCTCACTGTCGGCACCGGGTTCGTCATTCGGACATGCGATGGGCGATGTTCACGGCGTCCTCGCTTGGGTGCTGTTCGGCGTGATCTGCCTGCATATCGCAGCGGTGATGTTTCATCAGTTCGTCGCCGGCGACCGCGTTCTGCAGCGCATGAAGATCTAGCGGTAGTTCGAGCGCTGCCTATATTTGCCCGTCAAACAGGGCAAAGCTGCGTGGCATGTCACGCGGGCGGACAGTTTCCCGAACTGATGCCGTACGGTCGAATGTTCAAGCTGAACGGATATACCTTCGGCGAACGTACGATTCCAGTGGCCGTGATGGCGATGCTCGACGTGACCAGGACGAGGCTCAACCATGATGCTAGCGGCAATATCGTCTCTCCCAAAGACGGTCTGCCGATTTTCGATTCAGCCAGCATCTTCCTCGCCGGCAAGATCACCGACAGGATCGGCCACTGAGCATCGGACAACATTGATTTCCGTTGTGTCGACAGGATCATTGGGGAACGCAAGCGACCTGATTCTCGGTGAAGCTGGCGGGCCAACCACGGGTGTTCAAGGACCATCGTCGCCCAATCTCGCCTCGTGGCATTCGGGGCTTATCGGCCAGTACGTGCCCGTCCCGCCGGAAACCAGCGTGGAAGCATCGCGATCAGGACGTCGTCTTTAAGGAAGGCATGATGAAAAATAGCCGCGAATGCGTGCAACCCCGCAAGCCACATAATGGCGTCGCCGAGCCACGCGTGCAGCGATGCGAGGGCTGAGCCTGCTCCATGCGAACTACTGAGTAAAGGCGGAATATCGTAACCGCCGATCAGCGTCAACGGATGCCCTTCGAGCCACGCGCCCGAGATGGCGGTAAGCGGAAGCGCGAGGAGAAGCAGATACAGCATCCATCGAACGGTTGTTGCCATCACAGCTATCCAGCGAGAAATTGGAGGTGTCTCGGGACGCGCGTCGTATGCTCGCCACAGCAGGCGGACGAGGGTGAGCGCGAACACGCACAAACCCAAAGTCTCGTGCAGTCGCCGGTCGAACTCGTGCACCGAAGAGTAGACGCGCTGTTCAGATCCGCCGGGCCCATACATGAACGTCACGAGCACGACAATTGCCGTGCACCAGTGGAGGAATTGGGCAATTGAACCGTAGCGTGTGGCAGAGCTTTTCACTATAGCGCTCCCGATGTGTGCCCATCGACGAACGGTAGGCACGACCGCGACAACGGCAAGCCAGTGGATAACACACGCAGCTGCATCGTATCGTGACGTGGCATACATGGCTGGCCGGACGCTGGCGTATTGGATTCGTGAATGGATTCTACGCGCAAACTCTTGGTGAAATCTCAAGCTGTTGGCGGCTCACGTTTCAAATCTTCTCCGTCCAGCCAGGCGGCGCGGTGTGCAGCCGGTCGCGTGGCGAGCGCCCGCAGATCGCAGATCATTCCGCGCGGCCGGAAACACCTGGATTGTGGAAACAGATCAGTACCGCTGTTGCCGAGAAACGCGAGGCAACCACGCTGACGAACAGCCGGCGCGCGAGCGGAACAGAGTTCTGGTATCAGCTGTACGTGGCACCGGTGAGCGACGAGGCGGAAAAGGTTACGCATCACATCAGCGTGGTGAGCGACCTCACGGAACTCATTGAGTCGCGCGATCTACTGGTCAGGCAGGCACGTCGCGATGGGCTGACGGATTTGCCGAACCGCGTGACGCTGCGTGAGCTGATTGACACGGCGATTCTCGATGGTCACGAATTCGCGCTGCTGTTCATCGACCTCGATCATTTCAAGGATATCAACGACAGCCTGGGCCATGGCGCAGGCGATCGCCTGTTGCAAGAAGTTGCGCGGCGGTTGTCGACATCGGTCGGAACGGATGGCGTGGTGAAGCGATATGGCGGCGACGAGTTCGTGACGATGTTGAAGGGTTCAACCGACGATGACGAACTCTCCGCGCTGTTGACGCGCGTGCGCAAGCGCTGGACAAGCCAGTGCAAATCGACGACATGCAACTGCGGGTCCGGATGAGCATCGGGGTCAGCTGCTATCCGCAAGACGGCACTGAGTGCGAAACTTTGCTGAAACATGCAGACCTTGCGATGTATCGCGTCAAGGCAGGCGGGCGTAACGGCGTCGAGCGATTTGCCCCTTCGCTCGCGCATGCGGCGACTCAGCGTATCGCGCTATCGCACAAGCTACGCAACGCCGTCGAGCAGAACGGCTTTGAACTGGCGTACCAGCCGCAAGTGGACATACGCAGCTACCGGCTGACTGGAGTCGAGGCGCTCATCCGATGGCACGACGCGGACTTCGGCACGGTCAGCCCAACGACGTTTATACCCTTGGCCGAAGACATCGGTTTGATTGCGTCAATCGGAGAATGGGTACTGCAAACTGCCTGTGCACAGGCAAAGCGCTGGGAGGAAGTGCTGCCGGGGCTGCGCATGTCGGTCAACGTGTCGCCCAGCCAGCTTACTTCGAGTGATTTCGGCGCCGTCGTGCGTCGTGCTCTTGCGGCGTCACAATTGGCCGCGGACCGGCTCGAACTGGAGATTACCGAAGGAGGCCTGGTTGCACCGGGCGCCCTGCCCACCCTGCGCGCCCTGCACGACATTGGCGTGTCCATAGCGATCGACAACTTCGGCGCCGGTTACTCGAGCCTGGCTTACCTGCGCAGCTTTCACGCGGACCGTCTGAAGATCGACATGCCGTTCAGCCGCGGCATTGGCAGCAGTCTCGTGGATGAGACGATTATCGGTGCGATCATCGCACTCGCCCGCAATCTGCGTTTCTAAGTCGTCGCGGAAGGCGTCGAACGAGCGGAACAATTGGCTTTTCTTGCCGAGGCCGGCTGCGAGATCGTTCAGGGATACTACTTCGCCGCGCCACAGCCAGCGGCGAATCTTCCGGCCTACGCGGCAAGCCTAATGAGCGAGCTGCAATGTGGCTCGTCTTGAGAGCCCCCCGCGCGACGACTTCACTTTAGCTGTGCGACGCCAAAGAGCGGCGCCTCGCCGCTCTTTGGTGCGTCGTGTTTAACGCGGATCCGACAGCGTCTGATTGAGCGTCTGCCCAGCGATGATCACGTTCTGCAACGTAATGTCGTGCACGTTGTAGAGGTAGATCGGACCCGGCGTGCTGGCGCTCGCGGGGCCTGCGGCCACAGGCGTGCCGAAGTCGCAGTTGGAAATCGTCACTCCCGTGATTGCCGGTACGCTCGGCGCAGGCGCCGGACCGTTGTAGTCGAACGCAACTGGACCTTGTGCAACGATGGCCTGGAAACAGGAGCCGGTTGTACTGCCCAAAGTCACGTTCGAAGCATTGACGTTCGTGATGTTGACGTTGTCAATGAGCGCGGGGCGTGTGCGAATCGCATCGGCGGCAGGCTGGTAATCGCAATCGAACGTGATCAGGCCGCCTTGAGACGCGGACGGGTTGGCGGCGGTTGCGGTGGCCACACCGATGGGCACGGTGCCGTTGATCGGACTGCCCGTCAGCATCTTGCTGCCGTAGCCTCCACCTGTCAGGCTCACGCCGTGCGGGAGCGTGACGCCGTTCACGTAGAAGTTCTTGACGTAGCCTCCACGGTTCATGTTCGTCTTGATACGGATCGCAATGTTCAGCGAATTCGTTGCCCAGAACTGATTGAGCATGGTCAGATTGCGCGCGTAGATGTTCTGCACGCCGCCACCCATCTCGCTGCCGAGCGTAATGCCGCCGTGACCGCTATTCATCATGCAGTTCTGGATCACATGGTTCTGCGCGGGTCCGTACTCCGTGTCGAGATCCTTGCCTGACTTGATCGCGATGCAGTCGTCGCCGGTGTTGAACGTTACGCTGTCGCACAGCACCGTGTTGCAGGCGTCGGGGTCGAAGCCGTCGTTGTTCGGTCCGATACTGTCGGCTGTCACGCCACGGATCACGACGTTCGTGCAGTCCGTCGGATGATGCTGCCAGAACGGCGTGTTGTTGGTTCGGTAGTTTTCCATCAGCACGTTCGTGCAACCGATGAACTCAACCATACACGGCCGCAGATAGTGGCCGAGACCAAAGACTCGCTGCGCGACCGGCACGCCCGCTTCGGAGAGCGCCGGCAGGTAGTTCTGGTCTTGCTGCCACGGCGTAGCCGGATTGGTCAATAGCGTGTAGAGCGAGGCCGAAATGGTGGGGGCGACCACCATCAGATCGACGTTGTTCGGGTTCGTATAGGCCTGGGACGGCGTGGTCGACCCCGCGCAGCCGTATGCGCCGCTGGAACCCTTGTAGGTCCACCAGCAAGTGCTGGTGTTTCCGCTTCCGGCGAACGACGTCATCGCCTGACCGTTCAGCACCGAGGTCGGGCCTTCGCCAGTCACCGCGATGTTGTTCGCATTTCGCGCGTACACGGGCGAGCCGAAGTTCAGGCAGTCGTTCGCCTGCCAGCGGCTGTAGTAAAGATTGCCGTTGGCGCCGCAGTTGACCGGACCGTCCTTCGCATAGTCGGCGGGATTCGGGCTGAAATAGATCGTGCAGTTCGCACTCAGATGGAAGTTGACGTTGCTCTGCAGCACGATGGGACCCGCGCAATACCACGTGCCCGCCGGCACCACGACCCGGCCGCCACCGGCTGCACTGCAGGCCGCGATTGCCGCGAGGAAAGCGGGACGTGAATCGAACGATCCCGGTGCGTTGGTCGCGCCGGCCCCCGTACTCAGGGGCGATGAACTGCCGGTGTAGGGGTTGGCCTGGGCAATGACCGCGCACGGTTGCGCACCGTACTGCTCGACCTGGAAATCGACGGCCGGGAACGCGCTCTGCGTGATCTTCTGCAGCGCATTAATGATGTTCGTCGCTGAGCCGTTGGGACCCCAGATCGGGTCGGCCGCAGCCGTTGACGGCGTGCTTCCCGTCGCTGGCGTGGAACTACTGCTTCCGCCTGCCGCGGAAGCGGAAACTCCGCCGCCGCAAGCCTGCAGGAGTGCGCTGCCGGCGAGCGCGCCTCCGAGGCCAATGAAGCCACGGCGCGAAATGCGCAAGGTGTCGCCCGTTGCGGGCGCATTTTTATCAAGATCGCACGACAGCTTGGACATGGAGTCCCCTCCGGACAAATAGTTGTAGGCGCACGAGAGAATCGTCATCGCGCATGTTGTATGACAAGTCTAGAAGAGTAAAGACAAGACGCGGGTCAGTACATATAGTGGAAACCCTTACTAAATGTTTCCTCGATAGCATTCGCGAGGTGTAAAGAGGGTTCGGATCGCTTTTGGAAACTGGCGCGGGCGCTTCGACTAGAATAATTTCGACGTGCGGCTCCGGATTCGATGCACCACACCCGTTAATAGGTATCGCCATGAACGACGGAAGGCTCGTATTGCATGCGCGACATCGGGTTGAGGGCGGCGGCCTGCTGGTCGCCGCAGCCTGCGGCCAGCCTGCCAATAGGCACAGCGCTTTGCATATAAGCGATCGATGAAATCGCGATCCGCCGCCTGCACTGCTGTCCTGATGATCGCAACGTGCATTGCGGGCATCATGCAGACCTCACCAGTAGCGGCACAGGCATGGCGCGACCTCGCGCCGCAACCCGCACCGCAGGCGCCGCGAAGCGCGTCGTCACCCTCCTCCCCGGAAGCGCAGGCCGAGTCCGCACGGATCGCTGTCGAGCGGCTTGCCGGGCTCGTCTTCGAACCAGCCGGCGCGTCCGCGGCGGCATCGCCGAGGCAGCAAGGTCGTATCGTCGCGCAAGGATTGCCCGTACTCGACGCCGCCTTCCTGCGGAGCTTCGCCACGGACCTCGACAAGCCGCTGACCTTCGGCCGCCTCGCCGAGATACGCCGCGCCGTGGTCGCGCGTTATCGGGCGGCGGGAAAGCCGCTCGTCGACGTCTACGTGCCGGAACAGGACGTGAGCTCGGGTGTCGTGCGTATCGCCATTGCCGAATTCAAACTGGGTCGGGTTCACGCCAGCGGCAACACCTACTTTTCGAGCAGGCTTCTCGAACGTGAAATGCCGCTCGAGCCCGGCGGACCGATCCTGCAATCGGCGGTCTCGAAGGGACTTGCGGTGCTCAACGCGAATCCTTACCGACGGGTCGATGCTGTTTTTGCGCCCGGTGAGGCCGCCGACACGACCGACGTCGTGTTGCAAACCGAAGACCGGCTGCCGCTTCGCGTAAGCGCGGGTTATGACAATGAAGGCGTGCCGGAGCTCGGCCGTGATCGGTTCTTTGCAGGCATAGGCTACGGCAACCTGCTTGGTCTCGATCAGCAGATCGCCTATCAATTCACGGCCAGCAACGATTTTTTCAGCGGCAATCCGAATATCGAAGGCCGCCCGAACCGCGCCCGCTTCACCGCGCACGCGCTGAACTATACGGCGCCGCTGCCTTGGCTCGACAGTATCGAGTTGTTCGGCGTCTACGCGCAGAGCACGCCACGGTTGCCCGACACGTATGGGCAAACGGGCATTTCTGCGCAGCTCAGCTTTCGCTACGACTTGCGTCTGCCGACCATCACGGACACGACACAGTTGATCCAGATCGGATACGACTTCAAGCGCAGCAACAACGATCTGGAATTTGGCGGCTCCCAGGTTTTCAACTCGAATACGCACATACATCAGTTCGTGTTGTCTTACGACATCAGCAAACCGACCGAGGCTGGCACGGCGCACGCCGCGGCGACACTCGTCGCCAGTCCGGGCGGACTGGATGGCAACAATCAGGATTCGGCATTTAACGCCGCGCGGCAGGGCGCGACGGCCCGCTACGTCTATATGCAGTTGACAGCGTCTCGTGCCACCGCGCTTGGGGCTGGCTTCACGCTGATCACGAACGGAACGTTCCAGTGGACGCCGAACACGTTATTACCGAGCGAGGAGATGGGGCTCGGCGGGGAGTCCAGTGTGCGAGGCTACGACCCATACGTCACGCTCGGCGATCGCGGCTGGAACATTCAGACCGAGGTGCGCACGCCTGCGATCTCGCTCGGCGCGAGCAACGCAGTCGTGCAACCCTTTGTGTTTTTCGATGCGGGCCGCGTATGGAGCACGATCGACCAGCCGGCCGAAACTAACCCCGGTCTGCTCGCGGGCGTCGGCGCGGGCGTGCGCGTCCAATGGTCGAGATTCGTGGATTTGCGCTGCACCTATGGCGCGCCATTACGCTCGGCGACACCAAACGGTTCGAAGGCGCCGATCGTGCTCTTGTACGTGTCGGTCGGAACGTGAGCCGTCGATAGATGCCCCATGTTCGACACGGCCCGCCGCCGTGTCTGCCTTCGTTGCGCCGTCATCCGGCCGAGTCCGAGCCCTGCTCGGGCTCCCAATCGCGCGCGGCGGCGAGACAGGCGCGGACTTCTTCATCGGTCGTCTGGTCGAAATTCACATAGAACCCGCCGATCCCCATCAACCAATCCGGCTGCAGCACGCTCACGAACGCGTGCGCGATTCCTTCGAATGCCGTGCACGCATCGGATTGCGACACCGGGACCGCCACCACGATCCGAGCGGGATGTCTGCTGCGGAGTGCGTCGAGCGCCGCATGCATCGACGCCCCCGTCGCGATGCCGTCGTCGACCACGATCACCGTCTTGCCCTGTACTGGCACCGGCGGGCATTCCCCACGGTACGCCAGTTCCCTGCGCGCGAGTTCGGCTGTTTCGCGCGCGATCACGTCGGCCAATTCGGCGTCACTGATTTGCAGTTCGCGAAGCACCGACCTTTCCAGATGAAGGGCGCCCCCCGTCGCGATGGCGCCCATCGCCAGTTCCTCGTCTTGCGGCGCCCCAAGCTTTCTGACGACGAGAACGTCGAGCTTCGCATGCAATGCCCGTGCAACTTCGAACGCGACAGGAACGCCGCCGCGCGGCAGAGCCAGCACCACCAGATCGCCGCGACCCTGATAGTCGCGCAGTGCGTGGGCCAGTTGTCTGCCAGCGTCGGCGCGGTCGCGAAACAGGTTGCCCATCGCTTTTCCTCCCGCAACGTTGGTGCGCGTTGCCAGACCCACTATGCCATCAATCGGCCGCATCAAGCGTCCTCCTGAACGGAGAAGTTTTCACGGGTCTCGCCGGCGATGCCGGTACAGGGGCATGCTTCCATGGCCGCTACCTCGCGCTCGATGCGTCACCTGGCGAATTCGCACTGCCGACTGCGATGCGGCGGTGAATTACCGGTCACCCGCTCCACGAACGTCGCGTCAAAACGCAACGCTGAACGCTGTCACGAATTCGTCGAGCCGCGCGCGATCGAGCCCGTCGATACCGGCGGCAGCGACCCTGCCGTTTCCTCCGAACTTCCTGCAAAGGACGTCGGCGCCTCGCGGACAATCGAGCGGAGCCCGTACGCTCGCCGTGTATCGGCCATCGGCGCCGGCCGTCAGCACCGCGTGCGCTCGCGCCGGGTCGCGTCGCGCGACGAGATTGGCGAAATCGCCTCGCACGCGCCGCGCCCACGCCGCGTCGGGAAGAATGTGCAGCGTTCCATTGGCGAGCCGCCGCGTTACCGCGAGTCCCAAGGCCAGTTCGAGGTCTTCCGTTCGTCGCGCCTGCAGTTCGGGCAGCACGCCGGTCGACGCAATGAACTCGAGGGGGTCCGAATAGGGTTGAATGGCGCGATACATCTCGACAGGATCGACGGCAAGATCGACGACGCTGTCCCCGTAGGCGTTGTAGTTGATCGCTTCGCCGAGTTCGCGCAGTTTGTGCTCATCGGACGAGTTCACCGCGCACGCACTGGCGGCCCGATGCGCTGCCCGATGCAGGTTGTCGCCATAGGC
This sequence comes from Paraburkholderia sp. MM5477-R1, assembly GCF_050436385.1. Lineage (NCBI taxonomy): Bacteria > Pseudomonadati > Pseudomonadota > Betaproteobacteria > Burkholderiales > Burkholderiaceae > Paraburkholderia > Paraburkholderia sp. MM5477-R1. Next base: position 694,012 of record NZ_JBNDMC010000005.1, read on the forward strand.
CGCGACCACCGCCCATCGCGTGTACCGGCCTTGAAGATGGCGGTCCACGATCAGTGCAGTGCACCTATCCGGTGACGTATCGATATGCGTCGTCAGCAGCGCGTGTGCGGGGATGGGACCGGGGAAATGATGATCGAAATAGTCGATCTTTACACCAAGATCCAGCAACGCGATGAGTGGCTCGCGGTTCGAGTCGAGCGAAATATCCAGCACGGTCACGCTGTCGCCCGGCTGCGCGTTCGCGCGTTGCAGAAGCGTTATCTCGCGCTTGGCTCCCGTGATCAGGATGGTGTCGGCAGGCTCGGCGAGCCGCAACTGATGCAGCGCGCAGATGCCGTCGGCATCGCCATTGAAAATATCGAATCGCTTCATCCGCTGCTCCACCGGCGCGTTGCTGCCACGATCGCACGCGGCTTGACTGCGGTCAATCGGTGACCCACGCTCCATTTCGTATGGAAGCGTGCAGGCAGTTGCCGAGCGACTGGCGATGCCCGGCTACCGCCTCGTTGATACAGATCAAGCCGGTTACCATACCCGATGGCTTAAATGAGTAGACGATTCCGGCTCGCGCGCAAGGCGGGCGCCGGCCGTCCCACCACGCTGAGGTCAACCGTGCCGAATGAGACGCTCGTGCTTCACCATGACGCCCGGCAATGGCTGCTCGATGGCATCAATGCGCTCGCCGAGGCCGTCAAGGTCATGCCTGGTTTCGGCGGCCGCAGCGTGATCGTCGAACGCGCGCCCGGCGTGCCGCTCTTCGCGAATTCCGGTCTGGTTGTCGCGGGCTCGGTCGACTTGAGCGGTCGCCACGAAGAAATGGGCGCGCAGCTGCCCGCGAGGTGGAGTCCGGCATGAGTTCGCCACGGAGCCGCAAGCTTTCTTCACCACGCGCCAATGCAGGCATGCGCGGCATCCAGCATCTCGCCAACCGGGTCCGCGCCGCGCGCCGCAGCGTGCGCGGACTCGACGCGACGCTGCGCAGGCCGGGCACGTACCGTCATCCGGCGGGCAGGATCGTCCGGGTCGAAACGCACATATCCGTCGTGTATCTCGCCGGGCGCTTCGCGTACAAGATCATCAAACCCGTCGCCCCGGGTTTCGCGGACTTTACCGCCACCGCGACCCGCAAGCGCTGCTGCGAAGCCCAGCTCCGTCTGAACCGGCCACTCGCGCAAGGTATTTACGCCGGCGTGCTGCCGATTGCGCGCCACGCCGGCGTGCTGACACCCGGGGACGTCGGCGTGACAGTCGATCACGCGGTCAAGATGCGCCGCTTCGACGAGGCGATGCTCTTTTCGAGTCTCGCGGCGAAGGGAGCACTGACGCCGCGCGACATCGACGGCGCGGCGAAGCGGCTCGCCGACTATCACCTGAGGGCGCCCCGCAACGCGCCGTCGTCGCGCTACGGCAGCGCCACGCTGGTGCGAACGCAGATCGAAACGATCAACGCGGCGCTGCTGGCCAATTGCAGCCATCCCGCGCTGCCCGGCATTGCCGCGTGGTGCGCGCGACAGCTCGACCAACTCGCGCCGCTGATCGGGCGGCGCCGCGCCGAGGGTTTCGTGCGGGGCTGCCATGGCGATCTGCATCTGGACAACGTGGTTCGCTGGCGCGGCGCAATCGCGATGTTCGACTGTATCGACTTCGACGATGCGCTACGCTGGATCGACGTCGCAGCGGACGTCGCGTTTCTCGTGATGGACCTGTGCGCGCGAGCGGAGCCCCGTCTGGCCAATCGACTGTTGAACCGTTGGCTGGAAACGTCGGGCGATTATGCGGCGCTGTCGCTGATGCCTTTGTACGTCGCCTATCGCGCGCTGGTGCGGGCGTGGGTCGCGTGCCTGAAAGCGGGATACGTAGCGGGCCGCAGCGTCGCCATCCCGGATCCGGCCCTGCGCTACCTCGAGGTGGCACGGGCGCAAACGCAGAAGCCGGGACCCGTTTTGCTGCTGTGTCATGGCTACTCCGGTTCGGGAAAATCGGTCGCGAGCCGGGCCCTTGCGGACCTGTGCGGCGCGGTGCGAGTGTCGAGCGATGCCGAACGCAAGCGTCCGCGGCCGGCGCCCGACGCGCAAACCTCGCCTGGCGCCGAACACTACACGCCAGCCGCACGTCACGCGATCTACGACCACCTTCTTCGACTCGCGCACCGCGTGCTGCAAAGCGGCCACAGCGCGATCGTCGACGCGACCTTTCTCGAGTTCCGTCACCGCGACACGTTTTTCGCGCTCGCCCAACGGCTTGGCGTACCGGCTCGCATTCTCGACTTTCGTGCCGAACCAACGGTGCTCGCGCAACGCATCGAAGCGCGCCGGCATGGTCCGCGCGATCTGTCCGACGCCGACACCGCGACGCTCGCGCGTCAACTCGCGAGCGCCGACGCACTGACGCCGGCGGAACAGGCGTCGACCTTGTCATTCGACACCGCGGTACCGATGGCGGCGTTCGACTCCCCCGCGTTCTGGCGACCCGTGCTTGCACTGATGCAGTCAGCGCCGTTTGCGACCCGCTGATCGTGTTCCGACGCGAAGCGGGGTCATTGATCTGCGCGCGTGATCGAGGTCGCGTCCGCGTCGATCACGGCTGACCGATGCTTCACCAGATCCGTTGATACCGGTGGGCGCTTAGAAGTAGCGCGCGCTCATTGCCGGTGCCTGTTCAACGGGCGGAAACACGTCCCACGAACCCTTGCCGTGCCGGAAAAATACGATCGTCAGCGGTCTCGAAGAAATCGCGCCTTCGAGCCAGACATACCGCGCCCGGGTGATCGCCAGGCGGCCCGTGCGCACCACGTGCGCCGGTGTCGTGCCGGTCGGCGCAAGCCATTTCTCGACCAGTGCGCGCAGCGGGATGATGGTGTCGTTCATTGCCGCCTCCCTGAACTCGCCGACCTTGGCGCCGGACATCGCGGCGTGTCGTCGAATCTATTATCGGCAACGGCTGGCGTTATCTAAATCAGCGACGGCGGAAATGGGGTTAGTCCGTCGTCGCCGGTCGTAGGAATCGGCTGACCCCAGTTGAACGATCGGACGACACGGTCCGTGCTCCACCGCCGAGGCTCAAACGCACGTCACCGAACCGGGCAGCGACACGCAGAGCCAGCACGCGGCGCGCTTCACGACTGCCCCCGTGCCGACGTAGCCGGCGGCACGCAGGCGCCCGTCGCGGCCAGTTCGGCGATTTCGGCGGTGATCTCGTCCTGCCGGACGATCCGATAGTCGCGCGTGAGTTCCTGCAGCCGGTCCTTCACATGACGGCTCGCCGCCAGCATCGCCCCGACGCGCGCCGCGCTTTCCGCCGCGAATGACTGCATCAGGCCTTCGCACAGTTCGAGGTACACGTAGCGCTCGGTGAGGCCTCTCAGCAAGCCGTCGAGCGGCAGGTTCAAAAGCGGCGCCTGCCCGCGCGACGCCACCCTGAAGCGCGTGAAATCGAACGGCACCAGCCGCCGCGTCACGATGCGCCCGTCGAGTCCGGGGCCGGGCGTCGCGTGCACGAGCCACACCTGCGACGACGCCTGATCGCGAAAGCGCGCGAACACCGCGTCCGCGAGCTGACTGGCCACGCGCATCACGTCCTCCGCGTGCGAGGCCATTCCCACGGACCAGCCGTAATGCAATGCGCGTTCCTGGGCGAGCATCACGCCGCGCGTGCCGACGATGAAAATCTCGCCCGGCTCGTCCGCCTTCAATCGTTCGACGCGCGCCAGCAGATGCTCGTTGAAGCCGCCGACGAAACCCTGCTCGGTGCATAGCACGATCAGAATGCGCGCGGTGCCTTCCGGTGGCGCGTATTGCGCCGCATGTGCCGACGATGCGGCAGCCAGCACCATCCCGATCGCCTCGCCGACGGTCGCCGCCGTCGAGCGGATGCCCGCGAGCCGCGCCTGCGCCTCGCGCTCGCGCGCGGCGGCGATGCCGCGCATCGCGCCAATCACCGTTTCGAGTTGCCTCGCCGAAGCGGTGCGGCTTTCGATCTCACTGAGCTTGCTGCTCATCGGGACTCCCTGCTGCTTGCGCCGCGCGCGCACGTTCGTGCATCGCGCGCTCGACGAGCGGCTCCGCAACTCCCTCACGATAGCGGCCCGCCCAGCATGCAAGCTGATCCGGATCAAACCTTGCGAGCGACGCGTAGCCACGGCCTCCGAGGACAAGCTTGAGAGCGGCCCTGATCGTTTCGATTCTGTTCGCGCTGGCCTGCATGGCCGCATCGCCTTCGCGCGCGACCGCGATGACGAAGCGGCACGGCGCTACGACGCGGCGCGTCACCGTTTCCCTTTCGACCTCGCGAATGTCATTCGTCCGGAGCTCGACAAGCCGGCTTTCACGGTACCGGACGCAACGCCGGTGCACCGTCATCCACGCACCGACTTCGGCGCGTTGCGCGGTTCGCTGCGGGTTTGGTTGCATCCTTCCCGACCGCGCGTGCGACCGCCCGCGCTACACCAGCCACTCCGTCTCCCGCCGCGCTGCCATTCTTTGCCTGATCTTCTGCGCGAACGCGTCGCGTTTGTCGGCGTCCCTGCGGCGGTACAGATCGCTGCCGCTGATCACGCAGGCCGCAAGCGGCGTCTTGCCCGCCGCCTCCGACATCTGCTTCAGCGCCGATCCGCTGCCGCGCGCGCCCTCGCAGCAGAAAAGCGCCAGGTGACGGATCTGTCCTCCGTTCGATTCCAGCCACGCCCGAACCGGCGCGCACGCGCCGCCTGCCCAGACGGGCGCGCCGACGATGACCAGGTCGTACGCGGCGACGTCGAGCAGCGCCGGCATCACGGCGGCGCGCGGATGGCACAGCGCATCGATCACCGATCTGACGTAGCCGCGTGCGCCATCACGCGATCGTGGCCCGGCGCGTTCGCGGATCGGTTCGATGTCGGCGTCGAGTTCGGACGCGAGCAGTTCGGCAACACGTCGCGTGGTGCCGGTTCGCGAGTAGTAAACGATCAGAATCCTGCAACGCTCGGTCATGTTCCTTCTCCAGCAGCAGACACTGGGCGCTCCGTCCGCCAATTGGGCGTCACTCGTTGCGTGCGCGAAGCGCGCACGCCGAGCCGGGGTATGGACTCAGCCCGGATTAACCGGAACATTCCCTGGCCGTGATCGTTGCCCTCCACAGACGGCACGCAACTGCAGGCACCGCTACGGCGCGACGTCCGCTGCCATCACTGTATTTGCGCGCAGCCGGCAGCGCTTGACCTACATCAACTGGCGTGCGGCATCGGCGCGCTTGATCTGCGTCAATAGTCGCGCCGGGCCGGCCCATAGACTCCATTTGACAACGGGCTTACGCCGGTGTCCCCACGTTCTGTCACGGCGCTTTGGCGATGAGCTACAAGCCACGCACGGTGGAAGCCTCGACACCTGGCGAAGACGTCGCGAAGCGCATCGTCGCGGCGGCGCTCGAATGGCACGCCGACGCGATTGTGATGGGCGCGCACGGCCGCCGTCGTGTTCAACGACTGATGCTCGGCAGCGTCGCCGAGCGCGTGCTGCGCAGTGCCCGCTGCCCGGTTCTGACGATCCCGGCCCATGCAGGCGTCGAACCAGCCGACCATTCCGTCCCGGCCTCAGCCGAAAAGGAACTGACATGAGCTATAAGACCCTGCTCGTTCACATCGACGACAGCCGCCGCTGCGACACTCGCGTCGCGCTCGCGCTCGATCTTGCGCAGCGTTGGGATGCACACCTGATCGGTCTGTATGTCGTGTGCGAGGGCCTCGCGAAACCGCTGTTCGGCACCGACGACGGTTTCGTTGCCCAACGCGCCGCACTGACGACCGATCGCCGCGAGACGGCGCGGCATGCATTTCTCGCCCCGGCCGAGCGCGCCGGCCGCGCAGCGCAATGGCGCGCGGCGGAGGGCTCCCCCGTCGCCGTGACGACGCTTCACGCGCGGCACGCCGACCTGCTGGTGCTCGGCCAGCCCGACCCGCGAGATCCCGCCAGCTACGTCGACCGGCATTTCGTCGGCGAGGTCGTGCTCGGCGCGGGGCGTCCCGCGCTCGTGATCCCGCGCGCGGGCGCCGTGCCGACGCTCGGCGAGAACGTGCTGATCGCGTGGGACGGCAGCCGCGAAGCCTCGCGAGCGATCGCCGACGCGATGCCGCTGCTCGAACGGGCGCGCTTCGTTGGCGTCGCCGTCGTCGAGCCCACGCACGACCATGAAGCGGGACCCAGCGCGATCGACGTCGCGGCATGGCTCGAAGCGCACGGCGTGCGCGCGTCGTTCTCGACGACGCCGCGCCTCGGCATCGCCGGCACGGGCGCGACGCTGCTGAACCGGGTGTCGGATCTACATGCCGATCTGCTCGTGATGGGCGCGTATGGCCATTCGCGTGCGCGTGAGCGCGTGTGGGGCGGCGTTACGCGGACGATGCTCGAATCGATGACGGTGCCCGTGCTAATGGCGCATTGACAGGACGCCGTGCCGAACGAACGCTGCTGCGCGGCGTGGGGCGGTACACGCCGCGCGCCTGCGCGCCGCGCATCAACTCCCGCGCCGTCTCGGTCCGCTCAATGCGAACCATTCACGGCGAAACGCGACACCGTCCTTCCGCCTCGTTCAGGAAGCGCTGAATAAGGTCGCCGCCATGCGAAGGCGAAACACGGCCGAAGTGACATCTCACACAAACGGCCCGACTGCCCGCCACGGATAGCGGATAATGGATCGTGAACGAGACGCCGATCGCGAGACGGTTGGAACCAGCGGTCACGAAATGCCGTTCGGATTGATCGGCGTGCGCGAACACGCCCATGCTCGGCGACTCCATGCGGATCGATACAGCGCAAAACGCCGATTTCGCGATTGCGGTCAGGTTTCCCTGGCAATGGATGCAACCGGGAGAGATCACCCCATGATCAAGGTGTTGCTGGCCGACGACCACACGCTCGTGCGCGACGGACTGCGCCATATCCTGCAGCAGGCAAGCGGCTTCGAAGTGGCCGGCGAAGCTTGCGACAGCGCGACGACGATCGCGCTGATTCGCGCGACGCAGGCCCACGTGCTCGTGCTCGACCTGTCGATGCCGGGGCGCAATGGCATTGAACTGATCAAGCAGATCAAGGAGGAAAAACCCGGCCTGCGGATTCTGGTGCTGACGATGCACGCCGAGCAGCAATACGCGGTGCGAGCGTTCAAGGCGGGCGCGTCCGGCTATCTGACCAAGGAAAGCGCGAGCGCGGAACTGGTCGGCGCGGTGACGAAAGTCGCGTCAGGGGGCGTTTATGTCAGCCTCGCGATGGCCGAACGCTTTGCCCAGAACCTGAACGAGCCTGCCGACGCGCTGCCGCACCAGCGGCTGTCCGATCGCGAATTCGACGTGTTCCGGCGCCTGGTCGAAGGCGAGAGCATCACCGAGATCGCCAACGAACTATGCGTCAGCGTGAAGACGATCAGCACGCACAAGACGCGCATCCTCGAAAAAATGCAGATGCCGAACGAGAACGGGCTGGTTCGCTATGCGATCCGCCATAAGCTGTTCGACGACGGAAACGACCTGTAGCGCTTCTCCGCTGAGAGACCCGCGCAAAGCGTACGCGAGACATCTGAAACGTCGACCTGCCGCAAACCTGCCACGGTACCCGGCGACACGATGACGACACGAACCGCGTGCTCGCGGGAACGATCCGAAAGGAGACTTCGAGATGAACGATGCCGCCCAACATGACGCGTGGGAAATCGGCGAACCGCACTTCCACGCCTCCACGCCACTGGAACAGCAGCTGCGCTTTGCGCTGCATTATGCGGTGCTCGCGCCGTCGAATCACAACACGCAACCGTGGCGGTTCATCGTCGACGGCGAGACCGTACAGATCTGCGCCGACCGCATGCGCGCGCTTCCCGTGGTCGATCCTTTCGATCGCGAACTTCTGATGAGCTGCGGCGCGGCGTTGCTCAATCTTCGCGTGGCGCTGTGCCGTCTCGGTCTCGCTTATGCGATCACGCTGTTTCCATCGGAAGCCGACCCCGACATCGTGGCGCTCGTGCGCGTGTCGCGCGACGGGCTCCGCGATCCCCACCTGTGCGAACTCTTCGACGCGCTGACGGCGCGCGTGACCACGCGTGCGCCGTTCGTCGACGAAGCCGTTCCGGCGGCACTGCAACGCAAGCTCAGCGACGCCTGCGACGACGAGGGCGCGATTGCCTGTTGCGTGGAGCAAACGACCGCGCGCGAGGCGCTTGCGCAACTGATCGCCGACGCCGATCACGCGCAATTCGCGGACCCACGCTTCCGTCGCGAGCTCGCCAGTTGGATCCACCCGCGCCGGCGCGACGATGGCATGCCGGCCTACGGTACCGCTCTCGGAGCATTGCTCGACTTCGCGGCGCCGCTCGTCGGCCTGGCCGTCCGCGTATTCGATGTGGGCGCGGGACAGCCCGCCACGCATCAGCACCTCGTGCAAGGCTCGCCGCTGATGGTCGGCATCGCCACGATGCGCGACGACCGCGAGGCATGGCTCGCGGCGGGACAGGCGCTCGAGCGGATGCTGCTGGTCGCGGCGTCCGCGGGACTGACCGCTTCCTACCTGAACCAGCCGATCGAAGTGGACCCGCTGCGTGAGCGGCTCCGGACGCTGCTGGGAACGGAGGCGATTCCGCAGCTTCTGCTCCGCGTCGGCCGCGGCCCGCGCGTCAGTCACGCGCCGAGGCGGCCGCTGGCCGATGTGGTGTCCTGACACGCGTGGGTCCGGGCACGCGTGGAAACGGTACCGATGGGCCCTGATGAAGGTCGCGCGACAGCCAGACCAACGCCGGCATGCGCGATCCGACCGAAGGATCGCCATGTCATGCGCTACCTCAATGCCGCCACATGCTGCATGAACTGGACCTCAGCACTTCGCGATGGCCGCGCCTGAGCAAACGCGGCCAGCGACAATATCAAGCGGAAAAGCAGCGCGTTGCCTCACCTCAATGTCGGTTCGCGGGCTACACCGTTACCACGATCTTTCCGAACTGCCCGTTGGTTTCGAGGTAGCGGTGCGCGTCGACGATCTCGTCGAACCCAAAGGTGCGATCGATGACCGGCTTCAGCGAGCCGCTTTCGAGCCCCTTGAGCACGAACTCCACCGCAGCCTTTCGGCGCGTCGGGTCGCCACTCGTCAGCCAGATGTTGTGCGCCTTCACGGAAATCATTTTGGCGATCATCTGCAGCACGGGCAGCGTCGTGGCACGTTCGTCTAGCGCGCCGTACAGATACGCGATCCCCTGGAAGGACAGCGCCGAGACCAGTTTCGCGAAGTTCGGGCCGCCGACCGGATCGAAAGCGACGCGAGCCCCCTTGCCATTCGTGATCCGCATGATCGCTTCGACAAGGTCCGACTCGTCCGTGACGACCACGTGTGCGGCACCCGCGTCGAGCAACTGCTGTCGCTTGCCAGCATGGCGCGTGACCGCGATCGACGTCGCCCCAGCGTAATTCGCTAGCTGGATCGCTGCCAGTCCAACGCTGCTCGAAGCGGCCGGTATGACGACATAGTCGCCGGCGCCCACCTTCGCATCTTCGATCAGCGCGCCATATGCGGTGACGAACATCATCCACACCGACGCGGCCTCGGCGAAGGAAAGAGATTTCGGATGCCTGACGACTGCATGGTCCGGCACGATGATGACTTCGCCGTAGGTGAAGTACTGATTCATCGAGAACGACGGGATCACATTGACCTCGTCTCCGGGCGCGAAACCGCCGACGCCCTCGCCCACCGCGTCGACGATGCCGGCCGCCTCGTACCCGAGCCCGGCCGGAAAGCGGACTGGTTCGATGTACTGGTCGGTGCGCCACATCGATTCCGCGCGATTGAGACCGATCGCTTTCACGTTGATGCGAACTTCACCGCGGCCGGGGCCGCGGACCGATTCGTCGACGAATCGAAGCACTTCCGGCCCACCGGCCTCGGCAAACCTGACAGTCCGTGACATCACTACCTCCTGGATGGATTGATGGTAGAGCATTGCGAAAATTGCCACGTCGTTCCCGCGAGGGAATTCGACTGATAAGCGGGGAAATCCGAACAGTGCTTTTCGTCGTCGCCCCAGAACGCCGCCTCGCACAAAGAGGGTCGATCGAAAACTACGCGGTGGACGGATTTTCGCTGGTCATTCGCCTGATGATCGCAAGCAGTTCTTCGATATCGACGGGTTTGACGAGATGACTATCACACCCCGCTCCCGCTGAGCGAGTCACGTCCTCAGGCTGTCCGTATCCGGACACGGCGACGATTTCAAGGCGCTTGCCGGCCGCCTGACGGTCCCTCAGCCGACGCGCAACCTCATAGCCGCTGATTCCCGGCAGACCAAGATCAAGGAAAACGATCTGCGGCTCGAAGGCAGCGGCAATCTGAAGCGCTTCTTCCCCGCTGTGTGCGGTGCGCACATCGTGCGCGTCGAGAATCATTGCGAGCGACAGCGCGGCATCGCTGTTATCGTCGACGATCAGAACACGCAATGGATCGGACGGCGGTCGACCTGCTTCGGCACCGTCCTTCGCCCGCTGGTTGCTGCCCTGGCAAACGGGTAGACGTATTTCGAATTCACTGCCTCTGTTCTTGCCTTCGCTCCTGGCGACAATGGTCCCGCCGTGCATCTCGGTCAGCGTCTTGCACACCGAGAGCCCGATCCCAAGACCGCCCCTGGACGGCTCGCCGTGGCAGGAACCCTGTACGAACAGATCGAACACGTGAGGCAGTGCGTCGCCCGAAATACCCGTGCCCGTGTCCGACACGGTAACGGATACCTCCTGACCGACGAGCGTCGCGCATACGACGATCCGGCCGCCCTCGTCGGTGTATTTGATCGCGTTATCCAGCAGATTGGAAAATGTCTGGGTGATCCGCGCCGGGTCACCGTGGACGTACACTGGGTGCGCGAGCGGCAGACGCACGATGTCGTGATGCCGCTGCAACGCAGCCGGCATCGTGATCTCGAGAGCGTGGTCGAGTGCCAGCCTGATATCGAAGACCTCGCGCTTCAACTCGATCTTGCCGGTGGTGATCCTCGATACATCGAGCAGGTCGTCGATCAGATGCGACAGGTGGCCGGTCTGGCGTTCGATCACATTGCGCAGCCATTCACGTTTGGCGGGATCGGCTCCCGCGCCGTGGCCCAGCAGATGCGCGGCGTTACGCACGGGCGCCAACGGGTTGCGCAGCTCGTGCGCGAGCGTGGCCAGAAAGATGTCCTTGCGGCGATCGGCGTCCTGCAATTTCGCCTCTGCGTCGGTCCGCTCCGTCACGTCGCACAAGCTGCCAATGAACGTGTAATCGTCCTGCTGAACGGGCGGACGCAGATACCCGAACATTTCGACGGTTCTGAGCGCGCGGTCGGTTACGCGGTGCAGCCGGAACGCGACATGCACCGGCTCGCCGGAGACCAGCCGGGACTGAAAATGGCATTTCAGCAGTTCGACATCGTCGGGATGAACGACCGACGTCATGAACTCGGTTTCCGTCAACGGCCCCCTCTCCTCGGGCTGCCCGGTGATGTCGTACATCTGGCGGTTTTCCCACACGCCTTGTCGCGAGGCGCCACACCACTCGAAGATGCCGATGCCGGCCGCGCTCGTGGCGACACGCAGCCGCTCCTCGGTGAGCTTCAGCGCGGTCAGCGCCGTGTGCAGGCTGTCCTGCGCCGCCGCCACCTCGGCCGCCTGACGTTGCATTTGCGCCTCGATGGCGTTTTCGATCATCGCGCGAAACGTGCGCTCGACGATGTCGTGTGCCCGTATGTGAACGTCGACGGAAGCCGCAACCGGACCGAAATACGCGCGGATCTCGTCTTTCAGAAAGCGCTGCATCAGATCGATGTTGCGAAACAGATCCGTGACCCGCCAGCTCTCTGGCCAGAACCTGCCGGGGTACGCGACAGCCACATGCGCGGATAGTGACGCGTCGCTCTCGGCGACCAGCAGGGCGGCGCATACTTCGGCCAGCATATAGGCGAAACAGCCAATGAGTTCCTGCCCGCTGTCCGCATCGGTGTGCGCGGCCTGCTCCGAGGTCTCGGCGATCCAGCGATGCATCAGTTGCTCACGGGCACGCCCCAGCCTGTGCGCCAGCCCGTTTAGCGTGATCGCGCCTCGGGAATCCAGATCGAGATGCCGTTTCATCCAGGTACCCCCGGACAAAAGCTGTGAGCTCGCGATGCCGTCCCGGCACACCGGTTTGTGTCAGTCAACCTCTTTGTCATGGACCGTTTTAGTAGGTTACGCAGCGCGCGCTTATAAATAGTATCGCAGCATCCAGGGCGATCCGCCATGGCATGCGGGACAGGACGAAGCATTAAAAGCTCGACGTTTCCGACGCAAGTATCCTCGCGTGCGCGTAAGATTGCCGGGAACGCGATGAAGACGCGAAGGAGCCATGGCGATGGAGGAACCCCGGAACCCGACGCGACAGAACGGCCCCAAGGTCGCGTTTGCCCTGCAAGGCGGCGGTTCGCACGGCGCCTTCACGTGGGGTGTGCTCGACCGTCTGCTGGAGGCTTCGTCGCAGGCAACCCCGCTCGATATCGCGGCGATCAGCGGCGCAAGCGCGGGCGGAATCAATGCGACGCTGTGCGCGGCGGGTCTCGCAACCAGCGGCGCACCGAAAGCACGCGAGATGCTGCGCGCCTTCTGGGAAGCGGTATCGCGAGCCGGTGCGCTGGCGGGCAACGCGCTCCTCGGCTTTTCCGAACCCGGCCCATTCGGCGGCTGGAATATCGACTGGAATCCCGCCGCCATCATGCTGGAGGCCGTGGGACTCGTCGCTTCGCCTTACGGCAATCCGTTTTACCGCGATCCGCTCGGGCCGGTGATTCGTTCCGCCCTCCCCGAACAGGATCTCGCCGCGCTCAATACCACGCGCGATGGCCCGCAACTGTTCATTTGCGCAACCGACGTACGAACCAACCAACGCGCAATCTTCACCCGCCCCGAGATTTCCATTGACGTATTGCGCGCTTCCGCATGCCTGCCTAGCGAGTTTCGCACCATCAGCGTGGGCGGCATACCGTACTGGGATGGCGGCTATCTGGGCAACCCACCATTGGCACCGTTGATCGCCCATGCCCAGGACCTGATTCTCGTTCTCGCGAATCCGTTCGTGCGCCACGACATGCCGCCTAAAGACGCGCGCGGCATTCTCGACCGGCTCAATGAAATCGGTTTCAACGCGTCCGTCGTACTGGAGATCAACGCGATCGAAGCGGTCAACCGTGTGCTCGACTCGGTCGGCGAGGAAGCGGCGCGCAAAAGCCGCTTCAAGCCCGTCAGGTTTCACCTGATTCGCGACGACGATTTTCTCGCGAAGTTCGGTTTTGTTTCCAAGAGCAGCACGTCCTGGTCATTGCTCAAAACGCTCTTCGAGCGTGGCCGCGAAGTGGCGAACGTATGGCTCGAGAACGACTACGCGAAACTCGGGCAAGCGTCTTCGCTCGACGTCAAGGGTTCGTTGCTCGATCCGACGCTCAAGCACAGCGGCAACGCGAGCGCGCGACGAAACTGAAAAGGACGATTTCCATGCCGTGCACCGCATCGAGAGCGTTAGCGACGGCTTCGACGCCGGTCTGGAACCGATCCGCCATCGCGCGCACCTTAGCCGGACTGATCGCGTGTCCAGCCGCGGCTCCACGCTTGCGGCAGTAGTCTCAATCGCCTGCCCGCGAGATGACCCTCGCGATGGCCTCCGCAGCCGTCGCAACGTTGTTGTCATTGAGCGCGGCGACGCACATGCGCCCGGACCGGATCAAGTAGACGCCGTGCCGTTCGCGCAGCGTGTCGACCTGGTCTGCCGACAACCCGGTGTACGTGAACATACCGCGCTGCTCGAGGTAGCGCGCGAGCATCGTGTCCGGCACCTTGCCGCGCAGGCGTTCATGGATCTCCGCACGCATACGCATGATGCGCCGGCACATCGATGCAAGCTCTCGTTGCCATGATTGCCGCATTGCCGGTGTCGTCAGCACGCGCGCTACGATCTTTGCGCCGTGCGTCGGCGGATTGCTGTAGTTCGCGCGCACAGCGCTCGTCAATTGACCCAATACGCGCCCGGCAACGTCCGGCGACTCGCAAATCACCGACAGTCCGCCGCACCGCTCGCCATACAGCGAGAAGTTCTTCGAGAATGAATTGGCCACCAGCGCCGGCACGTTCTGGCGCACGAGTTCGCGAATCGCAAATGCGTCCGCGTCGATGCCCGCGCCGAAGCCCTGATACGCCATGTCGATGAATGGCAGCAGGGTCCGCTTCCTGATGACCTCGATCAGTTGCACCCATTGCGCGTCGTTCAGATCGACGCCCGTCGGGTTGTGACAGCACGCGTGCAACAGGACGACGCTGCGCGCCGGCAGCGCGTCGATGGCCGATAGCATCTCTTCGAACTTGAGCCCGCCGCTCGATTCGTCGTAGTACGGGTACGTGTCGACTTCGAATCCCGCGCGCTCGAAGATGAAACGGTGGTTTTCCCACGTCGGATCGCTGACCCATACCCGTGAGCCCGCAAAATAGCGCTTGATGAAATCCGCACCGACCTTGAGCGCGCCCGAGCCGCCCAAGGTCTGCACAGTCGCGATGCGCCCCTCGGTACGTGCCGGCGAGTCGTCGCCGAACACCAACGATTGCACGACATCGCGGTAGTGGGCGAAGCCCGCCATCGGCAGGTACGGCTTTGGACCGAGCTCGGCGAGCAGTTGTCCTTCAGCCTCGCGTACGGCTTGCATCACCGGTAAGCGGCCTTGATCGTCGTAATAGATGCCGATGCTCAGATTGACCTTATGGTCGCGCGAATCCTTCGCGAAGTTCTCGTTCAAGGTGAGGATCGGGTCGCCCGCATAGGCATCGATGTGTTCAAACATGCTGATTCCCTGGATTAGGCCAAATGGTTGCAGAAACGGGGTGTCTAGCGCATCGGCACACCAACCGGTACCGAGGCGTCCGCGCGTCGATTGCGCAAGCGATAGCCGACGCCCAGCGCAACGAGCCAAACGGGGATCAGGTAGACCGACATGCGCAGATCCGGTATCAGCCACATCACCACCAGGATGCCGCCAAGGAACACCAGACACAGATAGTTGGTAAGCGGATAGCCCAGGCTGCGGAATACGGTCGTCTCACCGGCTCGCGCTTTAGCCCTGCGAAAGCGCAAATGAATGATGCTGATCATCGCCCAGTTGATGATGAGCGCCGAGACGACGAGCCCCATCAGCAGTTCAAATGCCTTGCCGGGCATCAGGTAGTTGATCACCACGCAGGTGGCCGTCGCCACGGCGGAAACACCCAGCGCGACGAGCGGAATCCCGCGGGCGTTCACCTTCAGCAGAGCGCGCGGCGCATTGCCCTGGCCTGCGAGGCCGTAAAGCATGCGACTGTTGCAGTAGACGCCGCTGTTGTACACCGACAGCGCGGCGGTGAGCACCACCGCATTCAGCACGTTGGCGACGAAGTTACTATTCATCGCGTGAAAGATCAGCACGAACGGACTACCGCCCGTAACGACTTTTTCCCACGGATACAGCGACAGCAGCACGCCGAGTGCGCCGACGTAGAAAATCAGGATCCGGTAGATCACCTGGTTGGTCGCGCGCGGGATGGTGTGCGAAGGATCTTCCGCCTCGGCGGCCGTAATGCCGACGAGTTCCAGTCCACCGAACGAGAACATGATGACAGCCATCGCCATCACGAGGCCCGACACGCCGTTCGGAAAGAAGCCGCCGTGGCGCCAGAGATTGGCCACGCCCGCGTCAGGGCCTGCGTGGCCCGAAATCAACAGGTAGCCGCCGAAGCCGATCATGCCGACGATCGCCGCGACCTTGACGATCGAGAACCAGAACTCGAGCTCGCCGTACGACTTCACGCTGGTGAGGTTGATCGCGTTGATGACGCAAAAGCAGACGAGCGCGGAGACCCACGTGGGCAGACCGGGCCACCAGTACTGCATGTAGATGCCAACGGCCGACAGTTCTGCCATTGACACGAGAACGTACAGCACCCAGTAGTTCCAGCCGGACACGAAGCCGGAGAATTGGCCGCAGTATTTGCCTGCGAAGTAGCTGAAGGATCCCGCAACCGGCTCGTCGACGACCATTTCGCCGAGCTGCCGCATGATGAAGAAGGCGACGATGCCCGCGATCGCGTACCCGAGCAACACGGACGGCCCTGCCGTCTTGATGGTCTGCGCGATGCCGAGAAAGAGGCCGGTGCCGATTGCGCCTCCTAGCGCGATCAACTGAATGTGACGATTCTTCAGGCCGCGCTGTAGCGTGCCCTGTTGCTGGTGTGCCACGATGTTGTCTCCTCTGTCCTGCGGTTGGTTCTGGACGCCACGCCTCGCTTTTCGCCTGCTCTGGTCGAGAGCTATCAACGGGGTTGTACGCGCGTCAAACCTTCAGCGTGCCCCGCTCGATCTGATCGCGTTCGAGCGACTCGAACAGCGCCTTGAAATTGCCTTCGCCGAAACCTTCATCACCCTTGCGCTGGATGAATTCGAAAAAGACAGGGCCAAGCAGCGGCTTGGAAAAAATCTGCAGCAGCAGGCGCGGCGACCCGTCTGCCGTCGTTCCGTCGAGAAGGATGCCGCGCGATTGCAATTCGCCCACCGGTTGACCGTGGCCCGGCAAGCGCGTCTCGAGCGCATCGTAGTAGTAGCTGTTGGGCCCCGTCATCAGCGGCACGCCTGCCATCTGCAGGTTGTCGATAACCGTTATCAGATCGTCCGTCAGGAACGCGATGTGTTGAATGCCCTCGCCATTGAAGGCCATCAGGAATTCCTCGATCTGCCCGCTCCCCTTGCCAGATTCCTCGTTCAATGGAATGCGGATCTTGCCGTCCGGCGCCGTCATCGCCTTCGACGTGAGACCCGTGTATTCGCCCTCGATGTCGAAGTAGCGTAGCTCACGGAAGTTGAACAGCGTCTCGTAGAAGTTGGCCCAATACGTCATGCGGCCGCGATAGACGTTGTGCGTGAGGTGGTCGACGAGGCGCAAGCCATGACCGGCCGGCCGCCGCTCGACACCTTCGATGAACTCGAAATCGATGTCGTAGATCGACTTGCCGTCCTCGAAGCGGTCGATCAGATAAAGCGGTGCGCCGCCAATGCCTTTGATTGCCGGCAATCTCAGCTCCATTGGACCGGTTGCGATTTCGATCGGCTGAGCGCCCAACGACAGCGCTCGGGCGTAGGCCTTGTGCGAATCCTTCACGCGAAATGCCATGCCGCACGCACTCGGGCCATGCTCGGCGGCAAAGTAAGCGGCCGCACTGTTGCGCTCGCGATTGACGATGAAGTTGATTTCGCCCTGGCGGTAAAGCAGCACGTCCTTCGAACGGTGGCGAGCCACCAGTGTGAAGCCCATCTGCTCGAACAGCGGTTCAAGGACATTGGGTACGGGCGAGGCAAATTCAACGAATTCGAAGCCCATCAGTTGCATTGGATTGTCAAACAGGTCGGCCATGATCTCTCAGGTTCAGCAGAGGGTGAATGATTTGTGGCGAGCAACCGGCACCGAGTGGTGCCGGCAATCGCCACGCAGGCAGCGTCCTCGGACCACTCTCTCAACGCATTTTCCGGCGTCGTCGCAGCGCCATTTGGATTCAGTGTAAGTTTTTATCGACGCAATTGGATTTCCTTGCAGACGCAGACAAACCCTGATTTGTGCATTAATATTTCATTTCACTGGAGAACGAGGAAATAAAAGTGCAGGCAATCGACATCGACCGTATCGACGTGCGTCTACTGGAGATTCTTCAGTCCCAGGGGCGCATCTCCAATCTCGAACTTGCGGAGGCGATCAAACTGTCGCCCGCGCAAACGCTGAGGCGGCATCGCCGGCTCGAGGAAATGGGTGTGATCAAACGCTACGAGACGCGGCTCGACGCGCAGCTGCTGGGCTTTGGCGTAGTGGCCTTCATCCAGGTGACGATGGAGCGAGGCCATGTCCGCGACCTGTCGAAGTTCAAGCGAATGATCTCGGAACTCACCCAGGTTCAGGAATGCTTCGTCGTAACGGGTGATATCGATTACATGCTCAAGGTCGTGGCGCAAGACCTGAAAGCGCTGTCGGAGTTTCTGCTGGATACGCTGATGCGCATTCCGGGCGTGAGCGGAGTCAAGTCCAGCGTTTGCCTCGATGAAATCAAATGTACGGGCGCTGTCCCGTTGGCGGCCTAGCCCGCTGAGCGCGAGCGTCGTCCGTCACATTCCGGTGCTGCCCACTATTCCCCGCATGCGTGCGTGCGCTTCAACGATCATTTTGCTCCTGAAGGTCAAAGCTCCCAGGCGATCCAGAGCGAGGCACTAGTTCACCCTCCCGACCGACCGCAATACCGAGCGTCCTTGCGCAGTCAGACGCCCTCGCGCGTATCCAGACGCGAGCTTTTCCAGAAATACAAGTTGGCGCTCGCACAACGCGTCGAGATCGCCGGGATCGAAATTTTCTGGACGGGGGTTTGTCTCGAGAAGCATGAGCGTTGCGATCTCATGTGGGCTAAGCATCGTCGTCTCCCTGGCTCTGATGTTCCATGCATCATGGTCCTTCCTCGAAGGATAGATGCTCATCAAAACGTGTCGACGCGCATTTTGTCGCATACCTCGATGCCCGAATCCGGCTTCCCGGGCGCAGGTCGAAGCCTCAGCATGCCGCCACGCTTCGTGCAGGAGGTTCCGCCCCGATAGAGCCCAACCGCCCCGCAACACGGTCGATCGCCACGAGATGACTGAGTGCCTGACAGAACGTCTCGTCGAGACTGCGCTCCGCATCCAGCGCGACAACGCCGTTGACCTCGAACACGGCGCGATAGGCCGCCACCTGACGCGTCAGAAAGCTCATCGGCGGCGGCTGGTCGTTCTCGTCGTTCCTTGCCCGTACGCGACGGTGTGAAGTCGCGCCGGAAACGTTCAGACCAAAGGCGACATCGGGACGCAGCAAGTGACCGGCGATGCTGCGGAGCACAGGCGCAGTCTCAGCGGGATCGGAACGCGTGCCGATTTCAGCCTGAGAGGTGAACACGTAGCGGTCGCAGAAAACGACGTCGCCGCGTTCCAGTGCCGGTATGACAGTGTCGGTCAGATGCTGGACGAGGTCTCCCATGATGGACAGCAGAATGCCCAGCATGTCGACGCGCCGTCGGTTTACGTCGAGTCCGGAACCGGCGCTCGATGTATGCCAGTGGCTGTCCACCATGTCCCGGAACAGCGCATCTTTGCGGATCCGACGGGTCGGCGTAAACGTCGTCACGCAGTTGAACCCCGCACGCGTGCACGCGCTTTCGAGCCTTTCCATCAGTGACGACTTCCCCGCCCCATCCACACCGCACAACGTGACCAGAACCCCCGGATAAGCATGCGGTTTGAGCTCGAGCGTTTCGAAAACACCATTCGACATGAAATCACCTCAGACCATAACTTCCCGAGACTCCGCCAGCATCTCGTCACGGGCCTCGATCGGCGCGAGGACCGCGGTGAAGTGCTTGAGCATCGACGGTGCCGAGACGATGCGCATTCCCCGGATCGCATCGCGTCGTTGGTAGACCCGGATCAACGCGGCGGCAACCGCCGCGAGGTGGCTATCGGTGTAGACGCGGCGAGGAATGGCCAGCCTCAGCAGTTCCAGCCTCGGGGCGCTGACAGTGCCCGTCGACGGATCTTCTTTCAGGAACGCCAACGAGCCCAGACCGACGGCGCGCACGCCGCCCTCCAGATAAAGCTCGGCAGCCAGCGCCTCGGCCGGGAACTGCGAGCGCGGCAGGTGCGGCAGGAAGGCGGCCGCATGGACGTACACCGCGTGTCCACCGGTCGGCCTCAGTATCGGAACGCCGCCGGCAAGCAGTGTGTCCCCTAGCCGTTCGACCTGACCTACGCGGTGTTGCAGGTATCGGTCGTCGACCATCTCGCGCAGACCGATCGCGAGTGCCTCGAGATCGCGGCCCGCCATCCCTCCGTAGGTGACGAAACCTTCGTACAGCACGAGCAGCGGCACGACCTGCTCATAGAGCGTGCGCGACCGTGTCGCGAGCAAGCCGCCGATGTTGACCAGCGCGTCCTTTTTGCAGCTGAACGTGCAGCCCTCGGCATAGGAAAACTGCTCCTTCAGAATTTCCGCCACGGACCGGTTCGCATACCCGCTCTCGCGCTGCTGGATGAAGTAAGCATTCTCCGCGCAGCGCGCCGCATCGAAGTAGACCGGAATCGCAAACTCATCGGCCAACGCCCTCACCGCGCGCAGGTTCGCCATCGACACCGGCTGGCCGCCGCCCGCGTTGTTCGTCAGCGAGACCATGATCAGCGGAATATTGTCGCGCCCTTCGCTTTCGATCACGTTGCGCAGCTTCTGCACATCCACGTCGCCCTTGAACGGGTGCTCGACAGCGGGTTGGTAGCCGATTTCGGCGACGCACGGTATCGCGGTCCCGCCGGCAATCGATACGTGTGCCTCGGTCGAATCGAACGGCGCGTTGAATGGCACCACCTGGCCTGGGCGCACGAGGGTCCGAAACAGGAAGTGCTCGGCCGGCCGGCCCTGATGGGTTGGCAATACGTAGTCGAAGCCGAGCATGTCCCGCACGGCCTGCGTCAACTTCGTGAAACTGCGGGAACCGGCATATGATTCGTCGCCGGTCATGATGCCGGCCCACTGGTTCGCGCTCATCGCGGAGGTGCCGCTGTCCGTCATCAGATCGATGTAGACGTCGTCTGCTTCGAGGCGAAAGACGTTGTACCCGGCGGCGACCAGCCGCGCCTGCCGTTGCTCGCGGTCGATCAGCCTGATCGGCTCGACCATCTTGATCCTGTACGGCTCAGGCTGGCTGTTTTCTAAAAGCATGCACTCCTCCTGGGTTGAAAGTACGCAGGCCACTGGATGACTGGCCGCTTCGGGCATCGCACACCGCATCAGGCACTTTGCTCGATCGTCACAACCTCGATCGGTGCCCAATCCGCATCGCCGCCGGCCGCGGACGTGCGGTGACATCCGCGAGCGTCGTGGGCCGCTTCGAAGCGTTTCTCGATCCGGTTCAGGATCGACCAATACGCGCCCCGTTCGCCTTGCGCGATCGCTTCGACCAGCGCGTCGTTCGCGTTGTAGTTGAACAGACTCGCGTTGGTCCCGAAGAACCGCCGATCATTGCCGATCAGATCGGCAATGAATTGCTGCGGGTCCGGGCCCAATGCGGTCGGCAGATAGAACACCGGATGCAGCAGATCGTCGTTGCCTTCGATATGGCCGTGAAGATTCGGATTTCCGACGTGCAGCCCTTCGCGGCGAATCATCTGCTCGAGTTCGGTGCCGGGGAAAATCCTCAGCCCGACCGTCACCGAAACGCGCTCCGGATCGACCCGCTTGATGAACTCGATCGTCTCGCGCGCGGTTTCCTGCGTCTCGCCGGGGGCGCCGAACAGCAGCTCGATGATGTGCTCGAGGCCGTGGCGCTTCGCCGTATTGACCGCATGCTCTATGTCGTGGGCGCTAAAGGTGCGGCGCAGTATCTTCAGCATCGTTTCGCTGGCGGTGTCGACGCCGAAGTTCATGCCGACGCAACCGGCTGCTTTCATCGCAGCCGCGAGTTCATCGGGAAACGGCCGCGGCATACCGTACGCATACCACTGGATTTTGCCGGCGAGCCCGTGCCGGATGATGGCCGCGCACAGCGCAAGAGGATGCGCGACGCTCAGATTGAATTCCGAGTCGTTGATGTGAAAGACGTTGACCCCGCGTTCTTCGAGCGATGCCATCTCGGCGACGACATCATCGGGTTCGCGCATGCGCACCGTGCGGCCTTTGATCAGCGGCTCGACGCAATAGATGCAGGAGCGATTGCAACCTCGCTTCGTTTCGATGCCGATCTGGCCGCCTTTGGCGAAGTAGTGGGGGTTGTCGACCAGCTCGCGTTTGTGAGGCCCGATGCTGGCCAGCGGTCCGCATGCGTTCGGGGCGAGCGGCGTAGCGCGCACCCCGGCCGTATCGCGGTAGACCACGCCGGGTATGTGCGTGAAACTCCTGCCTTCTTCGAGGCAGGTCAGCAGCTCGGGAAAGCTGAATTCGCCTTCCCGGACGATGCCGAAGTCGGCGTCGAGGTAAGCAAGCAGCTTTTCCGGCATCACCGAGTAGCCCGCGCCGCCCATCACGACCGGAACCGCGCGCGCGCGCCGAAGCAACGCGACGATGTCCCTGATTCTGTCGAGAAAGCTGTAGCCGCTGGAAAAATAGACGTCGTCGGTATTTCGCAGCGTCACCCCCCAGTAATCCGGCGCGGCGGTGCGGCAGTGCGCGGCAATGGCCGCCTCGCAATCGTCGGAGAAGCACAGGTCGAGCAAATCGAGCTCGAACCCGGCTCGCTCCATCGGCGCCGACAGGTAGTCGAACGCAATCGGCGCAATCGCCGGTTTGATCTGGTTCGTGTTGACGAAGGTGACGCGCTTGGCCATGTTCGATCGGTCTCGGTGGAAAGGTTCGCGAGGGCTCGCAGGAATGCGCCTAGACGGCGACGTCGATGGACAGCTTCTGGCCCGCGCGGGCCACCGTCATCTCACTCATGAATTCACCGAACCGATGCATCATCACCGCCGCGAGGTGCTTCGCCTTGTCCTCGCAGTCGGAGAATGCATAGAAGCCCGGACCCGCGCTGCTCATCCCCGCGTACACCGCGCCCTCGCGTTGCATCGTCTCGTCGAACTCACGCATCACGTCGGTCCGGAAAATGCCTTCGAGCACCTTCATGTTGCTCATGCTGTTGAGTTCCCAGCCGTGCTTCAGAAACGCGAACAGGTCGTTGCGATGCAGTGCTGGCCGCAACTTCTGCTCGATGAAGTTGCGCCACGCGATGCCGTAGCGCTTCTGCCACTCGACAAAATGCGTCGGCACGAAGCCTGCCTCGGTGGTACCGGACATGTCCGCGCCTTCGCCATGGGCGCGCAGCGCTTCGGTCGATAGCGTGTCGTAGTTGCCAACGGCGGTGGTCACCCACAGGTTTTCCGAACTCAGGTTGCCGAGAAAACGGCCGTTGCCGTGCTTCTCGTCGACCCAGACCAGACCGCCGAAGAACAGGCACGCTTCGCCAACGCCGGTCTCCAGTCCGAAATACACGTGCTCGTCATCCTTCGCGGTCTCGACGTAGTTGCGGGTGATCATTTCCCACATGTCGTGCGGCGAAAACGGAGAGCCGAACAACGCGTTCAAGCCGGCGAGCGTCGCGGTATTGAACGAGACATTCGAGCCGAAGCCGCTGTGCTGGTGCTGGATGCTGCGCACCCGATCGACGCGGATGTCGTCACGTTCGTAGCCGACGGCTCGCTTGAACAACTCGAGCATGTGCCGCCCGCTCGGCACGTCGCAGCCGCCCTCGCCGTTGGTCGTCTTCGTGACGGTGATCCGGTGTCCGACCGTGCTCGTCGATACGCCGAGTCCGCCGCCGCCGAAGCCGGGCGCCATTTGCATAAAGTCGAATACCGCGAAGTGAAGGCGCCCTGGCACCGAGACCTCGGCACGATCGTAGCTCGGTACCGCGTCGCGCTCCCAGTGCGGCAGCACAGTCAGATTCGCACCCGGCAGGAACTGCCCCGCTTTCGCCTTCCATGCCTGATTCATTGCTCTACCTCCATCCTCGTGAGTATTCCCAAGCGATACGTTTCGCGACCATCAATACGCACCACTCACTGTTCGCGCTCCTGGCGCACGGTTCGTGCCAGGCACGCTCTTGCAGCGCGACGTGAGTCCTCGTCAGAAGCAATGACGCAAGCGGGCAGCCAGATTTCAAAGGGCAGCGCGATACATGCGCACGTTTAGATGTTTGGACGTCGGCATGCGTACCGGGCCGGTATCGAACGTCCCGCAGTCGATCTCAACCAACAGATGCGCTTCACCTGTTGGCCCGGCACCGACAACCAGCAGGCTGCGACGGGCTCGCCCCGAACGGGCGTCGGCAAATCGCAGACTCCGCTTCAATCGGCGCGAAACCCGCGCGGCCTTTTGAGATCTGGGCACCTCGGTCCGTTCTTGCAGGGAATGAGGAGGACCTTCGTGCTGCCGACGCACGACTGGCATGAACCCTGCAAAAAGCATCCACAGTTGGTGGCCGGCCTGCCTCGATTCCTTCTTGCCGTAGCCGAACCCGAATCGCGAGGCACCGGTCGATTGCCACTCGTGACTCGCCCTCTTGATCTTTGCCGGGAGCCGCAGATGACAGCAACCTTGAAGGACGACGCGCTGGCGCGACGCCACATCGATTGGCCGCGCGCCTTGCGGGCGATCAAGGCGTTGAGGGCGAACGTAGACGATATTCAGCATGCCTACGAAGTGATGATCGCGCTCGACGGCGGCCAGATGGAGGCGATGTACCAGCGTTTTCTCGGCGAGCCCGGCGCCGGCGCGCTGCTTGCCGAGCAGCCGTCACTGCTCGGCACGCTCGCGGATTCCGACACGCTGCTGCGCTTGCCGCCGGGCTCGTTCGGCTGCGCTTACATGGCGATGATGGAGCACAGCGGCTACAGCGCCGATGGTCTGCTGCAGGCGAGCCGGCTGGCCGCGGGCCTCGAAGAAATCCTCCCCGGCCCGGACCGTCAGTGGTTCATCGAGCGCACCGGCTGCATTCATGACCTGCTGCACGTGTTGACGGGCTATGGCCAGGACTGGGCCGGCGAGACCTCGCTTCTCGCGTTCGACTGCGGGCTCGAACCGATGCGCGCGCGCATCGTCGGGCTGCTCGGCACCGCGTTGACTGCGCCGTGGTGGCCGAACTTCTGGGTCCATCGTTTTCTGCGCCGCGCGTGGCTGCGTGGCAAGCGCGCGCGCATTCCCCTTTCCTACCGCTGGGAAGAAGCGTTGCAGCGGCCACTCGAAGCCGTCCGCCTGGAGCTGGCGATCGAGCCTGTCGCGCTCGCGCATCCACAGGGCATCCTGGCCGGCGGCCAGACACTGCCGTGGCGCTACGCCGCGTCGAGCAACGCGTGAACGGAAAGGGATCCAGCATGGCCAGCACATCGAAAAATGCGTCGACGCGCAACACCGTATTCGGAGTCGTACGCACGCAGTTACTGCGCGTCTGCCGCGAGCATCAGCGTGACTTCAACACGGAGATTCGCCTCGACAGTTCGCTGATCGCCGATCTTGGCCTCGACTCGCTGTCGCTCGTCGAAGCCGTGGTCGCAATCGAGCAGGCGTTTGGCATCGAGCGTCTGCCTCTGGAAGCGTTGAACGAAGAACGCGCCGAAACGTATTTCACGGTCGGCTCGCTAGTGGACCTGTGCATCCGGCACGCGGCGGTCCGTATAGACGCCAATGAGGGGTTGCGCACATGAGCCCGCGCCTTTCGCTGGTCACCCCGCATGCGAGACGTGGCCGGCTTGCCGCCGCGGCAGTCGCGTTCGGTCACACGCTCGGCCGCTTGCCTCTGGCGGCCGACGCGGTGCCGATCGCCGGCGCGTTCGTCTGCTCGCTGCTGCTATACGGACGGATAGCCGGCGTCGCCATTGAACCGGGCTGGCGCTTGCTGGCCGGTCTTGCGTCGTTTTTTTTGCTGTTCGTCCAGCTTCGCCTGATCGACGACCTCGACGACCTCGAACGCGACTACCCCACCGGGCACGCGCTGTCGGCGCGACGCGCACGCCTCATCGCCAGCCTCGCGGCAAGCGCGATCCTGCTCGTTGCGCTGAACGCCGGCATGGGGCACGCGCGAACGGCCGCCGCTGCCGCCACCGCACTGGCCTTCGCTGCGCCGTTCGTCTTCAAGCGGCTGCTCCCGACCAACGCGCTGCTGTGCCTACCCGTTTTCGAGGGCGCGCCCTTCGCCATCTTCATATACGGCTTTTTCTTGTGGCGCGACGTTGCTGGGCGCGAACTGAGCTTCTACGTCGTGGTGTGCGTAGCGGGTTCGATGTGGACCGGCTACGAATTCTGGAAGTTCTCGCGCAAGGTCGGCACCACCGCACTGCAGCCCTATCTCCTGTCGGCGCGCGCCATTCGGGTCGCGCTGAATGCCCTGCTGATTCTGGCGCTCGGCATCAACGTGTCGCTCTCGCGCCTGGCAAGCCTGTCGCAAACGTACGCGATCTACGCCGCGACGTTGCCGCTCGTATGGCTCGTGTGGCTGAACGCGAGCTGGCCGGGCCCCGCGAGCAGACCGGGCCGGCCACGCTGGGCTGGCACCCGCTTCATCGTCGCCGTCGAGCTCGGACTGCTGGCAGGGCTTCTCCTCAAATGACACGCAACCCTGGATGGTCACCCACGATGGATAAGCACGTTCTCGTCACCGGTGCGCGAGGTCTGTTGGGCGCCGAAGTGATCGCCCGGCTGACGGCAATGGGGTACCCGGTCGTCGCATTCTTGCGCTCCGATGGACCGGTTGTCCGCAACGACGGCACACCGCTCGCGGCAACACCGTACGGCGGCCACACACCCGCTGCCGGAACCTTCGCATGTGTGCGGGGCGACGTCGCCGAGCCCAGGCTCGGGCTCGATCCGCACACCTACGAGGCACTGCGCGCGGCAACGGGCGCGATCGTCCACTGTGCCGCGCTAACCAGCTTCGGGCGCAAGCCCGAGGTCTACGACGCGATCAACTTTCGCGGCACCGAGCGCATCGTCGAGTTCGCGCAAGGTAGCGGCGACGCGCCGATTCCGCTGCTCTACGTGAGCACCGCCTATGTCTGCGGCGAGCGCCCCGGCGTGTTCAGCGAGGACGACCTCGAACTCGGTCAGCGTCTGGGCAACCCGTATGAGCAGAGCAAGTACCGCGCGGAACAGTCGGTGCGAGCGGCGATGCGCAGCGGTCTGCCGGCGGCGGTGCTGCGCCCGTCGATCATCGTCGGCGACTCGGCGAGCGGCGTGATCCGCAAGTTCGACACGCTGTACACCGTCGTGCGCCTGACGGCCGCGGGACTCGTGCGCACGATGCCGGGCGACTACGGCGCGACGCTGAACATCGTGCCGATCGACTGGGTCGCGGACTGCGTCGTCGAAGCGCTGGCGAAGTTTCCGCTCGTGCGCGGACGCACGCTGCATCTGACCTCGGGCACGCCGACGACGCTGCGCGAAATCAATGACGTCTGCGCGGAGTTTCCCTCGTTTCACGTGCCTCGCTATGTGCCGCGGCATGTCTTCGACGCCGCCGCGATGAAACCGCTCGAGCGGCGTTACTACGACGAGGTCGTGAAACTGTACGAGTCGTACCTGACGCGCCAGGTGCGCTTTGCACGCGACGCGACCGCCGCGATCCTGCCGGCCCTGCCTCGCGCGACGGGCAAAACGCTGCTGCGCAGGATCTTTCGTTACGGGATCGCGGCGGGCTACTTCGTGCCGCGCACGGCTTGACGCTCAGGGAGCCTAACCATGTTGATGACTGATCCGATGCTCGCCGAGCTCTGGCAAAAAGCGCGGGCCGCGCTCGGCGCCCAGTTCGAACAGCGGGCACCGAGCGCCGTATTTCTCGAAGGTTCGATCGCCGAAGGCTTTGGCAACGAGCGCTCCGACGTCGACTTCGTCGCGATCGTCGATAGCGGACTAGAGCCAGCCACGATGCCGTACATCCTGTTCATCGACGGCCACCGCGTCGAGGTCAGGTTGCTGAGTCCGGCGCGGCTGCGCCGCGAACTCGCGCAGGTTCGCGCAGCGCTCGGCAAAGGCCGGCGCGCGGTCGCGCGTCTGTCGTGGAATCTGCTCGAACGGTGCCAGCGCTTTATCGGCGCGCTGCCGATCGACAACCCGGCGTTGATCGAGACGCTGCAAGCGGAGCTTGGCCGCGAGGCGCTATGCGAGGCGGTGGCGCTGTGGTTCGAGGATTTCGCGCGTCAGACCGGCCGTTATGCGGTGGCGATGTTCGCGCTCGGCGAGCCCGACTACGCACGCGCCTGGATCAGGACCGCCGCGTTTCATGCGGCGAAGAGTCACGTGGCGCGCCTCGGCGAGTGCTACATGAGCCCGAAATGGCTGTCGCTGCAACTCGAACGCGCGACCGTCGACGCCGGCCGCGTCGGCCGTCTGTGGAGCCTGCTGCACGCGCCGCGCGAGCATGGCGCCGAAAGCGGGTTCCTCGCGGCGGGGGTCGCGCTGATCCGCGAGTTCGGCGTCAACGGTGTGAGCCTCATGGCCGACAACGTGCTGATCGGCCCCGGCAAGGACACGACGACCTGGCAGATCGGCGAACGGGTCCACGTGCTGCGAGGTAGCGACGTCTTCGCGCTCGACGACGAAGCGGCCGAGGCCTGGCGAGCGATCACCTTCGACACGCCATGCACGGCCATCGCCAGCCGTGGCGACGCGCAAGCGGCGAGCCGGCAGCGCGCGCTGATCGCGGACTTCAGCCGGCTGGGTCTCGTCAGCCTGCGCTGGAAGGGCAGCGGAGAAATCCACGCACGTCAGCAGGCGACGTCGATGCCGGTGTCGCGCGCGCCGTTGATTTCGATCGACGGCGCGCGCCTCGCGGGCGGCCGCGCGAGCGGTGCCCAGTTGCTGCCGATGCCCGCCGGGCGCTTCGCCGAAGCGGGTCTCGAGATGATCTGGGCCAACATCGGTCTCGAGAACGCGCGCGAGGATGCCCAGGGCGCACTCCAGCGCGGCCAATGGAAGGTGCTCGAGTACGCGCTGCAACGGATGATGCAGACCGCCTGCATGGTCACGCTCGGCGCGCATGGCGTGACGCCGCAGTCGACGATGGAAGAAGCGACGCTCGACGCGATCCGGCTGCTACCTCTCGATGCGGCGCTGATCGACGGCATCCGCGAACTCGAACAGTGCTCGATCGGATCGGCTCGCGATGCACAGCGCTACGTCGCGCTCGCCGATGAACTCGCGCAGCGTCTGCGCGACCTCGGCGGCGACCCGCAGTTTCCGGCGAGCTTCGATACGGCGTCGGGCTGGCGCGGAACGATCCACGCCGCCTACGACTGGATCAACCTCGGCGCGCATCTGCACGCGCGCTTCCCGCAGACCGCTCACGGCGGGCGCGGTACAGCCGAGGAAGCAAGAGACCTGCTCGCTTCGTCGAGCACCTGAGCAACGGGGACCTCAATGACTTTCGACACCATTACGCGCGCACGCGGCGAATTCGAATCGGCCGAAAGCTGCGCCGCCCCGACAACATCGCCACGCGTGATCCTGACCGCGACGAGTCCGGCCGAAACCATCGAGCGGCTCGCCGGCAACAAGGGACGATCGCTCCATCGGCTTGCGAACCTCGGCGTGGCGGTGCCGCACTGGGCGATTCTCGGCACCGACTGCTTCGCGGAGTTCCGCCGCGACGGCGGCCTCGATCAGACCATCGCCGCGCTATTGCGCGACTTCACGCCTGCGAACGCCGCCGCGATCGCGAGCGCGATCCGCGAGGCCATGCTGACGTGCGACATCAGCGCCGCGTTGCGCACCGACATCGTACGCGCGCACGACATCATTGGAGACGGACCGCTCGCGGTGCGCTCGTCCGGCATCGAAGAAGACAGCGCCAGCTTCTCGTTCGCAGGCCAGTTCGACACGTTCCTCGACGTCCGCGGGCTCGACTCGACGCTCGAACACGTACGCCGGTGCTGGGCTTCCGCGTATTCCGAGCGCTCGCTGCGCTACCGGCATCAGCACGGACTCGATATCGCCGGCGCCGGTATGGCCGTGATCCTGCAGCGCCTCGTTCAGGCGGACACGAGCGGCGTCGTGTTCACGATCAACCCGGCCAACGGCAACCGCGACGAGCTCGTGCTGAGCGCCGTCTACGGGCTCGGCGAGGGACTCGTGTCGGGCGCGGTCGACGCCGACACGATCACCGTGGACCGCCACACCGGACAGCCCAGGCAGGTGGTGATCGGTGAAAAACGCGAGCGTCATGACGGACGCCACATCCGCGAGGTGCCGGCCGCGCTGCGCGACGCAGCGGCCCTCTCTAACGACGAGATCGAGCGCGTCGTGGCGGCGGCCCGCACGCTCGAAAGCGAGCTCGGCGAGCCGCTCGATATCGAATGGTGTATCGCGGAGCACCAGCTGTGGATTCTGCAGGCGCGCCCCGTGACCACGCCGATCGCACCGGCCCCGTCGCGGACCGGCGAATTTCAGCTGTGGGACAACTCCAACATCGTCGAGAACTATCCCGGCGTGACGACGCAACTGACCTTCACCTTCGCGCAGCACGTCTATGCGCAGGTGTTCGGCGAGTTCTGCCGGCTGCTCGCGATTCCGCACAAGCAGCGGCGCGAGATGGATGGCTTCCTCGGCTCGACGCTCGCGTTCCTGAACGGGCGCGTGTACTACAACCTGCTGCACTGGTACAAGCTTTCCGGGCTCGCGCCGTTCCAAAACCTCGGGCGCAAGATGATGGAAGTCCAGATGGGCGTCGACGAGCCGCTCGATCTGGCGAGCTTCGCCGCGCTGATCGCGCCGTACAAGACCGGCTCGCGCGCCGGACTCGCCTACATCCGGGCCTTGAGCGGCACGAAGTTCGCGTGGCACTTCGCGCGTCTCGAGCGCAACGTCGAGCGCTTCCGCGCGTTTTTCTATCCGGTCTACGACGAGTTCAACGCGCTCGACTATCGCTCGCTTCCCGCCGACGCGGTCTATGCGCACTACTGCCGCTTCGAGCAGGCGCTGCTAGCACGCTGGGGCATGATGATCGTGCTCGAATCGGCGATCGGTCTAAGTTACGGCGTCGTCCGGCGGCTGATCAAGCGGTGGATGCCCGGTGCGCCCGACTGGCTCGAAGTGGCGGTGATCGGCGGCATGGACGACATCGAGTCGATCGAGCCGGTCCGCAGGCTGAGCGCAATTGCGCAAGCCGTGCGGGCGAAGCCTCAGGTCGAAGCGCTGATCCGCAACACGCCGTCTGCTGTTGCGTATGCGGCGCTGCGCGGATGCGGCGCGCCCGAGATCGTCGCCGACATCGAGCGCTACCTCGCCGACTTCGCGTACCGCAGCAACAACGAACTGAAGCTCGAAGAGCCCGACCTGCGCGAAGACCCGGGCGTGCTGTTCGATATGTTGAAGGCCACGCTCGCGCATGGTGGCGCGTCGATCGATCGCAGCGCCACCGAAGCGCACATCGACGCGTTGTTGCGTGAGCGGCTCAATCCGCTGCAGCGCTGGATTTTTGCACGCGCGCGCGGCCGCGTGCGCGCCGCGATCCGGGCGCGCGAGACCGTGCGCTTTTGCCGTTCGCGCGCGTTCGGGGTCGCGCGCCGGATGTTCCGCGCAATCGGCGAGGGTCTCGCCGCCGACGGCGTGCTGGCGACGGGCCGCGACATCTTCCATCTGCGCCTCGAGGAAATTCGCGGGTGCTTCGAAGGCACCGTCTCCCACCGCGAACTGCGCCCGCTCATCGAGCAGCGCAAGCGCGACGATGCCAGCTATCGCGACATGGCTGACCTGCCGCCACGCTTCGTCACGCATGGCCCGGTAGCGGCCTGGCTCAGCAACCCGGCGAACCTCGCCGCGTTGCGCGCGGCGCCTGCCCACGCGGCCGGCGCGACGCTGCGCGGCACGCCCTGCTCGCCGGGCTTCGCCGAAGGACGGGCGAAGGTCGTGCGCGAAGCGAACGAGTTCGACGGCGGCATCCTCGTCACCTATCGGACCGACCCCGGCTGGGTGCCCGTATTCGCGTCGGCGACCGGACTGCTGATCGAGCGTGGCAGTCCGTTGACCCACGCCGCGATCGTCGCCCGCGAAATCGGCATCCCGACCGTCGTCCAGATTCCGGGCCTCACCACGCGCGTGCAGTCGGGCATGCAGCTCAAGGTCGATGGCCATAGCGGCGTGATCGAGCTGCCCGAGCCGACCTGACATGAATTGACCGCCCGTTGACCACTGAAACCGCCCCTGAAGGAAGCCACCATGTACCGCCTGCTCAACGATCGTCGCGACCTGCCGCATCTGCGGCTCTACCTCCAGTGCGCGCTGATATTCATTCCCGCCGCAGCCGTGCTGTTTGGGCTCGGCCGCTTTCCCTGGTGGCCAGACGTTGCATACGTGCTCGTCTGGAACGCGTTCGGCGACCGTTTCACGATGAGCTACCACTGCACGCTGCATCGGCGGCTCTTCAGGAAGCAGTACCGGGCGCTCGAGATCCTGCTCGACTGGGTGCTGTGTCCGTTCTTCGGTCAGACGCCGGGCACGTTCTATGTCCATCACATGGGCATGCATCACATCGACGACAACCTGCCACGCGACCTGAGCTCCACGATGCGGTTTCAGCGCGATAGCGTCATCGGCTTTCTGCACTACTACCTGCGCTTCGCCGCGCTGGTGCCGCTCGATCTGTCCGTCTATCTGTGGCGCTCGCGCAATACGAAGCTGATCAGGCAACTGCTCGTGGGTGAGGTCGCGTTCTACGCGGCGGTTGCCGCCGCCGCGTACTGGAACCTGCGGGCGACGCTCGTCGTGTTCGTGTTTCCGTTCGTGTTCGTGCGGCTGATGATGATGATCGGCAACTGGGTCCAGCACGCGTTCATCGACCCCGATCAGCCTGACAACCCGTACACGAGCAGCACCAATACGATCGACTCGCGTTTCAATGCGCGCGTCTTCAACGCCGGTTATCACATCTACCACCACGTCCGCAAAGGCACGCACTTCAGCGAGCTCACGAAGGAATTCGCGGCGAATCTCGAGAAGTACGGTCGCGAGGACGCGGTCGTGTTCGATCGCATCGACATCGCGCAGATCTGGCTGCTGCTCGTCACGCGCCAGCACCGCAAGCTCGCCACGCATTTCGTGCGCTTGCCGGGCGCGCCGGTGCGCAGCGACGACGAGGTGATCGCGCTGCTGCGTCGCCGTCTGCAGCCGATGCGCGACTGGACGCCCGCTGCTTCGCTCGATCACTGAATCTCGATTACCTGACAGGGGACCCCGTCACCATGAACCAGACGCTAGTCGATGCCGTTGCAGCGCTGCCGCGCGGCGACGCTCGAGGCCTTCGCTTCGTCTCCACGCACGGTGACGAGCACTACTATCCTTACGAGGCGCTCGAACGCGAGGCGCGCAACCACGCGAAAAAGCTCGTGGCACTGGGGCTGAACAAGGGCGAGCGCGTCGCGCTCGTGGTCCTCGACCCGGAAGCTTTCATCCTGAGCTTCCTCGGCGCCTCGTTCGCCGGTCTCGTCCCGGTACCGATATTTCCGCGCGGAAGCCTGAACTTCAGGACCCGCACACGTTACGCCGAAACCGTCAGTCACATCGTGCGCTCGGCAGGCGCCCGGATGCTGCTCACGTCGAACTCGACAAGAGAGACCATCGAGGACGTGCTCGCCGTCGACACCGGTCTCGAACGTATCGTGACCATTGAAGCGCTGCTCGACGGCGAGCCTCCCGCGTGCGATTTGCCCACGCTGCATCCCGATGACCTGTGCTTCCTGCAATACACGTCGGGCAGCACGTCGCTGCCGAAAGGCGTGATGGTCACGCATCGCAATCTGGTCGCGAATGCGACGGCGTTCCTCGGACCCCGCGGCATCGATCTGCGCGAGCAGGACGTCTATGTCAGCTGGCTGCCGCTGCACCACGACATGGGGCTCATCAGCGTGCTCGGCGCGCTGATCTGCGACTTGCCGTGCGTGCTGCTGGCAACCGAAGCGTTCGTGCGCCGGCCCGGCCTCTGGATGGAGGCGATCACGAAATACCGCGGCACCATCAGCTTCGCCCCGAACTTCGCGTACGCGCTCGCCGCTCGCCGTAGCCGCGACCAGGACCTCGAAGGCCTCGATCTGCGGCGGCTGCGCGTCGCCGGCTGCGGTGCCGAGCCGATCAACGCGCAAGCGCTGCGCCAGTTCTGCGCGCGCTTCGAGCCGGCCGGTTTTCGTGCCGAAGCGCTGCTGCCGTGCTACGGGATGGCCGAAGCAACACTCGCGATCACGTTTCACGACCACGGCCAGCCGCTCGTCACCGACGTCGTCTATGCGGCCGCGCTGGGGCTTGGTCGAGCGATACCGGCTGCGCGTGACAACGGCTTACGGACGATCGAACTGGTCGGCTGCGGCCATTGCTTTCCCGGCCACGAGTTGCGGATCGTCGACGAATCCGGGCGCGCGTTGCCCGAACGCTGTGTCGGCGAAATCGTCACGCGCGGGCCCAGCATCACCGTGGGCTATTACGGCCAGGCCGACGCGAGCGCCGACGCGTACCGCGACGGCTGGCTGCAGACCGGCGATCTCGGCTACCTCGCCGGCGACCAGCTGTATATCTGCGGCCGCAGCAAGGACCTGATCGTCATTCACGGCTCGAACCTCTATCCGCAGGACATCGAATGGGCGGTGGCCGAGTTGCCGAGCGTGCAAAGCCGCGGTGTCATCGCGTTCAGCGTGATGCGCGACGGCGACGAGACACTGGTCGTCTGTGCCGAGGGCAAGCCGGCGGAGGCCACGGCGCTGCGGCGTGCGATCGCGCAGAAGGTCGCCGAATGCGCGGGCCTGCAGGTCGGTCACGTTGCGATCGTGCAGGCGGGCAGCTTGCCGCGGACCTCGAGCGGCAAGGTACAGCGCCGCCGGACCAAGGCACAGTTCGAAGCCGGCGAGTTGGAGGAACACTCGTGAGCATGCGCTGGCGCGAGATCATGCTGACGCTGTCGGGCGCGCTCACGCTCGCCGCCTGTCACGCGAAAGAAGCCGAGGTGACGCTGCCGCGCCCGGTCGTCGCCGTGGTCGTGCATCGGGACAGCAAGCCCGTGCTCGCGACGCTGCCGGGCGAAGTCAACGCGCGCTATGCGACGCCGCTGTCGTTTCGCATCGCGGGCAAGCTGATCGAGCGGAAGGTGCGGCTCGGCGATACGGTCACGGCCGGCCAGGCGATCGCGCGGCTCGATGCCGACGACGCGCAACGCAGCCTCGCGGGCGCGCAGGCCCAATTGATGGCGGCGCAGCATCGGCTCACTTTCGCCGAGCAGCAACTCGATCGCGACCGTGCGCAGGCGCAGGAACAGCTGATCTCGACAGCGCAGCTCGAGCAGACCCAGGATGCGTATGTGGCGGCCGCCGCGCAGCGCGATCAGGCGCTACAACAGTTCGCGCTGCTGAAGAATCAGACGCAGTACACGGTCCTCACGGCGGACCATGCCGGCGTCATCACCGCCGAAGACGCCGATACCGGGCAGAACGTCGCGGCGGGACAAGCGGTCTACCATCTCGCCTGGTCCGGCGAGCTCGATATTCTCTGCGACGTGCCCGAGAGTCTGCTGAACGCGCTGGCGATCGGCAGCGCGGCCAGCGTCTCGCTGCCGGCCGCCACGGGCAGACGCTTCACGGCACACGTGCGGGAGCTGTCGCCGGCCGCGGACCCCGGCAGCCGCACCTATCGCGCGAAACTGACGCTCGATGCGCCAGGCCCCGAGGTCCGCCTCGGCATGACGGCCACCGTCACGTTCGCCGCGGCCGGCGAGGCGCAAGCGGACGACCCGATCACGCTGCCCGCGAGCGCGCTCTTTCACGACGGCAACGCGCCGGCCGTCTGGGTCGTTCGGCCGGGCGACCAGGCGCTGGAACTGCGCCGGGTCCAGGTTGGCCGCTACGACGACCGCACGATCTCGGTCGCGCGAGGCCTCAACGACGGCGAGCGCGTCGTGCTGCAAGGGGTGCATACCGTCAGCGCCGGCGAAACCGTGCGCGCGGTAGCGCCGTTGCATCCCGAGGACTTCGCATCATGAGAGCGCCGTTCGGCCAGGGGCCCGACGGAGCGGGTGGACCCGGCGGACCCGGTGGAGCGGGCGGACCGCGGCGGCCGGCAGCGGACGATACCGGCCGCTTCAATCTGTCCGCGTGGGCGATCCGTAACCAGGCGCTGGTCATCTTCGCCGTCGTGCTCGCGACGCTGTTCGGCGGGCTCGCCTATGCCCGGCTTGGACAATCCGAGGACCCGCCGTTCACGTTCCGCGCAATGGTGATCCGGACCTTCTGGCCCGGCGCGACCGCACGCCAGGTCGAGGAGCAGGTGACCGACCGGATCGGCCGCAAGCTGCAGGAAACGCCTCATCTCGACTATCTGCGCAGTTACTCGCGTCCCGGCGAATCGCTGATCGTCTTCACGATGAAAGACTCCGCGCCGGTGAACGAAGTGCGCGAGACGTGGTACCAGGTACGCAAGAAAATGGCCGACATCGCGGATACGCTTCCGCCCGGCGTGCGGGGGCCGTACTTCGACGACGAGTTCGGCGACGTCTACACGAACATCTATACGCTCGCCGGCGACGGGTTCTCGCCGGCGCAATTGCACGACTATGCCGACGAACTGCGCGGCGTGCTGCTGCGCGTGCCCGGGGTCGCGAAAGTCGATTATTTCGGCGACCCCGACGAGCACATCACGATCGAGATTCCCAACGCGCAATTGACGCGGCTCAGTATCACGCCGCAACAGCTCGCGCGGGGGATCAACGCGCAAAACGCGGTCACGCCGAGCGGCACGCTGACCACCGCGTTCGACCGCGTGTACGTGCGTCCAAGCGGCCAGTTCACCGACCTGAAGGCGATGGCCGACACGCTGATCGACATCAATCACCGCCTGGTTCGTCTCGGTGACATTGCCACGATCAGGCGCGGCTACGACGATCCGCCGGTCTCGCAGGTTCGCACCGGCGGCCGCGCGGTGCTCGCCATCGGCATCACGATGCAGGCTGGCGGCGATGTGATTCAGCTCGGCAAGCGGCTCGATGCGCAGACAGCGGAATTGCGTGCGCGTCTGCCCGCGGGGCTCGAACTCGTCGAGGTGTCGAGCATGCCGCACGCGGTCTCGCATTCGGTCAACGGTTTTCTGCGGGCCGCCGCCGAAGCGATCGTCATCGTGCTGGCCGTGAGCCTCATCTCACTGGGCTGGCGCGCCGGCGTGGTGGTGGCGATCTCGATCCCGGTCGTGCTCGCGGTGACCGCGCTATGCATGAACGGCTTCGACATCGGCCTGCACAAGATCTCGCTCGGCACGCTGGTCCTCGCGCTGGGCCTGCTCGTCGACGATGCGATCATCGCGGTCGAGATGATGGCCGTGAAGCTCGAGCAGGGCTGGGGCCGCGCGAGGGCCGCGGCGTTCGCCTACAGCAGTACCGCATTTCCGATGCTGACGGGAACCCTCGTCACGGTGGCGGGATTCCTGCCGATCGCGCTGGCGAAATCGGCCACCGGCGAATACACGCGCTCGATCTTTCAGGTGTCCGCGATTGCGCTGATCGCTTCGTGGTTCGCGGCGGTCATGCTGATTCCGTTGCTCGGCTATCACCTGCTACCCGAACGCAAGGACGCCGCACGCGAGACGCCTCGGCGCGCGCTTCGCAAGCTCCGCCGGCGCGACGACGCGCAGACGCGCCGGACCCCGGTGGCGGCGCCGCGCGCCAGCCGCTTTCATGACCGCCTGCGCGACTGCATCGCGTGGTGCGTGAAGCGGCGCCTCGTCGTGCTCGGCGTCACGGCCGCCTTGTTCGTTGCCGCGTTGGCCGGCTTCGCGTTCGTGCCGCAACAGTTCTTCCCGAGCTCCGAACGGCCCGAACTGCTCGTCGACATGCGGCTGCCCGAAGGCGCGTCGTTCGAAGCGACGCTGCGCGAAGCCGCGCGCCTCGAAAAGACGCTGGCCGGCCGGCCCGAGATCGATCATCTGGTCGACTTCGTCGGCGCGGGCGCACCGCGCTTCTACCTGCCGCTCGACGTGCAGTTGCCCCAGCCCAACTTCGCGCAGCTCGTGATCACCGCGAAGTCCGTCGACGACCGCGCAAAGCTCGAACGCTGGCTCGCGAGCACGCTGCCAAACAGCTTTCCCGCCGTGCGCGCGCGCGTTTCGCCGCTCCAGACGGGCCCCTCGGTCGGCTATCCGGTGCAGTTTCGTGTCAGCGGAAGCGACCTCGCCACCGTGCGGGAGATCGCGGAAAAGGTCGCGGCGACGATGAAAGCCGATGCCCGCACAACGGGCGTCCATTTCGACTGGGACGAACCCGGCGAACGCTCGGTGCGCTTCGAGATCGACCAGCAGAAGGCGCGCGAGCTCGGCGTCACGTCGGAAGACGTGGCGAGCTTCCTCGCAATGACGCTGTCGGGCTATACGTTCACGCAGTACCGGGTCCGCGACCGCTTGATCAGTGTCGATCTGCGTGCGCCCCAGCGCGAGCGGGTCGACCCCGACGAGATCGTGAACCTCGCGATGCCGACGCCGAACGGCCCGGTGCCGCTCGGCGCGCTCGCCCACCTCAACAACGAGCTCGAATACGGGGTGATCTGGGACCGCGACCGAAAACCGACGATTACGGTCCAGGCCGACGTGCGCGGCAACGCGTTGGATATCGACGTGACCCAGGCGATCGATCGGACGCTCGCGCCGCTACGCGCATCGCTGCCGATCGGCTACCGGATCGAGACCGGCGGCGCGGGCGAGATCAGCGGCAAGGCGCAGGCGTCGGTGATCGCGCAGCTTCCGCTGATGCTCGTCGTGGTGCTGACGCTGCTGATGATTCAACTGCGCAGCTTCGCGCGCGTGCTGATGGTCGTGCTCACCGCGCCGCTGGGGCTCATCGGCGTGGTCGCCGCACTGCTGCTGTTCGGCAAGCCGTTCGGCTTCGTGGCGATGCTCGGCGTCATTGCGATGTCCGGCATCATCATGCGCAACTCGGTGATTCTGGTCGATCAGATCGAACGCAATATCGCCGCGGGCCAGGGGCGCTTCGATGCGATCGTCGGTGCCACGGTCCGGCGCTTCCGCCCGATCATGCTGACCGCCGCGGCAGCCGTGCTCGCGCTGATCCCGCTGCTGCAATCGGCCTTCTTCGGACCGATGGCGACCGCACTGATGGGCGGCATCACGGGCGCCACGGTGTTGACGCTGTTCTTCGTTCCCGCGCTGTACGCGACCGCGTTCAAGGTGCGGCACTTCGAACGCGGTGTGCGAACCGCGACCCCGACAATCGAATATACGTGGAGCTGATCGTGGGCACAGACTGCAACCCCGTCGACGGGCCGGCGCTCGCGAGCGCGCCGCATTCGGCTGGCGCGCCGGGTCGAGCGCGGGCAGCGGCGATCCATGGTTGGCGCGCGGCGTTCGGCGCGGCCGCGACGATCGCGCTTGGCGCATGCTCGTTCGGTCCGAACGGCGAGCCGCCCGCGATGCCCTCTCCCGCCCATTACGGCGTCGAGCCTCAGCCCGCGCAAACGGTCGCCGCGCTCGGTGTCGCGCAGCACTTCACCACCGGCGCGCAGCCTGTGCCGCAATGGTGGCGGCTGTTCGAATCGACAGCGTTGAATGACCTCGTCGAAGAAGGTTTGCGCAACAGCCCGACCCTCGCTGCCGCCGACAGGCACCTTGCCGCCGCGCACGAACAACTGCGGGCGCAGATCGGCGCCTCGCTGCTGCCGTCGGTCGATCTGGTGGGGCAGGCCTCGCGCGGGCGCGATCTCGGCATTCCGGTCCCCGGCGGCCCGAACACGCTGCTTTACAACGAGTTCATCGGCGTAGTCCAGGCGCAATATACGTTCGACCTGTTCGGCGCGGTGCGTAAAGCCAACGCGGCCCGATCAGCGCGTGTCGAGATCGACGCGTATCAACGCGAAGCCGCGCGCCGCGCACTGGCCACCAACATCGTCACGGCGACGATCGCGGCGGCGATGTTGCGCGCCGAGATCGACGCGACCGAGCGATTGATCGCGCTTGCGGGCGATCAGGCTCACGATACCGAACGGCATTACGAACTCGGATCGCTGACGCGCGGCGACGTGTCGACTGCGCGGCAAAGCATCGCCGCGCTCGAGGTCAGCGTGGCCGATCTGCGGCAACGGCTGACGGTGACGAGACATGCGCTTGCGGTGCTGCTCGGCCGCACGCCCGACGCGGCGCCGCCCGAGCCCGAGCTGGCGAGCCTGCACTTGCCGCAGGACCTGCCCGTCGTGCTGCCATCGGACCTGTTGCGCGCGCGGCCCGATATCGCGGCCGCCGAGTCGGCGCTGAAGGCCGCCGCAGACGACGTCGGCGTCGCGACGGCACAGCTGTTTCCGAGCCTGACGCTGAACGCTTCGATGGGACAAGGCGGCTTCAACTGGCCGCTCGCGCTGTCGGGCGCAGGCGCGATCTGGAGCATCGCCGCGACGATGTCGCAGGCGCTTTTTCATGGCGGCGCGCTCGTCGCACAGCGGCGCGCGGCAATCGACACCTACGAGGCCGCCGTGTTCGAGTACAAGCAGACTGTGCTGGCGGCGTTCGAAAACGTCGCGGACACGCTTGCGTCGCTCGAACACGACGCGCAGGCGCTCGACGCCGCGAGCGGCGCTGCCCGTGAGGCACGCGAGGCGTTCGACGATGCCACGTCACGTCACCGGCTCGGCGCGCTGCCCGCTGCATCCGCCCGCGGCGGCGAGCAGCAGTACGAAGCAGCGAGGCTCGAAGAAATCCGCCTGATCGGCCGGCGCCTGGCCGATACGGCGACGCTGTTTCAGGCGATGGGCGAGCTGCCGGCGGGCAGCAGCCAGACACCTGACCATCTGGCCGGCAAGTGATCGGGCCGCCGCTGCCGACGGCGCCCGCTTGCGTTCAGCCGGCGCGTCGGCGCGGAACGCCCACAAGGTAAGTCAGACCGATCGGCGAGCCCTGCACCGGCAGTGTGCCGATGTCCCATTCGAAGCTCTGCTGGTCCGGGATACGCGCCACCATCTCACGCAATTCGTCGGGGTTGTAGATGCGCAGCATCGACACGATGCCGTCGAACAGACACAGCAGCGGGATAGCCGGCAGCACATAGGTGAGCGCTAGTCGCGACCAGCGAAACGGTCGGATCAGCGGAGTCAGCGCGAGCATCATCAGCGGCATCGCCAGGATGAACACGACGCCGAGCAGCCGGTGGTCGGCACCCTCGACGATGACGATCGCGCGACGCTTCGTCACCGCGTCGGCGAGGATCGCCCGCGCATCGTCCGGCCGAAAATGGTGGAAAGCGTTGAACATCGTGCGCACACCGTCGAATCCCGATGGCACGTCCATCGCGTCCACCGGTTCGCTCACATAGGTGACGCGGCCGGCTGCTCCGGCGGATACGCGCTCGTACGCGGCGCGATTGGGATAGAAGTCGGTCAGCTGCACCGTCACGCGTCCGGACTGCGCGAGCAACGGTGCAAGCGTCTGCCACGGGCCGCCGCCGCCCGAGCACAGATCGACGATCCGGTCGTTGCCGACCCGCCGCATCGCTTCGCGCAGCTTGCCCGCGATGACGTTGAAGCCCTTGAGGGTATTCGCCAGGAAATGCAGCCAGTCCGTCCCGCCGTCACGGATCGCCCGTGGGCACCACGGCTGGTCTTCGATTTCGAGCAGATGCAGGCGTCGCATGATCACGCGGGCAACCGAGGTAACTGAAAACCGGCGGATTTCATAACGTGCCCTGGCAGGGGTGCAACCGGGTAGACAGAGAAGGCCTGCACGCTAGGGCCTGTCAGCCTTGGCGAGCGGCAACTTACTACCGAACTTAAACGAGCCAACGCGTGGGCTTCTTAACGACGTCAGTCGACTATACGCTGAGCCGCGCCGGCGACGTTAGCGGTTCGCATCCTGCATAATGACCACGCATGAGGATTTACCCGCATCATCCGCCGGACGGCGGCCGGGAGACGAGCGATGCAAAACGACAGACCGCCGCCGCGGCGGGTGACATATGAGAAAGGGATCCGGATCGGCGGCCCCGGCTGGTTCGGCCGGTTGCTGGCCGTCGCCCTGAGCGCGATCTTGTTCGTGGTGGCCGCGATGCTGTCGATCGTGCTGTTCGCCGTGCTGTTCGCGGTCGGCACGATCGTCGTCGGGTATCTGTGGTGGAAGATGCGCGCGTTGCGCCGGCAGACGGTCGCGTATGGCGACGACCGCACCATCGACATGGAGGTCGTCCACAAGGACCCGCCCGACGACGATTCCGCGCCACGCTGAGGATCGGCTACGCGCGTGCCTCAAGCCGCAAGGGCCGCTTCGACCGCGCTTACGTAATTGCGAAAGCCGGCCTGCTGCAGCGCCTCTCGCAGCCGCAGGAGTTCATGTCGCGTGGCTTCGCTGAGCGGCGCCTGAAGCGCGAGTGCAAGCGCACGGCCACGCGCCGCGAAAAGCTCGGACCACGGCAACGGTTCGCGCTGTGTATAGGCCTCGAGTGCGTCCACGTAGTGCAGCATGCCAGCAGGATCGCCCGCCCCCAGCATCGCTTCGACGGCGTCGCGATAAAACCACAGGTGATTGTGGCCGACCGCGCCGAGGCGCAACAGCGCCTCGCCTTCAGCCAGTAGCCGCGTACGCTCGCCGTTATCGTCAACCGCACGGCTCAGTGCGCTCAAGGCCTTTGGCCCGGAAAACTGAGTCCCTACCTCGCGTGAGATGGCGAGTGCTTCGCGCAGCGCCACCACTGCTTCACTACGGCATCCTTCGTCCAGTAACAGGCGACCCTGCATCTCCAGATTCTGCGCTTCGAAACGGCGCGCACCCAATTGCCGGATCACACGCATTTCCTGCACCAGATGCTTGCCGGCCGCCTGCGCATCGCCCAGTTCCTGGCAGGCGAACACCCCCAGCGTCTCCCCCAGCAATTGCGCGCGAGGCTGCCCGATCAACTCGGCGGCGCGGGCGGCGGCGCTTGCGTCCTCGCGAGCCTGACTTGCGTCGTTCAGGTAAATGCGGCTGAAGCCCTGCATCGACAGATTGGCAACCTCGATGCGGCCGAACCCGTGTTCGCGGCTCATCGCGACGCATTCGCTGAAATGATGGAACGCGGTCCGCATGCGCCCCTGCGCATACGCCGCATCCGCCAGGCCGCCGAGCGCGCGAGCCTCTGCCTCGGGCAGACCGAGGCGCCGCGCGTAGTCAAGACCGCGCTCATGCTCGGCGCTGCAGGCGTCGATCTTGCCGAGCGGAAAGAGAATGTTGCCGCGCAGGTAGTGGAGGCTTGCAAGCTCGGCCAGCCGGTTGTCTCGCTCCGCGATCTTTTGCGCTTGCGCGAGTAAGCCGAGTGCTTCGTCGAGACCCTCGCTGACACGCAGACCTTCCGCGAGCCCGAGTTGGCAGTCGCAACGGGCGGCGTCGTCAGTGGCGGCGACGAGTGCAGTGCGGTACGTCACGATCGATCCTGCGATGTCGCCCAGGTCGCGCTGAAGTTCGCCCTTGCAGCAGCTCAGTGCATGGCGGTCCGCGTCCGACTGCGCGATTTCGATGCCGCGCTCGGCCAGCCGCAGCGCGGCTTCGAAACGATGGGCGGCACGCTGTGCGGCCGCCGCGCCCAGGTAGGCGTGCGGCGCGTGCTCGTCTTCGGCGCGGTCGAGGTGCTGGGCGTGCAGCGTGACATCGCTCTGTGCGAACCATTCGGCCGCGCGCAGATGAAGTTCACGGCGGCGCGCACGCAACAACGTCGAGTAGGCGCTCTCCTGGATCAATGCGTGGGCGAACAGGAAGTCCTCGCCTTCCGGCAGCACGAGTGCATTGACGAGCAGGCCGTCGCAGACGTAGCCAGGATCGTCCACC
Source organism: Paraburkholderia sp. MM5477-R1 (assembly GCF_050436385.1). NCBI lineage: Bacteria > Pseudomonadati > Pseudomonadota > Betaproteobacteria > Burkholderiales > Burkholderiaceae > Paraburkholderia > Paraburkholderia sp. MM5477-R1. Next base: position 737,362 of record NZ_JBNDMC010000005.1, read on the forward strand.
AGCTCTCGCAGCAGCGCGAGGTCGAAACGCTGGCCGATCACGGCGGCCGCCTGGAACGCCAGGCGGTCACGGGGCGCGAGCCGGTCCATCCGCGCGAGCACGAGACTGCGGATCGACGCGGGCACGTTGCCGCCGCTGCCTTCTTCAGCGTTGCGCAGCAGTTGTTCGAGAAACAACGGATTGCCGCCCGCGCGCTCGATGCAGGCGAGCGCGACGCGCTGGGTCGCATCGATGAAATTGCCCGCCAGGCTCAGGGCCTCGTCCTTGCGAAGCGGTCCGAGATCGATCGTGGCGAACGGGGTGTCGCGGCAACGTGCGCGCCAGCCTGCATCGATCGGATCGCCTTCCACGCGCGAAGTCGTGACCAGCAGGCCCGTGCCGTTGGCAATGCCTGACGCGAACGCCGACAGGTAGCCGATGACTTCGGCATCGGCCCAATGCAGGTCTTCGACGACGATGAGCGTCGCCGCATGGGCGCAAGCGTCCTCGGTCAGCCTCACGGCGAGCGCCTGCTTGCCGCGCTTGCGCGCGCCGTGGTCCATGGCCTCGTAGATGGTTTGCCATTCGGCGGCCTGCGGGAGATCGAGGAAGTCGTGCAGAAACACGATCTGCTCGGCCTTGACGACACCTTGGGTCGCGACCTGCGCGGCGGCGGCCTGCCGCGCTTCACTCGATGCACCGGCCGGTAAGCCGAGCAGGCTTCCAATGATGGTCCGCACCGGATCCTGGCCCTTGCCGACACCGAAATCGAGCACGAGGCTTCGATGGAGCGTGAAGCCCTGTGCCTGCGCATGGCGGCGCATCTCGTCGACGAGCCGTGTCTTGCCGATCCCGGCTTCGCCCCGCACATGAACGACATGCCCTGCGCGCCTTGCCATGCACGCATGAAGGATGCCGTGAAACTGTTCGAGCTCGGCTTCGCGTCCGACGAAGCGGCTGCGGCTCGTCCTGACGGGCTCGCTGCCAAGCGCGACGAGCCGCCATGCCCGCACCGGCGTGTCGATGCCCTTGAAGCGCCGCTCGCCGATTGCTTCGCAACTGGCGGCGTCGCCGAGCGTGCGCGCCGCGTCGTCGGATATCCAGGTTTCGCCGGCGGCCGCGGCTGCCACGAGCCGAGCGGCCAGGTTCACCGGATCACCATGCACGGTGTAGTCCTGCGCGTCGGCGCGGCCCAGCGCGCCCGCGATGACCTCGCCACTCGCCATGCCGATATGCGCCTGCAACGGCCGCCCGGTCTGCGCGGCCAGCCGCGCCAGGCCGTCGTGAATGTCGAGAGCGGCACGGGCGGCGCGCAGCGTGTCCGTCTCGTGCGAGCGGGGCGCGCCGAACAGCGCCATCACCGCGTCGCCGATGTGCTTGTCGATCGTGCCGCCATAGGCGAGCACGATCCCGTCGACCAGCGCCGTGTAGCGTCCGATCAGCGCGCGCAAGTCTTCGGGATCGAGCGAGCGGGACAGCATCGTGTAGCCGCAGAGATCGGCGAACAGAATCGTGACCTGCCTGCGCTCGTCCGCGGGCACCTCGTTGTCGGCGGAGGTCTGGGACGGTAGCGGCGCGGCCGCCGTTAGGGCGCCTGCCGCCGCGGCCAGAATGCGCTTACGGTGGCCGAGCGACTGTACCCCCAGCTCTTTCAGGTCCACGTCGGTCAGTTGCCCGAGCAGCGACATGTCGATGTCGTTTGCCGCGAACGCGTGGGCGTACTGCTCGAGCCCGAGGTCCCGCAGCCATTTCTCGATATCCATGTTCGTCGCCCCGCCTCCGATGCGTGGCCCCGCGGGCAAAAGCTCAGACGAATAGCGCGCCTGCCGACCGCCGGTGTGAACGGCTCCGGAACTGCACGGCCTTTGCGTGGAGCTCGCCAGGTACGGGGCCGATGAATAACCAGTGTAGGTGTCCGATAAGCACGCTGCATCGCGTTTGACAGCCGTTCGAGCCGCGCAGGATACTGGCTGGCGCGCCTCACGGCGCCCTTGCATTCGACCGGGAATCCACGTGAAGCCGGGCAAGACCGTTTCCGTCTCCGAGATTCCGCTGCGCTCGCGTTTGGCGGGTCTGCCAGGCGACGTGGCGGCGGGCGCCGTTTCGACGCTCGTCATGCTGTGCTATGCGATGAGCCTCGGCACGATGATCTTTAGCGCCGATCTTGCCCGCTACGCGATGCTGGGCGTGCCCACCGCGCTCGTGAGCTGCGTCGTCACGGCGCTCGTGATCGCCTTGACGAGTTCGATGCGCGTCAACATTGGCGGCCCCGACAGCAACGCCGCCGCCTTTCTCGCCGGCGTGGCGGCGGGGGTGGCCAGCAGCGTGCGCGCGGACGGCGGTTCACCGCAGACGCTGATCCTCACTGTGCTGATCGCCATCGCGCTCTGTTCGCTCATGACGGGCGTCGTGCTCTATGCGATCGGCTCGTCGAAGCGCAGCCGCTCCTTGCAGTTCCTGCCCTATCCGGTGCTCGGCGGATTTCTCGCGGGCACGGGCTACCTGCTGCTCGCCGGGGCGTTCCGCGTGCTGACGGGCCAGCCGCTGCAGTGGCACACGCTCGCGTTGCTCGCGCACCTTCACTGGCTCACATGGGTTCCGGCGCTGGTCGTCGGCGTGCTGGCCACGGTATTGATGCGCACGTGGCAGCACATCGCCGCGCTGCCGCTCACGCTGGCCTTCGGCGTCGTGCTTTTCTACGTTCTGCTGCAGGTTGCCGGAGTTTCGATCGACGACGCGCGCGGCATGGGTCTGCTGCTGCCGCGCGTCAAGCTGCACCTTGCCGGGCTGCCGGAGTTGCACCTGGCCGCGAGGCTCGGACGGGGCGGCATCGACTGGTCGGCGGTCGGCGCGCATCTTCCGGAGAGTCTGGTGGTGACCTCGGTGTCGGCCGTGACGATCCTGATGAATTCAACGGCGATTGGCGCGGCCACCGGGGAGGACGTCGACCTCAATCGCGAGATGCGCGCCGCCGGCCTCGCCAATCTCGCGAGCGGACTGCTGGGCGGCATGGTCGGCTACCAGTCGTTCAATCGCTCGATGCTCAACGCGCGGGTGGGCGCGACGAGCCGGGTGGCGGGCGTGTTCGCCTCGCTCGCGTGCGTGGTCGTGCTCGCCACTTCGCCGGACGTCGTGGCGCTCTTTCCGGTGCCGGTGCTGGTCGGCCTTCAGCTCTTCATGGGGCTGCGCTTGCTCGTGCATTGGCTCGCGGGCGCCTGGACCAAGCTCAACTGGTATGAGTATCTGCTCGTGCCCGTGATTCTCGGCACTATCGCGGCGTACGGCGTGATCGTCGGCGTAGGGGTGGGCGTCGTTGCAGCGTGTGTGATGTTCACGCTGCTCTACGGTCGGGTCGGCTGCATACGCATGGAGTTCGACCTGCGCGCGCGGACCTCGAATGTCGAGCGCAGCATCGAAGACACCCAGGCTCTGCGCGCAATCGGCCCCCAGGTATGCGGAATGTGCCTGCAAGGGTTTCTCTTCTTCGGCACGGCCAATTCGATTCTGCAGCGCCTTCGCGAGCGATTCGGCGCCGGGAATCCGTCGCAGGTCCGCTTCGTCGTGCTCGACTTTGCGGCGACACATGGCATGGATGCATCCGTATCGATCAGCTTCGTCAAACTCAGGCAGCTCTGCGCAGCAAGAAGCGTGGACCTCGTGTTGACCGCGCTGCCGCCGCGCTCGCGCGATCTGCTCGTGAAGACCGGCACGCTCAATCTGAAGATCCATGAATTCGATACGCTCGATGCGGGTCTCGAATGGATCGAAGACAAACTGCTCGCGTCGAACTCGCTCGCGATCGCGCATGGCGGCGATCTGCGGGCGATGCTCGAGCCGCATTTCACGGCCGGCGCGTTGAACGGCTTGATCGCGTGTCTGGAGGTGCAGGATCTGCTTTCGGGGCAGGCGCTGTTTCGTCATCGCGAGCCGGGCGACGCGCTGTATTTCGTCGAGCAAGGACGTGTCGCGATCTCGCTGCCCCTCGGCGATGGCCGCTCGGCGCGTCTGCGCTCGTTCGGCCCGGGCACGGTCGTGGGGGAAATGGCGGTGTACACGCAGCAACAGCGCAGCGCGGATGTGATTGCCGAGGCACCGACGCGCGTGTACCGCCTGTCGATCTCCCGGCTGCTCGAACTCGAACAGCAGGATCCGGCGACGGCGCAACAGTTGCATCGGTTTCTCGTGAAGACCATTGCGTTGCGTCTTGCCGTTGCCGACGAGGCATTACGCGCGGCTTTGTAAGCGGCAGCGCCCCCAACCCGTCACCACGTCCCGCTGAATGCCTGCTGTACCTTGACGGGATCGGTCACGCCGTTGGCCACCAGCAATTGCGTCAGCAATCGCGCCTTCTGCGGATTCAGATCGAGCGATGCGACGAAACCGCGCTTGTCGTCGTCCACCTCGACGTTGCGGTTCACGAACCCCGACACCAGGCGCGTCGAGCGAACCACCACGATGCCTTTTGCCGCCGCGCGGTCGAGCGCCGCGAGGGCTTCCTTCGACATGTCACCATCGCCTTCGCCGGCGACGACGATGCCCTTCGCGCCATCGGCGATCGCATGATCGATCTGGCGGCCATCCATGTTGCTATGCGCGTAGACGATATCGACGCGCGGCAATTGCCCGCTCGCGGGCAGGCTCAGCGCAGCGCGCGTCGATTGCACCGCCGGCATCACGAAGCGCACGCTGGCCGGATCGACATAACCGATCGCGCCGGCATTCGGCGACGCGAACGCCTGTACCGCCGTGGTATTGGTCTTGGTGATCCAGCGCGGCGCGTGAATCTGGTCGTTCATCACGACCATCACGCCTCGGCCACGCGACTGCGGGCTCGCCGCCACTTCGACGGCTTCGTACAGATTGCCGGGACCGTCGGCGCTCGCGGAACCGCCCGGTCGCATCGAGCCGACCAGCACCACCGGCTTGTCGGAGCGCAGCACGTTGCTCAGGAAGAACGCCGTTTCCTCGATCGTATCGGTGCCGTGCGTAATCACGATGGCGTCGGCCTCGTTCCGCTCGAAGACCTCGTCGATCCGCCGCGCAAGCTGCAACCAGATCTTGTCGTTCATGTCCTGCGAGCCGACGTTCGAGATCTGCTCCGCGCTGATGCTCGCGAGCTTCTCGATGCCCGGCACGCCGCGCACCAGTTCCTGCCCCTTCACGTTGCCCGAGTTGTAGCCGATCGCCGAACGGGGATCGGCGGTTCCCGAGATCGTGCCGCCGGTGGCCAGCACCAGAACACGCGGCGTTGCCGTGACGGCGCTTGCCTGTTGCGATGGCGCGCCGGCAGCCTGTGCGCAGGTACCCGCGGCAAGTGCCGCGATCAGCAGTGCCGCCGAACCGCACAGCCGCTTTGCTTTTCGATCGATCGTGTTGCCGTTCATCTTTCTCTCCTCCATCGTTTAAAAGAGTCGCGTGCGTATGCACGCGACCTGTGAGCGGAACAACCTTCGTCGCTCACGCCGCCGACGACATCTTTCTTGGTTGCGTCAGCATGGCGGGTTGAAGGATCTCGTCGAGCTGCGCCTGACTCAACAGCCCTTTGTCGATCACGATCTGCGCGACGCTTTTGCCCGACGCAAGCGCTTCCTTCGCGACTTCGGTCGAGTGCGTATAGCCGATGTACGGGTTCAGCGCGGTCACGATGCCGATCGAGCTCTCGACGATCGCGCGCAGCCGCTCGTGATTCGCGGTAATGCCGTCGACGCATTTCGACGCGAGCGTGAGGCACCCTGCGCGTAAATGGGCGACGCTCTTGAACAGGCTGTGCGCGATGATCGGCTCGAACGCGTTGAGCTGGAGCTGCCCCGCTTCGGCGGCGAAGCTCACCGTCACATCGTTGCCGATGACTTCGAACGCGATCTGGTTGACGACCTCCGGAATCACCGGATTCACCTTGCCCGGCATGATGCTCGAACCCGCCTGCACCGGCGGCAGGTTGATTTCGCCAAGGCCCGCGCGAGGACCGCTCGAAAGCAGGCGAAGATCGTTGCAGGTCTTGGAGAGTTTTACGGCGACGCGCTTCAGTACGCCAGAGAGCTGCACGAACGAACCGACATCCTGCGTCGCTTCGATCAGATTCGGCGACGTGGTCAACGCGATACCGGTTATTTCGCCCAAGTGCCTGCATGCAAGCTGCGCGTATTCCGGATGTGTATTGATGCCGGTGCCGATCGCCGTCGCGCCGAGATTGATCTCGCAGATGAGCTGGGCCGCTTCCTTCAGCCGCTCTTCGTCTTCGCCGAGCATCACAGCGAAGGTGCTGAACTCCTGGCCGAGCGTCATAGGTACGGCGTCCTGAAGCTGCGTGCGGCCCATCTTCAGGTCGTTGCCGAATTCCACCGCCTTACGTTCGAACGATGCGCGCAACACGCCCATCGCGTCGACCAGTTGCATGATGCCCGCGTACGTGGCGATCTTGAGCGCGGTCGGATAGACGTCGTTGGTGCTCTGGCCGAGATTCACGTCCTCGTTCGGATGGAGAACCGCGTATTCGCCGCGCTGTTGCCCGAGATGTTCGAGCGCGAGATTGGCGATGACCTCGTTCGCGTTCATGTTGGTCGACGTGCCCGCGCCGCCCTGAATCACGTCGACGACGAAATGCTCGTGCGCGGTGCCTGAGCGCACTTGCCTGCATGCGTGCACGATGGCCTGCATCTTCACCGCGCTCAATAGGCCGAGATCGTAATTCGCGAGCGCGGCGGCTTGTTTCACGCTCGCCAGCGCGTTGACGAGGTTCGGATACACGGAGATCGGAATACCCGTGATGGGAAAGTTTTGCAGCGCGCGCAGCGTGTGTACGCCGTAGTACGCGGTCGCGGGCACGGCGAGATCGCCGAGAAGGTCGTGTTCGATACGTTCGGTCGGTGCAAGCATGATTGCCTCTCAGGTTCTGAAATCGACAGGCGAGCGGGTCATCCGGCACACCTCGTGTGCAGGTCCGTCGCATTGACTGGGTGATGCGGTTGGGTTATCGAGGCGGCGCTGTCGCGCAGGCAACACACTGCTTCGCGAGCACGTCGGTCGGATCGACCACGCTCACGCGCGCGCCGTTCGCGCCGATCACATACGGCTCGCGAATCAGCAGCGGCAGTTCCGTGCAGCCGAGAACGATTACTTCGACGCCGTCGGCGATAAGCCCGTCGATCGCCGCGGCGAGGTCTTGCTGGCACTGCCCCGCCGTGAATCCGGCCTTCACGCCTTCCTTGCCGTAGATCGCGTCCATCACGCGCGCCTGCAGCGCGGGTGCCGGGACGACCTGCCGCAAGCCGTGCGATTCGAGCGCCTTTTCGTAGACGCCGCTCGCGAGCGTGCCGCAAGTCGCGAGCACGCCGACCGAGCGCAGCGCGGGAAACGACTCGCGCAGATAACGCACCGTCACCGTCAGCATATTGACGATCGGCACGCCGAGATAAGGCTGTATCCGCTCGACGAAGGCATGCGCCGTATTGCACGGGATCGCGATCAGATCCGCGCCGCCCGTTTCGAGTTTCTTGCAGGTCGCATAGAGCGAGATGGTCGGGTCGGGTCCATCGCCGATCAGATTCTCCGTGCGATCCGGGATCTGCGGGTTCTGCTCGACGAGCAGCTTGAGGTGGTCCTGATCGCGCCGCGCGGGCGTCGCGCGCACGATCTTGTGAATGAAATCGACGGTGGCCGCCGGACCCACGCCGCCCACCACGCCGACCTTGAAGATCGTCTCGGGCGTGTGGTACTGGCCGGACACCACGTACTGCGCATAAGCCAGGTTCGAATCGACGAGCGGCACGCGCAACGCACCGAGTTCGTCCGCGACCAGCGCGATCTCGGTGAGCCCCGGCACGATGACGTTGGCGCCCTGTTCGATCAGGTCCTCGCACGCCGCCCGCAGCAACTCGGCCGGACGGCCACGCAGATTGCCGCTCTTCACGCCATCCTCGCCATAAACGGCCTCGGTGACGAAATCGATGCCGTCGCCGATGCGCGGGTGGATCACTTCGAACTCGGGCGCCGCGAAGTACTTCTCGAACAGGCGCCTGCGCCGCGTATGCGCCGACGCGAGCACGCCCACGCGGCGCACCGCGGGAAATCTTCTGCGCACGTGGCTGCGCACCGCATCGATCATGTCGACGATCTGCAGCGGCGAATTGGCTTTCAGTTCGTCGATGAACGTGTGACTCAGGAAGCACGGCAGCACGACCGTCGTCACGCCGCGCTTCTCGAAGCTGCTGATCAGATCGAAGATGTACAGCTTGCGCTGCGTCAACGTCTCGCTGTCGGCATCGGCGCTGCGAAACGGCTGCTGCTCGAAGATCGCATCGAAGTGCTCGGCGTCGCGCGTGGCCGGCGTCGATTTGATCAGTTTGAAGAACACGTCCGCGCTCGCGAGCGGGCCGAGCCCGCCCACCACGCCGAACTTGCGCGCGCTCGTGGCAGACGTTGCGTCGATGCCGCTCATTTCGTCTCGCCTTCGAGCTGGCCGAACGAAGCCGTCGCCATCGCCGTGCGGCGTTCCTGCCGCGTCACGCGCTGGCCCTCCCACTTCGCGATGGCTGCCGTCGCGATGCTGTTGCCGATCACGTTGGTCGCCGTGCGCCCCATGTCGAGAATCTGGTCGATCGCGAGCACCAGCACGACGCCCGATGGCGGCAAATGGAACATCGGCGCCACGGCCGCGACGACCACCACCGAGCCGCGTGCGACACCCGCCATGCCTTTGCTGCTCACCATCAGCACGAGCAGCATCACGATCTGCGTGCCGATCGGCATGTCGATGCCGAACGCCTGCGCGATGAAGATCGCCGCGAAGGCCTGATACATCATCGAGCCGTCGAGATTGAACGCATAGCCGAGCGGCAACGTGAAGCCCACCACTTTCTTGTCGACGCCGAATTCCTCCAGCTTCTCCGTCAGGCGCGGATACGCCGCCTCGCTGCTCGCGGTGGAGAACGCCAGCATCGCGGGTTCGCGGATCGCCTTGAGCAAAGCCCAGACCGGCTTGCCGAGAAACGCGTAGCCGGCGAGGATCAGCGCCGCCCACAGCAGCGCGAGCCCCGTATAGAAGCTGGCGACGAGCTTGCCGTACGTCGTCAGCACGTCGAGGCCATGCACCGTGATCGCCGATGCCAGCGCGCCGAACACACCGACGGGCGCGAGACGCATCACATAATCGGTCAGTTTCAGCATGGTGGGCACGAGCCCTTCGACGCCCGCGATCAGCGGCGCGACGCGCGGGTCCGATTTGATCACGCTGAGCACGATGCCGAACATCACCGAGAAGACGAGGATCTGCAGGATATCGTTGCGCGCCATCGCATCGACGATGCTGGTGGGGAACGCGTGTGTGACGAAGTCCTTGAAGTTCAGGCTCGACGTGTTGAGGCCGGTGGCCACGTCAGCGCTCGTCTGGGACATGTGCAAGCCCGCGCCCGGTTGCAGCAGGTTCGCGAGCACGAGGCCGAGCGCGAGCGAGAACAGCGACGCGCACAGGAACCACGCGATCGAGCGCAGACCGATGCGGCGCACGTCGCTCGTGCCTTCCATGCCGGCGAGACCTGACACGAGCGTGGCGAACACCAGCGGCGCAATGATCATCTTCACGAGCCGCAGGAAGATATCGGTGACGATGGAAAAGTAGCCGGCGATCTCCTTCGCCTGCGCGGCATCGGCCGCCGTGCGATGGCAGACATAACCGACGGCCACGCCGAGCAGCATGCCGGCGAGGATGTAGAGGGTAAGCCGATTCTTCATGTGTCTCCGTCCTGAGATTATTTGTGACTGGACGGAATTCTAGAGACGGCAGAAAAGACGTGAATGCTAGTGTTGCATACGGCTATGCAAGTTTCGCATAACGCGGGATAACCCTAGCGGCGCTATCCGGCTGACCCCGACGAGGCCCGCAGATGCCGCCACAGCGTATCGAGCAGTTCAGTGCGGTTCGTGAGGTCGCGATACACGCGCAACTCCAGCTCCAGTTGCCATTCGGAGCGGCCGGCGGCGACAAGCTGGCCACTGTCGAGTTCGGCGGCGATCGAACTCTTCGGCAGCCAGGCGACACCCTCGCCTTCCAGCACGAGCTTCTTCACGACCTCGGCCATGTCGGATTCATAGTGAAGTTGCAAGGCGGGCGACGCTTTGCTCTGCTCCATCAGCAACGCGAAGCAGCGCCCAAAGTAGCTCGTCTCCGTATAGGCGATGAACGGCATCGGATGTTCGATCACGCCGGGCAGACGGTACACGTGCGCAAGCCGCTGATTGGGCCTGCATACCGGCATGAAAGTATCGACGCCCACGGTCACGCATTCATACCTGGTCGGATCGAGATGCAACGGCAGCTGCGGATGGTGATAAGCGAACATCAGCTCGCAGTTGCCGTTGACCAGCATCAGTATCGAATCGTGCACGTTCGCCGGAATCACGCGCGCGCGCACTTCGCCGACATGCTTGGACAGCGTGCGCAGCCACGCGGGCAGGAAGTTGAGCGCGATCGTGTGGCCGGCTGCGATCTGCAGGCTCGTGCCGGCGATGCGCTGTTCGGTGCGAATGATGGCGCGCGTGTCGAACAGCTTGTCGAGGATGTCTTCGGCCGCGTCACGAAACAGTTGCCCTGCCGGGGTCAGGGTCGGCGGAAAGCCGCTGCGATCGACGAGATCGGCGCCGACCCATTGTTCGAGCGACTGGATCCGTCTGCTGAAACCCGACTGCGTGACGTTGCGGAACTCCGCCGCCCGGGAAAAGCTCTGATAGCGGGCGAGCGCGATGAAGTCTTCGATCCACTTGATTTCCATCAGCCATCGGTCTCCGGTCCGGCGACGAATGGACTCGCCGCTGCGCCCGCAATTCTACGCCTGGCCGTGCCGCACGCTGACTATCGGACCTGGGTCAAACCGCCATGCACAGGTACTTCGAGTTGCTCCGCCACGCGCCAGATGCGGCCGATATCGCGCCCTGGCGCGCCAGGTGCAGCAGGCAACGGGAGAAACCGTGAAAGTGGCCTTTGCCGATCAGGGTTACCCGGGCGAAGCTCCTGCGCAGGCCGCGCGCGCTCAGGGAATTGATCTCCAGGTGGTCAAGCTCGATGAAGCGAAAAAGGGTTTCGTGCTGTTGCCACGTCGATGGGTAGTCGAGCGCAGCTTCGGATGGAGCTCAACCGCTTTCGACGCCTCGCACGGGACTACGAACGCTTGCCCGAAACACTCGCAGGTCTGCCTTTTGTCGTCTTCGCCATGCTTAGGCTTGTCCATGCAATCCCAGTACTTCGAAGTTCCTGACACCGTCTAGCAAGTTTTATAGAACGGCGGTGCGTTTGGCAAGCCTGCGGCCAGGAAAGGGACCGTCTCAATCGCTTAACAGAACGCCATATCCCGGCGACTTCGCAGAGATGTTCAGCTTCCTCAAGCAGTACCACAACAGCGCGGAATTGCTGCTGATCACCGGGCGTCCGACTTCCGTCTCGATCGAAGCGATCACGCTGCTCACCCGAATGCCCGCGCAACTGATCAGCAACGCGTCAAAATCGCCCGGTAGTCGCGTCGCGATGTCGGACCAGACCTCGGGCTGCACCGTGCCCTGCTCGAAAGGCGTGCGGCACGCGCGGCTCGCTTCGGCGACGACACTCAGCCCGCGTTGCTCGAAAAATGCCTGCTCCGCCGCGACGACGCGTTCGCCGTAAGCCGTCACGAGTCCCAGCTTCTTCGCGCCCAGCGCGTCGCACGCGGCGAGCACGGCCTCGATCGTCGTGACCGCCGCGATGTTCGTCGCTGCCGTTACCCGTGCATTGATCGCGTCAGGTCCGTTCACGACGCCCGCCGCCGTGCAATTGGTCGCGATCAGGTCGACCTTCGCGTCGGCGAGCAGTTGCGCGTGCTGTTCGATGTCGTCGATCAACGTGCGATCGGATTCGATCGACGTGTCGCGAAACGGCAAACGCGTCGTGACGAATTGCACGCCGTCGGGCGCCATCGCCTGAATCTCGAAGTCGCACAGTCCACCCGACGGGTACAGATGCCCGATACGCGCGAGATGACCGAACCCGATGCTCATGCTTGCCCCTTGCGAATTGCGTTAGTCGAAGAAGGTCGTGCGCGCCGCCATCGGATGATGGATGTTGCTGCCCTCGAACGGCGGAAATCGTTCGAAGTCCTGCCGCATCGCGTGGCGCACCGGCGAGTGCATCGCCTCGGTGATCGCCCGTGCGCTGTCGAACATCAGCTTGTTGCGCTGCATGTAGTGCACGCGTGTCCATGGCATCGCGTCGAGCCAGTCGATGCGCGTGAAAATCTCGATCTCGCGCACGCCCGGAAAGTCGAACATGATCTGCGGATGATGCGTGAGGTAGTAGTTGATCCATTCGTCGAAGTCGAGCGCGCGGCCCGGGTAGTGCACGAGGAACTGGCATGGCAGGCTGCCTGCTGGCACGCGCGCGTCGGCATCGGCCACCGGAAACGGACGGCGCAGCATCGCCTGCTGCTCCACGCGGCATCCGGCGAGGCTCGCGAGATTGGCCGCGGCGAGCGCCTGCAAATGGCCGCCTGCCGCGATCGGCGCTTCGAGATCGAACACCGAGTCGTAGTCGAGTTGCATCGCGAAGATCGGCGACGCGCCGTCCCGCGTGTAGTAATCGTCGGCGGATTCCGGCGTGTAAAGGCGGGAGCGGCGCAGCGCGGGCGTCGAGTTGACGATCGCGGCGATGCGTTCGAGGTCGTCGGCGCTGATGCATGCCGCCGGGTCCGGATGCACCCAGGTCACGAGGTAAGAGAACTGCATGATTCGAAATGCCTCCTTGCGTGCCGAAGCGTTCACAACGCGAGCAGAATGGTTTGAATGCGTTCGCGCCGTTGCGCGAAATCGGCTCGCGAATCGCCATCGAACGTGAGTGCGAGCATCAACGCAATGCGCAACTTGTGCGGCGCGAGATCGCCGCCCGCGACTACGCCGTCGCGTGCCAGAAACGCCTGAGGCGGCACCACGCCACGCGCCGCGCGGCTCGACTGCACGACCACGACACCGGCCTCAACCGCCTTGCGATATGCCGCCGCCTCCGCTGCCGCCGGCCGTCCCGGCACCAGTCCCGCACTGATGATGCCGGCGCTGCCTGCCGCGACCAGCGCGTCGATCGCCACACCGTCGGCACCCGCATACGAGATCGCGATATCGACGCGCGGCAGCGCGAATGGCGCATCCGCTTCCAGCAGCGCTCGTGAGAACCATGCGGATTCGCTACCGCGACGCGTTGCAATCGCACCGCGCCGCCACGCAACACGCGCGTCGGGCTCGATGCGCGCGAGCGGACCGTAGCCCGGCGACTCGAACGCGTTCAGTTCGAAACTGGCCGCCTTGGTCACGTCGCGCGGCGAGAACAGCCAGCCGTCCATCGCGACCAGCACGCCGTGTGCCGCGCTCAGCGGATCGCGCGCTGCCGCAATCGCGCCGCGCAGGTTCGCGAGCACGTCGCTGCCCGCGGTGTTTGCGGGCCTCTGCGCTCCCGTGACGATCACCGGCCGCGCGATGTCGAGCACGAGTTGCAGGAACCACGCGGTTTCTTCGAGCGTCGCCGTTCCGTGGGTCACGATGAACCCTGTGATGGACGGATCGGCGAGCGCCGTGTGCCGTATCAGCCGAGCGAGTTCCACCCAGTCCGCCGGCTGGATCGCCACGCTGCCGAGGCTGCGAAACGTGACGGGTAGCAGTTCGACGTCGGGCGCGAGCTCGCCGAGCGTCGCGAGCAGGGTGTCGAGCGGATGCACGACGCCGCTTTCCGAATACTCGACCCAGTCGAACGGGCCACGCGCGTGCATCGCAAATGTGCCGCCCGTACCGATCACGGCGATTTTCGGCCCGCGCGCGGTTTTGGTTGCAGTCGATAAAAAGCTCATCGTCTCAGCGGCGCAGCCGAACGTAGAGATTGCCGCCGTCGATCCGGACCTCATGGCGCCGCGTATCGCGCACGATCGGCGCGGTCGTGCCCTTGCCCGTGCGCACGTCGACGAGGCCGGCGTGCAACGGACATTCGATCTCGTGACCGTCGAGCAGGCCCTCGCTCAGCAACGCGTTGCCGTGCGTGCAGATATCGTCGAGCGCATGGATTGCGCCGGCGACGCGAAACAAGCCGACCTTCACGGTGTCGATCGTCACGCCCAGACAATCGTTACCGTCAAAACACCGATCGAGCTCGCCGACCAGATGCCACGCGTCGGCGGCCATCGATAGCGCCGGCGCCCCGCCGCTCGCGAGCGCCGCCTCAGCCGCGTGCGCAGGCGCGCGAACCGTGCGCCCGCATACCGAGGCAATAGGAATGACCTTCATAGCGCATAGTCCTTTTGCAGATTGATCACGTCATGACGCTGCATCGCGCCGATCAGGTCCGCGACGCGCGCGAGACCGCGCTGCTCGCAGAACGCACGCAGCCCGTCGATCACGCGCGGCATCGCGTTCGGCGTAATGAAGTTGGCGGTGCCGACCTGGACCGCTGCGCAGCCCGCGAGCATGAACTCGATCGCGTCTTCCGCCGTGCTGATGCCGCCGCAGCCGATCACGGGAATCTCGACGGCCTCGGCGCACTGGTGGGCCATGCGCAGCAGAATCGGCCTGGTCGCGGCGCCGGTCAGGCCACCCATCACGTTCGCGACGCGCGGCCTGAAGGTCCGCACGTCGATCGCCATCGCCAGAATCGCGTTGCAGCACACCAGTGCATCGGCGCCGGCGGCTTGCGCGGCGAGCGCGACTTCGACCAGGTTGCCGGCGTTCGGCGTCATCTTGACCCACACGGGGACGCGGGTGCTCGACTTCATCGCGCGCACGACCTGATACGTCGCCTCGGGGTCCATGCCGAACGCCTTGCCGTTCTTTTTCAGGTTCGGACACGACACGTTCGCCTCGATCGCCGCAATGCCGCTCGTACCGATGCGCCCCGCCAGCTCGCCGAACTCGGCCGCCGAATTCGCGGAGATGCTGCCCACGATCGGCGGCGTATAACGCTGGTAGAACGGCACCGTCGTATTGATGTAATAGTCGGCGCCCTTGCTCGGAATACCGATCGAAAACAGCGTCGCGTCCTTGAACTCGGCGACCCGCGGCGGCGGTACGCCTTCGCGAATGTCGGCGGTGATCGTCTTGGTGACGATCGCGCCGAGGCAATTGAGATCGAACACGCGCGCGTTGCCGTCCGCGAAAGTGCCGGACGCGGGCATGACGGGATTGGCGAGCGTGAGTCCGCCCACCTTGACGCTCAGATCTACCATGATGTCGTTTCCTGCAAATCGAACACGGGGCCCTCCCAGCACACGCGCCGGAAGGTCAGACGGTCGGAATCGGCATGCGCGCGGAATGGACGCACGCACGCATAGCACGAGCCGATTCCGCAACCCATGTGCTGCTCGATCGCGGTTTGTCCCGCCACGCCCCACGACTTGCCGAGCTTCTGGAGCAGCATCAGAAGCCGGTTCGAGCCGCAGGTGGACAGGAAGTCGAACGGCGCTTCGGCGTGCAGCGCTTCGAGTTGCGCTGCGACGCGCGCGGGATCGCTGCTGCCGTCTTCGTCGGTGACGATATGAACCGTCGCGCCCGCCACGCGCAAACGCTCGGCGGACATCACCACGGCCTGGCTGCGCGCGCTTAGCACGGCGCTCACGCACGCGCCCCGCGCGGTGGCATGCGCCGCGAGTGGCGCGAGCGTCGCAAGGCCTACCCCGCGCGCCAGCAGCAAGACATGGCGCGTCTCTTCAGGCAATTCGAAGCCACGACCGAGCGGTCCGAGCGCATCGAGCGTGTCGCCTGGCCGCAACGTCGCCAGCCCTTGCGTGCCGATACCCTGCACCTTGTAGAGAAACTCGACGGTGTGCCGCAGCGGATCGGCGCCGTAGACGCTCATCGGCCGGCGCAGAAACGACGTGCCCGCGGCGCCCGGCGGGCACGCGAGATGGAAGAACTGGCCCGGTTGCGCGAGCGCGGCCCCGATCGGCGCGGCGACGATCATGTGACGATACTCCGCGTTGACGGGTATGTTCTGCAGCACGCGGCACGCGTGCTCGGCGATATCGAGCGCGACAGTACCGCGGCAAGAATCCGTATGGGTCGCGCAGGGCGACGCAATGACTTCTGTCATGACTGATTGTCCTCGGTGCGGTCGACGCGCAGCGCGTCGAGGTCCGCGAAATTGCTGGCGATCGGCAGCGGCCCATCCGCCAGGGTCATCATGTGGAGCGCTTCGAATTTCATGTAACTGATCAACCAGAGGTCGCTCGCCGCGTCGCGCCGGTAGTGTTCGGTCGTGACCGCGCCCAGCCACACCGCGCCTGCGCGCGTGTCCGCGTCCTCGCGCAGCGCCACCTGCATCAGCCGCCAGTTCGCCTGTGCCACGCCGCGCGCGACATCCACCTTGAGCGTCTCGCTGACGTAGTAGTGCATCGCGAAGCGCCACGGCGAATCGAGAAACCAGCGCTCGATCGCTTCACGTCCGACGAGGTCGCCGCCGAAACCGTTGCCGCCCGCCCAGACGGCATCGCCGGTGAAGCAGGCCGCTTGCTGGCGTGCGATGTCCGCGAGCGCTTCGCGGTCGAGCTTGCGGTAGTCGCCACCGTACTTCGCGTCGGCGAGCGCGCCGTAGTGCGCCTTGAGTGCGCGAATCGCTTCGATCGCTTCGAGCCGTTCGACGCGTTCCGCAAGCGCTGCCATCTGCGCGCCGCTGTATGTGGGCGTGTCGTTGCGGGTACGTGCGTCGGCCATTCCCATCGAAATCGCGCTCATCCGGCAAGCTCCTTGAGCGACGTGCCGGGGTCCGCGAGGCGCGCGACGTCCACGGGCATCGCGCTGGCGACAAGCTTTTCGAGGAAGCGCCGCTCACGGCCCGCGTTGACGAGCACACCCGCGACGATGCGACCGTCGCGCATGCTCAGCGCCGCGCAGGGTCCAGCGCCCGGTTCGCCGCGCAGCACGACCTCGTCGCGCGGATCGGGCTGGCCGACGACCTGGATGTTGTTGCCGAGCTGATCGGTCCACATCCATGGCGTTTCGCGATACGCCTGCGCGCGGCCGATCAGGGTCTGCGCGACCGCGAGCGCCTGGTTCTCGGCATTGCGCCACGTTTCCTGACGCAGACCACCGCGCTCGCTCTCGCCATCGAGCACATGCGCGACGTCGCCGACCGCGTAAAGCCACGGCGCATGCGGACTGCGGCAGGTTTCGTCGACGTCGACGCCCTGGCGTCCCGCGAGCCCCGTGCCCGCGAGAAACGCCGGCGCGCAATCGACGCCGATCGCGATCAGGATCGTGTCGGCGGCGACGTCGAAGGCTTCGCGTGATCGCGTTTGCGCGGTGTCGACGAGTTTGCAACGCACGACATAGCGCGTGCCGTCGGTGGCAAGTTGCGCCGCTTGCGCTGCGTCCGCGATCGACTCGACGGCGACCCCCAGTTCCACCCGCACGCCGCGCGCACGATGCTCGCGCAGCAGCCATTCGGACATCACGGGGGACAGGCAGCGGGCGAGCACGCGCTCGCCCGCTTCGAGCACCGTCACCGGCACGCCGAGCTCGAGCGCCGACGACGCCACTTCCATGCCGATCACGCCTGCCCCGATGATGGCGAGGCCACGGCTCTCGCGCAGCCCGCGGCGCAGCGCGAGGCTATCGTCGACCGTGCGCAGCAGGTGTACGCCGGGCCGGTTCGCGCCGGGAATCGCGCCGTCGCGCGGCGCGCCGCCCGTCGCCACGACCAGGCGATCGAACCGCACCTGGGTGCCGCTCGCGAGTGTCAGCACGCGCTCAGTCGCATCGAGCGCGACCGCACGTTCGTGCAGGCGGTCGATGCGCGCATCGCGCAACGCCGACGGCTCCCAGAACGCTGCGGGCGCCAGAACGAGCGGCGACGCCGCGAGCGTCGGCTCGGTTTCGCTCGTCAGCCATTCCTTCGAGAGCGCGGGCCGCTCGTAGGGCGGATGACGCTCGTCGCCTACGAGCGTGATGCGCCCCGCGAAGCCCACCGACACGAGATGCTGCACGACGCGTCCGCCAGCATGGCCCGCGCCGACGACGACGACGTGCTTCACATCATCCGGTTCAAATGGATCGTGCTTCATGATTGGATCTCACACACTGGTCCCGGCGCGATACAGCACGCCCTTGGCGCCGATGCACGTAAAGCGACGCGGCTCGCGCGGCGGAATCAGGATCGCCTCGCCCGCGACGAGCCGGTAATGCTCGCCGGCCGCATCGATATCGAACTGGCCTTCGAGAATCGCGACGACTTCCTCGCCGCGCGCTCCCGCTACCTCGTCGCGCACTTCGCTCGGCTCGAACACCGCGAACTCCGTGCTCAACAGCGCGCCTTGCGCGCGCACCGTTTGGCTCTCCGCGTGCGGATCGCGCCAGCGCTCACCTGCCTGAACTGCCGTGCATTGCGCGATGTCGCCGGCCAGATTGTCAGCGCGATTATTCATTTGCATCCCTCATCATCGATTGGCGAGCGGGTAATACGGCGTGTCGTCCTGCGCGCCATATTCCGCGCGCGGCGGCGACACCACGTTCAAGCGCATGCTCACGCCTTGCGCGCCGTAGCAGTTCTTGCCGTAGTGACTGAGGCCTGCGGGAATGATCATCGCGTCGCCTTGCGCGAGCGTGCGCTCGACGTCGGGCGTGTCCGGCCGCACCTCGAAGATCGAGCACGAACCGAGCACCTGCAGCGACGCTTCCTCGCCGTGATCGTGCGCCTTCGCGGGCAGATTCGTACCCTCCTGCTCGACGAACTTGATCACCGCAACACTCATCGTCGCGCCGATCATCGTCTTCATGTACAGGCCGTTTTCGACCACGGTCTTCAGGCCGTGATCGATGCCAAACACGCGGCATTTCGCCATTTGCTGTCTCCTTCAGGTTCAGACCGGACGCACCGGCCGATCGCGTCAACGCTCAGGGCAGCGGACGCATGACAAAAGTCTCGTCGGCGCGAAAACGCGCGGACTCGTATCCGTCGATGACGGCCGGCTGGTTATAGAACTCGATTGCAGGCGCGATCTCGGCCAGCGACAGCAGCAGGTACATCAAGGTCATCGCTTCGGGATGCTCATCGAGCGTCGCGAGCGCGTAGCCGTTCAGATATGCGACGACGTCGTCGACCTGCGGCAGGATCGCGTCGCGAAACGCAAGAATGGCTTCCATGCCGACCGCGTGGCGTTGCGCGTTGCGTGCGGTTTCGGTCTCGAGCGCCCAGATGTCGACGAACGGCGCGAGCGACTCGAAACCCGCGGGCAACGTGCGGGCGACGGGCGCTTTTCTGCTGACGAAATTGACCGGCTGGGTAGGCATTGCGGTGCTCATGTTCGATTCCTGGTTAAACCGTCGCACCGGCCGCGACGCCTTGCGCCAGCATCCGTTCGACGACGTGATACGCGTGGCGCACCAGCAGTTCGTTGTCCTGCAACACCATCACTTTTTTCGCGCCCGTTTCGGCCGCGCGTTGCGTGCGTTCGAGCGTGCTGAAGTCTTCGAGCAGCACGTCGCGCAGCGCGACTTTCATGTATTCGAGGAAGAAGCGGCCGCCGGGCGTCGTCATTTCGGGGTAGTACACGCGTGCGTCGACGAGCGTCTGGTTGTGCGAGATCGGACGGAAGTTGTACGCCTGGCAATAGTTCGGACGCAGCGAAACGTAAAAGTCCGGGAACACGATGTTCATGTCGAACAGCCAGTTCGGGCTCCTGGTCCAGTTCACGCCTGACGGCAGCGCGTCGAGCGCAAACGCGTGCTTCGCGCTGCCGATGCCCGCGCGCAATGCCGCCGCCGCGATCGGGCGTTTATGTCCCTGCTCGGACAACGCGTTCTGCGCGGCGGCGCCGCCCTCGGTCACCGCCTTCGGGTTGCCATAGACGGACTTCTGGTTGCCCGCCAGCGAGAGCCGCCGATGAAATTCGCCGCACAGCGCGTCGAGCGGCGGCATGCTTTCGTTGTCGCTTTTGTCGATCGCGTCCGCGATCGAATTGCCGTGCACGTAGGCGACGTGATACGCCTCCTGGAACGCGTCGAGCGCGAGCTTCCAGTTGCAGTTGACGACCGTTTGCCAGCCGAAGCCAGCGGTGAGCTTATCGAACGGATAGCCCTCGATGTCGCCGAACATCGGCCTCATGTAATCCGCGAGCGAGACCGGCGGATTCGGGTCCATGTTCACGAAGATGAAGCCTTGCCACACTTCGCACGCCACACGCGAGAGGCCGAACTGCTCGCGATCGAGACCGAAGAAGCACTTCTCGTCGGGCACACCCGTGAGTTTGCCGTCGAGGTCGTAGGCCCAGCCATGAAACTTGCAGAAGAATTTGCGGGTGTTGCCGCACTTGTCGTAGACGATTTCGTTCATGCGGTGCGCGCACACGTTGTGCATGGCGCGGATCTCGCCCTGACGATTGCGCACCACGATGATCGACGTGTCGCACGCGGCAAGGTCCTTCACGAAGTAGTCGCCCGGCTTCGGAATCTCCTCCACCCGACCGACCTGCAGCCACGTCTTCTTGAAGATGTGTTGCTTCTCGCGCTCGTAGTACTGCGGCGAAATGTACGGCTCGACCGGGATCGGACCGGAGCCGAGTTCGGGATACCGGCCGGTCAGCGTGCCTGCCGGCGCGGGGACTTCGGGGGACAGCAAGGTCGTGGACACGATAGCTTCACCTCAAAAACGAATGTCATTTATTAATGAATGGTATTCTGTTTTGAAAAATTTTGATCGTCAAGTGTCTTTTGTTGATTTCGCGAAACGCGGGGGCATGTCCGCGCGAATCCGAACAGGTGCGATGTAATGAAACACGGGAAGCATGAGTTGATCGCGCAAGCCGCACGCAGGCTCTTTCAGCAGCAAGGCTGTATCGAAATGGAAGTCGCGGTCGGCAGCGTCCGACACGCACCGGCGTGGGCGTGGCGGCTTGATAGAATGCCCCGAACCGACCACCGCCCTTCCGATAGAGAGCCCTCAAGTGCCGCAAATCAAAAAAGCCGTCAAGCGGGAAGCCATTTTGACGGCCGCGTTCAACGCCTTCAGTGAAAAGGGTTATTCGGCCACGACGATGACCGAAATCGCCCGTCTCGCGGGCACCACGGTCGCCAATCTGTATGTCTACTTCGACTCCAAGCTCGTCATCCTTTATGAAATCTACGAGCCCTGGCTGATCGAGCAATTGCATCGGCTGCGCAGCGAAGTGGCGTTGCTCAACGGTCCGCGCAGAAAGATCGAGCGCATCCTGGCGGGCATCTGGGACGACATCCCGGCCGCCGACAACGCCTTCGCGAACTCGTTGATCGACGCACTCGCGAGCGCGCCCGCGGGTCTCGCGAAACCGAACAATCTGCTCGTATCGGTCGAGAATTTCCTCACGCAGCTCCTTAAAGACGCGCTGCCCGCCGAGCGCGTCGCGGCCCTCGGCGGCGACCTGTTCGCTCACGTGATCTGGATGGCGTTCGACGGCTTCGTGATCAATCAGCGTATCGGCGATCACCGCGACATCCAGCGCATCACCGCGCTCATGACCACGCTGCTATTGGGCGAGGCGCCGCGACATGACGTAAGCTGAGCAGGCGACGCGGCCTCGACCCAGGATTTTCCCGAACCACGCCTAAATTTATTTTGAAATCTTTGACGCCTCGAAAATAGAATGTCATTCTGTATTCGAGCGCAGACAACAGCTTCCGCCTGCGCCGGGCGGGCAAGCCGCACAAAGCGCGGATAGACACGTGATCCGCGCTTTCGGCCACGAGGTCATCCACGAGGGACTGGCATCGTGCTTGCCTGATCTTTCCGGTAGTTCGTTCGAAAAAGTCATCCCATGGCGGCCATCTCCGAAAGTCCTCTCGCACTCGCACTCGACCCGCCCGCGCGCACCACCCGCCGCGTGCTGGCCCTTTGTTTCCTTACGATCGTGACCGAAGGCTATGACATCGGCGTCATGGGCACTATCGTTCCGTCGATGCTCGCCGACCCGGTGTGGAAGCTCACGCCGATCGAAGTCGGCGCGATGAGTAGCGCGGCGCTGTTCGGCACGCTGTTCGGCTCGTATTTCATCAGCGTTCTGACCGACCTGATGGGCCGCAAACGTCTGCTGATTGCGTGCGTGGCGCTGTTCTCGCTGTCGATGCTGGGCGCGGCCGTTGCGCCCACGCCGTTCATTTTCAGCGTGATGCGCTTCATCGGTGGACTCGGCCTCGGCGGCGTCATTTCCGCGGCGGCGGCGCTCACGGTCGAATACTCGCCGGCGCCCAGGCGCAACCTCAATTTCGCCATCATGTATTCAGGCTACGCGATCGGAGCATTGGTTTCCGCTGTGATCGGGATGGCGTTTCTCGCGTCGCATGGCTGGCGCTTCGTCGTCGCAGTAGGCGCGTTGCCGCTGCTCGCCCTTCCCGTGCTGATCAAGCTGCTGCCCGAGTCGCTCGCCTATCTGATGGCGAGCGGCAAGCGACGCGAGGCCGATGAGCTCGCGCAACGGCTCGGCCTGTCGATCGCGTCGCTCGACAGCATTCCTGTCGAGGCGGTGGCCAAGCCTTCGCTGCGCGTCGTGTTCGGCGAGGTGTTCTCGCACGGCAACTGGTGGTCGACGCTTTGTCTGTGGCTCGCGCAAGTCGCCGCGGTACTCGTGATCTACGGGCTCGGCACCTGGCTGCCGCAACTGATGCGCAAGCTCGGCTACGACCTCGGCTCGAGCCTGTCGTTTCTGGCGGTCTTCATGCTCTCCTCGGCGATCGGCGGCATTCTGATCGGCCGCGTCGGTGATCGGCTCGGCCCGCGCAAGACGATCGTCGGCGGCTACGTGATCGGCGCGCTCGCGATCTGCGGACTGACGGTGAGGGGCGGCGTGTTCACGAACTACGCGCTGGTGGCGCTCGCCGGGCTGGGCAGTATCGGGGTGGCGATGGTGCAGCTCGGCTATATCGCAAGCTTCTACCGGCCGTTCGCACGAGCGAGCGCGACGGGCTGGGCAGTCGGCATAGGCCGGATCGGCGCGATGGCGGGGCCGATGCTCGGCGCGTGGTTCGCCGCGTCGCATCTCGACGTGCGCCTGAATTTCATCGCCTTCGCCGCATCGGCCCTCGTCGCCGCGCTCGCCATCGCTCTGTGCAGGCCGCGCCACGCATGACACGCCGCAGAGCCGGTGCAAACCGGCCTGCGACCTGATCTCCTCCTCCTTCTTTTCCCCTACCTGCCATCGGCATGAGACCGTTACCTAATCCTTTCGCATCCGCAATCAGTACCCCTTACGTTTCGTTGAGTTGTCTGATGTTGTGCATGGGTGTGACAGCATCGTCCGCACATGCGCAAAGCAGCGTCACGCTGTACGGCAGCATCGATGAAGGCGTTGGCTACGTGACCAATGCGAAGGGAAGCTCGCAAGTCGTCATGGGGCCGATCAGCGTGCCCGACCAGTTCGGCTTCAAAGGCTCGGAAGATCTAGGGGGTGGATCGAAAGCCGTATTCCAGCTGGAGAACGGTTTCTTCTCGAATACGGGCGCTTTCGCGACTTCGGGCGTACTGTTCAGCCGCAAGGCCTTCGTCGGGCTTTCCGACAACCGTTGGGGCACGCTCACACTCGGCAGGCAGTGGGATCTGACCGACGATGTGCTTCTGCCCAACGCGAACGGCGCTGTCCAGTACAACTACTTGCTGTACCGCCCCGCCAACATCGACAACGATGCGGTCACCCCCGTGAACAACACTGTGAAGTACGCAAGCAATCCGTGGCATGGAGTGTCGGCGCGCGCGATGTACGGCTTCACCGATCCTTCGACGGGACAGGGCCGCTATGTAGGCGGCGCGCTCCTCTACAAGTCCTCGGCGCTGCAACTGGGCGCGGTATATAGCGACACCCGCGACAAGTCGTACGCCTTCAATACGTCGCTTGGCTACGCCAGTTTCCTCGGACAGGACCTTACCGGCGGCACGCCATTCAAGGCGCGCAATACCGAGATCTTCGGTGTGGCCGGCACGTATATACCCAATCGCCAATGGGCGTTTCACGCTGTCGTCGATACGGTGAAAATCGCCAGCGATACGGATTCGACGCGTGCTACAACAACTGAGTTAGGCGTGGACTGGAACGTCACGCCATTCGACACCGTGCTGCTCGGCGGCTACCGCACGTGGTTCGGCGGAAAGCCCTACACGACCGCCGGTCTCTCGAACCTGTATCACCTTTCGGTGCGCACCATGCTCTACGCCGAGCTGACCTATCAGCACACGGGTGGCGGCGCGCAAGCGGCGCTGCTCTCGTTGTCGCCGTCGTCGCCCAGCGATCAGGCGTCGGTGCGCATTGGCGTGCAGCACTTCTTCTGACTGAGCTTGCGACCGGTGCTTCGATCGACGACAGCAAGTCGCATATGGGTGCACCGGTAACGACCTGGGAGAACGGTTGCATCGCGATGCGACGGCACCGGCTTCCCGCGCACAGAGAAAATCGATCGGCGCTGCCGCCATCCCATCAACGATCCCGTCACGCTGGCGAGGTTTCGGTGTTCAGCTTCGACACGGCACCCGTCTTCTCGTCGTAGCGGTAGCCTTGTTTCTCGAGTTGAGCGCTGATCGTTTCGACGAGCACCTGCTGCTGAATCTCCTTGCGCAGCAATTCATGCTCCGGCTTGATCTGGCCCAGTTCAGCGGCAAGCCGGCGGCTCAATGTCGCTTCACCCGCGCCACGGGCAAGGACGACCACCATTTTTTCATTCGCCTGAGCCAGTTGCTGCTTCAGTGCGTTCGAGTAGTCGGACCATTTCCTGACGGTCTCCCGCGCTTCGGCAATTGCGGCGGCATGCGCGTCCGCGTCGCGCGTCATCTGCGCCTTCAATGCCTCGAGCTGCTGAGAGTCGGCAGTCACCGGCGACGCCGACTCCAGGCCCGCGACGTTCTCGCTCGCCACCGTGCTTTCGGCCAGCTCGGCCGCGCGCTGCTGCTCCGCGTCGGCACGCTCCTGCGCTTCGGATAAGCTGGCCGACAGTCTCGCGATTTCGGAGGCGCCCGCGTCACGCTCATCGGTCAGGCTGGCGATCTGCGTCTGGACATTCTGCAATTCAAGTGCGGCGGCATTGCGTTCAGCCTGCGCGCCCGCGACCTCTTCCCGGCGGGCCGCGTGCGCTTCCTGCTCGGCCTGCAGCTCCGCGCGAATCGCTTCGAGCTCGCTTTGAAGACGAGCGACCGCTTCGGAATGCGCCGCTTCCAGCGCCGCACGCTCCGTTTCGTCGGCCGGCGTTGCGACGACTGACCCAGCCGACTCGTTCGCCACCTCGCCCTCGCCCGCGGCGTCGGTCTCCTCGTGCGAAAGCGCTCGGCGCTCCGCGGCCAGTTCCGCGCTCTGCAGTTCCGCTTCGAGGAGCGAAACGCGCTCAGCAAGTTCCTGCGCGCGCTTCTCCGCCGCGTCGGTCCGTTGCACGGCGAGCGCAATGTCCTCTTCGAGCCCGGCTACTGCGTCGACTTTCTCGTCGTAGGCGCTCGTCATCTTATCCAGTTCGACTTGCAGCGCATCGAGTTCCTGGACGGTGGTTTGCAGCTCGGCGAGCGCGTCGTCGCGCTCGTTGCTGGCGTCCTCGACACGCTGGCGCATCGCGGCGAGGCGTCGCGCCACCGCGCGTTCAGCTTCGTCCTGCGCTGAGCTCCACAGCCGGTCGAGCGCATCGCGCATGGTGTCGGTCACGGTTTCCGGCAAAGCCGGACGTTCGACGACCTGCGGCACCCGCGGGGCGCGCGTTTCACGCCACTTGCGCAATGCCGCGGCCACCGCGACCACCGAGCCTGTATGGACTTCGGACCAGATGGCTACCGGAGACACCTTCTCGCCTTCTTCGGCCAACCGGTTTGCGATTTCAGCGACGAGTTCGTCCGTGATCGTAATGTTGCTTGACATGCCTGCCTCGACAAAGTGCACGTGGTGACGAATACCGTTTCGTCGTTCGGGAGGCGGCCCCGCGCTGGGACTCGCCTCGCATACCTACGAATTGTCGAGTACTTCCCCGGCGGTCAATCGCTCGAAAAGCCGAGGTTACGGGGAGGTATTCATCGGATTGCGCCACCAAAGGTCCGGCACACATGCATTCAGAGCTTTCCGGCGATCCGATCCGCGTGATACGACGAACGCACGAGCGGCCCCGACACCACTTCCATGAACCCCATCTTCAAACCTTCGTCGCGTAGCATGTCGAACGTCGCGGGCGGCACGTATCGCCGCACCGCCATGTGAAACCGCGACGGCGCGAGATACTGGCCGATCGTCAGCACGTCGACGTCATGGGCACGCAGATCACGCATCGTCGCGAGCAGTTCGCTGTCGGTCTCGCCGAGCCCGGCCATCAGGCCGGATTTGGTCAACACCGCCGCGTTCTGGCGTTTCGCGCGCGATAGCAGTTCGAGCGAGCCGAGGTAGTCCGCGCCTGCCCGCGCCGCCCGGTACAGCGACGGCACCGTCTCGAGGTTGTGATTAAAAACGTCTGGCCACGCCACGGACAGAGCATCGAGCGCGCGGTCGATTCGCCCGCGAAAATCCGGCGTCAGGATTTCCACGCGAATGCCCGGCACGCGCTCGCGCACGAGCGCAATACAACGCGCGAAGTGCGCGGCGCCGCCGTCGCGCAGATCGTCGCGGTCCACCGATGTAATCACGACGTAACGCAGCCCGAGCGCCGCGACGGCGTCGGCAAGCCGCGCGGGCTCGTCGTCGTCGAGCGCTTGCGGCCGTCCGTGCGCGACGTCGCAGAACGCACAGCGCCGCGTGCAGACCCCTCCCATGATCATGAATGTCGCCGTGCGCTGCGCGAAACACTCGCCGATGTTCGGACACATCGCCTCCTCGCAGACCGAATGCAAGCTGTGCTCGCGCAGCACCGCCGCCATGCCCGCGACGGTTTCGCTCATCATCGGCCGCGCGTGCAGCCAGGGCGGCTTCGGCAATACGGTCGAATGGTCCGCCGGCACGATCTTCACCGGAATGCGGGCGAGCTTGTCGCGGTTGCGCTTGCCATGCTGGCCAAGCGCCGTGAGGCTGTCGGTATGAGGAGCGGCGTCCATCGCGGTTATCCGAAGAACTCGTTGAGCAGGCGGTTCACCTCCGATGCAGCCTCCATCTGCACCATGTGTCCTTTGCCGTCGATCACGTGCACACGCACCTGAGCGGGCAGCCCCTGCGCGTGCGCGGCCGGAATGATCTGGTCCTGCGCGCCCCAGATCACCAGCGTGCGCGGCGCAAGCGTGTCGAGCCGCTCGCGATAGACGCGGCTTTGCACGCCACCTTCGAACGCGGACGCGGCAATCTTGCGCAGCGCGTCGTTCACGCCTTCGAGCCGCTTGTACTTGACGATGTCTTCGATCAGTTGCCGCGTGACCAGCGACCCGTCGGCAAAAAGCTTCGCCAGATGCGGCTTCAGCGCGTTGCGGCTGCTGCCCTCGACGAATCCTTCGATGTACTCGCGATTGATCTCGTCGCCGAGCCCCGCGCCCGCGATCAATGCCAGCGAGGCGACGCGTTCGGGCGCCTTCGCGGCGAGCGTCATCGACACGGCGCCGCCCATCGAATGGCCGACGAGATGCGCGCGCTCGATGCCCCGGTCGTCGAGAAACGCGATTACGCTGTCGGCCAGTTCGTCGAGGCTGCCCGTGTCGACCGCCTTGCCCGACTCGCCATGCCCCGGCAGATCGAGCGCCCACACGGCGCGGTGCGCGGCGAGATCCATGTGATTGAAGAGCCAGTTGTTCAGATCGCCGCCGAAACCATGGATCAGCACCGCGGGCGTGCCGCCGTCGCCGATCTTCAGGTAACGCACGGTGCGCCCGCCGATCTGCGCCTTTTGCGGCTGCGGTCCGGCCTCCGCCGTGTCCGCGGTGGCCGGCACGAAGTCGCGCTGGAACGCCTCGACCGCCGCATCGATATCGGCCTCGGAGCTCGCTTCGTCGGCGACGACGCCGAGCAGCGCGCCGATCGGCAGCGTGTCGCCCGGCTGCGCGATCTGCCTGCGCAGCGTGCCGTCGAAAGCGCACTCGACGCCCGACGAAATCTTGTCGGTCTCGACATCGAGTATCTCGTCGCCCTTCGCGACTTTTTCGCCGACCTCCTTCAGCCAGCCGTTGACCTGTCCCTGCTCCATCGACAGCCCCCACTTGGGCATCGTGATCATGTGAATCGGCATTGCTCAGCTCCTTACTTTCCGCACGGCCACGGCGATGTTCTCCGCGGACGGGATATACAGATCTTCGAGCACGCCTGCGAAAGGCGCGGGCGTATGCGGCGCGGTCACGAGTTCGATCGGCGCCTTCAGCGAATGGAACGCGCGCTGCGCGACCAGCGCGGCGATATCGGTCGCGATCGAGCAGCGCGGATTCGCCTCGTCGACCACGACGACGCGCCCGGTGCGCTCGGCGCTTTCCAGGATCGTTTCCTCGTCGAGCGGGGAGGTCGTGCGCAAATCGATCACCTCGACCTGGATGCCCTCTTTCGCGAGCTTTTCGGCGGCATCGGTCGCGTGGTGAACCATCCGGCCATAGGTCACGATGGTCGCGTCGTCGCCTTCGCGCACCACGTTCGCTTCGCCGAACGGAATCGCATACGACTCTTCCGGCACGTCGCCCTCGCGGCCATACAGCAGCTTGTGCTCGCAGAAGATGACCGGGTCGTTGTCGCGAATCGCCTGGATCAACAGGCCCTTCGCGTCGTACGGCGTCGACGGGCACACCACTTTCAGGCCGGGGATATGGGTGAACATCGACGTCAGCATCTGCGAGTGCTGCGCGGCCGCGCGCAGGCCAGCGCCCTGCATCGTGCGGATCACGACTGGCGTCAGCGCCTTGCCGCCGAACATATAGCGAAACTTCGCGGCCTGATTGAAGATCTGGTCGAAGCACACGCCCATGAAATCGATGAACATCAGCTCGGCGACGGGCCGCATGCCGCATGCGGCCGCGCCGACCGCGGCGCCGATGAAGCCGCCTTCGGACAGCGGCGTGTCGAGCACGCGCCCCGGATACTTGTGAAAGAGTCCTTTCGTCACGCCGAGCACACCGCCCCACGCATCCTGTTCGCCCGGGGACCCAGCGCCACCCGCGTTGTCCTCGCCCATCACGATGACGGTTTCGTCGCGCGCCATCTCCTGGCTCAGCGCTTCGTTGATCGCCTGAGAAAACGTGATCTTCCTTGCCATGACTGTCTCCTGTCGATCGGAGTTAGCGCTTTAGCTGTCGAACAGAGTTGGCGCTTTAGCGCTTACTCTGGTCCCATGCAACGCACTTATTCCGATCCCATGTAAAGCTGAAGATTGAATGGTTTTGCGCCGCGGGTTACGGATAGGACACGTAGACGTCGGTCAGCAGGTCGGCGGCCGTCGGCAGAGGCGCGGCCTTCGCTTCGGTCACCGCGCCGTCGATCAACTGCTTCACCGTGGCATCGATGCCGCGCAGTTCGTCGGTGCTGAGCATTTCGGCGCGCACCACGCGCTCCTCGAAACGCTTCAGGCAGTCTTTTTCGTCGCGCAGCTTCTGCACTTCGCCGGGCGCGCGATACGTTTGCGCATCGCCCTCGAAGTGACCGAAATAGCGCGACAGCTTCACTTCGACGAGCGTCGGGCCACCGCCGCCGCGCGCCCGCTCGATCGCGGCGCCGAGCGCCTCGTGCACCGCGAAGAAATCGAAGCCGTCGACGATCACGCCGGGCATGCCAAAGCCGCTCGCGCGGTCGGCGATGTTGTCGGCCGCGACCGACCACGTCGACGAGGTCGCCTCCGCATAGCCGTTGTTCTCCGCGACGAAGATCGCCGGCAGGCGCCAGACGGAAGCGAGATTCATCGATTCGAAGATCACGCCCTGGTTCGACGCACCGTCGCCGAAGAAGCACACGCCGACGCCGCCGGTCTTCCTGAGCTTCGCGGCGAGTGCGGCGCCGCACACGAGCGGACCGCCCGCGCCGACGATCCCGTTGGCGCCGAGCATCCCTTTCGACAGATCGGCGATATGCATCGAGCCGCCCTTGCCGCGGCACACGCCGGTGCTACGGCCGTAGATTTCGGCCATCATGCCGGGCACGTCGACGCCCTTCGCGATGCAGTGGCCATGACCACGGTGCGTGGTGGCGACATAGTCCGCGTCGTTCAGATGCATCATCGTGCCGACCGCCGACGCTTCCTCGCCGGCATACAGATGCACGAAGCCGGGTATCTCGCCGGTGGCGAATTCGACGTGCAGGCGCTCCTCGAACTCGCGGATCGTGCGCATCATCCGGTACGCTTCCAGCAGCTTTTCCTTGCTCAACTGCGTCGATACAGACATGGTGTGTCTCCAGGGAATGATCTCGATGGTCACTGCTACTTCAGCCAGCTGTGCTTCAGGCGTTCGCTTCCTCCTGAGTTGATTACCTCCGACGCGCCGCCGCTTCACGCATCAACTGCCGCGACGCGCAATAGCGCAGCGTGCGGCCGACATCGACGGTGAGCGGTCCCGCCCAGTCGAGCGCGATCTCGTAGCGGTCGTCGCGTTCGAGCTCGATCTCGCGCTCGCCGTCGAAGGCGAGCGTCCCTCGTTCGGTATGCAGCGGCGTCCAGCAGCCCGCTTCGAAGCGCTCGCAGGTGCGCATCGTCACCCGATCGACACGGCCCGGCGCGAGCGGCGCGAAGATCGGCACGCCGGATTCGCCCGCGCGCGCGAACGTCAGATGCAGCCCGTACGGCGCGCCCCGCTCGACCGGCGCCCACGCGCCGCCGATCGACGACAGGCCGATACCATCCGGCGCCGCGAAGGTCAGAAACAGCGCTTCGATATCAGCCGGCTCGCAGACGGCTCGCGCACCGACGAAACGCTGCCGGCTCACGCACACATCGACCAGCGCGATTTCCTCGCGCCCCTTGTTCGGGCCCGCGACGCAACGGACCACGAGACGCTTGTTGCGCGTCAGCGCGACCTCGGGCGGCACGAGCCCCGAAGCGGCGAGCGCGCCCGCGAGGCCCGCCACCGTCGCTTCACGCAGTTCCGGAAACGCGTTGTTGGTACCCGTCGACAGCGTCAGCAGCGGCACCTCGCCGCAATGCGCGGCAACCGCGCGATGCGTGCCGTCGCCGCCGAGCACCGCGATCAGATCGACACCCAACCCGACCATCCGCGCGACACCCGCATGGGTGTCGGCCGCGCTGTCCGTGATCGGCAGTTCGAGAAATTCGACGGTCGGCCAAGGCTGCGGCTCGGCCACGGCCGCGTGCGTTTCAAGCGCACGCAGTACCAGTGCAGCGACACCGGTCCGGTCGCGCAAGGTCAGCACGCGAGCGACGCCGAGCATGCCGAGGCCCGCGAGCAGGCGCACGACCATGTTCGCCTTCTCGGCGGTCGGAAACACCGAAGCGTGCGTGGTGAGGCGTCGAATATCACGGCCCGATGCCGGGTTCGCGATCACGCCGACGGTGATGGGTGATGACACGGGCTTGTCTCCTGTGCGCGAGTAGCGAAGCGGACTTGCTGTGATGAAGCGCGCTTGCTTTCGCGTTTGCTTGTCTGCCAGCGATACTGCAAAGGTCGGGCCAGTTGCTTGTGCGTCGTGCGCACGCGCCGAAAGCGCCCTATTCACGGGGTGGACGCGGAGGTCGGACGGTCGCGGCCGCTTTCATCAGACCTGCGCCGCGCAGTTCACTGTGTCTCACGGGCCCGTCCCGCGACGTGGTGCGAGACTCACAGCACGTCGCGACGCTTGCGCGGTACCGCGCCAGACAAGGGTTTGCTCGATGCGACCAGCGTCTCGCTCATCGCTGAGACGTTCGTCTCACGCCCCTGACGTGCTGCGCCGCAATGTGATCGCTCAGTGTGGATGTGCTACAAGACAGGGACGCGCCCTACTCGGTGTCGCTCGCCTGGAGCCGGCCATGCCCTATGTTTCTCAAACGCAGCACGTCGATCGCGTACGCGGGGCCATCGAAGGACGCTTGCCGGCTCCTGCCAATTCGTCGCGCCTCGTGTCGTCGTGGCAGCGTTCGTACGAGCAGTACCGGCTCGACCCCAGTTCGGTGATCGGCCCGCGCGTGCTGACGTCCGCCGAACTGCGCGAAGTCCAGGGCAAGGAGGAAGCCTTTCTGCGCGCCTCGGGCCAGTGCCTGACGCGGCTGCACGAAATGATTCGTGTCGCCGACTATTGCGTGATGCTGTCCGACGCGCACGGCGTCACGATCGACTATCGGATCGACCGCGACCGGCGCAACGATTTCAAGCATGCGGGGCTGTATATCGGCTCGTGCTGGTCCGAGCGCGAAGAAGGCACCTGCGGCATCGCGAACGTACTCACCGATCTCGCGCCGATCACCGTGCACAAGACCGATCACTTCCGGGCCGCGTTCACGACGCTCACGTGCAGCGCTTCGCCGATCTTCGCGCCGACCGGCGAATTGATCGGCGTGCTCGATGCATCGGCGATTCGATCGCCCGACAACCGCGACAGCCAAGGGCTGGTTTTTCAGCTGGTGCGGCAAAGCGCGAGCTTGATCGAGGATGGCTACTTTCTGAATCAGACCGCGCAGCACTGGATCCTGTTCGGCCATCAAAGCCGCCATTTCGTCGAAGCACAGCCCGAAGCACTGATCGCATTCGACGAATGCGGCAACATCGCCGCCGCGAACCGCAAGGCGCACGAGAGCATCGCGGGGCTCGACGGGCCGCGTCACATCGACGAGATATTCGACACGTCCGAGGTCCGTCTGCACGACGTCGCGCGCACCGACATGATCGTGGCGCTGCGGCTGCGCGCGACCGGCGCGATGCTGTATGCCCGCATTCGCGCGCCGATGAGACGCGCGGCTCGCCCGCTCCTCGCGACACGGCCGGCCGATCCGCATGCGGACAGCAGCATCGGCGCGATGAGCCGCTTTTTGCACAGCTCGGACGAACGGATCGCGCGCAACGCGCAAGTCGCATTGCGGATCGCCGGCAAGCGGCTCCCGGTTCTGCTGCTCGGCGAAACCGGTGTCGGCAAGGAGGTGTTCGCGCGCGCGGTGCACGACTCGGGTTCGCGGCGCACGCGGCCGTTCGTCGCCGTGAATTGTGGCGCGATTCCGGAGCCGCTGATCGAGAGCGAGCTGTTCGGTTATGCGCCTGGCGCGTTCACCGGCGCGCGCAGTCGCGGCGCGCGCGGCAAGATCGCCCTCGCGCATGGCGGCACGCTGTTTCTCGACGAAATCGGCGACATGCCGCTCGGCCTGCAAACACGCCTGCTGCGTGTACTCGCCGAGGGCGAAGTGGTGCCGCTTGGCGGCGATACGCCGGTGCGCGTCGATATCGACGTGATCTGCGCGACGCACCGCGATCCGATGCAGATGGTCGAAGCTGGATCGTTCCGCGAAGATCTCTACTATCGCCTGAGCGGCGCAACGCTGCGCATACCGCCGCTGCGCGAGCGCACCGATATCCGCGATGTGATCGATACGGTGTTCAACGAGGAAGCCCAGGCGGCCACGCATGTGCTGATGCTCGATCCGCAATTCGCCGGGCGTCTTGCCGCTTTTTCGTGGCCCGGCAACATCCGGCAACTGCGCAACGTGCTGCGATATGCGTGCGCGGTCTGCGATTCGGCTCGCGTCGAGTTGCGGCACGTATCGCCGGACTTCGCGGCGCAACTCGCGCCCGCCGTCACGCCGGCGCTCGCGGCGAACTCAACGTCGCCGGCCAGCGCCGACGACGAGCGGGCACGGATCGTCGCGGCACTCACGCGTTGCCAGTGGCGGCCTAACGCCGCCGCGCTGGCATTAGGCATATCGCGCGCGACGCTGTACCGGCGCATCGCGCGGCTGGGCATCGTCGGGCCGCATCGCACATAAGCGGCATTGCGATCGCCCGTCTGAGTCTGCCGCTGTGCAGACAGCGTCCGATTCCCACGCCCTCACCCGCAGAGTGAAATCTTTTCGCGGTTCGTCCATCGCGAGCGAAAAGATTTTATTTCGGCACAACCCTGCTCCCATGCGCAGTTTGTGCCGACAGACAGGCATGACTTGCCGGACTCAGTGATCGGTCGCAACGCGAGACCACCCACGACCGCGCATCGAATGTCCTGAACGGCTCACGCGACGCACTCGCGACCCGAAGGACTCCCCAACTTCTCTCCGGATTCCTTGCGGGCCGCCCTCGCGGCAGCTCGCGCTATTGTCATGATTGCGCGACGTCAATTTCTTGGTTGTCTCACTGCGCTCGGCGGAAGCGTCGTATTGAGCGCGTGCGGCGGTGGTGGTGGTGGTGATAGCGGTACTGCGGATGCCGGCGGCTCTTCCACGGGCAATTCCACGAACCCGTCGAGCACGACGGCGGCACCCTCTACGGGCACGGCAACCTCCGGTATCGCGACCTCGACGGGCACGACCAGTTCCGGCATTACGACTTCGACTGGCGGCACGACGACGGTGGCGAACGGCTCGTCGCCGACCGCCTCGACTGGAACGGCGTCCACCGGTACCTCCGGCTCGACCTCGGGCGACAGTTCTGGCGCACCATCGGACCCGAACTCGGGGTCACCCGGCAACGCTTCGAACGCTTCGCCACAGAACACGACCATCCCCCCGGCGACGGTGATTATCGACAGTCAGAACGCGTCGTGGACCCTGGTCGGCGGATCTGTCTACAGGAACGGTGTCGCGGCGGGCAACACCTACAACGTCTCGTTGATACTCTGGTACGGGGGTACGATCTATCACGAGGGAACCGGCGGCCAATTTTACGGATGGAATGGTTCGGGATGGCAGTCGTGCAATGACCCACGTTTGGGCGGCACCTCCGCCGACGGCACCATGATCCCGCCCGCGTCGTATCTGATCGACAAGGTCGGCACGATATGGACCGTCGTGAACGGTGTCGTGTACCGCAATCGGAGTGCCGTCGGCACGATGTCGAATGCTGCGCTTCTGCTGTGGTACGGCGGCAAGTTCTGGGCACAATCGACCGGCGGTCAGTTCTACGTGTGCGCCGATGCGGATGAATGGTTGCCGTGCAACGATCCGCGCATCGCGACCGCGGCGCCGGCCGGCTCGTTTCACGGTATCAACGGGCATTACGATTATTTGTATTCCACGTCGCAGCTCGTGTCGATCATGCAAGCCCTGGGCTGCTCGACGTACCGGCTCAGCTGTACCGACTACGCACCGCAACTCGCCGCGGTCGTGGCGTTGGCACAAGCATTCCAGCCAGCGGGCTTGACCCTTTTCGTGCTGATCGATGCCGGCATCTACGACGGTAACGGCAACCTGTTCACGAGCGAATCGGCCGCCTACACACGCGGCTTCAATTGCGCGGTAACTGTCGCGACGGCGTTGCAACCCTACGGCGTGACCCTGTATGAATGCGGCAACGAACTGACGCGCGCGAACGGGATCATTCTCGACTCCACCAACGCAGGAACGAGTGTCGTCGACTTCAACAATGCGAACTGGCCGCTGATGCGCGGCGTGATGCGCGGCATGATCGACGGGGTCAAGTCGGTGCAGGCGGATGCTAAATGCGGCGTCAACTTTTGCGTCGCGGACACCGGCGCATCCGACGCTCTGTGGGATGGCAAGCAGCCCGATGGCACGAGCGGCCATCCGACCGTCAGGTGGGACTTGACTACGTGGCACAACTACGAGGTGTACGGCGACATCTTCGATATCGGCTCCGACGGGTCCGGCCCGGGCTTCGATTTGCCCACCTATTGCAAGGCCCGATATGGCGTCCCCTTCGTGATCTCGGAATGGAACACAGGACCGGAGAAGACCGAGGCGTACCGGGCCAACTACATCACGTCGCGCCTGCTCACTTACTATCAGGCGAGAAAGACGAAGAACATTCAATCGGCGATGTATTACGAGCTCGATAGCGGGGACGCAACTTACGGTCTGATGATCAACGGCACGGCGCTTGGGCTTCCGTACAATGCGTTCGCCAGTTTTGTCGCGAGCCATCCCGATAGCTGAGCGTCCGCACTCGCTGAGTCCGCGCGCTGCCTACGGTCGATTCGACCGGCGCGAGACGTTGACGGATAACCCGTCCCGGCCGAGACCGCGATAGGTCTCCTAGCCCGGGGCGACGAGTTGCGAGTCAGGCGACCTCTGTTGCAACGCGGCTGTGTCCGTGCACCACATTACGCCCACAGCCGCATCGCTACAGCGCACGATTCGTGCAATCAGAAGATCAGAACTGGTGTCGCAGGCCCACGGTGACCGCGACCTGCGTGCCCGTCGACGATGGCGAGAGGGTATTGATCATCGCATCTGCGAGCACGGAATCCGCCGGCGCGCCATGAACATGCTGATAGACGCCTTCCAGGTACACGTCGGTACGCTTGCTCAACGAATAGTCGGTCTGCAGCATGACCGAATTCCATTTTGGAGAGGCCTTCGTGGCCCCCTGGTTGTAAGCACCGTCAGTGAACGTATAGGCACCGGATACGCTCCACGCAGACGTCACCGAGTAGTGTGCGTTCACCTCGTAATTGTCCAATCGCAGATTACCGCCAAGCGGCAGATAGCTGCCGAGGCCCAGCGAGATGACGCCCGCCATGTTGTCGATCTGAGTATGGCTCCACACGAATCCGACAGTTGCGGGGCCGAACGTGTAATTGCCGCCGGCGCCCCAGATACGCTGGCGCTCCGCGATGAAGTTCGCGCTGCCGTCGCCCTGCGCGATTGCCCCATTCGGATTCGTGGCCGATACGCCACCACCTGCGTTATTGAACTGCAGGTACCCGCCAGCAAGATTCACCGGGCCCTGCGCATAACCTACGCTAAAGCCGTACGCGCGATTGTCAGCGAATCCTCCCGCCTTGTTGCTGAACGAATACATGCCTTCGAACGTCACGCCGGCATAGGTCGGGCTCACATACTTGACCGAGTTGTTGACGACCACCGAATCAGCCGCCAGGTTGTCGTTCTCGAACGGGTGTGCGGCGAGGTTGCCACCCCACGTGTTGCTCCCCGCGGTGATCGGTCCGAGCTGGTCGTTCAGCACATCGAACTGGCGGCCCAACGTCACGGTGCCGAGATTGTCGCTTTGCAACCCGACCCAGGCCTGAGAACCGAAGGCGTCACCCGGAAACGCCTGGCTACCGTTGTTTAGATTGAAGCCCTGCTCGAGTTTGAAGATCGTACGAACACCACCTCCCAGATCTTCGGTACCCTTGAGGCCAAACACCGTATTCTGCGTGGAGCTGGTCGCCATTTGCCAATTGCTATGACCGGCCTGGTTGTTGGTATAGATGAGTCCCGTGTCGATAAGACCGTACAGGGTCACGCTGTTTTGCGCATACGCGGAAACCGAAAATGCGCCGAGGACCCCAATTGCCAGCAAGGTTTTTTTCATGTCTTATGCCCCATTTGCGACTACAGAAAAATAGAACAGCTTTTTCTTAATTGGAGTTCCATCCCGGGACATTCCACCTGGGATGGTCAGCTCGCGCCGAGCTGCTTCTAAATCGAAATGTGCTTTCCAAGCGCATCAAACAAGCAGAATGGCCACTAGCTGACCGGCGGTCGCAATCACGATCGCCAGATCAACCGGATTGGCCAGAAGAAATCCGAGAAAATCTGAATCGACGGCGCGCGTGCGCCACATCCCGACAAAGCCGACCGACAGAATCAGCCCGAATAAAAAGTCGAATCCGAATCCTGCGGCGAGCCATCTGTTATGCCTGACGACAGGTTCGGCGAATGCGAACATTGCCAAAAAGGCGATTTGCGATATGAGAACGACCAGTACGACAACATGCTGCTGATTATTCTTTTTCATCGGCTGGCGGAAATCCGGTTGCTCGAACCCGGCACGACCTCCTCGCTCGTCCGGGCGAGCTTCGGCAGTACCGGCGGCCACCCCCGCGAACGGAAAGTGACCGTCGTACCCGCTCCATCCGCGGCGCAACCGTTATTCGACCGCCTCGCCATGCAGCACCAGGTCCAGTCCTTCGCGCTCTTCTTCCTCGGCGACACGCAACCCCATCACTGCGTCGATTGCCTTGAGCAGAACAAACGAGACCACCCCGCTGTAGATCAGCGTCGTCGCGACACCCTTGAGTTGCAGCATCACGTCACCGTCCGCGCCGCCGATGTCCTTGACCGCGAACACGCCGGTCAGCAGCGCACCGACGATCCCGCCCACGCAGTGCACGCCGAACGCGTCGAGCGAATCGTCGTAACCGAGCTTGTGCTTGAGCCACGTGGCCGCCCAGAAGCAGACCACACCCGCGACGATACCGATCACGAGCGCCCCGAGCGTGCCGACGAAGCCCGACGCCGGCGTAATCGCCACCAGACCCGCGACCGCGCCCGACACGATACCGAGCACCGACGGCTTGCCCTTGGCTGCCCATTCGGCGAACATCCACGCGAGCGCCGCCGCGGCGGTCGCCACCTGCGTCGCGAACATCGCGAAGCCGGCACGGCCATCCGCTGCCACGGCCGAACCCGCGTTGAAGCCGAACCAGCCGACCCACAGCATCGCGCCACCGATCAGCGTGAGCGTCAGGTTGTGCGGCGCCATCGCTTCCTTGCCATAGCCGACGCGCTTGCCGAGCACCAGACAGCAGACCAGGCCCGCGATACCGGCGTTGATGTGCACCACCGTGCCGCCCGCGAAGTCGAGGATGCCCGCGCTAGCCAGCCAGCCGCTCGGCTCCCACACCATGTGCGCGATCGGCGAGTAGACGATGATCGACCACAGCGTCATGAACACCAGCATCGCCGAGAACTTCATGCGATCCGCGAACGCACCGGTGATCAGCGCCGGCGTGATGATCGCGAAGGTCATCTGGTAGACGAAGTAGACCGTCTCGGGGATCGTCGGCGCGAGATGGCTGACGGTCAGCGTCGTGGCCTTGTCGCCCTTGATGTAGTTCATGCCCGTCATGAACACGCGCGAGAAGCCGCCGATGAACGAGCTGCCCGGCGTGAACGCGAGGCTGTAGCCGACCACGGTCCAGACGATCGTCACGACACAGGTGATCGCGAAGCTTTGCATCAGCGTCGCGAGCACGTTCTTCTTGCGGACCATGCCGCCGTAGAACAGCGCGAGACCCGGGATAGTCATGAACAGCACCAGCGCGGTGGAGGTCAGCATCCACGCGGTGTCGCCGGAGTTGATCTTCGATGAATCGACCGAGAACGGTGCGGTCGGGGCGGCCGGTGCCGCTGGAGCCGCGGACGCTTGCGCGACCGGCACGGAGGCGGCCGCGGGCGCCGAGGCGTCTTGCGCGAATGCGGAGCCCAGCCCGCCGGCGAGCAATGAGCCGGCCATCAACAACGTCATCAACAGTTTGCGCATCTTTCTTTCCTCTTATCCCAGTGTTTTTTTATAGGGCGTCGGCGCCGGTCTCGCCGGTGCGGATCCGAATCACCTGTTCGATCGGCGTCACGAAGATCTTCCCGTCACCAATCTTTCCGGTACGCGCCGCACGCTCGATCGCCTCGATAGCCTGATCGACCATGTCGTCCGGGACGGCGACCTCGATCTTCACTTTCGGCAGGAAATCGACGACGTACTCCGCGCCCCGATACAGTTCGGTGTGCCCTTTCTGACGCCCAAAACCCTTCACCTCCGTAACCGTGATTCCAGAGACGCCAAGCGATGACAAGGCTTCTCGAGCCTCATCAAGCTTGAATGGCTTGATGACCGCACTGATTAGTTTCAATTTGCCTCTCCGTTGACCGTCGATCCCGATGTTGGCCGCGAATGACCGTGGCTCAGCGCGGAGACGTTCAAAGCAACTGTCATGCCATTTGCACTGCGGGTACTGGAGCGGGGAGTTATCGGAGGAGCCGCGCTTCGGGTCCTATGGCGCTCGGATGGATATTGTGAGGAACGGAGCGGGATTGGGCAGTTGACCTGTCAGAAGGCTTCTTAGCGGAATTCGGCGTACGGACTGGATGTACCCAGGCACCATGTGCGAGCGCGTTTTCCCGTCGTCCGTCCAATCGGGGGCATGCGTGCACGGTTCTGCCGCTTGTCATTACATATTCATTAATCGAAGCTTCCAGGTTTCCACTCGCACGCCCGACGCTCGCGGAGCGTTCAAGAGGTCGAGCGCAACTCCGCCGTAATAACGTGCAAAGTACGGGGGCGTACTTCCGCGACCCGGAGGGAAACAGGATTTGCGTTTGTTGTCACGATCCCGTGACTCCGTAGCATTCGCAAAGCCCCGAACACGCTATACACCGGCCTATTTTCGAAGCGGTACCCGCTTCGACTTGAAAATTGCCGTCGAGGCGGCGCGAGCGGTCGAGGGAATCGGGTCGGCTACTGTTCAGTGAACCTAACATTCGGTTGACTTCCTGAGGCATTCGTCACCCCCGATGATCCCGTCGAGGGCTTCCATTCAGCAAGTCAGTCGTTAGCCGAGGTAATCTTGATGAACGGCCTGAGTTCAGGATTTGAGAGAGCGAGAAGATTGAGCGTCGCCCCGCCGAACCGACGCGCGAACTCATCGTCCAGCGTATTGTTGTAGTCGGCCACCGGCAGTTCTAAAGGAAACTGTCGCGTGGTAACCGCCAGCACCTTTTCAACCTCAAGCGTATAGGAGACCAGTGCCTGCTTTTCCTCCGACCACATGACCACGACACATCGCTTTTGGGGGTGAGTTGCCATTCAATATCTTCTGCATCGTTGATGGTTCTGAAATGCTCTCTGCGAGCACACATCCATGAATCTCTGCCCACCCATTGCCATCCGATAGGCAGTGCATTCGTCCATGTCTCGTTCGTACTGCGCGTGGCATTCTGCCTCGTGCGCTTCGCTCACTCCGCGCGCCGCGATGCTCTGCACATCGTCGCTTATCGCGTCCGGTGTGTACTTGAACGGCTGCGCATTGTCGAAGTTCTGCGGCACGCGTGGGGTGTCGCGGTAGAGCGACCTTGGCATGTCCGCGTTGGCCGGTTTCTGCGCGCGCACGGCTGAGCGGGAAGCCTTTTCCCGCTGCTGCCGTATCGCCTGCACGCAGCCCATCATTCTTCTTTGGAACGGTTTCTGTATCGCGCGGGAGACCTGTCGCACAGCCACTTGCAACCGGATGGTGCGCAGCCAGTCGCACCATCCGCGGCGCCGTGCGGCGGTCGGTCGCGAAAGCGAGCCACGCGCACGTGCTTTGGAAAAACGCTCTAAAGAATACTGTCCAACGCCTTGGCGAGCCTGGCGACCACACCTTCGACGTCATGCAGTTTGTCCAGCCCAAATAATCCGACGCGGAAGGTTTTAAAGTCTTCTGGCTCGTCGCATTGAAGGGGAACACCGGCCGCGATCTGCAAGCCGGCATCGGCGAAT
Source organism: Paraburkholderia sp. MM5477-R1 (assembly GCF_050436385.1). Lineage (NCBI taxonomy): Bacteria > Pseudomonadati > Pseudomonadota > Betaproteobacteria > Burkholderiales > Burkholderiaceae > Paraburkholderia > Paraburkholderia sp. MM5477-R1. Next base: position 778,541 of record NZ_JBNDMC010000005.1, read on the forward strand.
TTCTTGCCGGATCGTATGCCGTCATCGTCCGTATAGCAGACCACGACGCCAGGAGCCTGAAAACCTTCAGCCGCCACGCTTTTGAAACCTTTGTCACTCATGAGCGAGCGAATGCGCTTGCCGAGTTCAAGCTGCTCGGCTCTGACTTTCTCGAAGCCATATGCCTCGGTTTCCTTCATGACGTCGCGCAGCGTCGCGAGACTGTCCGTGGGCATCGTGGCGTGATAGGCGAACCCGCCGTTCTCGTAGGCTTCCATGATCTGCAGCCATTTCCCAAGATCACAAGCGAAACTGGTGCTGGTCGTTGCGTCGATTCTTTCGCGGGCGAGAGGGCTGAGCATGACCATTGCGCAGCAAGGTGACGCGCTCCATCCTTTTTGCGGTGCGCTGATCAGGACATCGATGCCGCTGGCCTGCATGTCCAACCAGATCGTACCGGAGGCGATGCAATCCAGTACAAACATGCCGCCGACGGCATGCACCGCGTCGGACACCGCGCGCAAGTAGGCATCAGGCAGCATCATCCCGGATGCGGTTTCGACATGCGGCGCAAAGACCAGATCCGGCTTGTTTTCCTTGATCGCAGCGACGACTTCTTCGATCGGAGCCGGTGCATATGCGGCCTGCCTACCTCGTTCGACCGGACGCGCCTTCAACACCACCGATTCAGACGGAATGTCGCCCATGTCGAAAATCTGCGACCAGCGGAAACTGAACCAGCCATTGCGGATGACCAGACACTTCCTGTTCGTCGCGAACTGCCGGGCGACGGCTTCCATGCCGAAAGTCCCGCTGCCCGGCACGATAACGGCCGACTTCGCGTTGTAGACTTTTTTCAGGGCGCCGGAAATATCGCGTACGACTCCTTGAAAGAGCTGCGACATGTGATTGATTGATCGGTCGGTGTAGACGACCGAATATTCGAGGAGTCCATCGCGGTCGACATCGGGAAGTAGACCTGGCACGTTCGCCTCCGGTAATTGACGAGTAAAAGAATCGAAGACAGATTCTAACGAAAGCTGCCTGCAACGGTATCGGCCGAGACGTCCCCGCCCTTCTTCGATCGCAGTCGCGCCAAAGGTGGCGCCGCTCGCCTCGTCCCGACTGCTTCTCAGGGGAAGATCGGTGTCGTGGGCTCCGCGCCCTCGATATCGGCCTTCGGAAAATGCTGCGCGACCATCTGCTCGATCTCCTGTTCGCGCGATCCAGGCACGTCGGCCATGATCAGGAGCTGGCCGTCACGGATGGCGTTTCGAAAGCGCTCGAGTCGTGCATTCGGTTCGGCGACGCCGATCATCGCGGCCGTCCAGGCCCCGAAGCCGGCACCCGCCAACGTCAATGCGATGACGGCTCCGCCCGCAATAGCGAGCTCCGCGGGAGGAAACGCCAGCGCTACGAGGCCGACAAGCGCTCCGGTCGCACCGCCGAGCGCCACGCCGCGTTCGAGCGAGTGCACGACGTCGCTGCTCTGCAGCAAAGTTGCCTCGGGTAACTGTTCGAGTGCGACGCTGTGATTCGCGAGAACATGGAGATGTCGCCATGTGATCCGCGTCCGCAGCAAGTCATCTACGATCGCCTTCGCCGTCGACGTGTCAGATGCGAGGAAATAAAGACGTCTCATCTCGACCCTCCATCAATCAAGCCGTCCTCAAACGGGACTATGCCGTTCATCGTACGCCTGCGGCAGGCAAAAGTTGGCTCTTAGCAGGTGCGTGCCGTGTTTGGATGGATGGTCGCCGCTGTATGCCAGCTTACAAATTCGGAAAACTTCTCCTGGAGACGTATGGTTGAGCAAAAATCTGCTGCCAGACTATTTCGCGTAGTTCCGGCAAACCATGCAGGTTTGCGGTCCACATTACGTTAGGCGTCTAAACGGAGGCAAACGATGACACGCGTTCGCATTGCGGGCTTCACTATTTCGCTCGACGGATACGGTGCAGGCCCGAATCAAGACATCAACAATCCGCTCGGCGTTGGCGGGACGGAACTGCATCAGTGGCTAGTCCCAACACACACGTTCCAGCAAGCCTTGTTCGGCAAGGACGGCGGTACGACCGGGGTTGACGATGATTTCGCCGCCCGTGGCTTTCGGAATGTCGGGGCCTGGATTCTTGGGCGGAACATGTTCGGACCCATTCGTGGGGACTGGCCGGACACAAACTGGAAAGGCTGGTGGGGAGACAATCCACCGTATCACGTTCCAGTCTTCATCTTGACCCATCACGCTCGTCCCCCCATCGAGATGGCAGGCGGCACGACGTTCCACTTCATAACAGGAGGCATTCGCGAGGCGCTCGACCGTGCACGCGAGGCCGCTGCCGGAATGGACGTGCGGATTGGCGGTGGGCCGGACACAATTCAGCAGTATCTTCGCGAGGGCCTCATCGATGATCTGCACATTGCCGTCGCGCCGGTCCTGCTCGGCCGGGGAGAATCGCTGTTCGAAGGGGTCGACTTGCGGGCTCTGGGATACGAATGCGTTGAATTCGTAGCGTCGGAGAAGGCCACGCATGTCGTCCTAAGGCGCCAGGGGCACACGGACGCCTAAGCACTCGCTGAAGGCCTCTTGTACCGCATACTTCAGTGAATCACACCACCGAAAGGATCGACATGGTTGCTGACCTTGCACGCTCCTGGTTGACCTGGAGCGCGCCTGCAGCCGCTGCGCAGGCCTCCGGTCGCCCGCTCGTGGCGCTGGAATCGACCATCATCGCCCACGGCATGCCCTACCCGGAGAACGTTCGCACCGCGCGCGAAGTGGAAGCCTTGATCCGTGACGCGGGTGCCGAGCCGGCGACTATTGCGCTGATCGATGGGCGAATCCACATCGGCCTTTCGGATGACGAGCTGGAAACGATCGGCCGATCGGACCACGTCCATAAGGTCAGCCGCCGCGACCTGCCGGCCGTGCTGGCCGGCGGCGGGCTGGGCGCCACGACCGTGGCTGGCACGATGATATGTGCGGCGTTGGCCGGCATCGAGGTCTTCGTCACCGGAGGCATTGGCGGCGTACACCGAGGCGCGCATGAAACCTTTGACATCTCGGCCGACCTGCAGGAACTGGCGAAGACCTCGGTGGCGGTGATCTGTGCCGGTGCGAAGTCCATCCTGGACATCGGGCTCACATTGGAATACCTGGAAACCCACGGCGTGCCGGTGCTCAGTTGCGAACAGGACAATTTTGCGGCGTTCTACACGCGTGACAGCGGCTTTCGCGCGGACTTCAGGCTGGACGACGCGGAGGAACAGGCACGGTTCATTCGCACCAAGTGGGACCTGGGCCTCGACGGCGGTGTGGTGTTGAGCACTCCGGTGCCGGAAGCCGCAGCGATGTCGTTCGAAGAGATCGACGCCCTGACCCAGCAGGCGCTCGACGAGGCCGCTGCACAAGGAATCACCGGCAAGGCCGTCACCCCCTTCCTGCTGGCGCGCATCAAGGCGTTGACAGGCGGGCGCAGCCTGGCCACAAACATCGCGCTCATGAAACACAACGCCGAGGTCGGCGCAAGGCTGGCGCTAGCGTTGGCACGCTCAAAGCCCAGCACAGGCGCGGTGTAGCCTCACTGCCGTTTCGCGCGGCTGGTGATTTCCTTGACGGCCACCGCGCTGATTTCGAGCCAGTGCCGAAGCTGTTCGCCCGGCCGCTATTTGAGGCGCTGGCTCGTCGATATCTGCCTCGCGGAAGTCCCAGTCGTCCAATCGGCAACGCGCGAGACGCACCTTCTCCGCTGCTTTCCACCGGTCGACAACCGCGCCGATGGGCGGCAGCGATGCGTCGGCCGCCGCCCGGGGCGCAGGGCTCCACGAAGCCAGCCCCGTGCTATCTTTGACGGATTCGACACCTTCCTCTCGGGAGGGCGCGTGGACGTCGCCGTGTGGCTGCACAGCCTCGGAATGGAGCGGTATGAACCGGTGTTTCGCGAGAACGCCATCGACGCCGACGTGCTCCGCGATCTCACCGCGGACGATCTGAAAGAACTGGGTATTGCGTCGGTCGGTCATCGCCGCAAACTGCTCGATGCCTTGACTGAATTGCGGGCGCGAACCGGGCCCCGGCACAGCGCCGCGAGCCCTGGCGAGGCGAAAGGCGAACGACGGCAGGTCGCCGTCCTGTTCGCCGATCTGTGTGGCTTCACGCGGATGAGCCGTGAAGTCGACGCGGAGGAAGTACTCGCCGTGCTCGATCGCTACTTCGAGCAGGTTGACCGCACCATCGAGCAGCATGGCGGGCACGTCGACAAGCACGTCGGCGACTGCGTCATGGCAGTATTCGGCGCGCCGGTCTCGCATGGCAATGATGTCGAACGCGCCGTGCGGGCGGCACTCGCGATCAGGGACGGGATGCCCGACCTGTCGCGTGCGCTCGGCCGCCCGGTCTGGGTGCATATCGGCATAGCCGGCGGCGAAGTCGTCGCAAGCGGCACCGGTAGCGCGACTCACAGGGAATACACCGTCACCGGCGACACGGTCAACCTCGCCTCGCGTCTCACCGATGCGGCTGAGCCGGGGACGATCCTGATCTCGGAAAGCGTGCGACGCCCGCTGGCTGACCGCCTGGACTGTGTCGAACGCGGCGCGCTGTCGGTCAAAGGCTTCGCGCAAGCGGTCACGGCGTGGTGTATTGCCGGCCTTCGGCGCGCACGCCCGGGCCGGCCGTTCGTCGGCCGGCATCATGAGATGCGGCAGTTTCGATCCGTGCTCCATTCCTGCCGCGACACCGGAGGCGGACGCACCGTTCTGCTGCGCGGTGAGGCCGGGATCGGCAAAACACGCCTGGTCGAGGAATTCGAACGCGAGGCACGGGAGTCAGGATTCCTTTCTCATACTGGCCTCGTGCTCGACTTCGGTGCGTCAACCGGACGTGGCGCAATCCAGTCTCTCGTGCGCGGCCTGTTGGCAGCCGACGGCTCAACTGACGGAGCTGCGAGTGCCACTGGCGTCGAGCACGCGCTCGCCAGCGGTTTGATCGACGCTGGCGACGCACTCTTTCTCGAAGATCTGGTCGATTTACCGATGGGGTTCGAGGACCGGGCGGTCTACGACGCCATGGACAATGAAATGCGCGTTCGCGGCCGACGCAACGCCCTGACCCGGCTCGTCCAACGCGCGAGCCGCCAGCAACCTCGGGTACTGGTCGTCGAGGATATTCACTGGTCGGACGAATCGACGCTTCGCGACCTCGCCGGACTATCGGAAACGATGGCGGGATGTCCGGCCGTACTCGTCCTGACAGTGCGGACGCACGGCGATTCGAGTGAAGAGCCGTGGCGCGTGGCGACCGGCGGACCGTATTCGCTGATCGATCTGGGTCCGCTGAGCGCCGGCGACGCGCATGCGATGGCCAGATCGTTTCCCGGGGCGCAGGCAGGTCTGGCGGGACGCTGCATCGAACGGGCGGCGGGCAATCCGCTGTTTCTCGAGCAGTTGCTGAACGATGCGCAGGACGGCGAAGGGACCGGCGTGCCGGGGTCGGTGCGAAGCCTCGTACAGGCGCGGCTGGATCGGCTTGATCCCGCCGATAAGACAGTGCTGCAGGCTGCCTCGGTGCTCGGCCAGTTGTTCGAGAAGGAGGCGGTCGATTTTCTCGTCGATGGCGCCGGCGCCGATGCGGATGCCGGCGTTGCGCTGGAACCGCTTGTGATCGGTCTGCTGTTACGACGTCAGGGCACCGGATTCATCTTCCATCACGCACTGATTCGCGACGCCATTTATGACGGGCTGCTGAAAAGCCGGCGCCGCGATTTGCATCGTCGCGCCGCACAGTGGTACGGCGAGCGCGACCTCGTCCTGCGAGCCGAACATCTCGATCGCGCGGGAGAACCCGGGGCAGCGCTCGCCTATTGCGAAGCAGCGCGCTCGCAGGCGTCGGGGCACCGCCATGAAGCCGCGCTCCGGCTTGTCGAACGAGGTCTCGATCTCGCGGATCAACGTAGCGACCGCGCCGCGCTCGAGTGTCTACATGGCAACGTCCTGCATGACCTCGGCGACATGAAGTCGGCACTTCATGCCTTCGAAATCGCCCTCGAATATGCGACGACGGACGCGGAGCGTTGCCGCGCATGGATCGGGCGGGCCACGGTGAAGCGGATCATCGACGATCTCGACGGTGCATGGGCCGACCTCGACTACGCCGCTGAAGCTTCCCAAGGCCTGTGGCGCGAAAAGGCGCGCATTCACTTCCTGCGCGGCAATCTGTGTTTTCCCCGCGGCGATATCGACGGCTGCGTGCGTGAGCACGGGCGCAGCCTTGCCCTCGCGCGCGACGCGTGCGATCCCGAACAGGAGGCGGCCGCACTCGGCGGCCTTGGCGATGGCGAGTACATGCGCGGCCGGATGATCAGCGCCCACGCGGCCTTCAGCCGCTGCATCGAACTCTGCCAATGCCATGGCTTCGGACGGATCGAGGTCGCCAACCTTCCGATGCGGGCGATCACGACGTGGTTTACCGGCGAAGCCGCGCGCGCACTCGACGCCGCGCTTGCCAGCGTCGCCGCAGCGCAGAAGGTGGGGCATCCCCGCGCACTCGCCGTCGCCCATCACGCTGCCTGGCACTGCCTGCACGATCGCGCGGAGTGGGATCGCGCGTGGGAGCACGTCGCTCCTGCGCTACAGTGCGCGCGCGAGCTGAAATCAAGGCGCTTCGAAGGTGAAGCGCTCGCGTTTCGCGCGGAATTGCATCGGGTCGCCGGCCGTCCGCGCGAAGCGCGCGCCGATATCGAAGCGGCGCTGTCGATCAGCCGGGAGACCGGCATGAACTACCTGGGCCCCGCTTATCTCGGCGTGCTCGCGCGCACGACGGACGACCCCGTTGTCTTCGCACAGGCGCTCGCGGAGGGCGAAGCTTTGCTCGCGGCCGGAGCGGTGAGCCACAACCACTTTCTGTTTCGACGTGATGCGATAGATGCATGCATCGACCGCAAACGCTGGGAGGCGGCCGCGCACCATGCTGCGGCCCTTGAAGACTACGCACGCCGCGAGCCATCGCCCTTTTCCGGATTTTTCGTGGCGCGCGCACGGGCGCTTGTCTCGTATGGAACCGGCAATCGCGATCCGGCGTCGCTAAAGGAACTCCAGCGGCTACGGCAGGAGGGCAGCAGCCTGGGTTTCCTTTATGCGCTCCAGGCGATCGAGGCCGCGCTTTCGGGCGAGGCCGATAGAGGAGGATAGGGTCGCCGCGCTCACTCCTGTTGACGCCGTCCAACCATCACCGTATCTTGCAATCCAAGGTAAAGCGACATGACACGGCAGTTGTGTCTGACTGTTTTCCGTTGACCTGGCCACGACGATGAACATTGACGATCGGCTTCTCGATAGCAAAATGATCGCGATCGAGCAGGCGAGATCATGGAGTCCGCGCGTCATTTCCAAGCTCGAGACTCTGATCAGGAGCGGCGACGAGCTGTCCGTTTACCGGGTCAATCCGCTGGCGTTTGCGCGAGATCGCGGCATAAGCGAGGCTGAATGCATTGACCTCTTTCTTCATGCGGCGCGATACGGATTGTTCGAGATGAACTGGGACGTTCTTTGTCCGCAGTCGGGAATGGTCCTCCACAGCTTCGGATCATTGCGTACTCTCAAGACCCATTACGTCTGTGGGCTATGCGACGTTACGGGCGAAACCGACCTCGACGATTTCATCCAGGTCACGTTTTCAATATCGCCCGAACTTCGACGGCTGACGTTCCACGATCCCGAGTCGCTTTCCGTGGAAGATTTCCACTGGAAACTGCGATTTAACGGTGACGGTCGGTTCGCCGGCCAGCAAGTCCGGTTTCTCGACTTCTTGCGGGGGCTAGTGCGCGGCCTCACGTTCCTGCCGCCAGGTTCGACGACGACCCTGCAGGCTGTTCTTGGCCCCGGTGCCTTGACGGGTGTGAATGTCGAGACACAAGCCGCTCTCATTGTTCCGGTCGCTGGTGAGCCCGCCACCTCGCCGACACTGTTGCAGGTCGGTTATGACGGTCAACGGTTTGCCCCGGCGCTCTCCGTTGTGCCGCCTGGTCCTGTCGTCATTCAAGTAAGGAATACCGGGAGCACGCGCGGGTCGCTGCTCTTGATCAATTGGCCTCCAGAGGTCGTCGCTCAGGCCATCAAGCCGCCGCTCGAATTCGAACCGTATCTCTCCGGAGGGGCGCTGGTGGCGCGACAGACCTTCCGGCGCCTGTTCCGCTCGGAGAACGTTGACGAGAAGGAAGGCCTTGGGATTCGGCAAGTGACGTTCGTTTTCACGGATCTCAAGGGTTCGACGGCCATGTATGAACGCATCGGTGATCTGAATGCGTACGGCCTCGTCAGACAGCATTTCGCCTTGCTCGAGATGATCGCACAACGGTATTCCGGCGCTATCGTAAAGACGATTGGCGACGCTGTGATGGCCGTCTTTTGTCGACCGACGGACGCGGTTTCCGCGTCGTTGAGTATCGTGGAGGAAATCGGGCGCTTCAATCGCGAACGTGGAGAACCGGCGATCATCCTGAAGATCGGGGCACATTGCGGGCCGTCGATTGCGGTGACACTGAACGACAATCTCGATTATTTCGGCCAGGCCGTCAACGTCGCCGCGCGCGTGCAGTCTCTCGCCGACGCCGGGGAGATTTGCATTTCGGAAGCGCTCTATAGTGCGCCTGGGGTCCGCGACCTCCTTGGTGGCCGCACTGTCGTCGAATTTGAGGCTCCGCTTCGCGGCCTCCAGGGCAGGGCAAGCGTGTATCGCATCGTGTCCGAGTGGTGACGGCTTACGGCGCCGATCTTGCCTCCTCTTGAGGCTATTCCTGTTTGCTCAACGTCGAACCCGACAGGTGCCGAGATGGAGAAGAACGACGCAGCCGGTTTGCTCCCTATGCGCGGCGTTCAGCCGCGTTCCGAGGAAACGCTCGCGACCTGGATCTGCTGGTCAAAGAAATCGTTCGACAATGACAGCGGATTTTGCAAGGTTGGCAGAACCCAAAGGAGCCAGCATGAACATAAGCAATGCGAGCAGAATAATCGGCGCAATGATAATTGCGGCCATCGCGAGCGGCGCGGCCTATGCGAACGCGCAACAAGGTATGAGCGCGACGGCCGGCGCGGTCGCACAAAGGGTGGCGGCCTCGGGCTCGCCGCCTCGACCCAGGCCGGATACTTCGATAGTTCGTGACGTTCGCCGCGCCCTCAGGCGGGTACCGGATATGGATGATTCAGAGATTCACATCAGGGCGAGCCACGGCGTCGTCACGCTCACCGGATCGGTGCCGGAAAGCTGGCAGATCTCGCGCGCTGGCAATGCATCAAGATCAGTGCTGGGAGTCAAGTCGGTGACGAACAGATTGACAGTGCGAAAGAGCGATGCAGCAAGCATTGAGCAACGTCTCGCGGCATCGGCCGGATAGGCTCGATGTTGATCTCATCACTTCGGGAAGCTCCACGAAGACGCAACGCGCGACTGTTGCGCGAAAACCTGATTTCGGGGTCGTTCTCGCCTCAGCTCGCTGCATTTAGCCCGTCACGCGTTCCGATCGCGGATCGTACGGCGCCCTAAGATGCACGATTGCCCTCACCTGTTCGCCCGCCACGTCGATCGTATAGCGGCCTTGCGTGAGCCACGCGGCATCGGCGGCACCATCGGCACGGTTCACGAAACCCATTGCAACCGGACATCGCAATGTATGCCCAAACGCGGCTGAGGTTACCGCCCCTACCGGCTTGCCGTCGCGCAAGATTGCTTCGCCACCCCACAGCATCAGATGTTCGGCGCCGTCGACCGTCAGGATCGCGAGACGCCGGCGCAGCGGCGCCTCGCGCAGACGCAGAAGGGCGTCGCGACCGCGGAAGGCGATGTCCTGGTCGAGCTTGCAGGCGAACGCCAGGCCTGCCTCGAACGGATTGCAATCCGGCGAAAGCTCGCGGCCCCAGGCCCGATAGCCTTTTTATGACGCTATCGAGCGACGACATTCGCTGCGTCTCGAGCATACTGCGTGGGCGGCAGACCGACATGACGCGTGAACGCGACGCTGAATGCGCTCGCCGAGCCGTAACCGACACGTTCCGCGATCACTGCGATGCTGACTTCGTTCCGGCGCAGCAGGCTCCTCGCGACGGCCATGCGCCACGACAACAGATACTCCATCGGTGCCACGCCGACTGCGCGGCTGAATCGATCGAAGAAAGAGGACCGTGAAAGCGCGGCGGTTTTTGCGAGTTGTGCGATCGTCCAGGGCTTGTGCGGACTCTCGTGCATATGACGGATGGCGAGCGCGAGACGGGCGTCGGCGAGGCCGCGGACGAGTCCGGGCGACGCCCCCGTCCCCGTGGCTCGCAACGCTTCAATGAAGAGCACCTCGAGCAGTCGCGCCAGCACGACCTCGCGCGCGGGCCGCTGCGCGCGCGATTCTTCCCTCACGAGCTTGACGAGCGTCGCCAGCCTGGGTTCACCGCGCACGTGCGCGAGCTTGGGCAAGAGCGAGACAAGCAAGGCCGCATCCGGCGAACCGAACGCGCAGAGGCCCGCAAGCCATTGGGCTTCTGGCGCGACCGACGCATCGCCGAAACGAAAGCTGCCGTCGGGCAGTGCCGCGGGCGCGATATCGGAGACGTCGTCATCGTCGGGCGGGTTGATGCTCGTCATCGTGAAGCTAAAAACTTCGGGCACGAGCACGAAGTCATCGGCCTGAAGAATGAGCGGCTCGCAACCATTGACGGATAGACGGAAGGAACCTTCGAGCACCACGCAATAGAACGGCTGGCCGACTTCCGTGCGGCTCGCGCGCCAGCGCCCGGCGCCGCTCAGCACTTTCGAGAACGTGGGCGTCGGCTTCAGCAATGTGACGATTTCGGCGAGCGGGTCGATCATGATCGGACGATTTCGAATGAAACCTGGACGCTCAATTGTAGCGAGTCCGGGTGGTCAGGACTTATTGTGTTGGGACTGTCACCAACCACAGGATTCGATATGAAGACCGTCTTGATTACCGGTTGCTCGTCCGGCTTTGGCCTCGAAATCGCGCGTTATTTTCTGGATCGCGACTGGCGCGTTATCGCCACGATGCGCGCGCCACGCGAAGACCTCTTGCCGCGCTCCGATCGTCTTTCGATTCTCGCCCTCGACGTGAAGGACCCGCAAAGCATTCGCGCCGTCATCGATGCCGCCGGTCGGATGGACGTGCTCGTCAACAATGCGGGTATCGGTTTTCTGAACGCGCTCGAAGGAACGCCGATGGACACCGTGCGCGATATCTTCGAGACCAATACGCTCGGTACCATTGCGATGGCGCAGGCCGTGTTGCCGCAGTTCCGCGAGCGCCGCGAAGGTGTGATCATCAATGTGACGTCGACCGTCACCTGCAGACCGCTGCATTTGCTGTCGGTCTACACCGCGAGCAAGTCCGCGGTCAACGCATTCAGCGAATCGCTCGCGCTCGAACTGGAGCAGTTCAATGTGCGCGTGCGTGTCGTGCTGCCGGGACGCGCGCCTTCCACCCGCTTCGGCGAGAACGCGCAGGCACGTATGAAAGACGGATTCGCCGAGCCGTACGGCGCGCTCGTGGAGCAGATTTTCTCAAACTGGCAGAAAGAAACGGCCGTCACGCACGCATCGGATGTCGCCGAAGCGGTTTGGCTCGCAGCGACCGATTCATCGAGCCCGTTCGACATCCCCGCCGGCGAGGACGCTGTCGAGTGGTACAACGCGGCCGCTAAATAGCACGAGTAAAAATCGCGGAGGTGAGAGCCTCGGGCCTCAGACCTGGCCGATGCCGCCGTCATTCATCAAATCCGCGCCCGTCATATAGGAACTCTGTTCGGAGGCGAGAAAGAGCGCCGCGCTGGCCATCTCCTCGGCGCGGGCGAGTCGACCAATCGGGGCCATGCTCTTGTACATGCTGACCAGATCCTCGCGTGTCGCCGACTGGGCGTCGAGAATCGGGGTGTCGGTGACACCAGGGCTAAGCATGTTGACGCGAATGCCGCGATCCTTGAATTCGGCGGCCCAGGTGCGGGCATAGGAACGCAACGCGGCCTTGGTCGCCGCGTAGGCGGTGTGACCAGGGATGCCCATGACGTGCATGGCCGACGAAACCAGGATGATCGACCCACCACCTGTCATCATCGGCAGCAGCTTCTGCACCAGGAATACCGGGCCGCGCGCCATGAGGTTGAATGCCTTGTCGAAATGCTCAGGCGTGATGGTGTCGATCGAAGCCTGCTCGGTAAAGCCCGCGTTCGACACGATGATGTCGACGACACCTTTTTCGTCCCTGACTGCCGCAGCGACACGGTCGAGGTCATCGAGATTCGCGGCGTCGGCCTGAAGCGCGGTAACGTTGCGTCCGAGCAGTTTGACGGCCTCGTCGAGCTGGCCTTGGCGCCGACCGAAGATAAAGACGTGAGCACCTTCGGCGACGAATCGCCTGGCAATCGCCAGGCCGATACCGGTCGTTCCGCCGCTAATGACGGCGATCTTGCCTGCGAGAGTAGTCATTGAACTTGCTGCCAGTTGGTGGATGGAATTGACATCGTAATTGCCACCCCAGTCAATGATAATCGGCGGATTTATCATAAGATCCATTCACCGAGAGAATAGATCGCACGAGAGAAATACAATGGATCGGTTTCACGAATTGAACGCCTTCTTCGCCGTCGTTGAAGCGGGTGGCTTTTCCGCCGCGGCGCGCAGAACCGGCGAGTCACAGTCCGCGATCAGTAAGTCGATCGGCGCGCTGGAAAAGCGCCTGGGCGTGCTGCTATTCAACCGAAGCACACGCAGCGTGACCCTGACGGATCAGGGGCAGAAATACTACGAACGCACCAAGCCGTTGCTGGACGAGATTGAGGTGGCCGACAGCGAACTGACCAGCAGCACGCTGGATGTCTCGGGGCTTGTCCGGATCGCCTCTGCCTCTACGTTCGGTCGCCTGCACGTTGTTCCGCTCATTCCCGAGCTGCTGTCGCGCTATCCTGGTCTGCGGGTCGATCTCGTGTTGTCGGATTTCGTACGCGATATGGTCGAGGATCGAATCGATCTCGCGATTCGAGTGGGCTCCGTCAACGATCCGGATTCGGTCGTGAAGCGGATTGCCAGCACCCCGCTGGTCTGCGTCGGATCGCGTCGCTATTTCGAGCAATACGGTGTACCGAAGGATCCTACCGAACTCGCCAATCACAATTGCCTGCTCTACGGCGGTCTGATGGAGTCGGCAAACTGGCCGTTTCATGGGCCGCGAGGCCGATTCAGCGTACCGGTGCGAGGTAACCTGTCGTCGAATAGCGTCGAGACAATACGATCGGCCGTGCTCGCGGGCGTGGGAATCGGCCTCTTCGCGAAGCTCTCGCTCGCCGACGAACTCAAGCATCCCGACATTGTGACCGTGCTGGACGACTTCATTCGCGACGCCCGTGATGTAAGCATCATCTGGCCGAGGCGTCGTTTCGTGCCTGCGCGCGTGCGCAGGGTGACTGACTATTTTGCGGCTGCGCTGCCGCAGCGCTTGTAGGAGCGACGTCCGTGAACTAAAAGCTGGCTGGCGGCACTGCGTGCGTCTGAATCAGTCGATTCCGGCGTGCACTTCAAACGCCGTCCGTCACGCAATGTTCGCGAGCGGCGCGCGTCGAGTGCCTGCGTCGCTCGACATCGAATCCCGCACATGGCGCGCGAATTCCTGTGCCGCTGGCTGAACCGTCGCGGGCAATCGCAGACAGATCGCGAACGGAGGCAGTACAGGCAAGCCGCTGACTCGAAACGTGAGCGTCTCCAGATCGGCCGGCACCGTGGAGGCGAGCCAGGCCGTAATCGCGAGGCCCGCGCGCACCGTTGCGGCGGTCGCCTCGATGTTTCCGCTCTCGAACACCGTGCGCCACGCAATGCCCTCGTCCGCGAGCGCGCCGAGCACCACCGGACGGAAAGCACAACGCTCGTCTACCATCGACAGCGGCAACGGCCGCTTCTGCCATGCATCACTGCCGCGCCCCTTGACCCACACCAACGGCTCGATGCAGACCACTTCACCTTCGGCTTCGCTTGCGACATATTCGACCAACGACACGTCAACGCGACCGCTATTCACCGCTTCGCTCAGCTCTGGCGACGCCGCGCACACCAACGAAATTTCGACGTGCGGATGCGCCTCGGCGAATGCCTTCATCGCGGGCGCGAGCCGCGTCACGAGATCGTAAGGCACGCCCACACGCAAGGCGCCGCGCAACGGCTGGCCGGTCATGTCGGCCCAGATTTCATCGTTCAGCCGCAGCAGCTTGCGCGCCTTCACGAGAAACTGCTCGCCCTGGTGCGACAGTTCCAGCCGGCGCGTCTTGCGAACGAACAGAAGGCAATCCAGCACATCTTCGAGGCGCTTCACCTGTTGGCTCACGGCGCCTTGCGTCATGTGCAGCAGATTCGCGGCGACCGTCATGCTGCCGCTATCGGCGACGGCAACGAAGGTGCGGATAAGATCGAGGTCGAGGTTTCGGCTCATCTATGCATTATGCGACGTAATGTACCGCATCAATATTATTAGCTTTCACGATGCCTTGACGATCCGTACAGTGCGAATTCACTGATCCGAATGTGCACCGATGACCTCGATTCTGCCGCTTCTGCTCTTCGTCGCCGTCGCGACCGTGACGCCCGGCGGCGCGACCACGCTCGCCGCCGCCTCAGGCGCACGCTTCGGCTTCGTACGCTCGATACCGCTGATGCTCGGCATCGCGATGGGCCTCGCCTTGCTCGCCGCGGTCGCCGCGCTCGGGCTTGGCGGCCTGCTTCTGACGCTGCCGTCGCTGCAAACGGCGGTGAGGGCGCTCGGCTCGGCGTATCTGCTGTGGCTCGCGTGGCGCATCGCGCGCAGCGGGCCGCCAAACGCGAGCAACGGCCCCGTGCGCCCGGTTTCGCTCGTCAACGGTTTCCTGCTGCTCTGGCTCAACCCGAAAGGCTGGGCGATGACGGTTGGCGCGGCGGCGTCTTTCGCGCTGCTCGCAAACAATCCGAACCGCCTCGCGATGCTGCTCGGTGCAGCGTTCGGGGTGACTGCGTGCGCGTCGCTCGCGCTGTGGTGTGCGCTCGGCGTGCTATTCGCCCGGCTGTTTCGGACGCCGCGCCACTGGCGCATTCTCAATCTCGCGATGGGTGTGCTACTCGCCGCATCCCTCATTCCGACCTGGAGATAAGCATGTCTTCCCATCCGTTCGCCGAATCGTTCGACCTTGAAGCCGCGTTCGCCGATGTGTCGGATCATTGGTCGCCGAAAGTTGTCGCACAGGTCAACGATCAGTACGTGAAGGTCGCGAAAGTGCGCGGGCAGCTCGTGTGGCACGACCATGAGCACGAGGAGCTTGCCGAAGAACACGAGCACCCCGATATCGAGACCTTGCTGGATGAAGCCATTCGAGACGCCGGAGACGTCGGCATCGTCTGGCCGAGGTGCCGTTTCGAGCGTGCATGGCGCCTCCGCTCGAGTCGACGCTGAAAGGCGTGCTCAGTGCAGTTTGACGTGCGGCGCGGTGCTTCGACGGAGCCGATGCGCGAGGGTATTGACGATCATGCGTGCATAGCCATGCAGCGCTGCAACGTGCATCCGATACAGCGACAAATACATGAAGCGAGCAAGCAGTCCGTCCACGAGCATGCTGCCGCCGATAAGACCTCCCATCAGACTCCCTACCGCATTCGCGTGCCCGAGCGACACTAGCGAGCCGAGATCGCGATAGGCAAACTCCGAAAGCTTTTGCCCCTCGATGCGTCGCGCAAGTGCCTTGACTAAAAACGATGCCTGCTGATGAGCCGCCTGGGCGCGCGGTGGAACATTGCGCTCGAAACCCAACCATGGACAGGCCGCGCAATCGCCGAACGCGAATATATGGTCGTCGAGATCCGTTTGAAGCGTGCGACGCACACTGAGTTGCCCCAGATGATTGACGGTCAGCCCATCGAGCGTTGAAAGCACCGCGGGTGCCTTGATGCCCGCGGCCCACACCGTGAGATCCGCACGTATCGTCTTGCCGTTTTTCGTGCGGATGAGTCCGGGCGCGACCTCCGCGACCCGCTCGTCGACCATCAACTTGACATTGAGTTTGCCCAGCAGTCCGGCAGCTGCGGTGGACACGCGTTCTTTCAACGCTGGCAGAATCCGCGGCCCAGCTTCAATGAGCACGATCCCGACGTCGTGTGTGGGGTCGAGCCGATGCAAGCCGCATGATGAAAGTACCTTCGCCGTATTGCGCAATTCGGCGGACAATTCCACGCCCGTAGCGCCCCCGCCAACGATCGCGACCTGAACACGAGGCGCGTGATCGACGGGCACTCCACATGCACTCCGCTCACCGGCGTCTCGTTGTTGTTCGGCGCGAATGCAAGCTGAAATCAGGCGCTTTCTGAAGCGTTCCGCTTGAGCGACGTTGTCAAGCGCGAGCGAATTTTCCGCCGCGCCCAGCACGCCGAAGTAGTGCGTTGTACTACCGATGGCAACAATCAACGAGTCGTACCCGATTCGGCGCGGCGGTACCAGTTCGGTTCCGTCGTCATCGAGCAGTGGCGCAAGCAGGACCTGCCTCGAGCCACGATCCAGTCCGACAAGTTCGCCCTGGATGAACTGGAAGCCGTGCCACTGGGCTTGCGCGGCGTACGCCAGTTCCTGTGCGAATGGGTCCAGACTTCCTGCTGCGACCTCGTGCAACAGGGGCTTCCAGATATGCGTCGGGTTGCGGTCGATCAACGTAACGGAGGCACGTTGCCCCCCGCTTCTTCGCCGACCACCATAACTATCGCCTAGCCTCGTTGCGAGTTCGATGCCACCCGCCCCTCCTCCCACGATCACAAAACGATGCATGCAGATTCTCCCTGGACGACGACGCGCGGTACGGAAATCCAACACAACGGTTCAGAACAACTATCGCAGAAGCCCGACGGCAGGAAAATCTCATAGTTCTGATGGTTGCCTTCAGGTTTTCTGATTGAGAGATCTCCTACTGACCTCGCCCTCAACGGCGTACTCGCACTGTCTGGAAACCCCTCCAGGTTCACACGCACGATGCCCGAGACCCGACGCGCGACTTCATTTCGGCGCAGTCGGCTCGCCGCGATGGCCAGGCGCTCGAACGTACTGCTGAACGCAGTTCGGCGCCCTTCCACTCGGCGTGGTCGTCAAAGGGGTGATCGTAGGTGCCGCGCTGATGGCTGGGGGTCGTTCTTCGCCAGATCTTTGGTGATCAGGATGAAGCCATCAACGTTCACACTTTTGGTCGATGGATTGATGCCGTCGGCAGGTATCTCATCGTTGTGGGCCTCAATGGCACCATGACTGCGTCGCCGAACTCGCTGAAACAGGCGCCATCGCAGCTAGCGAAAAGATGCCTTGCGACGCCGCCGCCAGTTCGCAGATAGCGTCGCTGATGCAGTTCATTCCGTCTTTATTCTCCAATGCGCTTGAAGCTGGCGTAGTAATCGTCGGTGTAATAGCACTCGCCGGTTTGCTTGCGCGGCCCACCACATACGATCCGACGCTGCCCCCGATCCGTCGCGCCTGGTGTGCGAACCGTATAGGTGTGGTAGTAACCGCGCGGATGCTTCGGCAGCAAAGCCGCACTGTTACGAAACAAGACGCCGTCATCGCTAAACGGGAAGTGGCCGCCCGCTTTGATCAGTCGCAGAGTTTCGGCCGCCTCCGCCGGCAACTGCGCCTTGGTGACGGTGACCAGCGCGCCCGTTCCTTGGGCGCCTGATGCAGCGGTTGCATTGCTCGCACCCTGTGCTGGCTGAACCGGCGCCGAGCTCGCGGATGCGCCCGATGCCTCAGTGGCGCTTTGCGGTCCCTGCTTGCCGCATCCGCCGAAGATCGCGCTCAATGCGACGATGCAGGAGACAGCCCACGCTCTCTTCACGAAACGGTTCTCCCTTCGTTGACCAGCACCCGACGACCTGGATAGACGTAAAGGTATCGCTAATGACGGAGCGAATCAACGATCCATCGTAGACCCGTGCCTGCATGCGCGCGAGAATCGTGGTTTAACGATGGTTTCCACGCCTGCAGCGGAGTACGAAATGGACGATCCCTATGATCTTCAGCGCTTCCTCGATGCACAAGAGCCGGTCTACGACCAGGTATGCGATGAACTGAGGCACGGACGCAAGCGAAGCCACTGGATGTGGTTCGTGTTTCCTCAAATCGAGGGGCTCGGAACCAGCGCAATGGCTCAGCGATTCGCGCTTTCGTCGCTGGACGAAGCGCAAGCCTATCTGCGCCACCCGATACTCGGCCCACGGCTGCGCGAAACGACGCACCTGGTCAACCTCGTCAGCGACCGCTCCGTCGAGGAAATATTCGGGTATCCGGATGACCTGAAGTTTCGCTCGTCGGTCACCTTGTTCGCGCGCGCCACGAACGACAACGACGTATTCATCGAAGCTTTGCGCAAGTATTTCGGCGGAGAAGCCGATCCGCGGACCCTCCAGCTGCTCTAGACCATTTTGGTAGCGGTCCCGCGCACGCGGGGCGCAGCGGACCGCGCAATTCCGCTCCCGGTGCAGTGCGTGGTCACTGCCCGCTCACATCGGCTGCACGGGATCGAAAGAGCAGCAGGTGATCCGTGCCGGATTCGGACAGCCAGACCTCGCCCGGACGACCCATCATCTGACGGACGTTCGCGTGGTCACGCGGCAGCGGCAACACGTCGAACCGCTCGGCACGCGGATCGAAGCGCACTAGCGCATTAGCACTCCATTCGCTGAGCCAGACGATGTCCTGGTCGTCGACGAATATTGCATACGCGTGCGGATCGTTGCCGGGCAGTCGCCATTCGCGCCAATGATGCGTGCCAGGATCGTACACGCCGACTTTTCCGGCGTTCCACTCGCTGACCCAGATGCGCCCCCTGGAATCGGCCCAGACGCGGCGCGCGCCCTGATTCGACGTTGGTGGCTCGATGACCTGTGCCGCGCCCGTCGTCGGGTCGATGCGACCTACGTAATTTCCCGCCAGCGAAGCGAAATACAGATCCCCGGAGCGGGTCACGCAGATACCGTAGGGCCCGGCGCCGCGTGGGGCATCAAAGACGCGCATGCGCGATCGCTGCGGATCGAGTTCACCGTAGATACCACTTTGCCCCGTAAACCACAGATGCCCCTGTTTGTCGAACACGGCGGTATTCAGATTGGCGTCTGGCCGGTCCTTGGGTAGCGGAAAACGCGTGACGGCGAGCGTCTTCGGATCGATACGCACGATTGCGTTCTGGCCGCCGTCAGTGACCCACGCCGCACGATCGGGGCCGACGATCACGCCATGTGGCGCCGATCCGGCGCCGAGCGCGATCGTGTCGGTTTTGCCGCTGCGCGGGTCCAGCCGCCCGACCGCTCCCCGCGCCTGCGCGGTGTACCACACGGTGCCGTCATGCGCCGGTGCGACGTCATGCGGTGCGCTGCCGGCCGGGATGGCGAAGCTCTCGAGCGACGGCGGCTGTGCTTGAGCCTGCGCGAGGCCAAGGTTGTCTGTGCTGATCGCGAAAGCGATGGCGTAAAGAGCCAGGGCAATCGCAGACCGGGCAGTCGATTGCGGAGCAAGTTTCGGAAAATGTTTGAAGTCCAAGCGGGCAAATTGAAGTTGACCCGCAAAAACGGACATCTATCCTTTGGAGAAGGAGGTGCCGATTATGGCCAAGCATCGTACCCCGTACCCGAATTGGTAAGGAGCGTCGCCTGCCGCTGATGGCATGATCCCGTGCCATCATGGACTGACATGCCACCATCGTCGTACGGAGAAAGTCATGAACGCCATTGCCCGCATCGGTGTAGATCTTTCCAAAAACGTGATGCAAATCCATGCTGTCGATCATATGGGCCGCGTTGTGGTCCGCAAGGCCGTCACGCGCGCAAGCTTCCTCAACTGGTTCGTCAACGTCCCGCCGTGCCTCGTCGCCATGGAAGCATGTAGTGGCGCCGGCTTTGTCACGTTTGGCGCTGCGGTCAGTTAAGACGAAGTGATGAAGAAAACGAAATCGCTGTATCACGGTCACCGGTTCCCGGCGTCAGTCATCAGTCACGCTGGTATTTCAGGTTCCAGCTCAGCCTGCGCGATATCGAGGAGTTGCTGTTCGAGCGTGGCGTGATCGTCAGCCACGAATCGATCCGGCGGTGGATAGACAAGTTTGGGGCTGGTTTCGCGCATCGCGTGAAGGCTGCCCGCCGCCAGCCGGGCAGCACGTGGCATCTTGATGAGGTATTCGTGTCATTGCGCGGTGAACCTTATGTGCTGTGGCGTGCCGTCGACCAGCACGGCATCGAGCTCGACATCCTGCTACAGAAGCGGCGCGACAAGGCCGCCCCGAAACGTTTCTTCAAACGTGTACTGGCGGCCTGTCCCGAGGTGGCCGAAGAAGATCGTCACTGACCAGTTGCGCAGTTACCCCGCAGCAAAGACCGAAATCCCAGAGCTGGCGAACGTGAAGCATGTGTTCGTCAAGGCGGCCGCCCGCGTCAACAACCGTGCAGAGAACAGCCATCAGCCCACGCGTGAACGCGAGCGACGTATGCGTGGTTTCCGCCTGCCCGGGCGCACGCAGGCGTTCCTGTCGTGCTTCGGTCCGATCCGGCAACACTTCGCGCTCAAGCGTCATTTGCTGCGCGCGTCGCTTTATCGAAAGCAGCTCGCGACCCGGTTTGAAGCCTGGCGTCTTTTCACCGGTCTCACCCAGAATCCGTCTGCTGTTTTCTGAGCGACTGTTTCGCCTGAACACGATTCGTCCGGTGATCGGCAACGTGACAAAGCCGCCGCGCTTTCACGCCGCCTAGGGAACGAAAACTTAATTCGACCCTTATTTCAGCGAGGTGTCGAGCAGGTTGACTTTTAAATAAAAATAATCGTGCGGCAATATCGAGCGCGCCTTGATAGGGTCGAAACGGCAAAAATACAGGGCGTCCAATCCTCTGATCCGTGGAGAAGGCCACAATTTTTTCAATGCAGCAGACTATTCGCAAAGATCCTCCTTTTTGGCGGAAATCTGCTGCCTACTCTTTTAATTTTGCTCCTTTACCGGTAGGGTTTACCCCGTTCGAAGCACTAGTGCGAAGAATTTGCCGAGCGACTCGGGGGAACGCTTTCCGGTAGGAAAACTTTGCGTTGCGAGTGCCGCGCGTGTTCGGCGGTACCGTAACGCGGTCACGGTTGTTTCCACCGTTGGTTCTGAATCTCACGATCGCGCGAAATAGCACGCCCGCTTTGATCGGCTTGCGCACGTCAGTTGTACTCGCACGCTCAATGGAACGGCATTTTTATCAGGCTGATAAATCTCGCAGAAGAATGCGTGCATAGGACATAAATTTTCCAGTCGATAAGGACCGCGAATAAACGGTTAGTCGGTGTTAATCGCATTTACTAATTCGGAAATTAGAAAACCAAATTTTTTAACTTTTTTCGGGAATTTTCCCGATAGTGGAATAATTCGTAATGTTAAAACGACGACAATTTCTTGGTAGCCTGACGGCGCTAGGTGGAAGTGTTATTTTGAGCGCGTGCGGCGGTGGTGGCACGGAAGATAGCGGCATTGCCTCCAGCGCGGCAGCCCAGAAAGCAAGCGCAACGGCAAAGAGTGCTTCACCGAACGGTTCGGCAATGCCGCCGGCTAGCTCGCTGATTGACGGCGCGGGCGCCACCTGGACGCTTTCGGGCGGCTCGGTTTACCAAAACGGAGCAAAGGCCGGAAACAACTACAATGTGATCGTCGCGCTGTGTTACAACGGCAACATCTATGTTGAAAACACAAGCGGACAGTTCTCCACATGGACTGGCTCGGGGTGGCAGGGTTGCAGCGATCCGCGCTTGGGCACTACGTCTCCAGACGGAACCACGATGCCTTCCGCGGCGAGCATTATCGACAAGACCGGCGCTGTCTGGACCCTGACCAACGGTGTCATCTACAAAAACGGCGTTGTCGTAGGAATCAACTACAACGTGACGCTCGTGCTCTGGTACGGCGGCAAGGTCTATTGCTGCAACACAAGCGGACAGTTTTACGCGAATGCCGAGGTCGCCTCCCAATGGTTGCCGTGCACCGATCCGCGCATTGCCGTAGCTGCGGCTGCGGGTAGTTTCTACGGTATCAACGGTCACTTCGATTACACGTACACGCCCGCGCAAGTCGTCTCGATCCTAAAGGGTTTGGGGTGCACGAGCTACCGCGTCGGCTGCACGTCGGATCCGAGTGAACTGAATGCCGTGGTCAAACTCGCGCAGGCGTTCCAGTCGGCTGGGATGACGCTGCTCGTAACGATTGCACAGGGTTTCTACGACACCAGCGGCACGCTTTTCGCGAGCGAATCGGCCTCTTACAACGCCGGTTACGCGTCCGCCTCGACGATCGCCAATGCGCTGAAGCCGTATGGGGTGGCCCTTTATGAATGTGGAAATGAGCTGACCCGCGACAAGGCCATCATCATTGACTCAACCAACGCAGGTACGAAGGCGATCGATTTCAACAATGCGAACTGGCCTCTCATGCGCGGCGCCATGCGCGGCATGATCGACGGAGTAAAGTCGGTTCTGCCTTCCGCGAAGTGTGGTATCAACTTCTGCGTTGCGGATGTCGGCGCGTCGGACGCGCTGTGGGACGGCATCCAACCGGACGGCAGCGGCGGCCATCCGAAAGTGCGCTGGGACATCACGACCTGGCACAACTACGAAGTGTACGGCGACATTTTCAACATTGGCACGGATGGCGCTGGGCCCGGCATCGATCTGCCGACGTACTGCAAGGCCAGATACGGTGTGCCGTTCATCATCACGGAGTGGAACACCGGTCCGGAACAAACGCAGGCGTATCGGGCAAATTACATTACGTCGCAATTCGGTTCGTTCTATGCGGCACGAAAGACGCACAACATTCAGTCCGTCATGTATTACGTGCTCGATAGCGGCAACAACACTTTTGGCATTATGACTAACGGTGTGCCGTTGAACCCGCCGTACGGTGCGTTCACGGGCTTTACGTCGAGCCACGCGGACATCTGATCCTGGCGAATACTCGCGTCTGACGCGCCGATCTGGCCTCCCGTTGCTTCCGCGCGCGAGGCCAGTTCTTTTGTCGGTGGCCGTTTGCTTCCTGACGCGTCGGTGCGAGTCAATCGACCTCGCTTGCCATCGGTCTGGATTGTTTGCCCCACTCGAAGTCGACCTGTAAAGTGGACCCAGAAATTGAGACAAGCATTTAAGCTGTCGTCGTAGATGACAGGAAACTAGTAATGAGCGCAGGAAACAAGAAAGGTGTTCGCGCACTCGGATTTCTGTTTCGAAGAACGGCGGACAAGAAGAGCCGTATGAATCGAGAGATTCACGTACGGATCTGTGAGAGCCTGAGGGGCCAGTTCCATCGGGCCACTCGACCGTTGTTTGATTCTTATAGACATGGTCCGGCGGGGTAGAATCAGAGTGAATGAAAGCCTACTCAGCAGAAAGAAAATGAAGCGCTGGTGCGCCGCATGATACCGCCGGAAAACGCGCTGGTTTCGGCGCTGGCCAGAGAAACGGGGATTAATGAACAGACGCTGTACACCTGGCGCCGACAGGCGAAAAGACAAGGACTGGCCGTGCCGGGCGATGGGAAGAATCCCGAAGGATGGAGTCTTCGGAAGACAAGTCTGCCGTAGTGCTGGAATTCGCCCCGCTCAATGCAGTGGAGCTGGCGGAGTACTGCCGCCGCAAAGTTCTTTATCCCAAACAGATCGCGGCGTGGCGATCGTCCTGTCAGGCAGATGAAAACGGCGAAAGGAACCCATCCGCGCGTCGCCGAACAATTCTACTCCCTGGTTATCTAAGGTGTCCTTGTCATATCACCTTCCTTCGTCATTCTCTCCTTACTGCGACAGAACCGATCTGCGAACTGGCAAACAGCGGGTCGTCGTACAGCCTTGCTCCTTCGCCCGGCCAGACCGACTGGCCCATTGCACCTATCGAATAACATGGGTTCGGTCAGGGTTGGGCCACCGCAGTACGTGCCTCATCACGACGAAAAGCCCCTGCTTGTGCGAACCGGAATCAAAATGAGCACGCAACGTAGCGGCCAGGCTGGAACTTCGCCAGCAAAAGAGACCGCATTGAAGGATCAAGTGTCCCTCGCTGGTCGACTTGTGGACCATGCGGGAAAGAACGGAAGCTGAATCCGACAGGAAACGACCCGTCGACAAATCGCTCCAAGTCGTGTCTATTCCTGAACGGTGTGAAATCGAAAACGCAGGACTGCCTCCGTGCATTCTCGATCTTTTTCTTCAGGTTAGAGACGGTATCGGGCACTGAATAGGGCGCCGCCTCGACCTCGATAATCGACGCGCGTTTCGGATAATAAAGCTGAGGAAACGCGTCCATGGTCGGGCCGACATCCGGGATACGTAACGAGACGATTATGTCCGCATTTGTGCCCGAATTGCGATAGCGCTCAAGTGCATCGACAGGCGAGACGTATCGATGATGGACAATGTTACCTGCCAACGTCGTAATAAATTCCGCCTGCGCAGTAAGCAGGCAAAAGGCCCCATAAATAATGACGGGTATCGCCGGATAATAGTTCGTTCTTGTACGGGTAACCAGCCCGACAAGCGCAGCGATCACAAAAACTAGACCGTAGCTCACAGTGCGCGGCGAATAGATATCGTATTGAGTCAAAGTGCGCAGATAGAATGCGAGCAAAAGGTAGCCTGCGCCACTTAGCGCCAGCAGGCGACAAGGCTGTGCATCGACGCGTGCCCGGCTACCCGACGCAGAAGCCCACCCTCGAGTTCGCTTCAAACCCCATAGCAATATCAGCAGCAACGCCCCCGTGAGAATAAACTCCTTGCCCACCTGACGGATGAACCTAAACAACAGAAAAACGAAGGTTTCTGGCGCTGGGATACGCGGCGTACCGGTAGGAAAACCCGTCGCGACCACATTGAATTTTTGATACCCGAGGAAAAAGATTGCGGCGGCCACGAATGCGGGCAATGCTCTAATGGCCGTCGTTCTGCCGTACGAGATCCATGCCGCAGCGAAAATTACCACGGAGAACGGCGCAAAGAAATATCTCGACGAACATCCGACAATGAGCGTGCACGCGAGCAATACCGCGTACCAGCGTGATGAACCGTTGTGCGCAATTCTGGAGATTGCATAGATAGACGCGCAAAATGCAAGCAAAAAAAGATTTTCAGACCATGTGTACTGGTAAAGCTCGATGGTGAACGGATTGACGACGATTAGAACCGGAACCAGCACATTCCTGAAGGTCTTCATCAGGAAGAAAAAGCCGACGAACAGCAGGATAAGGTTAGTGACCTTGCTGCTTACGATCAAGGCGCCTATCTCGGTCGAAGGCGCAGTCAAGGCAATCACCAGCGGATAGCCACAAGGAAATGTTGCAAAGTAGGCGCCCCGCACCGAACAGCCCTGCCCGTCTCTGATCGATTGAGCAAGATGCAGGTAATTCCAGGAGTCGATGGTCAGGTAACCAAACGTGCTCGCCCAACCGGCACTGATGCCCAACACCAGGAAAATCGCGGCAGCATAAGCCCACTTCGTCGAATACCAGCGTATGGCGACGGAATCCGTACCCGGTGGTAGCCGATCCTGAGTCCGGTACTCCGGACTGGAGGAACTCCCGCTCTGGCCGTATTGCGGCCGTAGTAAGTCAGCAAGCCGCTCAAGATAACTGACTATTCGCATCCCTATAGTTCCTCCAATGCCGCTCCCGTCGATTCAACCCCTATGCGGCCGCGCGGTACGCGGCGCACACGTTGCCGTGGCGAGAGCATCGGCACGACCGACGTAACTGGAGCATAGGCAGATTGATCCGATTGTGTCGCTTGTCCACCAAATGGGGAGGCCTGCGTCGCGATCTTTTGAACGCGCACACTCGCCGGAACTCACCGAGCAGCCAGCCGAGGACAACACCGCGTCGAACGGCGCGAACGCCATTGGAAGACCGAAGGACAATCTCGTTCTCGAAGCACCGTCTTCTGTCGCAACGCAGATACGGCGGGGTTACATTGCAAACAAGCCATCGCGCCTTTGCGAACGCGTTCAATGTTGCAACGAAGCATAGAACCGTCGAGGACAATGCGCGCGGAACGGGCCGGAAAGCACGCGGTAATGTCCGATATGGCTTTGTCACGTTTGGCGCTGCGGTCAGTTAAGATGAAGTGATGAAGAAAACGAAATCGCTGTATCACGGTCACCGGTTCCCGGCGTGAGTCATCAGTCACGCGGTACGCTGGTATTTCAGGTTCCAGCTCAGCCTGCGCGATATCGAGGAGTTGCTGTTCGAGCGTGGCGTGATCGTCAGCCACGAATCGATCCGGCGGTGGATAGACAAGTTTGGGGCTGGTTTCGCGCATCGCGTGAAGGCTGCCCGCCGCCAGCCGGGCAGCACGTGGCATCTTGATGAAGTATTCGTGTCATTGCGCGGTGAACCTTATGTGCTGTGGCGTGCCGTCGACCAGCACGGCATCGAGCTCGACATCCTGCTACAGAAGCGGCGCGACAAGGCCGCCGCGAAACGTTTCTTCAAACGTGTACTGGCGGCCTGTCCCGAGGTGCCGAAGAAGATCGTCACTGACCAGTTGCGCAGTTACCCCGCAGCAAAGACCGAAATCCCAGAGCTGGCGAACGTGAAGCACGTGTTCGTCAAGGCGGCCGCCCGCGTCAACAACCGTGCAGAGAACAGCCATCAGCCCACGCGTGAACGCGAGCGACGTATGCGTGGTTTCCGCCTGCCCGGGCGCACGCAGGCGTTCCTGTCGTGCTTCGGTCCGATCCGGCAACACTTCGCGCTCAAGCGTCATCTGCTGCGCGCTTCGCTTTATCGAAAGCAGCTCGCGACCCGGTTTGAAGCCTGGCGTCTTTTCACCGGTCTCACCCAGAATTCGTCTGCTGTTTTCTGGGCGACTGTTTCGCCTGAACACGATTCGTCCGGTGATCGGCAACGTGACAAAGCCCTGAGACGAAAAGCTGTTCTACAGACAACATTGTTTGTATTCTACTTTCATGAAAAAGTTTATACTCTCGGCTACTGGCGCTGTAACGGCGTTGCTTCCTTTGAGGTTTCGGCATGCTATCGCGAAGTCGCTTATCGAGGACCGTGCGCTTGCACAGGAATACGGGTATTTTTACCTCTCCAGCCTCGCCCGAAAGCTCAATGTCGTGCAGCTTGCAGCAAGCGGACAATACGGCATAATGGCCAGCAGTTCAAACGACCTGAGCATACTGAAGAAATACGCTGAGACCGGTCGTTGGGCACCCGAGCTGGCCGAAAGATTGAAAGCATTTTTCGCCGGTTCCGGCGGAACCTACCTCGACATCGGCGCAAATATCGGAATGACGACCATTCCGATTGCGCAGTACAACGACAGTGTGAAGTGTTACGCGTTCGAACCTGAACCAGTCAACTACCGGAATCTGTTGCGCAATATCGCCGAGAACTGCCCTTCATCCGACATAGAGACCTACCAGCTGGCATTGCACGAACACGACGACGTGTTGCCGTTTGAAATTGCCGACGGCAATCTCGGGGACCATCGTCTGCACATAGAAACAGGCCTGCCCGCGAAACAAAATGAGGCGGGTCGCAAGATCATTGATGTGCAATGTGTCAGGCTGGATGACCTGCCCATCAAGCTGACTTCGCCTGTTTTTGCCAAAATCGATACGCAGGGCGCTGAGCCCTTCGTGTTCGCCGGCGGCAGGCAAACGCTCGCTAGGGCCGATGCAATTTTGGTGGAATGGTCGCCCTATCACATGGCCCGCTTAGGGGGAGGTCCCGAAATCGTGCTCCGTTTCCTCGAAGAGCACTTCAGCTACGGTCAAATCGAGGAGACCGACGCGAAGTCCGGTCAATGGGGGGAAAGCGGACCTATTGGGGAAATAACACGCCGTCTGCAAAGTACCATCACCGAATGGCGCGACGATCCGATGAGCTACGTCGATCTCGTCGCGACGAAAATTCCGTCAATCGCTCGATAGAGGCGGGCATCTACGGTCTTCGTTCCGCTGGAGCAATCCAGAGGCCTCGTTTCCTAACGGACCCGTTGCCCGCACGCGTCGCCCTCATCCGGTAACGGCGCTTCCCGCCGCACTCGCGTGCCCCACGACCGTTTCGAAGAACTGCTCGTAGCGCCGGCAGCACACGTTCCAACCGAACTCATCAACAGCCAAGCGATTGCTTGCAGTGCAGACGATCGTTGGCCATGAACTGTTGATCAAACCAATGATTTCAGGGAGCTGAGCAACGTCATCGAAGAGAATGACATTGTCGAACTTGCTGGCCGCCCAGATCATAAACGGCGTCGAGCGAGAGATAACCAGCGGCACGCGCCCAATGGCCTCAAAAAACGCGCCGCTCACCAGCATTGAATCGACCGCATGCGGGAGGATCAGCACATCGCTATCGGCAATCCTCTGCGCGAATTCCGCGTCAGACAGGAATTTTGCGTCGAGGCGCACCGTATCGCGCAACGATCGCCTGTCGATGATTCCGTTCAGCGTGGCAACATAAGCTTCCGTACCGTGCCCGGCTATATCCAGCTTGCATTCGCTCGGCCAGACGTCAAGAACCGCATCGATCTGCTTGTACGGGCGAATCACACCGAGCATCGAATAGAGCGGTGTCGCGCTACCCGCCCTCGGCGTAGTCGGCGGCTGGCCGGGCGCGTCCCAATAGAGTGGGTGGGGTAAATAGCGCGCGCTGAACTGAACCTGAAAATCCGGTGCGTGGACCACGCGAAAGTCTGCCAGACGGCGTATGAAGGCAATAAGCCGAATCGAGAGGCGCCTGTTGAATCCTACTGTGTCGTGGACTGCCTGATCGTGGACGAAATACACAACCTTTGCTCGACCGATCAGCATCAAGGAGCAGTAAAAAGCGAAGAGCAACGAGCCGAGCAAGCTCAACTGCGCAGTCCCTTTCTGCCGCCTGAACGGCCGATATTCAAGCCAATGAAAAACGAGAATATTGTCTGGCTTGAACAGCTGAAAGAATCCTCCCTTCAGCAGGCCTTTGATGGAGAGCGGCGCGACGTCATAACCGACCGACCTATACAGATCTTTTTGAATCTCGATATAGCGATTTGTCGGGTTGGTGAATGGACACATCAGCACGCGCGGCCGCAGTCCGTTTACTTCTTGATTCCTGGTGCGACCAACAGAATCATTGGTAACCTGCCCCATTTATACATCTCCCGTTGAGCCGTACGCCGCAAAGGCAGACGCCGAAGCGCGCGCGACGAGGGTAAAGGCCGCTAGCTTTTTGAATGCCGAGCACAAGTAAGCGGTTCACATACCGCGCTCTCATCTTCACAAATCAGATTAGCACGCGACAGAAACAATGCGCGACAATTAATCGCATCGATTTAGATTATGGCCGATTTTGTGGAGCATGGCGTTAAAGGTTGAGTGCGTGACTGGATTTTACGCAACCACGTATGCCGCGCTCTTGCTTACAGCGGACGGACGTCGAGTGAACCCATTGCGGCGCGCTGCAATTTTTACCGCCGGACGTCATTCATATTGAACTTGGGGGTAGCGGGAGCCGTTCGGCATCATCTGAAGATAGGGCTTTGTCACGTTTGGCGCTGCGGTCAGTTAAGATGAAGTGATGAAGAAAACGAAATCGCTGTATCACGGTCACCGGTTCCCGGCGTCAGTCATCAGTCACGCTGGTATTTCAGGTTCCAGCTCAGCCTGCGCGATATCGAGGAGTTGCTGTTCGAGCGTGGCGTGATCGTCAGCCACGAATCGATCCGGCGGTGGATAGACAAGTTTGGGGCTGGTTTCGCGCATCGCGTGAAGGCTGCCCGCCGCCAGCCGGGCAGCACGTGGCATCTTGATGAAGTATTCGTGTCATTGCGCGGTGAACCTTATGTGCTGTGGCGTGCCGTCGACCAGCACGGCATCGAGCTCGACATCCTGCTACAGAAGCGGCGCGACAAGGCCGCCGCGAAACGTTTCTTCAAACGTGTACTGGCGGCCTGTCCCGAGGTGCCGAAGAAGATCGTCACTGACCAGTTGCGCAGTTACCCCGCAGCAAAGACCGAAATCCCAGAGCTGGCGAACGTGAAGCACGTGTTCGTCAAGGCGGCCGCCCGCGTCAACAACCGTGCAGAGAACAGCCATCAGCCCACGCGTGAACGCGAGCGACGTATGCGTGGTTTCCGCCTGCCCGGGCGCACGCAGGCGTTCCTGTCGTGCTTCGGTCCGATCCGGCAACACTTCGCGCTCAAGCGTCATTTGCTGCGCGCGTCGCTTTATCGAAAGCAGCTCGCGACCCGGTTTGAAGCCTGGCGTCCTTTCACCGGTCTCACCCAGAATCCGTCTGCTGTTTTCTGAGCGACTGTTTCGCCTGAACACGATTCGTCCGGTGATCGGCAACGTGACAAAGCCGCACCAGGGTAAATACAGATTCGATCGCTCAAAAAGCTTTATAGAATGGCCAATATTAGCAAGGAGCAATACTGCTTGCTATAGATTAATCAAAGATACCCCGCAGAACCCGGAGACGCCATGCAGATCGACTACCAAACGATGCGGTTCGACTACGAGCGAGCCGCCGACCACGATGCCGGTGCACCGCTCACCTATCCGGTCGTGGTGATCGGCGCTGGCCCGGTCGGGTTGTCAGCGGCCATCGATCTGGCCCAGCAGGGCGTTCGCACCGTACTGCTCGACAATGACGACACGCTGTCGAGCGGTTCGCGCGCAATCTGTTTTGCGAAGCGGACGCTGGAAATTTTCGATCGGCTCGGCTGCGGCAAGCAGATGGTCGACAAAGGCGTGAGCTGGAACGTCGGCAAGGTGTTCCTGCAGGATGAACTGATCTATACGTTCAACCTGCTGCCCGAGACAGGCCACGCGCGCCCAGCATTCATCAATCTGCAGCAGTACTACGTCGAGGGCTATCTGGTAGATGAGGCGAAGCGAACCGCGAATCTGCAGATGCGCTGGAAAAGCAATGTGATCGGTGTGACCCAGCAAGACGACCATGTCGAGTTGCGGGTCGAAACGCCCGACGGCATTTATCCGATGCGCGCGCAATACGTGGTCGCCGCCGACGGCGCGCGCAGCGCGGTGCGCAAGGCGCTCGGTCTCGACAGTCATGGCCGCACCTTCAAGGACCGCTTCCTGATCGCGGATGTGAAAATGAAGGCGCCGTTTCCGACCGAACGCTGGTTCTGGTTCGATCCGCCCTTCCATCGCAATCAATCCGTACTGCTGCACAGGCAGCCCGACAACGTCTGGCGCATCGATTTCCAGCTCGGCTGGGACGCCGATCCTGTCGCCGAAAAACAGCCTGAAAAAGTGATTCCGCGCGTGAAAGCGCTGCTCGGAGACGATGCCGGGTTCGAGCTCGAATGGGTCAGCGTCTACACCTTTTCGTGTTTGCGGATGGACAGTTTCCGGCATGGCCGCGTGCTGTTCGCGGGCGATTCGGCGCATGGCGTGTCGCCGTTCGGCGCGCGCGGCGCGAATAGCGGCGTGCAGGATGCCGACAATCTCGCCTGGAAACTGCGGCTCGTCGTCAACGGCGACGCGCCGCCGGCGCTGCTCGATACCTATGCATCCGAGCGCGAGTATGCGGCGGACGAAAACATCCTGAACTCATCGCGCGCCACCGACTTCATCACGCCGAAAAGCGCGGTTTCGCGGATGTTCCGCGATGCCACGCTTAAGCTCGCGAAAGAGTGTCCGTTCGCGCGGCGCATCGTCAACAGCGGCCGTCTGTCGGTGCCGGCGGTGCTGCGCGACTCGCCCCTGAACACGCCCGACGCCGACGCGTTCACCGGTGCGATGGTGCCCGGCGCGGCCAGCACCGACGCGCCGGTCAGGCTCGCTGGCGAAGACGCCTGGTTCCTGAATCAGACCGGACATGGCGGCTTCACGGGTGTGCAATTCTGCGGCCCGGGAGACGACCTGACGAAATGCGCCGAACGGCTTCGCGCGCTCGCATGCCTCGCGGTGCCGGTTCACTCGTTGATCGTCGTGCCGCGTGGCGCGGCCGTGACCGCTCTTCCGGAGATGCCTCACGTCACGGTGATCGAGGACGTCGAAGGCATCGTCACGCATCGCTTCGATGCGCGGCCCGGCACCTTTTATCTGCTGCGTCCGGACCAGCATGTCTGCGCGCGCTGGCGCGCCCTCGACACCGCCTCGGTCGCCAAGGCCGTGGATCGCGCAACCTGCAACGGATAACCATCATGACCAAGCTGAACATCGAAACGAATATGGCCGATCCGGATGCGTTCTATGAAAAGCTCATCGACGCGCACAATGGACTGACCGACGAGCAAAGCCATTTCATGAACGCAAAGCTCGTGCTGCTGCTCGCGAACCACATCGGCGATGCCGACGTGCTGCTCGAAGCGCTGGCGCTGGCGCGCGCGGATTGACGACCGAGGCTCAGCGCCCGATCCAGCCGAACCGCCACGACAGCCGTCGTGTCGTGGCGAGCAGCCTCTGTGCGGTCGTGCCGTGCGTGCTGAAATCAAAGCCGCCCGACGGACCGATCACCGCGACCACCAGACTGACGCTGCCCGTATGATCGAACACGGGCGCGGCCAACGCGCCGATGCCCGGCACCGGCGCATCGAGTGCGTCATCGATGCCGTCGCTCACAACCTTCGCGCGACGTGCCAGATAGGCCGGAGCCAACGACGGCGGGCCCTTTTTCGGCGCCACGAGCACTTCCGCAACCGGCGCGCCCGCGAGTCTGATCGATTCCTGCGACAACAGCCCGACCAATACGTCGTCCGCAAGATGCGCGGCGAACACGCGCCCTATCGCCGTGTTGACGAGCGACATCACGGTGCCCACGCGCAGGCTCACGTG
Organism: Paraburkholderia sp. MM5477-R1; assembly: GCF_050436385.1. Taxonomy (NCBI): domain Bacteria; kingdom Pseudomonadati; phylum Pseudomonadota; class Betaproteobacteria; order Burkholderiales; family Burkholderiaceae; genus Paraburkholderia; species Paraburkholderia sp. MM5477-R1. The sequence continues at coordinate 811,336 of NZ_JBNDMC010000005.1, forward strand.
TTGTGGTCTCGCCGATTCTTCGAAACGGATTACCGTGGGACCCAAAGGTCCAAGAATCGCCACCGCGACGCTCATGCCGGACTCCGCCGCAAGCGTGACGATCTCCGGTTCGGCATCGCGAATCGGCGACATGCGCTGCAATGCGATCAGGCCGAGCTCCATGCCGAGCGGTCCCGCACTGAAAAGACCGGCGTCGTCGCGGCTCAGCAAGCCGACCTTGAGCAGACTCACCAGATGCGGAAACGCCTTGGCGGCGGGCATATCGGCGGTCGCGGCCAGATCGCGCAACGACAGCGGACGGCCGGCGGCAACGAGTGCCAGCAGGAGGTCGCCTGTGTTGTCAAGCGCGCTGATTCCGCGCTGAGCTTTCGTGTCGTTGAGTTGGGGCGTGTTCGCGTCGGACGCGTCCGGGGTTTCGATCTGCATGATTCTCAGCTGGGTGTGACCAGCGCTTCGGTGATACGTCGGGAAGTTTCGAGCAACTGACGCGCGACCACACCATCCCACGCGACTTCGATCGAGCCCGACGAGCCGATCGCCGTCAACGCGAGTTGCATCCGTTGATCGCCATCGAACACCGGCACGCTCAGACTGCTGATGCCCGGACTCGGCGCATCGATTCCTCGCTCGATGCCGCGCGCGCGGATCTCATCGAAGCGTTTGCGCCACTCCGCGCTAGTCGGTGCTTTGGCGGCGCGGCCGCGCGCCGGCGTCGGGTCCGCCGAATGCGCCTGGCTTCGCGCCATTTGCGCGACCTGCTCGGGCGCGCAGAACGCGCAGAATACGCGGCCCGTCGATGTCGCTTCGAGCGACATCACCGTGCCGATGTGCAGATTGACATGCAGCGGCGCACCGCTGCGCTCGTATCGGACGATGGTCGGGCCCTGCACGCCCGCCACGCAGATCGCCACGCTAAGACCGATCCGCTCCGCGAGCGACGCCGCGTGGGCAGCCGCGATGCGATAGACCGGCTGCTGTTCGATATGCATGAGGCCAAGCCGCAACGACAGCGGCCCCGGCTCGTAGTTGCCGGTCAGGGCATCGCGCTTGACGAGGCCGAGGCGCGTCAGGCTCACGAGATAGGTATGCGCCTGCGCCGACGACAGTTGCGCCTCGCCGGCCAGTTCGGTCAGCCCGAGCGGTTCGCGCTGTCGCGCCAGCGCCTGCAGCAGACGTCCGCCGACCTCGACGCTCTGAATCCCCCGCTGTTTCTTTTCGCTTGTCGTATCAGCCATCGTGTTATCCGCCCTTGACCCGAAGGAGATTCGGCCCGTCCGCTGTCGCCCGTGGAAGGCCTAGATGGTATCCGATCGGACCGTGCGGACCAACCAACGGAGTTTACCCTGGCTTAGTGAATGACAAGGTATTTTGTCATTGACAAATATAAGCGCGACGACGACTATTAGTCATCCCCCAACGAGTCGTGAGACGGAGACAGACATGGCGAAGGCTTTCGCATCCCAGGCCGATCTGGAAGAGAAGAAGATCACGTGGACCCAATTGTCGGAAAACGCGTATGCGTATACGGCCGAGGGCGACCCCAACTCCGGCGTGATCATCGGCGACGACGGCGTGCTGATCGTCGACACCACCGCCACGCCGGCCATGGCGCAAGACCTGATCGCGAAGATCCGCAGCGTCACCGACAAGCCGATCAAATACGTCGTGCTGTCGCACTATCACGCGGTGCGCGTGCTGGGTGCGTCGGCGTACTTCAAGGAAGGGGCACAGCAGGTGATCGCCAGCCGCGGCACCTACGAAATGATCGTCGAGCGCGGCGAAGCCGATATGAAGTCGGAGATCGAACGCTTCCCGCGCCTTTTTGCGGGCGTCGAAACGGTGCCCGGCCTGACGTGGCCGACGCTGGTTTTCGAAAAGGAAATGACGCTCTTTCTCGGCAAGCTCGAAGTGCGCATCGCGCATCTCGGCTCCGGCCACACGAAGGGCGACACGGTCGTCTGGCTGCCGTCGCAGAAGGTGTTGTTCTCCGGCGACCTGGTCGAGTACGACGCGGCCTGCTATTGCGGCGACGCGCAACTCGAACAATGGCCGACGACGCTCGAAGCATTGCGCGCCCTGAACGCGGAGAAGCTGGTGCCGGGTCGCGGCCCCGCGCTGCTGTCGCCGGCGGAAGTGAACAAGGGCCTCGATTACACGAAAGACTTCGTCACCATGCTGTTGCAGGCGGGCCGTGACGCATTCAAGGACAAGCTCGATCTGAAGGGCGCGATGGCGCTCACGCGCAAGTCCATGGACCCGAAGTTCGGCAACGTCTTCATCTACGAGCATTGCCTGCCGTTCGACGTGTCGCGAGCCTACGACGAAGCAAGCGGCATCAGCCATCCGCGCATCTGGACCGCGCAGCGCGACAAGGAAATGTGGGACGCGCTGCAGAACTGATCGCACCACGCACTCGGGAAAGGCCGTCCGGTCTTTCCTCTTTTCCGTTCAAACCATGAAGGCGCGCTAGACGCCTCGGGCGCGCTCGTCTTCGCACAGGCGCGCTCCGCACCAGGAGCGAGACATGCAGCATTCCCTCGATGGCAACGCCATTGGCCACGCCGCGCCCGTCGCGAGCGACGATTCGATGTTCAGGAAGGTCGCGTGGCGCATCGTGCCGTTTCTGTTTCTTTGCTATGTCGTGTCGTTTCTGGACCGGATCAACATCGGCTTTGCGCAATTGCAGATGAAGCATGATCTCGGCTTCAGCGACGCGATGTACGGACTCGGCGCAGCCGTGTTCTACGTCGGCTACGTGCTGTGCGAGGTGCCGAGCAACATCCTGTTGGCCAAATACGGCGCGCGTAAAACCTTCATGCGGATCATGCTGCTGTGGGGCATCGCGTCGATGTGCATGATGTTCGTGTCGAAGCCCGCGCACTTTTACGTTCTGCGCTTTATGCTGGGCGTTTTCGAGGCGGGGTTTTTCCCGGGCATCGTGCTGTATCTGACGTATTGGTTTCCCGCCAGCCGGCGCGCCGCCGTGATCTCGGTGTTTTTCGCGGGCGTGGCGGTCGCGGGCGTGCTCGGCGGACTTTTCTCCGGCTGGATCATGCGCGACATGAGCGGCGTGCTGAACCTGTTCGGATGGCAGTGGATGTTTGCGATCGAAGGCGCACCCGCTGTGATTCTCGGATTGCTCTCGTGGCGCTATCTGGTCGACAAGCCGCACGAGGCAAGCTGGCTCACGCAGGACGAAAAAGAGCGACTCGTCGCGCTTTGCGCGCAAGGCCAGTCGAAAGACCACCGGCATGACAGTCACAGCTTCGCCGCCGCGTTGCTCAATCCGCACGTCTATCTGTTCGCGTTCATCTATTTTTCGCTGACCTGTGCGTCGCTGACGCTCAATTTCTGGATGCCGTTGATGATCCGCGATTTTGGGGTTCAGGATGTCGTGGCGGTGAGTCTTTATACCGTGGTGCCGAATGCGATCGGTGCGGTGGGTCTGATTCTGATTGCGCGCCGCTCGGATCGAACTGGGGAACGGCGTAAGCATTTTGCTTTCTGCACGGTGGGCGGGGGTCTCGCGCTCGCGGCGCTTACGCTGCATCTGAGCAGCTTTCCTGCGATGCTGGCTATCTTGTCGCTCGCTGCCGTGTTGATTTTCGCGGCGCTGCCGATCTTTTGGGCGGTGCCTACCAGCTATCTGTCCGGGAAAGCGGCTGCGTCGGGGATCGCGTTTATTAGCAGTATTGGGATTACGAGCGGGATCGTCAGTCCGTGGGTGATCGGTCAGATTCGCACGACGACGGGGAGTATGGATCTCGCCGTGTATCTGCTTGCGAGTCTGCTTGTGGTTAGTGGGGTCGCTTTGATGGTCGGCGTTAAGGGGGCGTGACGCGACGGTGATGTCGCCTATGCCGAGTCGTGGTGGTGCCGCTTGCCCGCGTAATCTGCCTTTAAATGGCCTCGCCGAAGCGGGGCTGGGATTTCACGCTCTACCAATTTGCCATATCAAGCAAATCCTTTAAAAACTGATTTTGCGCTTTGCGAAGATTGTAGATGCACTCCTCTTGCAAAGCTGAAAACATCGATCCATCGTGTTCCGTTTTCCACTTTGCCCCGGCATTACGTGGTAATTCGCAGTACCTCACGGATGCATCTTGCGTTTCCATGTACTCGTCGAGCAACTTCGCATGGACGTTGCCGTTCCGCATGGTCGCACGCAACTTGTTATAGATAAATTTGCTCTCGACCATCAGGTCCTTCTGTAACTCGGAATAGCATTCGGCGTCACCGTAACCGCCCCCCAAATGCTGCAGGCAATCCGAGTTCGACTTCGCGACCGCAAGGCTAGAAAATAACACACCCGAGATAAAAAAAACTACCATGATCCTAATGAGATGCATCGTAAACTCCTGAGACAAATAAACGAGCTTCGGCAATCCGGCGATTCTTGACGCCCCGATTCGTTCCTACCCGATACGTCAATATAAAATCATGCATATCATCATAATGGCCAGAATTAACTTTTCTAATAATTTCGCTGGCGCCGTCTCCTGAGCCACAGTTATATACGATACTCATAAGGGCATCGTATTCGAACTGAAACAACGGGACCTTCACGTCAGCATTCAGACGTCTTTCTACCCATGTCGTTATACACAACGTCGCCGCCGGTCCGCGGCGGCGAGAAAGGCCGTTTACTTTCAATGACATAGCGCCGCGCTTGTAAACTGTCGGCGTTTGCCGTTTACTCTCCGCTTTTGAGCGGATGCCTTGGTCACCGAATCGACACCCTGGACGCAAACGGAATTCGCGCAACTGGACCTGGGTTGCTGACGTCGCTGTGCCAGACCTCGGCGAGTCCGCCGCGTGGCCGCGCTCCGGACACAGGTGGTGCAAATCGCACCACCCGCAAACCCTTGCCTCATCCGGGGTTCCATGCGATTCGATATTTTCGGCGCAACCCGTTGCACTCTTTTCTGTACCGCCGCAAATCCAATGCTGGCGTCGGTTAGCGGCGGTTTTGCACGCGTTTTGGTACGTGCGTAATGTGTGTTCTACTTTCAGGGGAATTCTTGTGCCAGACGACAACGTCCGATCCGCCCAGATGCCGCTGGTCAGCAACGCGCCGGCCGATCACGGAAATGAACAAATCACGCGAACGATGCAGCGCCGGACGTGCGACATCCGTCAGGCAATTGTCACCGAGTGGCTGCAACGCGCGATCGTCGGAATTCGCGATATGCATCAGGATGAGAACCTGCGCCGGCGTGTCGCGCTTCGGCTTTTCTAACGTCCACGGGCTCCGGTCATCAATCGCGCAATCTGCGCAATTCGCGCCCCGCCACAGCTGCTCGCCTCAATGCGATAACGCCCGCACCAAGCGGGCGTCGGTGGCGGCAATCGGTGGTAACGGCTAGCGGCTAATCGTCACTCCGCTTTCGCACTTTGCGCCGGCGGCAGAACCGCCAATTTAGACTCTTTCACACCGTCCTGACCAGTCTTGTCGTCAACCAGTTGCAGCTTGCTGCGCGCATACAGGACGCCCATCTTGACCTCCTGCCAGACGTAATAGACCTTGCCGGCAACCGCGTCGACATCCAGCTTTGAATCGTTCTCAGCCTTCGACACCAGCTCATGCGGTCCCGGCTCGACTTCCGTGTACAGGTAGGTCCTGGCGGCCGTGTCGCCCAGAATCTGACCATCCAGGGTCACCGGCATCTTGACGCCCCCACCCATGCTTTCGTTGCGATACACATAGATCGCCGCCTTCTCCTGCGGCGCACTGAAGGTCTTCAGCGCCGCATCCTTCTGCGGATCGCCCATCGGCACCGATGCACAGCCCGCCATCACCAGCAGCACAACGCCAAGCGGGATCAATTTCTTCAACTGCATTTCTTGTTTTCCTTTTCAAGTTTGTGGAACATGAATCTGGAGACTGAGCCCCGGCCTAACATAGGCCAGAGGTTGTTTCGCTATGCACGCCTCCTAAACCACGCAATGCCCGTGAATGCAATTGCCAGTAGCGTACCCCTTGCAAACACGCCTCTAAAATTAACTGCAGAGAGCACATCGTGGACCGTCAGGTGACTAAAGCATCCTGGTGCAAACAGACAGTTCAGGCACAAAGCGATCACCCAAATGACGTACATTCCTGCTAGGCAAATACCCCACGCACCCAAAAACGCAATCAACCACCTGATCATTTTTGGCCGCTCCCGTAGGGAAATGGTGGAACAAGTGGACCAACTGCACTCTGGCCGACCCCTCCTCCAATCGTCCCGGCAATCACGCCACCTGTATTAGGGCTAAACAGTTTCCATCCGCCACCGGACCAAACATCCGTCGAGGCCCAATTCCTTGAGTTGCCGAGAGTTGGTTTGAGTGTTGCATCGAACCATGACCCGACGGACTTCCCGAGGCCATAGCCCAAGCCAGATAGAGCCGCACTTGTAAATCCAGCGTTGACCAAGCTGTCACTTTTCCCATACACAACGTTGTTGATCGCCGTATCGGCAACTCCACCTGCCGCATTCAGAACCATATTGCCGGCTAGGTTGTAACGCGTACCTATCGCACCGACCCCAAAGCTCACGCCGACATCAACCGGATTGATCGCTCCTTTCTGGTAATACTCAGAGCCCGCAGTAATCCCCGCGCTAATCGCTCCGGTGCCCACTGACGAGGCCCACATGCGCGAACCCAGCAAGCCACCGGAACTGAAGATCGGCGCTCCGCCGCCGAGTATTTCGCTCGCGAGCAAGGCGCGCCCTCTGTTGACGACCGCCGTGATTCCTGTCTTGATCGGCGCAGCCGCTCCCAAGGTAAAAGCAGTCATGCCCGCTTCCAGAAACGACTGGGCACCCTTCGTTACAGCCGTGCCGTAATTCCCCGCATCCCAGTTCGCCCGTGCGGCATCCATGCTGGTCGCGCCGACCATGTCGTGCGCGAACTGCTTGGTCGCATTCCAGCCATCAGCCCCGTACTGTTTCGCACGATCCCACGCGTAAAGAAGATTATCGGAGCCGCCGCTGTTATCGGCCAGCACTGCAGGACGCGGATCGATTTGTGAGGTTGCCAGCCCAGAAGACGGGCCGAAGAGCGCTGCAGCACCGGCGTACGGCGTCTGGCTGCTGTCAACGAGCCCGCCATACACGCCGAACAGTGCAGTGCTATTGCTGTATGACGCCTCCGGAGCTACAAACCCGCTGCCGACGCCACCAAGCCCGCCCGGCAGTACCTGCGCATTCATGCCGCCGATCGCTTCCTGCACACGCTGCGCGGTCGTATCGGTTTTCCCAACGGAGCCGGCCTGCACCTGGTCGACGACGAGATTGCCAATGGTGCTCGCCACCGCATCCATCGAGATCGCCCCAACATTGCGCCCAAGGCTCCCACCGCGCACGATTGTACTAGCCGCACCTGCAGCAACCCCCGCGCTCACGCCCGTCACAAATCGACCGCTGTCGGACTGCATATTGAAGCCAAAGTCCGCCCCGACGCTACGCACTGCGGCGCCCACGCCATACGCGACTCCCGACGCGATCGCGGAAGCAGCTACCCCCTTCCAGTCGAAGCTGTGCTGTGCGCCAGTCAGCACGCCAATACCCTGCGTAGTTACCGACCGGATTGCTCCTTGCGCGGCGGCACCGGCAAACTGGCTGGCGGTACTTCCGCCGAACGCGCTACCGACCGCCGAGCCAACTCCCGTTACGCCAAGAACGCTCGAGCCGACCGCTGCGCCGACAGCGCCCATCGCCACCCCCTTCCAGTTGAAGCCGCTCTGCTCGCCAGCCGCGATCATGACGCCCTGGGCCGCTGCCGCTCCTACGGCACCACCGATCACAGACGCCGCTACCGCAGTACCGAAGCCCATCGCCGCACCGCCGCCTACCAGCGCGGCGGCGCCGGCCGTCATCGCGCCACTCACGGTCAAGCTCGACAGCGTCCCGGCCAGCGCCATCGATGCCGCCCCTGCAGTGAACACCGTTGCCACCGCCGCAACCACGACGGCAATGATCGCCGCCACCGGACCACATCCCCCATCCTTCGCCGGCCGCGGCGGCGGATCCGGCAAGGTCGGCTGCGTATTGCCGATCGCCTTGCCCGGGTCATACGGCTTGAACGTCGTCGCCGTGTTGTGCACGTTCGTGACCTGGTTGGGCACCGTCAGCATCTGCCCGGCCTTCAGCACGTCATCGCCCTTCAGCCCGTTCGCGTCCGCCAGGATGTACCAAAGCGTCGCATCCCCCCACAGCGACGACGCGACCGACTGCAGCGTGTCCCCATCGCGCACCGTCCAGGTACCCGGGCTCACGCCCGGATACACCCCGTTGATCGCCATGAAGTTCTCGTCGAAGTCCGCGCTGCCCACCGGCGTGAACACCTTGTACTGACTCTCGCTGCCCTTCGCGAGCCTGCCCGCCAGCTCCTGCACGTAGTCGACCGTCTCGACCCCGTCGTTGCCCTGGTTGCCCACCCGGTTGCCGTTCAGGTAGTAGTAGTTGTGTTTCCTGTCCCCCCCGTCGCGCCCCGGATCGTGCCGTCATCCCCAACCGTCACGCCCACCAGTTCGTCGCGCCGCTGCACCTGGCCGCGCAGATCCGTGTAGTACGTGAACGCGCGTGCGCTGCCCGCCTGGCCGCCACCATCGTCGTAGGTGGCCTTCAGGTTGCCGTTGACGTCGTAGTTGAAATAGCTCGATGCCGGTCTCCAGCCCGGCGCGTCCGGGTTGCTCCTTAGTCTCTAGTTCCAAGTGCAACACCTTGAATGAGGTAGGGTGTTGCGATGAAGAACTACAAGCATTTGAGTGCGGAAGAACGCGCGGCGATCATGATCGAACATCAAAAGGGCGGCAGCATAAGAACTATTGCGGGGCTGCTGGGGCGCAGCGCTTCGACGGTGTCGCGCGAACTGGCGCGTAATTGCAGCGTGGACGCGCCGCGCTACTGTGCGACGCAGGCGGCCTCGGCCTATCGGCTGCGTCGTCGGCGCTGCGTACGGCCGCGCAAGTTGATCGAAGGCAGCGCGCTTTATCGGCATGTGCATGATCACCTGGTCTACTGGCGCTGGTCGCCGCAGCAAATCGCTGCCAAACTGCGGGCCATGTATCCAGACGACCCAAGTCAGCACGTCAGCCACGAGACGGTCTACGCTGCCATTTACACCTATGCACGTGGCTCGCTGAAACCGGCCATGATCGCAGCATTGCGCCAAGAAAAACCGGCGCGCGGAAATCGGCGCACGACGCTTGCTGGCGGCAGCTATGTTCCCGAGGATTTGCGCATCCAATATCGCCCCGAGCAGTTCGAGCAACGGCTGTTGCCGGGGCACTGGGAGGGCGACTTCATCAAGGGTGCGTTCAATCGTTCCGCCGTGGGCACGCTGGTCGAACGCAAGACGCGCTTCGTGATTCTGTGCCGCATGGATGGCTGTAGGTTCTGTCGCGCTAACGATTACAGCTTGAGCAAAGCGTGATATCGGTAGTACTACTCACGCTACCAACGAGTAGAATTGTTCGGCTGCAGTCGGGGCGACGCCATCGTCACACATCTGCCCCTTGCGGATCATGTGTGCGATTTCTATGCCAGACAGGATGATGCGCGCACAGCGGAAATCCTTGAACCCCAGCATCGGTTTGATGATGCGTTTGATGGCACGGTGATCCTGCTCGACGACGTTGTTCAGGTATTTGTTTTGACGGACCTTGATCGGTGTTAAACGCTCGGCATTGAGCGCTTCAAGCGCAGCCAGATTCGCGCCACTCCTGTCCACGGTGATTGTCTCGGGCTCGCCGTTCTGTTCAATCGCCTTCTCGAAGTAGCGGCGCGCCGCGGCCTTGTCCCGATGGGCGCGCAGCAGGAAATCCACCGTATTACCTGTCTTGTCGACGGCACGGTACAAGTATTTCCATTGGCCTTTGACCTTGACGTAGGTCTCATCGACCCGCCAGCTCTTGCCCACAGGCCGTTTGCGTTTGCGGAATGCTTTTTCAAGCACCGGCAGCAGCTTAATAACCCACCGGTGCACGCTCGAATGATCCACCTCGATACCCCGCTCGGCCATCATTTCCTCGAGGTTACGTAGGCTCAGTGAGTACGCCACGTACCACCGCACGCACAGCAGGATCACGTCCAACGGGTAGTGCAGCCGCTTCAGTACCTTGCCAATGCCAGCGGGCAGCGTCTTGCGCGGCGTTTGCGTCTTTGCCATGATGCTTATCATGCGTTGCGGTCCACGGATTTTACTTGACCGCGTTAATGCGACAAAACCGCCGAAAGTCATCAGCACGCTCGAAGTCGCGATGCTCGATCTGCAAGGGCAGATCGTCGGCGCGCCGGTCGTCGACCTGCTCGGCGGCAAGGTGCGCGACGCCGTGCCCTACAGCGCCTATCTGTTCTTCAAGTACGCCGAGCACGTCGACAAGCCCTATGCGCCCGATGCCTGGGGCGAAGGCCTGAGCCCCGGGCAGATCGTCGCGCAGGCGCGTCGAATGATCGAGCTGTATGGCTTCCAGAGCATCAAGCTGAAGGGCGGCGTGTTCGAACCGGCACACGAAATCGCGTGCATGCGCGCGCTGCATCAGGCGTTCCCCGGCGTGCCGCTGCGCCTCGACCCGAACGCCAACTGGACGCTCGAAACGAGCATCGCCGCTGCCCCCGAACTCGACGAGCTGCTCGAGTACTACGAAGACCCGTGCCCGGGTCTCGAAGGAATGGCCGAACTGGCGAAGCACACGCGCCTGCCGCTCGCGACCAACATGGTCATCACGACGATGGAAGATTTCCGGCGCGGCGCCGAGATGGGTTCGGTCAAGGTCCTGCTGTCGGATCACCACTACTGGGGCGGCCTGCGCGCGACGCAGACGCTCGCGCGCATGTGCAAGCTGTGGGATCTCGGCATGTCGATGCACTCGAACTCGCACCTCGGCATCAGCCTGATGGCGATGACGCACGTCGCGGCAAGCATCCCCAACCTGACCTATGCGTGCGACACGCATTATCCGTGGCAGGAGGAAGAAGTCATCAAGGGCGGCCGCGTGACGTTCGACGACGGCTCGGTGCGCGTGCCCACCACGCCGGGCCTCGGCGTCGAGCTCGACCGCGAGCGGCTCGCCGAACTGCATGCGCAGTATCTGTCGTGCGGCGTGCGCAATCGCGATGACCTCTCGCAGATGCGCAAGTACGAGCCGGGCTTCACCGGCAAGAATCCGCGCTTTTAACTCCCGCTTCCAATCCGCGCCTACGAGCCCTGCGACGCGCAACGCGCGTCGCCATCGAAGGAGACAACTCCATGAGTAGCCCGATTGCCGACACGGCGCGGCCCGAGCGCGCCGGCGCGCTGGCGAGCGCGGTGCGCAAGATCAAATTGCGCGTGCTGCCGCTGTTCGTCGTGATGTTCATCGTCAATTACATCGACCGCGTGAACATCGGCTTCGTGCGCCAGCATCTGAGCGCCGATCTGGGCATCGGGGCGGCGGCCTATGGGCTCGGCGCGGGGCTCTTCTTCATCAGCTACGCGATCTTCGAAGTGCCGTCGAACATCCTGCTGCAGCGCTACGGCGCGAAGCTGTGGCTCGCGCGCATCATGCTCACGTGGGGGCTGGCCGCGGCCGGCATGGCGTTCGTGCGCGGCGAGACGTCGTTCTACGCGATGCGGCTCCTGCTCGGCGCGGCCGAAGCGGGCTTCTTTCCCGGCGTCATCTACTACTTCACGCAATGGCTGCCGAGCAACGAGCGCGGCAAGGCGATGGCGATCTTCCTGAGCGGCTCGGCGCTCGCGTCGGTGCTGTCCGGGCCGATCTCCGGCGGGCTGATGCTGATCGAAGGCGCGGGGCTGCGCGGCTGGCAGTGGATGTTCATCATCGAAGGCATGTTCTCGGTCGTGCTCGCGGGCTTCATCCTGCTGTGGCTCGACTCGAAGCCGCGCGACGCGGCCTGGCTCACCCGCGCCGAGCAGGACACCTTGCTCTATGCGGTCGACGAAGAGCAACGCCAGCGCGCCGCCGCGCACCCGGTCAAGCCATCGATAGGAGCGCTGCTGCGCGATCCGCAAATCCTGATCTTTTGCCTGATCTACTTCGCGGTATCGCTGACCATCTACGGCGCGACCTTCTGGCTGCCCAGCATCATCCGCAAGATGGGCCATTTCAACGATTTCCAGGTCGGCCTGTACAACTCGATTCCATGGCTGATCTCGATCGCGGCGATGTATCTGTTCGCGATGCTCGCGGCGCGCTTCAAGTTCCAGCAGGCGTGGGTCGCGTGCGTGCTGCTGATCGCCGCGCTCGGCATGTATGCGGCCGGCCAGGGCGGCCCGGCGTTTTCGTTCGTCGCGATCTGCTTTGCGGCGATCGGCTTCAAGGCCGCCTCGTCATTGTTCTGGGTGATCCCGCAGGGCTATCTCGACGCGCGGATTTCCGCCGCGGTGCTGGCGCTGATCAACTCGATCGGCAACCTCGGCGGCTTCGTCGCGCCAGCGGCCTTCGGCTTCCTCGAACAGAAGACCGGCTCGATCGAGGGCGGCCTCACTGGACTCGCGGTGATGTCGGTGGTGGCCGCCGGGGTCGTGTTCTTCTCCCGTATGAGCCCGCGCGAAGGAATGCCCACCTCCGCGCATTGACTGCATCGAACAACCGTATAGACACCATTTGCAGAAACCTTAAGGAGACACGATGAAAACGATAGAAGCCACGACGGCCGCCGCACGCACGGCCGTCGGACGATACCGATGGACCATCTGCGCGATGATCTTCGCCGCGACGACGATCAACTACATGGATCGTCAGATGCTCGGGCTGCTCGCGCCGCTGCTGCAAAAGGATATCGGCTGGAGCCAGGTGCAGTACGCGCAGACCGTGATGGTGTTTACGGTCGCCTATGCGGTGGGTCTCGCGATCTTCGGCCGCATCGCGGATCGCGTCAGCACGAAGAAGGTCTACGGCAGCGCGATGGCGCTGTGGAGTCTCGCGGCGATGCTCCACGCGGTGGCATCGACCGTGCCGGGCTTCGCGGCCGTGCGCGGTCTGCTCGGCTTCAGCGAGGCGGCCAATTTTCCGGTTGCGATCCGCACTACCGCCACGTGGTTTCCGAAGAAGGAACGCGCACTAGCGACGGGCTTCTGGAACATGGGCGCGACGATCGGCGGCATCGTGGCGCCGGCCTTCGTGCCGATCGCTGCCGTGATGTGGGGCTGGCGCGCGACGTTCATCGCGGGCGGCGCGACCGGTTTCATCTGGCTGGCGGTGTGGATGCTGGTTTATCGGCAGCCTTCGGAGCATCCGTCGGTGTCGAAGGAAGAACTCGACTACATCAATGCCGATCGCGAGGAAGTCGTCGAGCAGAAAGTCGGCTGGTTGTCGGTGCTCAAGTACCGCGAAACGTGGGCGTTTGTGTTCGGCAAGCTGCTGACCGATCCGGTGTGGTGGTTCTATCTGTTCTGGCTGCTCAAGTGGCTCAATGAGTCGCGCCATATCGACATCGGCAACATGGGCCTGCCGCTGATCGCTATCTATACGATGTCATCGGTCGGCAGCGTGGCGGGTGGCTGGCTGTCGTCGCGTTTGATGGCCCGCACCAACAGGCCGAATTTCGCGCGCAAGCTCACGATGCTCATTTGTGCATTGTGCGTGGTGCCGATCGCAACGTTGTCGTATTTCCAGAGCCTGTGGTGGGCGGTCTTCGCCGTTGGTCTCGCGGCAGCGGCGCACCAGGGCTGGTCGGCGAACCTCGTCACGACCGTCGGCGACGTGTTTCCGAAGCGGCTGGTCGGCACGGTGGTCGGTATCGGCGGCGTGGCGGGGATGGTCGGTTCGTTCTTCTTTTCCGGCGTGATCGGCGAGACCTTGCAGCGCACCGGGCAGTATTGGGCGCTCTTTACGGTCGGCGCGTCGGCGTATCTGGTTGCGCTGGGCATCATTCATCTGTTGATGCCGCGGATGACGGCGGTGAAGTTGCGCGATTGAAGTGCCGCTGGCGGGTGAAAGGGCGAGGGGACGTGGCACGGATAACTGGCGTCCCCCGCCCTTGCAACGATGCTTCCTGCCGAACTTTTGGAGCGCGAGCGCAACGAAGAAGTGTCAGAAGCAACGGGCGAGCATCTGTTGCATACTCTCAACGCGCTATCCCGCATCAGCGAAATCCTCGGACCCTGAGACTTCGCTCGCCCCAACGCCATCGCCACGAGAGCCGTTATGACCATCGATCCCTCCGTCGTCGCCGCATTCACGCCCACGGGCAAGCTGCGCGCGTCGATCAATCTCGGCAATCCAATCCTCGCCAATCGTCACGCCGACTCCGGCGAGCCGTTCGGCGTATCGATCGATCTCGCGCGCGCGTTCGCCGCGAAACTGGGCGTCGAACTGGAGCTGGTCGTCTTCGATACGGCCGGCAAATCGGTGCAGGCCGTCGGCGAGGAGCGCGCGGATTTCGGCTTCTTCGCGATCGATCCGTTGCGCGGCGAGACGATCGCGTTCACAGCGCCGTATGTGTTGATCGAAGGCTTCTACCTGGTGCGCGACGACTCGCCGGTGCGCTCGAATCAGGATGTGGATCAGGCGCACAACCGAATCGTCGTTGGCAAAGGCAGTGCATACGATCTGTTTCTGACGCGCGAGCTGAAATCCGCGCAAATCGTGCGCGCGCCGAGCTCGCCGAGCGTCGTGCCGACGTTTATCGAGCAGCATCTGGAAGTGGCGGCAGGCGTGAAGCAGCAACTCGAGGCCGATGCGAAGCAAACTCCCGGTCTGCGGTTGCTAGACGAGCGCTTCATGGTGATCCGGCAGGCGATGGGTGTGCCGAAGAGCCGCGGCGAAGCGGCGGCTCACGCGCTGCGTTCGTTTGTCGAAGAGATGAAGGCCTCGGGCTTGGTGGCGCAATCGCTCGCGCGGCACAAGATCGCGGGAGCGTCGGTTGCGCCTGCGGCGTAGCGGGCCGCACGAACCGACACCGCGTAGCTTTCGAAGCTGCTGGCATGGCAGATACGCGGGGCCGCGCGATGCTTCGGCGCGGCCCCGCCACCACCCTCAGCGACGCTCAAACGAGCGTAGTCTGCACATCCACATTACCGCGCAACGCCTTCGAATACGGGCAGGTCAGATGCGCTCGCTCGATCAACCCGTGCGCCACGTCACGCTCGACACCGGGAAGACTGACGAACAGACGCGCCTGAAGAAAGTAAGCGCCATTGGTGGTGCCGAGATCGATCTCCGCATCGACGCTGGTATCGGCCGGCAACGACAGGTGCAACGCGCGCGCCGCCAGCCCGAGTGCGCCGATGAAACACGCCGACCAGCCCGCGCCGAGCAACTGCTCGGGATTCGTTCCACCCCCCGAGGTGCCGGGCGGCGACAGCTTGATGTCGAGACGGCCGTCCGAGCTGCGCGCGGCGCCTTCGCGGCCGCCGGTCGTATGGGTTTTGCCGGTGTACAGCACTTCTTCGATGCGGGTCATGGTGGCTTACTCCTGCTGATCCAGTGATATTCAGGTCTGCAAATCCGGGCTCGAACTTGCGGTGCACGTATTTGAACGCGCCGACGTATCTCGCATGTGTCTGGGTCAACGGGTTTGGTAAGCGCACGTATCCCCGGGCCGCGCGGATACATTGCGATACAAGGAGCGGCAAACGGGAGCCAGGCGGAGCGCGGCGCGACAACTCACGCGCGCCATCGCGCCCGTCGCTTCATTCAGCGACGCCGGTCGAAATACCGCCGCAACAGATAGTTCGCGGTCGAGCCATGCAGCAGCACCGACAACACGATCGCATCGAGCACGGCGGGCAGCAGCGGCGTCATCGCGCCACGCACGTATTCGAGGCCGAACATCAGGTAGTAAAACGCGCCGACGCCGCGAATCCCCATCCACGCCATCAGATGCCGCTGGCTATTGTCGATGCGCGCACCCATCATCGCGACGACGACGGACAGCGGCCGCGCAACGAAAAAGAGAAACACCGCGGGCAACACGGCGCGCAGATCGAACATCTCGCGCCAGTGCGCGGACACGACGCAGCCGATGATCAGCATCAGCGACAACTCCGCGAGTCGCTCCATTTCGCGCATGAAGCCCATCATCGATTCGGCGAGGACCGCATGCGCCATTTCTGGATCCTGGGCGACATCGACCTGTTCGCCGTGCTGCACCTCGTCGAGCACTTCCGAGGGATTCTTGTCGCCCGTCGCGCGCAGTTCCTCGTGACGGACGGCGACGCCGGCCACGAACACCGCGACGAACGCATACGCGTGCAGCAGCAGCGACGCGCCGTACGACGTCGACATCAGGCCTAGCGCGAGAAACCCGTCGAGACCGATCGCTTCGCCGTAGCGGGTGCGCAGAAAGAAGATCGCGCGCGCGAACACGATCGCAAACACGCAACCGATCACGAGCGCACTGACGATCCCCCACAGCACCGAGCCGACGAAATGCACGCCACTGCCCGAGCCGAACAGCCTCGCGCCGGCAAGCGTCAGTCCCAGCACCGCAAACGGATAGGCGGCACCGTCGTTCAGGCCGCCTTCACCCGACAACGCGAACCGCACGGGCTCGTCGTCGCCAGCTTGCGTCACGCGCAGCTCGTTGGCGAGCACCGGGTCGGTCGGCGCGAGCGCGGCCGCGAGGAACAACGCCGCGCCGTCCGCGCGTCCGGTCACCAAAGCGGTGAAGCCGAACATCAAGGCGACGGTGAAGAGCATCGCCGGGCCGCCGAGCCGCAGCGGCAACAACCACAGCGGATTGCGCAGCCGCACGCGCAGATGCATGCCGATCGAAAACAACGACACGACGAGCCCGACTTCAGCCAGCGTCGCGAGCAACGCGGTATTGCGGAGCAGATCGACCCCGACGAGCCCGGACACGGCCGGCCCGACCGCCACGCCGACCAGCAGATAGATCATCGCGCCGGTCAGCGGCAAGCGGCGGATCGGCCCGCGCGCGACGGCCATGAACGTGAGCAGCGCGCCGATCAGCAGGAACCAGACCGGTTCGTCCTTCATGGCGGAATCGCGAGCACGCGCGGCGGTGGCGGCAGCCAGGCCGCGTCGCCGCTAGCGCGCACTGCTCGCGCCATGCTGGCGGCGCTGTCCGTGCTGAACCGCGGCCTGGTTCGCGCGCCCCGCATGTTCACGGTTCGCCTGGTCGCGGCTCAGCTCGCCGGGCGCCTTGCGCGCAGACGACGCCACTGGCAACACCCGACATCGCGGCGATGGCAAGGCGCTGTACAACCTTGTTCATGAGCGACCCCTCGGTTCGGACCAGCTGGAATGCACTGTCCGTTCCGTTGCAAGCCGCGTTCCTCGCCTGAGGCGTGAGCGTGCCGATCGCCCTCACACACCGAATGGAAAAGTCTCCGCCGCGTGGTTCTTTTCGTCGGCGGAAACGGGCAGCGCGCTCACCGCGCTCGTGCGATCGAACCACACGAACGCATCGAACTGCTCGGCCAGCGACGCTTGCGCGTAATGGCTATACCGCTCGGTCCCGGGACGGTAGATGACGCCGATGAAGCGCTCCAATAGCGGCGCGCGCAGCCGTTCGCGCAGCGTGTCGTGCATGCCGGGCCGCAGGTCGAGCAGGAAGCGCGGGAGACCCGTGCCGTGCATGCTGAATTCGACGCTGCCCTCGAGCGATGGCTGCACGGTTTTGACCTCCATCGGTCCGCCCCAATCGCTCGCTGCGGCGACCGTGCCGCTGTGCGTGCCAAACCCGATCAGCGCCGCCGCGTCGCCGAACTGCGCGCGACACAGCTGGCCGAGATTGATCTCGTCCTGCATGCGGCCCATCTGCGTGGCGCTCGCGTCGCCGATATGCGAGTTGTGCGCCCACACGACCAGACGCGCCTGCGGCCCGCGGCTGTCGAGCGTATGACGCAGCGTGTCGAACATATGCGTGTCGCGCAGATTCCAGCTTTGCGGCCCGCCGTAGTACATCGCGCGATAGTAGTGCTCGGCGACCGCCACGAGCCGCGCGTTCTGCGCCGCGTCGAGGAAGCGCTCGCCGTCTTCGCGCGCATAGTCGAGCCGGCTTTTCAGCAGATCGCCGAGTTGCGCGACCACGTGTTCTTCGCACTGCGCGTAGCCGCCGCTCAACGCGGCGCGTCCATATACGGCCGGATCTTTCTGCCACGGACTGAGGCACCCATAACGCTCGCGAGCGATGCGCGCCGCGGCAGGGTCGACGCTGTCGAGATAGCGCAATACCGCGTCGATCGATTCGGAAAGGCTGTAGATATCGAGCCCGTAAAAGCGCGTTTCGCGCTCGGGGTGCGCGGCGTTGTGCGAGCGCAGCCACGCGACCAAGCCCATGAAGTCGGTGTTGCGCCACATCCAGGTCGGAAAGCGGCGAAACGGGCGGGACCGCCCGCCGGGCATCGGCCGATCGCGCACATGCCGGTCGATGATCGCGGCGTCGGGCCAGTCGGCCTCGACCGCGATCATCGAAAAGCCGTGCTGCTCGACGAGGCGCCGCGTGATCGCCGCGCGCGCACGGTAGAACTCCGACGTGCCGTGACTGGCCTCGCCGAGCAGCACGACGCGATGCCCGGCGAAGCGGTCGAAAAATGCCGCGAATTCCGCGGAATCGATGTCGGGCAACGGTTCGGCCGCGTCGCGAATCGCGAGTTCGAGCGCGGCCGGCATAGGCGTGAGCGGGATCGGCGTGGACGTGGACGCGGGCCGCAAATCCGCGCGCGCCGCGCCGCTTGGCTCCGGCCAGCCATCGTCGCCGACGAGCGGCACGAAGCGCACGTCGCCGAACGCATCTTCGTCGTAGTCGTGTTCGTCGCGCCGCACGATCTTCACGAGCCGCTGACGGCTCTGACTGCTGCCGACCGGCATCACGAGCCGTCCGCCCACGGCGAGTTGCATGCGCAGCGCTCGCGGCACACGCGGCCCGCCCGCCGCCGCGATGATCGCGTTATAGGGCGCATGCGCGGCAAGACCTGCGGTGCCGTCGCCGACATGCACTTCGACGTTCTCGTAGCCGAGCCGCTGCAAGCGCTCGCGCGCGCCCTCGGCGAGGCTCGCGTCGCGTTCTATGGAATCCACCCGGCCCGCGATCTCCGCGGCGATCGCGGCCGCATAGCCGGAGCCCGTGCCGATGTCGAGCACGCGATCGCCGGGCTGCAACTCGGCGGCCGCGAGCATCTTCGCGACGATGTACGGCTGCGAGATCGACTGCTCGCCGCCGATCGGCAGCGGCGTATCGTCATACGCGAATTCGCGCAGATCGGATGGCACGAATGCCTCGCGCGGCACACGCCGCATCGCTTCGATCACGTAGTCGTCGCGCACGCCGCGTTGCACGATCTGCCGTTCGACCATCCATGCGCGCGCTTCGTCGAAATCGCTCATCGCCGCCTCCTCGCGAATGCGCAGCGCTGCGCGCGCCACGCATTGCGACGGGGCGGCGCGCGAGTCCGCTGCTCTTTCACGCTTCAGCAATGAGCATACCGCCGGCAGGTACTCGTGGCGATGCGCGAAACGTGAAGCGCGCCCGGACCGATCTTTGCTGCGCGCTTCTCGAGAGCGATTGCACGAACCAAATGCCGGTCCGAATCCGTCGCGCAACAAAAGCGAAAATCATGAACATTCCCATCCAGGTCGTGTCCTTCCTCAGCTCGCGAGGTCTGAAGCTCGCGACCGCCGAATCCTGCACCGGCGGTCAGATCGCGTCGTATCTGGCGAGCGTGCCGGGTAGCGGCGCGTGTCTCGATGTCGGCTTCGTCAGCTACTCGCCATCGGGCAAAGCAGGCTTTCTCGGCGTGCGGCAAAGCACGATGAAGCAGTACGGGCTTACCAGCGAAGCGGTCGCGCGCGAAATGGCCGAGGGCGCGCTGCGCCAGGAAGGCTGCTGCGCGGACATCGCGGTATCGAACACGGGGCTCGCCGATAGCGGCGCGCATGGCGGCTCCGATGACGATCCGCCACCAGGCACGCAATGCTTCGCGTGGTCGTTCCGACGGCGCGGCAATGAGTTCACCACGTTCGCCGAGACGCGGCGCTTTTCGGGCGACCGCAACGACGTGCGTTCGGCCGCCGCGCTGTATGCGCTGTCGCGCGTCGAGCATTACTTCGATCAACTCCCGCGCGTCGAGCGCGACCACTGATGAGAGAGCGCGACGCGCCACCAACGCGCATTGCCGGTGGCACCGACGCCATTGCCGGCGTCGGTGTAAAGGGGCGGCGCTCGCTTATCCGGCGCGCGGCCGCGTGGCGCGCTTCGGCGGTTCGATGTCATCGCCCGACATTTCCTGCAGTTGCTCTTCGGGCGCGATGCGCGAGCCGCGCTCGCGCTCCGCGGACTGATCGGTCGGCTCCTGCGGCACGGCAGCGTCGTCGGCCGCGCCTTCCGCCTCGATCTGCCGGCGCGCTTCTTCCCAATGGTCGTCGGCTTTCCCTTCCGGCGACGGATCGTTTTCCCAGATCTGGTACGCCCGCGTGCGAATGCGGGCTTCGAGTTCCTTGTCCATATGTGCTTCTCCGTGAACGTGAGCGATGCCGCGGTACGGCGCCACATGCACCGTGCCCGAATGACGGCGAGCCACAGGCTAGCAAGCGTTGTTCCGCGCGTCGCACGTTCGTTCGATGGCACCCCGCTATTCGACGTGCGAATCAAATCAGCGCGCCGCCGGACTGGTGCTCGAGGAAGTCGACGTCGACGACGTCAGGATGAAAACGGCGGTCGCACAGATCCACCACGTGCCGGTCGTGAACCAGGGCAAGCGTTTGACAGGGGTGTCGCCAGGCGATATCGCGGCGGGCCGCGCGCTCACGCCTCGGGACAGGCAAGGTCGGCCGCGACGATTCGCGCACCGTACTCCTCGGCGGCGAGCCGCGCTTCCTCGATACTGTTGAACGGACCGACTTCGGGCGCGCCATCGAACGGGAACAGACGGCGGCCATCCACTTTACGGCTCACCAGTAGATCGGCATAGAATCGCCCATCGGCGCTGCGGCGCGCGGTGACGTAGATGGAAAAGTCGTCGCGCGAGGCGACCCCTGCCGCCAGATACGGCGTCAGTTTCAGCTTTCTCCTTGACATGGCTCTCCCCTGCTGCATTAGGCGATCCTGTTCTACCCTCCTGAAATCGATGGTAATGGACATGTAACAGGGTGCGCACGTCCGTAAGTGTCGACTTATAGACATGACTGTCGCAGCGACGTCTTAAACGAATCAGTGCGAGCGCCGCGCGCAAATTCAAGACTCCCATCAGGTCTTGTCACCGACCGCGCGACTGCCCGCCTGATCCAGCCTGGCTTGCAGCGTTTGCTTGCGCGCCGCGATCTTTTCACCGAGCGCGGCGAGATCGCAGCCGGTGCGCCGCAAGGCCGGAAAGAGTTCGCCTTCCTCTTCCTCGACGTGATGCCGCACGAGCTCGGACATGACCTTGAACGTCGCGTCGAAGCCTTTGTCGCCCGGCTTCAGCGTCTCGAACTTCGCGATCAGCGTTTTCACCAGAAAATGCTCGACGTAGGCTTCATCGACATCGAGCTTGTCGTCGTCGGGCAGCGCCTGTTGCGCGGCCGGATACAACAGCTCTTCCTCGATGATCGTGTGCATCGTCAGCTCTTCGCACGCGCGCTGCGTCAGCGCGGCTTTGGCTTCTAGCGTGTCGCGCTCGTCGCCGCGCGATTTGCCGAAGGCGTCGAACAGCTTTTCCACGGCGCGGTGATCGGCCTCGAGCAGCGCGAGCGCATCGGGCGTGCTCGCGGTTTCGCGTCGAGCGGTGGGCTGCGTGTCGTCGGTAGCGGATCGCGTTGCGCGGTTCATGGCGGCTCCTTCAATCGGTCAAGTGCCCGCATCGAGCAAACGCCATACCGCGCCAACGGTCCCGCGTCGGTACGTCACTTGCTGCTGGTGGTCCGGCGCGGCATGTCGCGCGCTAACCTCTCCTTCCTCTTTTCAACGACTGATGAGAATCGCCCAGATCGCTCCGCTTTACGAAAGCGTGCCGCCGTTCGCGTACGGCGCCACCGAACGCGTCGTGTCGTATCTGACCGAAGAGCTGGTCGCGCGCGGCCACGACGTGACGCTCTATGCGAGCGCCGATTCGAAGAGCGCCGCGCGGCTCGTGCCGATCTGCCCGCGCGGTCTTTGGCGCGACGCGAACGTGTGGGACACGCAAACCCATCACATCAGGCAGCTCGCGCGCGTGATTCGCGACGCAGACCGCTTCGACATCGTTCATTTTCACGGCGAGCCGCTGCATTTCGCGTGGGCCGAGCGCCTGCCGTGCCGTACGCTGACGACGCTGCACGGCCGTCTGCTGCTGAACGATCATGGCCCGCTGTTTCGCGAATTCGCGCGCGTGCCGGTGGTGTCGATTTCCGCGAGTCAGCGCCGGCCCGTGTCGTGGGCGAACTGGCAGGGCACGGTCCATCACGGACTGCCGCTCGACCAGTTCGAATTTCAACCGATGGCCGGTTCCTACCTGCTTTTTCTCGGCCGCATGATGCCGGAAAAACGTCCCGATCTCGCAATCGAAATCGCCCGGCGCAGCGGCTTGCCATTGAAGATCGCCGCGAAGATTCATCCCGGCGAACGCGACTATTTCCGCGAACGCATCGATCCGCTCTTGCGCCGCTCGGGCGCGTTCACCGAATACCTTGGCGAAGTCGGCGGCCTCGCGCGCCGACAATTGATCGAGAACGCGCGCGCGTTGCTGCTGCCGATCGAATGGGACGAGCCGTTCGGCATGGTGATGATCGAGGCGATGGCATGCGGCACGCCGGCTATCGCGTTTCGCCGCGGCGCGGTGCCCGAATTGATCGAAGACGGCGTGAGCGGCCTGATCGTCGATAACATGGACGAGGCCGTGCAAGCGGTTGCGCGCATCGACAGCATCGAGCGCGGCGCGTGCCGCCGCGCGTTCGAGCGCCGCTTCACGGCCGCGCGCATGACCGACGACTATCTGACGATCTACGACGCGCTGCTCGCGCACGACACGAGCGGCCGCCCGCGAGCAACGGGCAGTCAGCCCGCGCCAGTGTAATTGCATTAACCGGACCGCCCGCGCGGCGCACCTCGGCTTCGCGGGGCGTCCGGCTCTGCATCACCGCGAGCACTGCCGCAGCGATGTCCACTTGCGGACCAGATTCACGAACTGGGTCGATTCGCGCGGCAGCTGATCTTGAACGACATTCGTCATATGCATTGTGCGAGCTTCGCGCGGCGCTTTCGGCCCGCGTGCCTGGATTGTGGCGGAGGCTGAAAACCGCCGTCGCCAAAAGAACGTTTTTACCGGCAACGCCCCAAAAAATGCAGCGACGGCATATGGCTTGCTAGTTTGTTTGACTAACAGGAAAGGTCCGCTTGCACGCCCCGCTTCCACGTCCCGGAGCCCACTTGACCCACCGCGACTTCATCGTAATCGGCACGTCCTCGGGAGGGGTCGATGCGCTTCGTTCGCTTGCCTCGCAGCTTCCCGTCGATATGCCCGCCAGCATCGCCGTCGTGCTGCATATCGGCGCGCATGGCAGCATGCTGCCCGCGCTTCTGAACCAGGCCGGACCGCTACCCGCCAAGCACGCACAGGATGGCGAACATTACGCGCCCGGCAGAATTTACGTGGCGCCGCCCGATCGGCACCTCGTCGTCGAGGATGGGCTACTGCGGCTTCTGCACGGCGCGAAAGAGAACTTCGCGCGCCCGGCGATCGACCCCCTCTTTCGCACTGCGGCCACGCAGATAGGGCCACGCGCGATCGGCGTGATCCTGACCGGCCTGCTCGACGACGGCACCGCGGGCCTCGAAGCAATCCAGGCGTGCGGCGGCGCGACGCTCGTCCAGGACCCTGCCGACGCGTTCGCGAGCGAGATGCCGCGACATGCATCGCCGTTTGCCGACCACGTGCTGCCGCTCGATCAAATGGGGCAATGTTTGGTAAAACTGACCGGCGGCAACGCCGGCGCGCTGGGAAAAAACGGCCGTGCGCGGCGCGAGGCGACCGATCGCATCGTTCTCGAACAGGACGCGTGGCTGGCCGGCACCACGGCATTCGAAGCAATCAGGGGACTCGCGACGCCCTCGACTTTCACATGCCCCGAATGCAACGGCACGCTGTGGCGCATGACCGGATCGCGGGTGATGCGTTATCGCTGTCATACCGGTCATGCGTATTCGGCCGCGTCGCTCGGCGACGGCCGCATGACGGATGCCGAGGACTCATTGCGCAAAGCGCTGCGTGCGCTGCGCGAGCGCGAAATGTTCAGCCGCGAGTTGCGCGACCATTTCGCCAAAACCGGAGATACCGCCGCCCAACAGCGCGAGGAGGATAATGCGCTGCGTGCGAGGCACGCGGCCGAACTGCTGCAGTCGATGCTGATGGAAAAATGAGTGCAATGCGGGATAATAGCCGTCCGAGCCAGCAAGAAATGGGCTCGTCGCCCTATAAAAATCCACCGCTGAACACTATCCTTTCCAAGAAGGGACACGCAGCCATGTCAAAGAAGCGAGGGCAAACTCTGCCTAGCCAGGCACTCTATCCGATCGTCGGTATCGGCGCATCGGCGGGGGGGCTTAACGCGCTGACGGAATTCTTCGAGGCGCTGCCCGCGCGCACGTCGATGGCCTTCGTCGTGGTCGTTCACCTGTTGCCGGATCACGAAAGCAATCTGGCCTCACTGCTGCAGAAAGTCACCAGCATGTCCGTGCAGCAGGTCACAGGCCCCACGCCGATCGAATCGGACCACGTCTATCTGGTCGCGCCCTCGTTCGAGATGATCATGGTCGACGGCTACCTGCGCGTCACGCGGAAGCTGCCCGAGGAAGGACGCCGCGCGAGCATCGATCTGTTTTTCCGCACGCTCGCCGAGGCGCACCGCGAACGCGCGATAGGCATCGTGATGTCGGGAGCGGGCTCGGACGGCTCGGTCGGCTTGTCGCGCATCAAGGAAATGGGCGGCATCACGCTCGTGCAGGACCCTTCCGAGGCCGAATACGACAGCATGCCGCGCAGCGCAATCGCGACCGGCATGGCCGACTTCGTTATGACCGCGGCCGAGATGCCGCAACGGCTGCTCGATCTGTGGTCCACCGCGCGGGAAATCCATCTGCCGGCCGCGGAGACGGACGAGCCCGAGGAAGACACGGTCAACGAGTCGGCCGAGCGCGCGCTGCGCGAAATCATGGTGATTCTGCGCACCCGCACCGCACACGATTTCCGACATTACAAACGGGCTACGGTTCTGCGGCGTATCGAACGCCGGCTGCAAGTCAACGGCATTACCGACCTGCAGGTGTATCGCGATTATCTGCATCTGCACCCTGAAGAAACCCAGGCGCTGTTGCAGGACATGCTGATCAGCGTCACCAATTTCTTCCGCGACAAGGAAGCGTTCGACGTGCTCGAACGTGAAGTATTGCCGCCCCTGTTCGAAAGCCGCGGCGAACAGGACCGCATCCGCGTGTGGTCGGTGGGCTGCGCGACGGGCGAAGAAGCCTATTCGCTGGCGATGCTGCTGCAGGAACGCTCGCTGAAATCGCCCGAGGGCGTGTCTTTTCAGGTATTCGCGACCGACATCGACGAGCGCGCCATTTCCCTCGCGCGCGCCGGTGTGTACCCGGACTCGATCTCCGCCGACCTGACGCCGGCGCGCATCCGCCAGTTCTTCACGAGGGACGCCGCGCATTTCCGGATCAAGAAAGAGCTGCGCGAGCACATGCTGTTCGCCCACCATAACGTGCTGAGCGACCCGCCGTTCTCGCGGCTCGACATGATCTGCTGCCGCAACCTGCTGATCTACCTCGACCGCGAAGCGCAGATCGAAATCCTGAAGATGTTCCACTTCGCGCTGCGTCCCGGCGGCATGCTGTTCCTCGGCAGCTCGGAGTCGGCCGACGGCGTGAGCTCGATGTTCACCGTGGTCGACAAGCGCAACCGCATCTATCGCGCGAACATGGCGGTACGCAGTGACACGCCGCTGCCGATCGCGATTTCCGGCACCATGAGCTCGCGGCCTGTCGTGACCACGGTGCAGCCGCCGGGGCGCCGGCGCTTTTCGTTCGGCGATCTGCATCAGCGGCTCGTCGAGCAATATGCGCCGCCCAGCGTGCTGGTGAGCCGCGAATCCGAAATCGTTCATCTGTCCGATCGCGCCGGGCGTTTTCTGCAGTATTCCGGCGGCGAGCCGTCGCACAACATCGTGGCCGTCGTGCGTCCGGAACTGCGGCTGGAACTGCGCACCGCGATCTATCAGGCCTTGCACACGAACCGCAGCGTCGAAGCGCGCCGCGTGCGCATCGAGCGCGATGGCCGGTCGTACTTCGTCAACATGACCGCGCGGCCCGTGCACGATCCGGAAGCGAACGCGGACTTCGTGCTGGTGCTGTTCGACGAGGTCGAGGACAGCGTGGCGAACGCCGAAACGGCGCCGGCCGACGTGCAGAAAGACCCGATCATCAGTCAGCTCGAACGGGAACTGCAACGCACGAAGGAACAGTTGCAGTCCACGATCGAGCAGTCGGAAACCTCAACCGAGGAGCTGAAGGCATCGAACGAGGAATTGCAGGCGATCAACGAGGAACTGCGCTCGGCGACCGAGGAACTCGAAACCAGCAAGGAAGAGCTGCAATCGATCAACGAGGAGTTGACCACGGTCAACGCGGAGCTGAAGTCGAAGGTCGAGGAAACCGGCAAGATCAACGACGACTTGCACAACCTGATCGCCGCGAACGACATCGGCACGATCTTCGTCGACCGCAACATCTGCATCAAGCGCTATACGCCGCGCGCAACCGACGTCTTCAGCATCATTCCGTCGGACATCGGCCGCTCGCTGCTCGACATCACGCACCGCCTCGAATACGACAAGCTCGCCGACGACGCGGCCGAGGCATTCGACTCGTTGCGCCTGATCGAACGCGAGCTGAAGAGCAACGACGGGCGCTGGTATCTCGCGCGCTTCGTGCCTTACCGCACGACCGAAGACCGCATCGACGGCGCGGTGCTGTCGTTCATCGACATCACCGGGCGGCGTCAGGCGGAAGACCGGCTGCGCGAAGGCGAGCGGCGCATGCGCATCGTCGCGGAAAGCACGCGCGACTACGCGATCATCACGTTCGACGACAACGGCGTGATCAACAGCTGGAACGCGGGCGCGGAACGGATTTTCGGCTATACGGAAGCCGATATGATCGGCCAGTCCGCCGACATCCTGTACACCGAAGAGGACCGCGCCGACAACGTCGCGCAACGCGAGTTCGCCGAAGCGCGTCTGAATGGCCGCGCCGAAGAGGAGCGCTGGCATTTGCGCAAGGACGGCACGCGCTTTTTCGCGAGCGGCGTGCTGTCCCGTCTCGACGAACCGGGCATCAGCGGCTTTGCGCAGATCACGCGCGATCTCGGCGAATATGTGAATGAACCGACCTCGGGACGCGGCACCCATGTCGAATCGCTGCGCGCGGCAAGCGAGCGCGACGCGCAGCGGCGCCGCGACGAATTTCTCGCGGTCGTGTCGCACGAGCTCAAGCATCCGCTGAACCTGATTTCGGCCAGCGCCGAGCTGATCGCGCGCGCGCCGGAAACGCGGCAGAACCTGAACGTGTCGCGCGCGACCGATACGATCCGCCGCACCGTGATGGGCCAGGCGCAAATCATCGACGATCTGCTCGACATTTCGCGCGTGCGCACGGGCAAGCTGTCGGTCGTGCGCACCGTGGTCGACATGCGCGAGATCGTGCAGCGCGTGTGCAGCGCGGTGCAGGACGATACGGCGCAGCGCGGCGTCGCGTTGAGGGTCGACATCACCGATGCGCCCGTGATCATTCACGCGGACCTCACGCGGATCGAGCAGATCGTGTGGAATCTGATCAGCAATGCGCTGAAGTTCACGCAGCGCGGTTCGATTCAGGTGTCGTTGCAGGTCAACGATCACGCCGAGGCAGTGCTGCGCGTCAGCGATACCGGCATCGGCATCGAGGCGTCGCTGCTGCCGCATATCTTCGAGATGTTCCAGCAGAGCCGCGATCCGGGCTTGCGCCGCGGGGGCCTCGGCATCGGCCTCGCGCTGGTGCGTGATCTGGTCAACCTGCACGGCGGCGCGGTGCGTGCGGAGTCGGACGGCGTCGGCCGCGGCGCGACTTTCACGGTGACCCTGCCCATCCACCGGCTCGCCACCCGCACGAGCGCGGATATCGAAGTCACCGCCGAGCCGTTGAAAGGCACGCGCATCCTGATGGTCGACGACGACGCCGCGACCGTCGAAACCTTCAAGCTGCTGCTGGAAAGCGAGGGCGCCGAAGTGCGGACCGCGACGAGCGGCGAGGAAGCGTTGACGATCATCAACGGCAACGCGCCCGATATCATCCTGTCCGACATCGGCATGCCGGGCATGGATGGTATGGAGTTCATCGGCAAGCTGCGCGGTATGCCGGCGATGAGGTCCGTGATCTGTATCGCGGTCAGCGGCTTCGGCCAGCAGGCGGACGTCAGCGCGGCCGAACACGCGGGCTTCGACGCGCACCTGAAAAAACCGGTGGTTCTCGAAGACCTGATGAGTATTTTCGCGCGGCTGCGCGGCTGAACTAGCGGCTTGACGGGGCGCAACGCATCTATCCGTTGCTTTGCGACGACGACGCGTTGTGCGAGGCCGATCCGTTTGTCGGCCTCAGGGCTGAACCAGCCGTCGGGCGACGACGTATTTAAATGCGCGCGTGAATGCGGGCCGCTCAGGAAGCCACACCAGCAGTTCAGCACGTGCTTGAGTTGCGCGTTGAGCGCCGGGTCGCGAAACAGCGCGTAGCCGGACGGCATGCACATCGGCTAGTCGAGCACCGCGTTCAGCGGACAGTGAATCACATCGGATTCGCTGAACGGCGGTGCGTAGGTCATCAGGTAGTCGACGATCGTCATCAGCTCGTCGATCGATGCATAGCTGAGCACGTAGCCCGCCTCTTGCGCCTGAATGATGGCCCGCGTCATATCCATGCGCAGCACCGGATCGCCTTCGATCAGCGCGCGTGCGTGGCGCCGTGCGCGCACGTTCGCGTAGTAGTAGAACCGCAAGGGGAGCAAGTGCTATTCCCGCACCGACCCTTCGCGCACCGCGCCGGCGGAATGCAGCTTGCTACTCGCCGGTATGGAATCGGACCAGCGCTTGCTCGTCATCTCACCGCATCTCGACGATGCGGTCCTCAGCTGCGGACTGCTGATCGCCGCGCATCCCGGCGCGGTCGTCTGCACGGTTTTCACCGCGCCGCCCGCCGAGAACATGACGACCGAGTGGGACCGCGCGGCCGGTTTCGCCGACGCGTTCGAAGCGATGCGGGCGCGTCAGGCGGAAGACCGGGAGGCGCTGGGGTTGTTGTCGGCGATTCCGGTACATCTGCTGTTTCGCGACGCGCAATACCACGCATCGCCTGATGCGGACGGGCTGATCACCGCGTTGAACCACGCTGTTTCCGAAACAAAACCCACACTGATCGTCATGCCGTTGGGTCTGTTCCATTCGGATCACGTTCTCGTGTCCAATGCCTGTCTCGCTCTGATGCGGCGTCAGCCAGCCACTCCGTTCATCGCCTATGAAGATGTGCCCTACCGGCGCATGTCCGGCGTCGTGCAAGCGCGCCTGTCCGACCTCGCGAAACGCGGCTATGCCGCCAACACACCGCATGCGTTGGACGTGCCCGGCACTACGCAACACGAGCGCATGAAGCGCGCGGCACTCGACGCCTATCGCAGCCAATTGCGCGCATTCGGTCCCGAAGGACAGGCAAGCCTTTTTTCGTCCGAACGCTATTGGCAGCTTGGCCGCGACGAATCGAGTCGATCTACGCAAAACGCGTGACGCACGGCACGAGGTTTGCGTCGTCGCAGTCCAACCGTCGAAGCGATTGCACAGCATGCAAACCAAAGCCCCCCACCCGCGTATTTCGGTCGTCGTTCTCACGTATAACCGTGCGGGCGAATTGCTCACCACCCTGGAACGTCTGCTCGCGTTACCCGAAAACCCGCCGATCATCGTCGCCGACAACAGTTCCACCGACAACACGGTCGCACTCGTCGAAGCGCGCTATCCGAGCGTTCGCGTCGTCGAATGCAACGGCAATCTCGGCGCGGCAGGGCGCAACCACGCGGTCGCGTGCGTCGAGACCGACTATGTCGCGTTCTGCGATGACGACACCTGGTGGGGCCCGGGCTCGCTCGAACGCGCGGTGCAATTGCTCGATGCATGGCCGCGCGTCGGCGTGCTGAATGCGCGTGTCGCGGTCGGCGCGGACAACACGACCGATCCGACCTGTGCGTTGATGCGCGCAAGCCCGCTCGGCCGTGTCGGTCTCCCGGGGCCCTCCTTGATCGGCTTGATGGCGGGCGCGTGCGTGTTTCGCGCGGCGCTGTATCGCGAGATCGGCGGCTATGAGCCGCGTCTTTTCATCGGCGGTGAGGAAGCACTCGTTTCGCTCGACGTGCTCGCGTCGGGACATGCGATCGTCTACTGCGAGCAGTTGACGCTCCATCACCATCCGTCGCCGGTGCGCGATAGCGCGTTGCGCCGTCGCATGCTCGCGCGCAACGCCGCGTGGGTCGCGTGGCTGCGTCTACCGTTGGGCGAAGCGTTGAGCGCGACTGTGCGCGCCCTCGACGTATTCGCGCGGGAAGGCACGCTGATGCGCGACGGCACCGAATTGCTGGCCGGGCTGGCGTGGACCGTGCGAGAACGCCGGGTGGTCCCCCGGTCGATCCTCGCGATGCGCGACCGCGTGCGCGCGGCCGAGCGCAATCTCGACGCGTCCGCAACTACGACTGTTGGTGGCAAGTTCGACGCGCCGACCTGAGACCTCGCTCAGACCTGAATCGCGCGCATCATTATCGCGGCAACGCCGTGTCCGTGCGCGACGGCGCCTGCGCGAGCCGCCGGATCGCGGCGATCAGTTCTGCGGGCGCCACGGGCTTGTGCAAGTGCGCGTCGAAACCCGCGGTGCGCGCACGCTGTTCGTCGAGCGCGTCCGCGTAGCCGGTCAGCGCGATCGCGGGCAGTGGCCCGCCGCGTATCGACGGTCGGCCGCCTTCCAGTGCGCGCAAACGGCTCAGCACGTCATAGCCATCTTCGCCGGCCAGCATCAGATCGCAGAGCAGCACGTGCGGCCATTGCGCCGGGTCCGTCGCGCGCAGCCAGTCCAGCGCTTCGGTGCCCGCTGCACATAGCCGTACCCGTGCGCCGCTCGTGCTCAGCACCGCATCGAGTGCGTCGCGCGCTTCTTCCTGGTCGTCGATCGCGAGCACGAACAGGCCATCGAGCGGAGCGGGCTCCGCCGAATCCGGCGCCGTGGGCGCCGACGCCAGTGGCGGTTGCGCATCCGCGACCGGCCGCAGCGGCAGCATCGCCACATAGGCGAGCCGCCCGTTCAGCGGCGTCAGCGTGAAGCTGCCACCCGCGGCCGCCAGCGCGCTTTCCATCTGCCGCGCCGCCGCCTGCGATAGCTCGGCCGGCTTGTCGCCCATGCCGAGCACGCTGAACCACACATGATTGCCGTGCCGCTGTGCGCGCAACGCGATGCGCTGCCCCGGGCTCGCCTGCGCGATCTCATTGCGGCACAACTCGGCGATCAACGGTTGCAGCACGCTCGGATCGCCGGTCACCCGCAGCTCGTGGTCGGACGGCTCCGCGTAGACGACGACGCGCTGCCCGGCGATCTCGTCGTGCAATGCATCGATCACACCCGCCGTCAATGCGCTGACGCTGACCGATCGCGCGGTCAGCCGGCGCTGCGCGTGTTCGAGTTCGCCCTGCTGCCATTGCAGCGACCACATCTTCGCGTACACGCCCTCGCGCGCGAGCAGTTCCCGATGCGTGCCCTGCTCGACCACCTGGCCGTGCTCCATCACCAGAATCCAGTCCGCGTCGACGACGGTGGAAAGTCGATGCGCGATCACGATCGACGTGCGGCCTTGCGCGAGGCGCGTCAGCTCGGTCTGGATCGCGCGCTCGGAGCGCGTGTCGAGCGCCGAGGTCGCCTCGTCGAACACGATGATGCGCGGGTCCTTCAGAATCGCGCGCGCAATCGCGATGCGCTGCCGCTCGCCGCCCGATAGCCGCACGCCCCGCTCGCCGACGCGCGTGTCGTAATGGTCGGGCAAGCGCTCGATGAACTCGTCGAGCTGCGCCGCCCGCGCCGCCCGCACGACGTCCGCGCGCGTCGCCGACGGACGTCCATAGGCAATGTTGTAGGCGATCGTTTCATTGAACAGCACGGTGTCCTGCGGCACGATGCCGATGGCCTCGCGCAGACTGCGCTGCGTGAGCATGCTGATGTCTTGCCCGTCGATGCGGATCATGCCGCGCTCGGGCCGATAGAGGCGAAACAGCAGCTTCACGAGCGTCGATTTGCCCGAGCCGCTGCCGCCGACCACCGCGAGCGTCTTGCCCGGATACGCGTGAAAGTCGACATCGCGCAGCACCTGCCGCGCCGTGTCGTAGCCGAAATCGACGTGTTCGAACTCGATCAGCCCCGCGCCGACCTTCAGCGGCTGCGCGTCGCGCGCATCGATATCCTCGCCGACGCGGCCGCGCGCCGCCAGAATCACGAACATGCGCTCGACGTTGACGAGCGCGTCGTTGGTCTCGCGAAACACGAAGCCGAGCGTGTTCAGCGGCATGCAGATCTGGATCAGGTAGGCGTTCACCAGAATCAGATCGCCGACGCTCATGCTGCCGGCCACCACGTGCTGCGCGGCGAGCAACATGACCGCCGCTACCCCGAGCGCGATCATCGCGCTCTGTCCCACGTGCAAGGCGGTCAACGCGTTCTGGTTAGCGATGCGCGCGTGCACCCACTTCTCCAGCACGTTGCCGAGCCGTTGCGTCTCGCTTTCTTCGGTCGCGAAGTATTTGACCGTGTCGTAGTTCAGCAGACTGTCGACGAGCCGCCCGTCCGATTGCGCTTCGAGCAGATTGACCGCGCGCTGGAATGCGACGCGCCGCCGCGTGAACACGAACGTATAGCCCGCATACAGCACGAAGGTCACGACGATCGCGAGCATGAATTCGCGCGCATAGCTATGCACCATGATCCCGACGATCACCGCGATCTCGAAGAAGGTCGGCACGATCGTGAACAGCGCGGTGCCGAGCAGAAAGCCGATGCCGTCGGCGCCTTTCTGCACGTCGCGCACGATCGCGCCAGTCTCGCGCCGCGCATGAAAGCGCGCGCTCAACCGATGCAGATGCGCGAAGGTCCGCTCGGTCAGCGCCGCGACCGTGCGTTGCACGACGATGCTGAACACGACGTCGCGCGCCTCGTTCAGCGCGTCGCCGAAAAATCGTAGCAGCGCATAGGCGAGCACGAGAAACACTGGAAACGCCACCTGCGCGAGCGGATGGCTCAGTTCGTCGACGATGTGCTTCAGCGTGAGCGGCATCAGCACAGTCGCGAGCCGCGCGGCGATCATCAGCGCGAGCGCCCCGCTGGTCTGCCAGCGATAACGCCATACCGCATGCGCGAGATCGCCGACGATTCGGCGCGTCAGTTCGGAGCGAGGCGGCGGGGCGGAATTCGGCATGAGGTCGTGGTGGGGGCACCCGGAAGAAACGTCGCACAAGTGTGGCGTCGCGCAAGCGGCGCGCCCGGGCGCAAGCAAAAAAGGCGCTGGCTCCAGCCCTTTTCCGCGCACTTCTTACTTGTTAATTGGGCGGGATCCTTCGCCCATCCTAGTACCGGTGCGGCGCAAGCGGTTCGAAGTTACATGACCGTATGTAGAAACAGGGGACGCCACAGCGCTTCTCTACCCACGACAAAGGGCACGCTACAGCGCTTCGTACGGATCCGCGCGACGTTTGCGTCGTTTGTCCGCACCGCAGGATGCGAATGGCACAGCACATGCTGTGCGCCGCTTACGAAAGTCAACATCAATAGCCGCTCATCGCAGGAAGGAATGCCAATGAAGATCGCCCTGATCAGCGAACACGCGTCGCCACTTGCTGTCGCCGGTGGCGTCGACAGCGGCGGACAGAACATCTACGTCGCGAACGTCGCGCGTCAACTGGTGGAAATGGGCCATCAGGTCGACGTGTTTACGCGCCGCGATCGCGCACTGCTGCCCGAGCGCGTCGACATGGACGGCGTGCGCGTGATTCATGTGCCCGCGGGACCGCCGCGGCAATTGCCAAAGGAACGACTGCTGCCGTTCATGGACGAGTTCGCCGCGTTTCTGAGCGCGTTCTTTCGCCGCGAACCGCAGTCCTACGACGTGATGCACGCGAACTTCTTCATGTCCGGCCTCGCCGCGCTGCAAGTGAAGGCTGCGCTCGGCGTGCCGCTGGTCACGACCTTTCACGCGCTCGGCCGCGTGCGACGTATCCATCAGGGAACGGATGACGGCTTCCCCGACGAGCGCTTCGCGATCGAAGACGAACTGGTCGCAGGTTCGGACGTGCTCGTCGCCGAATGTCCGCAGGACCAAGCCGATCTGCTCGAACACTATCGCGCCGATCCGGCGCGCATCCAGATCGTGCCGTGCGGTTTCGATGCCGAGGAGTTCATGCCCGTCGAGCGCGAAGCCGCCCGCGAAGCGCTCGGCTGGCGCCAGCACGACTTCATCGTGCTGCAACTGGGCCGGCTCGTGCCGCGCAAAGGCATCGACAACGTGGTGCGCGGCGTCGGCGTGCTGAAGCACACGTTCAACGCGGCGGCGCGGCTGTACGTAGTCGGCGGCAATTCGGACGCGCCCAACGAAATCGCGACGCCGGAGATCGCGCGCCTGCGCGAGATCGCCCGCGAATGCGGCGTCGCGGAGCAGACGAGCTTCGTCGGCCGGCGTGGTCGCACGCGGCTGCGCTACTTCTATAGCGCCGCCGACGTGTTCGTGACGACGCCCTGGTACGAGCCGTTCGGCATCACGCCGATCGAGGCGATGGCCTGCGCGACGCCGGTGATCGGCGCCGATGTCGGCGGCATCCGCTATTCGATCCTCGATGGCGTGACCGGCTTTCTCGTGCCGCCGCGCGATCCGCACGCGCTCGCCGCGCGTCTCGACCGCTTGCGGCGCGACCCCGCGCTCGCGCGCCGGATGGGCGAAGCGGGTCTCGACCGGGCGCGGACCGGCTTCACCTGGCGCGGCGTCAGCGATGCGCTCGCGCAAATCTATGCACGCGCGGCAAGGCTCGCACCGACCAAAACATCGCTCGACACCGCGTCCGAGCCGGCGCAGCTACCGCTGCGAGCAGCAGCCGGAGCGTCGTCCCGTTGACGACGGCGCACGCCGCGCGATCCCGCACGGTGTGCGCATCTGGAACACGCCGCGGCCGGTCCAGCGGCTGCGGCGCGCCTTTTTCCGACTTTTTGACCGAAGCTCGCGCATACCACGAACCATCATGACGCTACCCGCCGTGTTCATCGACAAGGACGGCACGCTGCTCGAAGACGTGCCCTACAACGCCGATCCCGCGCTGATGCGTTTCGCGCCGGGCGCGCGCGAAGCGCTCGCGCTGCTCGCCGCGTACCCGTACACGCTGTTCGTGATCAGCAATCAGTCCGGCATCGCGCTCGGCAAGTTCGAAGACAGAGCGCTGTTCGACGTAGAACGCCGGCTGCGGCAGATGTTCGCCGAGTGCGGCGCCACGCTCGCCGGCGCGTACTGGTGTCCGCATCATCCCGAGGGCAGCGTCGCGCGTTACGCGATCGTCTGCGACTGCCGCAAGCCCGCGCCCGGCATGCTGCTGCGCGCGGCCGAAGAGCATGAGCTCGATCTCACCAACAGCTGGTTCATCGGCGACATTCTCGACGACGTCGAAGCGGGCAATCGCGCCGGCTGCCGCACGATCCTGCTCGACAACGGCCACGAAACCGAATGGCGAACCGGCCCGCAGCGCACGCCGAGCGCGCGCGCCGCCGGTCTGCACGAGGCCGCGCAACGCGTCGTATTGCACGGCCTGCCGCCGGGCACCGCGGCGCGCCGCAAGGAGGCGCCGCGGTGAACGCACCTCTGCCACTTGCGCCGCCCGAGCTGGCTCACGCGCGCGCGCCCGATACGTCGCAGCCGGTGTGCTGGGGCGGCGAGGTCAAACGGATTCTGTGCGTGCGCCTCGACAATCTCGGCGACGTGCTGATGACCACGCCCGCGCTGCACGCGCTGCGCGAGTCCGCCGAAGACCGCCATCTCACGCTGCTGGCGTCGCGCAGCGGCGTCGCGCTCGCGCCGTTTCTCGACGACGTCGACGATGTGATCGAATACGACGCGCCGTGGGTCGCGCCCGCGTCGACCGTGACGCGCGATCTGCTCGACGATCACCGCATGCAGCAGCGGCTGCGGCGCGGCGGCTTCGACGCGGCGGTGATTTTCACCGTCTATAGCCAGAGCCCGTTGCCGGCCGCGATGCTGTGCTATCTCGCGGGGATTCCGCGCCGCCTCGCGCATTGCCGTGAGAATCCGTACGCGCTGTTGACCGACTGGCTGCGCGAGCCGGAGCCGCAGCAGCGCACCCGGCACGAGGTGCAACGCCAGCTCGATCTGGTGCATCACGTCGGCGCGCAGACGGGCGACACCGGCATGCGCTTTCGCGTGCCGCCGGCCGCGCGCCAGTCGCTCGACGCGAAACTGAGGACGCTCGGCATCTGCCGCCACACCGAGTGCATCGTGCTGCATCCAGGTGCGACCGCTGCGTCGCGCCGCTATCCGCCCGAGCGCTTCGGCGAGGTCGCCTCGCAGCTTGCGCGCGAGACCGGCGCCTCGGTGCTCGTGACCGGCGGCGCGAGCGAGCGGGCGCTCGTCGAGACCGTGATGCGCACGGCCGCGCCCGGCGCGCGCGCGCAGCTATACGACCTGAGCGGTGCGCTGACGCTCGCCGAACTCGCCGCGCTGCTCGAACGCGCGAGCGTGCTCGTGTCCAACAACAGCGGCCCCGTGCATGTCGCGTCCGCGCTCGGCACGCCGGTCGTCGATCTTTACGCGCTGACCAACCCGCAGCACACGCCGTGGCAAACGCCGCAACGCGTGCTGTATCGCGACGTCGAATGCCGCTGGTGCTATCGCAGCGTGTGTCCGCACGGGCATCACGCCTGCCTGCTCGGCGTTCCGACCGACGAGGTCGTGCACGCGGCACTCGAATTGCGGCAAGCGCATGCGCATGCGCCGCGTCGTGGTGTATCGGAGCGCGCCGGTCGCGCCGATGACACGAGCACGCCGTCGCTGATCGATCAGCCAACCGTCCCCTGAACCCACTTCCACTGCCAATGCCATGTACACACTCGGAATCAATGCGGTCTATCACGACAGCGCCGCCGCGCTGCTGCGCGACGGTGTGGTGCTCGCCGCCGCCGAAGACGAACGCTTCACGCACGTCAAGCACGCGAAACGTCCGGTGCCGTTCTCGACCTGGCAGCTCCCGTTCGATGCGATCGACTACTGCCTGAAGGCCGCCGGCATTACGCTCGCCGCGATCGATCACGTCGCTTACTCGTACGACCCCACGCTATTCGGCGGCATGCCGAAGAGGCCGGGCGCGACGATCGAGCTGCCGTTCGATCCGGCCGGCACGCGCCCGGACAACCCGTCCGCGTCGGCGTGGGACCCGCTGTTCCTCAGCTATGTCGCCAACGCGAAGGGCCAGCTGCTCGACGGCGCGCCGCATCATCTGCGCAAGCGCTTCCAGGGCGTGGATCGCGAGCACGGCTTCGCATGGCACTTCGTCGAGCACCATCTCGCGCACGAGGCGAGCGCGTTTCTCGCCGCGCCGTTCGACGACACCGCCGTGCTGACGATGGACGGCCGCGGCGAGGGCGTGACGACCAGCATGGGGCAATTCGTCGGCGGCGAGTACCAGCGTCTGAAACAGGTCGAGCTGCCGCACTCGCTCGGGCTGCTCTACGAAGCGGTCACCGACTGGCTCGGCTTCCTGCACTCGTCGGACGAGTACAAGGTGATGGCGCTCGCGTCGTACGGCAAGCCGGCTTATGTCGAGGTGTTCCGCGAGATCGTCCGCTATCGGCACGACGGCAGCTATACCGTCGACGCTCCGCGGCTGACCGAACGCTTCGGTCCCGCGCGCGAACGCGGCGGGCCCCTCGAACAACGCCACTTCGATATCGCCAATTCGTTGCAGCGCGTGCTCGAGGAGACCGTGCTGGAACTCGCGCACTGGCTGCATCGGCGGACCGGCTTGAGCCGGCTCTGCATGGCGGGCGGCGTCGCGCTGAACTGCGTGATGAACTCGAAGGTGCGCGACGCCGGGCCATTCAGCGAAGTGTGGGTGCAACCGGCGGCCGGCGACGCTGGCACCGCGCTTGGCGCGGCACTGTGGACCGACTATCGCGAGCGTGCCGCGCGCGGCGACCGCGAGCGTCACTGGAGAATGGATCATGCGTATCTCGGGCCCGAATACAGCGAAGCGGAAATCGAGC
This sequence comes from Paraburkholderia sp. MM5477-R1, assembly GCF_050436385.1. Classification (NCBI taxonomy): domain Bacteria; kingdom Pseudomonadati; phylum Pseudomonadota; class Betaproteobacteria; order Burkholderiales; family Burkholderiaceae; genus Paraburkholderia; species Paraburkholderia sp. MM5477-R1. Next base: position 849,603 of record NZ_JBNDMC010000005.1, read on the forward strand.
AGTTCCTGCGCTGGTCGAAAGTACCGTACCGGCGACTCGCCGATATCGCCGGCGAGACCGCCGATCTGCTCGCGCAAGGCAAGGTGATCGGCTGGTATCAGGGGCGCACCGAATTCGGGCCGCGCGCGCTCGGCGCGCGCTCGATCCTCGCGTCGCCGGTCGATCCGCGGATGCAGGCGAAGCTCAACGAGATCAAGGATCGCGAGGACTTTCGCCCGGTTGCGCCGGTCGTGATGGAAGAGGAAACCAACGAATGGTTCGTGAACGGCCAAACCGCGCCGTTCATGCTGTTCGTGTTCGACGTGCGCGCCGACAAGGCCGCGAGTATTCCGGCCGTGCGGCATGTGGACGGCACCGCGCGCGTGCAGACCATCAACCGCGCGCAGCACCCGCTGTACTACGACTTGCTGGCGGCGTTCAAGCAGCGCACGGGCGTGCCGATTCTCGTCAATACGTCGTTCAACACGCGCGGCGAGCCGATGGTGAATTCGCCGCGCGACGCGGTCGAGTCGTTCTGGACCTCGCCGCTCGACGCGCTCGTGATCGGCCCGTTCCTCGTCGACAAGGCGGGGGGCCGCGCATGAACGCCTCGGTCATGTGTCCGTCGCCCCTGCATGGCGGCGTGGCCGCGCGCTACAGCAGCGAAGCTGCCGACGAAACCGGCCGCACGTTGCGCACGCAGTCGTGGCCCGACGTGTCGGTGGTGGTGCCCACCTACCGCCGTCCCGCGATGCTCGCGAACTGCCTTGCCGCGCTATGCGCGCAGCAGTTCGCGCCGCACCGCTACGAGATCGTGGTCTGCGACGACGGTCCCGACGAGGCCACGCGCGCCTGCGTCGAACGATTCGCGCGCGAGATGGCGCCGCGCGGGCTGGAACTGCACTACCTCCCGGTCACGCGCACCCAGGGGCCGGCCGGCGCGCGCAACGCGGGCTGGCAGTATGCGCGCGCTTCGCTGATCGCCTTCACCGACGACGACACGCTGCCCGATCCGCACTGGCTGACGGCTGGCGTCGCGGCGCTCGCGCAAGGCGCGACGGCGGCCGCCGGCACGATCGTCGTGCCGCTGCCCCCGCCGCCTGATCTGCCGACCGATTACGAAGCCGACGCGAGCGGCCTCGCGCGCGCCGAATTCGCGACCGCGAACGTGTTCGTCACGCGTGCGGCGCTCGTCGCGACCGGCGGCTTCGACGAACGGTTCACGTCGGCGTGGCGCGAGGATTCGGACCTGCAGTTCACGCTGCTTACCGCGGGCGGCCAGATCGTGCGCGCCCGCGACGCGGTGGTCGTGCATCCGGTGCGGCCCGCGCGCTGGGGCGTCAGCATCGCGCAGCAGAAAAAGAGCCAGTTCGATGCGCTGCTTTATCGCAAGCATCCCGAACTGTTTCGAACGCGGATCCGCTCGCGGCCGCCGCTGCTGTACTACGCGATTCTCTGCGCCGCGTTGCTGGCGATCGGCGCTTCGTTCGCGGATCAGCCGATGCTCGCGGGCGCGGGTTTGAGCGCGTGGTGCGGGTTGACCGGCTATTTCTGCGCGCGGCGGCTGCGCGGGCGCAACCACGGCTGGCGCCACGTCGCCGAAATGCTCTGGACGTCGATCCCCATTCCGTTTTTATCGATCTACTGGCGGCTCTATGGCGCCATCCGTTTCAAGGTGTTCTTTCCATGAGCCCACCCTCGCTGCTGGCGGCGCTCGCGCCGCGCCGTATCGCCGTATTTCGCGCGCTGCAGCTCGGCGACATGCTGTGCGCGGTGCCTGCCTTGCGCGCACTGCGCGCGGCCGTGCCGGATGCGCATATCGCGCTGATCGGACTGCCGTGGGCACGCGCGTTCGTCGAGCGCTATGCGGCGCTCGTCGACGAGCTGATCGTGTTTCCGGGCGCGGTCGGTTTTCCCGAGCAGCCCGAATCGAACCATGGCTTGCCCGCGTTCTTCGCGCGGATGCGCGAGCGGCGTTTCGATCTGGCGATCCAGCTGCACGGCAGCGGCGGCATCGCCAACGATCTGCTGCATCAACTCGGCGCGTGTGCCGACGTCGGCTTCGTGCAGCCCGACGAGGTACCGCGCGAGGGTTGCTTCATCGATTGGCCCGATGCGCTGCCGGAGCCCGAGCGCTATCTCGCGCTGATGAGCGCGCTCGGCGCGCCGGCGCACGACCGGCGTCTGACGTTCCCGCTCACCGAGCTCGACCTCGACGAGTACACCGCACTGCGCACGTATCACGGCATCGAAGACGAGCGGCTCGTGCTGGTTCACCCCGGTTCGCAATTGCCGTCGCGCCGCTGGCCCGCCGAGCGCTTCGCGGCCGTCGCCGACCACCTCGCCGCCGACGGCTGGCAGATCGCGATCACCGGCACGGCCGCCGAAGCGCCGCTGACCTGCGCGGTGCTCGGCGCGATGAGCGCGCCCGCGCTGCATCTGGCGGGTGCGACGTCGCTCGGCGGACTCGCCGCGCTGGTCGCGCATGCGCGGCTCGTGGTCTGCAACGACACCGGCATCTCGCACATCGCCGCGGCGATGGCGAGCGCGTCGGTCGTGATCGCATGCGGCAGCGACACGCGGCGCTGGGCGCCGCTCGATCATGCGCGGCATCGCGTGCTGGCCGACTATCCGGCGTGCCGGCCGTGCATGTTCCGCGACTGCCCGTATGGTCATCCGTGCGCGCTGAACGTGCAGGTCGAACAGGTGGTCGAGACCGCCCGCGAGCAGCTTGCACGCGCGCCCGGCGCGCAACCAGGCGCGCCAGGCAGCCTGCATGAGGGAACCGTTTTGCTGTCTTTCGAGGATCTGCACCATGTTGCGTAATTGCCGCCGGCTGCGCGTGCTGACCTGGCACGTGCACGGCAACTACATGTATTACCTGAGCCAGACGCCGCACGATTTCTATCTGGTGACGAAACCCGGTCATCCGCCCGGCTATGCCGGCAAGGTCGGCGTATTGCCGTGGGGCGACAACGTGCACGAGATCGCAATCGAGGACGTGCCCAACCGCGAGTTCGACGTGGTGCTGTACCAGCATCGCACCCACTGGGACCACGACCGCGAGCGCGTGCTGAGCGCAGCGCAGCAACGTCTGCCACGCGTCTATGTCGAGCACGACCCGCCGCAGGAGAACCCGTTCGAGCAATGGCATTGGGTCGACGATCCCGGCACGCTGCTGGTCCACGTCACGCACTTCAACCGGCTGATGTGGGACAGCGGCGTCACGCCGACGCGCGTGATCGAACATGGCGTCGTGGTGCCCGACGGCGTGCGCTACAGCGGCGAACTGCAGCGCGGCATCGTGGTCGTCAATCATCTCGCGCAGCGCGGCCGGCGGCTCGGCGCGGATGTCTTCAGCGAAACGCGCACGCGCGTGCCGCTCGATCTCGTCGGGATGGACGCACAGCGGCTAGACGGCATCGGTGAAATCGGCAACCTCGATCTGGCCGCATTCAGCGCGCACTACCGCTTCTTTTTCAATCCGATCCGCTGGACCAGCCTCGGCCTCGCGATCGTCGAGGCGATGACGATCGGCATGCCGATCGTCGGTCTCGCGACGGCCGAGCTCGCCACTGTGATCCGTAACGGCGAAAACGGCTTCGTGCATACCGACGTCGACGTGCTCGTCGACGCCATGCTCGGGCTGCTGCGCGATCCCGGCGAAGCGCGGCGGCTCGGCGACGGCGCGCGGCGCACGGCGCTCGAACGCTTTCATATCGACCGTTTCGCGCAGGACTGGCACGACGCGCTGCTGCACGTCACGGCGTGATGCCACGCTGATTTTCAACGTTCATGCGGTCCAACCACAGGATCACGCACCATGAAAGAACTTACCCGCAAGCGCATTCTGGTCACCGGCGGCGCCGGCTTTCTCGGCTCGCACCTGTGCGAACGGCTCGTCGCGCAGGGACACGACGTGCTATGCGTCGACAACTTCTATACCGGTACGAAGGACAACATCGCGCATCTACTCGACTGCGCGAACTTCGAACTGATGCGTCACGACGTGACGTTCCCGTTGTATGTGGAAGTCGATGAAATTTATAACCTCGCGTGCCCCGCGTCACCAATCCACTACCAGCACGATCCGGTGCAGACTACGAAGACCAGCGTGCACGGCGCGATCAATATGCTCGGGCTCGCCAAACGCGTGAAAGCGCGGATTTTCCAGGCGTCGACGAGCGAGGTGTATGGCGACGCGCTCGTCCATCCGCAGAAAGAAGACTACTGGGGCCACGTGAATCCCATCGGTCCGCGCTCGTGCTACGACGAAGGCAAGCGCTGCGCGGAAACGCTGTTCATGGACTATCACCGCCAGCATGGTCTGTCGATCCGCATCGCGCGCATCTTCAACACCTACGGCCCGCGCATGCATCCGGCCGATGGCCGGGTGGTGTCGAACTTCATGATGCAGGCGTTGCGCGGCGAGCCGCTGACCGTCTATGGCGACGGCTCGCAGACGCGTTCGTTCTGCTATGTCGACGACATGATCGACGCCTTCATCCTGCTGATGAACAGCGCCGACGATCCAGACGGCCCGGTCAACCTCGGCAATCCGCACGAAGTGTCGATGCGCGAGATCGCGCAGCGCATCGTCGCGGTGACCGGCTCCGCGTCGCCGCTCGAATCACGGCCGCTGCCGGCCGACGATCCATGGCATCGACAGCCGGACATCTCGTTGGCGACAAAACTGCTCGGCTGGCAGCCGGGCACGTCGCTTGACGAAGGGCTGCCGCGCACCGCGCGTTATTTCCGCGCGCGCATCGAGGCGAGTCAGCACACGCCGCCGCCTGCGGGCATGGACGGCGCCGGAGCCACGTCCGCTCGCCTTCATTGAGCCAGCGGCGCAGCACTGCCGACGTCGCGGCACCGTTCTTCACGCGATCACGGCGGCCCCTTGGACATCGGCTTCTCCTTCATCGAGGTGCCGACGACCGAGCAAGGCATCTACCCTTCAACGCATTTCATTTCCGACGCTTGCGTAAGCAGACGTGGCGCGCCCCATACCGTTGAAAGCGGGCGGCCTTGCAAATCTCGCGACGCGATCGGGTAGGAGGCGGGGTTGCCCCCGCCGTCCTCCCACAACACCGGACGTACGGTTCACGTATCCGGCGTTTCCCGTCGGCCTCGGACCGGATCGGTCGTCGGCGTGAGCTTGTTTCGTGCGTCGTGTCGCCTGGCATCCGATGGACACCTCAGCCTCTCTCGGGGCTTCCGGCCCCTCCAGCATGGCTGCAGGCCCCCGGCATGGCCGAGGCTTCTGCCCAGATACGCAGAGATCACGCGTGACTTGCCACTCGTGACAGGTTTGGCCCTTCGCCGCTCCGGTTTCAACGGCTACTACGACCTCTGCTGACTTCTGCCACCCCATTCCGACACCTCTCGATGCCAGTAGCACAAGGCAGGATGGCAGATCTCCCAGGGTAATACGCGCGACCTTCACGCTTAGGCCTGTCGGATCTACGTCATGGCGTTCCGTGCAAGTATCGGGCTTTACAGATTTTGGCCTGCTCACCCCGCCATACCGCCTAATATCCGCTTCCTGTTCGTCAGGCCAGCGCTTTGCCTTCGGCTTCCTTCAGATTCCACCTCACGATGGACACCCTTGCCGTCCGCTAACACTTCCCCTTGCCGGGTGTGTAGGGGACTCTCACCCCCAAGTCATCCAGTTCGCCACCACAGCGATCCAGATAGCGCCTTTCACGGCGCTGCGCGCCATGCCTGGCGCACCAAAAAAAGAAGCGGCCACAAGGGCCGCTTAGAGAGCAGTGCCACGGAGGCCGCTCAAAAGCCGTGCCGCGAAGGGCGAGCGCGCTATGGCATAGGGTAAAGCTCTGGCGCAGCGGTCTTGCGCATTCAGGAGGAACGGATGGTCGACTCAGTGTCGGTCGCCAGCACGGTCATCGGTCCCGAGCTCAACGCGGCCGAGATAATCGCGAGGCGATCCGCAGGGCAATCGACCAGATCGACGCTCAGCGACTCGCGTCCGCCCTCGTTGTTCACGTGGGCGGACCAGCCGCACACTTGCGCACGATGTTCGATCAGGCTTTTCCAGACCTCGACGACTCGCAGTGATCCCGGGCTTGCATAAACAGTCAGACGTTTTACGTTCATGGCTTTCACACGGCAGCGCGCCGCGCCTCGGGTTCGGATCTCGGGCATTGATATGGTTGTTGTACATTGAGGTTAGACGTATGAACTTTCAAAGCAAAGCAGATGCCCCTGACCGTAACAATTTTACGGACAGGGGCATCTGCGCACATGTCAGAACGGAGTGGCGCGTTTCACGCGATTAGTCGTGCGAAACGCGCCGCGCGGGCTGCACGATGAGAGATCCGGTAAGAAGGTGACGCAAACGGCTCCGGCACGCAATTTCTACACGGCTGGCGTGTCCGCGCGAATGCGCATCACGGTCTGACGCGACGTGCCGAAGCGCCGCGCGACCTCGCTGACCGACTGTCCTCTGCCGAGCGATTGCAGCACGCGTTGACGCTGCTGCTCGGAAAGCGACGGTGGCCTGCCCGTGTGCTTGCCGCTCGCGCGAACGGCCGCGAGACTGTCGCGGCTGCGCAGGCTGCGGCACGCGGCGTCGAGCCGCACCAGCGCGCGCAATGCCTTCACCGCCGAGGGCTCGGGGCGCCCGGCCAGATCGGTATGGCCGACTTCGACGCAACGCAGCGCCACGCCGGCCTTCCGGCACTGCATCACGGTGGCGAGGATGTCGCGCGCGTTGCAGCCGAGCGCGGCCAGCTCGAGCACGACGAGCGTGTCGCGCGGCGCGATTCGTCGGATCAGACTCTGCAGCTCGCAGCGGTCGCGCGCCTGCGCATAGGTCGGCAGATCTTCGACCACGACCCGCGCGAGCGTGACCATGTAGCCGGCCTTGTCGAGCCGGATCAGCGCCTGCTCGTGCCGAACCGCATCGTGCGCGCCGAACAGATAGATGTGTAGTTTTTCCACTTCGCCTTCGTAGTCACGATCCGCCATTAGCGGCGCTATTACGTCGGGGTTCCGGTTTTTCGAGCGACGACGCCTGGTCACGCCGTCACTCATCGCGCTCAGGGCTGCCGCTGGCCGCCTTGATGCGTCGGAGGAGTCTGGTTCTGTTGCTGCTGTCCGCTGTCGCGGCCGGGCTGCGCCGGATTCGACGGCTGACGATTCAAATTCTTGTCCAAAGTCATGACGCTCTCCTATGTGAGATTGCGGGTGACCGTGGCTAACCGCGGCCATCGTGATCAAGCCGCAACCAGTGTTCCCGGTCCTGCCCGCGCCAGAGCGTTGCGGCGCGGGCATGCAAGCGCCTGGCTATGACGCTTCCGCTGGCGATGCAAGCAGCCCGGTGGAGGAATTTTCAAAGTGTATCAACCGCATTGAACGTCCAATACGGTTGGCGTCGGTATTGGCGCGATTGAACTGTCATTACGTGGGCGGTGGAGGCGCGGCAAGTGACGGCCGCCCATCGCGGAACCGCAATCGGGGACGACCGCGGAATCCGTCTGACGGGAAGGCAGGTAGCGCCCTGCTCAAAGCTCGGCGCCAGAGCGGCCATGCAGATACGAGCCGACGCGAAGAACGCGACGGCTCGCTCGCCTCTTTACTGAAGCCCGCCATGATCTTCTCCTTACCGGCCACCACGGCCGGTAGGAAAAGTGCAGGATTATGCGAACCGTTGCAACCTAGTTCGTCTCGCGCGATCCCGCCTGCAAAATGGCGGTAGCGCCGTCGTCGGCATGGCGCTTCGCCTGATTTCCCGTTGAGGGTAATCTTGAATATCTTAAGCTTCAGATATTAACGAATCCCGGCCGACCCTCTATACCTCTTCTCTCAAATCCCCTGCAACGCGATATCGCCCAATACACCGAGAAGCAGCCCGGCCAGACGCCCACACCGTGCCGCGTAATCCGTGCCCTCACGCCGTTTGTCTCAAACCACAACAGGCGACCGCGGCGTGAACTGCCCTGCCCTTCTGCCGTGTCAGACCGACTCTGGTTGAGCGGAAAGCTCGTACTGCAAGAGTCGTCGTACAGGATGAGAGAACAACTGTCGGCTTTTCCACAGGCCACCTGACGGGAGTAAGCGCTCAAGCGCTCGCTCCCCGTCGACAACGCGAGCGTGGTCGGCGTGCCTGGTTCAGTAACCTGGCGGAGGCGCCGTATCGTAGGCCGGCGGCGGAGGCGTCGCTTCGTCGTGCGTCCGGTACGCATCGGCGGCGCTGCGCGGCACAGGCACCCGGTGGCCATTGCCATACATGCACTGAACGTACGCCTGGTCGTAGCGGTGTTGAAGGCTGGCGGCCGAGCTTTGCGCCATGCCGGCGCCGATCATGCTGCCGCCGAGCAGACCTGCGCCTGCGCCGACCGCTGCGCCGCGGCGGCCGTTGAACGCCGCACCGGCCGCCGCGCCGAGCGCGGTACCGACGGCCATACCGCCCAGGGCGCCCGTCGCTGTGGCCTGTTGGGTGCTCACGCCGCCGGTCTGCTGGGAAGCAAATTGCTGGCATGTCGCGTCGTCGGCGCGGAATTGATCGAAGGACTTGCCGGTGCCGGGCAGGGCCATCACTGTGGGACCCATCGGCATGCTTGCACAGCCGTCGAGCGCGATGATGCAGCTCAGGCTGACCGCGGCGGTGACTAGCGCGGATACGCCCCGTTTCGTTCGCATTGCCAGAGAAAGAGAATTCATTTTGCTCATGTCATTTCGGCCCGGTTGGCCTCACCGGCACTTCCACCCAGCCGCTCGAACACCCCTTCACGTACGGGTAATACTTTTTTGTCACCGGGCAATACCACCAGGTACCCGACGGCGGACTCGTCTGCGTTTTTTCGACGTAGACGGTGGTCGGGGTTGGCTGGACCGACTGGACGACGAGTGGGGCGGGCGCAGCGTAGACGACGGCGGGGGGCGCCATGATTATGGGGGGCGGGATGCCCACAAGGACACCGACTCTCACATGCGCTTGCGCGGTGCTATTCAGGCATACGGCCGTAGTCGCGATCAGCGCAAGCAAAACTATCCTGGATCTCACAAACTTTCTCCTATTCGATGAAGCGGGCCTGCCGCGACCCGGCGCAAAACGGTAAGGCCATGGCGCAAAAAACCGAACGGGTTCAACCGGGCGAATTCCGCTGCGCGACAAAAAAGGGATCTCGTTGGTGCTGGTTGAAGTGAATCCCGCGTGGCCGAACCTGGTGATTCCGGGGCCGGCCGACCCCGAATGCAGATTCCCGAGATCTACGCCTTGCGCTGAACCTCGCGTCCGGAGGGGGTACGCCGACGTCGCCATGGAAAGCCAGACAAGGCTGCGGCTTGCCCCGCCGTGATGTCCAATCAACTTTCGTTGTAGATAGAACGATACGAGGCCAACTGAGCCATTGCCGGTACCCCCGAAACTGCGGAGCCCAATTTCACGCCACCGTGCCCACTGAACGCCTGCTGTTGAGCCGCCACGCTCGCCAGAGCCGCGTGGATGTTCGCCGGATAGTGTGCGTCACCGTTGGGATGGTCAGAGCCCGCTAGCTGCAGTCGGATGACTTCTTCGTGCACTAGCTCACGCGTCAGAGGACCGTTGCCCTGAGCAGAGGTGCCCGTGGGGAGAGCGATGACTGACACGACAGTGAGAACGGGCATGAACGCTTTAGCCATGATGAAGCTTCCAGTCTCGGGCGCCAGGAACAACAGGCGCCGGGTTAGCGAAACAACGACCAGGCAAGGTCCTTGAAGCCCGTGTGCCCGTTCCGTTGAGGTCCGTCATCTTCTTATCGTTTAATTAGAAATAGCTCTCTTCAATACATTGTTTCCGTGCTTGCAACGTCGAGAGGCATCTATCCGCGCGCAGCGGTCGCGAAACGACAGGGCAGGTCAACGATTCGCGAGCCACCCAACCTCCATGTTCATGAAATGGCAACTCACAATTGCGCGCGTCGAATAACGACGCGCTGTCGTTATACTGCAACCCACATCTGACACAGCATGTGCTCGGTTTTGCGGTGGATACCGGCTCCGTTATTTACACTGATGCACTGATTGGTATAGGTCCGGCAGCAATCGACACTCACGCTCCCGGTCGCGCCACCGATGCCGTCGGCGCAAAAGCAGCCGCTATTCTTCCTTTAACCCATAGGAGTCTTTAATGCAAAAGTGGTTTGCCGCGCTGCTGATTTCATTCGCAGCGAGTTCGCATGCAGCCGGCGATTCCTCGATGAACGCAACGGTTGAAAACGTCGCAGGTACGAATCAGGTCGGCGGCTTCGTCGTGCTACGGTCAGCGGACAGCAAGTGCCGTTATTACGGTGTACTGCAGCAGACCGCTCGTGCGCCGCGTGGCATGGCAGAGCGCATCGCTGCACTGACCCAGGACGGAAAAGTCTATGACTGGATGACAGTTATCAGTTACTCGGAATGCCTGCAAGCGAACGGAACCTATACCAAGGAACGCGTTTCGCTGGATTCGCCCGGCGGAAAGCGGTTCCGCGTGGGCGATAGCGTAGAGCTGCGATCACCGGTGTAACGAGGGCCAGCAAGCCACCGATAACGGCTTTTACCAGTCCCACGACCGCGAGAAATCACTTCGACGACTATCTATTCTCGCTGATTGCAGACAGGACACGGAGCTCTACCGGACCGGAATTGCGATCGGTGGGTTCCTGGTTCGAGATGATATCGCTCATACTTCGGACTACGACGGTTCGAGAGATCGACAGCGGTATTTCTGCAGCACGTAGTCGCTTCAGGATTGCAAATAGCAGATCGCTTCTGGTATCCCCGGCGATTCTCGGGCTACCGACATAGCCGGTAACAGTCAATGTCATACCGTCAGGCGTCAACTGGCTAAAGATCACCGATGGCGCGGGACGATCGAGAACCGATGGGTGATCCAGGTAAGCTTGCAGAAGAACATCGCGCACCTGCTCCGGATCGACGTCCAGCGCAAAGGTAAGGGCCAGTGTGACAACCCCCTGCGTTTTGTTTCCCATTGTCACGTTGCGCACATTCTGAGAAATCAGGTGCGAATTCGGCACGATCACCGTTGATCTGTCTGCGAGCTGTATTTCGGTCGCACGTACACTGATGCGCCGGATATCGCCTTCGATGCCGGTGATACTGATCATGTCGCCTACTTTGACCGGCCGTTCAGCAAGCAATATCAGCCCGGAAATGAAGTTTTTAACGATTTCCTGCAGACCAAAGCCGATGCCTACCGACAATGCGCTGACGATCCACGCCAGGTTATGCCATTTCACGCCGAGTACGGACAAGGTTTGCAGCGCGACGAGGACATAGCAGACGTTGGCGAAGACCGTCACCAGCGACGCGCGCATACCCGAACTCATTTGCGTCTTGGGCAGAAACTCGGCGTCCAGCCATTTGCGCATGAGCCCAACCAGATACAGGCACACTGCACAGGTAAAGATAGCGCTGAAGATATGGGCGGGAACGATATTGAGCGCATGTAATCGCTCGCCACCGAGTACGTCGAGAATGCTATCGACCAGATCTCGGGGCGTTGTCCCGAGGCCGCCCGTTAGCAGTGCGATGACTGCGGCGAGCATCAATGCGCTGCGAAGAATGGCGGAGAGTACCGTTGCCACCTGTTCGAGATGAACATCTTGCAGCCCGAATAGATGCCTGATTGTTTTGCCGCTGGCGTGGCATGGCGAAAATACGGTTTCGCAAACGTCATGAGCGAGCTTCGTCAGCAGATAAACGCTGCTCAGTACGAGATCGAACCAGACCAGTTCGTAAGTCAGGAACCGCGCGAACGAAACATAACCACAGAGCAATGCAATCAGAGAAGCTCCGACGGCAAGGCTGACGGCGGCATGAATAATGCCAGCGAGGGTAGAACGCGCCTCAGGCGATTCTCCGGCAGCGGCGATCGCAGTGAGTACCCGGTTTGCGCGTAAAAGCGATATCCCGATGGTCAGAGCGACCACCAACGCCACCACGCCGCGAGTAAAGAGCGTAAGTTGCACGCTGGTATCGACGGCCCGGTTGATCTGCTCGATGGCTCCTGAAAACAGCAGCAGTGCGGCCAGTATCCGTGGGAAAGGGCGTAGCGCGCGAGCGACGGGATCCGCGATGGCCGGCAACCGCCATGACGGATGTCGTGTGCAAAGCAATGCCCGGCCGAGAGCAGCGACCAGCGCGCAGGTCACAACATGTTTGATGATTTCGCTGGCGAAGCCTTGCAGCGCAGGAGGCAGCGCCTGCTGACGGGTCAACGCGAAGTAGAGCAGATCAACGGCACATATGGTGGTCACCAAAGACGCGAACACGGTCGAGATCGCCATCGCGCTGCGCCGTATCCGGCCTTCCGGAAGGCGGCGTAGGCAGAACCGTTCTGATGCTCTGTCAAGAAGCCGCGTTCCAATCGTTGCAACGGCCAGGGCGAGCAGCACAAGCAGGGCGGTTGCAACCCGCTGCCCCGGTTGCCATGTCGTTTGAATCTGCCTGTCGATCTGCGCCTTGAAGTCTCGCAGACGTTGATAGTCAGCCGTGTCCGGGTGGAGCGCCGACGCCCAGAACGCGGCGCTGACTATGCTGTCGGAACGAAGGGCCAGTTGATCTTTCAGATGGTTTTGCAGCAGTCGCGTGATCTGGGCGCTCAGGTTGGCAAGGTTCTCCTTGATCGTTGCCGCCTGCTTGAGTTCGGCATCGAGTTGCAATTGCTGAGCGGCGAGAACGCTGCGCTGTTCGGCGACCGCGGGAGTTTCCGCGGCGGATTCGGAAGCGGGTGCTGTTCCGAGTACGTCGAGCTGGGCATGCGTTTTCGCGCGATCGGGCTCCAGCGACGTGGTTATCAGCCTGTCGACGTCTTCGGCAACGCGCCGGCTCAATGCGTCCAGCCCGGACAGCTGCGCGTCGCTTGTTGCCGTCGAAGCACGCTGCCGGATCTGGTCCTGTTTTTCCTGAAGCGCACCGAGCCTTTGTAATGCCTCGGAGCCCGCGCCCATGGATGGCGAAGAATCAGCAGGAGCATCTATGCTAAGGGGCGGCAGTGTCGCTGCGTTGGAGGCAACCGGAATCAGGCCGAACATCGTCAGCGCGATAAGGTGAAAAATGACTGCAACTATTTGTCGCGCGGCGCAAGCGCGGCGAAGAGTATGCATTTGAGAGATCTGGCTCATGCACGCGATACCTATGTAAGCGGTGTTGCATTCGGTCGCGGCCGGGCGTGAAATGAGGGAGCCGCACTGCGATAGGAGAGCAAGCTTAATGAATCATACATGATTATAATATCATATATGATAGGAAAGGCAAATATGAAAGGTGGGTGCACGGTCAGCGCCTGGCCCGCTGATGTGCGATGGGGGCCGCTTGAGCACCGGCGTGCGCTATCCAGTTTGGGCGAGAAACGTTCGGTATAGCGGGACGTTGAAAGATGGAAGCTGATCTTGGATGCTTTTTACAAGGCTTCCCGCGATATCGGGCTCCCGACTAATTGGCATCTATCAAACCATCGTTTCCTGGACTCACCGGTAGGCGCGCAGGCAACGCGGTAATGGAGGAGCATCGACATGGAACAGAGCAACGCATTGCCGGATTCGATCCGAGCAGCGATTGAGGCGCACGGCGGTGCAGCGCGATGGGCCGAACTGGCGGAGATCGAGGCGACGGTTTCCGCCTGCGGCCTTCTGTTCACCGCAAAGCGACGGCCGATACTGCGACAGGTGCAGGTTCGCGCGTCGACACACGAGCCTCGTTTCGCTTTCCACGATTTTCCGCAGGTTGGCGAAACGAGTGAACTTCAAGGAGAAGAACTTGTTCGCGTCGTCGGGCGAGACGGGGCTATCCTGGCTCGCCGCGACGGACCGCGAACAGCATTTCGTGGCTGGCGACGGCAAATCTACTGGGACGACCTCGACTTTGTCTATTTCGGCGCCTACGCGTTCTGGAACTATCTGACAGCACCTTTCTTATTCTTGCGCGGCGGCTTTACGTTCAAAGAACTTCCGCCACTGGCGACTTCGGCCGGGATATGGCCAAGAATCCGGGCGACCTTTCCCAGCGACATTCCAACGCACAGCCGGGTCCAGGATTTCTATTTCGATAGGCAACATCGCCTTTGCAGGATCGATTACACCGCCATGGTTATCGGACGCTGGGCGCGGGCCGCTCACATCTGCGAGGACTTTCGCGAATTCGATGGATTCCTGGTACCGACTCGCAGGACGGTAAAGCCGCTGCCGGTTGGCAATGCTCCATTGCCAGCTCCGACTCTCGTCGCGATCGAGGTCCACGATTTTCGACCAAGGCCTTCCGATTGACGCCAGTTCAATCGGCCGCTGCGACTGACGAAGCAAGGCGGCCGCGGTCAGTTGTTCGAGGTTGTGAAGGCACTTGCATGCTGACTTCGACTCGACATCGAGGTTGCCCTCGCCAGGCGCCCGGCGCGTCCGCCGTCGTGACGGGAATGACGGTTTTCGGAAACTCGCGATGGTAGCTTTGGGGCGGCGCCGCCTGAACGCGAAAGGGATCTGCCTCGTGGTACTTGACGTGTCTGGATTCCATGGCGGGTTCCCTCACTGACGGGGTGGCGGCACTCACGATGCCGTGGCCCGAACGCGCGGTGCGTGGGCCTTTTGGGGCTGCGACTCGAGCGCGGTTGTCGCGCCGAGCACTGACCGGATGGCGCGCAGCGCCTCTTCCTGCGCGGGTGTCGGCGGGATGCGCAGCACCCGCCGGTCGGCCAGCAGCTTGTCGAGCAAGGTCAGGAGCCGGTTTCGGTCTTCCGGGCTGGCGAGCAGATCGGGCAACGTCTGGATAGCCTGTTGCGGCTCAAAAGTCGCGATGAGTTCCTGCTCCCCGCGAATGCGCCGCCAATCGGCAGGAGGCAAATGCGGCAGGTCGTCGGCATATTCATCGACCAGTTGCTTGACTGTCTCGATGCGCGATAGCGGCAGCGGCTCGCCCTTTGGCGCGAGCAGGAACGCGGTGCGCGCGACCGCCTCGTTGTAGCCGCCCTGCCTCAGCGAGGCGAGCGCCGCCTGGACGAACGGCAGGCTGCGAGGATCGGCGGCGGCGGACGTGCCGGCCCCATGCTCGCCGAGGCGGTCCGGGTCGTACATTGCGAAAAGATTCGCGTAGATGGAGAAGAACAGTGCTTCGATGCTGGCGTCTCTTACCGCCCGGAACTGGTCGAGCGAGGCGCTGATCAGTTCTGAGCCGCGCTGCTCCACCTTGCGCCAGGGTTCGAGGTCGCTCGAGGGCTGCCGGCTGGCTCTGACAGCATCGGCCATCGGACGCAGCGCGGCCACCCACGGATTCAGGTCCGAGAATGCCCAGCGCTGCAGACGCAACGGATGAAAATCGCGCAGCAACCGCGCGGTCATCTCGTTCGACGCATGCTGCACAAAGGGTTGAACGAACAGCTCGTAGGCTCGCTGGTTGAACTCCGACACCACCGCCACGGCCTTGAACGGCTTTTCGTCCTCGCGCCGCAACTCGTTGAAATGCTCGACGGCTTCTTCCAGCCGGTGTTCGGTGAGCGAGACCTCGTATTCCGTTTTGCCGTCTGCGCCCTTTCCCTCCTTGATCGACATGCCGTAGAGGCCCGGCGCGAGCGTCTCGATTGTCTCCAGCACGTTGAAGATTTGCGTGTATTCCTTCTTCGCTACCTTGCCGGAAACAAAGATGCCGAGATGGCCGACGTCCTCGTGCATCAGGGCGACGATGACCTGGCCGCGCGCCTTGATCTCCTCGGTGCTGCTGTATATGTCAGCGACCCAGTTGAACGCCTGTTGCGGCGGCGTGATGTTGTCGCCCATCGATGCGAAAAGGATGATGGGCGAGCGGATGGCACGCAGATCGAAGGATTTGCCCGACGGGCCCGACACTTCGCCGGACCACAGTTTGTTGCCGATGAAGAGGTTACGGGTGATCCACTCGATCTCCTCCCGGTTCATCAGGTAGTAGCTGCCCCACCACCGCTCGAACTCGATAAAGCGCGCCGGTTCCGTATCGATGTTGGCGAACACGTTGTAGTACTTGTCCCAGAACGTGTTGGCGGGGTTCAAATACTCGAAGTTGTTCACGAGATGCGCGCCGTCGAACTTGCCGTTGCCAAGATCGGCCGCCAGGGACGAGAGCCACGTGCCGCCCAGAATGCCTCCGGCATAACGCATTGGATTGGGCACCTCGCTCTCGCTCCACGCCCCGCTCCAGTAAGACATGGGCGCACCGTTGACCAGGATGGGACCGGTGTCTTCCGGCGACGAACTGGCAAGCATCATCGCGGCCCAGCCGCCCTGGCAATTTCCGACGATCGCGGGCTTTGGGCTGTCTGAATGCAGTTCGCGCACCTTCCGTACGAACTGCTGCTCGGCCGCGCACACGTCGAGCAGGGTCTGGCCGGGCTCTGGCTCCTGGGAGAACACGACGAAGTAGACGGGATGACCGGCGCGCAGGGCAACGCCGACCTGCGAATCGTCCTTGAAGCCCCCGATGCCGGGACCGTGCCCGGCGCGCGGATCGATGATCAGATACGGGCGCTTCTTCACGTCGACCACGACACCCTCCGGCGGCCGTATCGACAGCAGAGCGTAGTTGACGGGCCGCTCAAAGTGCCTCGCGTCGAGCACTGTGTCATAGTCGAAATGCAACGCCGGCTTGATCCCGGCCTTGTTGCGCTCGATGAACTCGTTGCCGCGTTGACGCAAGGCATCCCAGAACAGGACGGAGCGCTGCGCGAAATCGGCCGTATAGTGCCAGGCACCCCATGGTGTGAACTGCGCCAGGTTGGGAATGGTGAGCTCGGACGTGCCGTCGCCCCCCTTGATTGCGTCGCTCGTCCTCTGCCCGAACCGTTGCCGGGCCTCTTCCAGGCGATTGTGCAACAGGCGCAGGATTTTCAATGCGATCTCGTGATTGCGTGTCAGCTGGGTAACCTGGTCCATCTCATGAATCTCCTTAAGCGAAGCGACTGAACCCGGCACAACTGCTCATTCCGTTGCCTGGTTGCAGAGAAGCTTGCATCGTCGAGGAATTGGGCGTGCGCGAAGCGCTGGATGCGCGCCGCATCCGCCCGGTGCGCATCGCGCTGCAGAACCAGCGCGATGACCTGCTCGCGTTCGCCGGCGTGCTCGATGAGAAGCTCGCCGCGATCGCGCAGCGCGCCAACGTCTCGGATGAGCTCGTGCGCGCCGCGTGTGTGCTGCGTCGCAAGCCGCGGACTCACCCGCGTGCGCCACCTAACCAGCAGTGGAAGGTCCCATGCCCTGCTCGAAGAACTCCGCGGTATGGTCGATAAACGCCCTGACTTTCGCGGGCAACAGTGCGCGTCCGATGTATGCCAGGCGGACCTCGGCCAAAGTATCGGCGATCTCGAAGTCTTCCAGCAGACGAACGAGCCGTCCGGCCTTTATGTCCTGCTCAACAAGGGCGATTGGAAGCAGACCAATACCGAATCCTTCGAGTACGATGTCGCGATTGAATATGGGATTGTTCGACGCAATTTCGTAGCTGATCGGGACCGCGATGTTTTCCTGTTCCATTCGAAAGGTGACGCAGGGTTTGTGCATCGAAGGAGGGACCGTGACGAACACATGGTCGGCCAGCTCAGCCGGATGCCGGGGCCGAGGACGCCTGCCCAGATAAGCTTCCGTTGTGACAACGACCAGCGGCAACCGCTGCAGCAGCCGCGTCACAGCCAGATCCGTCGCCAGCATGAAAGGCAGGACGATACCCAGATCGTAACCGTCGGCCGTCAGGTCCACGGGCCGCTCGGTCAATGTGATATCCAGGGTGACGTTCGGATGCTTGCGTTTAAAGGACGCAATCAGCGGTGCGAGCCACGTCAATGCGGTGGTCGTATGTGCGACCAGTCGCAGCATGCCCGCCGGCACTCGACCGTGGCCCGCCGCACTGGCTTCCAGGCAATCGAGGTCATCCAGGATGCGACAACATCCATCGTAAAAACGCTCCGCGGCTTCCGTCAGCGAAAACTGTCGGGTCGAGCGATGGAAGAGTCGCGTGCCCAGGCGCTCTTCCAGCGATGCGATCGCCCGCGAAACGACCGATGGCGAGAGATCCATCATTTCCCCGGCACGTCTGAAGTGTTTGACTTCGACGATACTCCGGAACAGGCGCAAGCTTTCAATGTATTCCATGGTTCACGTCCCATCTGCTATCTGACGACTTGTGTAGATATCCTTTGGATATCAGTCCTGTTCGTGGACCTGTACCGCACCGCACGCTGTGGAACATAGTCCAATGCCGTGCAACCGCGACCAGGGGTACTGTCCGGTCACGCCTCGCGCGCGTGGATGCGCCTGGTTCACCGCCGCACGTGAAAGCGCTGAGCATTCTGCCGTAGAGACACCAGAGAACCGAATCACATCAGATCGGCTGTTCTATCAGGCTAACGCTTCTCGCACAGATCATTGCGTGAGCATTAGCCGGTGTGGGCCCAGTGAGGCGCGGCCTGTAGATGGCATCTCCGACTTCGATTAGCCGACCGGTCAGCGCACAGATGCCTGGCACCCGCGCGGCGCCTCCGCACCATGTCTGGTATCCATAGTGTCCGGAGCGCGCATCGCACCATGAAACGATCAGTGTTTGCGCGGTCGGTTGGTCGAGTACCCGTATGATTGGCTTACCGGTCGAAGCGATCGACTGTCGAACAGAGGAACCGTTCAAGGCAGATCCGTGCGCAGTGGCTCGTTCGTTAAGTCTCCAATCGCCAAGCCTTCTGACGGTCATACTCCACGGATCAACAACGCGATTCATCACCTGGCTCCCTCTGTGCAAGCTCGAACGCTTGCGCTTCGCGTGAGCGCTGCCCACCATAGCTGCTCTCTTCCGTCGATAATTACCGGTCCGATTGCGTCGGCAAAGAGCTTTTTGATGTCTTTGCCCCTGCGAACATAGTCACGTTTTCATGAACGGCGCCTACCCGAAAAACACCGTGGTTCCGGCAAGTCCCCTGGGTCGGGGAGATCGTTCTTCGAGGCTTTACCGGTATGCTGCTGCCGGGCCCAAAGCCCTATGCGTGCGCTGCCCCCGTGCCGCCATGTGCGTTGTCGCAGGTAGCAGCCGGGACGCTGCGGGCCGTCTCGACCAGGACTGCATATCGGCAGCAACGCGTGCAAAATCGCTCGCCGCCGGGGACCCAGGAAATGCATCGACGACGCAGCGCGAAAGCTCTGCCGCTTGCGCGATACACGGATCGATCGAGATGCAGCCTGCCTTGAGAACCGAGACAGCCAGATAATCGCGGGCGATGGCTCCGAGACTTTCCAGCAGCGCGTGGGTGTCCGCTTCACCATCGAACAGATTCACAATGATGCGGAATTCCTCGATGCCCTGTGCGAGACGCAGGCGCTTCATGCAAACGTAAGTGTCTGCTACTGCAGCGGCCGACAGGTGCATGACGACGATGACGTGGTGGGCTTGCAACGCAAGTGGTGAAAACGCGCCGTTGCCAGCAAGCGCGGCATCAATCAGCACGAAGTTCGGCGGGCTCGTGAGCACCGCGTCGTACTGCAGGCCAGCGAAGTTTTCGTGATCCGTATGGCCGGTGCCAGTCGAGTGGAACTGACGTCGACCACGGTCAACGGCCAGCACGCGCGGCAAGTTGCGATGTACCGCGGGAGCGAACACGCCTGCGGCGTGAATATCTTGAAGCATTGTGCTCGCCGACCGCGCGCCAGGACATTCGTCCACCACCAGCACGTCCATACCCTGTCTGGTCAGCGCCATCGCCAGGTTGACAACGGCAGCCGTACGGCCGACTCCTTTCGAGCCGCCTGTGACAGCGACCACACGCGTAGCACTTTTGGCGAACATCTGGCGCAACCCGAGCGCCTGTCCGGAGACTATATCCTTCACTGATTCACCCACGTATCGAGACCTCCGCGCCCATCACGAGTAGCGTTGACGACCCGCGCGCCGTCAGTCATAACGACTTTCGGATCGCACGTTTCATCGACGCGTGGATTGTACGCCTTCTCGTCACTACTGACAATGCAATCATATATGGTTTGCATGTCAGATATGAGTGACAGATGCAAAAAGCGCGAACGGCGGGTTGGCCCCGAACTCATCCGGTTCTTTCTTGCACGTCGGGAATTGAAATGCTGCGCGCTGGTCGTCTCGATCAACAGCCGAAGGCGCGTGGCGTGCGGCCAATGTGCTGTTGTGGCGAGCGGGGGTGGAGTGGCACCTGTCGATGCCTCCGACTGATGCCCGCGGTAACTTATCGAGCGGTTGCGTCGCCTTGGCGACAGCTCGGCGCCGCCATGCCGCGTTCACCCGGAAGGGGCTGCCGCGGGAATTGGGCTGTGCCAGTCCATTCAGTCATATGAGTCGCTATGGTGCGCCCATGGGTACGTCCGGGCGATGACTGTCGTAGACTGTTTCTTCCGGCTGTCGCGACAACACGCACGAAAAAAATCCGGCAAGCACTGTCTGAAGCACCTTGTCGCTCACCGTTTGCGGACTGCACATCCTGAAGAACTGCACGCCCTCGCACAGGCTCACCAGGCCAACCGCGAGAGCCTCGGCCTGCAGGGGCAACGGCCTGCCGTTGCGCTCCGAAAGCATGCAGATGTGCGCGCTGATCTGTTCCAGCTTCTCCTGCCGGAAGGCGTTAATGCGCTCCCGAAACGGAGTGTCCCGGCACGCGAGCAACTGGGCCTCGACCCAAAGTGGAAAGCAATCGTGTTCAACAAAAGATTGGCTGTAGTACGCGATGGCGCGGTCCTTCATTTCATCGGGCGTGCCGCCCTTCTCCACCATCGCCAGGAGATTCGTCCGCGCCCTATCGTCATCGCGGCGCAACAACCTGATCAGCAGATCCGGCTTGCCGCCGAAGTTTGAGTAGAACGCGCCGCGCGTATAGCCAGCCGCCTCAGCGATGTCCTCCACGCTTGTCGCGGCGAATCCCTTTTTAACGAACATCTTCCGCGCAGCCTCGAGCAGGCATTCGCGCGTCTGCTCTCTGCGCTGTGCCCGTGTCAGGCGTTCCCGCTTCATGGCATAAAGTACCGGTCAGGCCGACATCTGCGGTGCCGCCAGATCGGCATGCTTGTCAGATGACGGGTTTCGCAATGATCCGTCGACGCCCGATCAGGCCGTCTCGCGGTTTATTTGACATTAGACTCATATATGATTTTGTTGTCAATAAAGTCAACGAAATCTGGCACACGTGAGAGGAAAACGGAACCGTCATACCGAAGCGTGAGCGGTCCGCCTGTCTCATGCAAGCAGCTTCGTTGCGGTGCCCATGATCACGCGACTTCCATACCGTTTATCGACTGTGCGAGGCTGAGCTCCCCAAGGTAAACGCTTTCGCCCAATTCGCATTTGCGCCAGGCGCTGCCGAGGGCATGACGGATTTCGACTCTGTAAAGACCGCTTCCCTTGGTGAGACCACCGAAGCGGAAATCGCCGAAGCAGTCAGAGACAGTCTCCGCCACCTTCTGATTGCCGAGGTAAAGGGCTACGACCGCATCCGTGACGCACTCGACCACATCTCCCATCCGCGCGCTGACGCTTCCGCCGATGAAGCAGGTTTCCCAGCGCTCGAGGTCGCTGTACCACACGCGCGGTTTCGTGCCCAGGTTAGGCCGCAAGACCTTGAGCCCCTCGCGCTGGGCCTTCTCGGCCATCGCAGCGTCATCGAGCTTGACCGTCTCGAAGACGTCGGTGGGGCACGACTGCTGGCAACGCGGCTGGGGCCAGCCCTGGTCGAGTAGATGGGCATCGAAAATCCAGGTCTGCGGCAGTTGCAGCTCATCGTTCCAGACGATCGCCTTGTACGGGCAGGACTTCACGATGTCCTTGCGGCCTCGAGCCTTGTCCGGATCGATGATGACGACGCCGTCGGCGCGCTTGCGAATGGCGTCGCCGCCCACCCGCAAGCAAGGCGCTTCGTCGCAGTGGTTGCACATGACCGGCAGATACGTGGTTTCGACCATATGCGAGTCGCCCTGGACGCGGCGCAGGATCTGGATCGGGCTGTCGGCATTGGCGGCGGCGGGCGCGGCATAACCGGGGAAGTCGTTGCCGACATGCTCGTCCCGCGCGGCGATCACGCAGTTCTGGCAGTTCTCGCAACGCCCCACTTTGATAATCAGGTTCCACTTGCTCATTCGAAATTCCTCACGCGGCGCGACCGAGCATGAACGCTTCGGTGCCTTGCCACTTCTCGACCTGCACCAGGCAGGAATTTGGGCTCATGCTGCTCGTGCCGGCGGTTTGAGGCCGGTCAGGGGTGAGCATGTTCATGCAACCGCCAATCTCGACGCACTCGCCGTCTATTTCGACCAGCTGAAATTCGGCGCTCGCCTCATACGACTTGACCACTCCCGCGCTAACCAGCGGCGAGACGTCGGCTGCGCAAATCACCGCGCCGCGGTCGTTGTACACCTTGACGAGGTCGCGATGGGCAATGCCTCGAATAGCCGCGTCGGCCGGACCAAGCCTCAGCAGCCAGAAGCGGTGCCCGCCAATCAGCGCGCGATGGTCATCGATGCTGTTGACCGAGGAGTTCTTGCCATCACAATGGGTATGGAAGCTGTAACGGCTGTGAGTGGCGATCAACTGCAGCGGATAACGCTGGGCCAGGTCCGAACGCAGCCCCTCCCAGGACGGGATGTATCGGTTGAGCGGTGGTCGCTCGGGATTGTCCGCAGTGTGCCGCTTCAGCAACTCGGGCACGAACTCCAGCTTGCCGCTCGGCGTCTGCAGGCCCATGCCGAATTTTTCGGCGAACTGGGACGGCAGCGGATGGGGTTCCTGCAGGTCCTTGCGCCGGCCTTCCGCGAACCAGCGCATGTCCACCGGATGGCGCAACTCGGGCTTCTCGGGCGGCACGACGAAATAGCCCTTGCGGCAGAACTCGCGCCACGAAACGTGATCAGGCAGGTCCGACGAGTCGAAGACCCGCTTGACCCAGTCCAGCTCGCTGCATCCCTCGGTGAACACCCCGCCAAGGCCCAGCCGGGTCAGGATGGCAGTGAAGATGTCGTAGTCGGAACGGGACTCGCCCAAAGGCTCGATGCACTTGTGCTGCAGCGTCATCACGCGATGATTGACCGTGCTAAACCCATGATGGGCGTAGCCGCCTGAATTCGCCCATTCGCCGATGTCCCAGCGCTCCAGCGCGGTGCACGCCGGCAGGATGATGTCGGCGAACTGGGCCTCGCCCTCCATCCAGATCGACTGGTTGACCACGAACTCGATGCTCGGGTGCCGGTAGGCTTCAGCCCAGCGTCCGGAATTCGTCACCGTGCTGAAGGCGGACCCACCGTAGCGGTAGATCATGTGGATCGGCGAATATCCGGGCATGGGGTAGCTGAACGGCGCGAACTGGGCTTCCTGGGACATGCCGTCCCAAAGGTAGCCCGTCGCATGGCCGTTGATGATGGCGTCGGGCAGTTGCTGCCGCGGGACCATTTGCTTGACCGGATTCATGGACAGAATGTGCGGCATGCGCTGGTAATTGTTCACCGCATTGGCGGTCCACGCCAGGTCGCCGGATATGCCGCCGTCCGCGTAGCCGGGGAAATAGAAATGGAGGTCGTGGGGCACACCGGCTTCAAGGCAGCCGAAATTGACCCCCGGTTTGCCCCAGCCCTGCATCGCCATCATCATGATCATGCAGCGCGCCCATTGCGCTCCGGTCGCACCGCGGCCCGCGCCGCCGAATCCCGCGCCGGTCATCCCGACCGCGAGATGGACCTTCCTGTTCCCCCATCGGCGCGCAAGCGCACGGACGTCCTTGGCGGGCACGCCCGTTTCGCCCTCCTGCCACTCGGGCGTCTTGGGAACGCCGTCGGATTCGCCCAGAAGATAGGCCCTCCACTCGTCGAAACCGGTCGTGCGGGTGGCGATGTAATCCTCGTCGTACAGGCCCTCCACGGCCCACACGTACATGATGGCGGTGGCGAGAGCAGCATCGGTTTGCGGTCGGACCGGAATCCAGCGCCCGCCCAGCAACTGCGCGGTGGGGTTGCAGTGCGGGTCGATATGAACGAACTCAATGCCGAGTTCCTTGGCCCACAGGCGCCGCGGAGTCCCCTCGAATCCCGCATAGGCCCCGTTGGTACTTTCGGGGTCGCAGGACCAGAACACGATCATGTCGGCTTCCTTCAGGCAGTCCTCGACGCCACCATAGCCGGATGGCACGCCGACGCGCATCGAGTTGCCGAAATGATGCATGGCACCCCAGTACCAGCCTTCCCAGCTATCCGGATTGGCCGCAACCCGGGTAAAGCCGATCAGGTTGGCAAAGCGCGTCAGCGCGCTGAGGTAGTAACCCACGTTGCCCCACTGGTGATGGGACGACATCGGGAAGGTGATGGAACCGGGACCGTGAACGCGCTTCTGCCGGTTGATTTCCCTGGCGACAATGTCCAGGGCCTCGTCCCAACTGATACGCACATAGCCGGATTTGCCCCGGTTCTGGGGATTGCGTTCGCCGTCAGGGTCGAAGTCGACCCGCTTCATGGGATGAAGGATGCGCTTGTCGGAATAGACCAGCGACTTGAGCGTCAACGCGTGGGGCGCGACCAGGCCACGCCGTGGCGGGCTGAAACGGCGGCCGCGCGCCTCGATCACATAACTTGGCGCATCCGTGCTG
The DNA here is from genome assembly GCF_050436385.1 of Paraburkholderia sp. MM5477-R1. NCBI lineage: Bacteria > Pseudomonadati > Pseudomonadota > Betaproteobacteria > Burkholderiales > Burkholderiaceae > Paraburkholderia > Paraburkholderia sp. MM5477-R1. The sequence goes on from NZ_JBNDMC010000005.1 coordinate 874,168, forward strand.
TCCAGCTCGATGGGCGTCACCCGAACGACGCGGCCATCCTTGACGTAGACGAACAGAGGCCCGCCGTTGGTGCAGGTGGTGTAGCGGCGGGTGCCGTCGCGCAAAGGCGTGCCCATCGGCAGGCCGACGGTCCGCATCATGCTCAGGGTCTGCATGAGCCAAACCAGCAGTTCGTCCTCGCCCTCGGTGACCACCTTGAAGTTCTTGGCAGCGTGGATGATTTCGCCCTGGTCCTGATTGGGAGAAAGGAACTTCAGGGCGGTGGCGACGTCCTTGAAGACCATGCTCACGTCGGGCCGCGGATGTCTGCCGGCGCTAGAACGGACGCGTCCGTTCCTGAACTTGATGACGCGACCGATGCTTTGATCCGCGAGTCCGATCCAGGCCACGAGATCGCGCTCCTTCAGGCGATCACGATAAGCGGGAAAGCGGCGTGCCGTCAGGTCAAGAACCTTGGGCAAAGCAAAAAGAATAGTCTTGAGGACCTGTCGTTTCATTATTCGATCCAAAGGGAAGCGGGGTGCGCTAGCGGTGGCATGACGTCGCGGACCGCAGCCAGGCCCGGGGCGCGAAAAATAACGTAGTCGATGTCTTCGATGGGCATTCAAATCTCTCGATCGGTGCATTAACAAGTCGTACGCGCTAGAACGTGTAGGCGACGTTCAGGAAGACGCTCAGGGGATCGAGCCGGAGCGTCGATTTGGAAACGATCTGCGTTCCAGTCGCGGTGTGTCCGTCTAACGTAAGGTTGGTCTTCACCGGCATATAGTTCACAGAGGTTCCGACAGACCAGTGTTTTGTAATGGCGTAACTTGCCCCGATCTCGAATACCGGACTCCACGATGAACTGAGTGTTGCGTGTGCCGAACCACCTGGACCAACGCTATCAGTGACAAACTGGCTATTGGTTGTCCGAACCTGGGTGAACCACGTATAGTTCACACCCAAACCGATGAATGGACGGAATTTCGAGCCGGCCGAAAACAGGTGGTATCGAAGTTCGATGGCGGGCGGCATTGGCCTCGTCGAGCCGAGGTTGCCATACTTCTCCAGCGTCCCATCGCCAACCAGATTTACTGTCAATGGCAGTCCCAGAAGCATCGCGACGCCAATGTTGTCCGTGACGTAGTACTCGGTGGTAATTCCCACCGTATTCGTTGACGTCGCATGCGCCCCACTACCGGCTAGCTGGCGATTCACCGTTTCGCCGCCAATACTCTCCACGGTGAGTGGCGTTGCGTCGCCCTGTGGCGCGATGTGAAGCCATCCTGTGGACAGCGTAATGCTTCCCGCCGACTGGGCGTTTGCATTGTCGGTCAGCGCAGCCGAGCAGAGGCAAGCCGCCATACCGGCAGAGCTGATCATTTGTCTGTAATTCCTCACGTGTCTTCTCCTGTCTCGTTGCCCGGGCATTTTTGTGAACCCGTGGTGCTTCCTGTGGAACCGATGCGGCGCTCCGTCTGGGGTCGTTGCGTCGTTCCTCATAGGCTTCGACCGCTTATCAGGTCCGCCGGTTATGTCTGATTAGGTAGTTTTACTAAATGACATGAAACAGGCACGAATGTTTAGAACACCGCTACTGCCTCGTACACGTTATGTGGAAATACGCTTTCGCGTTATCCTTACCACGCAGTCGCCGATATTGGCCCGAGCCATTTTTCAACAAGCGAACGCAAGGACCTTTCTGAAGCAGTATTCATCCTCTTTCCTCTAAACCGACGCGAGCGTTTAACTCTCTATCGCCGCTGGTACATCAACATTGCTCGCTCCGCGATGGCCTCGCGGCAACCGAAAGCGAAAATGCGAACGGAAAGCGCCCGAGCGCGGAAGTCGCCACTGCTTCGAGCGCGGGGTCGGGAAGTTCGACGTGAAGCGAAAGCCCGCGCGAAGTATCTTCAATGATCCTAACGGTTGCTCCCTCGACGCCAGCCTCCACGAGTGCCGACTGTAACGCGTCTACCGTTTCGCGCTGTTTCAGCCCCGGCTTGAAAATCTTGCCCACGCCTGTCAACGGCATCGCATCCAGGATTCTGATCCGTTTAGGCAGTGCCGCGCGCTCGCCTATCTCGAGTCGCACGAACTCGGCGAGTTCGTCCTCAGTCGCGGTTGCACCCGGTTTGAGCTGGACATAGGCAATCGGCAACTCCCCGGCGTGTGCATCGGGACGACCGACCGCCGCCGCGATCTTGACGGCGGGATGGCGATAGAGCGGTTCCTCGATCGCTGCCGGATCGATGTTGTGACCGCCACGAATGATCACTTCCTTTTTGCGACCAGTAAGCCAGAAATAACCATCGACATCGCATCGACCGAGGTCGCCGGTATTGAGCCAGCACCTGCCATCGCCGAGGTCCAGCCAGAGCCCCTTGTTCTGCTCGGGCACGATATACCCGAGGAAAATGTTCGGGCCGGAAATAGTCAGCAGGCCGACCTCATCGATCTCGCAATCCCGTACATATCGCCCGTCAGCGTCGACGATGACGGCTTTCATCGCCTGGCCCGGAATGCGGAGCCCGATTGAGCCCAGCCTGCGCTCCCCCAGCGGCGGGTTGGCGCTGCTCACGCAGGTCCCCTCGGTCAGGCCATAGCCCTCGAGAATCCGGATGCGCGTCCTTTCCTGAAAAGTCCGGAAAACTTCGACCGGCATGGGAGCCGCACCGCACAGTCCGTACTCCAGCGAACTCACATCGTGCTCGCCGACTGGAATATCGAGTAACGCCGCATAAAGCGTCGGGACACCGCTGAAGAAATTGATGCGGTGATGCTCGACGATTTCCCAGAAACGTTTGACAACGCCATCGCCGCGATAGCCTTGTGGCGTGCCGAGCACGACCTGGGCGCCTTTGGAAAAAGGCAGGAGACCCGTTGCCATGACGGCATTCACGTGGAAGAGTGGCAGTCCGCAGAAAAGCGTCTTGCCTGGCCCGACGCTGTCGCCGAAGAATTGACCCGTGCTCCAGGCATTCGCCACCTCATTGCCGTGGCGGCGCATCGCAATTTTCGGCAGGCCGGTCGTCCCGCCCGTACAGAAGTACGACGACACGTCGTCGGCGCCAAAGTGCCGCGCGCCTTGAAGTACCGTTCCCGACTCCTGCGCGATGGCAACGCCGAAGTCGTGGATCTCGATATGCGCAGGAACCGCGCCTCGCACGCCGCCCTCGCCGTGCAGCCTTGAGCACTCGTTACGCTGCAGCATCCGCGTCGCGGACTGTTTTGAACCCGTCACACGTTCGGCCGGATTCACGAGCACCAGATCCTTCAGCGAAGAAACCTTGTGCAGCACCGCTTGTACCTTTTGCCAAAGATCAGTTCCGGGAAACGGCGCCAGCGTTACCAGCACGCTGGCGCCTGCAGCGTTGAGGAGTTGGCCGATGGCTTCCTGCTCAAGCAATGGATTGATCGCGCAGACAATTCCGGCGGCCTCCCCACCCCAGATCACGAAGTGCGTTTCAGGGAGGTTGGGCAGAACATATGCGACGACTGAGTCGCGTTGTACTCCGAGGCGCGAGAACATGTTCGCGGTGCGCGTGATATCTCGGACGAGTTCACTATATGTCCAGCACTCGGCGTTCCGATAGTCGTCGGCCGTTGCAAAGAACGAAAGTGCCGGTGCCGATGGATTAATCGCCGCGCCCCGGCAGATCATCTCGTAGGTGCTCGACGGGAGATCCGCCGGCAGCCCTTGCGTTTCGATGGCAAGGACTTCGTCTACGTTTGCGATGCCTTTCATGCTGCCTCTTCCACAACGACGTTATGCTGCACGCCCAGATTGATCGAGCGATCGTGGCTGACGATATGCGCCTCCACGACGTCCCCCACCTTCAGGTACTGCGGCCTGTCCGCCTGCATCTTCAGGAAAAGACGCCATTTTTCCGCTTCAGGCAGCTGCGCCGCGGCGCGTTGCTTTTCGGGCGATGGAATGCTCAGTGCACAGCCAGATGGCGTGCCCGTCGCGAGCAGGTCACCGATGCGCAGATCATGCACGCCGGAAAGCTCCGTCAAGGTCTCTGCCGGTCCATAGACGAGACCCGCAGTCGTGTCATTCTGGCGGACGGTTCCATTGACCGTCAGTGTCAGCACGAGCTCTTTCAACTTCGGAATATCATGTTTCTCAAGGAGGCAAAGGTAAGGGCCGACAGGGCCAAACGTGCGGTAGCTCTTGCCCTTGTAGAACTGCATCTGCGGAATCTGGATATCGCGCGCGGAGTAGTCGTTGACGATCACGGCGCCAGCAATGTACTCATGCAGGTTCTCGTCGGTGACCGTTTCGCGGGAGGTGACGTCGCGTTTGAGCACAAGACCGAGTTCGATCTCGTAGTCGAGGAACTGCACCTCCCTGGGCTTCACGAGGGGCGAGTCGGCAGGAACGATGCAGCTCGTCGCCTTCGTGAAGATCATGTTGAATTTCTTCACGTCCGGGTCCATGCCCGAGTCGATCATATGCTGGCGATAATTCGCGCCCTGGCAGATGAACTGCTGGTTGGCCGTCACGGGCGACAGCCATTGCACATCCGATTCGGGAATCGGAGAACCGTCCAGTACCGCCAGCCGTTCGACGGGATTGGCTTCAATAAACTCGGCCGTCGACTTGAATTCGCCATGAATCGGCGTGATGGCGCCATTGGCGACTACGCCCCACTGGGCGCGGCCATCATGAAGGTAATGCAGAACGTGAAGTGCCATTTATCGATCTCCGGATTCTGTGAAAGTGGGGGTGGTTCAGGCGAAAAGCTTCGCCAACGTGCGCAGCTTGCTCAACGTCAGGTCGGGGCTGCGGCGCAGGTTTCTGAAAAGTGCCACGACGCTCGCGGGTGTGAACCTGGGCTTCGTGAAGCTGCGTGGCATCGTCGGTCCCCATTGGGCCATCGCCTCGCGGCTCACCGCATGGACACCCGTCGGCGCGTCCGCCGTAAAGAGGTCGCCGTCGCAATAGTGCTCGTGCTTGTCGCCCCATGGGTCTTGCCAGTAATCGAAGATCTGGCTGCCCAGCTTATGCCGGCCGATCCCCCACGCGTGCGTCCAACCTTCGTCGCGCAGAATGCGTTGGCCCATGCCAACCGCGTCGGCGTCAACGAGTTCGTACGCGCTATGGCTGTAGGTGGGCACGAAGCCTTGTGCAAGCGCGAGCGTATGGTGATCGGCTGGCTTGTCGCCGAGATCGAGCCGCATGAACGCGACGGCGGGCGAACCATCGGGAAGCACCTGCACATCGCTGGGGATGAAGCCGAAATGCCGCGTATACCACGCGCAGGTTTCCTGATAGTCAACGAGTTCGAGCACGACGTGTCCGAGCCGGATAATTTCCGGCGCGCCTTCGGGCGGTCGCTGCGTGCCGTTGATCCGGACCGTCGCATCCACGGAGTTGAACGGCAAGGGTGGCCGATGAAACAACGTCGAAGCTGGCTGCTGGCCCCATATCGCGTCGACGCGAAAGCCTGAAGGATCGGTCAGCCGTACCGTATAGCCGCCGCCGGGCAGGGGCGAGCGTTCGACGTCCGAGGCGCCCGGCAGTTTTGCAAGTGCATCAAGCTCGGCCCTGTTGTCGACCTGTAGCCCAAAACCAACGAACCGGGATTTCGAGGCCTTCCGGACGAGATAGCAGAAGTGTGAAGCACCCGTTCCCCGCAGCAGCAGGAGCGCTTCACCGCGCGATACCGTTCGGAGCCCGAAGTCACTGAGAAATTGCTCGGCTTTCTCGAGATCTGGCCGGTCGAATATCAGATAGGCCAATGCCGACGCTTTCGTCGTAGGATCGGGGTGACGGGCTGGTTGTACAGTGGTCAGGTTCATGGCGATAAGAAATCACACGGTGTGAATGGGGTTTCGAGACGGCATGCGGCTTCGCGATCACTGCATGACCCAGCAGTGCTGACCGAGCAAGGAAAGACTCTCGCGCACGAGCCGCGATGCATCGGTCGCCGGGCCATCGTGAACGACGGTCTTGTCGGGCCGCACCACGGCGGCCCAACCAACCGGTACGAGACGCGGAAGGAACACACCGTCGAGGTCCTCCCAGCTGTCATGCCGAGCGAGATGCGGCCGCTCTCCACGGTGTGCGATCTGCACAGTACTTCCGCCGGCACGCGCGAAAGCTGCTGCCTCAGAAAAATCGAGCGAGGCTCGGGCATCTGTGCCAAATCCAATCAGCGCCAGGCCCTGCCCGAACACCTCGTCGCTCGGACGCGCCTTGCCATCCGAACCACGTACCCGCCCCTGTCCAATGACTGCGCCGCGCACAAGCTTCGTCGGCGAGCGGCCTTTGACAAACACACCTCTTCTAGTTGTTTTTTTCGGCTGGATCTGCGATTCCTCGGGCTGCGCACGGTGCTCCCGAATGCCCGCAAGCTGAAGGATGCGCAGCGCGTCGTTATCCAGCTCGATTGCCTGGCGCGCGATGGAAACCTCGGTTGACTTGTCGACAATCAATACATGCACGCCGTAGCGCGCCAGTAGATTGACAATCGTTGCACCGACGGGTCCGCAACCCACCAGTAAGACGTCAACCACCGACGGTAATGCGCCAATCGGCGGACGAACCTGTTCATGCCGGCTCGACGGCGCGGCGCCGTCCTTTGCTGCTGTCTCCACAGTCACTCCAGATGTTGTCTGTTGTACTTGTATGTAAGGCCGGCCTTCGGGTCGCCTTTAATGACATTAAAATCATTCGTGAGCGTTTTGTCAACCTAGACATTACGATCTATACTTGGGCATAACCAAGCTTGGATCCATCATGCCGAACACTACAAAGCGTCCTACCCGTGCGGCCCCAATCGCCCCGGTTGCCATTCCCGAACAACGCGAGCCGCGCGGTGCGCGTCGCAAGCGCGAGACGCGTGCCCGTCTGCTCGACGCCGCCCTCAGGCTGATGGCCGAAAAAGGCATGGAGGGCGTGGCGATCAATGAAATCACCGAAGCCGCTGATGTCGGCTTTGGCTCGTTCTACAACCACTTTGAATCGAAGGAGGCGATTTACGCGACGCTTGTCGACGAGGTGTTTGAGGATTTCGCTAACATGATGGATCGCCTCGCCGCTGGCCTTTCCGACCCGGCCGAGGTGATCGCTGTCTCCGTGCGTCATACGGTCCTGCGTGCGCAGCAAGACCCCGTGTGGGGACGTTTCCTGGTACGTGAAGGGTTTATTCCGACGCATGCGATGAGCCGCGGACTGGGCCAGCGGCTGCTGCGCGACATTGTGAATGGCATTGCCGCGAAGCGCTTTGTGGTCGCCGACCCGTTCATCGGATTTCTTGCGGTAGCCGGTACGGTCCTCTGTGCAATCGCCGCCGAGCTGAACTTCGTCGCACCGGGCGCGCCCGCGGCAAGCGTACTCAAGGAGCTTGGCTTTAGCGGGGAGCACTTCCCTGAGCGTACTGCAGCAATGCTGCTGCAGACACTCGGACTCAAGCGCGCGGAGGCGGAGAAGATTGCAGCGCGTCCGCTGCCGGTCGTGGAGGAGACTGTCGACGCCGATTGAATCAAGAGGTCCGGCGCCATCGGTCTGATCGGCCTGAAGTCAGCCGGGTGCGGCCCGGCGGAGAAGCCCGGTCGGGCCGCTAGCGATGAAACTCAATCACCTGCTAAAGCCTCGACGCTAGCAATCAGCTCGCGCTCCTTGCGCGAGCAGGAATCGTCGTTCCCGCTGCAGTTGCAAGCATCGGTCCCGACGATCTTGAATGTTCCCACATAGTTGCGGTGGCGGTTTCGTTCCATTTCCCTCCCGGTGCGTGATGCACCAATTCCAGTATCGGTTCAACCTGCTAGAGCCGGGCATAACAACGCCGAACTTCTCGTACTCGCAGGGATGCGCGCCGGTGCAACGGCGGACTCGAACGGCGCCGCCGAAAATTCCCGGACGACTTCGCCAATTTGAGTGCCTATCCTTCTCACTGCGATTCGATGGCCGTTGACGAGTGCATCGTAGCCGGCCGATACGGGCTGGCTGACTATGCTGCGGCAGGTCAATGTTCGTGAGTCGTTCGACTTGCGTACACTCCAGGTGACGTCCAGCAGCGCGTGTGAGCCCGGCCACGATTCAAAACGCTGCACGTCGACGGAGACCTGATACGTGCGAGCGTCCTCGGCGTGACCAGGCTGGTACGTGCCGGGGCCGCCCGCCTGTCGAGTCGCGGCCGCGAGCAGCGCATTGCGGATCTCGTCTGCAAGCGGCGATGCCCAGCGCTCGTCTTCCAGAATCCTGACGCGCGCCGCATCGACCTGTACGACGAACTGGCTCCTTGCGACTGAAACCGGCACCTTCACTGTGCGCATGTCGATCCGGAAGGCCGGACTGACCGTAACGTTTGCATGCGTCGGTTCGCTGTCAGTGCCGAGGGTATAGAAGCGGGCCGGCGGGGAAGCACAGGCGCTCAGCGCGGCCAGACCCATGACGGTCGCAATACGGGCGATCGCGCGCCGCGCGCGGGATTGGATCAGTTTCACCGTTGGTCTCCTTTCTTGCCGAACAGGAGCGCCTGGGGATGACGTTCCAGATAATCGGCGAGCGCATTGAGGGATTGCAGGGTGCGTGTCATTTCCTGCATCGCATCCTGGATGTCCGACTGCAGGGGCGCGGTCTGCCGGAGCGTCGTTTCGGCGGTACTGAAGGTTTTCTGCGCGGCCGCCAGTGTGTCGCGGGCTTGCGGAACGATCTCTGTGTCCATGTGCCCGAACAGCTTGTTGGCGTTTTCAAGTGCGCCGTTAAGGTTGGCTCCGATCTTGTCGAACGGCACCTGATTCAGCTTCCTCGCAATATCGGCAATCTGCACCTGAAGTTCGTCGAGGGTGTTAGGCACAGTCGGCAGTTCAATAGGATTGCGATGAACATCGACGCTCGCCCGAGGCGCTTTCGGAAACATGTCGAGCGCCACGAATAGCTGGCCTGTCAGCAGGTTGCCGGTTCGCAACTGACCGCGCATTCCCTCCATGACGAGGTTTTCCAGCAACTCATGACCACCCTGCGAGTTCGGAGCCGGTAGCGCTTCGTTGGAGCGCCGGCTGAGCCGGTCGGGATACAGCGCCATCGATACCTTCATGCTGAAACTCTTCTCCTTTTCGTTATATTCGATACCGATGTCCGTCACCTGCCCCAGCGCGATGCCTCGAAGGTCGACGGGAGCGCCGACAGACAGGCCGCGCAGCGACTGGTTGAACCGCATCACGACATTGAGCGGCGCGCCGTCGGGCTCGCGCATCGCGTCCGACTCGTCCGATGCGAGTCGGAACGCCGCCTTGTCAGCGGCCGGTTGTCCGGCGTCCTGACCCGGCGGCGACTGGAACGCCAGGCCTCCGACGACCACCGTCGCCAGAGATTGTGTATTGAGCTTCAATCCATTCGAATCGAGACGGAGGTCAACACCGCTTGCGTGCCACCACCGTGTATTGGTGCCGACATACCGGTCAAACGGGGCATTGACGAAAACATTGACAACCACGCCCGCGCCGGTCGGATCGAGCGAGAAGCCGACCACCTGGCCCACCTGGATGCGACGGTAGAAGATCGGCGCGCCGATATCGACGGAGCCCAGGGAGTCGCCCCTCAACGTATATTGATGCCCCGGCTGCCCGGACGTGACGATCGGCGGACTTTCGAGGCCGACAAATGCGGTTTGCCTTTCCGAAGACTGCCCGACGTCGACACCGATATACGCGCCGGAGAGCAGCGTACCGAGACCCGAGATTCCGTTAGCGCCCACGCGCGGGCGAACCACCCAGAAGCGCGTGCCGCGGCTTGCGAATTTTTCTGCCTGTTTGGTCAGCTCAATCGTGACGATGACGTGCTGCAGGTCCTTTGACAGCGCGACCGCCTGTACCGAACCGATCTCCACGTCCTTGTATTTGACCTTCGTTTTGCCCGCCTCCATGCCCTCAGCGTTGCTGAACGTGACCGTCACTGTCGGTCCCTTGTCGGTGACGGATTTGACTACCAGCGCCACACCGATCAGCGCACAGATGAGCGGCACTAACCAGATGAGGGAGGGAATCCAGCGTTTTCGCGGCTTGATGTCAGGTCTGGGTGGCGTGGGAAGATGCATCGCTCGGAGAGTAGTTCGCAAATATGAGGTTATTTAGGAGTGCGGACGCCGCTAGCACGGTATTCGTTCATCGCCGTGAACCACGCGCTGGCCCGCAGCGGACGTTGTCCCAGATCAGCCGCGGATCGAATTGATGCGACGCGAGCATGGTGAGAATCACCACCGCGCCGAAAGCCAGCGCGCCCGGACCGGCAGTGACAACCGCAAACGAACCGAAATGCACCAGCGCGACCGTCAGAGCGACAACGAAGACATCGAGCATCGACCACCGGCCCACGCACTCGACGAGCCGATGCAGCCTCGCGCGTTCGAGCGGCTGCCAGTCCGGACTGCGACGGGCCGCTACGATCTGCAGCGTGAGAATGGCGAGTTTGAGCATCGGCACCACGACGCTGGCTACGAACACGACGACGGCGAGTGGCCAGTCGCCTGAAGTCCAGAAGTACGCCACGCCGCCGAGGATCGTGTCGTCCTCCGAGTGGCCGAGGGATGACGCGTGCATGATCGGCAACAGATTCGCGGGTATGTAGGCGAGCGCGGCGGCAAGAACCAGACTCGACGTGCGCGTCACGCTATCGGGATGGCGCGTGTGCAGCACCGATTCGCACCGCGAGCAGCGCTGCTCTGACGACGCCGCGATGTGCTTCTGCACCAGTCCACAGGTATGACAGGCTATGAGCCCGGCGCTGCGCGCCGTCATATGCGCCGCCGGCGCGGGCTTCAGGCCGAAGAACGTCGCGGCTCGCGGGGCGCACCTGCGCTTCACTCTGGTCCAGCGGATCTCAGCGGGTTGTCGAAACTTTATTTCGTCCCGCGTCGACCAGAGCACGCGCGGGTCGAAAGTGGCGAGAAACGCCAACATCAACGTGAGTGCACCGAATGCAAACAGTCCTGGCCCAGGGATCACCTGCGCCATGCTGACCATTTTCACGATCGTGATGACCACGCCGAGCATGAACACTTCGATCATGCCCCATGGACGGATGAGCTGCACGACGCGAAGCATTCGATTGAAATGAGGTACTACCTTGCCAAGGCGCAGCGGAACGAGCACATAGAGAAGGGCGAGGAGTTCGATCAGCGGAAACAGGATCGCCGAGCAAAAGACCATCGTTGCGACGATGCGCATGTGCCCCGTCCACAACGAGCGCACCGCGCCGAATAGCGTCGCCTCCGACGTCATACCGTTGGTCTGCAGTTGTATGACCGGGAAAGCCTGCGCAATACAGAATGTGATCAAAGCTGCAACGGTGAGCGCACCAATCCGGTCGAGCGGCACGCTCGCTCCCTGCGTTCCTTCCAGGCCCGCACGGCAGCGCGAGCAGCTCGCAGTCTGCCCGCCCCGCAGCAGAGGCTTGCGAAACAGCAGATCGCACTCGTGACAGGCGATCAGTTTCTTATATTCCATACAGGGAACTGGACAACCTGAAGTTCTGGCGCGTTCGATGCACGTGAAGTCCGGCTTGACCTTCCCGTGCGTGGGCGCATTCTTATTTCGGATAGCAAACGACTGCTCCGATACCCGCCGGTACAGTCGAGGAAGAGCGGCCTGATCGGCAGGTCGCTCTTCCCGTCTTCACCGACACGCGATCATTGCGACGACGCTGTTTGCGGCTGGCCCGGCGGCAGTTCGCCCATCGCCTGGAACAGTGCGACGGTATCGTTCATGCGCTGGCTTGCCGCACGCACGGCGCCGATCCGTGCGTTGAGAAAGCGCTGCTCGCTGGCATGCTCCGCCGTTGACGGCAGCGAACCCATGCGGCGGCGCGACGCGGTATCGTCGAATCCCGCCTGCGCTGCCTGTGCCGCTGCTTCAGTCGACGCGAGTGTCTGTGCGTCGTTATCCAGCGCGGCAAGCGAATCCGCGACATTCTGGAACGCCGACAGAACGGTGGACTTGTAGTTCAGCACCGCCGCATCGTAAGCATCGATCGACGCCTTGCGGTGCGCGAACAGCGCGCCGCCATGGAAGATCGGCTGCGACAGGCTCGCACCAATGGCCCAGAGTCCGCCCGCTCCTGAGAGCACCGCCGGCCAGCTAAAGCCGCCGCGGCCCATCGAGGCCGTCAGCGACAGGCTCGGAAAGAGCTGCGCGGTCGCAGCGCCGACATCGGCGGCAGCGGCCTTCACGGCGGCGTCGGCTGCCTGAACGTCGGGGCGCGAACGCAGCAGGTCCGACGGCACCACGACGGGCACGTGTTCGGGCAACGTCAGGCTGTCGAGATCGGGAACGGCCGGGGCGTTGTCCGGCGTGCGGCCCATCAGCACCGCGAGCGCATGGATGGCTGTGGCACGCTGCTGGCGTAATGCAGGAAGACTCGCCGCAGCCGAAGCCGCATCCTGCGTCGATGCGAGCGCCTGCGCACGGGAAACTGACCCGAGTGCGTACCGCTGCTGGTCCTCGTTCGCGACCGTCCTGGCCACGGCGACGAGCCGTTCGGTGAGGGCGATCTGGCGATCGAGTGCCGCCACGCTGATCGTCGTACCGACGATGTTTGCCGCCAGCGCGCGCCGCGCCGCCTCCAGTTGATACGCCTGTACGTCTACGCGAGCGGCGCTGGCCGCATTCGCCGAACGCGTCGCACCGAACAGGTCAAAGGTGTAGGACGCGAGAACCTGTCCGGCAAAAAAGTTATAGCGAACCTCGCTGGGGCCAATGCCGGGCACAAGCGGTGAACGCCCGCGATCGACTTGTGCGGCAGCATCGATTGAAGGCAGCGTCGATGCGCCGACCTGGGCGCGCAGCTCCTGCTGCGCGGCTGCGAGCGTCCGCTGTGCAGCCCCGAGCGTGGGGCTGTTGCGCAAGCCTTCCTCGACCAGTGCACTCAGCGCGTCCGACCGGTAAAGCTGCCACCATTGCGGAACGCCCACTGCGCCGATATCGAACTGCTGCGCCACGCCGCCCGCTGCGACGGTCTTCGCCGGCTGTGCCTCGGCACCGTAGTGCGCAGGCGAAGGCATCGCCGGGGGCGCGCCGTTCGGGCCGAAAGTGCAGGCCGTCAGTGCGATGGCCACAGCCACGGCCGTCACGGATGTCTTGTAGGCGAAGCTCATCATCAAACCTCCATCTGCTCGGCGACGACCGGTTGCGTTCCGCGCTCGTCGTGCCGGACCCTGAAGCACGCCGCGTACAGCGCGGGCAGGAAGAACACGGTCAGTACCGTCGCAATCGTGATACCGCCCATCAGTGCGGTCGCCATCGGACCGAAGAAGCCCGAGCGCAGCAGCGGAATCAGCGCGAGGACGGCGGCGGCGGCGGTCAGCATGATCGGCCTGAAACGCCTTATCGTTGCGCCGATAATCGCGTCGAAGCGCGGTTGCCCTGCCGCGATATCCTGATCGATCTGGTCGACCAGAATCACGGAGTTGCGCATGATGATGCCGAACATGGCAATCACGCCCAGCAGCGCGACGAAGCCGAAGGGCTTGCCGAACAGCAGCAGCGCGGCCACGACGCCAATCAGGCCGAGCGGCGCCGTCAGCACGACGATGAAGGTCCGCGCGAAGTTCTTGAGCTGGATCATCAGCAACAACAGCACGGCGATGATCATCAACGGCATTTCGGCATTGATCGACGTCTGGCCCTTCACGCTTTCTTCGACCGCGCCGCCCACCTGAATGCGATAGCCGACCGGCAGCCTGGCGGTTTCCGCCGCGAGCGCACGTTCGATGTCGTGGGTCACGTCGATGCCCTGCGCGTCGCCGCGCACGTCCGCCTGCACCGTGATAGTCGGCTGGCGGTCACGTTGCCAGATGACGCCGTACTCGAGCGTATTGCGCACGTGTCCGAGCGAACCGAGCGGCACCGGGCCGTTGGGCGTCGGAATCGCGAGACTGGTCAGCTGCGCCGGATTGACACGTTCGCTCTTTGGCGCACGCAGATCGACGTTGATCAGCTTGTCGCGCTCGCGGTACTGCGTCACCGTGTAGCCCGATAGCGTCATCGCGAGGAAGTTCGACACGTCTTCCGACGTGACACCAAGCTGGCGCGCGCGGTTCTGATCGATCTCGAACGAGATCGAGCGCTCCGCCGGCTCGTCCCAGTCGAACTGGACGTTGCGCGTGCGGGGATCGGCGCGGACCTTGTCCGACACCGTCTGCGCAATCGATCGGACGGTCGCGATATCGTCGCCGCTCACGCGGAACTTGATCGGGAAGCCGACCGGCGGACCATTCTCGAGCCGGGAGACGCGCGCTCGCACGCCGGAGAAATCCTTCTCGAGCTTGCCGTCGAGCCAACGCATCAGTTCCTCGCGGTTTTCCACGCTTTTTGCGGTAATCACGAACTGCGCGAAATTCGGTTGTTGAAGCTGCTGGTCGAGCGTCAGGTAAAAACGCGGCGCGCCGGTGCCGACGAAGTCGACGAAGTGGTCGATCCCGGCTTTGCCGTCGAGCACCTTTTCCAGGCGCTTCGCTTCACGCAGCGTCGCCTCGAACGAGGCGCCTTCCGGCAATCGCAGATCGACCAGCAGTTCCGGCCGTTCCGAGTTCGGGAAGAACTGCTGCGGCACGCGCGTGAAGGCCAGCATGGAAATCGCGAAGAGCACGACGGTGACGCCGAGCACGACCCAGCGACGCTCGACGCACCACGCAACCCATCCCGACAGGTGCCGGTAGAAGCCGGTGTTGCCGATTTCATGCGGATCATGGTGTGCACCGCCGGGTTGAGGCTTGCGTTCCGGCAGCAGGTGATAACCCAGCAACGGCACCAGCACGACGGCCGCGAACCACGAAACGATCAGCGCGATGGCCGACACTTCGAAGATCGAACGCGTGTATTCGCCCGTGCTCGATTTGGCGAGCGCAATCGGCAGGAAGCCGCATACGGTGACGAGCGTGCCTGTGAGCATCGGGAATGCCGTGCTGGTATACGCGAACGCTGCCGAGCGCGCCCGGCTCCAGCCTTGCTCCAGCTTCACCGCCATCATTTCCACGGCAATGATCGCGTCGTCGACGAGCAGCCCCAGCGCGAGCACGAGTGTGCCGAGCGAGACCTTGTCCAGGCCGATATTGAAGATGTGCATGCACAGCGCGGTTGCCGCCAGCACGATCGGAATCGTGATCACGACGACCATGCCGGTGCGCAGACCGAGCGAGACGAGGCTCACGACCAGCACGATCGCCACCGCTTCGCCAACCGATTTCACGAACTCATCCACCGAGTGCTTCACCGCGTGCGGCATGCTCGACACCGGCGCGAGTTTCAGACCCGCCGGCAGCGTGGCCTGCAGTTCGGCGGCTTTTGCGTCGAGCGCCTTGCCGAGGTCGATCACGTCGCCGCCCTTTTGCATCGTCACGCCGATGCCGAGCACCGCCTGGCCGCCGACGCGCATCTGGGTCGCCGGCGGGTCGTCATAACCGCGTGTGATCTTCGCAATGTCGCCCAGCCGGAACGTGCGCTTGTTGATGGTGATCAGCATGTCGGAGAGCGCCTGCACATCCTTGAGCGCGCCGCTCGGCCGCACGAACACGCGGTCGTCCGCGGTCGTGATGGTGCCGACGGGCGCCACGGTGTTCTGCGCGTCGATGGCCTGCGCGAGCTGTTGCGGCGTGATCGAAAGCCGCGTGAGCTGCGCATTCGATATCTCGACGAAGATGTGCTGATCGGGGTCGCCAAAATAATCGACCTTCGCCACACCGGGTATGCGCAACAGGACTGTGCGCAGCTTGTCAGCGTAGTCGTGCAGTTGCGCCGGCGAAAAGCCGTCGCCTTCAAGCGCATAGATGTTGGTGTAGACGTCACCGAATTCGTCGTTGAAAAACGGGCCGACGGTTCCCTTCGGCAGCGTCGCGGCAATGTCGCCGACCTTCTTGCGCACCTGATACCAGGTTTCCGGCACTTCCTTGACGGGCGCGGAGTCCTTCATGGCGAAGAAGATCATCGACTCGCCAGGCCGCGAGTAGCTCTTGATGTTGTCGATGTTCGGCGCGGCCTGTAGCTGGCGGCCGATCCGGTCCGTGATCTGTTCCTGCACCTCGCGCGCAGTCGCACCAGGCCAATAGGTCTTGATCACCATCGTGCGGAAGGTGAACGGCGGGTCCTCCGACTGCGCGAGTTTCGTATAGCCGATCACGCCGAACAGCGTGGCGAGCCCGATCAGAAAGATCACGAGCTGCTGGTGACGCAGCGCCCAGGCGGAAAGATTGAAGCTGCCCTCGCCAGATTTCTCTGCCCCGGAAGACGGGACAGGCGCGCTCTCGCGCACGGGTTCTTGGTCACGGGAGTTCATGACGGGAAATCCTCCCGATGCAGGGGCGCCACCACCTGCACGTGCTGGCCCGTGCTAACGGCGTGTACGCCCTGCACCACGACGCGGTCGCCGTCGCGGAGGCCCGATGCGATGGAGACCGTGCGCTCGTCGTATCGCTGCACCGTCACAGGACGCAGCTCGAGTGTGTCGGTGCCGGTACGCACCACCCAGACAGCGGGGTGCTCGCCCTGATGAAAGAGCGCCGTCACCGGCACAGTGAACGGCTGTGCGCCCGACGCGTCACCGACGACGTCGAACGCAACGGTGGCCGTCATGCCGAGGCGCACTGCAGGGCTGGGCGCGTTCAGGGTGAGCTTGACGCGCCAGGTGCGGCTTTGCGGATCAGCACTAGGCGACACCTCGCGCACGCGGGCCTCGAAGGTCTTGCCGGGTAGCGCCGGCAGCGTTACGCGCGCCATGCTGCCGACTGTCAGCGAGCTCAGCGTGCGCTCGGGCGCGTCGCAGACGATGTCTACGTCGCCTGTCCAGTCGAGGTGATAGATGGATTGGGTTGCCTGAACGTTCTGGCCCGTGTCGGCGTCCTCCGAGGTAATCACGCCGTCGTGATCCGCAGTCAGCGTCGCATAGCGCAGATTGTCCGAGGCGAGCGCCATCTGGGCGAGCGCCGAGTCGCGCTGCGCAACAGCGGATGCGTACGCGTCCTGTGTCTGTTCGAGCTGCGCCGGTGCAATCAGGTTTGCCTGCGCCTGCGCCTGATCGCGATCGAGCTGCTGCTTCGCGTAGACGAACCGGTGTTCGGCGGCATCGAGCTGCGCTCGCGCGTTGGCCAGGTTACTGCGCAGATCGGTCGGGTCGAGCAGCGCAACAACCTGTCCCGCCTTGACGGCGTCGCCGAGGCGAACGCGCCGTTCGATGATCTTGCCGCCCACTCTGAACGAAAGCGCCGTGGAGTAGCGCGCCTGCACCTGAGCCGGCAGCGACGCACTTGCCGTGCGCCCGTCAGCGTGGACGGCCAGGGCGACCACGGGCTTCGGCTCTGGAGCGGCGGCTTCGCGCTGGTGGCATGCCGCGAGCATGACCGCGCAGCAAGCCGCAAGCACCATGCGTGCGCACTGCGGAGATTGGACGAGGGAAGGTAAGAAGCGACGCGCAGGCGCCTGCGCGATAGGGCCGGAATGTTTCACGATGTTCACAAGACGGGTGATAACCCAGGTAAGAAAGTTTCCCGATGCCGTGCAAACCCGAGTGCCAGCAAGCACGGTTCGCTATCAGCGCGGACGCATAAAACAAGCTTCGTTGATACGTTAGTGCTACTTATCGACGTGCATGTCGGTACTTGCCATCTCGATGTGCCTCCACGCAACCAGTACGTGGGGCAGCGCCCGTTCATGCGTACCGCCCGGTGATCTGCTGGTCTGTCAGTTCCGGCCGAGGACTTGGGATCGACCGCTAACGGAATTTTTTCGCTCCGTCGGCATCGTTGGGTCCTTCGTACGTCCGGTTGTCGGCGGCTCGGATGAGATTAGACCCAATACTGAGCATATTGTCAACTATGACATAAAAATCTAGAATCCAGACATCGAATAACCACGACTACGGAGCCGACATGCCACAAGCCCCCAAACCGCGCGCGAGCCGCGGACGCTCTCTCAAGGCGCCAAGTGCGTCCCGCGACCCGATCAATCGAAGCTATCCGCGCGGTGCCCGTCGCAAACGCGAGACGCGCGCGCGCCTGCTCGACGCTGCGCTGAAACTGGTCGCGGCCAAGGGTTTGAGCTCCGTCACGATTAACGAAATCACCGAGGCAGCCGACGTCGGGTTCGGCTCCTTCTATAACCACTTCGAATCCAAGGAAGGCATCTTCACGGCGCTCATCGAATGGCTGTTCGAGGAATTTGCGGATACGCTCGATCGCCTCGCCGCGGGGTTGTCCGATCCAGCGGAAGTGATCGCCGTCTCAGTCCGTCACACGCTCCTGCGGGCCTACCGCGAGCCAGTTTGGGGGCAACTTCTCATTCGCGAAGGTTTGTCGCCGCGCCTGCTCAGCAGGGGTCTCGGCCTGCGCCTGCTGCGCGATAGCGAGAAGGGCATTTCAGAAAGGCGTTTTGTGATCGCGGACCGGTTCATGTCCGTTATCACCGTGATTGGCACGGTGCTCGCGGGAATTGCCGCCGAACTGCAACTGGCCATCTCGTCGAAGCGGACCGTTCGTGCGCGAAAGGTGCTTCGCACGAAGGAGGAGAAGTTTGCCCAGCGAACCGCCGCCATTGTGTTGCAGGCGTTCGGTCTCACACGTGTAGAGGCCGAGCGGATCGCGCGACGTCCACTGCCCACCGTTCCCGATGCTCCGACCTTGCCGTGACAGTGCAACTAGCGCGGCGTTTCCGCGCCATCGCAGGTGCGGCCGCCCGGTGCGGTGTCGGGTTGGTGGGTAGGCGGGGCAGGTGCCCGGACATCGAATCGGGCGATCGCGATGCCGGTCAGCCCTGGTAAAGCGCACTCGCGAGATAGCGGTGGCGCAGTTCCCGCAATGCCGATGCGAGGATGGCGCTGACCGGCAACGCGAGCAGCACGCCGAAGAATCCGAACAGCCGCCCAAACGCCAGCAACGCAAAGATGACCGCGAGCGGATGAAGGCCGATGCGCTCGCCAACCAGTCTCGGCGTCAGCACAAAGCTTTCAAGAATCTGGCCGACGCCATACACCGCGACCACCACGGCCAGGCCATACCAGTCACCGAATTGCAGCAGCGCCGCGAGGAGCGCGAACGCGAGGCCGGTCGCAAAGCCGATGTAGGGAACGAATACGGCAAGCGCGCTAAACAGGCCGACGGGCACCGCCAGATCCAACCCTGCAATCGTCAGCACAGCCGGGTAGAACACCGCGAGCACTGCAATCACCAGCAGTTGCCCGCGAAGGTACTGCGACATCATGCAATCGATCTCTCCGACGAATTCCCGTGTCTTGCCGAGCCAGCGCCGCGGCACGAAGCTCGCCATGCGCGCGAACGCCTCGTGCCTGTCATAGAGCAGATAGAACAGGACGAGTGGCAGCAGCACCGCATTGCTCACGACATTGATCATCACGTTGCTGCTGGTGCGCAGGTACTGCCATACGGCAAGCATCGCGCCCTGCCCGTCCGCTTTGAGACGGGCCGCCAGCACCTCGCGGATATTCGTCACATCGAGCGAATAATCCAGTCCCAGAAAAGCCAGACGCGGCTTCAGCCATCCATCGAGTTTTGCGACGATAACTGGAATTTGCCTGATGAGTTCCGGCCCTTCCTTCTGGACAACTACGCACATGAGCAGCATGACGAGTGCGACGGACAGAGCAAACAAAGACATCATCACCAGCGCCGCAAGGCCGCGCGGAACGCGATGGCGTACCAGCCACTCCACGCCCGGCTGCAAAATGTATGCGACGAGCGCACCGAGCAGAAACGGCGTGAGAACGGCACGCAGGTTCCATAGCAACACGCCGGCCGCTAACGCAACGGCGCCCCAAAACAGAGATTGACGATGGTATACAGTCATAAGCGCCCCCACTGGGCGAGTGATCGAGTGGCTTTCGTCGTTGAGCCGAAGCATCGGCGGAAGTGTTTGTCTTAACCGCAGGAGCCGGCGATGCCGGGTCGCCGCGCGGCGCATCCGTCAGATCGGCGTCGCGCCGCTAGCCGCGCTGTGGGTACGCCTGTCGTCACCGTGCTGGCGCGACGGGTCTTGCGGCGTCGCCGGTTTGCTGGTGCCTGTCTGCGATTGGCCGCCGGGTTGCCCGGTGACTTCGATCCACAATGGACGCGCCATCGGATCGGGCGGCGACATCATTGCCGGTGCTGGCATCGCGGGAACGACAATCGCGATGACGCGCGGCGTGGGCATCACGGTCGTGGAACAACCGCAGACCGTCGCAACAAGCGGGAACGAGCACAGCAAGGCGAAAAAGAAGCGCGATCGGCGCGTCATTCCTGCCGCCGATGCAGCGAATCGTTCAGGTCTGGTTGAGCAGTCATGGGTGACATCTCCACGGTTGATTCAGCGTGCGCTGGCATTGCGGCGACTCGCCTACAGCAACTTCGGGGACGGGCCACTATGTGATAATATTATCACATTCGCGCGATCAGTCAATATTGATCCTAAAAATCGAGCCGCGCTGCATCCGCCATCGGCGGTACGCCGTACGCTGCGCTGCCGGTCCGACTCCCGGCCAGTTCGCAGACGCGCAGCGGGCTCAGTGCGTCAGGACGCTCGGGTGCGCGGCGAGGCGCTCGACCTCGAGTAGCGCCTGACCCAGCACATCGATAGCTCCATTCGTGGTGGAGGCCGTAGCAGCGCTGCGCAACGCGTGCTGAACGATGTCGTGAATGACGTCCGTGTTCGATGAACCGGCGTGGAGCGTAAGTTGGTGTGCCATAAGTATTCCTGCGTAAAAACGAAGCCTGTTTCGTGTGGACGCAGTATAAGCAAAGCGCGCCGCCATTCGACGCGCGCAATTATGAGTTGCGAGATCTTCAATACACGGTTTGCGTGAATCGCGAATCGCTGACATAAGAACAGCAAGCGGACGTATTCCGATACCCACGTAGCGTCTTGTCGACGAACGGCGATGGAAACGCGCATGCTCGACGGCTGATCTCGTTTGTGCAACGACCAGCGGATACCGTCGAAGCGAATTGCTGCGTGTCATTCAGACAGTCCGCACCGCCCTTGCCTCCGGACACACTAAAGAAGCACACACTGCTTCAGCGCAATCGGCTACAAGCTTGCAGCGACGGCAACTATCCGTTGCCCCGTAGATGCTTGTAAGCCGACCGTAAATGACTAGACTGGCACCAACGAACTGGCAAACAGCACTCATGCCTCGCCAGACCGTTGTTCCCCAAACGCCGCGTCTCCTGAATCCGACGCTCGATATTGAGTCTGATCATGCCAAAGTCGAAGACCTTCATCCCCGTCCCTGTTGTCGCGTCGATCTTGTCCTTCTCGACCGCCGCATTCGCTAGCAGCAGCGGTCCCCAAACCTATGAGCAAGCGGCTGTGCAACCGGTTCAGCGTCAAACGGTCGGCTACCATGACCACACGGGCGCCACTACACAACATGCAATGGACTTTCAGGCGGTGTTAGCCCGCGTGGAAGCCCAGCGGCAAGCGTTCAACAACTACGGCGGGGTGACTAGTTCGTCGGCTTTCCTCCCGTCAGACAACGTAGCGTCGGGTAGCCCCGTCGACTTCAGTACCGCGACAGCGTCCTGGCGTTACAAGGCAACCTTGGCCGCGCGTTGATACGGCTCGCGGCTGCTATTCGCGTCAAAACCAAGACAACCAACTGTAGAGAATTGAAATGAAAAAGACCTTCCTTGTACTGTTCGCCTTCCTTACCAGCACATCCGTGCTTGCGCAAAGCAATCTGCCGCAGCAATTGCCGTCGCAGCAGCCAGCGTCCGCCGGGCAACCGTCCACGAACCAGCTTTCACAGGGTGGACCGCAGCTTCCGCAACCTCCACAGCTTCCACAGATTCCGCAACTTCCGACACAAGTGTCGACGCAAGTCCCGACCCAGCTTTCGAAATAACCCCGTATGGCTGCGCAACCCGCGCAGCCATACCTGGGAGACCGGCGATTGTCGCGGCTACCCGGATTCTGTTCATCGCCGTAGGCGCATGTGATGCACGACGGCGTTTGCCGGCGATTCGTTCATGACGTCGGCAAATCGCTGGCCGCGAGACCCTGGTTGGTTGAGCAATAGACTGCTCTCAACCCTTCCTCAGCAATTCGATGAGGCGCGCGCACAGGTCGCGGACATCACGCATGGACTGCGTGTCGCGTGCGAGGGCTGCCGACGCGATGAAACGGACGATGCCGGGTTGCCGGCAAATCGAACCACAGCCCGGAGGCAGCGATGGAATGCCATGAGCGCTTCTGGAGAAACGCTGTCCCCGAAATCCGTAGGGGACGTCGCAGTATCCGAACACTATGTGGCGTCGTGCGCTGTCCTTCAATGCCGGGTAACGGACATCACGGATAGCGCTGCGCGCGCCACAGCCGGTGCGAAACTTTAGGCTCTCGTCCTTTGCCAGCTTGCTGGTTCGGCTCCGTACGCAACTCATGCATTACCAACACCCTGCGCGCCCGTTAAGGGCCCCTGGCCCGACTATGATGGAGACGGGCACGCGCTTATCATGCCCTTCACGCGCTGCCCGGGTGTAATTCAGTGGCCGGCGCAGGTAACGATGCCGGCCTCTTTGTATCCACGAAGCACTGATCACCGCGTGGCCGCCAGTACGCGCACCGGAATCGACTTCGCGCCCGGCACCTTGCTCTCTTTCGCGTAGTGCCATAGCGGCAGCAGCGGATTGCATTCCGGGTAATAGCCGCCGATGCATCCCTGCGGCACGTCGAACGGCACGACGGTCAGTCCGTCGACGTGCCGCTCGACGCCGTCGTCCGCGATCGTCTCGAGGCAGATGCGGTCGCCGTGCGCGAGTCCGCGCTTCTCCATGTCGGCCCGATTCATCAGAATCACCATGCGCGAACCCTTGATGCCTCTGAAGCGGTCGTCGAGGCCATAGATGGTCGTGTTGAACTGGCTGTCGCTGCGCAAGGTCATCAACCGCAGCGAATCGGGCTCACGCGCGGGCATGTCCGGATCTTCGCCGATCGAAGTCGGCACCATGAATTCGGCCTTGCCGCTTTTGGTCTTCCACTTGCGCTCCCGCGCCGGCAGCGGCCGGATCACGCCGCCGGGTGTCCACATACGCGCCTCGAAATCACCGAACATCTCGGGCCATGTCTTCGACATCTCCAGACGCACGCGCGAATAGTCGTCGCGCCATGCATCCCAGTCGACGCTCGAACGCTCGCCGAGCGTCGCCTTCGCCATGCCCGCGACGATGAACGGCTCCGAGCGGATCGTCGGCGCGGCCGGTTCGGCCATGCCACGCGAGCCATGAAAGTGCGCCGTGCTGTCTTCCATCGACACCGCCTGCGCGCCGCCCGCCTGCCGGTCGATCTCGATGCGGCTCAGACACGGCAGCAGATACGAGCGCTGGCCGTGCACCAGGTGGCTGCGATTGAGCTTGGTCGCCACGTTGACGGTCAACCCGAGCGCGGCCCACGCCGGTTCGGTGCGCACCCGGTCGGGCACCGAGCGCACGAGGTTGCCGCCGAGGTTGATCATCGCGTTGACCTTGCCGTCGAGCATCGCCTCGAAGGCCTCGACGATGTTCATGCCTTTCTCGCGCGGCGGCTCGAACGAAAACTGTCTGGCCAATTGATCGAGCGGCGCGAGCTCCGGCTTTTCGGTAATGCCGACCGTGCGCTGCCCCTGCACGTTCGAATGCCCGCGCACCGGCGACGGCCCCGCGCCCGGCTTGCCGATATTGCCGCGCAGCAGCAGCAGATTGCACAGCATGCGCACGTTCTGCACGCCCATCCGATGCTGCGTGAGACCCATGCCGTAATGGATGATCACCGCGTTTGCCTTCATGTACTCGTCGGCGGCTGCCTGGAGCGCGTCGCGCGGCAATCCGCTCACTCGCTCGATGTCGTCCCAGTTCGCGTCGCGCGCGTACTGAGCGAATTGCTCGTAGCCGTTCGTATGCTCGCGGATGAAATCGACGTCGACGACGCGCGCATCGCCCGTGCTCACCGCGCGATCGTCCGCTTCGATGACGAGCTTGCAGATGCCGAGGATCGCGGCGGTATCGCCACCCGTCTTCACCTGGTGGTATTGCGTGCTGATCTGCGTATCGCTGGGTGTGAGCATCTCCAACGCTGACTGCGGGTTTGCGAAATGCAGCAGCCCCGGCTCGCGTAGCGGATTGAACGTGATGATCGGCACGCCGCGTTTGCGCGCGTCCTGCAACTGATGCAGCATGCGCGGGCTATTGGTGCCGACGTTCTGGCCGAAGAAAAACATCAGGTCGGTCTTCTCGAAGTCGTCGAGCGAGACTGTACCGACGCCCACGCCAATCGCTTCCTTGAGGCCGACGCTGGTGCTTTCGTGGCACATGTTCGAGCTGTCGGGCAGATTGTTGGTGCCGTACATGCGCGCGAAAAGCTGCAGCATGTACGAGGTTTCCAGCGAAGCGCGGCCCGACGTGTAGAACACCACGCTGGCCGGGTCCAGCGTGCGCAGCTCGGCGCCGATCGCATCGAATGCTTGCTGCCACGGCACCGGCACGTAGCGGTCGGTAGCCGGGTCGTAGCGCAGCGGCTCGGTCAACCGCCCCGCTTCCTCGAGATCGTGGTCGTGCCATTTGGCGAGCTCGCTGACCGTGTGGACCTCGAAGAAATCGGGCGTTACACGTTTGGCCGTCAGATCCCACGCGGTCGCTTTCGCACCGCTTTCGCAAAACTCGAACGTATGCGGATCGGCCGGCTTCGCCCACGAGCAGCTGACACACATGAAACCGTCGGGCTTATTCTGATGCATCAGAACCTGGCTATCCTTCAGCGGTGCTTTTTCCTGCAGCAGGATTGTCGCCACCGCCTTGACCGACCCCCATCCGCCCGACGCGTAGGGATACGCGTCGCTTTTGTCTTCCTTGTTCATGAGTCCACCCGTTTGGCCATAAATGTCACGTCATGACGTATTAGCACATCGCGTTCCCGCCTGCGGCGCCGCGTCGCGGTACGATGTTTGCTGCGTCGCAGGCTGACTCGCCGTGCCGCAAGCCAACCGCCAACTTCATGACCGACACCTCCATCCCGCGCGACACGTCCGACCGTCTGAACGCGATGCGCAGGACGTTGCGCGAAGTGTTCGGGATCAGCCGGCTGCGCCCCGGCCAACGGGACATCATCCGCAGCGTCATTGCGGGCGCGTTCCCGGCAACGCATCGAACTCGTCGTCGTCGATGAAGCGCACTACGTATCGCAGTAGGGCCACGATTTTCGGCCGGCATTCCTGCGCATCGTCCGCGCGGAACGCGCCAAGCTGCTCCTCGCGCGTACCGCTGTCCGCGATCATGGGGCGTGCGTTTGCGCGCCCGAACCGGAGCCCTGCCATGAAAACGCTCGAGTACAAAATCGGTTCTCCGTGGTATCAGGCCACCCGTGCGACGCTACGCCGAGCCGTCCCATCGGGGCTGTTGGCCGGCTGCATGTCGGCGGCAACAGCCGCGGCGGCATCCACGGACGCATCGGGCAGCCCGCTCGCGCCGATCAATGCCGTCACCCACTGCCTGTGGCCGCAACGCGCGCTGCGTGAACGCGGCTTCAGCATCCGGCATACGGTGACCGGCTTCGCGATCCATCAGGCAGCCGCGATCTTCTGGGCAATGATGTTCGAGCAACTGGTTGACCGGATGGTCGGCCCCGACCCGTCGCGACGGCCCGGCGCGACCGCGGTGGCCGCGGCCACGACCGTGGCGAGCGCGTATGTGGTCGACTACAAGGTGGTGCCCAACAGGCTTACCCCTGGATTCGAGGCGCACCTGTCGTGCCGCTCGCTCGGGAACGTCTACGTGGCGCTCGGCGCGGGCCTGCTCGCGGCCGCGCTGCTGCGGCGGCCGGATCGATGAAATGCGCTCGCGCAAAAAAGAG
Source organism: Paraburkholderia sp. MM5477-R1 (assembly GCF_050436385.1). Classification (NCBI taxonomy): domain Bacteria; kingdom Pseudomonadati; phylum Pseudomonadota; class Betaproteobacteria; order Burkholderiales; family Burkholderiaceae; genus Paraburkholderia; species Paraburkholderia sp. MM5477-R1. The sequence goes on from NZ_JBNDMC010000005.1 coordinate 899,956, forward strand.
CCACCAGCCTTCAACCGGCATGGTCGCCGCAAGCGCATTTGAGAACGATGTCCCCTGGAATCCAAACGGAGGACAAAGGCAGTATAGGAAACGCGCCCCGCCGCGCACGGTGCCTGGGCGAGGCGCAAGACGTGAGCGATCCGCGAAGCACCGGGCGCGCGCGCAAGCCTGCGAGCATCACGCCATCTGCTCCGCCGGCACCGCCACCGAACGTCCCGCGAGCCGCTCGAATTCGTCGACGTCGTGGCTGCAAAAAATCGTCAACGCGGGGCTCGCCCGCTTCGCCAGATCACGCAGGCGGCGCTGGTTGTACAGTCGCGCCGCGCGATCCTTTTCGAGCATCCACTGATAGAAGCGCAAACCGGGTGCGCAATGCGGGCGCACCGGGTCGAGCTCGCCGCTGTCGAAATAGGCGTCGCCCGCGAGCAGCAACCAGCCGCCATCGCCGTGTACCGCGACGCCCGCGTGACCATAGGTATGGCCTCGCAACGGCACGAGCGCGATCTCGCTCGCGAGTTCTTCGATCGGATGGACCTTGGCGAAGCCCTCCCAACGCTCGGTGTACTGCGGCGAATGCACGCGCCACATGTTCTGATACGACCACTGCTGCGGCCTGAAGCGCTGCCGGTCCAGCCACGTCTTCTGCTGCGCCGCGTATTGGCGCTCGCTCGCGAGCATGTGCACCGTCGCGTGCGGAAAGTCGTCGAGCCCGCCCGCATGGTCGGAATCGAGGTGCGTCATCACGATGTGGCGCACGTCGGCCGGGTCGAAACCGAGCCGCTCGATCTGCCTGATCGCCGTCATTTCATTTCGGAACTCAGGCTTCAGCAGCCTCAGGAAGAATTTGCCGAGGCGCGAATAGGGATCGGCGACATCGCGCAAACCGAAACCGGTATCGACGAGCACGAGCCCCGCCGGACTTTCGACGAGCAGACAATGGCAGGTCAGATGCCCGCGGCGGATCAACGAATCGGGGTGGCCGTTGAACAGCTTGCCGCACAGCGGGCAAGTCGAAATGCAGTTCAGATGGTGCACTTTCATGCCGCACTCCCGGTCACGGTGACTGCATTCCTGCTTGTCGCTTCCGGGGCAGCCGTCGCGCGGCACGACCGTATGCGTCATTCAGCGAACAGATCCGGTCCGAACACCTCGACGTGATCGTGCAACAGCGACGACACATAGCCCGGCGGCCGCCCGGCCTCGCCGCTCTCGCGCTTGACCGAAATTCGATAGCTATGGCCGTTCGGCACGTCGGACAAGCTGTATTGCCGGATCTGCTGCAGGCCGAGCGCGGGCACATCGACGGCAATGCCGATGTACTGGCCCGGCTCGAAGTTCGCGACCGGCTGTTCGTCCTTCGGTTCGAGAATGAACGACGTGATGACGCTGCTCTCGGGCCGCTTCTCCTTGACGACGAACGTGCGCCATCCGGTCCAGCCGCCTGGCTGCGATGCGCGCGTTTCGCGCAATTCGGCTTCCATGCCCGTCAGCACGTCCGCGAGGTTGCCGTATGTCTGCGCCCACGCGGAGATGATGTCGTCGGTCGCGGCGTCACCGAGCACGTCCTTGATCGCGCCAGGCAAATGTTCGCCGACGATCGGATAGTGCTCCGCCTTCACGTCGAGGCTCGCGTGCTTGTTGGCGCCTCGAAGAGCCGTCTGCAGAAACGTTGAATGATCGTATAGCCGTGCGCGGCCAGAACCGGGGCCGTGGCCTTGACGATGTCCTTGGTTTTCTGCGTCAGCATTTCTTTCCTCCTGCAATAGGACGACTGGTTGCCTCGCTCGTGCGCGTAAATGGTGGGGTGGAATTGTCCGAGCGCGCATACCCCTTCAAGCGTATCCAGGCGACCATGCTCCTCCAACCGATGCTCGCTGTCCACAAGCTGAAAGCCATGGACACGCCCGAGCAAACGCGCGCGCCGCGACACGTCCAACATCGGTCGTCCGATTGCAGACGAACGCGGGCCGGTCAGGAAACGTGCCGTGCGCGCCCACACGCGCTGGGAGCGTTTCCGTCAAGGTCCGAAAAACGTGTTGCAGAATTTGCCGGCCACATTGCACGTCTGTTGACCCGAAGGCTGCACATTGGTGCGCTCGGCCGACGTCGCGCACCCACCCATCATGGCGACGGCAAATGTCATCACGAGCGTCCCGCGCAGCGCTGCCGCGCGCCGATTCTTCGCTGCGTGAGTCGCGTTGCGATCACCATCGCAACGCGCGGATGCGCCGCGCTTGCGTGCATCGGTAGCGCACGAGCCTTGTCCGACATCAGGCATTTCGCCCTCCCTCGCGATAGTCACCACGTTCATCGTGCCACGCACAAAGGGATTTCCAACGAGGGTACCCGAGCGCTGACGCGATCACCACACCGCCTTTTGCTATTTTGATCCAGATCAGAACTTGACCGACTAACCGACGACGGCGCGAACTTCATTTGCACATGCTGTCATCACGACGTCACACCAACAGTCGAGCGTAGAAGCAATCCGGCGCGTCGGTTCGTCGAATGTGGGTCCCGCAAACTGCGGCGCGAGAGTGGACGGGGCTGTCCACAATGCGGCTGTCTCCGACAACTCACTGCGATGTACTTTTTTTTTTGCAAATGCGAGCATGCTGAATCCGGCGTTTTCGACATGTCATCAAGCCGGTATGACTTACTGTGAACGACGAGTAAGCTGGAGATAACAAAACGGGGAGAGAACCTGTGAAAGCCGCGCGTAATCACAACGACGTCACAAGGAAATTGACGCATATCAGCGCGATTGTCCAGCGCCTCGAACAACTCGTTCAATCCGACCGCGTCGACTGGCAGGGCACGGGAATTGCGACGCTGGCTTACTGGCGCGCGCGCATCGAGGCCAACGCCGAACTGCCGCCGGCGCTGCAGCCGCAAGCGCGGCTCGCTACGCTCGAAGCACGGAGCCAGCGCCGCTCGAGCGCGCAGGGCGGCAATTAACGCCGCGCCCGTCGCGCATGATCATCGCGCACCGGCACGATCACACACTCACGCGACGAAGGACATGATGATGAGGCGGACCTACGAATACCACGGGTTCACGATCGAGGTGACCGTCGAGGCGGATTTCACGTTGCGCCCCGCCGGGCGCGCGGCGGTACGCACACGCTACGCGGCGGTGGTTCACATCTATCAGGCGGGCGCTGCGGTCGCAACGTTCTCGCCGCTGCGCGTCGACATTGGAGGCAGCCGGCCGTTCGACACCGAGGCCGATGCGTTGATGGGCGGATATAGCGCGGCGCGGCGAATCGTCGACGACCTGTTCGCCCGTGCGGCGGATGCCGCGGACTCCGCGTTGAGCGCCCTCACGAGCAGCAACGCACTCCGCTCGCGGCAGCCGGCACCGCGTTGATCGATTGCTGGGCAGCGGGAATGGCGCATGCGGTATCCGCCGGCACCCTTTCCCTGGAGAAACGCCATGTCCAATGACGCCTCATCGCTGTCGCCGTCGATTACGTCGATGATCCGCCTCGACCATATGCACGTGCTCGCCGCTTCGCACCGATACCACGCGTCCACGCCGTGGTGGCGCAAACGCGCGATCGTCAACGGCGTGTGCGACGCGCTCGATATCCACGCGCAGCTCGAGGAGGAAATTTTCTACCCGGCGCTCGACCGCGCGCTCGGCAATGACGAGACACTGAGAAAAAGCCGTCCCGAGCACGACGAGATGCGCGCAACGATCGCGAAGCTGCGCGGGATGGGCCCCGAAAACGCCGCCTACGACGGGCTCTTTTATCAACTGATCCGCGAAGTCGCTCATCATGTCGCCGACGAGGAAACCATCCTGCTGCCCGACGCCGAGCGCGTGCTGAAGAACGAACTGCAGTCGCTCGGCGCCGCGATGACGCGCCGCCGGATGCAGTTGCTCGGAGAGCGCCCGATGGACATTGCGGTGAATGCCGCGGGCACGTTTCCGATCGCCACGCTGCTGCTGGGATCGACTGTATTGCTCGCGTTGCGGCATTGGCTGCCGAGGTCGCGTCGCGCGGCACAGACGCGGCGTCAATGGAACTAGCACACACTACTGACACCACGGGGCGCCGCCCGCGATCGCGCATCAACGATTAGGGCGCGATGCACCCGGCGTGCGCCCGCGCCGCTGTTTCGTCTTCGCCGGTTCACCCGGCTCGACGAGCCCGGCCGCAACGCGGCGCGCGGTTTCGGCCGCGATGTCGAGCGCGTCGTCCCATGACACGTGGCCGCACGTCCCGCGTCGCTCGAAGATCGTGTGATGCTCGCCGCCACGCTCCGTCACGACCACGACCCACTGGAAGGCGCCTTCCGAATCCCGGATGACGGTCCAGCTTACGAGGAAGTCGGCAATCTCTATCTTCTGCAGGCGCATGTCCGGCTCGCTGTCGATCCGCTTCGTCGACCGGCTCTGTCCGAGTGTACGCATGGCAGGAGGTCCTTCGTTTTGGCCCTTCGTTTTGGCCCTTCGTTCAGGGCCTGGTTCTGCTACAACGTGCCCGGCAGATTGCCGCCGGCATCGGGCTGTTTCGGTTTGTCGTTCATCACGGCTCCCTTGATCGATTCATGTCTGGGCCGAGCAAGCGCTATACCGCATGGCCGCGCGAGAACGAGAAGCATTGGATCGCGCGCATGGGTTCGAGCCTCGTTGCTGGACCGGCAAGCTGGCCCGGCTAGAAACTCATCGCGAATCCGAACGACACCCCGTGCACGTTGCGACCGAACACATAGCGCACCATCGCCCGCGTACGGGTGACGATGACGGGATACCTGCTGCTGTCGAGTTCGAGGCCGACTCCCAGCGACGTGAGGTCGTTGAAACCCAGCACGCCGGCACTATCGCCGAAATAATGCGAGTAAGCGGCTTCCAGCACATAGCGGACCGGCCGGTCCAGCGCGTGCCAGCCGGTGGGCGCGCGCCAGCGCGTCCATAGGCTCACCTGCTGCGCCATGGCCGAGCCCTGAACGGCCTCCGACGAACCGCCGAAGCTGCGCAGGTAAATATCGGTTGCCCGCAGTTCGGCGTCGATTTCGTAGTTTTCGCGGTAATGCTCGTAGTCGAGCATCAGGGAGCCACCATAGCCGTAGGCGTTCAGCGAGCCGTTTTCGAGGAACTGCAGGTTGCTGTCGGTGACACGATTGAAGAGGGTCTGCCCTACCTTCAGGTCACTCGAGACACGCCCAATCGTGCCGTTCAAGATCGGACGGAATACCAGTTCGTCCGTGATGCGGAAATCCCACCCCAGGCCGACCGTGCCACTGAAGGTGTTCCACTTCGTCGGCACCGCACGCTGCTGGGCGCCATCCGTGGCAATGAAGATCGGATCGTAGCGGCTGTAGGCGAGCGTGCCCTCCATGTACAACGGAAACGACCTGCTGAGGGTGAAGCCGCCGCCAAATTGCGTCTGCCCAAAGCCGGGATTACCCGTCAGGCCGTTGTTGACCGACAGGTTACTGGTCGTAACGTCCGGGACTGTCGTGTAGGTCATGATCGCGAGCACAGCGTCTGCGTGCTGCTTTACATTGCCGCCAATCACGGTATTGCTCGACAATTGCCTCGGCGCGACCTGTGCGTGCGAAGGGCAGGACAACAGGTTCAAGGTTAGAGCGGCACACGCCCCAAATGCGCGAAGTGACCAACACTTCCGAAGCGCCGGCATAGTCAAACAACCTCGCCATTTGTCGACGAGATTGCAGGCTCACTTGCAGGGTCATACACGGCATATCCAACGAGCATGACGCGCTCCTGTCAGTCGGCTGATCGTGTTCGTCTTCCGCGAAGTCGCCATCCCGTTGCACAAAAGCACGCGCACGCAACTGATGCAATTCCGACGGGCATTGCGCCGCTCACAGCACCTGGAAGGTCTGCGTTAGTATGTGATAGAAATACCTGAAAGGAAGTAGTACGGCAATACGGGCGATCTTCAGTCGCTTGCGTGGCGTTCGGCGACGAACATCGCCGTCGACTCACGAAACCTCGCAGCCCCACTTTCGCAGGGAGCCTCGTTATGTCCACTCATTCGGTCCCGAACGACAAACCCGTCAAGATCCCCGGCCCGGATCATCCAATCATGATCGAGCACCACCACGCGCGCGTGATCGTCATGGCAGGCGGTCACGTGATTGCCGATACGCACGACGCATTGACGCTGCTCGAAGCCCGCTATCTGGCCGTGCTGTACATCCCGCGCAAGGACGTCGACATGACCCGGCTCGAACGCACGGCGCACGCCACTTATTGTCCGTACAAGGGCGAATGCGCATACTTCTCGATTCCTTCGGCCGGCGAGCGCGGCACCAACGCGGTGTGGACCTACGAGCACCCATACGACGCTGTCGCGCCGATCCGCGAGCACCTTGCGTTCTATCCCGACCGCGTGGATTCCATCACGCAGGAGCCGGCCGCGCACTAGGCGAACGCGCGCGCGTCATGCCGCGTGCGGGCGCGGCGATCGCGGCGACCGGCATGGCGCGAGCGGCACGGACGGCGGCGCCGCCGCGCGGCGGCCGCTGCTTCCACCAATACTGCACGTTCGTGATGGCGCTCGGCCCCGACAGCGGTTCGCAAGGCCTGCTTGAACTCGGCGCGTACGGTTCGACGATGGAAAGTCCACTGCCCCACGTAAACCCGTCGCCTTTGCAATACGTTAAGCCCGGCATGCCACAAGGAGACCTCGACGAGTTTTGCTCGACGCTGCCGCCGCTTTATAGTCAATCGATCAAGGTCAGGCCCGGTGCAGGTGACGGATCAGGCCTTGATTCATTCACTGGGATGACGCCTGGCGGTATTCGACTACCCGACCGGCGAAACGGCAGGGTCTGCAATAGCCCGTGCCATTTTTATGCTTGCCGACTCGCGAAAAATCACGCGCGGAATCGAATCAGGTTCACAGCGCATGCGCGTCGAATGGATCACCCCAAGCTTAACAAGACCTTAACACCTCAGTATTGCCAAATATTAATTTCAGGTCACGCAAATGACTTTTTTACGGTTCAAATTCGTCCCGCACTACCCAAATTCGTTGTCAAACAAAAGGACGAGACATGAAACCGATCACGAAATGGAAGCGTAAGCAAAGCGCAATGTGCGCCGCCGTCGCACTACTCGCCGGGTTGTACTCGGCAGTCGCAACAGCCGGCGACGATCACGATCGCGATCGCGCGTCCGTCAAGCATGTGCTGCTGATCAGCTTCGACGGTCTGCATGAGCAGGACGTCGCGCGTTGCATCGGCGCGAATACGTGCCCTAACCTGGCGCTGCTCGCAAAGTCAGGCACCACCTATACGAACGCGCATACACCGGGACTGTCGGATTCGTTTCCGGGCCTCGCCGCGCTCGTGACCGGCGGCTCGCCGAAGTCCGCGGGGCTGTTCTACGACGTCTCCTACGACCGCACGCTCTATGCGCCTTCCGATACCCATTGCACGGGCCCGACCGGCTGGAATGTCGTCTTCGATGAAACGACCGGCATCGACGGCGAGAACGGCGGCGCGCTGATCCATCTCGACGGCGGCGGCGCGTTCAATCCGCAGGCGATTCCGCATGCGCTCGTCAATGGCGTCTGTACTCCCGTCTATCCGCACAACTATCTGAAGACCAACACGGTTTTCGAAGTGATCAAGGGCAACGTCAACGGCGCGCGCACCGCGTGGGCGGACAAGCACGCGTGGGGCTACGACTGGCTCAACGGACCGTCGGGCGCGGGCGTCGACGACCTTTCGCGTACCGAAATAAATTCGATCGATCCAGATACCAATACCTACTACCTCGACACGTACACGCACACGGAGAAGTTCGACAACTACCACGTGCAATCGCTGATCAATGAAATCGATGGCCAGGATTCGACAGGTCAAAAGAACGTCGCGGTGCCGACCGTGTTCGGCGCCAACTTCCAGACGCTGAGCGTCGCGCAGAAGGCCACGGTCGCGTCGGGCGGCGGCTATCTGGATGCGAGCTTCACGCCGGGTCCGCAAGTCGCCGGCGCGATCGCGTATATCGACGACGCGTTGGGACGCGTCGTGTCCGAACTGAAGCAACGCAATCTCTATTCGTCGACGGCGATCATCGTGACCGCGAAGCATGGCCAGTCGCCGACCGATCATTCGAAGCTCGTGAAGAACGGCGATACGCTGACCAAGTTGCTCGAAGCCAACAACTACCTGGATTCGGGCGGCAATTTCGGGCAGGCCGCTACGAAGAGCGGCAACCTCAACGACGGCACCGGACTTGTCGGCACGGGTTTCGTGCAGACCGACGACGTCGGCCTGATCTGGCTGCGCGATCAAAGCCAGGTGTCTTCGGTCGTGAAGACGCTGAAAGCCAATCTGAGCTGCAACGCACCCGGCATTTGCGCGGACGGCCCTCAGGCGTACATCCTGTCCGGCCCGCAACTGGCTAACCGGTTCGGCGACCCGTCGCGCGGCCGTACGCCCGACATCATCGTTCAACCGAACCCGGGCGTCATCTATACGTCGAGCACGTCCAAGGACGAAGAGCATGGCGGCAACGCGCCCGACGACAGCCATCTCGGCCTCGTGATGTACGTGCCTCACACGCATCACGCCGGGCAGGTCAATGACGAGCCGGTGCTGACCACGCAGGTCGCGCCGACGATCTTGCGTCTGCTCGATCTGAAGCCTGAGCTGCTGCATTCGGTCGCGATTGAAGGAACGCGTGCGCTGCCGGAATTCGATCACAAAGACTAAGCATGGCCGTAGTCCACGTATTTGAGTAGTAAGCTGCGCCGCGATCGGTGTTGGAACGATCGCGGCGCCGTCGTTTTTGCGGGGTCCAGCCGCGCGGACCTCGCGTGCCGGCCCGTGCGAGAATGGGGGCCGCCTGATTCTCGCCAAACAGGCGTGCGTCGATTGCCTGACAAGGAGCCGCTGCCATGAACAACATTGCTCTCGGATGCGTCGCGGTGTTGGGGCTGCTGTTATTCTGCCTCGGCTTGTCGGTATCGATGACGCGTTTTCGCGAACGCACCAATGCGGGCTGCGCCGACGATCCGGCCAACCCGCTGCACAAGCTGGTTCGAGCGCATGGCAATACCGCGGAATGATGACTTCCCGCGCTAGCCCAAAAGAAAATAAGCCCCACAGTCACCCGTGAGGCTTCAAAAAGACCCGCAGCCTGACAGCGTGGGTCCTGGTCTTTCAAGCAACCACGCTTACTTCACATTCGGGAAAACCGGCCAGGACGAAGCCTGATCGCACAGCGACAGCTTCGCATTCTGCGAGACGATCGTGGCCGCCGGATTCGTGTCGCCCGCGGCGCCGGCGTCGTCGCTGCCATTGACGGTCAGGTTCAACGTGTTCGTCGGGGTCGTGTACTTGCCCGCGCCGCTCGACGTGTTCGTCAGGATACCGCCCGTGCCGTGAGCCATCGACGAGCCAATCAGGCTCACGTTCGCGCCCAGGTTCAGCGTGGCGTTGGCGGCCTTCGATTGCGTCGAGCCATCGAGCGCGCCAATGTTCACGACAGGCTTGCTCAGGTTCGCAATCGACATCGTGACATCCTTGTCCGCGACCACGTTATCCAGGTTCAGCTGGATCACGCTCTGCGTATTGGCGTATGCCGTGTCGGCATGCAGACCGCGGAAGGTCAGGCCGCCGCCGCCGTTCTTGCCCGCAGTCTTGTTGGCCGGGATGTTCATCATGCGGATGTTGCTGAGGTTGATGTCGTGGAAGCTCGGCACCAGCCACCCCAACCCCGTGTACGAGATCGGATCGGCACTCGGGCCCGTGTAGTACATGTCGAACACGAGGAAATCCTTCACGCCACGCATACATGCGCCGTCATAGTAGATGTTGCTGACGTCGCCGCCGCGTGCCTGACCGCTTTTGATACGCAGCCCCACGACGCCCATATCCGTCGACGAATTGGTGCCGTCGTAGATATTGTCGAAGTAGTTGTCGTAGAAGTGAATGTTTCGGACACCTGTATTCGTCGGGCTGCCGATCGACAGACCATGGCCGTTGTAGTTGTGGTTGTGCGCCACCGTGATGCCGTACGTGCGGTTCGACGAAACGTCGCGGTTACCGTCGATGGCCCACAGCATGTTGGCCGGCGTCGTCGCGCCCTGTGCCGCCGCCGGACGCGGATCCTGCAGACCGCCCTTGAACGCGACGTTGTCGTCGGACGGGCTCAGGAAGTTGTACACGATCGCGACGTTCTTCACGTAGCCGTCGAAGTACACCTGGCCTGCTGACGTCGTCTTGCTGCCCGTGCCGAGAGCCGCGTGTTCCGGACCCGCTGCAACGCTCGGGTCGACACCGTCGGTGTTCTTCACGCCCGTCGAGCTGGCATCGATCGTCGCGCCCGTATAGAGGTGCGAGTACGAACCGCTGACGCCGTCGAAGCCGTCGTTGTTCATGCCGACGCTCGCCTGGTTCGCCGCATCCGGCAGCAACGGCGTGATGATCTTGATGCCCCACACGGTGAGGCCGTCCACGCCGTCGGCTTCGACGGTGAAGAACGTGCTGTTGCGCAACGTGATCTGATACAGCGACAGGTTCTTCGACTGCTGCATCCACAGCATGCCGGGGTTGCCCTGGAAGCTGTACGGGCCGCCCCCGATGTCCTTGTTGCCGTGGTACGAGATATCCCACCAGCTTGCCGGCACCCAGCGTGCGCAACCGCCCGTGCCAGCGGTACAGCCGCCGCCCGTAACCGTGTAGCCGCCTGGGATGCTGGTTGCCTGGCGGTTCACCACATAGGTGACGGCCGGCGTGGTCAGCGTCGTCTTGCCCATCGCGGTGACCACATCGCAAGCGGTGCCTTCCGGCGCGAGCGTGCCCGCACGGTAAGCGGCGATCGTGTTCGTGCAGCTGAACTTCGGCGTCGTCACGCCCGTGATGTTGTTGCCCGAATACGTGAACGCCTCGGTGACGCCGGTGGCCCAGCGGATCGTCGGATATTGCGGCGACGAGCTGATCAGCGGCATGTAGCCACGCGCATCGATCGAGCCCGTGCCCATGATCGACGCGTTGACCGTATGCGTGCCGCGGATCAGCGGATAGCAGTTCTGCATGCCGCTCGTGCCCGCGATGGTCGCCGCGCCCGCGTTGGCGGTGCCGACAGGCGCGGGAAGCCCGGCCGGGTTGTTGATCGCGGCGCCGCAGGTGATCGCGTTCGGCCGATCCTGCGCGGTTTTGTCGTAGACGACCACGTCGCGGCTCGCGAACAGCGTGACGCCGTCGTCGATCCACAGCGTGACGCCCGACGGCAGAACGAGCGGACCGCTCAGGAATGCATTGCCGGCGCCGCCGCTGTTCTTGACGAGACGCACCGCGAACTTGGTGGCCTTGTAGGTCGGGTTCGACAGCGTTTCGCTCGATGCGCCCGCGATGTTGACGTTCGGATTATTGGCCGCCTGTTGCGTAGCGGCTGCCTGCTGATCGGCCTGCGTAATCTTCGCGCCGACTTCCGCGTCCACGGCGGCGCCGCACGCGTCGAGCGCGGCCTGGATACGCGCCTGGTCGGGGTTGTTCAGCGCCGTGGTTGCGCCGCCGTAGGTGACCGGCGTCGGATCCGAGGTGAGCGGCAGCGAGCCGTCCGCGTTCTTCACCAGGTTATTGCTTGCCTGAAGCGTCGAGCAAACCTGGGTGTCCGCCGGCAAAGACGGCGAATCCGGCAGGTTCGTGTCGCCAGCGTAGCGGCCGGGCGTCCAGACCGGGGAGGTCGGCGAAGTCGGGTTGGTGGGTGGCGTGGTCGAGCTCGTACCTGGACCTGAAATGTTATTACCCTCACCGCAACCGGCGACGGTCAGAACAAACAGGCCGAGGACCGCAAGCTCTCGGACTGAGCGCATCTTCATAAGTTATCTCCTTGGGAGTGGATCCACTGCGTGTTCCTGGCAGGCCTCGCCCTTCGCGCGGATGCGGCGGGGAAAGCGTCAGGGCATGTGGACCATCAATATTTGTTATAAGACATCGTATAAGGTACAACCTGAAATCGGGAGCTTCCACTGCCGACGCGCGAGGGCGGAAAACCAAAGATCACCCAACTTATTTCGACGCAACCATCCGGCTCCCGGCCGGATCTCGAGAACGCATTGCAAGAGAAATGCCTTGCCCAGCATGGGACTGCGTCTCGAAGGTTATTTTCTGGCTGCGAGCCGACCATGCGGCAGCCTCGCCGGCAACCGACTCCGCGAGCTCGCGAACCAAGTTGTCGGGCAACATTGAAATTCATCGTACAACGTACGACGAATCATGCTTCGAAAGGGCACACTCTTTCAATTACAGTAAACCCGACCTCCCCATATCAGGGACACGGTCAGCCGGGCCGAAGCGCGCCGGTATGATGAAAGCGTCGGAGCGATCGCTCGGACCCATGTCGGCCCGCCACGGGGGATTCATCTTGCATTCCGCCAACATCCTGCTTGCGCTTGCGGGCGTCCTGTTGCTAAGCGCCGGCATGATGACCGGCCTTGGGCTCGCCGCCGCGTCCGGCTGGGCTGCGACGAAGAAAGGCTATTTCGTCAGCATGACGAACCCGAAGTCGATCGCGTTCTACGGCAGCATCTTTGCGTTGATGGTGCCCGCGCATGCGCCGTTGTGGCTCGATATCGCGGTCGTGGCGCTGTCGATCGGCATTTCGTGCGCGTGGTACTGCGCGATGGCGTTGCTTGCCTCGCATCCGTCGGTTCGGCGCGCGCTGGTTCGGCGCAAGGCCGGGCTGGATACGGCAGCGGGTGTGCTGTTGGTGGGGCTCGGCGGGCGGATGTTGGCGGGGCGTTGAGCGACTACCGGCGCGCGAAGCGATAGCGCCTTTGCGTGATCAGGCGGAGCCGGACTGCGGAGCGCCGCCGCCACGAATCACGAGTTCCATAAAACCCGTCTGCGGATCAGGCTCCCGCGCGAACGAATAGCCCGGAACCGACACGAGCAACAACTCGACGGTCGTGCGTACCGTGCAGCCGCGCGCCACATGACCGCCGAACACCTGCCCGCGCGCATCCGCGATCGACATGTGCAGATGAGCGCCATCGGGCGAGACGGAGCCTGCGAGGGTCAATATTTCGAGGTCGCCGCGAATTTCCGTCGGCGCTTGGGCGCCAGCGAACCTCAATGCCGCAACGTGGAGGCTGCCGATGCCCTGGACGACGAAGGCCGCTTGCAGGTCGCGTTGACGAAGCGCGTCTTCGACGGCGACGCGAAGGTCGTCGCCGGGCGCGAGTCGGAGGGGATGGGCTTGCATGCCTGGGCCGGTTGAGACGCGGTGGACTCGGGGATTATGCGTGAATGAGGAAGTATCTCACAGGCGCTTGTTTATGCTGGGTTCGTGCGGACTCGACGGCGAAAGTATCTTCAGTTTACTTGTACAGTTAAACTGTATATCTGCTATGTTCTCGGCATGTCACGACAATCACCGTCTTCCCAATCTACCGATCTAGCCGCCCTTGCGGGCGAACTGCGCATTGCCGTGAGCAAACTGGTTCGCCGCGCGCGAGAACATTCGCAATCGAGCGACTTTACGTCGGCGCAGAAGTCGGTGCTGTTTCATCTGGAGCGCGACGGCCCAGCCACAGTTTCCGCGCTAGCGCGAGCGCAGCGCGTAAAACCACAGTCCATGCGCATTACCGTTGCCGGTCTGGAGACGCTGGGCGTCGTCAAAGGCGAAGCGGATCCAACCGACGGACGCAAAACCCTTATCCATCTCACCCCCACGTTCAGACGAACGCTCAAGGCAAGTCGGGCGGCCAAAGAGGACTGGCTGATCGGTGCCTTGCAAGCGCAGCTATCGCCGCGAGAACAGGCCACGCTCGCCGCCGCGGTGGAACTGCTGCAGCGGCTCGCTGACTCCTGAACGTTTGCAGGTACTTCATCCGAACCGGCATCGAAACGGGCACAGCCCGCGACCTCATCGATTTACTCGATTCAAGGAGCAACTGAAATGGATTGGCCGCATGTCGTCTCTTATTTTTTCGGCGGTGTTCTGTTCGCGAATGCCGTGCCGCATTTCGTCTGCGGTGTGATGGGCGAGCCGTTTCAGAGCCCGTTCGCGAAGCCGTCCGGAAAAGGGCTGTCGTCATCGACTGTCAATGTACTGTGGGGCTTCTTCAATATGGTCGTCGGCTATCTTCTGGTTTTTCGTGTTGGCGACTTTCGGATCGAGGCAACCGGTGATGCCGTGCCATTCGGCCTCGGTATCCTGGCGATGGGCATGCTCTGTGCGCGGCTGTTCGGTCCTTTGCATGGCGGCAACATTCCGAAACGTACTTGAGCACCTCGTAAACGGTAGTCGGCGCTTGTGTCGAACCTGCGGAGCGTCCCTCACGTCGCCTTGACATGCAAGCAATTTCTTGCCTATAGTAAATGCAACAAATTACTTGCCTGTAGCCGTTCATGGCCGAGCGCCCCGACGACACCGACGTGCTATTCAAAGCCCTCGCCGATCCGAGCCGGCGCAAGCTGCTGGATGTGCTGCACGCGCACGACGGCCAGACTCTGAACGACCTGTGCGACCACCTCGACATGACGCGGCAAGGCGTGACCCAGCATCTGGGCCTGCTGGAAGCGGCTAACCTCGTCGTTACCGTACGCAGCGGGCGCGAAAAGTTGCACTTCCTCAATCCGGTGCCGCTGCAGCAGATCTACGAGCGCTGGATTGCCAAGTTCGAAAAGCCGCGCCTGAAGGCGCTCTCGACCCTGAAACGACGCCTGGAGAAAGGCAATGACTAGATCGACGTTCGTCTATGTGACCTATATCCGCACTACGCCGGAACAGTTGTGGTCGGCGCTCACCGACGCGGAGTTCATCAAGCAGTACTGGTTCGGCATGCACTGCGAAAGCGAATGGACGGCGGGCTCGTCGTGGAAACTCGTGTCGAGCGGCGGCCAGATTTTCGACGCGGGCGAGATCGTCGAGGCCGATCCGCCGCGGCGTCTGGTGATCCGCTGGCAGCACCAGATTCGTCCCGAGTTGCAGGCCGAAGGCGATTCGCGCTGCACGATGGAGCTCGAACCGAGCGGAACGGCGGTCAAGTTGACGCTCACGCATACGATCGAGCGTGATCCATCGAAATTCATCGAGGCGGTGTCGGGTGGCTGGCCGAAGATCATGTCCAACCTCAAATCGCTGCTGGAGACAGGCTCGATCGCGTTGCAGGAGGCTTATCCGGCCAATGGCGGGAGTCATGCCGGGAAGGCCTGATGCGGGGACAAGCTGTAGAGCATCAGGTGTGTGGCTTCATCGTGGGGCCGATCGATGCATCGCAGGTTCGACAGCCGTCCATCCGCGAGATCACGCTGATAGAATCGTCCGCCCGACCCTCCCCCGTCTCAGGAAATCAGCATGGAAATCCAGCCCTATCTGTTCTTCAATGGCCGTTGTGAGGAAGCCATTGAGTTCTATCGTTCGGCGCTCGGCGCGCAGGAGTTGCTGAAGCTGCGCGCGAAAGACGCGCCGCCCGATCCCGCTCGCCCGGTGGAGCCCGAACACGCCGACAAGATCCTGCACGCGACGCTCGTCATCGGTAACACGCACGTGCTGATGTCGGATGGCGATTGCCGCGGCGGCAACGCCGTGCATGCGGGCTTCAGCCTGTCGGTCACCGCCGACGACCAGACGTCCGGAGAAAAATACTTCAACGCGCTGGCGGACGGCGGACAGATCACGATGCCATTCCAGCAGACCTTCTGGACCAGCGGCTTCGGCACGTTGATCGACCGCTTCGGCGTGCCATGGATGGTCAATGTGCGGCACGAGGAGCCCACGGCATAGCATTGAAGCGGGCTGGCGTTCCATATCACACGCACGCGCGAGCGCCGCTTCGCCGCGGCGCAACTACCTGGCCGTTCCGTCTTTCCATGAGTCATGTCTGCCAGGAAGGCGGCGCCTGCTGCGCGCGGCGTCGCCATGCGCAGGACCGAGAGCAAGCCTGCGCGCATGGAACGGCGACCAATGCGCCGTCGCACCTAAGCGACGCTTACTGCGTCGCGGACGCCGTGCTCGCCGGCGTGCTGTGGACCGACGCGGCGTCGCTCGCGGCGGGCGCTGCGCTCGCCGCCGCGCCCGCCTCGGCGTTCGCACGATTTGCCGCGTCGCTATCGCCCGGTGTGCCGCGCGGGCTCGCCGAATTGCTCATGACACCGCTGCTCACCTGGCCCGTCGAGATACCGCCATTCCCGGCCGTCCGCTTGCAGCCGGACGCGCCCGCCAGCAACGCAACGGCCGACAGCGCGATCAGCATGTTTGCCGAAACCTGCCGCATGATTCGCTCTCCCTGGGATGACTCGCCTCTTGCAGCGGAGCATGCGCCATGCCCAATAGCCACACCGGGCGCGCGTCTACTCGCGCGCGTACGCGGACCAGGTCGAGAAGGACTACGAGGTGTTCCGCCACGCGTGCCGCAGCGGCAAGCTGGAAGCACGCACCGATTCCGACATGGCGGCCGACTTCGTCGCCTGGACGAGCGAGGCGTGGGGCTTGCCATCGAGGCCCGGTCGTTCAAGCCCCGTCGGCCTCGCCGACGACGCCGAACTCGGCGGTCGTCTTCACGTAGAACAGATGCAAACCTTCCGCGCGCAGTCGATCGAACAGCCGATCGGCTTCGTCGCTCGTCACCGCCATCACGACGGACAACGGCTGATCGGCAAGCTCGAAGAAGTGCGCGGAGTGAATGCGATGATGATGGCCGATGCCTTCGCTAGCCGGGATCAGGGTCGCGCCGCGCAGGCCGAGTTCGCTCGCGAGACGCACGAGCCAGTCGGCAAGCGGCTTGCCATGATGGCTGCGCCCCTGCTGGGTGAAGAACGTGATCTGAAAGCCGTGCATGTCGGTGCCCCCCAATGCGGATCGCGCCGTGTGCGCGAGGCGATCCGCACGCGAGCCGGTGGCCGCATTGCGCCGTCCCCTGCCCGCTGACTTTTGTAAGCGGAAACCTGCCGCGCCGCGTGAGGCGCCGGTTGCAACCGATTCGGGCATCCCCGCTTGCCGCAGCACGGCTCGGGACGGTCATGACACAAGTTTAGGTGTCGGGCCGCGCGAGTGCCAAGTCGAAACTGGTCACGTGCGGCGCGGCCCCGGCTCACTGACCGTACACGTCGAAATCGAAATACTTTTTCGCAATGCGGTCGTAAGTGCCATCGGCGCGGATCTCGGCAATGGCTTTGTCGATCTTTTCCTGCAGATCGGTATCTTCTTTACGCAAACCAATCGCTGTGCCGCTGCCGAGCGTTTTCGCGTCGTAAAGCGGATTGCCGGCAAATCCGAAGTCCTTGCCGCGCGCGGTGCGCAAAAAGCCGATATCGGCTTGCACCGCGTTTTGCAGTGACGCGTCGATACGGCCGGCAAGCAGATCCGAATAAACCAGATCCTGATCCTGATACGACACGATCGCGGCGCCGGCCGGCTCCCAATACGTCTTCGCGTAGGTTTCCTGAATCGAGCCCTGCTCGACGCCGATGCGCTTGCCCTTCAGCGCTTCCGGCGTCGGCTCGATCGGCGAGCCCTTCTTCGCGACCAGACGCGTCGGAATGCGGAACACCTTCGACGAGAACGCGATCTGCGCCTGACGCGCGGGCGTCATCGACATCGTCGACAGCACGCCGTCGAATTTGCGGCCTTTCAGCGCGGGAATCATGCCGTCGAACGAATTCTCGATCCACACGCATTTCGCGTTGAGCCGGCGGCAGATCTCATTGCCGAGATCGATATCGAAGCCGACGAGCTTGCCGTCGGCGGCTTTCGATTCGAACGGTGGGTAGCTCGCGTCGACCCCGAACCGCACGGTCGACCAATCCTTGGCGATTGCGCTTCCGGACGAGACGGCCAGCAGCGCAATCGTCAGGGTTGCCAGCATGGCTTTCATTGTTGCTCCTTATTGGTCATTTGAAGAATTCAAACCGCGCGAAACCCGACATTCGACCGGGATCTGGTCGCCGGCGCAAATTCATTAAAAAAATCAATTTATGCAGCACACGCATAGATTGGCGACTAGACTTCCAGATTCCGATCAGTCACAGGTGATTAAAAAACGGTACGGCGCCGCTTAGAGATACAACGTCGTGTCTTATCGCGGCAACGCAGTCTGTTTCAAAATAAATGCGCGCCGATCGGCGTCGGCTTTTCGCGCGCCATTTTATTGAAAAGATCGCAATGACACTAATTCACTCGATGAGCAGCCGATAAGCGCCGCGCGGATTGACGCACACAAAACGACCACCAACGGACAACCGTGCGCCGGTTGCTTTGCCATAAGTTGTCACTTAGAATTTTCCGCAAGGCCTCCTGAGGAACCGATGACATGGCTTCGAACAACGGAAAACCGGTGTCGTCGTTCGTTCCTCGCGGAATGCCTGGCCTCTGGGTCGTCCTGTTCGTCATCTGGATGATCGCCAATGCATCGCTCGCCGTCGAACCCGCACTCGTCGGTCTCGTCATTACCTTCGTCATCGCGCGTGTCTTCGTATCATCGGGCGAAGCATGGCAGCGCCTACGTCTAACGCCAGGCGCACCGTATCACTTCGCCGCGTATAGCGCGACCTTCGTCGTCGAGCTCGTACGCGCCAATCTGAACGTGATGGCGCTGGTGTACTCGCCGCGTATCGACATCAAGCCCGGCATCGTCAAGGTTCGCACGCGCCTCCAAACACCGCTTGGCCGTCTCGCGCTCGCCAATTCGATTGCGCTCACGCCGGGCTCGCTCGTCATGGATATTCGGGACGACATACTATTCATTCACTTGCTCGACGTGAAGACGACCGATATCGACGCAGCGACCGAGGCACTCGTCGCACCGTTCGAAAAGCATCTGGAGAAAGTCTTTGGCTGAGATCATGCTCCGGATCGCCGCCGTGCTGATCTTCTTCGCGATCCTGTTCGGCGTGATCCGTCTCGTGATCGGCAAGACCCTCGTCGACCGCATCGTCGCGATCGACATGCTGACGGTCGTCTCGCTGTCGCTGATCGCGCTGTACGCGCAAGTCTCCGGTCGTTTCGTCTATATCGACGTCGCACTTGTCTATGCACTGCTGAGCTTTCTCGCGGTGCTCGCGATTGCGCGCTTTCTCGAAAGGGGGCTGTGAGCCATGCTCGAACTGCTCCTGCTGCTGATGTGCGCGAGCATCCTCGTGAGCGGCGTACTGGCCGTCTGCCTGAAGAATCTGCTGGCCGCGATGGTGAGCTCGGGGCTCGCGAGCCTGTTCGCCGCGATAGCCTTCCTGCTGCTCGCCGCGCCCGACGTCGCGATGGCCGAAGCCGCGATCGGTTCCGGACTCGCGACCTTCATCTTTCTGTACGCGATCCGCAAAACCGGTTATCAGAAGGGCTAGCGCATGTTCGAACTGATCGGCAGCGTGTTCATCCTGGTGGGCGCCGTCTTTCTGTTCTCTGCCGGCCTCGGGCTGCTGCGCATGCCGGATGCGTATACGCGCATTCAGGCCGGCACCAAGGCGTCGACGCTCGGCAACATGCTCGTGCTGATCGGCCTCGCGTTCTATCACCCGAACTGGACCTTCCGTCTGATCCTGCTGATCTACTTCGTGCTCGTGACCAACCCGGTGTCCTCGCATGCGCTATCGCGCGCCGCCTGGCTGATCCGCACGCCGATGACCCCGTCCACGATCACCGACGCACTCGCCGACGAAGGCGGGCGCACCGCGGGGGAGGCCGAATCATGATGCGTCGCGCGTTTGCGCTGCTGACGGTGCTGCTGTTCGCGGTCGTGTTCTGGCGGCTGGTCGGCGGCTACACGGAGTTGCAGGCGCTGCGCCCGCTCGCCTGGTACTACGTGGTCAGAGGGCCGCTCGAACTCGGCGCGCCGAACATCGTGACCGGCATTCTGATCACCTTTCGCGGCTTCGACACACTCGGCGAAGTCGCGGTGCTGTTCATGGTCGCGGCGAGCGTCGGGGTGCTGCTGAAAGAGGAAAGCAACGCGACCTCCGCCGCTGCGGCAGACGAATCCGCGCCCGCGCGCCGCCCAGCCGGCGAGATCGTACATACCGGCAAGCAGGTGCTGCTGCCGATGATCCTCACCTTCGGCGGCTACGTGATCGTCAACGGACATCTGTCGGCGGGCGGCGGTTTCCAGGGCGGCGCGATCGTCGCGTCCGCCGTGATGCTGATGCTGCTCGCGCGGCCCCGTTCGACGCTGAACGTCGCGCTGCTGAGCGTCGTCGAGTCGCTTGCGGGCGTGATCTACGTGTGCATCGGCATTCTCGGCCTCGTGCTCGCGGGCGGTTTTCTCGACCCGCGCTTTCTGCCGCGCGGCGAATTCGGCGCGTTCTTCAGCGCCGGCGCGATCCCGCTGATTTCCACGCTGCTCGGCGTCAAGGTCGGCGCGGAGTTGAGTGTCATCATCGACCGGTTCAGAAGCTGAACGAGAAGGAGAGCGCATGAGCACGGGCATCCCGGTTTCGAAGATCCTGCTGATCACGGGCTTCTGCCTTTCCTTGATCGGCCTGTGGGGCATGCTGACCCACCGCAACATCCTGCGCATCATCATCGGCTTCGCGGTGATCGACACGGGCCTGCACATCGTGATGGTCGCGACCGGTTACGTCACGGGCGGCACCGCGCCGATCATCGACGCAGCGCTCAGCAAATCCGCCGCCGCGCACCGCGCGATCGATCCGATTCCGTCGGCACTCGTCGTCACGGCGATCGTGATCGGGCTATCGGTCACCGCCATCATGCTGTCGTTCGCGATCCGTCTTCATGCCGCCAAAAAGACGCTTTCCATCGACGCCTTCACCGAGTCGAAATGGTAGCCGCGCTGTTTCATCCGCTGCACATCTTCATTCTCGGGCTCGGCGGCGGCTTCGCCATTCCGCTGCTGTACCGGCTCGGCAAGCCATGGCTCACGCTCGGCTTTTTCATCGCGCTGTGCGGCATCGTGCTCGTCTCCGGCGTGTCGTTCTACGGCCTGCTCGACGGCGGCGACACGATCGAGGTGCTGACCGCGGGCGCGCTGCCGCCGGTGTCGATCAATCTGCGCTTCGGCTTGTGGGAAGGCTTCTTCACGTTCAGCGTCAATGTGGTCGCGCTGCTCGGCGCATTGCATCTGTGGGACCGTCTGCGCGGCAACTACGCGGCGTTGCTGCTGTACCTGATTCTGGTGATGGGCATCGACGGCATGGTGATGACTCGCGACCTGTTCAACCTGTTCGTGTTTCTCGAGATCGTGTCGATCGCGACATACGGCCTGTTCGGGCTCGAGCGCACGCCCGCCGCGCTCGCCGCCGCGTTCAAGTACATCTTTGCGACCGTGATCGCGTCGACGCTCTTTCTGCTCGGCGCGGTGCTGCTCTACTACGTGAGCGGCACGCTCAACATCGACGAACTGCTGTCGCTGCGCGACCAGCTCGGCGGCCCGATCGGCACGACCGCGATCCTGCTCGTGTTCGCGAGTCTCGTGATCGAGCTGAAGCCGTTTCCGGCCAACGGCTGGGGGCTCGATGTCTACGAGACCGCGTCGAGCGGCGTCGGCGCGATGGTATCGGTCGGCGTATCGGCGGGCGTGTTTTTCGCGCTGCTGAAATTGCTGCCGCTGTTCGACGGCCTGCTGACGCTGCTTGCCGTCTCGGGCGGCGTCACGTTCCTGTTCTCGAACCTGCTCGCGATCAAGCAGACGAAGCCGCAACGCTTGCTCGGCTATTCGTCGATCGGGCAGATGGCGCTGTTGATGCTGTCGCTCGCGTTGTTGCGCCAGATCGGCGCGGACGCATCGATCCCGCTCGTCGTCGGCGGGCTCTTCATCAACCATCTGTTCGCGAAGGCGGGGCTGTTCTGGCTGATCGGCGTGCTGCGGCGGCACGGCGACGATGCACGCGCGATCCTGTCGCGCAGCCCGTTGCTGATCGGCCTGCTCGGTCTCTTCCTGGTCGCGATCGCGGGACTGCCGCCATTCCCCGGCTTCTGGGCGAAGTGGGAACTCGTGATGCGCCTGACCGCCGCCGGCAAGCCGTACTGGATCGTGTTGATCCTGACCGGCTCGCTGCTCGAAGCGGGTTATATGTTCCACTGGTTCGTGCGCGGGCTGGCTCCGTCCGAGCTCGAGGCCAAAGCCCGGCCGAACATCGCCGCGCTGTTGCCGCTGTTCGGCGTCGCCGTGCTGCTGATCGCGGCGGCCTATATGGCAGCCGTGTTCTCGGGCGTCGTGTCGGCGTGGATCTTCTCGCCGCTCGCGGCGGGTGCGCTGTTCTATGCGGCCGATCGTCTGCCGGGGCGCGTGAAAGGCGTGCTCGCGGTGATCGCGATTGGATTGGTCGGCAGTCTGCTCTGCGAGGGCTCGCGCGGTATCGCCGGACTGTTCGCCTGGCTGCTGCTCGCGGGCAGCGTCGTGATCGCAGCGGCGAGTCTCTATCGCGACGACGTGCGCGCCGGCTTCTATCCGATGCTCGTCGTGCTGTCGCTGTCGATTCCGGCGCTGCTGCGCTCATCCACCTCGCTCGAGTTCTTCTATAGCTGGGAAATCATCACGCTGTCGTCGTGCTTCCTGGTCGCGAAGTGCCGGCGCGCGGGACCGCACGTGCTGACCTTCCTGCTGTTTTCGCTGCTGGCCGCGTTCTTCCTGCTGGCGGGCTTCGCCAACGTCGCGGCGATCGACGACAGCATCGCGCTGTCGGCGCTGATCCATTCGGGACCGGAGGCGAACCGCGCGTTCGTGCTGCTCGCGGCAGGCTTCCTGATCAAGGCCGGCGCGATCGGCGTACACGTATGGCTGCCGGGCGCCTACACCGAAGCGGAAGACGACGTGACCGCGATGCTGTCGGCGGTGGTCAGCAAGGTCGCGATGTTCGGCCTGTTGATCGGCACCTATCTGACGATACGCTCGGAGGTCGGCCTCGAACTCGCGCACGCGATGACCTGGATAGGCATGCTGACGGCCCTGTTCGGCGCGCTGATGGCGTTGCGGCAGAACGACTTCAAACGGATGCTCGCGCTGTCGAGCATGAGCCAGACCGGCTATATCGTCGCCGCGATCGGCCTGATGAGCCATCTCGGCTGGGTCACCGCGCTGTATCTGGTCGCCAATCACATGTTCGTGAAGGGCATCCTGTTCCTCGCGCTCGCAGGCGTGATCTCGCGCACCGGCACGCGCAACTTCGCCGATGTGGGCGGCCTCGCGCGCGAGATGCCGCTCACGTTCGCGATGGTCGTGATCGCGCTGGTGTCGATGTCGGGCCTGCCGCCGCTGATGGGCTTCGGCGGCAAATGGCTGCTGCTGAGCGCAATGACCGACAAGGGTTGGTACGGGCTCGCCGTGTGCGGGCTGATCGCGACCTGCGCCGGCTTTCTGTACATGTTGCGCCTGCTGAACGGCGTCTTCCTCAAACCGCGCCCGCCGCAGCGGCCGCAGGTGCGCGAAGCGCCTGTGATGCTGCTGGTGCCGCAGTTGCTGTTCGTGGTCGGTATCGTGGTCCTGTCGTTCTTTCCGAAGGTGTTGCTCGAACCGGTGTCGGCCGCGATCGATCCGCAGTTCGCGGCGACACTGGTGTGGGGCGGCATGTCGCTCGAAAGCATCTACGGGTTCTGGAATCCGACGCCGGTCGTGATCGTCGTGCTGATCGTCACGGCGATCGTGTTCGGGCTCGGCGTGCTGTACTACCGCAGCCGCCGCGGCAATGCGCGCAACGCCCCGGATTTTTACCACTTCTACCGGCCGATCCTGAGCCGCACGGTGCCGCCGGTCGCGCAGATGTTCTGGCGTGGCATATCGCACTTCGCGCTCGTGGCGGCGGCTCGGATACGCCGCGTCTATACCGGCAACGGGCAGACCTATGCGCTCTATGTGCTGCTGTATTTTCTCGCGATCTATTTTGCGAGCACGGGGCTGAGTCCAGCGAGGACGCCGTAAGGGTGCACCTGGGGTCCTGGCGCAGCGGCATGGACCGGCCCACGTGCGGGAACGATCGCCTTGGAGCACGGCGTCGGCGAACTCAACGATCATCGAACGAGATATTCTTCCGCTACCCAGCCGTCCTTGGTCAAGCGCACGCCTTCGCGCAGTTGCATGGTGCCCGCGCCTTCGATCACGCGCGCCACCATGGGAAACACTCGCTGGAACTCAGGAGTCCTGGCAAAAGGCGCCGGGTCGATCTTATAGGTGTAGAGCACCGAGGTCCTGGTCTCCCCGTCGTGAGTCTGGGGCGGCTCCCAGCCCACCACCTTGTCCAGGGTCAGCGTGGCTACGCAAAAATCGGCGTCGTGCGTGACCGTCTTGCCGGGCGTCGCCACCACCACCGGCTTGTGCAGGTAGAACTTCTTGCCTTCGTCGGTCAGCGCATACTCGCGTCCCGGCGCCTCGATCCTGGCCCCGTCCTCGCCAGTGCGCTCGACCGTCATGACGGTGCTCTTGACGAGGCCCAGCTTTTCCATCACCGGCAATTGCAGCGCATCGCGGGAATGCGTGACCACGATGTCCTGATCGGCCACGTGGATGGGCCAATCGTATTTCGCCACGCACAGGTGGCCGCGATCGGCCAGGTAGTGCGTGATGGTGTTGGTAAAGTTCTCCGCGGTAGGCTCGGCCTTGTTCTGGCAACCGCCCAGCAGGAACGACGCCGTCAGGGAAACCGCAATGGCAGTGCCGCGCACCGGATTCGAAAAATGCATCATCGTGGATAGTTCAAGTATTCAAAGAGATCAATTTACGCAGCTACCGCTCGTGGGCTGGGTCGCGGGAGGCTGGTAGCCGTCGCTCAAAGTATTCAGGAAGCAGATCACGTCCTGCACGTCCTGATCCGATAGTTGCGGCGCCGAATGGACAGCACGCGGCTGCGCACCGTTCAACGCGGTGGTGCCGCCCGCGTCGGTCTGGCCCTGCCCCAGCGGCAGTTCCTCGTCGATATTGCCCTGGTAGGCGGCCGGCAGATCGTTGAACATGTTCACCGTCGCGCCCGCTGCATAGGTGGGTTGCAGCGCATAGCTCGGGTTGCTGGTCAGCTTGGTCGAATCGCCACCCGTGGACGGATACCAGTACTCGGGGTTGGTGTCGCGCGTGTTGTAGAAGCGCACCACCTGCTCCAGCGAGTGGAACACGCCGTTGTGGAAGAAGGCGCTGCGCGCGGCGACGTTGCGCAGCGTCGGCACCTTGAAGCGACCGCAATACGGATCCGGGTTGTTCACGCCCGTAAAGGGGTCCGGGCCGGCGCCGCTGGTGGCCGAAAGCGGCGTGTGGCTGTCATAGCTGCCGTTATTGATCGGGCCGCACAGCCCCATGTCGTAGTAGCTCGCGTTCAGGTTGGCCGCGATGGGGTTCGGATTGTCCGGGATCGACGTGTCGTTGCGCGGCGCACCGATCGCCTGATAGGTGAAGTCGGTCCCCAGCGCGTTCGAGCCGTTGAAGTTGGCGCCCATGAAATGGCAGGCCACGCAGCCGGCCCCGCGATCGGTATCGTTGAACAGGTTCATCCCGCGCAATTCGGCCGGCGTCAACGTGCCGCCGATCTTGTTGTTCGCATACAGGTCGAACTTGCTGGAATACGGCGCAAAGCTCGGGTCCTCATTCTGGTAGGCCTGCAGCGCGAGTCCGATGTCCTGGAACGCCGTATCCGTATCGCCGAACACGGCCGGGCCGTACACCGCCGTGAACTGTGCGGCATACGAGGAGCTCTTCACCGCCTGCACCACCGCGTCCTTGGAGGCGTTGTTCATCTCGATGGGATTGAGCAGGGGCAGCGCCACCTGGTCGGCCAGCGTCTTGCCGCGGCCGTCCCACATGAATCCGCCGCCCGGCGCGTTCGCCGTGATGCCGTCGGGGTTCGAGGCGTTGTCGTCGTAGGCGGGCGTCATGGCCTTGTAGCGCAGCGAGGGAACCGCGCGCTGGCCTTCCGATACGCCATCGGAACCCAGCTGCACCGCCAGGCTGTTGGGCGGGCCGTAGGCATACGCCGGATCGTGGCAGCTCGCGCATGCCTGGTTCTTGCCGCCGGACAGGTTCTTGTCGAAGAACATTTGCTGACCGATCTGGGCCGCAGCGCTCAGCTTGCTCGTGGGCGCCGACCCCGTGGAGCCTGAGGAGCCCGTGGAGCCCGTGCCTGCGTCCGTCGAAGCAGACTGTGACGAGCCCCCGCCCCCACAAGCGGCCAGTGTCGACAAGATGACATAAAGCGCCCCCGCATAAACCTTGCGCATCGCTACTCCCCCCGGCTTTGTTCGATAAGACAGCTGGCGGGGGAGCGGCCGAACCGCTCCCCCGCGCAGGCTACTGCTTGATGAATGGCACGCTTGCGCGTGCTTACCGTTTAGTGCTTTTTATTACTTCGTCGCCCACAGGTTCTTCTGGGTCGCGTCCGGACCAACTTGCGCCGGATCGCTCACGTCACCCGTCTGGAACTTCTGCGTGTAACCGGCCGGAATCACGTAGGCGTGGTTCATCGGACGAACCGCGTCGTAGTGCGTGTCGGCGCTGCCAGCGTACTCAGGCAGGTTGGCGATGTTCTGCGCAATGTACGACTCCGTGTACTTCGAACGGTTGGCGTACGAGGTCGGAACAGTCGGGTCGGCCAGCTGGAACATGTCCTGCACCGTGCGCACGAACGAGAAGTGGCTGTACGTATCGCTGTCGGCGACGCCCTTCGGCGCGGAGCCCACGTCTTGCTGGTTGGTCATCAGGACGAAGATCGAGTTGCCATGGCCCTTGTTGCCGTTGCCGTACTTCGTCTGAACCGGAGTCCAGCTGCCGTCCGCGTTCTGCATCTGCGTAGCCTTGCCACCCACGTCCCAGCCGCAGCACGAGCTGCCGGCACCGTTGGACGTGCCATTGCCTTCGTCGAACATGACCACGATGGCAACGTTGCGCTGCTTGTTCTGCCACAGTGGCGAGGCCTTGATCTTCTGCACCACGGCGTTGGTGTAGTAGTCGGCGCGGGTCAGCAGCGCGTGAGCCGGAACGGTACCCGAGGCGGTCGCGCTGTCCTTACAGGTGCCGTCGCTGCCGGTGCCGTGCAGGTCATCACACTGGTCAGGCATGATGAAGTTCAGGGTGCCGATGTCGCCCTTGGCCAGGTCGGTGCTGAACTGGTCGACGTTGTAGCCGGTCGGAACCTTGTAGAGCGTGGTGTTGGTCAGGTCGGCCGCGTTCGTGTAGTACTGGGTACCGAAGATCGTGCGGTTGTTCGCGAAGAACTCCGGCTGGTTACGCACGTTCTGGTAGGCCATGCCCGGATGGTGCTTGGTCTTGTAGAGCGAACCGGGCATGGCGAACGGCGTGCCCGTCACGGTGATGCTACCGTCCGTCTGGTTGTAGGCCTGCGATACACCCGTGTCACCGAGGCTGTCGGCGCGCGGATCCTGACCCGGGTTCATGGATTCGCTGTAGGTACGCCACGTCAGGCCCGCGCTCGAAATCTGCGTGAACAGGTTCGGCGCGGTCATGATGTTGTGGTTGGCGACGGAACCGGTGCCGTCCGTCGAGCACGCCTGGTTGCTGGCCGCCGTGTAATTGGACAGCAGCGATCCAACGGCCACGGTGGCGCCGCCGGCGGTGGTACCGATGATCGGGTCGTTCGGCGTCAGCGCGACGTGGGACGGCAGGGGCTGGCCGTCGGAAGCCGTGCCGCCGGTGAAAGCCTTGTCCGTCGGGGCGTTGGCGCCGGTCGCGGCGCAACCCCACCAGTTGTCGTCGCCGATACCGAAGTCGTCGGCGCCGCCCAGGGCGGTGTAGTTCGGCTCGGACGGGCTGCCGGTCGCGAAGTAGGTCGAGAAGTAGTTGCCGTTGGTGATCATCGAGTTGACCGCCGGCATGTACGCCGAACCCTTGACGCGGTTCGTGCTGCTGTTCTCCAGCATGATCACGAAGACGTTGTCGTAACGCGGAATCGCTTCGACGTTGAACGCAGCCTGCTGGGCTTGTGCGAAGGTGATCGCCTTACGCGTATCCGTCGGGATGGTTTCGCCGGCGGTGATGCCGGAAACGCCGGTCAGGGTGGGGTCGCCACCGGCAACGGCCAGCGCATCGGGGTACTTGTCGCCACGATCGAGCTTCGTGGTGGCGTACGTGTAGCGGTTCGTCAGTGCGTTTTCTTCGAACAGCACCGCGTACTGCTCGGCGCCGGACAGGGTGTTGGCGTCAGCCAGGACGTCGCCGGCGGGAACCGTCACGGAGGCGTCGTTGAATGCCGGGCCGGACAGACGGGTCGACAGATTAGCCTTCTCGGTCGCGTACTTGCTGCCGTTGGCTTCGACGAGGCGCTGCACTTCGCTCGACATCGGGCTGATCACGACTTTGGTGGCGCCCTGGTCGGCAATCTGGTCGGCCGAAGCGCGCAGGATCAGGTGGCTGGCGACCTTGGCGGCCGATGCCGTGTTGGTGGCCGAGGTCGTGATGTCAGCGACGAGCGGACCCGTGGCGGTCGTGGTCAACGAGAAATGGCCGCTGCTGTCGGTCTTCGCGGAGGCTTCGCCGCTGTCGAGCACACCGTTGCCATTGGCATCGACGAACACGGTGGCGCCGGAGTAGTAGCCGGCCTTCAAGGTCGGGTTGCCGCTCGAGCTGCCCGGGACGAAGGCAGCTGCGGCGACCACGCCCGAGTAAGTCGTGCCGGCGGTCGTGCCACCGTTGTTGCTGGCAGAGGGGCTATCCGAATTTCCGCCGCAAGCTGCGAGCACGCAGGCAGCGGCAACGGACGTTAGACAAAGCGCTGGGCGCATTTTGTGATGCGATGACATTTGGGGACCCTTTGTTAGTTGTATCGGCAACCGCTTGTGTGGGGCAAGACTTGGTAAAACCAGCGAATAATATGAAGGGATTGTGTAAACGGTATGTCTGCACGCGATAAGGATTGGAGTGAGAACCTGGCTTGGTTCTGATCACATCTTCTCGAAAAGCCGCAATGCACGGGCAAGCAACGAAGACGAAAATAAAGTTGAGAACCAATCGTCGTACTTGTTGCGGTTGCAGCGAAAATGCTCTCTCAATGCCCTGCTACGATTGATACACACTCGGAATACTTCGCGTGTGCGGTGCAGCATCCGAGTGTGTTGCGGTTTGGACTTTCGAGTACCGGGTGGTGGCGCATGCGCCGCGTCGGTGGGTCCGATGCGAGCACGGGTGGGGCGAGGCTGAAGAAGCGAGATGACGGGACCGCTATCCGGCGGTGGCTGAGTGCTTTGCCACGGCCTGCTAGAAGTCGCTGCAGCCGGCCCGCATATGGGGAGTAGTCTCGCGATAAGAGTAACGCAATGGAATACTTCGTTTACCAACGATGACTTACGTTATCGGCGAGTACAAGTAAGCCAAATACCAGCGCCGGATAACGAGGACGCGCTGCTTGCATGACGAATCACTCGTTCGTCGAATCGACCGGCAATTGCGAGTCGCTCTCTCGCAAGGGACGCTGCACGGCGCGAACGAGCCCGCTGCCGCCGCCTCCGCAGAAGAACAGATCCGCGCCGTTCGATTCGAGTCCGGAAATGCCCGCGCCGGCCGGCATCTCGACGCGCTCGAGCACCTCGCCGCTACGCGGATCGAGATGCCGCAGCTCGCTCTCGTCACCTTCCCACGTGCCATGCCATAGCTCGCCGTCGACCCACGTGATCCCGGTCACGAAGCGATTCGATTCGATCGTGCGCAGCACCGCGCCAGTGTCCGGATCGACCTGATAGATTTTTCGTTCGGGATACTGACCGACCCATAGCGAACCTTCGGCCCATGTCAGCCCCGACTGGCCGCCGTCGCCGGGCGCCGCGATCGTCGACAGCACGCGGCCGCTCCGCGGGTCGGTCTTCTGGATGCGGCCGTGCGCGATCTGGAACAGGTGTTCGCCGTCGAACGCCGTGCCCGCGTCGGCGGGCACCGCGATCGAGCGCAGCGTCTCGCCGCTCGCCGGATCGAACGCGTCGAGCCGTTCGCCGGTCGCGATCCACACCTGTCGGCCGTCGTAGGTGACGCCATGCACTTTGTCGACGCCCGTAAAGGGCCCATATTCACGGACGATTCTGGCGGCAGAGCGGTTCATGGTGGCCATCCTAATCATGAAGGGAACGGGGAAGGGAGTAACAAAGCCGTCGCGAATCCGGCCAGGGGCGGCGTCATCCAGCGGCGCGCGCGCGCCCCTCGCCCACCGGCTGCACCTTGCCGGCCGCGGCGAGCGAGTCGAGTGAGCGCTGCACGGTGCGCTGACTCGCGCCGAGCACGAGGGCAAGCGCGGAACTCGACCACGCTTGGCCATCCGACAGAAACGCGAGCAGCGCCGCATGCTCGCCTTCGACCGGCGGCGCCAGCACGACGACCTCGCGAGCGTGACGCGGCGCGAGCGCGAAGCCGCGCGTCGTCGCGCTGACGCTCGCGAGCGTGCCGAGCGCCGTGCGCAGCCGGCCGATCTCGACGCGCAGCCGCGCGCGGTGCGATTCGTCGGCGCGTTTGGCGCGGAACGCCCGTGCGACGAGCGCGTCGCGCGGCACGTCATTGGGCCATGCCTCGCCGAGCATGCGGGCGAGCGCAAACAGCACCGGTCGGCTCGCGAGCGCAACCGCCGCGTTCGCATCGCGGATCGCGTAGCGGCAAGCGTCGACGATCAACGCGCCGCCAGCGCGATTCGAGGTCAACAGCTTCTCGACTTCATCGAGCAGGATCGGTTCTTCTTCGCCATGCGCGATCATGCGCGCCGCCGGTTTGCCCAGTGCCACCGACGCGCTTTCGACTTCCGCGATCAACGCCGGAATGCCGGCCTCGCGTGCCGCGCGTCCGGCCCGCGCCAGCGCGGCACGGGCGGCGCCGCTGCGCAAACGCCGCAGCGCGACTCCCGCGACCACCAGTTCATGCGCGGCACGCAGTGCGGGCGGAAACGGCCGGGGATCGAGCGCGGCAAGCTTGCGCTCCGCTTCGTCGAGACGGCCGATCAGCAGCAGACGCCGCGCCGCGAGATACCGCGCATGCGCGGCATTGACGCGATCGCCGTACGCGTCGAGCGTGGCGGTCGCGGCGTCGAGTGTTTTGGCGGGCCACGCGAGATCGCGCGACGCCAGCGCGATCTCCGCTTCGGCGACCACGCATCTCGCGCGCGCCACCGCATGCTGCGCGCCGAACGCGCGCGCGGCGTCGCGCACCAGCGCCTTTGCGCGGCCGAAATCGCCGAGCTGCGCCATCGCGATGCCGCGCAGCGCGAGCGCCGGCGCGTCGTCGCGTAACGCGACGTGGTCGAGCGCGCCAAGTGGATCGCCGGCCGCGAGCGCGCGCGCCGCCGCCGAAATCAGCGCGTCCACGGCGTGCGAGTCCGCGCGTAGCACGTCAATGCATCAAGTGAATCCCGCCACACTTGTCACTCCCACCCGATCGATGCCCGGCCCTAATCTAGCACGACCATCAACCGTCACCGACGCCGTCGGGCAAGGGTTCGCGCGGCGCGGCACGACTCACGGAGGTACCCACGATGACTACGCATCCGATCGGAACACGCGAACAGTGGCTCGCCGCGCGACGCGCGCTGCTCGACGCGGAAAAAGCCCACACGCGACAAGGCGACGAGCTCGCGCGGCAACGCCAGGCGCTGCCGTGGGTCAGGGTCGACAAGGCCTACCGCTTCGATACCGACCAAGGCAGCGCGTCGCTCGCCGATCTGTTCAAAGGACGTTCGCAGCTGCTCGTCTACCACTTCATGTTCGGCCCCGACTACAAGGCGGGCTGCCCGTCATGCTCGTCGATCGCGGACGGCTTCGCCGGCTTCGCCGTGCATCTCGCGCATCACGACGTGATGCTGACGGCGGTGTCGCGCGCGCCGCTCGACAAGCTGCAGACGTACAAGCGGCGCATGGGCTGGACGTTTCCATGGGCGTCGTCGGCCGGCGGCGATTTCAATTTCGACTTCAACGTCTCGTTCACCGAGACACAGCAGTGCGATGGCGATATCGAGTACAACTACGCGCGCAACAGTCACGCGATGGACGTGAGTCCCGCGCCCGAACCGGTCGCGCAGTTCGCGGCGACCTGCGGCACCGACGCGGCCACCTATTCGCGCGACCGGCCAGGCATGAGCGCGTTCGTGCTCGAAGACGGCGTCGTCTATCACACGTACTCGACTTACGCGCGCGGTGTCGATGCGCTGTGGGGCATGTACCAGTGGCTCGATCGCGCGCCGAAGGGGCGCAACGAGACGGGCATCTGGTGGCGCCGTCACGACGAGTACGAGCGGTCATGAGCCCGCTCGTGCGCGCTGTCTGCTTGAGCGGGCAGCGCGTGTTCGTCGGCGTCTGCGCACTGGTGTTCGGCGCGAGCGTCGCGGCGACATTGGCCCACGGCGCGTCGATGTCCGCGATGGGCGCGTTGCCGATGCCCGGCGGCTGGTCGATGTCGACGCTGTGGATGCCGACCTGCGGGCGCACGTGGGCCCGCGCCGCGGCATCGTTCATCGGCATGTGGATCGTGATGATGGCGGCGATGATGCTGCCGTCGTTGATGCCGACGCTGCTGCGCTATCGCGACGCGATCGGCTCGCGCGCAAGTGCGCAGCGACTGGCCCTGCTGACGATGCTCGTGAGTGGCGCGTATGCGGTCGTATGGACGGTGCTCGGCGTGGCCGTGTTCGTACTGGGCGCGTCGCTCGCGGCGCTCGAGTTGCGGTGGCCAGCGCTCGCGCGTTCGATGCCGCTGGCGGTCAGCGTGGTCGTATTGCTCGCGGGCGCGTTGCAGTTCAGCACATGGAAAGCCCGCCGCCTCGCCTGCAGCCGCACGACACCCAGCCTTCCCGCCGATGCGCCGAGCGCGTGGAGATACGGTCTGCGCATCGGCATCGATTGCGCCGGTTGCTGCGGGGGTCTCACGGCAATTCTGCTGGTCGTCGGCATGACGGATTTGCGCTTGATGGCCGCCGTGACGGCCGCCATTACGGCCGAGCGACTTGCGCCGGACGGCGCACTCGTCGCCCGGGCGAGCGGCGCCATAGCCGTCGCCGGCGCGGGCTTGCTGCTCATCCAGGCCCTATCAGCCGGCTGACCCATGCGCGCCAGCTGTCGCGGATCGCTTCGCAAATCGACGCTCGCCGGCCTTGCTGTCTCATTATTGTTTTGGTTTCGGAAACAGTGAGTTCAGAAATTAGGTATTTACCCTAGTTTCCGCTCCCCCTAGACTGTCATCACTGCTGCAAACAAATGGTTTCGCAGCCTAACAAGACAAAATCTGGAGGTAGTAAAAATGAAATCGCTCGTTCAAGCTGTCGTTATCGCCGCTACCCTCGCTGCTCCGGTTGCCGTTTTCGCTCAATCGAACCAGCCGCTGACCCGCGCGCAAGTCCGTGAAGAGCTGGCTCAGATCGAAAAAGCCGGCTACAACCCGGCACGTTCGAACCCGAACGAATATCCGTCGAACATTCAGGCTGCCGAAGCCCGCGTCGCGGCGCAGAACGCCGCGGTCGGCGGCGTGACCAGCGGTTCGTCGCAGCAAGGTCACGCAGCGCAGTAAGGCGTTGCAGGTTGGAAAGTTGCTGTTGATGTAGTTGTACCTGCCGGAGCGCTCTGCCTTAGCGCTTTAGCAGCTTCCCCTACTGGCCCGCCATCGCGACTGAATGCGATGCCGGGCCAGTTCCGTTTTGGGAGCTCTGTTGTTAATTCTGCGTCAGACCGCGCCCGGGTTGATATACGCGGTCTTCACCGACGTATAGAACTCGCGGGCGTAGGCACCCTGCTCGCGCGGACCGTAGCTCGACCCCTTCCGCCCGCCAAACGGCACGTGATAATCGACCCCCGCCGTCGCGGTGTTGACCATCACCATGCCGGCCTGCACATGGCGGCGGAAATGACTCGCGTACTTCAGCGATGTCGTGCAGATGCCGGCCGACAACCCGAACTCGGTGCCGTTGGCAACCGCGAGCGCTTCCTGGTAGTCCTTGACCTTGATGACCGACGCCACCGGCCCGAATACCTCTTCACGGTTGATGCGCATAGCCGGGGTCGTCTCCGTGACCAGCGCCGGCGCGAGGAAATAGCCGCGCGTCGAGCCTTCGACGCGCTCGCCGCCGAACACCGTGCCGCCCTCGTCGCGCGCGATCGCCAGATAGCGCTCGTCCTGTGCCAACTGCTTGTCGTCGACGACCGGGCCGATGTGCGTGCCGTCCGCGAGCGCATCGCCGACCTTCAGCGCGCGCATGCGCGCCTTCATGCCGTCGATGAAGCGGTCATAGATCCCCGCGGTCACGATCAGCCGGCTCGATGCCGTGCAACGCTGGCCCGTCGAATAGAACGCGCCGTTGATGCACGCTTCGATCGCGACATTGAGATCGGCGTCGTCGAGCACGACCATCGGGTTCTTGCCGCCCATTTCCAGCTGGAATTTCTTGCCCGAATCGAAGCACTTCGCGCCGATCGCGCGGCCCGTCGAAACGGAACCGGTGAAGCTGATCGCATCGACATCCGGCGACGACACGAGCGCCTCGCCAACCACCGAACCGCGCCCCATCACGAGATTGATCACACCCGCCGGCGCGCCCGCCTCGGCGATGATCTTGACCAGCTCCCACGTGCTGCCCGGCACCAGATCGGCCGGCTTGATCACGACCGTGTTGCCGTACGCAAGCGCCGGCGCGATCTTCCACGCCGGAATCGCAATCGGAAAATTCCACGGCGTAATCAGGCTGACCACGCCAACCGGCTCACGCGTCATTTCGACCGTCATGCCCGGCCGCACCGACGGCATCACTTCGCCGCCGACGCGCAGCGCTTCGCCCGCGAAGAACTTGAAGATCTGCCCGGCGCGGCCCACTTCGCCGATCGCCTCGGGCAGCGTCTTGCCCTCTTCACGCGCGAGCACCTTGCCGAGCTCCGCCTTGCGCGCGAGGATCGCGCTGCCCGCCTGGTCGAGCACGTCGAAGCGCTGCTGCGGCGTGGACAACGACCACTGCGCGAAGGCCTTGCGCGCGGCGCTGATCGCGCGATGCGTCTGCTCGGCGTCGGCTTGCGCGAATTCGCCGATCACGTCGTCGAGATTCGACGGATTGACGTTGCGCGACACGCTCGCGCCGTCGACCCACTGTCCGTCGATGTAGTTTGCGAACTGACTCATGTCCTGATCCTCCTTTCGAAAATTGCAGCGACAATCCGGTTATTCAGCAACGAGCAGGCCACGGGCCGCGAGATTGCGATAGAGCGCGCGCACGCCGAACGTCCACGGCTCGATTTCGGTGGACAGGCGCACCGTGTTGGTCAGCGCGCCGAGCTGCGGCGTCGAAATCGTCACGCGATCGCCGAGGTGGTGGGTGAAGCCGCCGCCGGGCGCGTCGCGGTCCTTGATCGGCGAGAACATCGTGCCGAGGAACAGCATGAAGCCGTCCGGGTACTGGTGGTGGCGGCCGCAGGTCTGCGCGACGAGGTCGGCCGGGTCGCGGCTGATCTCGCTCATGTGGCTCACGCCGTCGAGCACGAAGTCGTCGTCGGCGCCTTCGACGCGCAGCGACACGCTCGCCGCGCGCACCGAGTCGAGCGAAAAGGTGTCGTCGAACAGACGCACGAACGGACCGATCGCGCACGAGCCGTTGTTGTCCTTACACTTGCCGAGCAACAGCGCCGAGCGGCCTTCGATGTCGCGCAGGTTCACGTCGTTGCCGAGCGTCGCGCCGACGATGCCGCCGCGGCTGTTCACCGCGAGCACGATCTCCGGCTCCGGGTTGTTCCACACCGACGCGGCGAGCAGACCGACGTCCGCGCCGAAGCCGACAGCCGACATCGGCTGCGATTTCGAAAATACTTCGGCGTCCGGACCGATGCCGACTTCCATATATTGCGACCACGCATCGCGACGCTCGAGCTCGGCCTTCAGCTTCATCGCCGCTTCCGATCCCGGCTTGATCTTCGACAGATCGGTGCCGATCGTCGACGCGATCGTCTCGCGCACTTCCTTCGCCTTCGCCGGATCGCCGCCGGCCTGTTCCTCGATCACGCGCTCGATCAGGCTCACCGCGAACGTGACGCCGCAGGCCTTGATCGCCTGCACGTCGCACGGCGCGAGCACGCGCACGGCCGGCGCGCTCGCGCCCGGCAGGTTCGCCTCGATCAGCTGCGCGACCGGCCCGAGCGGCACACCCGGCGCGCGGCGAGCAAATTGCGCGGCATCGTCGCGCTCGAACAGGTCGGCGGTAGTCGGCACGGCCG
This sequence comes from Paraburkholderia sp. MM5477-R1, assembly GCF_050436385.1. Taxonomy (NCBI): domain Bacteria; kingdom Pseudomonadati; phylum Pseudomonadota; class Betaproteobacteria; order Burkholderiales; family Burkholderiaceae; genus Paraburkholderia; species Paraburkholderia sp. MM5477-R1. The sequence goes on from NZ_JBNDMC010000005.1 coordinate 935,981, forward strand.
CGGTGATGTCGAACACCTCGCCGCCGCGCACGACGACCACGCACGGTCCTTCATGTTGCTCGGTCTTGCGCCACACGCGGCCGATCAGCAGTGCGTCGTTCAGATCGCCGGGAAGAAAGCTGGAGGGGGAAATTGCGGACATGGGATGGGCTCTTTCGGATAAGTGGGAAAACGGGCAAGGCCGGGCGTCGCGTTGCGTGCGAAGCCCGGCCTTGTCACCCGCGGGTCAATGCGAATGCCGTGGGTTGCCGCGCTCGGCAATCACCTTCAGATACAGCGTCGCCGGTTCGAGGCAGCCGCCGGTCGAAAGCTGGCCGACCGTCTTGCGATACAGCTCCTGCCACGGCGTTTGCGCGGGCGGAATCTCGAAGTGCACGGTTTCGCGACGTCGCGCGAGTTCTGCTTCGTCGACCAGCACTTTGACGCTACGCGAATTCAGATCCACGCGGATGCGGTCGTTCGTGCGCAACAGCGCAAGGCCGCCGCCCACCGCCGCTTCCGGCGACATGTTCAGAATCGACGGGCTCGCCGACGTGCCGCTCTGACGGCCGTCGCCGAGCGTCGGCAGCGACGTGATGCCCTGGCGCACGAGCGCCGCCGGCGGCGCCATGTTGACGACCTCGGCGCTGCCCGGATAGCCGACCGTACCCGTGCCGCGAATCACGAGGATGCAATGCTCGTCGATTTCAAGCGACGGGTCGTTGATGCGCGCGTGATAATCCTCGGGGCCGTCGAACACGATGGCGCGCGCTTCGAAGCTGTTTTCCGCGCCTGGCTCGCTCAGGTAGGTCTTGCGGAACGCATCGCCGACCACCGACATCTTCATGATCGCGCTGTCGAAGAAGTTGCCGGACAGCACCATGAAGCCCGCGCCGTGCTTCAGCGGATCGTCGGTCGTCTTGATGACCTCGCGATCCGGCGCGGGTGCGGCGGCCGCGATTTCGCCCATCGTGCGGCCCGACACGGTCAGGCAATCCTCGTGCACGAGACCGCCTTTCGCGAGCTCGCGCATCACGGCCGGTACGCCGCCCGCGCGATGGAAGCTCTCGCCGAGATATTCGCCGGCGGGCATGCAGTTGACGATCAGCGGCACCTGCTCGCCGACGCGCTGCCAGTCTTCGAGACTCAGCTCGACGCCCATGTGCCGCGCAATCGCGATCAGATGTGGCGGGCAGTTGGTCGACGCGCCGAGCGCCGATGCGACGACGATCGCGTTTTCGAACGCTTCTTTCGTCATGATCTTCGACGGCCGCAGGTCCTCGCGCACGAGGTCGACGATGCGCTTGCCGGTCGCGTAGGCCATCTGGCCGCGCTCGCGGTAAGCGGCCGGAATGCTCGCGCAGCCGGGCAGCGACATGCCGAGCGCTTCGGCGAGGCTGTTCATCGACAGCGCGGTGCCCATCGTGTTGCAGTGACCGATCGACGGCGACGACGCGGTAGTCAGCTCCATGAAGCCTTCGTAGTCGATCTCGCCGGCCGCCAGCAGATTGCGTGCATGCCAGATCACGGTGCCCGACCCGACGCGCTTGCCGTCGTGCCAGCCGTCGAGCATGGGACCGCCTGACAGCACGATCGCCGGCATATCGACGGTGGCCGCCGCCATCAGGCACGCGGGCGTGGTCTTGTCGCAGCCGGTGGTCAGCACGACGCCGTCGAGCGGGAAGCCGTGCAGAATTTCGACGAGGCCCAGATACGCGAGATTGCGATCGAGCGCGGCGGTCGGCCGGCGGCTCTGCTCGGCGAGCGGATGCACCGGAAACTCCATCGGAATGCCGCCCGCGTCGCGAATACCGGCCTTCGTGCGCGCCGCGAGCTCGATGTGATGCCGGTTGCACGGCGCGAGATCGCTGCCGGTCTGCGCGATGCCGATGATCGGCCGGCCCGACTGCAGCTCTTCGCGCGTCAGACCATAGTTCATGAAACGCTCGACGTACAGTGCCGTCATATCCGCGTGCGAGGGATCGTCGAACCATTCCTGGCTGCGCAGCCGGCGCGGGGTGGATGCTGACATGATGCTTGTCTCTCTGTCTGGGTAAGGGTTTCTTATGCGTGCTCTGCGTGTTTCTGTGCCCGCGCTGTCTCGCGGCCGGGGCCGCTGCCTTCATTCGAGGCGGCCCGCGTCAGCATCGTGCGCGGCACGAGCAGGATCAGCACGCAACTGACCAGCAGACACGCACCGAGTGCGTAAGTGCCGTTGTTGATGTCGCCGGTCAAATCTTTCGCCACGGCGGTGATCATCGAACCGGTAAAGCCGGACAGATTGCCGATCGCGTTGATCATCGCGATGCCGGCCGCCGCGGCGGCGCCCGACAGCAGCTGTCCCGGGAACGTCCAGTAAATCGGCATCAGCGCAAGGATGCCGGCGGTGGCGATCGTCAGAAACGTGATCGCCCACACCACATGATGCGCCAAAGCCGCGCTCATGATCAGACCGATTCCGCCGATCAGCGCGGGAATCGCCGCATGCAGGCGCCGCTCGCCGGTTTTCTTTGAATGCGCGGCGTTCGCGAGCGTCGCAATGATGGCCACGCCGTACGGAATCGCGGTCAACAGGCCGATATGCAGCGGATCCTGCACGCCGGTCGCCTTGATGATCGACGGCAGCCAGAACGCGAGGCCGTAGAAGCCGGTATTGAACGTGAGCAAAATCGCGACCAGCAGCCAGACGCGCGGATCGCGCACCGCCGAGCCGAAGCGCGCTGTCTTGTGCGCGCTTTCGCGCTGCAGATTCGCCGCGAGCAGGCTCTTCTCCTGCGGCGTGAGCCAGCGCGCGCGGTCAATGCCGTCGTCGAGCGAGAAGTACACCACGAACGCGGTCAGCAGCGACGGCACGCCTTCGATCAGCAGCATCCATTGCCAGCCCTGATAGCCGAGCAGGCCGGCCGTATGGTCCATCAGCCAGCCCGACACGATGCCGCCGAGCATCAGGCTGACCGGCATTGCGATCAGAAAGCCTGACATCACGCGACTTTGGCGCTGCGACGGAAACCAGAAGTTCAGGTACAGAATCACGCCGGGGAAGAAGCCGGCCTCGCAGAGCCCGAGCAGAAAGCGCAGGATGTAGAACATCGTCGCGGTTTCGACGTGCGCGACGCGCGCGAGCGGCGCGACGAACGCGAGCGCCATCGACACGAGTCCCCACGTGAACATGATCCGCGCGATCCAGAAGCGCGCGCCGTAGCGATGCAGGAACACGTTGCTGGGCACTTCGAAGATGAAATAGCCCCAGAAGAACACGCTCGCGCCGATCGCGTACATCGTGTCGGACAGGCCGAGATCGTCGAGCATCTGCAGCTTCGCGAAGCCGACGTTCACGCGATCCAGATACGCAACCACATAGCACAGCAACAGTACCGGCAGCAGCCGGCGCACGACCTTGCGATAGGTCCTTTCCTCGAACTCGTCGACGCGCGCGGCGGGCGCGACGATGGCGGGCGGTACGGCGGTCATTCGTATCTCCATCAGCGTATTTTTGGTCGGAAATGCCGTTGCCTCGCGGTTCGTGCGATTTGGCACCGCCAGTTAAGTTACCGGTAACATTTCTAGCTGTGGATGTTACGCCCGGCTTACCAGCCGGACAACCGAGGGATATCCCTGATCTGTTTAATTAAGGGGAGTGCTAGTGCGCCATCTACGCGCTATCGCGTGCAATCACCGTGAAATCGATCTTCACCGCTTTCCTGCGCTGCACCTCACCCGCTTCGCGACCGGCGAGCGCCGCGAGCAGCGTTTCGCCAGCGCGCAGGCCGATGCCGTACGCGTCGACCGACACCGTCGTGATGCTCGGCTGACAGCACCACGACACCTCGAAGTTGCCGAACCCGGCGACCGCGATGTCGCCCGGCACCGACAGCCCGCGCCGGTGACACTCCATGATCGCGCCGAACGCCGACATGTCGCTCACGCACATCACGGCCTCGGTATCGGGCCACGCGTCGAGCAATGCGCCGATCGCCGGTGCGCCGTGGCTCATCGTGATCGGCGAGTCGCCGAGCCGGATCACGCGCGGCTCGCCGAGGCCGAGCGCCTTGATTTCGGCGACGTAGCCGCGCATCCGGTCGTGCCCGCGCCGGTCGCGCTCGCTGGCACCCGCGATGAAGCCGATCCGCCGATAACCGCGCTCGTGCAGATGCCGGACCATCGCGCGCGCCGCCGCCGAGTTCGAAAAGCCGACGACCGTATCGATTGGATCGCTGGGCAGATCCCACATTTCGACGACCGGAATGCCGGCGCGCTGCAACAACATGCGCGTCGCCTCGGTGTGCCGGCCGCCCGTCAACGCGACGCAGCGCGGCTGGTGACGCAGCATCGAGCGCACCAGCAGTTCTTCCTGTTCCAGACGGTAGTCCGTGTCGCCGAGCAGCAGTTGCAGACCGTGCGGGCCCAGCGCGGCATTCAGTCCGCGCACGGTGTCGGAGAAGTTCGAGCTGGACAGCGACGGCACCAGCACCGCGACGAACGCCGAGCGTCCCGACGACAGCGCGCCTGCCGCCGCATCGGCGACGTAGCCGAGTTCGTCGATGACCTTCTGCACGCGTTCGCGAGTCGCCTGCGACACGTTGCGGCCGGCGAGCACGCGCGACACGGTCATCTTCGAGACGCCCGCGCGTTCGGCAACATCGGACATGCGGGGCGGGACTGGCGGCCTGGACGTCATGATAGGTATCGGGGCGAATGCGCGAAAGTCATGGAACGCACATGATAGCGGGCCGCTCCTTGCGGAGCGACCAGGCAACGTCAGGGTTGCGTTTTGCGGCCTGTCCTGTCGCTGTGTTTTTGTCGTCTAGCGCTCGAAGCCCACCGTGCAGCGCGCCTGAGCCTGCCCCGCCGCCGGCGCGCGGAACGAGAACAGCCCGCCCGCCTGCGGTTGATGCCGGCGCTCGACCGCCGTCAGTCCCTTCCATGCGGTGGACACATAGACGGTTTGCAGATCGTCGCCGCCGAACGCGAGCTTCGTCACGTTCGCGCACGGCAACGGCACCTGATCGACCAGCTCGCCCACCGCCGAGTAACGCTCGATCCGCCAGCCGCCGAACAGCGCGATCCACACGAAGCCGTCGGCATCGACTGCCATGCCGTCGGGATGGCCGTCGCCGGAGATCGCGGCGAAGATGCGCTTGCCCGACAGCGTGCCGTCCGCGGCGACGTCGAAGGCATAAACTACGCGCCGCATCGTGTCGTTGTGATACAGCGTGCGGCCGTCCGGGCTCATCGCCGGGCCGTTCGTGATCACGTAGTCGTCGTCCTGCGCGATTGCCGCGCCTTGCTCGTTCACGCGATACAGCGTGCCGCTCGGCGCCTCTTCCGCATCGTCCATCGAGCCGAACCACAGGCGTCCCCGTGCATCGACGAAACCGTCGTTGAGGCGGTTGCCCGGCAGATGCGGTTCGACCTCGGCGAGCTTGCTGAACTCGCCGCTCGCCGGATCGAAGCGATGCAAGCCGGATGGCAGCCCGCATACGAACGTGCCGTCCGCGAGCGGCGCCAGAAAACCGGGCTGATCGGGCGCCTGCCACGTCCGCTGCTCGTCGGTCGCGACGGACAGCCGATGAATCCGGCGCCCCTTGATATCGACGAAATACACCGCGTTTTCGGCGGCCTGCCATAGCGGCCCTTCGGCCAGCTCGGCGCCGACCGCCCATACGCACACTGCGACCGGCATGCTCATTCTCCGTACCACCCTGCGTCGACGAAGTAATCGCGGCCGGAGCAGCGTGATGCGTCGTCGGACGCGAGGAACAGCGCCATACGCGCGACGTGCTCGGGCTCGATGCGCAGTTGCAGACACTGACTCGCGACGACCTTCGCTTCGCTTTCCGCCGATTGCCACAACTGCATCTGCCGCGGCGTCTTCACCGCCCCCGGGATGACGCAATTCACGCGGATGCCCGCGCTGCCGAGATCACGCGCGAGACCACGCGTGAGGCCTTCGATGCCGGCCTTGGCAGTCATATAGATCGCGAGGTTCGGCAGCGCGACATGCCACGACACCGAGCCCATATTCAGGATCACGCCGCGCCCCGCGCGACGCATACTGTTCGCGGCGGCCTGCGCGCAGAAGAACTGGTGGCGCAGATTCACCGCGATACGGTCGTCCCAGTAGCTCGCGGTGAGCTCGCCGATTTCGTGCCGGTCGTCGTTGCCGGCGTTGTTGACGAGCACGTCGATCGGGCCCGCCGCATCGACGATTGCGGCGAAGGTGTGTTCGATCGCTTCGACATTTTTCAGGTCGCAGCGGCGGAACAGCGGCGGATGCTTCGCGTGGCGAAGCGTTTCCTGCAGCGCGAGCGAATCGTGCTCGCGCGACATGCCACGACACCGAGCCCATATTCAGGATCACGCCGCGCCCCGCGCGACGCATACTGTTCGCGGCGGCCTGCGCGCAGAAGAACTGGTGGCGCAGATTCACCGCGATACGGTCGTCCCAGTAGCTCGCGGTGAGCTCGCCGATTTCGTGCCGGTCGTCGTTGCCGGCGTTGTTGACGAGCACGTCGATCGGGCCCGCCGCATCGACGATTGCGGCGAAGGTGTGTTCGATCGCTTCGACATTTTTCAGGTCGCAGCGGCGGAACAGCGGCGGATGCTTCGCGTGGCGAAGCGTTTCCTGCAGCGCGAGCGAATCGTGCTCGGCGACGTCGAGGAAGAACACGCGCGCGCCTTGCTGCGCGAACGCCTCGACGATCGCGGCGCCGATCCCGCTGCCGCCGCCGGTCACGACGATGGTTTTGTCCGACAGACTTGGATAGGTTGCGTACGACATCAGATTTTCCACTTGTTACGAGTAGGACCACACACAGGTAGGCGCTCGCCGCCCTGACCCGCCGCTCAGGCCACGATCTCGACCTCGCTCAGCATGCGCCAGTTGCGTTCGAGCGTTCTCGTCGCGGAGCCCGCGACGGCGACCGTGCCGCTCAGATGAATGTCGCGGCTCGAGCTGCCGACCAGCAGATCGAAGTCACCAGGCTCGACGATACGCTCGCCGCACGCGTCGGTGAAGTTCAGCATGTCGACCGGCAGTTTCACGCGCACACGCACCGACGCACCGGCCGCGAGCGGCACGCGCGCAAACGCCTTCAGCTCGCGAACCGGCCGCGCGACCGACGCGTGCCGGTCGCGCACGTAGATCTGCACGATCTCGGTGCCGTCGCGCGCGCCGATGTTGTCGACCGTGAAGCTCAACTCGATCGTACCGCTTTCGATCGGCACTTCGCTGTGCGCGAGCGCGAGATCGCCGTAACGGAACTGCGTATAGCCGAGACCGAAACCGAACGGATAGCGGCAGCCGAAATGGTATGCAATCGGCGTTCCCGCGCTCTTCAGACGATGGTTATACACGTACGGCACGGCGCCCGCGCTCTTCGGCACCGACAGCGGCAGACGGCCGCTGAAATTGGCGCGGCCCACCAGTAGATCGGCCAGCGCCTCGGCGCCACGCTCGCCCGGCGCGAATGCCATGATCTGCGCGGCGATGCGGTCTTCGAGGCCGCCGAGATTGTACGGACGGCCGCCCGTCATCACGACGACCGTCGGCGTGCCGCTGTCGACCACCGCCTGCAGCAACGCCTGCTGCACACCCGGCAGGTCGAGGCTGTCGGTATCGGACCCTTCGCCGACCGTGCCGGACTGGAACAGCCCCGCCAGATCGCCGACGAACACCAGCGCGACGCCCGCTTGCCGCGCAGCTTCGAGCGCGGCCGCGATGCCGTCGGTGTCCTTGCTGATCAGCTCGTCGCAATGCGCGTCGCCGGTCAGATCGAGCGACACGTCGCCCGGGAACACCGGCGCGCCCGCGCGGCGCTCCTTGATGATGTCGCAACCCTGCGCGTGAATGACGCGCTCGTCGCCGAGCAACGCGCGCAGCGAACGCAGCGGCGTCGCGATCGAAGCAGTGGACTGCTCGCCGCTGTTGATCAGGTGCACCGGGAAGCTGTAGCCGGCGAGCAGCGCGAGCGGATCGTCGGCGGTCGGGCCGATCACCGCGATCTTTTCCGAGCCGTGCGCGTCGAGCGGCAGCACGTCGCCTTGATTGCGCAGAAGCACCGCCGATTCGAGCGCGACCTGATACGCGGTATCGCCCGCGGTCGCGCTTTTCACGTCGACGCGTTCGGGATCGACGTACGGATTCTCGAACAGGCCGAGCTGGAATTTCACACGCAGCACGCGCGAGACGGCGGTGTCGATCGTCGCTTCGCTGATCTCGTTGCGCTCGAGCGCTTCCTTCAGATGCACCGCGCACTCGTGACCCGGCAGCTCGACGTCGAGACCGGAGTTGAACGCGAGGGCCGCGGCCGACGCGCTGTCGCGCGCCACCGCATGATGGCTGAACAGCAGGTCGACGCCCGCGTAATCGGCGACGACGAGACCGTCGAAGCCCCATTTCTCTCGCAGCCTGTCGTGCAGCAGCGCGCGATCGCCGTGACAGGGTACGCCGTCGACGTCGTGATAGGCGGGCATCACCGAGCCCGCGTTCGCGAGCTTCACGGCCATTTCGAAAGGCAGCATGAACACGTCGTTGAGCTCACGCGGACCGACATGCACCGGCGCATGATTGCGGCCGCCTTCGCTCGCCGAATGACCGACGAAATGCTTGAGCGTCGCGAGCAGATCGCGCTGTTCGCCCTGCAGGCCCTTCACGTAATGACACGCGAGCACGCCAACCAGATACGGGTCTTCGCCGAGCGTCTCCTCGGTGCGGCCCCAACGCGGGTCGCGCGACACGTCGAGCACCGGCGCGAGCCCCTGATGACAGCCGATCGAGCGTGCCTGCTCGCCGATGATCGTGCCCACTTCGCCGACCAGTCGCGCATTCCACGTCGCCGCATAGTTCAACGGCGACGGGAACAGCGTCGCGTCCTTGATCATGAGCCCGACGAGGCATTCCTCGTGTGACATCACCGGAATGCCGAGGCGCGTGTCTTCGACCATCTTGCGCTGCAGCTCGTTGAGCGCGCGTACGCCTTCTTTCGGATCGACCGTATGCGTGCCTAGCGGACGCGTGATCTGGCCGAGGCCATGCTGCAGGATCTCGTCGACCGTTATCTGGTTGGCGCTCTGCGCGAAATCGATGCTACGCGCCTTGTGATTGCCATCGGCCGACAGCTTCAGCCACGCGGCGTGAAGCTGCGCGATCTTTTCGTCGAGTGTCATGCGCGCGAGCAGATCGGCCACGCGCTCTTCCACGGCTGCCGCTGGATTGCGGTAGAGCGGGACCTCACTTTGGCGAAGCAACATCGAAAACTCCTTTTTTTATCGTGGTGTACGAAGCGCATGAAGCGCCGACAAATCCGTTGTTCCTGACAAGCGTGCGGCATGGCGTTGCTTCAGCCCGGATGCCATTGCCTTCTATTTCAGATACCTTTCCAGACTTCGCAGTCCTGCTAATCGATCGAACGCAGCCGCGACTCGAATTCGCCGTGTTTGATCGACTACGGGTCGTTCGTCGCGTCTAGCGACGCGATGCAATGGGACCGCGATCGCAAGCGGATCAGTGCAGACGCGGCAGCGCGAAATCCTTGTCGTCGAACACGTGGCACGCGTGCGGTGCGAACGCCAGTTCGACGCGTTCGTCGTGCGTCACGCCACCGTCGCCGGGCAGCTTGGCGATCATCGTGTTGCCGTCGCGCACGCCACCGTCCACATGCACGTAGCTGTGCTCGCCCATCCGCTCGACCAGGCGCACGGCGCAGCGGATTGTCTGCACGCCGGGCTGCGCCGACGGCAGGGCAAGATGCTCCGGCCGGATGCCGAGCGTGACCTGCGAACCGACGCGCTGCCTGCGGCCGTCGACCTCGGCGCGCACGCGCTCGCCAGTGGTCAGCTCGACCTGAATGCCCTTGTCGTCGACCGCGAGCACCGTGGCCGGCATGAAGTTCATCTTCGGCGAACCGATGAAGCCAGCGACGAAGCGGCTCTTCGGCCGGTGGTACAGATCGAGCGGCGCGCCGATCTGCGCGATGCTGCCGTGTTTTTCCATGTCCGCGCCGGCGTGCAGCAGCACGATCTTGTCGGCGAGCGCCATCGCTTCGATCTGGTCGTGCGTGACGTACACCGCGCTCGCGCGGTTGAACTCGCGATGCAAACGGGCGATTTCGGTACGCGTCTGCACGCGCAGCGCGGCGTCGAGATTCGACAGCGGCTCGTCGAACAGGAACACGCCCGGCTCGCGCACGATTGCGCGCCCGATCGCCACGCGCTGGCGCTGGCCGCCGGACAGCGCAGCGGGGCGGCGTTCGAGGTAGCTGTCGAGTTGCAGCGCGGCAGCGGCACTGCGCACCTTCTTGTCGATGGTGGCCTTATCGACCTTCGCCTGACGCAGCCCGAATGCCATGTTCTCGTACACGCTCATATGCGGATAGAGCGCATAGTTCTGGAACACCATCGCGACCTGGCGCTTCGCGGGTTCGACGTTGTTCATCAGTTGACCGTCGATGCGCAGTTCGCCGTCGGTGATCGATTCGAGACCGGCGATCATGCGCAGCAGCGTGGACTTGCCGCAGCCCGACGGCCCGAGGAACACGCAGAATTCGTCCTTGCCGACTTCGAGGTTGGCGTCGCGGATCACCGAGTTACCGCTCGTATAGGACTTCTGTACGTTAGTGAGAGAGATGCTTGCCATATCGTTTATGCGAAGTTCGGTGTGCGGGCCACTTTAGCCCGCACGATTCGAGGTGGTGTGCGATGCGGATCAGCCCTTGAGCGAGCCAGCCATCATCCCCTTGATCACGCGCTCCTGACCGAACGCGTAGGCAACGATCAGCGGCAGCGACGTGAGCACGAGGACGGCCAGCATCGAGGGTATGTTCGACGCGTATTGCCCCATGAAGTCCCAAATCGCGAGCGGCAGCGTACGGTGCTCGGCCGTCGACGTGAGCATGTACGCGAAGATGAACTCGTTCCACAGACCAATGCCGTTGAAGATCGTCACAGTGGCGAGCCCCGGTGCCGAAAGCGGGAAGAAAATACGCCAGAAGATGCGGAACGGACTGCAGCCGTCGAGCTGCGCCGCTTCTTCGAGTTCGCGCGGAATCTGGCGCATGAACTCGGTCAGGATGAAGATGGACACCGGCAGACTGAGGGCCACATAAGGGCCGAGCAGCGCGAACGCGGTGTCGTAAAGGCCGAGGTTGCGCGTGAGTAGATAGATCGGCACGAGCGTCGCATGCAGCGGCACGATCATGCCGGCGACCACCAGACCGAACAGCGTCTTGTTCAGCGAGAAGCGCAAGCGCGCAAACACGTAGGCCGCCATCGCACTGATGATGACGATCAGCAGCACCGACACGCCCACCGTGAACACGCTGTTACGGACATAAGTGAAAAACGGCCCCTGCAGCACTGCCGCGTAGTTACCCCAATACAGGTGGCCCGGCGGCGCCCACACCGACGTCGCGAAGGTCTCTTCCTGGCTCTTGAAACTCGATGCGACCATGAAGAGAAACGGAATCGTCGTGACGGCCAGCCAGATCAGCGCCAGCAGAGGAACCCCCACGCGGGGGAAGCGTAGTTTCTTGTTCATGGTTCAGACCTCGGTTGCATAACGGCGGGTGAAGTACATCGACACCGCCGCCACCGTGATGACGATAAGGAACATCGCCGAGCCGATGGTGCTGCCGTAGCCGAGTTGGAACGAACTGAACACCGTGCGATACATGTAGGTGGCCATCACCTCGGACGAGCCTTCGGGGCCGCCACCGGTCATGACGAAGACGAGATCGAAGTAACGCAGCGAGCCGAGCACGGACAGCAGCACAGCGGTGCGCACCGTGCCTTGCAGGTGCGGCAGCTTGATGCGCCAGAAAATGGTCCACTCGGATGCGCCGTCGAGGAGCGCAGCCTCGTTGACCTCGGCCGGCATCGACGAGAGGCCGGCGAGGAACAGGATCATGTAGAAAGGCGCGTTCTGCCAGATGATCACGGCGATGGTCGCACCTAGCGAAAAATGCGGATCGCCCAGCCAGTCCTTCGCGAGGCCATCAAGCCCGAATGCCTGCAGCGCGACGTTGACCGGACCGAAATTCGGATCGTAGATTTGCTTGAACAGCACGCCGATCGCCACGCTCGACATCAGCAGCGGCAGGAAATAGAGAACCTTGAGCAAGCGCGAGCCACGACCGGCCTTCTCCAGCAGCACGGCGAGCGCGAGCGCGATCGGAAGCTGGACGACGATCGACGCGACAGCAAGAATCACGTTGTTCTTCAGCGATTGCCAGAACACCATGTCGTGCGCGAGCCGCGCCCAGTTCGCGAGCCCGATATAACGGGCAGTGTTGCCGAGACCGTTCCAGTCGAGCAGCGACAGCCGCAGGCTGGAGACGAGCGGATAAAGCAGGAACACGGCCAGCAGCAGCAGCGACGGCGCAAGAAACACAACCGTGACGAGCGTTTGCGATGAAAATCTCAGCCGGCGTTCGGGTGTAGCGGAAAGTGCGATATTCACGGGCTTGTATGCCGACCGGCACCTCGCGGTGCCGGTCGGACTTTTCTTTAAGACTGGAGATCAGCCGCCCTTCTTCGAAGCGGCTTCCATTTGCTGCGCAGCAGCCTCAGGCGTCAGCGACAGACCGAACAGTGCTTGCGTCGTGTCCTTGTGCATTTCACCGAGGGCCGGCGGCAGTGCCTGGTCGTACCAGAGCTGCACGCTCGGGGCCGCGGCAAGCATTTGCTGCAGACGCTGCGTGAACGGATCGTCGATCTTGACGTTATTGACCGGCGGAAGCTTGTGGTCATCCGACGCGCGAGCCTGCATCGCCTGCTCGTCGGTCAGTGCCTGGATCAGCTTGAACGCTGCGTCCGGCGTCTTGCACTCGGCCGAGATGCTGAGGAAGCCATCGCCGACCGTGCCGATCAGGTCGCGCGGATCACCCTTGCCACCCGGCACGCTCGGGAACGCGAAGAAGTCCAGATCCTTCGAGAAGGTCGGATTTTCGTTCGCGATCGTCGAAGCTTCCCAGGCGCCCATCAGCTCCATGGCAGCCTTGCCCGTGTACAGCAGGCGGCGCGAGGCGCCCGAGTCGTAATCGAGACCGTTGATGCCCGGTGCGAACGCGCCAGCCTTCACGAGTTCCTGAATGCGCTTGCCGGCTTCGACGAACGCCGGATCTTCGAAGCCCTTGCCCTTGCCTTCGATCGCGTCCTTCACGACTTGCGGACCGCCGATACGGTCGACGAGGTACATGTAGTACATCGAACCGGTCCACTTGTTCTTGTTCGCGAGCGAGAACGCTGCAACGTTGTGCGACTTCAGCACTTCAACGACGTGCATCAGTTCATCCCACGTCTTCGGCGGCGTGATGCCGTACTTCTTGAAGACTTCCTTGTTGTAGAAGATCACCGCGGTCGCCGCGTTTTCGGCGGCGACACCGTAGGTCTTGCCGTCGAACGTCGTGACATTCCAAGACGATTGCATGAAGCGGCTGCGGTACGCCGGATCTTTCTCCAGGTACGGCGTGAGGTCGGCGATCTGGCCGGATTTCACGTACTCGTGCAGCCCGCCGCCGCCCCAGTTCTCGAACACGCACGGCGGCTGGTTCGCGCCGAAAGCGACCTTCAGCTTGGTCTTGTACGCCTCGTTCAGGACGTGCGAATTCTCGACCTTGTAGCCCGGAACCGCCTTTTCGAATCGATCCGACGCGTCGCGAATAATCTTGCTCGACGACGCATTGGTCTGCTGGTCCCATACCGTGATCGTTTTGGAGTCCGCCGCTACGGCGTTCGAAACAACTGCAGACAACGAAAACAGCAGCGCCGTCGCGCCGATGATGGGCCGCGCTTTAAACAAAGCCGGGTACGCCATGGGTGTGTCCCCTCTTCTGGATTTATAAGAAATCGCCGAAACGTTAACGTTAGCCTTAACGTTAGTCAATGTTAGATCGATGCGTGAAGGAAGGCTATGCGGGATTTTACCTGGTCCCGGCGGACTGCGACGCAACTGCCGCATAAGATTGACCGATCGTGGGAAAGCTGAAATATATAGGGTTCTGCTAGAATAACGACTACATAAACGGTATCGCTAACGCGATTAGCGAGTCGACCCATCCAATGACCTCTCGCACACCTTCGACCCGCATGGCAAGACAGACCCCAACGCTCGAGCACGTTGCCAAGCTTGCCGGGGTGTCGCAGATGACCGCGTCGCGCGCTCTCAACGGCCGTCCCGGCGTGTCGCGCGAAACCCGCGACGAAGTACTGAGAATCGCGTCGGATATCGGTTACGTCGTCAACCGCACCGCGCAGAAACTGTCGGGCGGCCGCAACGGCATCATCGGCATCATCACGCCGACACTCGACACGCAGTTCTCCAGCGAACTGATTCTCGGCGCGGGCCGCGCGGCGCGTGGCGCGGGCTGCGAGATGCTGGTCTACACGGTGTTCGACGAAGATCGTCATACGCATCACGACCTGCTCGGGCTCATTCAGCAATTCTCCGACGGTATCCTCGCCATTCTTCCGCGCGAGTCGCTGTGCCTCGAGGCGCTCGCCACCGCGAAGGTACCGGTCGTCGTCGTTGATCAGCGCGGCACGCTGACGGGCTTCCCGTCGGTGTCGGTCGACAACTACGGCGGCGCCTGTCTCGCGGTCGAGCACCTCGCCGAGCTCGGTCACAAGCGCATCGCGTTTCTGGCCGGCGACGAAACGATCGAAGGCGTGCGCGACCGGCAACGCGGCTATCACGACACGCTGGCTCGCCTCGGCCTGCCGCGCGAAGACGCGCTGGTCGCCGCGGGCGACCTCTCGCAAATGATGGCGTTCGACGTCACGTTCGACCTGCTGAACCTCGCCGAGCCGCCCACCGCGATCTTCACGGCCAACGACCAGAGCGCGTTCGGCGTGATCGCCGCCATCCGCGAAGCGGGACTGCGCGTGCCGGACGACATCTCGGTGATCGGCTTCGACGACATCCCGATGTCCGAGCAGTTTCACCCGGCGCTCACCACGATCCGCCAACCGTTCCAGCAAATGGCGCGCTCGGCGGTCAACACGCTGCTCGCGCAGATCGCCGGGATCGACGCCGCTTCGCAACGCATCACGCTTCCGGCGGAACTGGTGGTGCGCGATTCCACCGGCCCAGTCCGCACCAGGCAGCGCCGCGTCCGTCACCAGATCGTTTCGACGTAAGTCGACGCGCGCACTTTCGCATCCGAAGTCACGAGCGCGCCGCCATGCGTGCGCGCGGTCGCGACGATCAGGCGTTGATGCAAGGCGAGCGTGGGCGGTAGCGTGGCCGCGCGAAACGCGATCTCGGTGTTGACCGGAATCATCCGCACGCCGTCGAGCGACAGAAACGTCGACATCCAGCTGCGCGCGTCCATCGACAGTCCGAGACTGCCGACCTTCACGAACTCCGCGATTTCGAACGCACTGATTGCCGAAATCAGGATCTCGCCGCCGGCGAGCTCCCGATCGATCGCATCGTGCGCGGCCTGGCTCAGCGCTTTCTGCCTGCCGAGCCAGCACACGAGCGCAAGCGTGTCGAGCGTGATCATTACTCGTCCTGCTCGGCAGTGACAGGCTGCAACGCGTGCTTCAGGTTGAAATGCGTAATCGACGCGCGCAGCAGCTCCAGCGGATTTTCCTGCTTGCTGCGATACGGCCGGATTTCGATGGTGGGTTGCCCGCGGTCGGTGACGACCACGGTTTCGCCCAATGCCTCGACCTGACGGAACAGCTCGCAGGCCCGGGACTTGAAAATGGCTTTAGATACTCGCTTTTCCATGACGCTCTCCACCCAGCAAAAATCCAACGGTATTTTTTGTATCGGGCCGGTGCGCCCGCAGGCGAACACCCGCGATGCGTGCCCGACATTCTTTATCAACCTTGCTCTCAGTCGTTGCTTCCCAGCCTACTGCCAGGAGCTCCCTCAAGCTCCAATCCAACTCGCGGCGACAACTACCGTAACCGCGACACAGCCTGCAACGGTCGCGCCAATTCCTGCGCGCAACCGATGCACGTTCATTTAATCAATTGGTTTTACACAGACCGCTCTTGCCATACCGGGTCGCGCCGGATAGCGGCGCGGCGCGTCTTGGCTTGCAATGTTTTGCCCCGTGTTATAGATCTTCGAATAGATGCAAACTTGCCAGAACGTTACCCTTAACGTTAGCGGATGTTAATGGCGCATGTTCGCGGCCGCCATGCGGAGTTTACCTAAGCTCCGAACCACTATCCGACCCCTCGACTGGACCCTCTAAATCAAGCCCGGCAAGGAGAAAGCTCGATGCAAGGCGTCGAAAGTACTGCGTAATATTTAATGCGAACTGGCTAACGTCATCGCTGCTTGCGTCAGTCTTCCTCGTTCGATGCAGGGGGTCCTGATGAAGGCTCCGCATCGAAATGCAGGATCCACGCATGCAACGATTCGCGCGGCTTTACCGTTGCTCACTCGCCGACATCGGCCTGTCAAACCACCGCGCCGACGTCCTCGCCGACTTCGGGTCGCGCGAGGCTCACCGCGGCGCCGTTCGCATCGAACAGCGTGACCGACGACGACGCCACCTTGATCCCGACACGCGCGCCGACCGCGTGCTGCGCGTCCTTCTTGTCGAGCTTCAGCGCGATCGCGTGCGCCATGCCATCGAGTCGAGCATGCAGGATCGAGACGTCGCCGAGATGCTCGACCAGTTCGACACGCGCGGCGAGACCTTCGTCGAGCGAGCCGATGCCCAGATGCTCGGCGCGCACCCCGAGCGTCAATTCGCCACTGACCGGCTGCGCCAGCCGGCCGGGCAGCACGATGCGCTGGCTCGCGCCGGCAAGCGCCACGACGGTTTGCGCATCGCTTCGCGACACCAGCGTCGCGGCCAGCATGTTCATCTGCGGCGAGCCGATGAAGCCGCCGACGAAGCGGTTCGACGGCCGCTCATACAGGTCGAGCGGCGCGCCGGTCTGCTCGATGCGGCCTTTGTTGAACACGACGATCTGCTGGCCCAGCGTCATCGCCTCGACCTGATCGTGCGTGACGTAGATCATCGTCGTGCCGAGTTCGCGATGCAGCTTCGCGAGCTCGATACGCATCTGCACGCGCAGCGCCGCATCGAGATTCGACAGCGGTTCGTCGAACAGGAACACGCGCGGCTTGCGCACGATCGCCCGTCCGATCGCGACGCGCTGGCGTTGGCCGCCCGACAGCGCCTTCGGTTTGCGCTCCAGCAGATGTGTGATCTGCAGGATCTCGGCGGCACGGCCCGCCGCCTCGCGCACTTCCTTTTTCGACTTGCCCGACAGCTTCAGCGAAAAGCCCATGTTTTCCGCGACCGTCATGTGCGGGTAGAGCGCGTAGCTCTGGAACACCATCGAGATGCCGCGGCCCGTGGGCTGCAGATCGTTGACGCGTACGCCGTCGATCAGAATGTCGCCGCCCGTCACCGACTCGAGCCCCGCGATCATGCGCAGCATCGTCGACTTGCCGCAGCCCGACGGTCCCACGAACACCGTGAACTGGCCGTCCGGGATGCGCAAGTCGATGCCCTGGATCACCTGCGGTCCTTCGCCATACGTCTTCGTGACGTTGCGCAATACGAGTTCGCCCATTTGATGCCTCCTCCTCGATCCTTGTACTTGCAGACCCCGCGTGACGCTATCCCACTGCCGCACTACTGTCGCGCCACGCGAGGTTCGATGCGCCCGTCGCCGGGCGTGCGCCTCAGCGCACGGCCGCGACGCCGGCGTGTTGCGCGATCACGTCGCGATACCACAACGCGCTGTCCTTCAGCGTGCGCTCCTGGCTCGCGTAGTCGACGTAGACCATGCCGAAGCGCTTGTCGTAGCCCGACGCCCATTCGAAGTTGTCCATCAGGCTCCAGGCGAAATAGCCCGCCACGTCGACGCCCTGTTTCACCGCGTCCGACAAGGCGGCGAGATGCAGGTCGTAGAAGCGCACGCGCTCGGCGTCGTGCACGCGGCCGTTATCGAGCACGTCTTTCGCCGCGCAGCCGTTCTCGGTGATGTAGATCGGCGGCAACTTGTAGTCGGCGTTGATGCGCGTCAGCAATTCGGTGAGACCTTGCGGATAGACTTCCCAATCCATGTCGGTGAAGCCGAGCGCGCCCGGCGGACGCTTCTCGCCCGATGCGCTCGCGAAGATCCGCGTGTAGTAGTTGACGCCGAGGAAGTCCATCGGCGTGCCGATCACGTCGAAATCGCCGCTCCGGATCACGTCTTGCGGACCGTTCGCGCCATACCATTCCAGCGCCTCGGCCGGATACTCGCCCTTGAACAACGGGTCCATGTACCAGCGCACGAACTTCGCGTATTCGAGCGACGCGGCGGCCTGATCGTCGGGCGCATCCGTCGCGCCATGCGCCGGCGACTGGTTCAGCACGATGCCGAGCGGCGCCTTCACGCCATCGGCGCGCAGTGCCTGCAACGCGAGACCGTGCGACAGCAGCAGATGGTGCGCGACATGCGCGGCCTTCTTCAGATCGGCGTTGCCCGGCGCGAAATAGCCGGTTGCGTTGCCGAGCCACGCGGTGCACCACGGTTCGTTGTGCGTCGCGATCGATGCAACGCGATCGCCGAGCACGCTGCCGATCTTGCGCGCGTAGTCCGCGAAGCGATAAGCGGTGTCGCGGCTTTCCCAGCCGTTTTGCGTATGCTGCAGCGACAACGGCAGGTCCCAGTGATACAGCGTTGCGAACGGCTGGATGTCGCGCTCAAGCAAACCGTCGACGAGGCGCTCGTAAAACGCGAGGCCCTTGTCGTTGAATGCGCCGCGGCCAGTCGGCTGCACGCGCGGCCAGGCGATCGAAAAGCGATAAGCCTTGACCCCGAGTTCGGCCATCAGGTCGAGGTCTTCCTCGACCAGGTGATAGTGATCGCATGCGACATCGCCGTTCTCGCCGTTCACGACCTTGCCCGGCACGTTGCAGAACGCGTCCCAGATCGACGGGCCGCGGCCGTCCTCATGCGCTGCGCCTTCGATCTGGTAGGAACTGGTGGCGACGCCCCAGACGAAGTCTCCGTTGAATCGATACGTCGACATAGATGATGTTGTCCTGAATCGTCACGCCTGCTAGGGCGTGAAAAATGAAAGAGAGAATCTCAAGCCTTGACCGCGCCGGTCGTCAGACCGTCGATCAGACGCCGCGAGGTGAATGCAAACAGCACCAGCAACGGCAGCACCGCGACCGCGGAGCCCGCCATCACCGCGCCCCAATCCGAATTGGTCGGACTTTGCAGAATGCGCAGAGCGAGCGGCAGCGTGTACATCGACGGCGAACGCAGCACGACGAGCGCCGACAGAAAGTTGTTCCACGCCTGAATGAAGCTGATCAGTCCAAGCGTACCCAGCGCCGGTCCCAGCAGCGGCATCACGATGCTCCAGTAGATGCGGAATTCACCGCAGCCGTCGATGCGCGCCGCCTCGATCAGCTCGGACGGAATCGCCGCCGCGACGTACTGGCGCATCAGGAACACGCCGAGCGCGGCGGCCGCGCCAGGTACGTACAGCGCGCGCGGCTGATCGATCCAGCCGAGCAGGTTCATCGTCATGAAGGTCGGAATCATGCCGAGGAACGGCGGCACCAGCATTGCGGTCAGCGCGATCGCGAACAGCGTCTTCTTGAAGCGGAATTCGTACATCGCGAACGCGTAGCCGGCCATCGACGTGACGAGCAGCGTCAGCACGGTTTGCATCGTGGCCGTATAGAAGCTCCAGCCGAGATTGCGCCAGAACGGAATGTGCCGCATCAGCGAGGCCATGTTGTCGAGAAACGCGCTGCCGAACCACAGCGGGGGCGGCATCGAGAAAATCTCGGAACTCGTGTGCGTCGCGAACACGAACATGAAGTAGAACGGCGAGAACATCAGCAGCGCACCGGCCACCACGATCGCGTAGCCGATATAACGGCCCTTGTTGCTCGACGATTTCATCGCTGTGTCTCCTCGTTCATGCCGCTGCGGTGAAAGATCCGCGTGTTCAACCACATCAACGCGCCGATCGAAATGAACAGCAGCCATGCGATCGAACTCGCAGTGCCGAAATCGCCGTCGTGGAACGCGGTGCGATACATATAGACGGCCGTCGTCAGACCGGACTGGCTGGTACCCATGCCTTCGTTCGGCAGCAGGATGAACGGCTCTTCGAACAGTTGCAGCCCACCGATGATCGACAGCGTGACCGCGAAGAAAATCATCGGCTTGATCAGCGGAATCGTGATGCGGGTGAACTGTTGCCAGCCGTTCGCGCCGTCGATGCGCGCGGCCTCGTAAAGGTCCTTCGGAATGGTTTGCAGCGCCGACAGATACAGCACCGTGTTCCAGCCGACATAGCGCCAGAAGATCACCACCGACACCGCCGGCTTGACGTTCTTCGGGTTATAGAGCCACTCGATCGGATGCGCGGGCACGATCCAGTGCAAACCGGGCAGCTTGCCGAGATCGGCGATCGCGAGGTTGATCATGCCGAAGTCGGTCGAATACAGCGACGAGAAGATCAGCGCGATCGCGACGCTCGACGTGATGAACGGCAGGAAGTACAGGCCGACCACCAGGTTGCGCCAGCGGCGAAACGCGGTTTGCAGAAAGAATGCGAGCGGCAGCGCCACCAGATGCTGCGGCACGCCGGACATGATCGCCATCGACGCGGTGTTGTACAGCGACTTCCAGTACCACGGGTCGGTCAGCGTGAACGTGAAGTTCGACAGACCCACCCACTTCATGCTCGCGAGCCCCGCCGTCGCGTCCCAGCTCTGGAACGACAGGTACAGCGAAAACAGCAGCGGGAACGCCATGAATAGCGCGAACAGCAGGAAAAATGGCCCGAGAAACAGGTAGGGTGCGACTTTCACCGGATCGAGCCGCGAAGTTCTGCGCGGCGCGGCGAACGGCGCGGGCGAGCTCAGCACGTCGCTCGCGCGCGCATCGCGGGCGACCTCTGGGGTCGTGGGCAGCGGGGTGTTCATCAATGGTTCCGTCCAGTCGGGCGTAGCCGGGATCGATGACCGGCCACGCTGTTTGCAGCAGACTTGCAGCGCACTGCGACACACGTCGGTCGCGGCACGCAGCGTGCCGCGACCTTGCATCGATACCGCTTAACGGCGCACCCGATGCGCGATCTGGTCCTGCGCTTCCTGGAGCGCCGTATGCACGTCTGCGCCGTCGTCGACGACCTTGTCGAGCGCCGAGTGCACCGCTTCCTCGGCGACCTGGTCGTACTTGCTACGCTGGATCGCCGGGATGTGGGAGGCTGCGTCACGCCAGATCAGACGCGCTTTCTCGTTGCCGAGGAATGCGACCGGCTCCGCGAAGAACGTATCGTTCTGCGCGGCGAGCAGCGCGGGGAATGCGTCGATCGAACGGAACGATGCGAGCTGCGTGTCCTGGCGCGTCGTCAGGAACTTGATGAATTCCCACGACATCGGCTTTTGCGTCGCCTTCGCCGGGATCGAGTAGAACGTGCCGCCGAACGATGCGTACGCGTTGTTCGGCAGATTGGCCGCGCGCCACAGACCCTTCGTGTCCGGGGCGATCCACGACGACAGGTGGCCACCGAGCCACGCGCCCATCATCTGCGTCGAGACGGTCCCGCGCTTGAAGCTTTCGGCCCATTCGTTCGACCAGGGCGTGATCTTCGCGTCGAGACCGAGGTCGCGTGCTTTCTTCGCGAGCTCGAACGCCTTCACGAAACGCGGCGACGTGACGACCGGATTGCCGGCCTTGTCGAAGTACACGCCATCGCCTTCCTTCAGGTCGGCGCGAATGTAGATGTCCTCGATATCGCGCGACGATGCCATCAGGTACGCACCCGTCGCCTTCTTGATCTTCACGCCCGCCGCCAGGTACGAGTCCCACGACTTCGTCAGGTCGGCTTCGGTCACGCCCGCCTTGTCGAGAAGGTCCTTGCGATAGAACAGCGTGCCCGGACCGATATCGGCCGGCATGCCGACGATCGTGCCGTCCTGCGTGGTCGCCTGCGCGAACGTGTAGTTGATGAACTGGCTTTTGTACTGGCCCGCGTTATACGGCGCCTTCGACAGATCTTCGAGACCGCCGCCCGAGGCGAAGCGGCCGATAAAGCCGACCTCGACCGCCATCACGTCGGGCAGATTGGAGCTCGTCGCGAGTGCGGTGGTCATTGCGTTGTGGTGATCGGCGATCGCGAGCGACGAGACCTTGATGTCGACGTCCGGATGCAGCTTCTTCCACGCCGGAAGCGCGTCCTTGATTTCCTGATCCAGCTTCGGAAAGACCGCGACCGTCAACGTGGTGTTGGCGTGCGCGCCGACTGCGGCCAGGCTGAGCAGAACGGCGGCGGCAGAGCCTGAAAAGCGGAATTTCATTACTCGTCTCCTGAAGAACCCTGTTTGAATTGCATTCGATGAATACCCGGTTGCTGCGACCTACTTCCCCTGTTGTCTTTGTTGCTGCTTTGCTCGGTGCTGCTTTGCCTGGCGCTGAATGCGCTGCTGAATTTCTGCTTGACTGCCGATACCTGAAAGCGCTTTCACGTTGAGGCGAAAAAACAGCCGCTACGTAGGCGTATCCCCCCGTTTTACCGGCGGCGTGATTCGCCGCGTGGTTTCACGCGTCACGAGCGTGAGCGGAATCGGGCTTAGCGCGATCGACTGCTTGCGGATCATCTGCACGATGCCCTGTGCGGCGAGGCGGCCGATTTCGTAAGTCGGCTGGCGGACCGTCGTCAAAGGCGGCGTCATGTACGACGATGTCGGCAAATCGTCGAAGCCGACCAGCGACACGTCGTCCGGCACCCGCACGCCGCGGCGGAACATCGCGAGGCGCGCGCCGTACGCGGTTTGATCGTTTGCGCAGAACACCGCGCTGAACGATGGATGGCGCGCCATCAGGCGCTCCATCGCGGCGACGCCGCCCGTTTCGAGGTAATCGCCCTGCTCGACGAGATCGGCATCGAAGCCGATGCCCGCTTCCTCGAGCGCGGTCCGGTAGCCGACGAGGCGCTCGATCGCATCTTCGTGACTCGCCGGCCCGGCGATGAAGGCGATCTCGCGATGGCCTTGCTCGATCAGATGATGGGTCGCGTCGCGTGCGCCCTGCATGTTGTCGATCGGCAGGCCAGCGAGCGTCGCGCTGTTTTGTACCGCGCGGCCGAGTACGAGCATTGGCGCGTGCCGCGAGTAGTCGGTCAACGTCGACTCATCGAGTTGCGCGTGCAGCAAGATGATTCCATCGACGCGCCGCGCGATGAACTGCTCGAGGCGCGCCTTTTCGTCGTCGATGTTCCAGCGGCTGCTCACGAAGATCGGCGTAAAGCCCGGTTCGTACAACGACTCCTCGATGCCGCGCAGCCACTCGGCGTAAAACGGGCTCGACACCGCCTGCGTCAATACGCCGATCGTTTCGGTCCGCCCGCTCGCGAGACTGCGCGCGAGCACGTTCGGCCGATAGTTGAAACGCGCGATCGCCGCTTCCACCGCCTGCTGCTTGGCGGGAAGTACGCGCGCAGAACCGTTCAGGATCCGCGATACGGTGCTCGGAGAAACACCGGCCGCGCGCGCGATGGCTTCGAGCGTCACGTTGGGCGCAGCGGGTACGTTGGATACCTTGGGCGCGCCGGGTTTATCGTCGGAGCCGTCGTGGGTCATGAGTTCTGCCTGAATCCTGTGATGAAAGCGCTTTCGGATATGAAGAGGCGCACTACGTCCGGTGATGAATTCGAAAAAAAGAAAAAGCAGCCGATGCGACGAGGGTGGAGGAGGCGTCGCACCGGCCTCTCTATGAAAGAGAAATAAACAGTCCTTGAAACAAAGAGATCACTGCGATTGCTGATCAGGCAACCTCAACTCAGAACGAGGTCATGATCCCGGCGAACACGCCGGTCTGGCTATGACCATAGTTCGGGTTGCTGTTCGACGACGTGCCCGTCACCGCATCGAAGTTGTTGTTGCCGTACGGCCCGTTGCCGAGGTTCAGGTTCGACGTCGAGCTGTTGTGCACGTAGCCGGCTTCCGTGTACAGGAACGTGCGCTTCGACAGCGCGTACGTCGCGGCGAGCGTGAACAGCGTTGCATTGCCGTTGCCGTTGTTCGCGTTCGCGTGGTAGACCGCAGCCGTCAACAGCGTGGGCGACGTGACCTGCCATGCAGCGCCGACCCATTCGTGGTTCACACCGGTCGGCGCGCTCACGCCGAGAGGCTGCGACGCATCGGTTACGCCCACGCTCGCGTTGGTCGCGTCAGGCGCGCTCAGGTGCTGGTAGCCCGCGTACAGCTTGACCGGACCTAGCACGTACGTGCCGCCGACAAGGGCCATCCGCGAAGCAGAGTAGACGTTGTTGAACGAGCCGTTGGCGCCGCGCACTTCGTCATAGATCACCCGGACGTCGCCGTTGCCCCACGTGTACACACCTTCGACCGCGTTCGTACGACCCTGGCCGGTCGGCACGCCAGCCGAGTTGACAGGCGCCGAGTTCCAGCTCGTGTTGTTGGTCAGCGAATACTGGCCCTTCAGCACGAGGCCGCCGAACAGCACCGGCGAGTTGTACTCCGCGCCGTTGCTGGTGCTCGCCCAGTTGCGACCGCGCACCAGTGTCGAGATCGCGTAGCGCTGCATCACCTGCGGGTCGGTGCCCCAGCTGTCCTGCGAAAGTTCGCCGGCGCCGAGGTTACCGATCTTGAACAAACCCCAGTGGTCGTTCGTCAGGCCCACCGTCGCGTGGCGGCCGAACAGATTGCCGGCCGATGCACCGGTCATCGTGTTGAGCTGTCCTTCGAGCTGGAAGACCGTCTTCGTGCCGCCGCCGATATCTTCGGCGCCCTGCAGGCCGAACCACGAGCAACCCCAATCGCCGCTTTGCGCTGACCACGCGTGGCCGCCCGGGAGGCCGGTTTCAAACTGGATGCCGTTGTCGATACGGCCGTACAACGTGACGCTGCTCTGCGCATGGGCCACCGTCGTCGCGGCTGCCATCACCGACACAGCAATAAGCTTCTTCTTCATTTAGATATCCTTATATATGTATTTTGGCGTCTCCAAGCCGCACAGGACGCACGCGTTCTCACACGTTTTCCCTCTTGCCGAAATGTTCGCTACTTATTCGCTTCACATTTCGAGGCGATTATAGGGATGGCCTTGCGCCGCGCATCAAACTAACTGCTCAGGGAAAACGCTGTTATCGATAACAGTTGCGCGCCGGACGATCCCGCAGTAGCGCCCTGCTTTGTGACCATTACGTGATGGTCACAAGCGTCGGAAATCCGTTTGAACTCATGCACCGAAACGATGGGCGAATCCGTCTCGCGCGTCGCTCAGCGCTTGCTTAACAAGGAAAACACGCTCGAACGCAAGCAAAATTTCGCGCTTGATGTTGCGAAGATGCAACGAGCCGTCTTGCTTGCATTGCCGGTTTGGGCTTGACGAACTGGCGCAGGAGCCGCCAGCAGTGGTGGACATTAGCGACTATCATCAATGCATACGATCTCGGGCAACGAGCCGGGCTCAGCCGCGTAGCAGGCTGAGTGCGGGATTGTCAGCGCATCCGTCTGGCTCTCGCGCTCCAATACGAACGCTCCAACCAGCTTCCATCCCCGGCTCTCGCTGTTCCCCCGCCACGCCGCACGTGCGACGTCCCGCTCGAACACGCTGCCCTTGCAACTTTTCTGCGGGCGACGGCACGACCGCCCATCGCCCCGACTGGCAAAACCTCGGCGCGCAACCGCGATAACCGCGACGCATGCAGTGGAATGAGGATTTTGTCCAGTGCACTTCCGACGCCTCGCATCGAGTCGAACCGGAAGATTTGCCGGCGGATTTTGCCGGCACACCTTGGCACTCTAAGGAGGTATCGTGAAAACAGCCCTTGTTTCTACACTCGCGCTGCTGATTTCAAGCGCAATAGCGCCGGCGGCCCATGCCCAGGATTCGCAAGCCACCGACCAACAACTCGCCCATAGCGTGCGGATCGCGGAGGCGCACAGCGGAGTCGGGATGTCACATGTGTTCGTCTTTGCCCACTCGGGGCGGATCACGCTGGTCGGATGGGTGCCAGAGCGGGACCATGTCGCGCGTGCCGAGCAGAGTGCGATGTCGGTACCGGGTGTCACCTCGGTGGACAACCGGCTCTCGCCCGACGCTGGCTCGCTGAACGGACATTGAAATCAAACTGAATCGCGGCGCGGACGACGATTGAAGCAGACCCGCGCGTTGAACGGATTCGGTTTTCCTGTCTCGCCAGTTGGGATTCAGTGACTGGCGCCCTGTTTCGCGCCGTTAGCCGCGCGTCGGTTCCGTGCAATCCCCATCTGAAAGCGCTTTCAACCCACGCCGTGTCAAGCCGGTCGACTCGACGCTGATTCACCATCCATGTCTCGTCGATATGTCAGGTAAATCCCTCATAGCGGGGCTGACAGAGGCTGCTTAACATCTTCGCTGTTACCGGTAACGGTAAACATAGTCAGAGAAGACATCCGAACCGGCATTCCGTCACAAGGAGACCAGGAGTGCGTCCTTTGAGGACTTCAATGCGCATGCTCTGCGCAGCCGTCGCCGTTTGCGCGCTCGCAACCGCAGGCTGCGCGCACAACCAGGCCGCCGTCGCTCATGACGGCCAGCCGCTCGCCGCGGCGCCCGCTGAGGCGCTGCCGTCATTGCGCAGTGTGATGGCCGCGCACTTCAAGGTCGGCGCGGCGATTGAACCTGATTCAATCGACAGTCCCGCCGACGCGGCGCTGGTCGCCGCCCAGTTCTCGAGCCTGACCGCCGAGAACAAGATGAAGCCGGGCACGATCGGCGTCGCGGAAGGCAAGTACAACTTCGAACCGGCCGACAGGATCGTCGCGTTCGCGCAAGCGCACGGCATTGCGGTGCGCGGGCACACGCTCGTGTGGCACTTCAAGGCCGGCGACTGGACCGAGGCGCCGGACTGGTTCTTCGCCGGCGATCCGAAAGATCCGCTCTATCACGACATCGTCGCGAAGCGGCTCGATCGATATGTAACCGACGTCATCACACACTTCCGAGGCAAGGTCTACGCGTGGGACGTAGTCAACGAAGTGATCAGCGACGATCCGCATCAGGTGTATCGCGAAGACAGTCCGTGGTATCGGACGCTCGGCAAGGACTACATCGCGATCGCCTTCCGCGCGGCGCGCGCGGCGGACCCGAACGTGAAGCTCTATATCAACGAGTACAACACCGACGATCCGCGCAAGCGCGCAAAGCTGCTCGCGGTGATTCGCGATTTGCGCGCGCAGGGCGTGCCGATCGACGGTGTCGGGCATCAGATGCATATCAGCGTAACTTGGCCGCCGCTGCCGAACATCAAGCAGGCGTTCGACGACGTCGCCGCGCTCGGCCTCGAAAACCAGGTGACCGAGCTCGACGTGAGTCTCTATGCCGATCCCGGTGAATGCTGGAGCGATCCGCATGCATGTCTGCCGGACCTCGGGCATCCAGTGCCGAACGACATCATGCGCGCGCAGGCCGAGCGTTATCGCGCCGTGTTCGCTCTGTTCGAGCAGGAGCCGAGCATCAAGGCGGTCACGTTCTGGGGCTATTCGGACAAGCACACGTGGCTGACGTCGACGCCGGTGCCGCGCAACAACCTGCCGCTACCGTTCGATGCGAACCTGCAGCCGAAAGCGGCGCTGTGGACGATCGTCGATTCGTCGTATCAGCCGTAACGTCGATCTTCGAGCCGAAAAGCAGGCGGCACGCGGTAGCTGCGCGCCGTCTGGTCACATCTCGCGAGGGTGGCAGTGCAATTGCCGTCAGCTTGATTCAAAGCATCGAGATTTCAAGGCTCGTCCGAGCCGACCTGCTCGAGCGCATTCAGATTTTCGGGGAAATCGTCGGGCGGACCGTCGGCGGTTTCATGCGTGCGCGGCGGTGACTTGACGACCGGCGGCGGCATCTTGCCGATGCCTTCGTCGATACGCTGCAGCAGATACGGGAAGAACGGATTCGACGCGATGCGGAACATCGAATCGAGTGTCAGAATCAGTGTGCCGCGTTCGCCGCGCGGCGCGAGCGTGCCGAGGTTCTCGTTGAAGTTCTCCGAATCGTCCGGCGCGATGCCGTACAGCGCGTCGGTGATCGGGAATGGAATCGCGACGTGCGACAACGAGAAAATATCCTGCGGATAGTCGATATCCAGCGGCTTGACACGCGTTTGCACTTCGCCCGCATAAACGCTGCGCTCGACAGTATGCGCTGAATCCGGCGACACGTTGGCGATCACCGTCGTGCGATAGTTCTGCGGACCGATGCGCAGTAGGCGCGAGAGCGCCGTGTACGACGCGGAGCGCAGGAAGGTCCTGAAGCGCACGCTGCGGTTCACGTCGAACAGCACGACCTCGCTGCCGTTCTCAGGCAGCTTGTCGTAGAGCGCCGACATCACCGCTGGCGTGCTGACCGTGAAATCCGTCACCGACTGGAACGTCAGGATAGGCGGCAACTTATCGAGCCGGTTCTCGCGCTCGAGCCGCGCAATCTGTTCCTGAATCACGCTCGTGAGGAGAAAGGACTGTCGCGCGCCATTCACAGGAAACGAGTTGTACTTGAACGGGTTGAACTCCGGCACGATGCCGAGCCACGCGGCGCGCGCGAAGGCCGGCAGCACCGCGGGTAATCCGGCGAGACCGGCAAAGCGTGCGTAACGCGTGACGCCGATCATCGGCGAGATCAGCACGACGCGCGTCGGACGCGCGAGCGCGGGATTCTCGATCGCGTCGAGCGCATATTGCAGTGCGAGCGCGCCGCCGTTCGAAAACCCGACCAGCTCGATCGGCTTGTCCGGCCCCACGCGACGGCGCGCTTCACGCACCGCGAGCCGAGTGGCCGCGGTCCAGTCCTGCCAGTGCACGTCGACGAGCCCCGCCGGCACCGTGCCATGTCCGGGTAAGCGGATGCCGATCGCGACGAAACCGCGATCACGATATCGACGCGCAATATGCCGCATGCTGTACGGCGCATCCGTCATGCCGTGCAGCAGCACGACCGCGCCGACGGGTGGCCCCGACGGCTCGAGAATGTACGAGTGATTCCAGTTTTCGGCGAAATGCCACGGAAAAATCGGCGAAGCCTCGTAATAGCGGTTCGCCGGAATGCGCTCGGACGGCCGCAGCTTTTCAACGACATTGACGCGCACGTCGTCGAAAATCCGATTTTCCGCTTTGATGTATGCGTTCCAGTCGGCGGTGTCCATTTCCTCGACGGTCATTTCGCGCGGCACATAGGTGTGCCATACCGACAGCTCCGGCCCGCGCTGCGAATTCCACGCGCGTAGCCCCAATGCGAGCACCGCCAGCAGCACCAGAATCCATGCACTTATCTTTATTACCTTCAGTGACGTGCGCAGCATTCGTGTTCTCTTGATGAGATGAAGGTTGCACCGCGCGCAGGCTGCTCTCTGCGTGGTGTGCGCATGCCGCCATCGCGGCGGCTTCCGATGTGGATATCCTAAGGGCTTTTAATCATCGGTTCAAACTTTGTCGGCCGGGCGGGCAACGCGACGTCGACAGCGGCTCGAGTATGAACGGATTATTTTCATGACGAACTGGGGATGCGCGATGTCGCGAGCGCGAATGAATTCGCCCCATTCGCTTCGCTACTTGACATTCGACGTGAGGAAAATGGCACGGAATGCATACGGCGTCGCGGGGAAGGGAGAGGTGCCTCATGGAAGAACGGTCCTTCAGCGACGCCTCGGAAATCGCTTCACTCGACGGCCGTGGAATGCCTGATCAAGGCCTAATCGGGCCGTGCGCTTCAGTAACGAAACCGGGACGTGACCCAGGTCGCGCCCCAGCCTTGCCTGCTCGCCGGTAATTACTGACGGCCGCGGATATTGCCGGCCACGCCGCCCGCCGCGCCGCCGATGATCGCGCCGGTCCACGCATCGCCGCCGGAGATCGCCGCGATGCCCGCACCGGCGCCCGCGCCAAGTGCCGCGCCGCTCACCGTGCCCTGCGTCTGCGGGCTCATGTCCGTGCAACCGATCATCGCAGCCAGTGCGCCAATACTGACGATCCACCCAAGTCGTTTCATGATCGTTCTCCTTACTGATTTTTCTTCATGCCGGGCACGACCATCTGGAACCAGAGGGTCTCGATCACCGGGTGTTGGATCATCGTGGGATTGGCGGCGTAGTAGCCGTCGAGGCCTTGACGCACGCTGTCCAGTGTCTGGCCTTGCATGCCCTTGCCGAAGCGCTGTGCGATGTCATTGCTGTTCGCCGTGTTGCCGGCATAGGCGCGCTCAACGTCGATCAAATTCGAGATGCCGACCAGATACGCTTTCTTCTGCTCATCGGTCGACTGCATCCATTGCTGGCCTGTGACAATTGGAATGCTCTCCGCACGCGCCACGTTGCCCATCATTGCCAGCGATAGAAAAGTCAGAGATAACAGCGTTCGCCATTGTGGTTTGCTTGCCATCACATACTCCAAAGAAGTTATGTTCTCCAGCGGCCCGCCGGGCGACCGCATCCGGCGGCGTCGATCGCGTTATTTGGAAGAATGGTCTGTGTGTCTCGTCGAATCTCCTTTCAGGTTCACCGGTCGGCGTGGTTCGCCGGTTCGGCTTCTATTGGCGTTGGGTCGTATCAGCGAATAGACACCTTGATGGCAGAAAATCTCATGGCGGATTGGAGTGATTTGCACACATGCCGTATGCGCGCATACGATTGGACTCGTGTCGGCCTCGCCGCGTAATACACGCTATAGAGTCTACAGCCTTTTCCGTAATTTCCAAGCCCGTTTCCTCTCGATGCGCGGCGCGTGACATTTGTGTCAAATTTCATTCGGCAAGCGAAAGGATACGATGCAATGCGCGTCGACACTCGTCAGCTATCCTGCGCTCGATTTGAGCGCCCGTGATATTGCTAGCGATTCGTTATCGACGGCCATTCAGTGTTCTGGCCACGCAATGCGAAAACAGCTTTTGTTTTGCCTGAATGTTCGGCTTCCTGATTAGATCGTCAATCGAAAACGATTCGGATTTATCTATTTCCGGTCGAGGCGTTGCTTCTTCTGATGGCAGCACCAACCAGCAGTGAAACAGATGCGATTTTATGGTTGCGTTTGTCGATCATCTTTATTTTCGGTGGATCACATGTTGCCTGCGGCGGAGGGGCTGCGCAGCAGCGAAGGGGGTGGCGGTGCGCGGTTGACCGTTAGTTGCGTGAGAGTAGCGTGACGGGACGCCGTTTCAAATGCGTCCGTGCTCGTCATTAACAGTCTCTAGCTTGTATTTGCTAAATACAGAGTATAGACTGTATCTGTTATTTACAGGTTTTGGGCTGTTACGCCGCCGCAGCCGAACCGGAGATCGACCGTGGACTACGCCATCAAGACACTGAGCCAGCTCAGACCGATCCTGCAGGGCTTCAGGAAGGCCGCCGGCCTCACTCAGGCCGCGATGGCCGCGCATCTCGGGGTCACGCAACAGACCTACGCGCAACTCGAAGCGAATCCGGCGACCGTCAGCGTCGAACGGCTCTTCAGGGTGTTGCGGGTCTTGCAGGTCGATCTGAAGCTCGCGCAGAGCGGATCGACGCAAAGCATGGCCGTGGAAGACGCCGCGCCGGCGCCGAACCGCTCCCGCCGCGCCGGGAGCGGAACGCCGGCCGCCGGAGCGCCGGTCGACGCAAAAAGCAACGCTAAACGCGCCACGCGCGTGCCGCTCAAACCGGGACCGTCGGCGCAAAAGCCCAAAGCGGTCAAACCCGCCAAGGCAACCAAAGCGGCCAGCACCAGCAAGAAACGGGAGGACTGGTAAGCATGGCGCGCAGCACACCGAACCGTCTGAATCTGTGGATGAACGGCCTGCGGGTCGGCGCCTGGGAAACGACACGCAGCGGCGAACGTCTGAGCTATGCCGACGAATGGATCGACGATCCGCAAGGACGACCGCTATCGCTGTCGCTGCCGTTCACACCGGGCAATCAGGCGTATCGCGGCCAGATCGTCGCCGACTATTTCGACAACCTGCTGCCCGACAGCGAACCGATCCGGCGCCGCATCGCCGCGCGCTACCGGACCGGCAGCGCCGCGCCGTTTGCGTTGCTCACCGCGCTCGGACGCGACTGCGTCGGCGCATTGCAACTGCTGTCGCCGGACGAAGAGCCGAGCGATCTGACGAGCATCCACGGTCGCGAACTCAGCGACAGCGACATCGCGGCGTTGCTACGCGGCACGACGACAGCGCCGCCGCTCGGGCAGCACGATCCGCTCGAAGACCTGCGTCTGTCGATCGCCGGCGCGCAGGAAAAAACCGCGCTGCTCCGTCATCGCAATCGCTGGCTGCTGCCCGAAGGCAGCACGCCGACCACGCACATCTTCAAGCTGCCGCTCGGGCTCGTGGGCAACATGCGCGCCGATATGCGCACGTCGGTGGAAAACGAATGGCTGTGCTCGCAGATCGTCGCGGCCTACGGGCTGCCCGTCGCGCGTTGCGAAATCGCGCGATTCGATGAGCAGAAGGTATTGATCGTCGAGCGCTTCGATCGCCGTTTGTCGAGCGACGCCACGTGGATCGTGCGTCTGCCGCAAGAGGACATGTGCCAGGCCACTGGCACGTCGGCGCTGCACAAGTACGAGTCCGACGGCGGTCCGGGCATCGAGGCGATCATGGAGATACTCGCGAGGTCCACACGCGCGACGACGGACCGGCGCAACTTCTTCGCGACGCAGCTGGTTTTCTGGCTGCTCGCCGCGACCGATGGCCACGCGAAGAACTTCAGCATTGCGCATCTGCCCGGCAATCGCTACGAATCCACGCCGCTTTATGACGTGCTGTCCGCACATCCGATCATCGGCAGCGGCGCGGGGCGCCTCGCGGCGCAAAAAGTGAAACTGGCGATGGCGGTTCGCGGCAAGAACGTCCACTACCTGCTCAATCAGATCCAGCGCCGGCATTGGCTGGCCGAAGGACAGCGCGTCGGTTTTTCCGCCGCGGACGTCGATACGCTGATCGATCAGTTGACCGCGCAAACGGAGACGGTGATCGACGCAGTCTCGTCGCAACTGCCCGCCGCCTTTCCGCTGGACGTGGCCGATGCGGTCTTCGACGGCATGCGCCGGCTGAACCGGAAGCTCGCGCAGTAAAGCGCCGCCATCCTGACCGACGCGCGGCACCACGGCAACCTCACGCCCGCCGCGCCGCCGCACCATCGGTCTTCGCCGACGCACGCCACTGCACGCTCATTACCCACATTTCACCGTCAATTCAATGGCTTGCGCTCTTCTGTCTAACTTTTTGCCGTGGAAACAGGCCAGTTCTGGTGCGGCTTTCCGGCCGTTCATGTTTGCAAGTTAGACGTCGGGATCACGGCCAGATGAGGCCGTGCCATGTACGCGCCAACGAGCCATTCACCGATCGGAGCGCAGACGCACACGGCGGTCCTGAACTATACCGATCGCTTCGGTCGGGAACAGGACTGTTCCGCCGCTCGCCTTGCACCCTGGCGACAGGGTCAGCCAGGAGCTGAAATGCCTGGCGGTCCGCCATGGGTCGAGATCGGTGCCGCATACGGCGACGAGACGCACAGCCCGGCAGGAGCCGATTCAATGAATCTGGGTGAGGTCGACGCCAGCAAGCTGGTGCATGAGGGTACGCACGGCGAAGCTCAGCGCGTTGGGCTGCTGGATCCGACTGCGCATCTTTCCCAATGGCTATTGCGGCACGGCCTTACAGGCGGAAAGCATGGCCAATGTGCACTCGATCCAGGCATCGCATTCGTCAACGCGCGCCTGGTAGAAGTCATTGAATGCCAGGGCCGGTTGCAGCGCGAAGACGTGTTCGGGAAGATAGTTGCCCACCAGGGCGGCCCGGATCGGCTCGACGCGGGACCCGCAGTTGCGATCACGCATCGCAGCCAGCGCGCCGGGATCCCGGCTGCCGGAGTGTTTCCTGCTGGTCAGACACGTTACCGTAGCGAGCATACACACACTATCCAACCCGGCTGTCTCGCCGCAGCGCAGCCACTGCGCCCGCCTGCCCTCACCCGATCGTGCGTCCGCCCGGGTCCCATCGCTCACCTTTAACTTTCCCGACTTTGATCAGTCTGCCTTCGTCTGACTCATGACGACCCTGAACCGCCGTTCGGACTCGGGCCACCGCAACGACCGCTTCCGAAGTACAGCCGCCGCCGCGCCCCATCGAGTTGATCGGCGAGTAACCGATCCGCTGGAACGGTCGAATCGGCTAGCCGGCTGGAACGGAAAGCTTCGGTATGAGTGTTTGGGTGCTTACCCAGTAGCACTCCTATTGCACTTTCTGGATCGATCTTTACGGCCAAGCGACGTTCATAATGGTCAGCAGCATCGATCTCCGTTACTTGATTACGGCGATGCCCATTCCTATACTGCACGCACTGACAAGCGACCGAAAGTCAAGCGCGAATGTACGTCCGGTCGCGCGATAAGCTTACATATCGCTTGCCGCCGTTCGCTACTGGAGGCATGCAATGAACAAGACCTTGAGGCACCTCAGTGCGTGCGGGCTTTGCGCTCTGTTCACGCTCGTCGCGCCGCATCCCGCCCTCGCTCAGGACAAGCTCGTCGAAGAAGCGAATGCGACCTGGAACAAGGATTTCAACAAAGGCGACGCTCACGGGCTCGCCGCGCTATACGACGAGAAGGCGGTCGTATCGCCGGGCAACGGCAAGACTGTTCAGGGGCGCGAGGAAATAGAAAAGCTTTTCAAGAGCTACTTCGATGCGGGCGTTCACGATCACACGATCGACGTGGTGCACGCGACCCGGGTCGGCAACGTGATGTACGAAACGGCCAACTGGTCCGCCGTGCAGGAGAAGGACGGCAAGAAGACGCAATTCAAAGGCGTATTGCTGAAGGTGATGACCAAGAGCGCGGACGGCAAGTGGCGCACGACTGCGCACACTTGGAACGCGGAAGAAAACAAGTGAAGCCGCGTTCACCGCGCTCTGGTCTACTCTAGTCGGGAAGCGCGAGCACCGGCGCCCGCCGACCACAAAAGATCAACTCCGCGCGATCGAAGTGCCGTCGACCGACCGGTACATCTTCGGGCGAGGCGATCGTCGCGCACCGAAGAGCAGGCCGCACGACTTTTCCTTTCGATCGAGCGCTGTTCATCTGTCCGGATGCGACATCGGGCGACGTCCTATGACGGGCAGGTGCCTTCATATGCGATAGGGGCGAGTCCGAAGTTCGCGAAGTTTTGACGGAAAATGACATCCTCGGCGAACGAAGGTCCGTGCCTGGTGCGGAGCCAACGTTCGAGTGTCCGTACGGCAGCGCGGCCAACCGGCCGCTGATGGCCTCCGCCCTGATGCGACCGGCCGTGCCCGACCCACTACCGCCGCTAAAATCGGCGTAACCGAGAGGCTGCTTCCAAGGTGGAGCTGACGTTGAGTGTCCGCCCGAGCGCGCAGCCGAATGGCCGCAGATGGCCGATTTGGGACCCGCAGGCAAGATTCGACGCGGTCGGTCAAGTTTTACAAAACGATGTTCGTGATCACCATCTTGGCTAACCATTCCAAACCGAACGGTTGTCACGAGACTCCTGCCTCGCTGCGCGCCACTGGCCGAAAAATACAGCGGGTCGTCCAGACATGTCCGTCTGGAACGGTGACGGCCAATTGGACAGGAAGAAGGGATCCGATCGAAAGGAATGGCTCGGGCGGCCTCCCGGACCGCCAGCCTTCGTCCTGTTCCCGTCGTGCCAGCCCGGTCGCTCACCACGAAACCATCGAACAGGCAAGGGGTAAAGATTTTGCCAAACGTGTCGATATAACGCGGAAGGTGTCGCCCGATCACGAAACTATCGCTTCATTCATCTGCAGGGACGTTCGTCCTCCGCCTATACCTGCAGTATCGGGCTCGCCAGTTCAAGGTGTCATTCCGTCGAACTGGAGAGCGCGTGCTAACGAAGCGCTTGTTTGTCTTTGCACTTAAGCCAGGCTTTCCCGAGCATTTCTGAAGACAATGATTCGAGTCGCAAGCTCCTTTCTCACAAGACCGGCCCTGTTCATTTTCGCTGGGATTGCAATCACGCTCGCGACCACCGGCGTCACGGTAGTCTCGCTGTACGAAATGAGATTGGACGCGATGGCACAGGCGCGCGATGCCGCACAAAACCTCGTGATCTCCCTGCAGAAGGAGACGGAGCGTAATCTCGACATCTATCAACTCGCCATGCGCGATGTCGTGACAAGTATCGAGACGCCCAGCATTTACCGTCTTCCCCCAGAAGTCCGGCAGCTCGTCGCTTTCAGCACGGCTAGCAATGCGAAAGAACTGGGCGCATTGTTCGCGACAGATGCAGCAGGCAATTTGATTCTCGACTCCCGCTCCGTTCCGCCGCGCAAGATCAATGTGAGCGAGCGGGATTACTTTCAGGTTCAGCGACAGAAAAAAGATGCTGGCTTGTACCTCAGCAAGCCTTTCCTACCGCGCGCAGGCGATCGGGAACAACCGCAGATCGCGTTGAGCCGGCGACTTGAGGATAAGGACGGCCAGTTCGCGGGCATTGTCGCCGGTACACTTCGGCTAAGCTATTTCCGCCGGTTGTTCGAAGACTCAATACTCGGTCAGCATGGGACCATTACGCTGCTGCGCACAGACGGGACGATCCTGATGCGGCAACCGTATCACAAGGACGATATCGGCAGTTCGCTCGCTGGCGGCCATTCGTTTCCACCACTCGTGCAATCGGATGACGGAACCTACGTCGACATTGCGGTACTTGACCACGTTGAGCGGCTGTACAGCTTCAGGCGGATCGGCAGCTACCCACTGGTCGTCGTCGTCGGCTTCGCGACTGGGGATATCTACGCAGGATGGCGCAAACGAGCGATTGCCATTGGCATCGTCACTTTCATTCTCGATGTGCTCTTCATCATGTTGTCGCTGATGTTCAGCGGACAATTGCGCAAGAGACTGGCAATGGAACGCCAATTGCAGAGACTGGCGTGGTTCGATTCGTTAACGGGCTTGCCTAACCGGGCGCAACTCCAGAGAGACGCACTCCGCGTTCTGACGGACGCCGGCCGGAATTCGTCGAGTTTTGCGACGCTGTTTATCGATCTGGACCGTTTCAAGCGCATCAACGACACACAGGGGCATGCCGCCGGCGACGAAGTGTTGAGTGAGATCGCGTGTCGTCTCCGGGATCATGTCCGGGGTGAGGACGTGATCGGCCGCCTCGGCGGAGACGAGTTTCTCGCCATATTGCAAAACTGCGACGCACTCAGGGCCACCCACATAGCCGGACGCATTCTGCAAGCGGTAGATCAGCCTATCGTCATCAACTCGAAGCATGACACTAGCATCACGATCAGTGCCAGCATCGGCATCTCACTCTATCCGCACGACGGACAGGACAGCGATACCCTGCTGCGAAACGCGGACATGGCGATGTACCAGGCAAAGAGCGCGGGACGTAACCAGGTGCATTTCTACGCTCCCGAGTATGAGCGCCAGGCCAAAGAACATCTCGAGCTGGAAATCGCGCTGCAACGAGCCTTGAAAGCAAGTGCACTGAGTGTCGTCTACCAGCCCAAGGTCGATGTGACTGGAGGGCTGCGCGGTGCCGAAGCCCTGGTGCGCTGGTACAGCGATAAGCAAGGGTTCATTCCGCCGGATCGCATCATCGCCGTCGCGGAAGAAATCGGCCTGATCGCAGAGGTGGATGCATGGGTGCTCGGCGAGGCCTGCCGCCAACTTGCCGAGTGGCGGTCAGGTGGCATCGATGTGCCGAACATATCCGTGAATGTCTGTGCCGCCGACTTCAAGCGGCCAGATTACCCCGCCTTTATCGCGCGCACTCTGCAGGCTCATGGCCTGGATCCTGAAGACCTGATCCTGGAAATGACCGAGCGAGTCATGTTTGATGAGTCGGCCGATGACATTCGCACGTCGCTCGATGCGATACATGCGCTGGGAATAGCGCTGTCGATAGACGACTTCGGTACGGGCTACTCGTCCCTGAGCTACCTCCACCGGTTCCCCGTCAAAGAACTGAAGATTGACAAAAGCTTCGTGCGGGATATCGGGGGCGACGCAATGGCAGAGTCTCTGGCACAGACTGTAATGAACATTGGCAACGTGCTAAAGCTGACTGTGGTCGCTGAAGGCGTGGAAACGCAAACGCAGCGCGACTTTCTGAGCGACCATGGCTGCCATTTGTATCAAGGACACCTTTTCTCGCCGCCGTTGCCGCCGGAGGGTTTTGTGCTCTGGATACAAGCGCATCGGCAGCGAACGTACACACGCGGACCAACCCGTGCTCACATTTTGATGGAAAGCCTAAGCGCGCAGGTAAGCTAATTCGACGACCGCCGTTATGACGGTTTAGCGGCTATCCTACTGTGATCCGATCCGACCTGCTGACGGACACGCTGATCCTGATCAGCGATGCGGATGACTGGACGCCCCTCTCGAGGTGGGAGCGCTGGCGCGATATCGTCGAAAAGCACGGGCATACGGTGCGGTTGATCGCGTCCCATGCGCGCTGCGCATGGTTTTGACGCGAAGCGTCCGTTGCCGACCCGTTGGCGTCATTCGACTCGCCGGCAAGACAACGACCGCTGTCAAAGTCAAACAGCCGTTCAAGCGCACCCGGTCGCCTGCCGCTTCCCGGCCCTTGCCGACTTCAGGTAACGGCGTCGGAGAGGCGGCTACGGGTCGCAAATAGTGCAAGCCGAACCGACGTACATCGTGCTGTTCACACGGCTGTCGGCTCCCCGTCTTGTGCGCCTCCCCAACGTCCTGTTTTTCATACTTAGGGTAAACATACAATTCAAAGTAAATAGTTTACTTTACAGCCTATATTGATGTGCCCAAACTTCCCTCACCCTGAAGTTGTCCCCTTCAACCTTTTTGGCACGCATCCAATGAAACGTTTTGTCCTTGCCGGCGCAGTTGCCGCCGCGTTTGCCGTTCCTTCCGCTCAGGCGCAGAGCAGCGTCACCATCTACGGTCTTCTCGACGCCGGTATCACGATGCTCAGTAACGTCGGCGGATCCCGGGCATGGGTATTCGACAGCGGCATCCAGCAAGCCAACCGGTTCGGTTTTCAGGGTTCGGAGGACCTCGGCGGCGGGACCAAGGCGATTTTCACGCTCGAAAACGGGTTCTCGCTGAACAATGGATCTGCGCAACAAGGCGGCCTGCTGTTCGGCCGCCAGGCATACGTAGGGCTGTCGAACCCGTACGGCACGCTGACGCTCGGCCGGCAGTACGACTTCATGGCGGAAGAACTGGCCTTGACCGCGGCGGCCGCCTATATCGGCGGGTTGTACGGGTGGCATCTTGGCGATCAGGACCGGATCGCGGGAGAGCGGCTCAATAACGCCGTCAAATACGAATCCCCCAAGATTGGCGGTCTGACGTTTGGCGCGATGTACTCGTTCGGCGGTGTCCCAGGCGATTTCAACAAGAACAGCGCATGGAGCGCCGGGGTCAGTTATGCCTTCGGCCCGCTGAACATCGGGGCCGCGTACACCAACACCCAGGATACTCAGCTGCCGGTTTACAGTTTTCTCGGCCTGACCCGGTTCGGAGGTGTACGGGTGCAGCCCAATACGGTCGTGTCACTGGACAGGACAACGAATGTTGGCTTCGGCGCGAGTTACGCGATTGGGTCTGCCATGCTTCACGCACTCTATACGTGGACTCAATTCGCGAGTCCCTCCGGATCGCTCGCCTTGAGGATCTACGAAGGAGGCGCGAACTACTGGATCACCCCTGCACTGACTGTCGGCGCTGCCTATACGTATTCATCGATGTCCCCCAATCATTGGGGCCAGGCGATCACGGGCGTGGACTACTTCCTGTCCAAGCGCACCGACGTCTACCTCTCGCTCAATACGATTCGCGCGTCCGGCCCTGATGTGGTCGCCTTGCTGGCCGCTCAGTCGCCGTCAGACAGCAAGACACAGACGGCCGTGCGTATCGGCATGCGAACGAAATTCTGAGGACGGAGAGAAACGTGAAGCTTGTGAGTGAACTTGAATCGAAACTGCCCGGCCTCAGATCGTTACGCCAGGACATCCACGCGAACCCGGAGGCGTCGTTCGAAGAAGTACGCACCTCGGCAATCGTGGCGCAACGGCTGCGTGCCGCGGGTATCGAAACACATGAAGGCATTGGCGGCACTGGCGTCGTCGGGGTATTGCGCGGGCAATTGCCTGACGACGGCAGGTGCATAGGGCTGCGCGCCGACATGGACGCGCTGCGTATGGCGGAAGACACCGGGCTGCACTACGCCTCCCGCCGGCCAGGCGTCTTTCACGGCTGCGGCCATGACGGACATACAACCATGCTCGTGGGTGCAGCGGAGTACCTCGCGCGCACCCGTCGTTTCGCCGGAACGGTCGTCTTTATTTTCCAACCCGCGGAGGAAGCCATTGCGGGCGCCAAGGCGATGATCGACGATGGCCTCTTCGAGCGTTTTCCGTGCAGCGAAGTGTATGCGGTTCACAATGCGCCGCATCTGAAACCCGGAGAGATCGCCGTCAAGCCTGGCGTGATGCTGGCGGCCGGCGACCTGTTCGAGATCACAGTGAAAGGCGTAGGCGGACACGGCGCACGGCCCCATGAGACGCGCGACACAATTGCCGCACTGGGCCAGTTCGTCGTGTCGGCACAGACGATCGTCAGTCGCGGCGTGGATCCGATGGATGTGGCGGTCGTCAGTTTCGGCACCCTTTCGGCGGGGCAGGCTCCGAACGTGTTGCCCGACAACGCTTTCGCCGCGGGCACGCTCCGGTCCTATAGCGAGCAAACGCGGACCTTCCTCAAGACACGTCTGGCCGAACTGTGCGAGGGAATCGGGCGGGCGACTGGCACCCGGATCGAAGTCGCGTTTCCAATTGGCTGCCCCGCTACGATCAATCATACCGAGCAGGCGGAGTTCGCGGCCAGGGTCGCGCGAGACATTGTTTCTCCGGCAAATGTGCTGAGCGAATTCCCGACAATTATGGCTTCGGAAGATTTCGCGGTGATGCTGCAGCATCGGCCCGGCGCCTATCTGCTGCTCGGACAGGACGGCTTCGGGTGCCACCACCCGAAATTCGATTTCAACGACGACATCCTGCCGATCGGCGTTTCCCTCTTCATTCGTCTGGTTGAAGAACGACTGAGCGGCATTGCCGGCCACGGACACGGAGACAGATGACTATGAACGGTAATGTTCTCAACACGGCAGGATCGGGAAAACGAGTGGCGCGCAACATCGTGATTGCATCCTTTGGCAACGCGCTCGAATGGTTCGACTTCATCGTGTATGGCTTTCTTGCAGGCACCATTGCCAAAGTGTTCTTTCCGACCGGCGACGAGTTTTCGTCAATGCTGCTCGCTACCGCCAGCTTCGGTGTGCCGTTCATCGTGCGCCCGATCGGCGCCGTGCTGATCGGGCGCTACGGCGACAGGAAGGGACGAAAGCCTGCGTTGACGGCAACTGTAGCGATGATGCTCGTAGGCACGTTGATCATCGCGGTGACGCCGTCGTACCAGACGATCGGACTGTACGCACCGGCGCTGATTGTCGTCGCCCGGGTGATTCAGGGCTTTGCGGCAGGGGGCGAATTCGGCAGCGCCACGGCTTTTCTGGCCGAGCAGAATCCCGGCCGGCGGGGCTTCTATGGCAGTTGGCAGTTCGCGAGTCAGGGCGTATCGTCGATACTTGCCGCGGGTGTGGCGTGGCTCATCTTCTCGATGCTTCCAGCGCAGGCGATCGTGGCGTGGGCATGGCGCATTCCGTTTTTCCTCGGCCTCGCCATCGGTCCGGTTGGCCTGATCATGCGCAGATCCATGCACGAAACCGAAGAGTTCACCGCCACGCAAAGCGAGGCTCGTCATGGAGAGCGGCAACAGACCGGGACACGCGAGCTCCTCGGCGCAATCCTCACATGCGTGGGACTCGTCATGGGCGGCACCGTGTCCTCCTATGTGCTCGTGCTGTATCTGCCGATCTTTGCAATAAGACAACTGCATCTGCCACCCGCGACTGCCTTTGCATCTGCGGCCGCGATGGGCTTGGTGTCTTTCGTCGTCAGCCCGCTTGCGGGCGCGTTGTCGGATCGGTTCGGCCGCAGCCGGGTGATGGGTTTTGGGCTTGTCGGGGCGACGTTGTCGATCATTCCAACGTTCGGTATCTTGTTGTCGCATCCGACTCTGACGACGCTGCTCGTCTGCCAGGTTGCTGCGGGCTTCCTGCTGGCGTTTTATAGCGGACCACTGGCCGCGCTGATGGCGGAGATCTTTCCCACGCGTGAGCGGACCTTTGGGATTTCGGTCGGCTACAATATTTCGGTTACCGTGTTCGGTGGCTTCGCACCCGCGATCCTCACGCTGCTGATCCATGTCACGAAATCCGACATGGCACCAGGCTGGTATGTCCTGCTGGCGATGCTGGTTTCCCTCGCAAGCCTGGCAGCCGTAACAGCGCGTTTTCGCCAGGCGCGAAGCGGGCGTGTCCTGTCGGTGGACGGATAAGCTGCGCGGGCAAACTGCGGCTCTCTACAACTGGTTTTGCGGGCGATGGCAAAAATTAAAAAGAAAGAGGCTGAATTTCTGGACCAGGTTCTCGGAGGCCTGTCGGCACCGTTTCACCTTTCGTATCGTTTCGTTGCCCTCGGCGAACTGGTGACGAACGCCAACGATACGATATTCCAGCAGCAGATTGGACTCGGTCTCAAGGAACTGCGCATACTTCGCATCGCCTTCCAGTTTCCAGGCCAACCCGTTTCGGTCATCGCCCGCTGGACCTTTTCCGAGAAGGCCATGATGTCAAAACTTGTGTCCCGCCTCTGCAACCTGGGCTATCTGGAGCGCCGTATTGACGACGCCGACGCGCGTTCGACGCAACTCTTCGTGACCGAATCCGGCGCCGCACTGGTCAAGACCGCAGACGCGCTGAGCAACGATCTGTTTCGTCGGCAGTTCCCCACTCTTTCGCGCGATGCGTGCGTGTCGTTGATGAACACGCTCGACGATGTTCTGCGAGATTTCGTCGCCGCACAGCTGACGCCGGTTACAGATCGCCCCAAGCTGCCTCGCTCAAAAGGTCGACGCGCGGCAGGCTGATTTGCAAGCGTCTCTGGCGAACGATCGTATGCGGTCCACGAACGACGCCACTCAGAGGTGCTCTGAAGCGTAAATTGTGTGGCAGGGAGAAGGGTCAGCGGAGATTGGCGGGCATCTTCCACGGCAACAGCGCGTCGTAGTCGTCGACGGTCTTCGCCAGTGGCAGACGTTGGAACAGCCAGGTGAGGTAGCAGTACGGGTCGATGCCGTTGGCTTTTGCCGACTCGATCAGCGAATAAAGATTCGCACTCGCATGTGCGCCAGCAACTGTATCGGCAAACAGGAAGCTTTTGCGTGCGACGACAAACGGGCGAATGGAATTTTCGCAGGGATTGTTCGATATGGGCCAGTTGCCGTTCTCGACGTAACGGATCAGCTTGGGCCACTGCCCATGCAGATAGGTCAGCGCCTTGCCGAGTAAACTTTGCGGCACGACGCCGGGCGACTGTTCGAGCATCAGCTTTTCGATGGTATCGAGTACGCGCGCACTGTATCGTCGTCGCAATCGCTGTCGTCGTTCAGCCGGCCACGTTTCACTGCGCGCCTCCGCTGCGAACAGCTTGCCGATCAGTTTGATGAAGCGTGTGGCGAGCAGATCGGGGGAGCGGGCCGCCTTGGGCACGTTATCTTCGGCCTTGACCAGATACCGTCTCGCATGAGCCCAGCATCCGAGATGCACGAGCTGATACTGTTGCGCGATGCCGTTGTAGGGCTCGTATCCGTCGGTCATCAGAACCGCACCCTTGCGAATGCCGGCGAACAGTTTGTCGGCCAGCTTCGCGCCGCGACCAGCCGTATAGGCGAAACAGCGGATAGGCGTTCCCGATCCGGTCATTTGCGCCCAGAGATAGCTTTTCGTTTGCGGCTTGCGCCCTTCTTCCTTCAGGACCTGGAACGTCGTCTCGTCGCAGTAGATCACGTCAGCATCGAGCAACGCGTCGCGCATCAGATTGATAACGGGCTGCGTCGCGTGACCGACGCGGACCATGCTCGCGGCGAGCGTGTTCGACGAGATGTCGCCACCGAAGCGTCGCAGCAGACCAGCCTGGCGATAGATCGGCATGCCGAACTGATACTTGCCGGTGGCGACCCACGCGAGTGCCGATTCCGTCAGCAGCCCACGCGGGATGATGCGCGCCGGCGCCGGCGTAACCTTGATGCCGAGGTCGCAGCACGGACAGGCATATTTGACGCGCTGGTGCTGGATGACTCGAACCTGCTCGGGGATCACGTCGAGCTGCTCGCTCGTTTCGACGCCGATCTCGACGAGCGCGTGTCCGTCGTGGTTGCAGAAGCGTTCGGCTTCGGGAAGTTCGTGCCGAACGACTTCGCGCGGCAGACTGGGATCGAGCGGTTTGCGATGACCGCGCTTCTTGCGCGTGTGCGCTGCGATCGTGGTTTCGCGAGTATCTTCCTGCGCGGGTGTTGCGTTCGTGCCGAGCACTTCGGCTTCATTGAACAGACCGGGCTGATCCGATGCGCGGGCTTCGCTCTTCGCGCCGAACAGCTCGCGCCGGTAAGCGCGCAGTCGTTCCTCGGCCAGGTCGCGCTCCGCAGTCACGAGACGCAGTGCGCTGCGTAACCCGTCACGCTCTGACTGAAGGGCGTCGTGCTCCTCACGTATCGCGAGGAGCGCCCTGAGTTCGTCAGCGTCGATGGTCACGTTGATCGGCATGCCACTTAGACCGGCACGCCGATGCCGTGTTCAACTCACGCGAGCATAGTGGCGTTTCGGATGCCGCTGAAGAGCAGCAATGTCGGCACCTTCGAGAAGCCAGTGCAGCAGATCGACGGTCAACGTCACGACTTCGGTTTTGCTGTCAGGCCAGACGAAGCGATCATTGGCCTCGAG
The DNA here is from genome assembly GCF_050436385.1 of Paraburkholderia sp. MM5477-R1. NCBI lineage: Bacteria > Pseudomonadati > Pseudomonadota > Betaproteobacteria > Burkholderiales > Burkholderiaceae > Paraburkholderia > Paraburkholderia sp. MM5477-R1. The sequence continues at coordinate 980,810 of NZ_JBNDMC010000005.1, forward strand.
TCTCTTGAGCATCAGCCAGAAACCGTTGTGCTGCCAACCCAGGATCTTGACGCGATCGCATCGCCGGTTGGTAAAAACGTAGAGCGAGGAATCCATCGGATTCAGGCGCATCGCCTGTTCGACGAGAATCGACAGACTGTTCATTCCGTACCGGAAGTCGACGGGATCGCGGTGCAGGTATACCGTCAGCTTTTCGTCGAACCGGAACACGGCATCCTCCCGAACATCTGGACCACGGTGCTCAGCTCGTCGATGCTCGCTGCACTGAGATCGAGCTCCACGCCGTTCGACAGACATACATGCAGTGAGAGCGTCATCGGCGGTGCCGGAGATACGGGTGGTGGCGGCAGTGCCGGTGGTAGTGGCACGACAGGAATAAATGCAGAGGAGGATTCTGCCGGCGCGGGCCGCTTACGTGAATCCGGCATATCGATGGCTTTGCCATCCATTACTTCGACTGCGGGTGGTGATGGGGCGCGCTCGTCGGCGTCGTCCTTCAGCGATGCCAATGAGATGCCTTTCTCACGCTCCATCAGGTACTTCGTAGTCCATTTGCGCAGCAGGTTGGCGTTGATCCCATGCTCCTGTGCCAGACGGGCTACCGACACGCCCGGGCGCAATGCAGCCTCGACCAGCGCGCGCTTACCGTTTTCGTCATAGCGACGGCGCCCGTCGCGGCTTAGACGAACTACTCTTAACTCTGAGTCATTGCCAGCCATTGGTGTCCACCTCCACGTAGGTGGACACCAATGCTCCTCGCTCATGCCGCCAGCCGATAGACGTCGAAGATGGACCGCTTACGTTCGACGACGGCCAGCGCCTGATCGGCGGACCAGTTGTCTGGGATCAGGAAGTCGAGCCCGTGAGTGATGCCCGAAGGCAGGTGAAGGCGCTTCATGACTTCTTCTTCTCCATGCGTGCCGCGCTGCGTTTCTTTGCGCGCTGCTCGGCCCGTTCACGTGCCTCCTTCACCCGGTAGGACTCGCCTTCGATCGCGACGACTTCGGCGCGATGCACCAGCCGGTCAACCAGCGAGACGACGCAGGCGGCATTCGGAAATACCTCCGACCATTCTGCGAACGGCCGGTTTGTGGTGACCACGGTGCTCGCTGCGCCATACCGGCGGCTGATCAGCTCGAACAGGAGGTCGGCGTGGCGATTCGAGTAGGACAGACAGGTATCCGACCTCGTCAATTAACGTTATGCAAAACGTTAGGCAGAGGGTTTTTTGGTTAGCGATTGCGGCTACAGACGTATAAACGAGTCCGTACAGGTCGGAGCGCAATCGGTAACTAAAAAACCCTCTGCCGTATGGTGCGGTAAAAAATATGTCACAGTGGTTCTCAACAACCCCGTATCGTCTAGCGCGTTGACGTTTCCATGACGACATAATTTTCAGGCTGATACTGATATCCCACTGATCAATGATGGGGGAATATCATGTTCGAGACTCTCTTTACGCGTCCGCATGTTCTTGCTGCCCACAATCTCGCGCCCTGCGTGGAATCCAGGAAGCGCTTCCTCGTACATTGTCAGGAACAGGGTTATCCGCTCAGGTCGATTCGGAAGATCGCGTGGATCCTGCTGGTGTTTTCACAGAGCATTGATCTGTCTCGCCTGCGGTTAATAACGCACGAGGAAATCGCGTTTGCCGTTGACCGTCGGATTCGACTTCTCCGAAGTGAGCGCACGAACGAGTCCCGCAGCTCGCGGCTTCTGTTCATCCATACCGCCACGGCCTGGCTGCGCTTCCTGGGGCGTCTGGAGGAACGGCATCCTATAGAAGAACCATTTGTTCGCTATGTCGAGCACTACGTCGATTTCATGCGCGACCAGCGAGGACTTTCCTCTGCCACGATTTCAACCTGTCGTGATGAGATCGGCCATTTTCTGGCAATGGTCTGTCGCCGTGACAAGGCACTCGATGCTCTCACTATCCACGATGTCGACACCTACCTCGCCTATCAAGGCAACCGCGGCTGGAGCAGAGTCTCATTGCACGCGCTTGCGAGCACGCTGCGCAATTTCTTCCGGTACGCAGAAGGACAAGGGTGGGCTACCAACGTTGCGTCGGGCATTGAAGCACCTGTGGTGTATAGAGAGGAGGGGCTGCCGCTCGGGCTGAACTGGGATGACGTGCAAAGGTTTGTCGCCAGTTTTGTCGGTGAGAGCACGATCGATCTACGCAACCGTGCGATGATCATGCTGCTGGTTGTTTACGGACTGAGGCGCGGCGAGGTGGTGCGGCTCCGTCTGGAGGACATCGACTGGTGCGGCGAGATCCTTCATGTCAATCGTCCGAAGCAACGCTGCACACAGCAATACCCGCTGGTGGCAACCGTTGGAAACGCCATTCTGCGCTACCTGAAGGAAGCGCGTCCACGAAGCGCCCATCGAGAGCTCTTCCTGTCGGTCGAGGCACCGATCCGACCGCTAACACCCGGACGCGTAAGTGGCATTGTCCGCTCGCATCTCGCGACGCTTGGTATCGATATCCCGCGACGTGGCGCACATTGCCTGAGGCACGCCAACGCCCGGCATTTACTCGACGCCGGTTTTGCGCTGAAGGAGATCGGTGACCACCTCGGCCATCGCAGCGCGTCGTCGACGAGAATCTATGCAAAGGTCGACCTGACCGGACTGCGGTGTGTGGCCGAAATCGATCTGGGGAGTCTGCTATGACGCTCTCCGAACTCGTCGCCCAATACGTGAGCCACAAACGGGCGTTGGGCATGCGCTTCAATTCCGAGGCGGCCACGCTTGCCTCATTCTGCCACCGGGTTGATGGCAACATTGATGTGGAATCGGTCACGGTCGAGCAGGTACAGGACTTTCTGACCGGCAACAGGCCGCTGACTAACCATTGCCGGAAGAGAAGGTCTGTACTTGACTGCCTGTTTCGTTTTGCCCTCTCGCGTGGATATGTCAAGGCCTCGCCGCTTCCTCGCTACAGTCCGAGATTGCCACCACCGCTGACACCCTATATTTATTCGCAGCAGGAATTAAAGCGCCTGCTCGACGTGGCGTCGGCGGCATGCAGTCCACGCGGTCTGCTGGATGCATATGTTTTGCGTGCACTCATTCTGATTCTGTACGGCGCTTGCCTCCGCCATGGCGAAGCATTGCGGCTAGCCATGCAGGACGTCAATCTCGACGAAGCCGTCCTGCACGTGCGCGAGAGCAAATTCTATAGATCGAGGCTGGTCCCGCTAGGCGCAGATCTGAATAGAGCGATGCAAACTTATGCCCGGCAACGAAACCAGAGATTTGGGCAGGCACCGGATGCACCGTTCTTCTGTTTACGCGATGGTCGCGCCCTGAACCAGAGAGCTGTATGCAAAGCCTTTCAGCGACAGCGTACCCTGGCAAATATCCAACGCGAAGGCGGGGCGTCCTGCCAGCCGAGGCTGCATGATTTGCGACACTCAGGCGCAGTGCACCGGCTAATCGCCTGGTATCGCTGCGGCGCCGATTTGCAACTGTTGTTGCCGCAGCTCGCGACCTATCTCGGCCACATCGATCTCGCGGGCACCCAACGCTACCTTACCTTGACGCCCGAGTTGCTGAATGCAGCGAGCACGCGCTTTGAAACGTACGTCCTTGAGGTGCAACATGAATAACTCATCCCTGTTGGGTCCGTGGATCCGACGTTTCCTGATTGAGTATCTGGTGGGCGAACGTAACCTTGCCGTCAATACGCAAAGAAGTTACCGCGACATGCTCATGCTGTTGCTTCCGTATCTGGCCACCAAGGTCGACAAGCGGATTGACCGCCTGACCGTTGATGATCTCTCCGCGCAAATGGTCCGCCTGTTCCTGACGCACATGGAAGAACAACGCCACTGTAGTGTCAGCACACGAAATCAGCGGCTCGGCGGCATCCATGCGCTGGCTCGTTTCATCGGCGAACATGCGCCTGAATACGTCGACTGGTGGGCACAGATTCATCTGATTCCGGTTAAGAGAACCAGTCGGCCGGAGATCAGCTACCTTAGCAGGCAGGAAATGGACGCCCTGCTCGCTGCCTCTGACGTCAATACAGCGCAGGGGCAGCGCGAACATGCGTTACTGCTCTTCATGTTTAACTCAGGAGCGCGTGCAAGCGAAGCTGCGCAGCTCAAGATTGGCGACGTTGACTGGCACACGCGCTCGGTCAGCATCGTCGGCAAGGGGAACAGACATCGCCGCTGCCCGCTCTGGAAATCCACGCTTGATGCGTTGCGCTCACAGTCCGGGGGGAGGGCCGCAGACGCGCCGGTGTTTCTCAATCGATTCCACCAGACGATGACGCGCTCCGGCATTCATGCATTGGTCAAGCGCTGTGCTATCCGTGCTGCCGCCAACGCGCCGTCGCTTGCCGGCAAGAATGTGCACCCACATGTGATTCGGCATACAACCGCCTCGTTGTTACTCCAGGCCGGTGTCGACATCAATACGATACGCGGCTGGCTTGGACACGTTTCGTTGGAGACGACCAATATCTATGCCGAGATCAATCTGGAGACAAAGGCGCGGGCGCTGGCGACGTGCGAAGTGGGAGGCGGTGCCGAAGGACATAAGCAATGGCGCAATCAGCCCGACCTGATGGCCTTCCTGCGTACACTGTAGCCGAATAATATGTGCTGTTCGATCTCCGCAAAGGCGCTGCCTTGGCCTCGTTGGCATTCGAGCAGCACATATTTTTTACCGCACCATACTCGTTTCCTCTGGCCACTGCCACTGGACGGGGCTCGAAGCGATGATGAGCGGCGAACGCAAGAAGCGTCGGGTTGAAGCGGATCGCATCACCCTGACGCTCGAGCACAGCGCTCCTGAGATTGTCGTAGAGGAGGATCCTTGGCAATCCGGACCACGCCGCGAACGCGCCGGCGTGGCCCGCCAGGAAGCTGTCCATGCGGGCATCGAGGAAGAAGCGCAGATAGATCTGCCGCGACCACGACAGCACCATGACGAAGGCCATGAGCGGCCGGCGCGCGCGCCCGATCTGCAGATGATCGAAATGGGCCCAGTCAACCTGGCCCTGCTCTCCAGGCAAGGTGCGCAGCCGCAGATAAGCCTCTGGTGTAGGACGCGGACGGTGTACCGCGATCAGGTGCCGGAAATGATGAGGGTTGCCACGGTAGCCGCGCTCGGTGACCATCGCATACAGCCGGCTGGCCGTGAGCGACGGAAACCTCTTGAGCGTGTCATGAATAAACGGCAGGTAGGCATCGATCTGCGAAGGTCTGAGCATCCCGCCGACGCGGGGCAGACCGGCCTGCGCCAGCACGCGCTGGACCGTGCCACGGTGCACGTGCAACTGCCGTGCGATGGTGCCGCAGCGCCACTTCTCGACGTGGTAGTAGCGCAGGATCTGCGCCTCGAGTTCAACTCCAATGGTCATGGGTCACTTCCTGTGTAGTAGGTAGTAGTACGAACATCACGGAAGACCCGACGGCGTAGTGGCCCGAGGCGCACGGAGTCCGGACAGACGCAGTGGCAGAAATGGCAACGCTCAGGCACAGCTGGGGCGGTGGCGGACACCGCTGCTGTTGCCGCCGACGTCGTCGAAGTCGGTGCCAGTAGAGCATCGGCGGCAGGTACAGCGGAACCCTGATGCGTCACTTTATTCTGGCGGTTGCGATAGCGGCGCATCCGTTCGGCATGCGCGAAGCGGCCGTGACGACTGCGCTGATAGCGCTGGCCGGCCACGCGCATGCTGGCCTGGCGTGCGACCTCAGAACAGTCACCGTCGCAGTAGATCTGGCCGCGGTCGCAACGGCGGCAAACGACGACCTGCGCCCGGCAACGGGCGCACACGAACAGACGGCCTGTGTCCGGCATCGGCAATCCCCGTCAATGCCGAAACGGTATCGACGGGAATAATGGGTCGTGCCATACTGGCCCGGCACCCGTGCCCCGTGCGCGTGTGGGGCTCGACATCGGAGTGAACTTGGCGGTTTGAGCCGGTGTCGAGCCTGTTTCTTCGGCGGTAAGCCTTCTTCTACCGCATCCCGACTTCAGCGTCACCTCTTCCTGAAGCAAGCCGAATCGGCTGCGTCTGCACTCGCCCTACGGGCTCCTTCCGACGCAGCCGGTGCCGCCTCCTGCACCTCACACAAACCATTACCAAACCGCTCAACAGACCCGGACCATTCGGTATCTCTGATCGACGCCGCCGTCTAGTGTCGGTTTCCCACAGCCGTTCACACTGCTCACGCGGAGTGGGTCGTCTACGCGAAACCACCGTTTGGCGGCGCTGCACAGGTGCTCGATTACCTGGGCCGCTACACGCATCGCGTCGCCATCTCGAACAACCGGTTGCTGCGCTTTGATGGCGATTCGGTGTTGTTCCGGTGGAAGGACTACCGTCACGAAGCCCGCCACAGGACCATGACCCTGACGGCCGACGAGTTCATCCGCCGCTTCGTGCTGCACGTGCTGCCCGACGGCTTCAAGCGTATCCGCAGCTACGGGTGGCTCGCCAATTGTCATCGGGCAGCGCGGCTGGCGACCTGCCGGCGGCTGCTCGGCATCGAGCCTCCCGCCGCTGCGTTACCCGCCATCGCGGAAGACTACCGTGACCGTTACCAACGGCTCACCGGCAGGTCACTGCGCGATTGCCCCGTGTGCGGCAAGGGCCACATGGTCCGTATCGAAGGCGGTGTGCCTGGCATCCTGCCGCGGGCTCCGCCTGACCCGAGCCATGTGCACTGACCGGCATCAGCACACCCGCGCGTACGTTGGTCTTCCCCCATGCGGCCAACGCGAACCCACTCGTGCTTTAGCGTCGTCGCACCATCACAATGCCGCGAAACTCCGCATTCCCTGCCCATTGATGTCCGCATTTCCGCTGTCTTTGCGCGACGGGCCCCGCCAACCGCCCGGCTCCGGCGTGCGCCAACCGTGCGCCGGGCATCACAAATCACCGCGACGATCATTCAACGCCCATAAACGCCAGCGCCTGCGGAGCGGTTTAGCACAAACATTTTTTTGATTACCGATCGCGGACTGGCCCCGACCAGCCTGTACACGCGTCAGTAGCCGCGATCGCCAACCAAAAAAATCTCTGCTCTATTGACTGCAGTCAATAGACTTGAAAGCACAGTGCGGTACCTGGGCATCGAGGTCGACGATGCGCTTGAGATGGCCGAGCAGACTGAAGTTTGAACCGAGGTACCTCCGGACGGTGGTCTGCATCGGGCGCTGTCCGGCCATCAACGGACTTCTGTCCACAGGGACCGAAGAAGAAGCCCGCGCGCGCGACGACGACTTCTGGAAGACTTTTGCCAGCAAGTTGACGCCGCCGGAGAGGTCGCGGATGTTCATCGTTGAGCATCACCAACGCGTGGCTGCTTTCGTTTTTGGCGTGAGAAAGGAGACTGACGAATATCGCATCGGCGGCCTCTGGGTCGATCCGGTTCATCGGCGCGAAGGATTTGGAAGCGTCCTCTTGCAGCAGGTGGTTACCTGGGCGCGGGCGGACTCGCCTTCAGCGGTAGTCCAGCTCTGGTGTCATACAGGTCCAGCCCTATCGTTCTATAGAAAAAACGGCTTTCATTCTCTAGCCAGGTTCCGGACTCACGAATCTGATGGCCGGCAGATCGTCGAGATGGAATGGCGCGACACGTGACGGTTATGCGCGCGCCGAACCGTGGGAGTGCATCGGCACCGCCAAGATCGTCATCGCCCACCAACATGCGCAGTCTTTCCCCTTCCAGAGCGACGCGGCGCGCAGTCTACGGGCGGGAAAATAAAATTGATGCGCGGCTGGGGGCGGCATACGATCTCTGCGCCGGTGATAGCCCTGCTGGCCGGCTGCCGCCCGACGCGGTCGGCCGAACCCGACCCCTTTGAGCCGTTCGGAAACGACTCGTGAGCTGCAGCTTCCGACCCGACATGAGCCGATCGACGACAGACCCCCATGTTTGGGCTTTGACGATTCTTAAATACGAGGCAACCGGACACGGCATCGCGTCGCAAACAAAAACGACAACATGCATTCGTTCCATGCCGGCGAACACAGGGGGACACCCCACCATGAAAACCGCATTGCGACGCATCCTTTCCGAATCGGCCCGTCTCGATGTCGCGCCCGAAAGCCTGGCGGACGACACCGATTTGTACGCCGCGGGCCTCTCCTCGCTCGCGACCGTGCATCTGATTCCTCCTTGTTGACGCCGGCGCGGCAGAACTCCGCTTGCAGCTCACTGCGCAGACGTTCCAGCGCGACCAGCTTATCGCCCGTCTCTTCGTGCCAGCAGCGCTTGGATGACCTCACGCAACGCCTCAACGTCACGAATGAATCCGCGTAGGTGCCGAATTTCGAGAATCAACCGTTGGACAACACCATTGCCACAAGCGACGCCACAGCTCGCGCAGTTCGTAGATTAGTTACGGGGCGGTGTCAGAAACCAACGCCGACACCAACGCCCACACCACCGCCGAAGCTTCCGCCGCCAACGCCCACGCCGATGCTGGTACTAGGCGCGTAATAGCCGGGGCCATATCCATACGGAGGATAGCTGGAATCGTACGGCTGGGTGGCAACGCATCCCGCGACGCCAGCCGCTAAGGCCAATATGCCGAAAAGCCTCATCATGATCGTCTCCCGTGCACGAATTAGGCAGCAAGATTTGGTCCCCTGTGCGGCCGAATCAGCTACTCCTTGTCGCAGGGATGTTCTTTGCGAAAGCGTGATAGAACTGTGAAATCCTTGGTCAAAAAACGTAAGCTTTTGCGCGAGGTGAATGCTTCGAGGAGGTGCAGTTGCCAGGCACGGATATCTTCGGGTACCAGCGTTGCTGGGGAGCAAGGAACAGCTCCACGACAGGCCGCATACCTGCATCGCGCGTAATAGGCAACGCTGTACTGAGCTTCCGGAGGGAAACATGGCAGATGTCGAACAGTTCAAGGACGACCTCGAAAACAGCGCTGACGGCCTAGTGGGTGGAAGCCGGGGCGACTTTATGGAAGCATTGGGGGAGGCCGTGTATGCGCGCGTCGCGGGTGACCAGCTGGACCGCATCATTGCCGCGTACCTGACGCTGCAGGCGGTGCTGGATGCAAACGTCGACAACCTCGACGACGAGGCCGACGATGCGATTGACAACGCGACCGGCGAGTTCCACGAGACCGTCGGCCGGATCCTCGGGGTGTAGCCCGGGCACATCAACCTCACCGGAGCCGGCCCGTGGACACGCCTGACGATAGACCCATTTTCTCGGTTGGGCTGGGCTCGGTGTTCGAAGAAAGCCAGCTGCTGGCGATCGATCATCCTGCACAGGCCGGCACGCGGCACGCGAAGATGATCCGCGAGGCACTGCGCGATGGCACCTGCTGGATCGCGGCGCAGGACGAGGCCCTTCTCGGGTATGCAATCCGGGGCGCGTTCTTTGACTATCACTTTCTGCAGCTTGTGTATGTCGCCGTTGCACACCGGCGCCAGGGTGTCGGCGACGCGCTGGTCCAGGCGCTTGAACGCGCGTGCCACGGCGACCGCCTTTTCGCCTCGGCAAGCGGGACCAATGCTGCGATGCGCGGCCTGCTGGCCCGGCGCGGGTACAGGGCCAGTGGCGAGGTACATAACGTTGGACCGGACGGCCCCGAGCTGATCTTTATGAAGCCCCTTGGTGCGTCAGCCGGCCTGGCCGGGCCGCCCGCATGAGCGCGTTGATTGCCCCGGCCGTGCGCCCGGATCGCGTCACGTCCGCGGCGCTGCCTGCGCTGATCGCTCACAGCAGCGCGTCCGTGCAGACCCGTTTTCTGGAATTCTTCGCGTCGGCAATCCGCAACCCGCACATGCGCCGTGCGTACGCACGCGCGGCCGGCGACTTCCTTGCGTGGTGCACCGGCGCCGGCGTGCCGTCGATTACCGCGGTGCAGCCGCTGCACGTCGCCGCCTGGATCGAGCGGCAGACACAGACCCACGCTGCACCGACCGCCAGGCAGCGCCTCGCGGCGATCCGCCACCTGTTCGACTGGCTCGTGACCGGCCAGATCGTGCCGCACAATCCCGCCGCGTCGGTGAGGGGGCCCAGTCACATCACGAAGCAGGGGAAAACGCCGGTGCTCGACGCGACCGAGGCGCGGCAGCTGCTCGACAGTATCGATGTGACGACCCCCGTTGGTCTGCGCGACCGCGCGCTGATTGCGTTAATGGTGTTTTCGTTCGCGCGGGTCGGCGCAGCGCTCGCGATGCGGGTCGACGATGTCTATGTGCAGCCGCGGCGCCTGTGGGTCCGTCTCCGCGAAAAGGGCGGCAAGGGGCACGGTTGCGCGCGGCACCGGCCAGCTCAGCGACACGCCGCTGCCGCAGGCGAACGCGTATGCGATGGTGCGGCGCCGTGCGCTGGCCGCTGGCATTGATACAAAGATCGGCAACCATACGTTCCGCGCGACCGGCATCACCGCGTACCTGAAGAATGGCGGGACGCTGGAGAACGCCGCGGCGATGGCCAATCACGCGTCGACCCGCACCACCCAGCTCCACAACCGGCGCCACGACGACATCAGCCTGGACGAGGTGGCGCGGATCCGCGTGTAAGACACGGTGGCTCCTTTCCCGACTCGCTTGGTGGTCCATAGTAAATAGGTTGTCTCCAACCGACCCGGAGCTGTCGTTCCAAACGGGAACAAAATTTCGACTGCTCCCGGAGTACAACGGACGTTCCCTTCATCGTCCGTACTGGTCTACGCACGCAGTAGTTAATGGGCCAACTTAGCGCTCCGATGAACGATCGAAACAGGCCGGCCTCTGTCGACCATGGAAGGCGCAGTCCATCGCGCGCGCCACGAATACACTCGCTGTCGGTGACGGCCGCCCAATTCGCACGGTTCATCTCGTCGGCAATTCCAGTGCACTGACTCCGCGCGCCTTCGGCGCCGACGAGCGGGCGCAGCTCCTGGTCAAGCAGCCCGCCGGTCAGATGCACGGCGATACCATAGCCGCCGAGCCGCGCGACATTGACGGCGCCAGTGCCGACATGCTTAAGCGCGGGGCCGCACCGCGGCTTGCGCATGTCGGCCACCTGCTTGACGCCAGTTGACAATTCGACCGCCGCACTGAATGTGACCGTCGCGATCGCCGTCATCGTTCACCCCGGACGAATCTGCACGCGTCTCGCGTCCGTGTGCGGACTACAGCGTCGGAATCACGCTCGGAATCTCCAGGTGGTACTCCACGCGCTTGACGCCCGGCACGCCCTCGGCCGCAATGCGGATGGCGCGCTTTTCCTCTTCGGATTCGATCACGCCCCATAGATGCGCGACACCGTCCTTGACGAGCACGGCCTGTTTCGGCAACCCCCAGCCCTGCCCGTGCATTTCCAGGACTATCGCGTCGCGTAGGCTAGCGTCGTCGTGCGACGCCGAGTCCACGGCCGGTGCGACGCTAGCGAGTGCGCGGATCAGGTTCGAGCGGCTCACGATTCCGACCAACTTGCCGTCCTTCAGTACCGGCGCGCGTTTGAGATGCCGGCGCTCCATGAGGTCTGCGATCTGATCGAGCGGCATGTCCTCGGAGATCGAAATTACCTGGTCGCACATCACGTCGCCGACGACATGCCCGTGCTCCTTCACATACCTCGCAGCTTGCTCGCGAGGCGACGACAACAGGAATTCAAGCCACCACGGGCGCTTCTGGTGGCAGGTATCGTTCTCCACACGATGCAGCAGGTCGCTGTGGCTGATGATGCCGACGACCTGTCCGTCCGCGTCGACGACCGGCATGCCGCCGATATGGTTGTCGACGAACAGTCTTGCCGCGTCGTAGATCGTCATGTCCGGTGTGGCGGTGACGACGGACGGAGTCATGATGTCGAGTGCGCGCATGGTCACTCCCCCAGCGTGTCGCGACGGGTCCCCTTTGTTGCACCCGTCGCGCGATTTCGGCAAACGCACCGGCGGCAGACACCGCGCGGTGCTGAGGCGCCTGAATCCGGTGCTCAACGAACGGCCGCTCGCGCCGCCAACGCTTCACGCACATGGCGGGCGATGCACCTGATCGTGCCGCGCGCGTGCTTTACGTGGGGTTGGAAGGGTGATTCAGTATTGATTTAATTTTGAAATCGGTCAGTTGTCAAGGCAGGAAGCGACGTTCAACTGGCCGGTTTTCACGGCAGACGAACGACTGGTGATGGCCGCCTGCCGCCCGACAGCGATTGGCGGCACGCGACCCGTTGCCGTCGTTCAACGCCGTGGCTCTGGCGGCCGCTTCCAAGGTGAAGCAGACGATTGCCCAAGGTGACCCCCTTGTAGCTTTCTGTGCTATTCGGTCGAAGGCTGGACCGCCGAACGAAGCGCGTGAACCATTCATACCTGACAAAACGTCCCGAGTCAGACCCGAGATTTGCACCGATACACTACACTTTGAAAGCCACCATCATTTCGTCGGACAGGTGCGAACATGCTCAGCGTGCACAAGGCTGTGTTTCCTGTCGCGGGCCTCGGCACACACTTTCTTCCTGCCACGAAAGCCGCTCCAACGGAGATGCTGTCGGTCGTCGACAAACCGCTGATCCAGTATGCGGTCGAGGAAGCGATCGCAGCTGGCATCACCCAACTGATTTTCGTGACCGGCCGCGGTAAGCGGGTCATCGAAGATCATTTCGATAAATCATACGAAATTGAACACGTGCTAAAGGCAAGGGGCGAACAGTCCTTGCTCGATCTCGTGCAAGGCATCAAGCCGAGTCACGTGGAATGTGTTTATGTGCGGCAACCGGAGCCGCTCGGACTCGGTCACGCGGTCCTTTGTGCTGAGAAGCTGGTGGGAGACGAGCCGTTTGCGGTTGTACTTGCCGATGATCTGCTTGATGGCGAGCCGCCGGTCCTCACGCAAATGGTGCGACTCTTCAGTCACTACGACTGCTCGATCGTCGCGGTCGAGGAGATCGAGGCGCGCGATTCGATGGCTTACGGCGTGGTCGCTGGCCGGTATTGGGACGATCGGGTCATCAGCGTGTCCGGAATTGTGGAGAAGCCTTCACCAGACACGGCATCTTCAAGCCTCGGCGTGGCGGGTCGCTATGTACTCATGCCGGGCATCTTCGAGAATTTGCGGTCGCAACAGCCGGGCGCGAACGGCGAGATTCAGCTAACCGATGCAATCCAGTCGATGCTCAGGGACGAGCAGGTGCTCGCCTATCAGTTCCACGGCACCCGCTTCGACTGTGGCAGCAAGCTTGGCTACGTGAAGGCAACGGTTGAACTTGCGTTGCGCCATCGGGAAGTGAAAGAGGACTTCGGTGCATGGCTGCGCGAACGGGTCTGCGGCGCGAATCGGGCGCTTTAGGCAATGAAAGAAAGCCTTGTCTGGACAGTGGACGTTCGCCCGCAGTTCGGATGACTGGCAACCTGAGGAGTGCCTCATGAATGTCGGTTCGACGCGAAAATTGAGTGTCGAAACGGTCGGATCGACGCAGTAGGCATGAGCCTGTATTTTTGCCTGTCCGTTGAGTCTGGCGAGCCGGCGCAATGGCCCCAAGGGGCCCGCTACGAACTTGGCGATAAATCGACATAGAGGGGGCGCACGTGCCGCATCAGGTTTTTTCCTTGCGCCGACGTGTGCGCAAGGCGCTGCGCGCTTTCGGAGCGGCTATTTCGTTCGCTGTCGGCAATCATCCGATTCTCGTGGGCATGGCGGGGACGATCGTCGCCACGGCCATGGCCACTGTGACTTTTCTGACATTGTACGGCGGCCGAGGCGATACGCTCCGTCCTGCGCACGAAACGTCAGCTAATCTGGTGTCGGTTATCTCTGACGATCTGAAAAGGAATGTCGAAAGCTATAACCTTTCCTTGGGCGCCATGGCGGACGGCGCCCAACGGGCTAACACCTGGAAGCTTCCGCCCGACTTGAGGCAGAGGGTGTTGTTTGACCGTGCGACTGAGGCGGCATATCTGAACGGCGCCTACGTGCTGGATTCAAACGGGCATGTGATCGCGTCGCAGCGCGGTGGCGTCGACCCATCCATCTGGCTTGGCGATCGGGACTATTTTGTCGCTCATAAGCGCAGTCCGACAGCGGGCCTGTTCATTTCTCATCCGTACCGCTCCCGGCTGAGTGGCGGAGTACCGGTAATTGGCCTGTCACGGCGCATCGATTCGCCAGACGGCTCTTTTGCTGGCGTCGCGCTCCTGGCGATTCAAATCGGATACTTCCAACAGGTGCTCGACAGGATCGATACAGGAGAGTCGGGTTCGGCCTATATTGTCCTCGGCGACGGAACGTCGCTCGCCAGAAAGCCGATTCCCGGGAACGAGATCGAGGCCACCGCCCCACAGCTGCCGATAGCCCGGGCAATGGCCGCGCGCATGACCGGTTCGTACGTTGCCACGTCTGGGGTAGATGGCGTCACGCGCCTGTATACCTTTGCACATGTGCCAGGCACCCCGCTCATTGCTATCGTCGCGCCAGCGGTAGATTCTGTGCTCGCAGACTGGCGAAGGCGCACTATCGTGGCCGGTGCGCTGACCATGGCGTTTGGGGCCATTGTGGTCATCATTTCGTGGTTGTTCGCGTTCGTGTTACGCGACAAGGTGAGGGCGCAGAGTGAACTGGTTCGACTTGCTTCCACGGACCCATTGACCGGGCTGAGCAACCGCCGCACGCTGGACACCCGGCTCGACCAGGAGTGGCGACGCGCATTGCGTAAAGGCCATCTCATGTCGGCGCTCTTTATTGACATCGACTACTTCAAGCGATTTAACGACCTGTACGGCCATGCCGCCGGTGATGAAGTGCTCGCCGCAGTCGCTGAGTGCATCGCGTCGGTCGCCCGGCGGTCAATCGATGTGGTCGCACGATACGGCGGTGAGGAGTTTGCGGTGGTGCTGCCCGACACATCTGCAGATGAGGCAGTCAAGGTGGCAGAGAAGATCCGGCGAAAGGTCCAGGGCATGCGTCTCGCGCACGGGCAAAGCGAGCATGGAGCCGTCACCGTAAGTGTCGGCTGTGCGACATGCATCTCTGCAGAAGGCCGGGATTGGGCTGACCTGGTCGCCGCCGCGGATGAACAAATGTACGTCGCCAAGTCGGCCGGTCGAAACCAGGTAAAGGCGTCAGCGTTGCCGGACATATCATCGTCCTTGAGTTCCCTTCCGTAGTCCGCGATGGGGGGCGCTGGTAAGACCGACGACATGACTCGCGCGGCCGACGCGTGAAAGACCGCTCTCCGGGCCAAGCGACGCTCGAACGTCCGCATCGAGGCACGGGCGACCGGCTGGAGTTGGCCGATTGCACCAGTTCGCTGAACTTCTATAGACCGGACCTTGGAATCGTCGACGGCAACTTTCCGGCGGATTGTGTGAACGCGTACTGCCGGCCATCACCGGCCAATTATCGGAGGCTCTGGTGCAAATAATTGGTCAGACCGACATTTTTCCTATTGATATGGATACCTTATCGATAGGACAGGACAGCATTCCAGGCAGCGAGGGCAGAGGTATCTTTGAGCCCGAGTATGGAGACGTGGAACTGTCCCTTGCGAATGCGATGCATCAGTTCGATGCCTGAAATTGTGGTCACGGCATTCCTGAATCGTTTGAAGCCGAGCATTACGTTCGTTCTGGACTTGATGTTTCGATGGTCCTGCTCGATCAGATTGTTCAGGTACTTTGAGGACCGGATCTTCGTGTCACCTGGCAGCAGGCCATCGGTCTTCATCTCACGCACCGCCCGGTGTGAGGCGGCATACCCATCGAGCGTGATCGTCTCCGGCGGCTGGCCCTGATGTTTGATTGCCTTGCTGAAAAAGGCTTTGGCCGAGGCCACGTCGCGCTTCGCTCTGAGCATGAAGTCCACCGTCTGGCCGGCTCGATCTACCGCACGGTACAGATAAACCCATTTGCCACGAACCTTCAGGTAGGGGTAAGTAGGCCCGGGGAATTGCACCCCGAGCCTCTCGCAGAACCGTGCGTAAATCTCTCGATTTACACGGCTCCCGTTATCCGACCTTTAGCCCCAGAAACTGCCAGTGTACAAACTGTCGCGGGTACGCCTTCCTCATCTTGTGCAACCACTCGTCGCTACGCCGTTTATGCCGTCGTAGGGTTTTGTACTTGCGCCGGGCCCAGCGTGCGAGCTTGCGGTCTAGATACCGACCGAGCCCCTGCATGGCCGTCCGATAGAAAGCCCCGTAATAGTTCCACCAGCCACGTATCGTGGGATTGCATTGATCGGCCAGTTCGACCAGTGACCTGAACGTCTGACGAGGTAGCCGCCACCCCCGCACTGTCTGTCTCATCCGTTTCAGGGCGTCACGACTTACCCCGGGCAGAAAGCTCGTTGAGAGCTGCCCGGACTTGGTCATCACCCTTCGCGGACGAAACAGGAAACCCAGAAATGTGAAGGTAACATTCGGGTAGGCTTGAGTACGGCTTCGGTCCCTGCAATACACGATGCCTGACTTTTCAGGATGCATCTCCAACCCGCATTCCGCCAGCCGCGAGGCAATGGCATGCATGACCTCCTGCGCCTGCGCCTCACTGCGGCAGTGGACCACCGCATCATCGGCATAACGCGCAAAGGGACATTGCGGGAAGTGCCGCTGCATCCATGTGTCAAGCGCATAGTGCATGAACAGATTCATCAGCATCGGGCTGACCACTCCGCCCTGGGGTGTACCGCGCACCCGCGGCAGTCTCGCTCCGTCCGCAGTCTCAAACGGCGCAGTCAGCCACCGCTCGATATACAGCAGGATCCAGTCCGCCTTGATGTGCCTGCGCACCGCCTTGAGCATGAGGCCATGATCAATCTGATCGAATGCCGCCTTGATGTCAAACTCAACAACCCAGTCGTATTTCCAGCAACGCTCACGCGTTACCGCAACCGCCTGTTTCGCCGACCTCCCGGGCCGGTACCCATAAGAATCTTTATGGAATATCGGCTCGAGTATCGGCTCGATCATGAGCTTGACAACCGTCTGGGCCACTCGATCTGACACGGTGGGGACGGTCAACGCGAACTGCACAAGTGCTCAACGAGCATTTGGGATGGGCTGAGATCCGTCATCCGTTTCATCCCCTTAGGGGCCAACGCTTTTCCGTGCTGAAGGCCCGCCGCGTCGCAGGCACCGAGACACTGATTCTGCGCGATATAGATCGCGGCAGCTTTAGCATTGCGCGCGAATGGACCGACTGGGGCACACCGTCTGTCCACGACGACGCCATCGCACCCGTATGCTGCTTCGATCTTGGCATGTTGGTGGAACTGGTCACGTTGATCGACCAGCTTGCCCGATCCAGGAAGTCATCGAACAAAGGAGCTTGATCAATGCATCTCCTTGTCCTATTATCAGACCAGTTTTTAACGTGGTCCGCCCATGGAAGATATTCCGTCGTCCATTTTGCGCAGACGCCGAGCGCAATTGCTGAAGCAAATGCCAGCGTTAGAGACGCTCTTGCGCGGCTCGCTCATCGAGCGCTACAAGCGCTGCGGCAAACCGGGCTGCAAGTGTGCAGACGGCCCCGGTCACGGTCCCAAGTACTACCTGTCCGTGAGCTTTCCCGGCCGCCGGCCGCAAATGGACTACGTGCCGCAAGCCGATTACACCGACGTCGCCGATCACCTGGCGAACTATCACCGCGTTCGCGAGATCATCGAGGAGATCTGCGAGATCAACCGCGAACTATTGCGCCGCCGCGAGGCGCTCTGAGGGGCGCCGGTGAGCCAGTCGTCGCTGTCGCTCGCCAACTTCATCGATCCGCAATCGGCCGGCGTACTCGTCGCCAACATGCTCGAGGCCTGGCTCACCGCCGAGCCCGCGCTGGAGCTGACCGAGGAGGCCTTCGATGAACACCAAGATCACCCCCCAACATCAGAGCAAACCGGCGTACATCTATATCCGCCAAAGTACGCTGGCCCAGGTACGGCACCATCAGGAGAGCACCGAGCGTCAATACGCGTTGCGCGACAAGGCGCTGGCACTGGGTTGGCCGGAGACGGCGATCCGGGTCCTGGACCGCGATCTCGGCCAGTCGGGGGCGCAGATGACGGGCCGCGAAGACTTCAAGACCCTCGTAGCGGACGTCTCGATGGGGAACGTGGGTGCTGTATTCGCACTGGAGGTTTCTCGCCTGGCACGCTCGAATCTGGACTGGCATCGCCTGCTCGAGCTGTGCGCGCTCACCCATACGCTCGTGATCGACGCCGATGGCTGCTACGACGCGGGCGACTTCAACGACGGCCTGATACTTGGTCTCAAAGGTACGATGGCACAGGCCGAACTGCACTTCTTGCGCGGCCGCCTCCAGGGCGGCAAACTCAACAAGGCGAAGAAGGGTGAGTTGCGCTTTCCACTGCCCGTCGGCTTGTGCTACGGCGATGACGGCCGCATCGTCCTGGATCCCGATGACGAGGTACGCGGTGCCGTGCAGCTCGCATTCCGTCTGTTTCAGGAGACCGGCAGCGCGTACGCGGTTGTCAAGCGCTTTGCCGAAGAGGGCCTGCGCTTTCCCAAGCGTGCCTATGGAGGTGCCTGGGCAGGTCGACTCATCTGGGGGCGCTTGAGTCACGGACGCGTTCTCGGTTTGATACGGAATCCTTCCTATGCCGGCATCTATGTTTTTGGACGATACCAGTATCGTCAGCGCATCACACCACAGGGAGAGGTCCATAAGCACGTACAGCCGGTTCCAAAGGCAGAGTGGCGCGTTCATCTGCCAGACCATCATGATGGATATATCACCCCGGAGGAATTTGAGCGCAACCAGGAACACCTGGCGCACAACAGGACCAACGGCGAAGGTACCGTGCTCAGTGGTGCGGCGCGTGAAGGATTGGCGCTGCTTCAGGGGCTGCTGATATGCGGCGGCTGTGGTCGGGCGTTGACCGTTCGCTACCAGGGTAACGGCGGCCTTTATCCATTGTACTTATGCAGTGCCCGTCGCCGCGAGGGGCTGGCGACCACAGATTGCATGAGCATGCGCAGCGAACTACTTGACAACGCAATTGGCGAGGCTATATTCACCGCCCTGCAACCAGCCGAACTCGAGCTCGCCGTGACCGCCCTGAGCGAACTCGAGCAACGCGATCATGCCATCATGCGCCAGTGGCACATGCGCATCGAACGCGCCGAGTATGAGGTCGCACTCGCTGAACGTCGCTATCAGGAATGCGATCCGGCCAATCGTCTGGTCGCGGGTACCCTCGAACGGCGCTGGAATGACGCGATGCTTCACCTTGAGGCGATCAGGACGGAATCCGCCCGGTTCCAGAGCCAGAAGGCACTCGTCGCGACGTCCGAACAGAAAGCCCAGGTTCTCGCGCTGGCGCGCAATCTGCCGCGCCTCTGGCGGGCGCCGACCACATCAGCGAAGGATCGCAAGCGCATGTTGCGACTGCTCATCCGGGACATCACGGTCGAGAGACGGTCCGCCACGAGACAAGCGGTGCTGCATATCCGCTGGCAGGGCAGCGCGTGTACTGATATCACCGTGGACTTGCCCACGCCGGCTGCCGACGCGATGCGTTACCCCGCCGCGTTCGTCGAACAGGTACGCGAACTATCGCAGCATCTGCCTGACCGGCAAATCGTGGCGCACCTCAATCAGGAAGGCTTGCGCAGTTCCACTGGCAAATCGTTCACGCTTGAGATGGTCAAATGGATCCGCTACCGGTATCGAATTGAAGTAACCTGCTTCAAGCGGCCGGACGAGCTCACGGTACAGCAACTCGCTCATCGGCTGCATGTCAGTCCACACGTCGTCTATTACTGGATTGAGCGCCAGGTAGTCCCGGCCCGCAAGCTCGATGGGCGGGGGCCGTGGTGGATCACGCTCGATACCGCCAAGGAGCAACAACTGCGGGATTGGGTGCGCACTTCAGGGCATCTGCAGCCGCATCATTCCAACACTCAACTGTGAGAGGTGCATTATGAAATCACCGTCGGCACGCCCAGCTTTCTGGTACCACCCTTGGCTTTCGGTATCTCAACCTGCTTCACCGGTGGCGGGAAATACGAGCCTGACGACATCCGGTTCCACAACTTGTACAGATTGCCAGACAGGTTCTGCTCGAACATGGCGATCGTTTCATCGTCCACGCCTGCAGCACCCCGGTTGGCCCTCACCAGCTGATACGCTTCCCACACCGTGCGCTTCGCAACGCAATACGGTTTCGTTGAGGTCATGTCACTCATCCCCACCATGCAGGTTGGTGACCTTCATCAACAGGATAACGCCGCCCCTTCGCTCCACCCTCATTACAAGGGCTTCAACACTACTACGGGCAGCTCCGCCCCTCGTTGCGGCATCGGTATTCTTTCTCATGGTGTTGGCCACTTGTCATTTCCCTTGGCATCCGCAACAAGGTTCTCACGTTCCATACTGAAGCCTGTGTTGAGCTCATGCCGCCTCTACGCCGGCTGCCGTCAGGTCCGTAGGCAGGTATCGTCCTGACTGATCCTGGAGTGACGAAATGACCCCAGTTTTGACAGCGCTTTAACGTGTTAACGACGCATCATCGAACGGTTTGCTTTCGCTCATCTTCCCAACACGTACCTGCCATCCTGATGGATGACTTTTCCTCGGTCGCTCACCACCACGCCTTTTGAACGCAGCAGCACCGGGCGGTTTGAAGCCTGCTCCTGCAAGCCGGCTTCGGGAGGCCTGCTCCCATCTTCAGTACAGCACCACAAGCTCTCGCTTGTGTTCGTGACACACTTTCGTCAACACGCCATGACCGCCCTGCGGGCATGCCAAAACGATTCCAGCGCTTGATGAACTCCGGCGTGAAGCGCTTCACCCAACGCATAATCGTGGTGTGCACCAACGACAAACCGCGCTCGGCCATCATCTCAACCAGATCACGCAGGCTGAGCTTGTAGCGCAGGTACCAGCGCACGCACTGAATGATCACCTCGCGGTTGAAGTGACGACCCGAGAACAGATCGTCCACGCTTTTCAGCTTGCGCATTATCGAAGGATGAGGTTGCGAAGGCCCCAGTCTAACCGAGTCAACTTCACTACTTGCACCAGAACCATCGCCAGCACGACCACGAGTAAGGCGCTGCACGTGCGCGCGGCACTCGACACGCGGCAGTACCCAACGGGCATCAAGATCGACGACGCAGCGTTGGCTGCCGTGCGACTGACACCAGACAAATTCCACGGCGACTGGAACTACTCCATCGCCCCGACCAGCACTTTCACGCCGCGGAAGCAGCCCAGAGCATTGCGCGCCAGGTTGTAAAAGTAATTCTTTGACAGATTCTTACTGCGACAAAACCTCAAATTATGCCTCCGGCCTTCAACTTCGAGAGTTGCTCCTCGGACAACCCCAGCAACGTCCGAAAAACGTCGTTCGTGCCTTCGCCCAGTGTCGGCGGTGCCCTTCGCACCGGCAAACGTGCACCATCGAAGCGGTAGAGCGGCGCGAGCACATGCGTACTGCCAACCTCCGAATGCGCCTGCATCGTCACGAGACCGGCATCTGTCGCTCGCTTCGAGTTCAGCGCCTCGTGAAGGCCGAGCACTTCGCCACATGGAATACCGGCCTGGATCAGACGCTCAAGCAGCTCCTGACGCTTTCTTCGTCCGATCTCACTGTTCAGCTCGGGCACCAGCACCGCCCGATTCGCGGCGCGACCAATGTTCGTCTGGAACCTGTTGTCCTCGGCCAGGTCGGGCCGATCAATCACCTCGCGGCAAAAGCGCACAAACTGGCTGTTATTGCCGACCGTGATGACGAGCGGCCCGTCGTAAGCGTCGAACACGCCATATGGAACGATCGACGGATGCGCGTTACCATAACGCGGTGGGTCTTCGCCCATAATCAACGCTTCCAGTCCGTAGTACGCCGTGATCATCAGGCCACAATCGAAGAGCGCCATTTCGATGTGGCGCCCGTTGCCGGTCTTCTGGCGCTCGAATAGCGCCGCTAGCACCGCCTGTGCGGAGTACATGCCAGTGAACATGTCGACGGCGGCCACGCCGAACTTGAGCGGCGGCTGCTGCGCTTCACCGTTGAGCGCCATCAGTCCTGCCTCGCCCTGAACAACCAAATCGTAGCCGGGACGCGCGGCCTCAGGACCCGCGCGGTCGTAACCCGAGATTGAGCAGTAGATCAGATCCGCGCGGTCCTGTTTCAATTGCTCATAGCCAAGGCCAAGCTTTTCCGCTCCACCGAACTTAAAGTTCTGGATCACGACGTCGCATTGCTGTGCCAGGTCGCGTGCGATCTGCTGGCCCTCGACGGTCTGCAGGTCAAGGCTAACCGAACGCTTATTGCGGTTGACGCTATTGAAATAGGCCGTCTCCGTCGAGCCGACGCGCAATCCCCAATCGCGCGTGTCGTCGCCGCGCTCAGGATGCTCGACCTTGATCACTTCTGCGCCGAGATCGCCGAGCACCATGGCGCACCATGGACCCGCCAGAATCCGGGAAAGATCAAGGACACGAACGCCCGCAAGCGGCAGTGAGGGGCTTAGCTTTGACATGGCAGTTCCAGATTGTCGGGCGGGTTGCACGCACCCGCGTGGTTGATCGACAGCAACAGCACTGCTTCCTTGCAAACGCAATGGGTGAGAATCGCTTCGTTCATTGCATCAGCTCCGGCCGAGCGCGATATAGCGTTCGAGGTGGTGGTCTTCGTCGCCGAACTGATGGTCGATCATCACGAGCCGCTTCGCGTAGTGCGCGAGCGGCAATTCCCACGTCATGCCGATGCCGCCGTGTAACTGGATGCACTCTTCCGCGACCCGCGCGCCGATGCGTCCGATGCTGGCTTTCGCTGCCGACAGCGCGCGCTCGCGCGCGATGCGGTCCGAGCCGAGCGCGGTGGCCGCGTTGATGAGCGCCGAGCGCGCCTGTTCGATCTCGAGCAGCAGGTCCGCCATGCGATGCTGCAGGGCCTGGAAGCTGCCGATCGCGACGCCGAACTGCTTGCGCGTGCGCAGGTATTCGAGCGTGAAGTCCTTTGCGACGTCCATCGCGCCGAGCGCTTCCGCGCAGAGCGCGAGCACGCCGCACCCGATGCTGCGTTCGAGCGTAGCGAACCCGGCGTCCTGCTTGCCGAGAAGGGCTTCGCCTTCGAGGCGTACTTCGTTCAGGACGACTTCGGCCGCGCGGCCTCCGTCGATGTTGCGATAGCCGCGCAAGGAGAGGCCCGCAGCCTCGCGCGGAACGAGGAAGAGCGAGATGCCGTCGTCGGTGTCGTCGTCGCCGCTTGTGCGCGCGGAGACGAGGAAGACGCTGGCGGCTTCCCCCTGCTGTACGACGGCCTTAGCACCGGTCAAGGTCCAGCCGCCGTCCGCACGGCGCACGGCGCGCGTCGCTACCTGCGCGAGTTCGTAATGCGAACCCGGCTCGTCATGCGCGAGCGCCGTGACGGCGCCCCCTTCGATCAGCTGCGCAATGAGCTCTTTCTGCGTGTCGCTGCCTGCGAGCGCCACCGCCCGGCCGACCACCAGCGCGCCGAGAAACGGCTCGACCACGAGTCCGCGTCCGAGACTTTCGAACACGACGGCGATATCGAAAGCCTCGCCGCCAAAGCCGCCGTCCGCCTCGCCGAATAGCGCGCCGATGATGCCCAGTTCGGCGAAGCGGCCCCACATCTCTCGGCTGAAACCGTCGGTGGAGCGCGCGAGACGGTCGCGGGTCTCGAAACCATACTGCTCGCTGACGAAGCGGTTCAGCGTATCCGCCAGCATGCGGCGGTCTTCGGTGTGCTGGAAGTTCATGTGATCCCCCTTACAGTCCCAGGATCATCTTGGAGATGATGTTCTTCTGGATTTCGTTGGAGCCGCCGAAGATCGACAGCTTGCGGTTGTTGAAATACGTCGCGGCGGCACTCGCGGCTTCTTCGGGGCCGACTGGCGCCTCGTCATGGCCTTCGATCAGCGCTTCTTCGATGAATGGCTGCGCGTACGGTCCCATCGCGCGGCGCATCAGCGACGAGATCTCCTGGCGGATCTCCGTGCCGCGAATCTTGAGCATCGAGCTTTCCGCCCCCGGCACGCCGCCGCCCACGACCGCCGCGATCACGCGCAGGTTGGTCGTCTTCATGTTCTCCAGGTCGATCTCGACGCGAGCGAGCCGCGCCGCGAAGAGCGGATCGTCGGCGAGCGGACGGCCGTTGCGCGTGACCTTCGCCGCGACACGCTGCAAGCGCGCGAGCGCCGCGACCGAGAACCCGACGCCCGCGATGTTGGTGCGCTCGTATGTCAGCAAATACTTCGCGTAAGTCCAGCCCTTGTTCTCCTCACCCACCAGATTGGCCGCCGGCACGCGCACGTCGGTGAAGAACACTTCGTTGATCTCGTGCTCGCCTTCGAGCGTAATGATCGGGCGCACTTCGACGCCCGGCGTGTCCATGTCCACGAGCAGGAAGCTGATGCCCTCTTGCTTGCGCACGTCGGAGGCGGTGCGCACGAGGCAGAAGATCATGTTCGCGTGCTGGCCGAGCGTCGTCCAGGTCTTCTGGCCGTTGACGATGTAGTAGGCACCGTTTTCATCCGAACCGCGCACGGCGGTGGTCTTCACCGCCGCCAGGTCCGACCCGGCGCCCGGCTCGGAGTAACCCTGGCACCACCAGTCGGAACCGTCGAGAATGCGCGGCAACCAGTAGCGCTTCTGCGCCTCGCTGCCGTACTTGATGAGCACCGGCCCGAGCATGTTCACGCCGAACGGCACGATGCGCGGCGCGGCGGCGAGCGCGCATTCGTTTTCGAAGATGAACTTCTGCACGGCGTTCCAGCCCGGGCCGCCGTGCTGCTCCGGCCAGTGGTTCGCGAGCCAGCCCTGTTCGTTCAGGATCGCGTGCCACTCGGCCATGTCGGCGCGGGTCAGCTGGTGGCCGTGGTTGACCTTGTCCGACAGGCGCTGAGGGAGTTTTTCTTGCAGGAAGCGCATGACGCGCTCGCGAAACGCTTCTTCTTCGGGGGTGAAGTTGAGATCCATGACTTAGCTTCTTTAGTAGATTTCGAAGAGACCCGCGGCACCCATGCCGCCGGCGATACACATCGTGACGACGGCGTACCTCACCCCGCGTCGACGGCCTTCGATCAGGACGTGTCCAGCCAGGCGCGAGCCGGTCATGCCGAACGGATGGCCGATCGAAATCGCGCCGCCGTTCACGTTCAGACGCTCGGACGGAATGCCGAGCCTCTGCTGGCAGTAGATCGCCTGCGAGGCGAACGCTTCGTTCAGTTCCCACAGGCCGATATCGTCCATCGTCAGCCCGTGGCGGGCGAGCAGCTTCGGCACTGCGAAAACCGGGCCGATGCCCATCTCGTCCGGCTCGCAGCCTGCCAGCGCGAGGCCGCGGAACGCGCCGAGCGGCGTGAGGTTGGCGCGCTCGGCGTCCTTCGCTTCCATCATCACGCAGGCGGAGGCGCCGTCGGAGAGTTGCGACGCGTTGCCCGCCGTCACGAACTTCTCCGGCCCCTTCACCGCGGCGAGCTTCGCGAGGGCATCGTAAGTCGTGCCCCGCCGGTTGCAGGTGTCGGCAGCGATTGTCGCCTCGCGCTGGCTAACCGCGCCCGTTTCCTTGTCGGTGACGGCCATCGTCGTCCTGACGGACACGATCTCGTCGGCGAAACGTCCGGCAAGCTGCGCCTCTTCCGTGCGGCGCTGGCTTTCCGCCGAGAAGCGGTCCTGGGCCTCTCGGCTGATGCCGTAGCGTTGCGCGACGATATCGGCGGTGTCGATCATCGCGAGATAGAGCGCGGGCTTGTGCTCGACGATCCACGGGTCCAGCCCGCTCGCGCCGTCATCACGCGAGCGGATGCCGGAGATGCTTTCCACGCCGCCCGCGATCATCGCCGGCGCACCGTCGACCACAATGCGGCCGGCGGCGAACGAGATCGCTTGCAGGCCCGACGCGCAGAACCGGTTGACGGTGGTGCCGGCGATTCCGAGCGGCAATCCCGCGCGGACCACCGCCTGGCGCGCGACATTGCGGCCGGTGATGCCTTCCGGATAGCCGCACCCGAGGATCGCGTCCTCGATCAGTTGCGGGTCGATGCCCGAGCGCTCCACGGCGGCGCGCACCGCAAACGACGCGAGCGTCGGACCGGGGGTGATGTTGAATTCGCCGCGATGCGCCTTGGTCATGGGCGTACGGGCGGTTGAGACGATGACGGCTTCGCGCATGGTCATGGGTTCCTCGATTCCCGAAACGGGAGAGATGTGGATTCAGGCGGAGTAATTCAGGCTGGCAAAATCGGCGCCGCGTTCGACCAGATCGACGATCAGCGGCGACGGCTGCCAGAACTGCGGATCTTCCTTCGCGAACGCGCGGATGTCGGCGAGCACGTTCGCGAGGCCTTCGGTATCGGCATATTTCATCGGGCCGCCGCGATGGCGCGGGAAGCCGTAGCCGTAGAGAAACACGACGTCCACATCGAGCGGCCGCAGCGCGATGCCTTCGTGCACGACGTTCGCGCCTTCGTTGATCATCGCGGCCATGTAGCGTCGGATGATTTCGCCGTCGGTGAATTCGCGCGGCGTGACGCCCGCGCGCTCGCGCTCCGCGTCGACGATCGCCTCGACTTCCGGGTCCGGCGTGCCGCTTCTCGCGCCGTCCGGATACAGATAAAAGCCGCGCCCGGTCTTCTGCCCGAACCAGCCGCGCTCGCAGAGCCGGTCGGCGATCTGCACGTAGCGCGCGTTCGGATCGCGCGTGGCGGCGCGGCGCTTGCGGGTTGCCCAGCCGATGTCGCCGCCCGCGAGGTCCACGACCTGCAACGGCCCCATCGGGAAGCCGAACTCGCGCACCGCGCGGTCGATCTGATACGGCGACGCGCCGTCTTCCATCATGTGATCGGCAGCCGTGCGGTACACCGCGAGCACGCGATTGCCGATGAAACCGTCGCACACGCCCGCGTGCACCGGCACCTTGTGCAGCTTCTTCGCGAACTCGAACGCGCTCGCGACGACATCCGCGCCAACCTTCTCCGGCACGACGACTTCGAGCAGCTTCATCAGGTTCGCGGGCGAGAAGAAGTGCAGGCCGATCACGTCGGCGGGACGCGAGACGCTGGCGGCGATCGCGTCGATATCGAGATACGAGGTGTTGGTTGCGAGCACCGCGCCCGGCTTGCAGACGCGATCGAGTTCCGCGAATACGGCCTTTTTCACGTCGAGATCTTCGAAAACCGCTTCGATCGCCACGTCGACGCTGACGAGCGCGTCGTAGGACGTGCCGCCGGAAAGGCGGCTCATCACGGTTGCTTTCCCGTCCGGCGTCATGCGGCCCTTCGCGATCTGTCCGTCATAGATCTTCTCGATATGCGCGCGGCCGCGCGCGAGCGACGCGTCGTCGCGCTCGATCATTGTCACCGGCAGGCCGGCGTCGAGCGTGGCCACCGCGATGCCCGCGCCCATCGTGCCGCCGCCGATCACGCCGACGCTCGCGATTGCGCGCGGCTTCGCCGTGCGGATTTCCGGCGCCTTCAGCACTTCGCGCTCGGCAAAGAACGCGTGGATCAGGCCGGCGTGCTGCGGGCTGTCTATGCATTGCAAGAAAAGCTGGTGCTCGTGGCCCAGGCCGTCGTCGAAGGAAAGTTCGAGCGCGGCCTGTACCGCGTCGACGATTTTCAGCGGCGCGAAGAGCCCGCGCGATTTCTTCGACGTCTGCTCCCGTGCCGCTTCGATGGCGGCACGGCTTGCCTTGCGGTCGCCGAGACCGGCGGCGTCGCGTGTGCGGCGCACCGGCGCGTGCGCGGCGAGCAGTTCGCGTGCGTAGGCGAGGCCGTCGGCGAGCGCGTCACCCGATGCGCCGACGCGGTCGACGAGGCCGAGCTTGGTCGCTTCGTCGGCGCCAACGTGGCGGCCGCTCAGGAGCAGATCGAGCGCGGCGGCGGCGCCGATAAGGCGCGGCGCGCGTTGCGTGCCGCCCGCCCCGGGCAACAGGCCGAGCGTCACTTCGGGCAGCCCGAGCTTCGCGCCGGAGACGGCCAGCCGGTAATGCGCCGCGAGCGCGACTTCGAGCCCGCCGCCGAGTGCCGCGCCGCGAATTGAGGCAACGACCGGTTTGGAGCACGATTCGATGAGGTTGCAGACATTGGTCAGTGAAGGCGGCATAGGCAGCTTGCCGAATTCACGAATATCGGCGCCGCCGATGAAGTTGCGTCCCGCGCCGACAATCAGGACGGCCGCAATGGCAGTATCAACCTCGGCAGCTTTGATCGCGGCGAGCAGGCCACGCCGGACGTGCACGCCCAGAGCGTTGACCGGCGGGTTGTCGAGGGTCACGACAAGAATATCGCCACGCAATTCGCGCGTGACAACGTCAACGGACACTTCGGGATTCACTGTCTTGTCTCCGGGTATTAAGCCGAATGGCTTTTTGCATGGGGCCGATTGTCGAGCCCAACTACCTCGTTGACAATCCCAGTGAGAGTTGACGAACTGTTAATCGAAATTTGACTGAGCTCTCGAGGACGCCCGTAGCGGTTGGTTTGCTATGCGAAATAGGCGTGTCTTGCGCTCATGCTCAACGGCGCCGCATTGTCGGGGCGGCGCATCGCGCGCACCCTCAAATCGCGTGCTGTTATCCAACTGCGGACTCGTCTTGAGCGAGCATCTGTTGCTTGTTGCCTGAGATCGGTCGCTCGTTTGCCGATTGCGTTGACTTCGATGTGGCCTTTACCAGGTGTTCAGAGGTCGATTAGGTGCGCCTTGTCGCAAGCCCCCCCAGGGGGACGCAATAGCACAAGCTCGGTCGCGTGCCGCTGCGCCCTTCGTGGGACTGCGTGAGTCGCTTCAGCCTGACCTCCGAGCATTCGCCGAATTCGAGATCGCGGGCGGTGATCTGTCGCCCTTCCGGCGTCATGATCCACACCGAAAACCATTGTCCGAACGAGGGTGACATCGAACCGTACCCGCCGAGCCAATCGGGTAATCCCCAGTGCATCGAGTGCCGAAATGATAAACATCGGTGACACGATGATCAATTCGTATGGGGCAATTTCTCTAAAGTTGGACTGCAGCAGAGCAAATCGTCGGCAGCAATGCGGCCCGAAAGCTCTAAACATCCATTGCAGATCAATTTTCGTGGCGAAATGAGTTATACCGCACCGCTTAAGGACATGCTGTTCGTAATCAACGAACTCGCTGACATTGCAGAAATTGCCAAACTACCCGGTTTCGAGGAAGCAAGCATCGACACTGCGCAGGCCGTGCTCGGTGAAGCCGCGAAGTTCAACAGCGAGGTGCTCGCCCCACGGAACTTCGAGGGCGACAGGAACCCGAGCGCATGGTTGGGGGGCGTTGTCACGACCACGCCCGGCTTCAAGGAAGCGTTCCGCCAGTTCGGCGAGGGCGGCTGGCAAGGCGTTGTGCATCCAGCTGAATTCGGTGGCCAGGGCTTGCGAAAGCTGATCGCCGCACCGTGACGGAGATGTCGATCGACGTCACGAGCCTCGGCGTGCAGGTACATGGCGGCATGGGCTTCATCGAGGAAACGGGCGCTGCGCAGCATTACCGCGACGCACGCATTCTGACGATCTACGAAGGCACGACCGCGATACAGGCTAACGACCTGATCGGCCGCAAGACGCTGCGCGACGGCGGCGCGGCCGCGCGCGCGATCCTCGCGCAGGTCGACGCGACGCTCGCCGAACTCGAACAGCACGATGGCGCTGCGTTCGACGCGATGCATCGCCGCCTAAAAGCGGGACGCGCGGCGCTGGCGCGCGTCGTCGAGTTCATCCTGCAGAACGCGAAGCGCGATCCGAATGCTGTATTCGCGGGCAGCGTGCCATATCTGAAGGTCGCAGGCATCGTGCTAACGGGCTGGCAGCTGGCACGCGCGTTGATCGCCGCAAAGCAACTGCGCGCCGACGATCCGTTGTTCTACGGCGCCAAGATCGCAACCGCACACTTCTTCGCCGATCACGTTTTGTCGCAGGCACCGGGCATTGAAGCGTCGATTACCAGCGCAAGCGGTGAGGAAGGCATCCTCGCGTTGAGCGAATCGCAGTTCTGAAGGAACGATTGTAGACATGGACGTAACCAACCAATGCATTAACCTCGACGAGTCATCCGCGAGTCCGTATGGTCCCCGCGAATCGATGGAATATGACGTCGTGATTGTTGGCGGCGGCCCGGCTGGCCTGTCAGCGGCGATCCGACTCACGCAGCTTGCTAATGAAAAAGGAACCGAGATCGCTGTCTGCGTGCTGGAAAAGGGCTCTGAGATCGGTGCGCACGTGCTCTCCGGCGCCGTGATGGATCCGCGCGCGCTCAACGAGCTGATTCCCGACTGGAAAGAGCAAGGCGCGCCGCTTGACGTGCCCGTCACCGAGGACCGCTTCCTGTTCCTGTCCGAAACTGGCGCCACGGCCGTGCCGAACTGGGCGCTGCCGAAGAATTTCAAGAACCACGGCAACTACGTGATCAGCCTCGCGAAGGTCACCCGCTGGCTCGGCCAGCAGGCGGAAGCGCTCGGCGTCGAGATTTTCCCGGGCTTTGCGGCCGCGGAAGTGCTCTACCACGACGATGGCTCGGTCAAGGGCGTCGCCACCGGCAACATGGGTGTCGGCCGCGACGGACAGCCGACCGAGAATTTCCAGCTCGGCATGGAACTGCACGCGAAATATACGCTCTTCTGCGAAGGCGCACGCGGGCATCTGGGGCGCCAGCTTTCCGACCGATTCAAGCTTCGCGAAAACACCGATCCGCAGGTCTACGGACTTGGCATCAAGGAGCTGTGGGAAATCGACCCCGCCAAGCACAAGCCTGGCCTGGTGATCCACACGGCTGGATGGCCGTTGCAAAACGACACCTACGGCGGCTCGTTCCTCTATCACATCGACAACAACCAGGTGATGGTCGGCTTCGTAGTCGGCCTTGGCTACACTAACCCGTACTTGTCGCCATTTGAGGAGTTCCAACGTTACAAGACGCATCCGTCGGTCCGCGCTTTCCTCGAAGGCGGAAAGCGACTTTCATACGGCGCACGTGCGATCATCGCCGGGGGCCTTATGTCGCTGCCGAAACTGGTGTTTCCGGGCGGAGCGCTCGTCGGCGACGACGCGGGTTTTCTGAACGCCTCGCGGATCAAGGGCAGCCACGCGGCAATCAAGACCGGCATGCTCGCCGCTGACGCCGCGTTCGATGCGTTGAACTCTGGGCGCCAATCCGACGAACTCACGGCATATCCGCAAGCGTTCAAACAATCGTGGCTGCACGCCGAGCTTCATCGCGCCCGCAACTTCAAGCAGTGGATGAGCAAGGGCCTGTACCTGGGCACGGTGATGGTCGGCATCGAGCAAAAGCTGCTCGGCGGCAACGTGCCATGGTCGCTGCATCACCGGCACTGGGACCACGAGATGCTCAAGCCCGCATCGCAATGCAAGCCGATCGTGTACCCGAAGCCGGACGGGAAGCTGACGTTCGACAGGTTGTCGTCGGTCTTCATCTCGAACACGAATCACGAAGAGAATCAGCCCGTGCACCTGACGCTGAAAGACCCGTCGGTGCCGGTAAATGTGAATCTCTCAACGTATGCCGGCCCAGAGAGCCGCTACTGCCCGGCTGGCGTGTACGAGTTCGTGTCAACGGACGAGGGCGGCAATCGCCTACAGATCAACGCTCAGAACTGCGTGCACTGCAAGACTTGCGACATCAAGGACCCAACGCAGAACGTCGTTTGGGTGGCGCCCGAAGGTGGTGGTGGTCCGAATTATCCGAACATGTAATCGGAGTCCCCATATCCGCGAAACCTATTCTTCCGGTTTCTTGCAACGGTTGAGTTTTGCTTGACCACGGCCGTCCGTCCATCGAGATCGTCGACACTGATGAAACGCATTCAGTACGAGTGACACAAATCAGCGGCCGCCATAGCAATCCCCACAATTCCGAGTCGACAATCGCCCAATGGATCTGAATCTCATTAGTCTCTTCGTCGAGATCGTCGATTCGCACAGCCTTAGCGCAGCCGCGCGCAAGCTCGGCATGACACGTTCGAATATCAGCCAGCGACTGAAAGTTCTCGAATCCAAAACTGGCACGCAGCTGCTGCGCCGTTCCACACGCAGCCTTGAACTGACGCAAGCCGGACAGACCTTGTACGAGTGCGGCCAGCGCATGCTCGACGACTTGGCCGCCGCGCGCGCATCAATGGACGGCCTCGGACACACCCTTCAGGGACGGGTGCGAATAAGCATACCGACCGGCTTCGGAAGAATCTTCGTTGGCGCGATGTTGCTTGAATTTGCTCGCGCGCAGCCCAAGATCGCGCTCACCGTCAGCTTCAACAACCGCGTCGATAATTTGATCTCTTCTGAAGTTGACGTGGCGGTACGAATCACCTCCACTCCGCCGCTCGATTATGTGGCGCGGCATATATGCACGATCGACTGGAGGCTGTATGCGTCGGTCGGGTATCTTGAGAAGCACGGTCCGATCAACTGCCCCGCCGACCTCGAACGACACACCCTCATTGCGTCGCCTTATCCGGGCCGCCGTGTCGCGCTCAAGCTCACGCACAAGTTGGATGCCACCGATAGCCAAACGGTCACGCTTCAACCGGCTTTACAGTCATCGGACTATTCATTTTTAGCCGACGCAGTGTCTCACGGCATCGGGGTTGGGCTTATGCCGGCCTACGTATCGCATGCACCAACCAATCACACAACGCTGTCCGTTTTGCCTGACTACCATGTGGTTGGCCAGCAAGACTCGTTGTACATCATGACGCTGCCAAATCGATATCCGGCACCAGCGACGCAAGCCGTGGTCGACTACCTGCGCGACGCCATCGGCTCGCTATCCCAAGCATGGATGTGACGATCATATTCAGGATACCTGTCAATCGTCGTTCAACAGTTCGTCAATTCCCAGTGGAATTGTCAAAACGGTTTGGGTGCTCGACAATGAGTCCACGCGAAGACCGGATGGCTACAAATTTGGCTGAGACAGTCAACCCAGTGAGGTCCGCTGACGTCGTCATGCTCTAACCGCGCGGCACCGCTACGTCACCGGGGGAAGACCTCCGTGTGGTCAACAAGCCACCACGGCTGCCAGAACCCTACCGACAGTGGTCGAGGATCGATTGTGCACGCCGGCAGGTATCAAGTAACGCAGTTGAAGGAACAAGCCATGCAAAACCATGTAACGGATACGACGCGTTCGGCCTATGCCTACCCGTTGTTGATCAAACACTTGCTGCACACCCCGCTCGCGCATGCGCCCGATCAGGAAATCGTCTATCGCGGCAGGCAAAGGCTAACTTACTCGATGCTGCGCGAACGCATTGCGCAGCTTGCGAACGGTCTGAGCGCGCTGGGGGTGAAGCACGGCAGCACGGTAGCGATGATGGACTGGGACAGCCATCGCTACCTCGAATGTTACTTTGCCGTGCCGATGATGGGAGCGGTGTTGCAGACGGTCAATGTACGGTTGTCGCAAGCGGAGATTCTGTACACGATCAACCATGCGGGCGCGCAGGTGCTGCTGGTCCATACGGATTTCTTGCCGGTGATCGATGCGATCAAGGA
Source organism: Paraburkholderia sp. MM5477-R1 (assembly GCF_050436385.1). Lineage (NCBI taxonomy): Bacteria > Pseudomonadati > Pseudomonadota > Betaproteobacteria > Burkholderiales > Burkholderiaceae > Paraburkholderia > Paraburkholderia sp. MM5477-R1. The sequence goes on from NZ_JBNDMC010000005.1 coordinate 1,014,235, forward strand.
CCAGTTCGAAACAGTGCACACGTTTATCTGGATCAACGATGACGGGCGCGCCATGCGCGCACACGATTCCGATCTCGGCTGAATACGAGACCATGCTCGCCGCGAGCCCTACCGGTTTCGATTTCCCGGACTTCGATGAGAACACCCGCGCCACCACGTTCTACACGACGGGTACCACCGGACTGCCGAAGGGCGTCTACTTCACCCATCGGCAGTTGGTCCTGCACACCATCACGATGATGGGTGCGCTGGCGAGCCCCGTGAGCGGTCAGCGTTTTCATCGCGGCGACGTCTACATGCCGCTCACGCCGATGTTTCACGTGCACGCTTGGGGTATGCCCTACATCGCCACCATGCTCGGAGTGAAGCAGGTCTATCCGGGCCGCTACGTACCCGACCGGCTCCTGGAACTGATGCGCGATGAAAGCGTTACGTTCTCGCATTGCGTCGGCACTATCCTTCACATGTTGCTCAGTTCGCCCTCGGCCAAATCCATCGATCTAAGCAGTTGGAAGGTTGTGATCGGCGGGGGTGCCTTGCCGCACGGATTGGCGCGAGCAGCGCTCGACCGGGGCATCGATATTTTCGCGGGTTACGGTATGTCCGAGACCTGCCCAGCTCTCAGCCTCGCGCAACTCAAACCTGGCGGCGCTCCACGCGATGCCGCAGAAGAGCTGCGCTTACGCTGCACAACTGGCCTGCCGCTACCGCTGGTTGAACTGCGCGTGGTCGACGAGCATATGAACGACCTGCCGCACGACGGCCATGCAGCGGGCGAGATCGTCGCGCGTGCGCCCTGGCTGACTCAGGGTTATCTGAAAAACCCGGAGGCCTCAGCGCAACTGTGGGATGGCGGCTATCTACATACCCAGGACATTGCCAACATCGACGCTGCGGGCTATCTGCAAATCACCGATCGTCTCAAGGACGTAATCAAGTCTGGCGGCGAGTGGGTCTCCTCCCTCGAAATCGAAAGCCTGATCTCTCAGCACCCGGGCGTAGCCGAGGTGGCAGTGATAGGGATCAAGGATGCGAAGTGGGGCGAACGCCCAGCGGCGCTCGTGGTGCTTGCAGAAGACCACACCCCCCCTCTCGCCGAGGACGAAATTACGAAGCACGTTCTCGCGTTCAGTGACCAAGGGGTGATCTCCAAGTATGCGGTACCACAGATCGTCAGGATCGTCGATTCGCTGGAGAAAACGAGCGTCGGCAAGATCAACAAAAAGCGACTGCGCGAACAGTTCGTCTGATTGATAACCAGGAGGTGACACTATGAAGATCCCGGGATATAGCGTGGCAACACTCGGCGATTTTGTCGGCCGTGAGCTCGGCGTTTCGGAATGGGTCGTTGTCGACCAGGCGCGCATCAACGCGTTCGCGCACTGCACGGGCGACAACCAATGGATCCACGTCGACGAGGAGCGCGCGGGGCGTGAGAGTCCGTACGGCGGCACGGTCGCGCACGGATATCTGAGCTTGTCGTTGCTGGCGGCGCTGACCATCGAGATGGGACTGATTCCCGTGGATGCCAAGGCCGGGGTGAACTACGGACTGGACAAGACGCGCTTTGTCGCGCCGGTGAAAGCCGGAGCACGGGTTCGCAACCGCGTGGTGTTGCTGTCGGCAGAAAACAAAGGCGGTGGTCGGGTACTCCTGAAAACCGAAAACACGCTGGAGATCGACGGCGAGAATAAGCCGGCGCTGATCGCGGAAACCCTGGCGATGCTGGTGGCGTGAACCACCGAACCTCATTGAAGAAGTTGCGTTGGGAACAGTACGATGGTTATAACCAAACAGGACACGTCAACGAATAGCACGCCCGAGGACCTTTCGGCAGTCGCCGCTGAAACGGTGCTGGGGCCCAACCCGTTCGTCGGGCTGCGTGCGCAGGACATTCTCGCCACCGCTCAGCAGATCGGCGTGCAGGCGTTTCAGCATCCCGCGCTTCTGCTCGAGCAGAAAGCGTCGCTGGCAAGCGCGTTGTTCTCGGTGCTCTCTGGCACGGCGGCATCTGCGCCGCCCAAGGGCGACAAGCGCTTTACCGATTCTGCCTGGCGTGACAACCCGTTGTATCGCATGTCGCTGCAAAGCTATCTCGCCTGGCGCAACGCGTTGACGGGCTTCGTCGACCGCTCAGCCCTGGACCACCGGAGCAAAGAGCGCGCACAGTTTGTCATCTCGGCCTTCACCGACGCAATGGCGCCGACGAACTCGCTCCTCGGGAACCCGGCGGCACTCAGGAAGGTCTCCGACTCCGGCGGGACAAGCCTGTTGGCAGGCTTCCAGAACCTTTTAGCGGACACGTGGAGCAACCAAGGCATGCCCGCTCAAGTTGACAAGAGTGCGTTCGAAGTCGGTAGGAATTTGGCAACCTCCGCGGGCGCGGTGGTGTTCCGCAACGAGGTGCTGGAACTTATCCAGTACACGCCAGCCACGCGAAAGGTCTATGCACGCCCGCAACTGATCGTGCCGCCACAGATCAACAAGTTCTACATCTTCGATCTATCCAAAGGCAAGAGCTTCGTCGAGTATCTGGTCAACAACGAGTTTCAGGTGTTTGCGGTGAGTTGGCGCAATCCTACTTCTGAGCAACGTGACTGGGATCTGGACACTTATGTCGCCGCGCTGATCGATGCCATTCAGGCAGTCCGGGACATTACGGGCTGCGAGGACGTGAATCTGCACGGCGCATGTTCTGGGGCGATGACGATCTCGGCCCTGCTCGGCCATCTGGCGAGTCGCGGAGAGAGTTGGGTGAACGCTGCAACGCTGATGGTCTCGGTCTTCGGCATTACGGACGAGTCGCAGCTCGGTCTCTTTGCCACGCCGGAAACAATTTCGGCAGCCAAGCACAACAGTATGACCAAGGGCGTGCTGGCAGGCGACGAAATGGGCCGTGTTTTCGCGTGGATGCGGCCCAACGACCTGGTATGGAACTATTGGGTCAACAATTACCTGATGGGCAATCCGCCTCCGGTCTTCGACATCCTCTACTGGAATAACGACACGACCCGGTTGCCGGCCAGGCTCCACGGCCAGTTGATCGACGTCTTTTCCGGGAACCTGTTCGCGAAACCGCGCGCACTCACTGTCCTGGGTACGCCCATCGACCTGACTGAGGTGACATGCGACAAGTACGTGGTGGCCGGCGTCACCGATCACATCACGCCCTGGAAGGCCGTCTACGAGTCGGCGCGGTGTTTCGGCGGCAACACGCAGTTCGTCCTCAGTTCGAGCGGCCACATCCAGAGCCTGATCAACCCGCCCGGCAATCCAAAGGCGAAGTTCTTTCTCAACCCCGAACTGCCGCCGAACCCTGACGAATGGCTGGCCGGCGCGCAAACGGCACCGGATTCCTGGTGGACCCACTGGCGAGAGTGGCTCGCGGAGCGTTCCGGTAAAAGCCGAGCGGCACCGAAGTCACTCGGCAGTGAGCGACTGCAGGTATGCGGCAGCGCGCCCGGAATGTATGTCACTGAAGCATGAGCTCGCGTCTCGCAAGCTGAAGGTGCCACTGTTTTCTTTAACGCAGTTTGTTTGGAGATTTTATGGAATCAATCACTTCCAATAGCTTTTTCTCGCAATACGCCAAGGTGATCGACCTGCTCAAGCCTCCCCACGTTGACCTGGCTGCGATTCTAGAATCTCGCCGCAAGGACATCGAGGCGCTGACGGCCGCCAACATGAAGGCGCTCGGGTGCTTTCAGTCGCTCGGGGAGAAACAGGCCGCCATTCTGAGCACGACGACGACCGGATTGCAATCGCTTATGGCGCGATCGACAGCGACACAGAGCAAGCCTGTTGCGGACACCCATGAACTCGTTCCGCCAGCCTTGCGCCTCACCCTGACGAACTTCCTTGAGATGGCAGACACCCTTTATAAGGCTCACTCCGATAGCCTTGCCATCGTTAGCAGGCGCGTCGCGGAAAACGTCGAGGAGATGAAAGCACTCTTGCAAGTCAAAAAATAGCTTTGTATTCCGTTGGGCGATACAGCCTTTGTAGGGTAACTGTCTCGAGGACACGTTGATGAAAGTAACCGATACACGCGCTGAGTCTGGTCACAGAATGCACATCCGCACCGTCGACGTCGATGGTCAGACTTTGCGTGTCGGCGTTCGGCCAGGCAACAGCGCAACCCCGCCGCTGCTTATGTTTAATGGTATCGGTGCCAATCTCGAACTTGTCGAGCCGTTCGCGGACGCCCTCGGGGATGTGGAGGTCATTATTTTCGACATCCCCGGTGTGGGCGGCTCGCCCGCGCCGGTCGTGCCCTACCGCTTCTCAACCCTTGCGGTGCTTGCCGACAAGCTTCTCTCGCAGCTAGGTTATGTCGAGCAAGTCGATGTGCTGGGTATTTCCTGGGGCGGCGCCCTCGCGCAGCAGTTCGCCCACCTGTATCCAGATCGTTGCCGCCGTCTAGTGCTGGCGGCCACCTCGCCGGGCGTCATCATGGTGCCAGCCAAGCTCTCCGTGCTGTCAAAGCTGATCCGGCCACGCCGATACACCGATCCGACGTATCTTCAGAGGATCGGTGCCGAAATTTACGGCGGAGCCTACCGGCACGATCCCACCTTGCTCGCGGAACACAGCCGCCATATTCGGCCGCCGCGAGGCCGTGGGTACGTCTATCAGTTGCTGGCTGCGTGGGGCTGGAGTAGCCTCCCCTGGCTCGGAACCCTGCGCCAGCAAACTCTCGTCATGCACGGTAACGACGACCCGATCGTGCCGCTGAGTAACGCTAAAATCCTCGCCGCTCGCATTCGTAATGCGACACTCCATGTGATCGACGACGGTCACCTGTTTCTGGTCGCACGCGTTAAAGACGTCGCGCCAACGGTGCGGGCATTTCTGCGACAGGAATCGTCCTGATGCCCTTGGAGGACGACTGGGCCAGTAACCGACGAGCAACGTCCGCTTTCCGAGCTAATGCGAGGCATGCGGCATTGAACCGCATGCGTACCACAGCGACCTGTCTGCTCGCCGTCATGCTGGTGCTGTTGTTAGCGTGCGCTGCCTGCCAGGCCGCCTACCCCTGGTTACACTGGGTGCGGGCATTTGCCGAGGCCGGAACAGTTGGCGCGATAGCTGACTGGTACGCGGTGGTGGTGCTGTTTCGCCATCCGCTTGGCCTTCGAATCCCGCATACGGCAATTATCCCGCGCAGCCATGAGCGAATCGGCGAGGGACTTGGCAACTTCGTCCAAGAGCATTTTCTGACGCCAGAGGTCGTGATCGGCAAGCTGCGGGCGTGCAACACGGCGAAGGCAATAGCCGCGTGGCTGGCCAATTCGGACAATAGCCAAAGCATCGCTGAATCTGTCTCCGACACTCTCCCCGGCTTGCTGAAGGAGCTCGACGACAGGAAAGTGGCGCGATTCTTAGAACGCGTACTCGTCCCGCAACTGCGCACGCTTGATGCGTCTAGCCTCGCTGGCAATGTTCTGAAGATCGTCACCGAAAATAATCGTCATCAGCCGCTACTGGACCGGGCACTGCGGGCGCTGAAACAGTGGCTTCTGGTCAACGAAGGCGTGCTCAAGGCGAGATTCAGCGCGGCATCGAGATATACGCCCGCGCGCCTGGACAGCTACATCGTCGATAAATTCGTTGAAGGTATTGTCGCCTTACTTCATGAAGTCGTTGCAAATCCTCAGCATGAACTTCGTCGTCAGTTCGATGGCGCGATTAGAGACCTGGCGGTCAAATTGGAAACATCCGGCAGGTACCAGCGCGTCGGCCGGACATTGATGCGTGACTGCGTCCGGCATCTCAAGAATGAGGGCTGCTACCGTGTGCTGTGGAACCAACTTCGCACGCGCGTGACGGCAGACGTCGATCGCGAACGTTCGTTTGTCCGGCGCGCGATCGCGGGTGCTCTCATATCACTCGCCGAAGCCTTGAAGGACGACGCCACGGTTCAGCTTAAGCTGAACGCATGGTTGCTGAATCTCGCCCAAACATTGGTACCGCGCGCTCAACACCAGGTCGCGGCGCTGATTACCGAAGTAGTGAAAAGCTGGGGCGCCGGAGAAGTCAGTCGAAAGATCGAAGCGGAAATCGGGCGCGACCTGCAATACATTCGGATAAACGGCACATTTGTCGGTGGCACGGTCGGCGTCTTGCTTCACGCTGCGGTCCTTCTCGTGGCCCGGTGATCCCTCCCTTGTGTTGACCATGCGCACATAGCGTCGATCTGCCTCCCGATCAAGAAACGCTGCACCGCTATCAGTCTATCTCCGTTGACGCAACCTGGTACGACGTCCCTTCGAATAGATTTAATAATTATCGAGCTGCAAGTAAGGCTGCAAGAGTGTCACGACGACCTCGGGCATTCCATCAAGACAACCTGTGCCCGGCAGCGGCTCCCATCGGCCGGTACCCGTACACCAGCAAACCCAGTAGCACCTCGGGTTGGTGCGCCGCCATGCCTCGACCCGCGTACTTCCCACTCACCTCCGAGACGTCCATCTGCTCGATGACTTCCGCGACGAATCACGCCAGATGGTCTTCCGGCCACCGGTCCTCCACCGACGGCTCCAACAGATAGTCGGTACACAGATAGTCCGTCTGACGATCAACGGGCATAAAGCGACTCATCTATGGGCTCTCTCAGTGGACTGGCTCATCCATTCACGCCAAACGCGATGCCCGGATGAGCAACAATAGATGTCGGCCGATTGCGCACACTCGGGTTTTGAGGAAGCCGCCCCTCCTTAACTTCGATTCGCGCCAAGGTCCCGGCTTTCACGCGTGCGTTACTCTGGAGGACGGGGGCTGTTCATACCGGATGACCGTGATTTGCCAGCGTAATCTCCGTTCGCAGGCATGAGAGGCTTGCCAGGCGCTTCGATCGCAACGATCCTGCGCTCGAACACATTCCAAAGCCGACGGCTTGCAAAAAAACACCGCTGCTTCGCCGACGGAAATCATCAACGAACCGCCAAATAGCTGGCTAAGTGGAGGTAAAATATCTGGACTTCAAAAAGATCGCATACCCGTCCGTGAAAGGATTTTTTGCTAGAGCCAGAAACATGAAGCGCGCATCAACAGCGGAAAAGTCGATCCCGGTCGGTGCGCTCGGTTCGTTGCCGTTTGTCATGATCGAGCACGGCGCCGACCCGTGGCAACTTCTGGAATCTTTCGGCGTGACCCGCGAAGCATTGGCTTCACGCTTGAGTCCCCTATCTACCGTAACGCATGGCCGCATCCTCGAAGCCGCAGCGAAAAAGATTCACTGCGAACACGTAGGATTGCTCCTCGGGCAAAGGGCAACACTCGACAACGCGGGGCCGTTGCGCTTTCTTGTCCTCAATGCGCCAACGGTACGGGAGGCGATCGAAAGCCTCATTCGTTTCTGCGGGCTCTGGTATCGCGGCCTGCATGTGCGCATGACGGAAGACGAAGGCTACGCCTGCATGTCAGTTTCGATCGACTCGAACATTCCTGGCGCGCAGCATTTGCTCACAGCTTACCTGGCGGCCAATGTCCGGATTCTAGAAATCATCCTCGGCCGGTCGTGGCGGCCGACGCTCGTTCGGGTCGCGTTTCGAAAGCCGAAAACGAGCGCCTTGTACGAGCAATATTTCCAGGCGCCGGTCTGGTTTGGGCAGGCTCAATACGAGGTCCTGTTTCCACAGTCGTTGCTCGATCTGGTTTGGGCAGCCGAGGTCGAGTCACGACCAGCAACTGGGACGCTTCCTTCACCAGCACATGAGCGAGTTGCAAGCTCGCCAGGGCGAGGATTTTAGTTCGCGTGTGAGAGAAGTAATCGAAAAGTTGTTGCCGCACGGCTGCACGTCGCAGAAAGTAGCTGAGTTCTTTGCGATACACCGCTTTACCCTGTATCGCCATCTTGACAAACAGGGCACGAGCTACGAGTCATTGCTCGAAGCTGCTAGACGCAATCTGGCGAACCAGTTGCTGGCACAAACCGATCTGCAGATCGCCGATATCGCGACGCGCCTGGGGTACGAGAATCAGGGTAACTTCACCCGTGCCTTCCGGCGTTGGCATGGCCGAACACCCAGCGAATGGCGCAAGACCGAGGCCCGCGCAGAGACTAGTACAACATCCCGTAAATAGCTTTATTAAATAATTGTCTCGGCTATCATTTCGGGATGAGCCAAGGTCGTCATGCAACGCCAGTGAAGTTGGCGAAGGAAGAACGAGAAGAACTCCTGTCGCTAATCGATCGGAAGGCCGCGACTCAGTGCGAGGTGAGGCGGGCACGCATCGCGCTGTGGGCGCACGAAGGACACCCGAATACGGTGATTGCTCGAGAGCTGCGCGTATCGGTGCGGACGGTCTGCACGTGGCGCAAGCGCATCGCACAGCACGGTGCGCAGGGCCTGCGCGAGGGTGAGCGTAGCGGCCGTCCGCCACGCATCACGCAAGAAACGCGACTGCAGTTGATTGCGTTGGCTTGTGAAGCACACGAACCCGTGGGAGGGGTTATGCCGACACTGGACGAGACAGTGGCGCGCGCGATCGAGCGTGGCATTGTCGAGCAGATCAGCCGCAGCCATGTGCAGCGCATTCGGCAGGCTGGCGACGTTCGACCGCACCGGGTCCAGCAATGGCTACACACTCCCGACCCGGTCTTTCGCGAGAAGGTCAATGTGATTTGCAAGCTGTACCGCAAGGCGCCCAAAAACGCGGTGGTGCTCAGCATCGACGAGAAGACGGGCTGCCGTCGAGCGCAAGCATCCGGGGTGCACGCCGGCACCGGGACGGCTGCGTCGTCGGAAGTCTGAATATATCCGGCACGGCACTCAGGCGCTGATTGCCGCGCTTGATGTGCATACCGGTCAGGTGCTGGCAGACCGCCACGAGCGGCGCAGCCAGGACGACCTGGTCGCCTTCATGAAGCGCGTGGCGGCTGCGCACCCGGGCAAACAGGTGCACGTGATTTGGGACAACCTCAATACGCATCGCGCTCAGGCCGTCTGGCAGCCGTTCAACGAGCGGCATGATGAGCGGTTTCACTTCCACTTCACCCCGCTGCACGCGAGCTGGGTCAATCAGATCGAACTGCGGTTTGCCCGCTACACGCGCCGAGTGCTATGCCACGCCAGCCATGCCAGCACGGCGCATCTGCGCGAGCGCACCGCGCAGTTTATGCACGAGCATAATCAGGCAGCACGCCCCTTCAAATGGACTTTCCGGGGCTATCCGTTGCAAACGGGCACATCGTAATCGAGCGACAGACATGCCAGCCATACCCACTAAACATTACGCGACTGAACTTCAGCGTCAACTGCGCAGCTTGCTCGGCCATGAGCAGATCGTCACACAAGCCTACGGGCGGCACCTGCTCATCAAACGTCTCGATGATGAGGAACCGACTGTTGTGGCGCGCCTTACCGAGCTCGCCCGCAATCGTTACAGTGCCGCCTTTCGCAGCCGCACCGGCCGATGGGAACCGCTGCCGGGCACAGGCTCACTCGACGAAATGGCCGAGGTCGTCGTCACTCCTACGGCCTTATTTGCAGCACGATAATTATTAAAGACATTTACAGGATGCTGTACTAGCTCTGTCGAAGACGCGCACTGACGCCTCGGTCAGAAAGCCGGCTCGCCCGGGACTGTCACACGAGCCACAGTTTCTCAGTCGATCAGAAGTTGTGACGCAGACCGATATTGACCGCCGCCGTACCCATGCCAGGCGCAACCAGCGCCCCGTAGGTAATGCCTTGAGTCATATCTCCGTGGTTGTTGACCCAACCCACCTGAGCATAGACCAGGGTGGCCTTGGAAAGGCTGTATTCGACGCCGCCCGCCGCCTCAAGTGAGGTGTTTTTCGAATTGTTTCTGTCCTTGATGTAATAAAGGCCGCTCGAGATCTTGAACGCAGGCGTAAACCGGTAACCGAGGCCGACCGAATACAGGTCCAGACTGATGCCGCCATTCGGATTCGTCGCGCTTCTGGGAGCGGGATTCGCGCCGTTGCTGTACGACGCCGAAACGGTGAAGTCCTTTATTGTGTAGAGGGCGCCCAGGTACCAGTAGCGGTTGTTGTTCAGGCCGGTAGCTGGCACGGCTGTCGTCGACGTGACTGTTGTGAAGGGATTCGTATCGTGCGCGTTGTAGTAAACCGCGGAGAGCCGCAAACCGTAACCCGAATATTTCAGCACCGCCGACTCGCGCGTGCCCCCTTGAAAATGCCCCGCGACGCCGCCCGGCGCGTATTCCAGATCGGCGCTCACACCGTAAAACTTTGGAGACCTGTAGACAATTGCGTTGCTGTCGTACAGTGCGCCAACTGGCCCGTTAGTGCTGGTTCCAGGCCAGCCCGCTGCTGAGTTCAGGCCGATCCAGGCACCGAGGATACTGCCGAAATACTGTGCGTGGCGAGCGTCCGTCTCCCCCATCGCGTAGATCATCGGCGCTAGCTGGCGACCCGCGTCGATCGAGCCGAACGGTCCGCTCACGCCAACTGTCGAGATCTGGTTGAAGAAGCCTGGAACGCCAGCCGTATCGGACTGGCCAGACTTTCCGGTGCCGGTGTCGAACGTGCCTTGCAGCCTGAAGTTTGCGGCGTAGCCACCACCGAGATCCTCGGTTCCCTTCATGCCCCAGATACTTGAGTAGATGCCGCCGTCCTTGAAGCGATAGACTGCTCCAAGATTCTTCAGGGCGTTTGCCACCGATGCCGCCGCAGCCGGAGGCAATTTCGTACCCGCCGGAAGCCCCGTCAACGTCGATGGGTTGGCACTGACGACTGCCGCCGAGGTGCTCTGATACAGAAGGCCCGAGTCAAGGACGCCGTACAGCGTCACTGACGAGTCCGCATACGCAGCATTCCCGATTACGGCCACCGCGGCTGCGGCTACCAGTTTCAACTTCATACCGTCTCCTTGTTGTCAATTTTTTTGCTAAACCTACAACTGCCTCGGGAACGCTCGCGTCGCGTTCTTCGGCCACACGACGTCGCGATCCTTCTCTTTTGATCACGTTCTTTAATCAACAAATCTGCAGTACTAATCCTGTGACGTCGCGTCATATCAGGCGATGTGGAGCATAGTCCCGACCTGCTACCCTGGTTACAGATCGGCCGCCGCCCTGCCCGTGCGAGACGGACAGAGGCGGTCACAGTGCGTCGTGGTATCGCGGGTCTTGTTGGTGCGCGGCTTTACGTTTGGCGTTCGTGAAGCCGGGTCGCCGGTATGCCAACCAGCAGGATGACGGTGCCGATCAGCAACATACCGCCGATCACGTCGAACGCGACATACAGGCTGCCCGTATGCGCCTTCACGGCGCCGACAGTGACCGGGCTGAGCACCGCGGCCAGGGAGCCGATGCTACTGACGAACGCGATGCCCCCCGCTGCCGCGCTCGCGCTGAAAAACGCGGGTGGAATCGTCCAGAAGAGCGGTACCGCCGCCAGGCACGCAGCCGCGCCGATGGTCATGAACACCGTCGAGAGCAGGACGTTGGCTTGCAGTACATGCATCATCCAGAACGAGGCCGCGGCTGTCAGCATGGTCGCCGCCAGGTGCCAGCGGCGCTCGAGGTGTCTGTCCGAACTGCGCCCGAGCAGATACATCGCCGCCATGGCGAGCATGTACGGGCAACTCGCGATCACGCCAATGCGGCGCAAGTCTGTGATTCCCACGCTTTGCAGCAACGAGGGCATCCAGTACGCCACCGTGTTGGTCCCGGAATAGAGCGTGAAGAACACAATGCCGGGGAGATAGGCGCGCGGGTCTCGTATGACTTGTCTAAATGACTTGCTTTCGGTAACTCGTGAGGACTGATCCAGGCGAAGATTCTCGACAACGATGGCCTTTTGTCGATCGGTGAGCCACGTGACGCGCGCAGGGCTATCGTCGAGCCAGAACCAGGCGAATGCGCCAAGCGCGACAGCGGGAAGACCTTCGAGTACGAAAAGCATCTGCCAGCCCTTCATGCCCTGCCAGCCTTCAAGACCGGTCATGATTGCACCCGCAAGCGGCCCGCTGACCATCCCCGCGACAAATCCCGCCATGAAAAAGATCGCAGTCACACGGCCGCGTTTCCATGACGGAAACCAGTATGTAAGGTAAAGGATGACGCCGGGGAAAAAGCCTGCCTCGGCGACGCCGAGCGCAAAGCGGGCGATATACAGTTGCGTTGGTGTATTAACGAAGCTCGTCAGCGCGGTGACCACGCCCCACAGGACCATGATGCGGGTCAGCGTGGCGCGCGCACCCACGCGTTGCATGTACAGGTTGCCCGGAATCTCGAACAGGATGTAGCCGATGAAAAACGCGGTCGCACCGAACGCGTACGCTCCATCGCTCAGGCCAAGGTCGTGCGCCATGCGTAATTTGGCAAACGAGATATTGATCCGGTCGATCGAGTTGACGGCATACGCCAGAAACAGGAACGGCAGCAGGTGCCAGGCAATTTTGCGGTACGTCTGCCGGACCTCGGGCGACGCGCGTGTGTCGATGATGACCTCTGCCTGCGATACGGCGTGACTCATGGTGTCTCCACGTACTGCATTCGATGCCGCAACGCTCGGGCGCTGGGCATCAGGTTGTTACAGGTTCTGCGCGCGTGCCTTATACGACACGTCGGCAGACAGTGCACGGCTATGTGGTCGAAGAAGATTTCGTTCGAGCCCGTTCGAACTCTTCGCATTCGGCTTGCAGCAGCGGAACGCCGAGTTCACAGGCTTCGATGCCCTGCAGACTGACGATCTTCAGCACCTCGAGAATCTGCTCGCGGGTCGCGCCCAGTTCGAGCGCTGCCCTGATGTGCCGGCGGGTGCCGTGCGCATACAGATGAGTAATGGCGGCATCCCCCGCGATACAGAGAAATTCGATCCACAGCGGCGGCAGGATGTTGTCGGTCCACAACCCCAACCCCATCGCGAGGAAATTCTCCAGATACTGTGGATCCCAGCGATAGATGGTCTCCCATAGCGGATTGAACATGCCGCTCGCGCGGACCTTGTCGCATACGGGCGTGGCCGGGGCGGGCGTGGCATCGTCGGCAATACCTGCATGGGCCAGTTCTTCGGCGAGGATCGGTACCCCCAGCGCGCAGGCGTGAATGCCGACCACGCTTGCGAGCTTGAACACCTCCATGATTTGCGCACGCTTCACCCCAAGGCGCAGCGCGGCGCGCACGTGGCGGCGAACACCGGGACCGTACAGATGCGTCGCCGTCACGTCGATGTTCAGGCGAATTAGCGCGACCAGCTTCGGATCGAGGACGTCGCTCGTCTGTGCGCTCTGGCTAAGCGCCATAAAGGACTCGGTCCATGCCGGGTCCCACTGCGCGAGCGGATCGAGCTTGGAGTCAGCGAGGCCCGCTGCACGCATCGTGTCGAAATTGGGTGTAGGTTGTCTTGCGTTCATTTGGACTGTTGTACTGGAAGGTATTTGGGCCTTAGATTACCGTGCCGCCGTTGGGGCTGATGATCTGGCCAACCAGGTAATGCTCGCCCGCCAGATAGACGACCGTCGATGCATACTCTTCCACCGTGCCGAAGCGGCCCAGCGGACAGCCCTGCCACAGACGATTTCGGCCGTCTTCGCCAATTCTGTCGAGGTATTCATTAAATGCCGGGGTAGCCACGCCGCCGGGTGCCATGGCGTTAACGAAGATATTGGCGCCGGCCACTTCGAATGCGACAGACCTGGTGAAGGCGATCACCGCGCCCTTGGTGGCGCAGTAGTGCGGGCTATGTGCGCTTCTGGTCGAGATCCCGGCAATCGACGCGATGTTGATGATTTTCCCGTCGCGTTGCGGTTCCATCAGCTTTAATGCTTCGCGCGTGCAATAGAACACGCCGTGCACGTTCACGCCCCAGTAGCGATGCCACTCTTCATCGCTGATCTCGCTGGTGAAGCCCAGTGACTGGCGCGGCATGGGCGTCTGCATGTACGCGTACAGTTTGTTGCGGCGCTCGGTATCAATGGCGCGATTAGGAGTCAGCGCGGCGTTGTTGACCAGGATATGCAAGGTGCCGAAACGCGCGACTATCTGCGCGAACATGCTCTTGACGTCCGCACTGGAGGATACGTCGCACCGCACCGCAAGACATTCAGCACCGAATGCCTCGACGGCGGCGCGGGCTGTCGCCAGCGCCTTCTCGTCCACGTCGCATACGACGACCGTCGCGCCCTCGGCGGCGAGTGCTACCGCACACCCGAGTCCGAGACCGGGGCCTACGCCCGTTACCAAGGCAATTCTGTTACGTAGTTTCATGTTCATTTCGATCAGACTGATGAGGAAACGCGCGCCCGTCAGGCGTGGCCAGGCACCGTAAAGCCGCGCTGCGCGGATTTGCGATTCGGTGCCATACCGAGGGCGGCGATCGTTTCGTCGGCGCTCTTGTACTGCTCCCCGATCTGATAGATGCGCTTCGCGTCCGTCCCGGTCGCGATATCGCGGCCCAGTTCGCGCGCGATCCGCACGGTCTGCTCGATCTGCTGTACCGACGTCATGCGCTCGCCCTTGCGGCCCCACAGGTTGTCCTCGATCCCCACACGCACGTGCAGGCCCATCGCGATGGCCATCGCGTTCATCGGCAGCACCGCGCGCATCGCGCTTTCGATCGTCAGCACCGCGCCGTCGGGGGTCCGGCGAACGAATTCAATCAGATCGGCCGGGTGTAGACCCGCTGCGCCGCCGCCGATCGCGACATAATTGAGCACCAGCGGACCGGTGTAGAGACCACGGCGGATCAGGCGCTCGACGCTCTCGAGTTGGTGCACGTGACCCAGCATGAAGTGAGGCTGAATGCCGGCCGCCTGCAGGCGGCGCAGGTGTTCGATGAAGAACGACGGCTTCGCATCGACGACCATTTCCGAATAGGCATTGAAGTATTCAGGCTTCTCGAGAATGGTGCCCATCACGTCGTCCGGCGTGAGCAACTCACAGATGTTCATCTGGCTGGTGTTGATCGCGATCGTGACCTGATCAGGCTTCGGATCGAGCTCCGCCAGCATGTGCCGCGTGTCGTAGTCGAGCCACTGGGCTTCCTGCCCCTCGCCTTCCGGCGCGAAGGAAATCGAGCCGCCCACCTGTAGGACCATATCGGGCACCGCCTCGCGCAGCCGGGCGAGACTCTCGTTGAACTTGGACATGCGCTTGGAGCCCTTACCGTCTTCCTCGCGCACATGCACGTGCAGCACCGTGGCGCCGGCGTTGTAGCAGTCCACCGCCTTCTGGATCTGGGCGTCCATGTTCACGGGGATGTCGTCCGAGTCGCTCGGAATCCACTGAGGGCCGAACGGCGCCACCTGAATCACGAGTTTTTCTTGAACTTCGGGGAAAAGGCTATCGTCGAGAAAATTCACAAGGCATCTCCGGCAAGGTAGGGATGACCGGCCGTGATTAGGCTGGTCCGTCCATTGAACTTTAAGGAAACGCGCAACTGTCGATTTATCATATTGTCACCAAAACTTGTCATTTTGTTACTATTGCCATCAGGATTTACCCTTCCGGAGACCGGGCCTTCGGGGTCCGCAGAGACGGCGATTGCTGCTTGGGGGCAGGCGCAGAGGTTCTGTCGCAGTAAGGCAAGCGGGACAAGCAAACAACTGGTTGCGCGTTTCAAGCAGGCTCGGCGCAGCGCGGTTGGACAAGCCCATGGGATGGGAAGGAATCGCGGCGGCTAGGCCTGCGATGCGACCATGTGTGTTGTTGTGCGAAGGTATCGGCATGGTGCGGGCGAGCGTGACCACGGCGCGATGGCCGGCGATGAAAACAAAGGTCTCGAAGCAAGTGATCAATCTTCGGCAGTAGTGCCGAAGATTGATCATCGTGTACGCGAGGGTTTTCAATGCGTAGTGTAGGTGGCTGAGTCGCTCGAAGCGCAGCAGCAGGCGCCGGAACTTGAAAATCATCTAGCGGGCCTTCCGCCGCCCTTCGGAGCGGCCGGGGTTAAAGTGAGTTTGCCAAGCACTTTGACCGGAAGGAGGTTCACCATGAACTATAGTGGCATTGACCTGCATTCGAACAACAGCATGGTTACCGTGATCGATGAAACGGACCGGATCGTGGCTCAAAGGCGCCCGCCCAACGACCTGACGAAGATCCTGGATTTCCTTGCGCCGTGGAAAGACGGGCTTGCTGGCGTCGTGGTCGAGTCGACCTTTTATGGACGCCCCGGAATTATGCACGGTTTGTCGGTCATGCTGAGGTGCGACGCCCAATTCCTCTGGGTGCCAGGTAGCGCCTCACCATCGGCCAACCTTGCATAACAGATACTGCTCTTCCCAGATGGCTTCATCGCCATCTCTCAGGAGAGCGATCATGATCACGCCAGTCGTTTCTGAAGTTGTCGTGTGCAATCGCGCACGGTACGGCGCACTTGGACCCGTCGTTGGAAATTTCACCGACTACTTGGGGCGTCACGGATATGCGGGTATTACTAAAGAGAACTACCTGCAATGCGCCTCCCACTTCGGACGGTGGTTGACTGCGCGACGCATCGCTATCAATAACATCGACGAGACAGTGCTGCATCGCTTTCTCACGGAGCACCTTCCCGTCTGCCACTGCAGCAAGCCAAGTCCCCGCACCCCCGCAAACCTTCGCCGCGCGCTGCGTCATCTGCTTCGCATGCTGCGCTCGGAGGGAATCATTCCCTCAAGATCAGCGCCGGTTTCCAGTTTCATAAGTGAAGAACTTCGGCTCTTTGACGCTTATCTTCAGGATGTGCAGGGGCTAGCACCGGCAACGCGTCTCTACCGTCTGCGCTACGTCCGTGAATTCCTCATTGCCCGATTTGGCTGGGGGCCGATTGCGCTTGAATGCCTCAAGCCAGATGAGATCTGTCGATTCGTGACTGATCGCGCCGCGGGCTGCCAACCTCGGACAGCAGGAATCATTGGCGACTGTCTGCGGAGTTATTTGCGTTTCCGTCGCATACACGGACAACCTACCGAACCCCTGATTGCCGCAGTCCCAAGAGTCGCTTACTGGCGTCTAGCGGCGTTACCGGATTCTCTTACCGATTCAGAACTGGCGGGGCTTGTGAATTCCTTCGATCATACGTGTCCAACCGGCCGACGTGACTACGCGATCATTCGCTGTCTGGTGGACCTGGGCCTGCGGGCGAGCGAAGTGGCTTTTATCCAGCTCGATGACTTGAATTGGCGAGAAGGGACGCTCCGGATTGCCAAAGCGAAGGCAAAGCGCACAACACTTCTGCCGTTGCCTTTGGAGACGGGGCGCGCGATCGCTGACTATTTGCGCTTCGGGCGCCCGCGAACGGAAAGCCGCGCACTGTTTGTGCGGCACCGCGCTCCGCGCGATGAACCGGTGGGGCCCAGCCTGGTGCGTAATGCCGTACGCTGTGCCTACGCCCGGTGCGGCCTCGCTCAGCGGTGGACCGGAACCCATGTGCTACGCCATTCGGTCGCATCAAGGCTACTCAGGGAAGGGGCAAGTCTCAAAGACATCGCCGATCTACTGCGCCACCGCAACGTCAACACGACGACCATCTATGTCAAAGTCGATCTACCCAGGCTCAACACCGTTGCCTTGCCATGGCCGGGGAGACGCACATGAAGCCCGCCACTACCATGGTGTCCCTGGTCGAGGACTATCTCGAATGCCGGCGGCGACTCGGCTTCGCTTTGGAGAGTGAGGAAAGGCGGCTGCTGTGCTTTGCACGCTTCGCCGATCAAATCGGTCACCGCGGTCCGATCACGGAAGAACTGGCATTGCGTTGGGCCTGTTCGTCCAGCCGCGCGACAGCCATCACGAGAGCAGGTCGGCTAAAAATCTTGAGCCCGTTCGCCAAGTATCGCCTGCAGTTTGATCCCGCCACCGAAATTGCATCGCCCGGACTCTGTGGACCAGGACATCGACGGTTGACCCCGCATATCTACTCGGAGGAGGAGATCGACGCGTTGGTGGATACTGCGCGACGACTTCCGCCCGCCGGCAGCCTGCGTCCAGTTACCTGTGAAACCGTCTTCGGTCTGCTTGCGGCCACGGGTTTGCGTATCTCGGAGGCGTTGGCCTTTCGGCGCTCGGACGTGGACTTGGAACGCGGCCTGCTCACGATCCGTCAGAGCAAGTTTCGGAAAGCCCGCCACGTTCCTCTACATCCGACCACCACCGAAGCCCTCCGTGCCTATGCCTGTATTCGGGATAAAAGGCTGCCCGCGTCGACGACCGACGCGTTCTTCGTGTCAGACCGCGGGAGGCCAGTGAACTATCGTCAGATCGCATATGCCTTCGCCCGTCTTCGAGCACAGCTCGGATGGCAGGCCCGAGGGGGTCACCCGCACCCGCGCATCCACGATCTGAGGCACAGCTTTATCTGCCGCCGTCTTATCGGCTGGTATCAGGAGGGGATCGATGTCGGTAATGCGATGCTGGTGCTTTCCACCTATGTCGGACATACCCAGGTCACCGATACGTTCTGGTACATAACGGCAATACCTGAGCTGATGACCATCGCAGGCGATCGCTTCGAGCACTTCGTTCAAGGAGGCAATCATGCTTGACCTGAACTCATCACCGACGTTTGCGCAATTGCTGCAGCAGTTCTTTATGGAGCGCCTGATACAGCAGAGTAACGCCAGCCCGCGAACGGTGGCTGCTTACCGCGACACTATGAGGCTGCTTCTCGAATTCACCGAACAGCGATTGCATCGGAAGCCTGAACGCCTGGAACTCAGCGATATTGATGCACAACTGGTTCTCGACTTCCTCAATCATCTCGAAGTGGTTCGCCAAAACAGCATCCGCAGCCGCAACCTCCGGCTTGCCGCCATTCGCTCGTTTCTGCACTATGCTGCGTCCCGAGTACCAGAATCGCTCGGCACGATTCAACAGGTGCTCGCGATCCCGATGAAGCGTTATGAGCGCCCGCTAGTCCGCTTCCTCTCCCGAGAAGAAATATGCGCCTTGCTCGATGCACCCAACCCCAACACATGGTGCGGTCAGCGCGATCGCGTGATGTTGGCGACCCTCTATAACACCGGCGCTCGGGTATCCGAACTCATCGGCATACGCGTTGGCGACGTCGATCTGGATCGAAGCCCTTCTGTACGTCTTCACGGTAAGGGCCGCAAAGAACGTGTGGTCCCGCTCTGGCGCAGCACCGCAAGCCAGATCCGGCTCTGGCTTCGGCAAATTGGCGCTTCATCCGGACAGTGGCTCTTTCCAAATCGTTCAGGCGGACCGATGACGCGAACCGGAATAACCGATCGCCTTAACCTCGCCTACCAGGCTGTGGAAACTGATTGCGCGGGACTCAAGGGCCAACGCATCTCACCGCACCTGGTCCGGCACGCGACTGCCATGCACCTGCTTCAGGCTGGAGTTGACCTCACGGTCATTGCGCTGTGGCTGGGTCACGAGAACCCAGCGACCACGCACATGTACATAGAGGCAGACCTGGCAATGAAGGAAAGAGCCCTCAGTACGCTTCAATTGCCCCACAGCAGGCAACGGCGCTACCGGCCCACCGACCGCGTGCTGCAGTTTCTCGAGGGCTTGTGATTATGCTCGGCCGCGTGAACTGATCCGATCGGTTAGCCCAGCAATGCTCAGGAATTCAAAAGCTCGCGCGGCACGGTCCCGTACTTCGATTCATATCGGCACCCACGCTGCGCGCTCCGTTGTCCTCAACGACAAACCGTGCATAATTCCGGGGCGTCCATAAAAGGTCCTATAGAAACATTTCTATAGGACGTTCAACTGGTACTGGCTCGTCGATGGCCTGCAGGCAACGGGCTTCACCGTGCATCTGGCCCACACCACGGCGATCAGGCAATACAACGGGCTCAAGTACAGTGGCGACGAGACGGATGCACGTTACCTGGCCCGGCTGCTGCGGCTGGGGATCCTGCCCACGGGTACGATCCTGCCACCCGAAGCGCGCAGTGTGCGTGATCTTGCCCGCAAGCGCATGCAGCTGGTACGCAGTCGCACCAGCCACATACTCGCGATCGAAAACATCACGGCTCGTCACTGCGGTACCGGAATATCATGCGCACAGGTCCTGCGGCTGACGACCGAAGACGTTGACCAGATGGCGCTACCGGCCGAGGTCGCGCTGGCAATGCAGGCCGGTCTGGCGGTCGTCAGCACGCTTTCCACCCAGATCGGGCTGGTAGAAAAGCGGCTGGCCGAAAAAGTCAGGCCACGCGAAGAGTATGCACTGCTGACCAGCGTGCCCGGCATTGGCCAGATCCTGGCAAGCGTCATATTGCTGGAGACCGGCCCGATTGAGCGTTTTGCAAGCGCCGGCAACTTCGCTTCCTATGCGCGTTGCGTGGACAGCCGGCACACCAGCAACGGCAAGAAGAAGGGAGAAGGCAACATCCGTAACGGCAACCGGTACCTGTGCTGGGCGTTCGTCGAGGCAGCCAATTTCGCCCAGCGCTACTGCACCGAGGCCAGGCGCTTTTATGAACGCAAGAAAGCCAGGACAAATCCGATCGTCGCACGCAAGGCGCTCGCACATAAACTGGCGCGCGCGTGCTTTCATATTCTGAAGGAGCACAAACCTTTTGATGTGACGCGCTGCTTCACGTAGGGCTTTCGACGGCGACCGGCAAGCCCCGTGGGAGGATTGGGCCCCAGCCCAGGAATTTGAATGGGATGCCGTGTCGCCGTCGCCGACATGCAGTCATGGCGGATCGCCTGCGACGCGAACCATCGATGGATTGGCGCCCTGATGGGGGCAGCCCTTGAATTTGTACGGATTCCCTGGACGCGTTGCGGTACCAATGTTCTTCCGGGGCGGCATGGCCGCCAGGGCGAAAGGCACCGGCAGTATTGCCATTCGCTTGATCCAGATGGGTGTCTGGCGCGATCCGTCGCAGCCAGAAATGAAGAAACGGACGCGGTTGGCTGCTGCATGCGGGTGCTGGAACTGGGTAACGGCTGCTCGTGCAGCCGGGGATGTGGATTGTTTACTTGACGCGGGCCCGCTAATGGGTATCTTCCCACGCGAACACCCGCTCGATTGTCCTGAACCGTTCTTCAAAGATGGCCGGATCGAACAGCGGCTTGCGCCCGCGCTTCGGTCCTTTTCTGGCGCGCGAATTAGCGTTGATGTTAGGCACCATGCCGCGATTGAAAATGGCTTTGCGGTTGGGCCGGCAATCGTACACGCCATCCAGGCTCATGACCGTGCCCCGCAGATCCAGCCCCACCGCACGGGCGATGCTCGTGAGCCGCGGCAGCGCTTCTCGTAACAGCGGCGATTCATTCCGATTGCCCGGTGTTCTGACGAACGGCGCGATGACGTTGCAATTCCGGTCACACAGGGCAACGACCTTGCAGCCCTTGAGCTTCTTGTGGCCGCTGAAGCCGAGATTGTCGCCGCCTTTCTTCGCGGCGGTTGTGGTGCCATCGCCATGGATGATGCGCGTGTCCAGGCGGTGATCGCCATGAAGCCTGAACACCGAAGCCTCGAAAATGGCATCAAGGCATCCGTCCGATTCCCAGCGCCGGAAGGCGCGATAAATGCGGGTGTAATGAATCTCGGGACGGCCATGCCAATCCTTCTCGATGGGCAACTCCTTCCACTGGCAGCCGAGATAGAGCGCCTTCAGAAGGTAGTTGAAAATCGCATGCGCGCTGAGCTTTCGCGCGGGTCCGCGACGGCCCTTGCTCAGATGCAGCCAGACAAATTGCTCGAACTTGTCGACGCTCAATTTCGTTGGAATCTCTTGCTACGACTGACTTTCGGCCATTTCGACCTTCAAAGCATCGGGATTCTAGCCGATTCGTGCCAGGCGGGTAGAACCCAAGCCCGGGTGGCCTTTCAACCGATTCCGCCGGCTTGAAAAAACCCGCAACCAGTTGTAAGAAACGGTGTTGCACTTCAGATTTGATATCGCCATCGGATTCCGTTGCCAAGTTGATTAATGTCCGCAAATGACAGGGAAAGTGGTCACTATCAACCTTCTGATTTCGACTTCCGCTCCGGGCCATTTGATTGCAAGGCCGAGCAACGCAGCGCTTGCGAATGACGTTCCCCTTGGGCGGTTTCACGAAACCTCGGCTGCTCCAAAATCAGGCAGACATCGCGCGCTATTAAGATAAGTTTTCTTGCACTAAACCGCTGACGCGGTAGGGGTGGAGAGCCAGAGCTTATAGCCGACGTTCATCAGAGGTGGTAGTCGGGCGCTGGATCGTGACCGAGGAGAAGTGGACACCTCCAGGAGCAATATATGGATGCCCAGCCGGGCTTCAACATTGTTTCCAGGAGGTTCCCATGACGCCATTGCGTCAACGCATGTTAACCGACATGCAGATCAGAAATCTCGCTGAGAATACTCAGCGATCCTATCTTCTTCAGGTTTCAAGCTTCGCCCGGCACTTCCGCCGTTCGCCCGAGTTACTGGGTCCCGAGGAGATACGGGCCTGGCTCATCTATCTTCGGGAAGAGCGCAAGCTAGCGCCCGCCAGTCTCCACCCAACGATCGGTGCACTGCGCTTCCTCTACCGCGTGACGCTCAAACGCGACTGGAGCGACGAGGACTTTCCATTGCCGAAGAAGCCGTTGAGACTCCCCGTCATCCTGAGCCTCGATGAGGTAACAACCTTTTTCGACGCTATTCCCAGCCTGAGGTACCGTGCCATTCTGATGACCGCATATGCCGCCGGTCTTCGAATTTCAGAAGTGGCGCACCTGAAGACCACCGATATTGACAGCCGGCGCATGGTCATCCGCGTGAACCAGGGGAAAAACCGTAGGGATCGATTCGTGATGCTCTCACCACGGCTGCTCGAGATCCTGCGAACGTACTGGCTCAATGCTCACCCTCGCGACTGGCTTTTTCCCGGCGACATCCCCGGACACCCGATTACCACTGCCGCGATCTGGCAGGCATGCAACAAGGCACGGCAGCGCAGCGGCATCCAGAAGCCGATTACGCCGCATGTGCTGAGGCACGCGTTCGCCACTCATCTGCTCGAAGCCGGTACTGACGTGCGCAAGATCCAACTGCTCATGGGCCATAGGTCCCTTGCCACCACTTCGCGGTACCTTACCGTGGCCACGAGCACCGTGTGCTCCACAACCAGCCCCTTCGACCTGCTTCCGCACCCCGCACCCATTCCGTCTGCGCCCGCTGTGCCAGAGGACGTCTGAACGCAGTCATGCGACCGGCGATCGAAGTGGCGGACATCTTCCGCCGCTGCGGCCCTCAGCATCGGCAAACCCATGCCGAAGGGCTCAGTCGTGCCCAGCGTCGCGTGATGAGCGCCATCGAACTGTGTCGTACCGCCGCGCTCGGCGCCCATCTCGAGCAGTGCAATACGTGCTCACATCAGCGCATCACCTACAACTCGTGCCGGCATCGCGCCTGCCCGAAGTGCCAGTCGCTCGCCCGTGCGCAATGGCTCGAACGTCGGCGCGCGGAACTCCTCTCATCGGTCGAGTACTTCCATGTCGTCTTCACGCTTCCCGAATCCATCGCTGCGCTCGCCTTGCAGAACAAGAAGACGCTCTACGATCTGCTGTTTCGCGCCAGCGCCGAGACGCTGCGCACGATCGCCGCCGATCCGAAGCACCTGGGCGCCGAGATCGGCTTCATCACAATCCTGCATACGTGGGGCCAGAATCTGCTGCATCATCCCCATGTGCATTGCGTTGTGCCAGGCGGTGGCATCGCCCCGGACGGCGAGCGCTGGATCGCCTGCCGTCCGGGCTTCTTCCTGCCCGTGCGGGTGCTCTCACGGCTCTTTCGCCGATTGTTTCTCGAACAGCTGGGCCGCGCGTTTGACGCCGGCGCGCTGCGCTTTCATGGCCAGCTTGAGTCGTTGCGTGACCCGCGAGCGTTCGCCGCCTGGCTCGCGCCCGCTGCTCACGTGGATTGGGTCGTCTACGCGAAACCACCGTTTGGTGGCGCCGAACACGTGCTCGACTACCTGGGCCGCTACACCCATCGCGTCGCCATCTCCAATAACCGGCTGCTTGCCTTCGACGAGCGCACCGTGCAGTTTCGCTGGAAGGACTACCGGCACGAGGCCAGGCAAAGGACCATGACGCTCACGGCCGACGAGTTCATTCGCCGCTTCCTGCTGCATGTGCTACCAGAGGGCTTCAAGCGCATCCGCAGCTACGGATGGATGGCCAACTGCCACCGGTCTGACAGGCTCGCTACGTGCCGGCAACTGCTCGGCGTCGAGGCTCCCGCCGCCGCGTCAGCCGAGCCCAGCGAAGACTACCGTGACTGCTACCAGCGACTGACCGGCAAGTCGCTGCGCGACTGTCCCGTGTGCGGCACGGGACACATGCTCCGTATTGAAAGTATGCCCGGTAGCCTCCCACGAGCCCCGCCAGGTTCCGTCCATGCCCACTAGTTGCCAATGCACCTGTTTCTGGACACGTTTGCCTATCCCGACGAGGCAAGCGCGGCTGCACTCGTACCTTCGATTCGTCGCAGCACCCGAATGGCACAAAACGTCAAAGCCTTTGCCTGCGGCTCACTACATTCGTGCGTCTCTCGCCACGCAGGCGTCACGCGATTGTGTCGAGCACAGGTGCGATAGCCCACCACGGGCCTCGCAAATTACCGCAGCAGTCATTCAATGCCCATAGCGGTCACCGCCTGCGGAGCGGTTTAGCGCAAACGGTTTTTTAGTTACCGACCGCGGACTGATCTCAATCGGCCTAGTGATGCGCCTGTAGCCGCGATCGCTAACGAAAAAACGCTCTGCATTTTCGCAAGAGCAAGATTTGGCTGCATAACTTGGTCCCGCCGCTAGTGATCAGTGAGCCAAGCTGCCGCGCCGTCTCAAATACCATTATCGCGAGGACACCATCTGCGACCTAAGCTGTGCCCTTCAAACCTGCCTCCTTGTCGTCTTGTCGGGCAGGGGAACAGTACGCTGCCGTGCCCGACGTCGCGTCGCTCGCCGCGCTACGCGCCTGACACGCGGGGCTCGCGGCGCGCGGCGCAGTCGAGCACTACCTCTCGCACAGGAAAACGGACGGCCAGTCGGTAGGCGGCCTCCTCCGACGCATCTGCCGCCGGCAAGCGTTACGGCCTTACGTGAGGTCACACCAAAAGCGTCGGCATCGACGTGTTGACGTACCGCGACATGCTCAGGGTCATCGATTCACGGCTCTTAGCAAGGGCACGCCGGCAAGCTTCACAATCGACTGCACACTTTGCCATTGAATGTTCGCTAGTGCGAGATCAGCACTGAACCAGTCGTTGGACATCCCGACGAGGACATCGGGTCTGTCAACCAGCAGACGCCAATGCGGCCACCACAGGAAGTCTTCATAGCAGATCGAGAAAGACGCCCGCCGGCCTCCGATATCCAGGTATCGCTGCGTCACACCGCCCCGGCTCGCACTCACCTGCTCCCATGGGCGCCACAATCCGGCTGGTACTGGCTGACGGCTATCAAACCGCCCGCCTTCCACACCGACAATTACAGCGCTGTCGGTGTATCTCAGGAAACGATCTTCATTTCGCGGGAGTTCGCGTGCGGAATCATGATCCGCCAGGTCCACCCCCAAGATCAGAGTCCGGTTGGTCCTGACCAGCTGATTCAGATAACCGTCCCACCAGTATTGCATGGCGGGTCGCCATATCCCGATCACTTCCTCCGGCAAGACAACCACCGTTGCACCATCCTCGAATTGCCGCCTGGCCGCTTCCTGCGCTGCCTCAGTACGGGCGTAGAGTGCAGCATAGTCTTTCTGGTCGAGCCGTCCGAAGAACGTATTGACCGACATCCATCCAGCCGGCACCTCGGTATCTTGAACCATGACATGGGCAACGACGGCAGCTGCCGCCAACAGAATCGCGACAGCCAACGCAACTTTTGACTGTCGGACACACGCGGCCGAGGCCAGCGCGCACAATCCCATCGTGACACCCGCTAGTTGCCAGCCTGGGTACAGGGCACTGGCCACATGGACGGGCGAAAGCCAGCCGATGATACCCAGCGGCGGAACCGACACGAGCAAGGTGGCGAGTACAGCCCTCCATGCGCGCCGTGCCGCATCAGTCGTCGGCGTCAACGTAACCCATGGTGCAGACAACAGAAGCGCCTGCGCCAGCCAGAACGCAACGCCAAGCGCAAGCGCCGCATGCGCTGGCAGCTCGCCGTAACCCACAAAGAAGCGCTGACACACGAGAGGAATATCGCGCGCACCGGTCAGATAGTAGCCCGCCCACAGTGACAATGCCGACCACCGGCTACACGTAGAAGACCAGATGATAGGCAGGACAAGCAGCGCGATCAGCCAGTGACCGGGATACCAGACGAGCAACGCGACGACGACGCCCATTGCGCCGTAGAGGCCACACCACAAACCGTTGCGCCACCGGGACCGGAAATCATCACCAGATCGACAACCGGAGCACAAGCGTTTGCTCAGTGGGAGGGTGGCGACTTCAGGCGGCCGCGCGCATCTGTCACTGTCGAGATCGTCGCCAACTTCACCGTGACCCCGGAGCTTTGTCATGAGAGAAGACGTGCCCTCACCGGACAGTTCAACGTCGACGCAGCGCCTCGGAGAGCGGTCCAGCTCCAGCCTTCGGGCCGGAACCCGTTCCCGGAACCGCTCATCAGGACGCGCGGGACGCGCCGTAGACGAGCAGTCCATGGAAACGCCTCAATGCACGGTTGCGTTCGGTCTGGGCCAATCGAGAATCCAGTCCGACTGCTGCCACAACGCATTGCGATAGAGGATGCGTAGGTGGGCGCGCCGCACGAGCCGACTTTCGCTGGTCCACGCTTGCACTTCCCAGCCGTGAAACTGTTCGTGCGACCGACCCGTGACAACCGCTGCCGACACCGTATCGGCCACCAGACCCTCGAGCATCTTGAGTTCGCCCGCATCCGGGTATCTGAAACATGAGGTGATCTGCTGCATGGTGCGCTCCAAATCGTGGTGCGCGCTAATTAACGCGCCCCTGTGACGTCGTGCGTGTTCCGCCTGCCGGTTAGACAAAACTCTGCCGCCGGTCATCGATGTCGGCTTAGGAGACGTCGATGACCCGTTGTGCATGCCAGTAACAGCGCGTGGATTTATTAGCCTGCTGAGCCGGATGTCGTGTCCTTCTTCTCTCCAGGCCGATCGAATTCAGTGGGTACGACGGGTTCGTCCGGGGGCGGGTCGGCGTCCGCGCTGTCACCTTCATCACCGCTACGCCGTTGCCGCGCCTGAAAGATCACCTGATCGACGCGCACGAGGTTGAGCGCTATCGACTCCGCGTCGATATGCACGCCGGCCGATGCTTCGCTCTCGCGCGTGATCCACGGATTGACGTACAGGTCGCCCTTGACGACGACACTGGCACCCGTCCTGATGTGCTCCATCACTCGGTCGGTGTGGCGCTCATTCCAGATCGTCACGTCCACCGGAAATGTCCTCCCGGCTTTCTGTTCCAGAGAACCGTCTTCGAGGCGCCGGTACGACGCCGACATGACGCGAAGCTCGACGATGCGCTTTGCGCCGTTCGGCGTATTGACCTTTTTCATGATCGGCGACGACAGGACGTTACCGACCAGCTCTGCGTAGATACCCATTGCGGACTCCGTTCGTAAACAAGCTGAGATCAGTCGACAGATGCCGGCCGATTGATGCTCGACCTTGCCTGACGACGGGATACCCCGGTGCTACAAACGCGCTGTCCTGCTATCTTGTGATTTCAGAGGCTTCCGACGAGGCCCCCTTCGGTACTGCGTTCACCGGCTTATGGCGATCCTCTACCTTCCGGCTCGACGTCGTCCCGGTGCGCCGCCGGCAAGCTTCACGGTGCCATGTTTCAGGTACATCTCGATCTGGCATGCCGAATAACGGAAGACGGCTTCAATCGCATTCAATTCCTGTGCACGGACGTGGCACTGTTCCAGGTAGAGGTGCAGGGGCGCTGGAACCTTCGGGAATTGCAGCCTCACCCGCTCGAACCGGGCAATGCCTGGATCACCCCGGATATGCCAGAACAGACGCTGCCGTGTTGCCCCGCTCCTGAGTCGGTCCGAAAAGAATTTCAGGGTCACAGGCAGGTTGGCTGCGGCAGTCTCCCGGGCCAGTAAACGCATTTCCAACGCCGTCAGTTCCACGATCTGCCGGTGGTGATGTATCAGGCGGCGGAATGCTGCCCGGCCGCTGAGTTCTTTCAGCTCCGACGCTCGCAGTCCGGTAATGCGCTCTGCAACGCTCAAGTCTCGACTGTCCATTCAATCGACTCGCACCTGGACAATTTAATGCAACAGAAACGGCCGATGGTCATCGCTCTCTGCCAGGCCGACGTGCGGATGGGCTCGCGAATCGGCCAGTCGTTGACTCAACGTATCGAGCAATAGCAGGAACTGACCCGGCTCGCCCATGGGTTGACCAGGCTCGTGGCACAGCAGTTATTGGGCCGCCAGGCGACGCCGAATCTCTCACTCTCCCGCGGCTCAATGCCCTGTCCAGCGCCTTACTGATCTCGCGGTAACTGGCGCGCAACACACGCTGATGCGCTTTCATCGAAAGGAGATAGGTCGCAAATAACCTCGATCCATAGGCTTTTCCCAACGCGTAATATACTTCCGGAAATGGTCACGGGGACAGCGGCGGCTGCCCGCGTTGGATTGGATTGCTGATGGTCCCGTGTTCGCGTTGCGCGGTATTGCCGTTTTCGGTACAGGTGGACGACTGTCGCAGCCGTGCCTCCATCGCGTTGAAGGTGTCGAGGTAGGCGACCTTCCAGCGTGCGGCGCCCTTGCCAGTGAAACTCATCGCGCTGTAGGCGAAGCCGTCGCGGGTCAGTCGATACATCGGTCTGAGCCGATTCGAACGATCCCGATACGAGGTCTCCGCAAAATTGCGGGCACCGAGAGCGCGCGGTACTTCCCGCAACGCGTTGCGAATCGCCTTGAGCACATCGCCATGTCGTTTGCCAAAATGTTCAGTGATCACTAGCGAGGTCGTCATGACCTGACCATCGATTAGCGTGACGCGTGGTTTGAGAACCTGAGCCTGTTCCATTTTGCGTTCCGTCCTAGAATATGCCGCATTCACCGCGTCCCCTTACCCTTAAAGGCTTTATGCAACGATCAAGGTTGCGCTCAGATCATCCACTCAATCAGACTGGTTGCTGCAGTGACCACCCTCTTGCGCCAGGAGCGATGCCGCAGTCGGCGCGTCGCTGAACCGGAAGGACTGCCGCAGTATCCGCGTTATTGCCTCAGTGGATTGCCGCATCGATCGCGATGTTGAAAAGACGTTGTCGCATGGACCACCTCATTGGAGCAGCGGCTTTGCCACAGAGTTCGCTTCTTCCGCATCGTCGGACAGCGGCACGCTGTCGAGCAGTCGCAGTTCCGCGTCCGAGAGCTGTTTCACACGCCGCCTGCTATGTCTCGGCTGGACCTGCCCGATGAAGACGTCTTTCGGCACCGGCCCAAGCAGCGCCCTGACCGCCTCGACACGCTGCTTAGCTGTATTGTCACCGACCGGCAGGAAGTCGATGCGTGACAGCTTGATCAGTTCGGGTCGCGTCAGGATCTGCTGACAGGTGACGGCGAAGTGGAACACCGACAGACACTTATGTTTGGCCAGTGAGACCCGATGAAAACCGCTGTGCGATGTAATCAGGTCGCGCAATACGGCGGACTTGACGACCCGCACCAGGTAATCGAGTTCGACCAGCAGTGTCGCGATCATGTAGCCGTAGGGTGACGCAAAGCCGAGTACAAGGCTGGCCGGCTCGCGCGATTGCAGGATCGTGTAGTCGAGTCCCTTCTGTTTCATCGCATCAAGTCTTGCAAGGATATTGCGTTGCTCGAGAGCGATCGCATGGCGCAGGCCAGTGATACGCTCGCTGATTTCTATGAGTTTCCAGTCGGCGTACGGATTGTCGTTTGCTGACAGCGACCACAGTGCACGTAAGGCGGCGGCGACGCGTTTGCCGCCCGCCATCGAATAACCCTGTTCACCCGGTTTGACGGAGCGACCAAGGAACATACGCATCGCATCGCGCGTATGCAGGTTCATCCGGTCGCCGCCATCGCTCGACAGGCCGCCGATCTGCCTGATTTTGAGGGCATTCGAGACGGTAACAAGCGCATCGGCCTCTTGGCGCATCGTGTGCAGGTCCTGCATGTTTTGCAGCGACTGCTCGCGCTCCATGTACAACTGGTAGCGGGCGAACAGTGGATCGGCGGGATCGGGATCGCCATCGGAGATGAGGTCCACCAGGATCGTACGTTCGCCATCAAGGTCGTAGCCGTCGGCGAACGGCGAGGAGGATGTCCTGGCAAATGCATCGATCGCAGCATCGACCTGGGTTCGGCGTAGGATGACCATCAGCTACTCCTAGGAGTGAAAAGGTTGAACGGTTGCGGCATTGACCAGCAACAGTCGACCGTGCCGCCCCCGTAATCGCTCTGGGATCGATGGTTCTGTCGCGGTAGCGGCAGACTCCGCCAGGGCGGATTTTCCTGACGCTGTGTTTGAAGCAGGCTAGTCATGTTTCCCTCCTGATTGCCCCCATTGCCGGCGCAGTGCATCGCGAAGCGCGGCCAGGTTGTGTCGGGCAGTTTCAGGCGAGGACGCGGGTGGCAGCTGGCCGGTGAACTGCTCTTCCCGCTCCCGAAGCGCCAGTTGTCGGGCGGCCGCGAGTCGGCGATATTCGCGTTCGAGATGCGCCTTGGCCGGAATGAAATCACCCGCCTGATAGCGCTTGACCAGGCTACCGACGTAGGCGACCGGCCACTTCACGGGGTGCTGCCGGTGGCAGGCAGCCATCTCGTCGAGCATGATCTGGCGAGCTTCCTGGGGAACACGGGCCAGATGCTGCGAAATGGGCTGTCGTTCGGCGGCATGCACGCAACCGGGCCATATCAGACTCGGGGGTTCGAAAGTGATAACCGGGCTATCACGTTCGTCGCGGTCATCGGCTTGGCGCAAGGGTTGCCGTTCGGCAATCGCATTCTTTTCTCGCCCCACCACCACAGCGGGTTCGGCGTCACCGGCGAAGTCGATGGGTAACAGAGGTTCGCCGCCCGTTCTGCCAGCGTGATGCGTTGTAGTCGTAGGTGTATTCGTACTTGTAGTCGTATACGCGCGCGCGTTGGCAATGTACGTTTCCCGCCGACTACCATGTACGAAACCCGCCGACTGCAATGTGCGTTTCTCCCCGTCCAATTTCTGCGGTTGGGAGAAATTGGTGAGGGGCTTTTGTACATCGATCCGGTCGTGAATCGGGATTGCCCGCACACGATTTTGCCTGTCCAGCGTCTGGACAGGAGCGTTGAACGAGTCGTGAACCGGGGACGGCAGCGTGCAGTAGTGCGTGTCAAGCGTCTTGACAGAATCGCTGCTGCCTTCGTGAACCGGGATTGGCCATCCACCATATTGCGTGTCCAGCGTCTGGACAACATCACGGACATGGTCATGAGCCGGACACGGCGGCACACCATTCTGCCTTTCCGGTGTCTGGACAGCACCGCTGCAATTGTCGAATATCGCACATGTTCGCAGTCCATATTGTCTGTCCAGCGTCTGGACAGAATCATGGATGTGTTCCAGAGTCCGAGACGGCCATACACTTTCCTGCCGGGTCAGCTTCCGAACGGGATTGCGGCTGGCTTCGTGCACTGCAACCATTCGCACAAACTTCCGCGTGTCCAGCGTCCGGACAGAATCGTCGATGTGTTCCAGAGTCCGGGAAAGCCGCACATCATTCCGCCTGTCCAGCGTCTGGACAATACTCGCCGCATTATGGGTTGAGGCGGTCTGTCCGCTGCCAGAAGCGGACGTGGTTACGTTAGCGGCAGACGACAGGCGCGGGATGATCGGCCGCAGCAGTTCGAGCAGGCGCACAGGGTGGACGCGACTGAATACCCGCCTGTGCCGCTCATGTGAGACAAACTCCTCAACCAGCCCGAGTTGGCGCAGTTTGTGCTTTGCATTCTCGAACTGCCTGCGTTTCAGCCCACAATCCCGTGCCCAATCACTTGCAGTAAGACTGAACCACTGACCATCTGTATCGAGGATGTGGCGTTGCAACTGGATCATGCGCGAAAGCATCAGCGCCGCGTTGACGCTCCCGGTCACCTCGGCGAGCACCCGATGAAACGCGACGCTTGGTCCGAACAGCGCGTGCATTGCGTGTTCGTTGCCCCGCATGAAGTCGAGCGACAGATGCACTGGCTGCTCGAGCCGATGCGCATGGGACAGCACAGCCGACAGCGTGCCTGTGTGAATCCGGAAATACAGACGTGCCGGACGACCGCCCCGCCATTCCTGCGCGAGGTTGAGTCGGCGCAAGCGACGGCGCGCGTTCTCCTGTTCTTCGCGCGACAGACCCGTTTCCTCGAACCACTGTTCGCGCGTCTTGTGAATCCAGCCCTGGCGGGCCACCACGTCGCGCCCATGCCGCGTCCAGTAGACAAGTTGTGAAAGCAGCACCGCGTCCTTCGGATGTCCTGTGATCTGCGCCAGACGCATCGAGAACGCAATCGGACATCGCTCCTTCAGGAGCGCACAGAGGCGATCGAAGTCCCGATGATAGGTGGTGGTCATGGCGATGGATGGAGGACGTCAGGTGCTTCCCTTAGTGACCTATACGCTGTGTCGTACGACGCACCGCCTGCTCCCTGAGCGCTGCCTCAAGAGCCGGCCATACGATGCGAAAATGCAGGCGCGGCGGAACTCCGACAAGCCGCTCATCCAGCAGGCCCCTCGCGACCAGATGTCTGCGCGCGGTCGCCTGCTGTTTGCGGGATAGACCCAGGCGCTGAATCCAGTCTTGCTGCGGCACTTCGATCCATTCGCGGCCGGATTCATGCCCGAGCGTCGACAGGTCGGTAAGGAGCGCGGCTGCGCCGAGGTTCCCGCACACTTCGACAAAAGAACGGTGAATCGTGATCGGCGTGTCGAACATCGAGAGCAGGAATTCCTGCTCGGCCGGATCCATGCCCGGCGAGTCATCGTAGGATGCCCCGGGCAGCAGGTTGCCAAATGGATCGAGGCGCATGTCCCAGGTCATGGCAGTCTCCCTGCTGTATCACCCGGCTGTTCTTCGAGCAGGCTGCGAATTGCGGTTGCGACGTCATGACCATGACCCCGCTCACACAACTCGGCCCATCGTTGTAGCGTTGCGCGATCAAGTGTTGGGGTCCAGCACGCTGCGGCAAAACGCTCCAGCGCGTCGCAGGAGCCCGTCACACTGTGAAACTGCTTCTGTCCGATGCATGCGTCAAGAAACACGGCCATGCCGGCCTCCCGCGCCTTGTCGAGAACGTTCATATCACCGCCCTCCTCATGATTCAAAAAGCTCAGTCAGAAGCGTGGTTCGCACCGGCGTGACGAGGCCCGGTTCGGTCGCGGGCCCTGTTCCGTCCGGCTGGTACTTCGCCGAGGTTCAGCGCAGCAAAAAGCGTCGCAAGGGTGTAGCGGCCCGCACAGCGCTGATGCAATTCGACATATCGTTCGCGCAGATCCAGTGACGCGCCCAACAGATCCCTCCAGATATCAAAAACCCGGGTGGCCTCATCGACGCTTAGCGCGCATGGCTTGGTCGGCGGTGGGGCGTTGAGATCGCGCCGCATGCGTTCGATCCGCGAACGCGTGACACCTTTGAACAGCGCCTGGATCATCGTCGTGCTGGCCTGAGACCCGACGAAATAGTGCAGCAACGCCTCTTCCCACCACTGGCGCTCGATCTGCTCACATGCGTGCGCAAGAGTATTCATCTCGAACCTCAGGCGCATTGCGTTGGATGCGATCAGCCGCGGGATCAACTGCTCGGCGCGATGGTCACTCAACACGCTTCGTACCGACGGCGGCAGCATACTCATGTCATCCCAGAGCTGGATGCGCAGCGAATCGGGATCGCTGGCTTTGTCCGCACGGGTCCGCGCGATCAGCTCGAGCAGCGCCATGCGCTGCACATTCGAAGCGGAAATAGGAGTCAAATGTTCATCCATCATTCACCCCACTTGCACGACGCGTTCATCGACGCCCTGCGCCAGCCAGAACCGGCGTACAAAGCGCTCGGGGTGCGACTCGCGAAAGGCCCGCGCCGCCACCATCAGGTCGAGGTACAGGCCACCCGCTTCATTGCCGGGGTCGAGAATCGCGAAGAACATCAGGTAGAAGCGATCGGTCAGTAGCTGCTCACCGATCCACATATCACAGGCCTCCTGCCAGGTATCATCGGTTTCGATCATTCTGCTGAATGCACCGTCGGGAACGACGGCCACGCCGGCAGGAGAATTCTGCTGTGAAAGGCTCACCAGCCACCACCAGCCGTGATAGCGGCAACGGCCAGCCACGCTCTCGATCGCCTGGCGATCCAGCGCAGGTTCATGAGGCTCTAGCGAAGGTGGCTCGACCATGAAGCCATAGGGCAGCGCGGACGTCTCGCGCAGACATCCGTCCAGGCCGCAAATTTCGGCGAAACGCGTGAGCGCCTGCCAGAAGCACCCGGATGCCATCCCGGTTTCGATCCGTGGCGGGATGTCCGACACCGATGCCGGATTTTCCATTGACCCCTGGGTCATGCCTTCGCGGAGTTCGCCGGCGTCTGCTTTTGGCGCCCCCATTGCCCTCAGCAATGTCGACCTCAGGCGGCTTACCTCAGGAAAAGCTAGTGATCCCTCAGGCGGCCCCGAGTCACTGTCATCGCCGCCGTCGGATTCTTCATTGCTGTCGTGACCTGTGTTCCTGGCCTCGGGCGTGCCCGCGGCCTCGCCGCCTCCGCTCCTGTCGCTCGGAGCATCGTCATTGCTCATCGAAGACCGGGATGCACCGGCCGCTCGCGGCGGCTTCGATTGCCGCGCCTGAATGTCCGACGCACGCAACACATCGGCGCTCGCGTCGGGGACCTTGTCCAGCAGAAGCAGCATCGAGTCGAGGCCCGTGCGCGATACATCAAGTCGCTCGGCGCATCGCACATGGAGTGCCTCGACCATGCGGTCGACATCAAGGACCCCGGATTGC
This sequence comes from Paraburkholderia sp. MM5477-R1, assembly GCF_050436385.1. Taxonomy (NCBI): domain Bacteria; kingdom Pseudomonadati; phylum Pseudomonadota; class Betaproteobacteria; order Burkholderiales; family Burkholderiaceae; genus Paraburkholderia; species Paraburkholderia sp. MM5477-R1. The sequence goes on from NZ_JBNDMC010000005.1 coordinate 1,049,114, forward strand.
TCGAAATCCACGCGGACAGCCTCGAGTTCCGGATCAAGCACCTGATGCTGAATCCAGCTTTCGTCGTGACCGAACTTCTGGACCAGCCGTGTAATGGCACCGATCCTGGGCTGGATACGGCCGGAAACATCGCGACCGCTGAGAGATGCAGTTGCCGGTCCCAATCCGCTTAGCCGTTCCACCGCGAATCTGAACAGCGCGAGTAGCGTGTGACCAATCTGCGTTCCATCATCGGCGAGCATCTTCGAAAACTCGCGCAGCGACAGCGTTCTGCCGAACTCGCCTTCCAAGTCAAGCTTGAGCGCAAGATAGCCATTCGCCTTGTCCCAGAAACACAGATCGGCTCGCTGATCGTTTTCACGCAGATGCGCGGCGAGGAGCCTGGCCTCGCCCGGATACTCCATGTACAGAAAATCGCGATACAGGAACTCGGGGGCGTGCGTCTCTTCATAGAGCGCCTGAGCAGCCAGAAGACGGGTGTTGCCGCCTTTCGCGACGACATACTTTTCCTGTTTCGGTCGACGGGTGACGGTGACGATCTGTTCGATGCCATTGACGCGGATCGAGTCCTTCAGTTCGATGATCCGTTCATGGCTTGCCTGACGTGGATTACGTTCGTAGACCGCCACATCGGTCACCTTGAGCCGGATGGTCGAGACCAGTGTGGGGCCCGACGTACCGGCAACCGGCGCCTTCACATCAAGCCGCTGCGCCGCTGCCCGCTCGCGGTTCATTTGCGCCAGTTGCTGGATTTCAGCCGCTGTCATTGTCGGACGCACCAGGGTAGTCATGTGAGACCTTCCTCGGCGGAACTGAGCGCGGCCCCGTCGTCGTCATCGGCGATTACGTCATCGACATAAATATCCTTCAGGCTCGGAAACAACTCCCACACGAGTTGATGCATGACGTGCCACGCTGAATTTGCAAATGACGGCCGGCGATCGTAACGGTGGACCGGCCGCTGTGCGGTCGCCGCGGCCGCATAGGCAGCGGCAGATGGCACCACCGTATCGAGCACCCGAACCTTTCTGTGGCCTGCAAATTTCTGGCGGATGACCGTGGTCAGCACGCGGGCGTTGTTGTTACGTTCCTGAGCGTTGATCAACGCGTACAGGTCACCAGAGCGGAATTTTTCGTCAAAGTCGGCGAGACGGTTCAGGTCGTCCAGCATCCCCAGCGTGCCGCTCGAGAACTCCCCCGCGCTGAGCGTATCGGGCTTGATCGGCGAGATCATGTAATCGGCGGCCATCGCCGCCGTCTTCTGGAGCTCGCCGACGGCGCCCTGGGTATCGATGACCACGACGTTGTATGGCTGGACCAGCGGGCCCGCCATCGCACGACGCATGATCATCAGCCGGTCTTCCCGGTCCTTGAGCCAGTTCTGCAGCGATCCGTCGGGCGCGTCTGAATAGATCAGATCGAGGTTGGCAATTGCCGTCCGACTGATGCTGTCGGCGTGAACGCTACCGCCGCGCGTGATGACCGCGCTCAGGCCGCAGGACGCCGGCTCGATCAGTGGATAAAATTTCGAGAGGCTTGGCTGGATGTCACCATCGATCGCCAGCACGCGCATCCCGTAGTCCGCGAGGATGCCCGCAAGATTGGCAGCGAGAGTAGTCTTACCTACCCCACCCTTGGTCGAAACGAACGATATGACAGTCGGCATTGCGCTTTTCTCTCTGAGCACAGGTGCTGGCATCGCACAAATTTCATACTCGCCAGCACCGTTGAATCCGCGGCATCAGGAATCCACTTATCCACTCCAAATTAAATTTTGCAGTACGAAATTAATACAACAGAGACCCGCTTTCACGGGATCCAGCCTGCCCTAAGAGTTACGGAGATGCCTTGGCAAGTACAACATGGAACATTTCTGCTTGCGGACAAGTCTCCTTGATGAACGAGACCGCACTATTCAGGTGCTTCCATGTTTTGAATTGACCGCGGAACGTCTGAACCCGATAGACCTTGTCCTGCCCCGGTAACTTCACCTCCATCTCCCACTGTGACTCTGCCCCCGTAACCATCTCGACCAGATAAATTTCGCATTCACGCTGGGCATCAAACAGGACCGCCAACTCCCGCGTCGACAACGTGAGCATTTCTTCCTCTTCTCGCTGTTCAAAGAGCGAAGTAATGCCACGGCAACAAACAGTTTCCAAGACCCAAGCGCCTTTTGTTTGCAATTTCATGCAAATGCAACTCTATACCAAGAATTCGCATTGCACAATCAATATTTTGCAATATGAGAGTTGGAATTTGCTATGCAATATCCCAGCCACACGTTGCGAATGTACTGGTCTCCCGTGCCGCTACGCGTGTCTTGCGCTGGCGGCGGATGAGGGCGGCCAACGCACCCTGTTTCCACCCCAAACGGCAAGCCGCGCTTCGATGATGGCAACTCGACGCGCTGGAATCATGGCTCCGAACAACACCGTCCTGGAACAATGGGTCCGGAGTGGCACTCACGCGATAGGCGTTCTTCGTCATGGCTTCCCTCCGTTGCCCATGACCTTGGTGCAGCTCGCTGCAACCCGGGTCGCCCCGTCGCCCACAAAAACGTTCGTAAACATGCACACCTCGTCGCGGAAGATGACGCGCAGTTTGATCGCCTCGACAAACCCGTTTTGCATAAAACCCCAACCTTCACCGGGTGCAGCAGCCGCACGCTCACCTACAACAACCGCCAGCACATACGCAGCGACAAGCACCAGTCGCTCGAACATTCCGCTACGGGGGCGCTGGATGAACATGACACGCTCTCCTACAAACCCCGCCGCTCCGCGGAAACGGCCCCGGAATCCGTCTCACGCAACTGCCTGACAATGCCGGCGTATTCGGGCGACGCCCGTGCCTGCCATGCCGCAACCCATGCCTCACCGCGCCTTCGCAGCCCCTCACTCAGTTCACCAGCACCCGACATTGCGACGGCCACGCCGCTGCGTTGCATGTCATCACGGTTGCGCGCGATCCGCGCTGGCATCGAAAGCCACTGCTGCTGTTCGGTCTCCGCCGCAGCCGCGTCGATCCTCTCGTGCACGCTTCGCGGAAGCGCGTCATAACGGGCCTCGCTCATCAGCGCGAAGGACAGCGGAAACGCATAGTCGATGGCCACGAAGTGCTGTAGCGTTCTGCGCAGCAACCTGCCCACCTCGCCATCGCCCGATGACAGGACTCCATCGAGTGACCCGGCTTGAAGCCGTGGAATGATTTCGCTGACGGAGAGCGATACCGCCCGTGATCCAATCGACGACAGGAAAGCCGCCGACGCATCGTCGTACGTACGGATCCGCAAACCTGACAGGTCGCCGAACGTATTGACGGGCTTGCGTGACCACAGTCCCGACGGCGGCCACGGCGAAACGTACAGCAGATGCAGACCGTGTTGCATCAAGGCATTTTGATAGGCAGGCCGCGCGAGAAATGCGAGCCGCTTCGCCTCATCAAGCGAACGCACCTCGAATGGCAGCATGGAAAGTTCAAAGGCCGGATCGAGCGCGACGAGCGAGCTGGCGAGTGTGTCGCCCACAGCAAGCCGGCCAGACTTGATCGAGTGCACCACGTCGGACGACCGACCCGAGAGAAACTCGGAGCGCATCTGTATCCGCCCGCCGTCCAGCTGCCCGACGCGCTCCGCGAAGCGTTCAATCCCGCAGCCGGAAACGGTATCGCGCGGGTAAGGCGTCGCGATGTACCAGACCTGCACCGCTTGCACGCCTGTCGGGTCACCGGGAAGCAAAAAGACGACACAGCCCGCCAGTACGCAAGACCAGACTGCACGAAAAACAGGATATCGAACGTAAAACATGTCCTGCCCACCGATTCATCCAACAGCGGAAAAGCCGTACAACCTCACGTAACCTGCCCCTGATCTGATGCGATTCGCATAGAAGGCTGGAGAAGGTTCAAAGGGTCGACGAAGCACATGGACATAGTCTAGGTCGAAGGGGGGGAGACAAATCAAGGGGGCGGTTTGTCGTTCCCGCCAAAAAGAATTTCTGCTACGCTTACTAGTTGTCTCCGACCGAGCGAGAACCATTCGTTCCCGGAATAAGCCCGCCTGATTGCGACTTGTCGTCGAGGACGATAACCATCACCGGGCCGTCGACCAGCCGGTAGAAAATGTGTTGGCGAGCCGATCCAGACCTGGTCAATGTACGCATCATGTCCGGTCGCAAGAGCGATCGATTGATGGTCGGAACGACGCTATCGTGAGAAGTCACCGTCGCCCTGCCTGAGTTCGATCAGGCCGTACGTGATGGCAAGTTTCCTGGCGTCATCAATACGCGAGACGCTCATCTTGCCGCAGATGCGGGGATAGACGACGCGATGTACCTGGCGCACCGACGTGCGCAGCATTTCGGCCACATTGTGTGCATAGCCGCCCGCACACAGCACCCGTAGCACATCCAGTTCGGACGGGTCGAGTTCGAATGTATCGACCGCGATCCTACGGACAGTCGTCCACTGCCAGCCAAGCAGACGATTGGCCAATGCACCAAAAAGAACCTGATTGCTCCACAGCAGGGTCTCCCCGCCCTGTTGTGGATCGCGCCGGTCACTCACGCGCAACAAGCCGATGACTTCACTTGCGGGCGCGTGGACAGGCGCGACCATCTGGCTGTTCACTCCATAGCGCCTCGCATCGGCCGCCAGTCTCGGTGCTCCGTCGGCAAGCCCGATCATTGATCCCGTGACCGGTGTGACGTTGCGTCGTGCATATTCCACAAACGGGTCCGCCATGAAACGCTTATCGCGGAGATAGCGTTGCATCCACCCTGGAGCGCAACCAATCAGGTAGCGGTGTTCGACTGCCCCTGCCCGATCATTGCTCGAAATCCACTCATAGGTCCACTGGTCGGCGCCCATCGCTCGGGTGATTTTTCGCACACGCTCGGTGAGCTCTCCCTCATCGCGGCATTGGGCGATATCGCCGACTGCGTCAATGAGTCGTCCAGATTCTCCGTCGGAGGATGCCCGTTTGCCACCCTCACTCGGTGCCACCGGGTGGCGCGCCTGAATGGCTTCGTAGGCGACTTCCAGCGTCTCGTAATACGGGTCTGCGGTTGCGAAATCATGCAGTTCGCCTGCGCTGTCGAGTGCATAGACCAGAACCAGCCGCATGCCGTCATCCTGCTCAAGGGTCCGCTCCAGTACACTGATCCCGCTCGGGTACTGCAGCAGCCGCACGGCGACGCGCTCATGCAGTATCGTCGCGCCGTCCTCAAACAGAACGGCACCCTTTCCCTGATCGGCGGACGGGCTGGCAGGCGTCTTCATGGCGGATCACTGCACCATGCCTGCGCCCAGACTGGCTGGGGCCAACGGTTTCGAGAAATAGAAACCCTGGACCTGGACGCGCTCAAAGCGGGCAAGCCAGTCTGCCTGACGCTGCGACTCGACGCCTTTCACGCCCAGCGTCAGATCCAGTGCATCCGCGAGTTCGGCGAGGCTCCGCAGGGTCGCCATCGCCACCTTGTCGTCGGGGATACCTTTCGTCAGACTCTGGTGCACCTTCACGCCGTCGACCGTAAATCGCCACAGATGTGCCAGTGACGAGCGCCCTTCCCCGAAATCATCGAGCACGATCCTTACATCCAGCTCGCGCAGGGATTCCAGTCGACGGCCCATGAGCGCCGGATCGTCGAACAGGGCAGCTTCAGTCACTTCAAGCTGCAATGACCCGGGCTCGATCATGTAGTTCGTCAGCAAATGCCGCATCGAGCCCACCAGGTGTTCGCTCGCCAGCTGTACCGGCGAGATGTTCACCGACACGATCACGGGTCGGGCACGCGTCTCCTGCCACTCGCACAGCTGCCGGCACACCTGTTCCAGCACGAAGTCACCGATGGGCACTATCAGTCCCGTGGCTTCCGCAAATGGCAGGAAGTCCGTCGCCGGTATGACGCCTCGCTGCGGGTGATTCCAGCGTACCAGCGCCTCCACGCTAGCGATCTCGCCGGTGGCCAGTTGCATCACGGGCTGGTAGGCGACCTGCAGTTCTCCGTGATTCAGCGCGTACTGCAGCTCCTGATAACGCTCGGTTTCGCGCTTCGCCCGTTCCGACAGATCGGGCGTGTAGAGGCACTGACGGCTGATTCCAGCCAACTTGCCGTCGGCCTTGGCTTCGTACATCGCCAGATCCGCATGGGTGAGCAGGTCGAATTCCGTGTCGCCCCGATCGGTATGCACGGCAATACCGATGCTCACGCGAACGATCCAGGAATTGCCCCGCAGGCCGAAAGCCAGCTCAAATGCGTCGATCACGTCGCACCCGACCGCGCGTGCCCGTGCGGCGGCATCATTGCCTTCCACCAGGATCACAAACTCATCCCCGCCGATCCGCGCAACCGCATGTCCATCGCCGGCCGCAGTGGCGAGGCGGTTTGCGACCTTCTGCAATAGCTGGTCACCCGTCTTGTGACCGAGGGAGTCATTGATCTTCTTGAAATTGTCGAGATCGATATACACAATCGCGAGGCGGTCAATGCCCGCGTCTTCCGCCAGGCGCTGGCGCAGCGCGAGCATCAGCCAGTGCCGGTTCGGCAGCCCGGTGAGCGACTCGGTTTCTGAGAGACGCTGCATCTGTGCGCGACTTCGTATGAGCTCGCGCATGAATAACATCGCGGCAACGGTCCCGAGCAACAGCAGGACCGTCACCACACTACCCATGGCAAGATAGATCGTTCTCGTGCGTCGCCAGTTAGCAAACACATCCTGCTCAGCCAGCCCCGCGATCACGGCAACCGGGTACTGCTGCAGACGCCGGTAAGCGACGATCCGCGGCACGTGATCAACGGGGTCCGCAAACGCGCCCTGTCCCGCGCGCGCCACCTCCCCGTATGCTGAGGCAGGCGGCCCTGTGGGAGACGCCGGCTCGTCGCCGGCCCGACGTGACAGCAGATAGCCGTTCTCCGAGAGAACCGCGACCATGCCCCCCGCTCCAAGCGCAGTAGCCAGGCTGAAGCCATCTGTCAGATATCCCGGATCCTCGGACACCACCACGACGCCGGCAAATGAACCATCAGGATGATTGAGGCGTCGTGTGAACTGCAGGGTCCAGCGCTGCGAAATGCGGCCGACCACCGGCTGGCTGATGTACAGCCCGGCATCAGGATCACGCTGATGGATCAGGAAATGGAGGCGGTCGCGCAAATTGGCCGTCCTCGCATGGGGTGTCGTCGTTTGCGCGATGTCGCCATTCGCGTCGACGATGGTGATCTGAAGTGCAGTATCGGCCGTCAGCAAGCCATTGCGCTGGTACGCGACCAGATCAAAGGTTGAGGGTGAACGCTCGTACTCATACTTGACCACCCGCACCACCAGATCCGCATCGTGTATGGTCTTCGCGATGTGCTGGGCCAGCGACGTTGCCAGCACGCCAGACGTCGATGCGGCCGCGTCCCAGGTTGCCTTGCGCTCGTTGCGGATCAAACCCAGCATGGTGCTCCAGAGCACCAGCAGAATCAGTCCCGATACGACCGAAATCAGAATGAGTGAGCGGCGACGCACCGGCAAAACCGGTCTGTCATGCCACCTGCTCGCTGCGATCAGGGTGTCGGCCCACTTCTTGCGTGTCCCGTTCATCGCTACTCCGCTGCAAGCTGACGCTGGTAATCTGGCCAGACGCGCCCGTCATATCCGTGCATCAAGTCCGTGCATCCATCCAGCCGGTTTCCTCAGAAATATTTTTTATAGAACCGCGCCATCGTCCATAGCGCCATGACCACAGCAAGGGAGACTGGCCAGAACAGCGCATCGATCGGCAACTTAACCGGTGAGACCAGCCATACGATCGCCAGCACGGGAATCAGCCCGAATATCAGGAGCCTTTTTGCATGGTGATAGCGCGTCGCCGATTCATGGGCGCCTTGCGCCCGCCGGACGTATCGCGCAACCAGCCCGTCGACGACCGCGACCACCATCGCCAGCGTGAATTGCGGCACCGTCATTGCCAGCATGGCGGCTCGGATCCCGAAAAGTCTCACCCCATACATCGCGACAATCAGGCCTGCGTGTGGGTCGCCAAAGAACATGGGCCGCCACACACTCGCCAGGCCCTGCGTGGGTTGTATGCCCGCCTGCCATGCACGTGCTGACGCGTCAATGCCGGTCCAGCCAAACCAGCTCCAGTACGCCGCGTCGGCGACCTGTTGGGCCAGTTCCGGATCAGTCGTCTGTTCGAGGTAGTACCGCACCAGCGCCTCGATACCGCCGACCGGATCGTCGCGCCACCAGAACCAGGCTGCCGCGAGATCGGCCAGTACCGCGAAGAACGTGATCAGCAGAAGCCACAGCCCCAGATGAATGAGCGTGTCAAAGAGCCAGAAGAACGACTTGACGCCGTCCGCATTACTGTCGCGCGGTGGGCCGGTCACGATGATCTGCCTGCGACCGGAAAACGCCTGTGGCATCAGAATCCACTGCCCTTGCCCTCCGTGGTCAGCCCAGGATCGAGCGCCGTCATGCGCGCAGCCGTGGCCTCAATTACGTCCTCAATTGTGTCCTCAATTTCCTTCCCAGTTGCATCGGCCGATGCTTCGCATAACGGAATAAAGCTTCCTTTATTCATGGTCGGGCACCGATCACCACCGGTCGCATTGAACCGGTCAACCGCGAATATGTATCGCGCATAGTTCGCCCGCATGTCCGCAACGACATGGTCAAGACCGGGCAGCCGCATCGGGTCCTGCTCCTCCAGCAGCGGCAGTCTCAGCTTGACCAGCTGCCCTCCTTCGATCAGCGCGAACGCCTGTCCCTTCGGCAGCTGGGTGAGATCCGCCGGTTGCAACAGTGGCACCTCACGAACCGAGATCCTGTCCTGCGTTTGCGCGGTGAAGGCAATCTGCTCACCGCGTTTCACTGCGTCGGTGGCGCTCGAGGACAATGTCAGCGAGCGGATCTCCGCCATGGGTAGTTGCCTCGTCAGGATTTCAGCGGTCGCCTGGTACTTCACCCGCATCATGATCAACGTGTTGAAGTTCCCAAAGATCTGCTCTGCCTTCGCCTTCGAACCCACACTGGCTTCAAGATCCGCGCTCGTCTGTGTGTAGGCGGTCACCTGATAGCCCGCACCACCCGCCTTGTTCACCAGCGGGATGAATTCGTCGCCGACCAGCTCGTTGAACTCGTCGGCATGAATCGACACCCGGCGGCGCGAACCTGGTGCACGCTGGCCATAACCATAGCCATATTTATAGATCCGGCCCGCGGTCGAAGTCAGATCCGCAAACATCGCGTTGCCCACCACGCCAGCCACTTCGAAATCGGACAAGGCATCGAGACCAATATAGACGATGCCACCGCGATCGATCACACGGTTCCAGTCAAAAACCGGTCGCGGGTCGCGCGGATCGTCGTAATCGGGTGACAGCAACCCGGCCATCTTTCCAGTGGTGAGCTTTTCCAGGAGAGGATAAAGTGAGGACACCAGCTTTTCGAAATAGGTGCGATCGTTATTGAGTACGGATGCGAGTCCATCGGCGACCGGCTCGTGCCAGTATTGCTCCTGCATCAGCGCAAGGATCTGCATCGCATAGGTCGTGCGCCCGGTTTTCCTCGCGCGCTCGACGATGTTTTTGCCGGCTTCGGGCAGACCGTCACGCCATTGCGGATGATCGCGATCGAGCCAGAACTCCAGATACCTTAGCGCCAGACCATCGATATTCACCGCATTCTGGTAGATCAGCTCATAAGTGGGACGCATCCCGAGCGCAGTCATCGCACGCGCCATCACGTTGACGAAACGCCACACAAAGTCACGGAATGCCGCTGATTGCCCCTGATCGGGCAGATTGCCCGCGATGCGCGTAGCGACCTCCGTGATGCGCGAGAACGTCCCGATCGGGCTGTATCGGGCGGACTGATCCGGGTAGCCGAGGTGAAAGAGATAGAACTCCTGCGCCCGTCCGCAGCGACACGCTTCGGCGTAGAGACGCAACAGCAGATCGACATCGCCCTTGGGGTCGAACACGATGACCACGTCGCCACGATGGATGTCCTGTGACACCAGGAGTTCACACAATCGTGTCTTCCCCACACGGGTCGTGCCCAGCACCACCGTATGGCCAACACGCTCGCCCAGATCGAAGTAGATGTCACGCTCGTCGGGCTCAACGCCGTGCAGTGCCGGATCGCCTCCCACAGGCGGTAAAGGCGCGACTGGATTCCACCACGCGCCGTCTGCATCGTGAGCTTCGTCAGCCACCAGCCGGGATGCCGACGTTCAATATCCCGAGCCTGGTCATAGCGTTCATTACGTGCACGCAGATGCCGGTTCTCCGGCAGACGTGCCTGATACAGACGCTGTGTGTGCAGCGCGGTCCAGCGAAACCCTCTCCCCAGAAACACTTCCGTGTCCGGACACGGGATCTCCGAGGCGGCGATCGTGTATTGAGGCAACCGCCTCAGGTTGCGCTGGAAGCGCAGCAACTGGTACCCCTGTCTGCCGCGCCAGACAGCGAGCGCGATCAGGATGAGTGTGGTGACGCTACCCGTGACCGGAGTGACGAGGAACAGGCGTGGGTGCGACCAGAGAACGCCTGCCGCCAACAGCGCGACGACAGATGAAACCAGTTCAACCGGTTTACGGAATCTGTTTTCGATCGGGTAGCTCATGGATCACCTGTCCGGGCCGTCACTTCTACCGTCTTCAGGCGCGATTGAATCAATGCATTGGGCGGTGGTACCGGATTGAAGAACCTTTCCGGCTCAGGAATGCGCATGACCGACAGCTGTCGTCCACCCGCGCCCTTGATGTTGTAATGAAGCAGGAACGACTTCCCCGCGGAGCCGGGCTCGCCAGCAACCGGATAGCCCGACTTCTGGAAGTCCCGCTGCACGACTTTCCACGACTCCAGGGTCTTGCCATCTGCCACCTGCTCGACATCGATCGCGCCGGCATGCGCCTCGGCAAAGTCACGAAAGATCGCGGGCGTGACGAGCAGCATGCCTTCTGCAACGAAATGCACCCGCGCCATCGACTCGTTGTACGGTAGTGCCCCGCTTGCAACGCCCTCCTGCAACCACGCCATGAACCGCTCTGCGTTGGGACGGGGTCGGCGCGCGCCATCGCGTTGCGCAATCGACTCCTTTGGCCTCGTCCCTTTCTGTTTAGGGCGCATGGGCTCACGCAGTTGCGCCGGCGGGTCAGCGCCAGTCGATGGCCTGGCGGCTGATTCAATCACGTCATCAAGCAGCGCCGCCGCCGCGCTCTCCCTGTCCTGCAGAAAAACCGCTTCGTACCCAGCAGGAGACGGCTCACCTGCTGCATCAGGTTTCGCGCCATGTATGTGGTCCCGCGTCATGAGGTGAGCTGAGTCCGTTACCCCTTCGTTGACGATCACCCCAGGCGCCGACTGCGTCATCGGCTCATTGTTTCCGCCACCTGTGTCCGGCGACTGCGTCGTATTGGCATCGGGGTCGTCGCGCACGCTAATCGCACCTGCTGGCAACGCACGCGGATAGCGCGCAGGATCCGCGTAGAGCATTGCAAGTGCGAAGCGCAGTACGGTGAAATGCTGATGCCAGGCACCGATTGTTACGTCGATGGTCCATATCGCGCCGCCGTCGCTTGCGGGAATCAGCGCGCCGTATTCCTGCCAGCTATCGAACAGCCGATTGTTGTCGGCCGGTATGCCCGCTGCATCGCTTTCCTGCTGTTCATGCTGCGCGAGCCAGGTGCGCACCGCTTCAGCCACCGTCCCCGCGACACACCATAGCGAGTCGCCGTCACAATAACCCGTTGCACCCGCGCGATTCAGCGGCAGGCCGCCTTCAGCAAGCAGTCTGCGCAGACCTTCCATCAGGCGCTCGATCAAAGGCACCGCGCGCGCGGTCGCGAAACGCGTGCGCGGTCCGTTCAGCAGATTGTCGGCGACCGATTTGCGGTCTGCCTGCCCGACGATCCGGCCAATCGCCCCTTCCTTCTCGTTGGCGCCCCCCGACAGATAGTCGGTCAGCTCCATGAGCACCGGCGGATACTGTCCCAGCCAGACGAGGGTCGCAGCCGGCACCAGACGCTGCAGCAGCACCATGGGCAGGCGCGCGTGCGCGCAGTAATCGCGCTCACCTGCACCCGGGAATTCGACCCGGTACCACGTACCACCCTGGTCGTTCATGCTGCCCGCGAGCGCCACCCACGGCCGCGTTTGATGCCCCACCACGAGTTCCACGCGCAGATCCGTCACCGGCTTGCCAATGTCGTGCAGGAGCGCCGCAACGAGCACCGCATAGCTGTATCTTGCGGCGTGCTGCAGTTGATCTTCGGAACTCGCACCCAGCGGCAGCCGCCATGCATCGCGGAAATGCAGCGCGTACTGGGCGACCTCGAGCAGATGAACCAGCAGACCGCCCGGCTGCGCGTGATGATGTGATTCCGAGGCGGGCAACAGTTGCACGAATTCGACAAGACGTTGCAAAAGCGGCTCGACATCTCCACGGAAGCTCATGGGCGTGAATCCCAGACTCTCCCGGATGCGGGTAAGCGCGCCCTGCATCCCCGTCATCGCAATCAGGGTTGTGTAATCGAGCACGGCGAGGTGGTAGGCCGATGGCGCAGCATCACCTGCGCCCTCGGCCACATGGCCGCTGCCCGTCCGGCGCGCACAGGTCATCGCCATTGGCATTGGCATTGGCGCGCGAGGCCGTCCCGCCCGACGTCGGAATCGTGGCGTAAATTGCACGACACCGAACGCGACGCCGCACGCGGCCGCGCCCATCATGAGCCATCCATCCGGGATCATCATTGGAGGCCATGTTGGGAAACATGTTGGCAACCACGGGGCATGCGTTTCGCATACTCGCCGAGCCACGTTGCCCACAGCCACTTCACGGTTTCGGTCGAACGCAGCGTCTCGAAGTCTGGCGCCACAAAGGTCACCACTCCCTCGGGCATGACCCGGGCCGTAAATGGCGCAAAGGACTCGTGGAGCGGATTCCACCGTCGCCCGTTGGGTGTCGCCGCATGCCATCGGTTGAACGGCAGCATTGCCAGGAAATGGGCAGCACGATGGGCGTCAGCCAGCAGGGGATCCCGACGCAACGCCTGACAGGCGATGGCCCACGCGGGGTCCCGCGACTCGTCGTGCTCATGCGCCCACCAGCCCCCAAAGCGGGAAACCCACTGGTCCAGTACGGGCCACCATAGCGGTTGCTGTTCCAGCACCAGCGCCCTGAGTGCAACCTGATAGTTCTGTTGGGTCATATCGCATTGGTTTGAGTCGTTGCGGATCGCCGCAGGTCGCTGGGGCTCATTACCTGCAAGCCCACAGAAACGCCATTGCGTTATCCGTACTGTAGGCAGCGCAACGCCCGATCACCCCAAAATGGTTGCACGATCGACGCGCACGCCGTGCAGTCATTTTGCGGACAAGTCCGAAGAGCTTTGGTATCCTTATCAGCTTTGCCGCACTTTCCCCTTTCAGGCAGCTGCCGGCCTTTCTCCAGGCCCTTGTTCGAGCGAGGCCTTTTTCCCGTTCATGGCGTTTGCCGCATTTAGCGCGTGGAGCGATAGCTGCACGCTTCACGCGCGGCCTTTGGATCGGTCCTTTTCCGTTCGTACATCGTTGATTCGATTGCCGTTCTGGCCTTTGTGCATGCCCTTGAACCGGCCCATCGAATTACCTGTCGTAATAACGGAAGGCCCTTACTACCTAAAAATAGCGCTTAAACCTGCGTTCGCGACGTGCAACCATTTCCGCGACTTTCCTGCGCTCTGCCTGTTAAATCAGTTCCGTCGGCTCACCCTTGACCGACACGCGCTGTTGCCTGCCGGGCTGTCTTTCCCCGGCATTCCTGGCAGGCCCTTTTTGACCACGTGGCACGGGCGACGAAGGCAGGAAGAAAGTGGAACCGAAAACCGTCATGACATTGCTCGCCGGCGCACTGCTATGGTCCACGGCGCGCGCTGATTGCCTCGATGAGGCGGCCGCCTTCCACCACGTCAACGTCCATCTTGTGCGCGCCATCGCGGCGGTTGAATCAGGCCTGCGGCCCACTGTCACCCACGCCAACGCAGATGGCAGCATCGACATCGGCCTCATGCAGATCAATTCCAGCTGGCTGACGCGGCTCTCCCGCTACGGCGTGACACGTGCAGCGCTTTACGATGGATGCACCAGCGCCTACGTTGGCACCTGGATCCTGGCCAGGAACATTGCCCGTCTCGGTCTTACCTGGAACGCCATCGGCGCCTATAACGCGACGACGCCCGCACTGCGCCTCACCTATGCACGCAAGGTCTATCGACAACTGATAACCGATGCATCGGCAGCATCCGTGTCACGACTACTTCGCACGCCAGCGGCGGCTCCAACACGCTTCGACGACACCCGGAGCGTCGAATCCATCCCTCGCCCGCGCTCCGGTGCAACGCTCGCCGACTGGGAGGCCAGCGAATGAACAAGCTGACCTACGACTACGCGATCGAAGTCCTCAACGACTACCTCGGCGAACTGCAGCCACTGATGAATGACCCGCATGTTCAGGAAATCATGGTCAATCGCGCGGACGACATCTGGTACGAGCGCCTTGGCGTCATTACCCATGTCGACGACTGTTCCATCGATCCGGACGCGCTGGACCGCTCGATCACCATTCTTGCCAATGTCAATGCCAAGGCCCAGACACCGCTGCTCGATGCGCGGCTGCCCGGCCTGCGGATCGCTGCTGCGCGTGCACCAGTCGCGCTGCATGGGGACATGATGTCGATCCGCAAGCACGCGCGTCACCGAATCGATCTGACCGACTACGAGCTTTCCGGCGCGTTCGACGCACTGCCCGCGTCGGCCAGCCGCTTTGGCGCCCGCCATAACGACAGGCTGCTCCTGCACCTGTGCGCCGGTGGCGCGGCCGTCCGCGCGTTCTTCGAGTGGGTCATGCGCGAGCGGATCAACGTCGCGTTTTCGGGGGGCACCTCGTCGGGCAAGACCACCCTGCTGAACGCGCTCATCGACGTCATTCCTGAAGGCGACCGGATCGTCACCATTGAGGACACCGCCGAACTGCAGGTGTGTGCGCCCAACGTCGTGGCGTTCGAGACCAACCTGGGCGTGACGATCCGCGATCTGGTGCGCTTCGCACTGCGTATCCGGCCCGACCGCATCATCGTTGGCGAGGTCCGCGGCGCCGAAGCGTTCGACCTGATGGAAGCGCTCAATACCGGACACCCGGGTTCGATCGTCTCGTTTCATGCCGACTCGTCCGATACCGCGCCGGCGCGCCTCGAATCACTGATCCGCATGAGTGACGAAGGACGGTTGCTCACGATCGAGGATCTGCGCATGAAGATCGCGTCCACCTTCCGTTTCTTCGTGCACGCCGAGCGTCAGGGCGCGCTGCGCGGCCCCGTCGAGATCCGCGAAGTGCTCGGCGTCAATAACGGCCGGTACCAGACGCGCCTGCTGTTTTCCCGGTATGCCGCCGCTCCGATCGAGGAACTACGCCATGCCTGAGCCTGTGTCCATACGCCCGATCAGGCGCCGGTTCGAACTTCCGTCCGCCCGCGCGCTTCTGCATGCCATCACCGCCCTGGCCGCGCACCCCGGCGATGCCCATTTCAATCCGCACCGCGAGCCGCTGCGCTTCACGCTGCTGGTGCTCTGGCTGTCGTTGATTCCCACCTTCGCCCATGCCGGCATGTGGAACGGCGGCCTGTGCACGGTTTATCAGCAGGTGCTGGACAACGAACTGCTCGAAGTCGTGTCGCTCTCGGCACTCGTCGGCTCGATCGTGCTGTGGCTGCTGGATGACGGACGCAGCAACATCAAGACACATGTGCTGCGCGGCGTGATGGGCACACTGGCCATCCTCAACATGCCGTTGTTGTGGGCGCAGGTCTTCAATCACGGCGCCGCCTGCAGCGCCTCGCTCTGAGGAAGCATCGATCATGACCGGACCTGCCCTCACGACATCACGCGAGAGTGACGAACCCGACGACCCGCTCGTCGCCCGTATCCGCAAGACCCTGCTCGAGCAGTTTCTGCTGTTCGGCATTGATCGCCGGTGGTGTGTCGCTGAAGTGCTGATCGTCATCACCGTGGCGGCGGGCCTGCGCAACCCATGGGTGCTGCTGACAATGCTCGTTACGCACCCCGTCCTGTGGATGGCAGTCAGGCGCGATCCTGACCAGATCAGCTGCTACACGAAGTACAGCCGGCAGGGCGACTTCTACGAGCCCCGCCAGATGTTGCACCAGAAACTCAACGCTCGCCCGAAGGGCTTTGGCAGGGGGACCCTGTGTTGAACCCCGATCACGCTCAGCGCCCGCTCTCACCGTACGACTCCGAGTCGCTCGCTGCCATCGGCCAGCGGCTGGACGGTCAGCGCCGGTCGACCGCTGAAATGGTGCCGTGGTTGTTCAAGTACCACGACTCGCTGATCGTCAACAAGGACTCGGCGCTGATGGCCACCTATGAGTTCACCGGCCCCGATACCGACAGCATGTCGGCGAGCCAGATGCTCGAACTGATGGACAACCTGATGGACGCGATGCGCGACCTGACGCGACGGCCGGTCACGCTCTGGTGGACGGTGCACCGGCGCCACACCGACCGGTATGTAACCGTGCCCTTGCCCGACGCCGTCGCCCAGACCATCGACGATGAACGCCGCCGCACCTTCGAGCAGGCGGCCAACTATGTCAACCGCCACTATGTCACGCTCACGCTGCTGCCCGACGTGGGCATCGACCGGTTCGCCGGCCGCGTGATGCACGGCATGACGCACGACAATCTGTCGGTAATTGGCTCGCTTGCACAGGCGGTGCGCGGCACGTTTTCGGATCAGTACCTGTTCGCCTATACCGCGTCCGAACTCGCCGCGGTTGTCGACGCGTTCGAGAACACCCTCTTCGGCTTCACCGCAGCCAATCCCCACCTCGCGTGCCGGCGTCTCACGGGTGAAATGTTCGGCGCCTTCATGCACGCATGCTGCTCACCGCCAAGTGATCATGTGAGGGCGCTCACGATTCCCGAGACCCCCGCGCTCGATCTCGAGATGTGTGACACTGAGGTCACACCGGGCCACGACTACCTGCACTTCTATTCCAACGGCCGGTGCCGCTTCGGCATCGCGACGGGCATTCCAGCCCGACGCGATTTCTGGCCGGACAACGTCTCGCCGACCAGCCTTGACGGGCTGCTCAAGATTCCCGGTGAACTGACGATAAGTCACGTGTTCCCGCCTTGCAACCCCAGGTGCCGCGAAGCGCTTCATTGACAGCATCCGCAAGTATCACGAAGGCCGCAGGCTGGACGCCCGTGCGGTGCTCGCGGCGGCACTCAAGGGTGGCGACACCGCTGGCGCCCGTCAGAACGAGGCACGCTCGAGCGCCGCCCAGGAGGCCAACCGGCGGGCCGGCAAGGTCGAAATGGCTGAGGAACTGTATGGGTTCTACAACCTCTCCATCGTTGCCTGGTCGCCCGTCTATGAAGAGACCCCCGCCAATGTTCAGGTCGCCGCCGAATCCGCCTATGCTCAGGCGGTTGCCACCTACAAGGCCGTTGAGGAAGTGCTGCGCGGCGCCCACTTTGTGCCGGTGCGCGAAACCCTGCACGCGTTCTCGTCGTTCGCCACGACGATTCCCGGCATGTGGCGCGAGTGCGCGCGCTGGGCGTTTCTCGACACCCGCGCCCTCGCCCGCATGCTGCCGCTGCGTGGTGTCTCGCGCGGACACGCCGTCAATCATCACCTGACCCGCGAAACCGGCCAGCTGTGTCCGGCACTGGCAGCGTTTCCGACTGATTACGGCACGCCTTTCTGGTTCACCGGGTTTCTCGCCGACGTGGGCCATATGCTGATCTGTGGGCGCACCGGGTTCGGCAAGACGATCTTCATGCTGCTCTGCGCGACGCTGTTCAGGAAATATCCGCATGCGTGGCTCTATGGCTTCGACAAGGACCTGTCGATGCGAATCCCGACCATCCTGCAGGGCGGCCGCTACATGCAGTTCGACCCGGATGCGCCCGGGGTCTCAAGTGATGAGCTCGCGCAGGCCAATCCCCTGGTGTTGCTCGCCGATCCACGTCATATGGAATTCCTCGTCGACTGGATCAGGATGCTCATTGAACAGCGCGGCACCTATCAGGTGCAGGCGACGGATCTGCAGGAAATCCAGAAAGCGCTGGCGGCCACGCGCAGCCGCAGGGACCCGCGCTTCTGGCGCCTGCACACCATCCACGTGTCGCTTCCGCAGGGAGCGCTCGCTGACGAGCTGGCGCTCTGGGTTGGCGACGCGGTGCACGCTCACTACTTCGACAACGTCGAAGACAGTTTCGATGAGGCGCGCTGGGTGTCGATGGAGACGAAACGGATTCTCAGGAATCCGGTGATCGCGCGTCCGTTCCTTTCGTACGTGACCTACCGGATCCAGGATGCGCTACGGGAGCGGCGCTCGCGCGGCGTCATCGGCCCGACCCTAGTCCTGTTGCCCGAGATCTGGAACCTCCTCGATGACGATGCGTTCGCGAAACAGATCGGGGACTGGATCGTCACGATGCGCAAGGAGCTCGGCTGCGTGTGGATGGATGCCCAGTCACCCGAACAGGTCGCCACCTCAAAGATCTGGCCACAGATCCGCGACAACGTCCTGATCCGCGTGTTCGTGCCGGTCGAAAACTTCACCCCGTCGGCGAAGGCAGCTTACCAGCGGGATTTTGGTCTCTCCGATGGACAGATCCAGACGATCCAGAAGCTCGTCGCAAAGCGCGATTACTTCGTCACCGAACAGGGCGGTGCATCACGCCGTATCTCGGTGCCGCTCGATCCACGCTCGATCGCGATCCTGCGCTCCGAGATGAGCGCCCAGATCCTGTTCGACCGCCACCTCCGCTCGGGCCAGCCGGACTGGAAGGAAGCCTATCTGCGTGACGCTGTTGGAAGCATCGAAAGAAGCCAGTTTGCGCAATCCAGTGATGATGAGGTGATGTATGCGCGAATATAGACATAGGTTAGCCACAGCGACGGTGATCGTCACTTTCCTTCTCGACCCGACCGCCCGCGCGGGCGGCGGCGGAGTAACGGGAGGCTCAACCGAGATCACGCAGTTGATGAACCATGCCGAGCTCGCCGCGTCAGTCGGCAAGCAGGCGGAGATGGTCGAACAGAATGTTCAGGCGCAGATCACGCGACTGCAGCAGTATGTGACGATGGTGCAGAACCTGAAACAGGTTCCGGAATCGATGGTCAGTCAGACGTTCGGACCGTACCGCACCCAGATCACCAACTACCAGTCCCTCTATAGCGCCGTGTCGAAACTCGGTCAGGCAGCTAACGCCACAAGTTCGCTTTTCGGGCGCAGCGTGTCCGAGATGAACGCGACCGGCATGTCTCCGTCGCAGTGGCTCTCGGCCTATACAAATCTCGCGACAACGCGCGGCGGCCTTTATCAGCAGCAGCTGGATCAGGATATGGGCAATCTCGGCACGCTTGCTGACAGGGCCCGAAACCTGCAGCAAATCCAGTCACAGATCCCGAACGTAACCGGCAATGTGCAGGGTCTGCAGATGCTCAACCAGCAATCAAGCGTGCTCGCCGGCGAGATGGTCGATCTGCACGCGCTGTTGCAGCGCCAAGTCGCACAGCAAATGCAGGATCGTGTCGAGCAAGCGAAATCGCAAGCTTCAGCTTCAGCCTTGATGCAAGCGCGGCAGGCTCGCGCGCAACAACTCGACTCGACCGAAAAGAGCCAGATTCAGAACGGGCAGTTCGACCTCCTGAACGACGCCCAATGACAACACCAACAGAGCAAAGGACGATGAAATGAAGGATTTCCTCGGACTCTCCGCCACAACATGGATTGTGATCGGTGTGTTGACGCTGATTGCATCCGGTGTGCTCGGCATTCTCTGGCTGCAACTTGACACAGCCGCGCAGCAAGCCGCGGCACGTCGGGCTTACGCAGAACAGATGCAGGCCCGTCAGGAAGCCGCCAAACGTCTCGACCAGCAGGAAAAAGACACGATCAAACGTGGTCACTTTGACTTGCTGCGCAACTGAAGAGCGCGGGTAATCGGCAATGCTTAAGCGCTGGCTTTTCCAACGATTGTGCCGCTCCCGCACAGAAATGCGGGTCGTGGCACGTCACTGGAACCAGGCTTGTGCGAGGGTCACGCCAGAAAACGATGACTGGCTTGACCCGACCGACAGGCGCATCACCCGCAGTTGGCGACTCAACACACTCTGGGGGGCGCTCGTCATCCTGAATACCCGCGCCCATCTTGTAGCCGGAGCACTTGCGGCGCTTGCAGGCCTGCTAGTTGTTCTCACGCTCCATCTCACGGGAATCTGGCACTGACTTTATGGATCCGATCACCGTAACAAACCAGCTCTTCCAGCAAATGCAAAGCGCCGGCGTGAACATGTACAGCCTGTTCGTGAACGACGGTATCGACCTGCTCATGGCGCTTGGGTTGATCGTGGCGTCGTGGCGAACGTTGCTGTGGGTGCTTGAGGGTCATACAGCACGTTACGTGGCATCGCTTCTGAACCTGCTGATGCGCACCGCAATCATATTGTTTATGTTGACCACATGGACAGGCGTCACCCGCGACTTCTTCGTTGGCAACATGCAGAAGATGGCCGATCACGCGATCGGTGGCAGCGCCAACGCAACGATGGTGTTGCAAACGCTGTGGGGTGGCGTACAGGAGATATTTTCGTCGGCTCGTCAGCAAGCCTCCCAAAACTGCCAGCAGGTACCAAACATGACATCCGATGGTCAGATCTTGTCTGGTACCCATCAGGAGTGCAGCGCCCCTTCGAGCAACGCATCCACGTCGGGTGGAGTCTCTCTCGATCTACAGAACATGATGGCCACGCTGGCTTATACGCTGCTCGCCTTCGCAGCAAAGGTGATCGCGGCGGCTGCGCTTCTCTTCATGGGGTTGGCGTTTGTTTTGGTGATCCAGTTGGGCTCGTTTCTGATGGCTTTCGCATTCTGTCTCGGACCTGTACTGATACCGTGGTTCCTCTTGCCGCCTACGGAATTTTTGTTCAATGGTTGGCTGCGCTTTACGATCGTCGCCGGCCTGTACAAGGTAGTGGCATGGCTGATGATGACCCTGGTGGTCAATGGCGCACTGCCATCTCTCAAAGGCCTGATCGACCAGATCGCACTGTCCAATGGGCTCGCCGGAGCCGACTACTTCGCGAGCAACATCCTGCCAATACTGGCACTGGCCTTCGTGGCGTGCGTCGGAGCGTATTTGATGTGGCTCGCACCTGGCATCGCAACAGCCCTCGTGTCAGGCGGGAACCCTGCACCTGCAGGAGGTTTCGGTAGCGGATCCGTAGGTCAGGCGATGCGCCGCTTCGGACAATTCCAATGAATCAGCGATTGTGTTCTGCCAACTCGCGACCGCGCAGAGCGTTCGTCGAATCTGCCGATTCTTGTGCAGCGTCACGGATTTTCCGCGTCTCAGCGGTACTGCTTCGAACGAAACACCACGTAGCAAATGCAACAGCGGAAAACAGCCCGGCAATTGCAGAACCTCGGAGTGCATATAACAGCACTGCGATCAAACTGATTGCTAAAAGAAGAACCAGTTTAAGGCTTTTCACGGATTACCTCCGCAGACTGACACGACCGTTCGGAGCAGTCTACCACTCTGAACGTGGATGAGGAGCACCACATGTTTGCCCCAGGAACGCACAGGAGGCCCGCTGCTAAGGCGGACGCGCCCGCTGTGGAACAGCCATCGCCCCCAAACACGGGCCTGGGCGTTCCCGGCTGGTTCGCCGCGTTCCAGAAACCTGTCTGGGAAAAGCGGGTCGCGATCAAGGTCGCCGCGCTCTTTGCGTTGATCGCGCTCGGTCAGACCGTTGCGCTCGTCGTTCAGAGCGGCAACAGCGGTCCGAAGCCCTACTTTGTTGAGCATGATGGGAAATCCGGAGCCGTGTGGGTCTCGGACCGCTATGCCGAACAGTACAACGCGACCGCCGCGAACAAACGCTATTTTCTGGTGAAGTGGGCGACGCGCGTGTTCACCATCGAAGCCGACAGCCAGGACACGCTTACCCGGCAAATTCCGGCCGCTTCCGGCTGGACCTCAGGCGCAGCCACAAAGGAACTTGAAACCTACATCACGCAGACGGACCCGGTCGCCCAGCGCGTAGTAACTACACCCGGTCTCACCCGCGAATTTATCGAAAACTCCACGTCGTTTTCACCTGACGGCCAGCTCGCCTATGTGATCTTTACGTTGATCGAAAGCCTCAACGGCAAGCCATCGGCGCCGCAACAGAAACTGCTCACACTCACCTTCCTCCTCGCGCCTGAAGCCTTGCGTCCCGGTGAAGAGAAAGACAATCCGCTCGGGCTGCGGATCACCCACATGACCTTGACACCATACGTCGGTGTGAATCCTGGAGCTGCACAATGAAGTCGCCCACCCTGCTCTTCTTCGTGCTGTCCCTTGTCGCGACTGCCACGCTCGCGACCGGCGCTGGTCACGCGGATGCACAGACTCCCGGACAATTGTCCCCGTCCTCAGGGCCTCTACCCGCAAACACGCCGACGTCGGCCCTCCCCTCAGCGATGCCGGGCATTCGATCCGTTCGCGGGCATCCGGCTTCCCGGCCACGTGCCGGTATCAACGGCCCTTACCGGGCCCCCGACGACGCCTCGCTCGTTATCTACGACTATGACAAGGACTATACGTACCCGATTCACACGCTGGCCAACCAGGAAACGCACATCCAGTTCGCCGACGACGAAAAGGTAATCGGCGTCTACATGTCCGACACGAAGCGCTGGATCCTGCATACCGCGATCACCCGGCAGGATGTGATGATTGAACCCCGGCAGTCCGGCTTGCGCAATCCGACCACCATCATCACCACACAACGCCGCTATGAACTCGAGATCCGCTCGTCCGACTCAGGCGAGTTTTATCACCGTGTGTCGTGGCATTACGCCGATCAGGATGCCGTCGCCCCCGGAGGCCAACCGTCGGCGTTTGGGGTCGAATATGCGCGCTCCACCTCGACGGGATTGCCTGGATCGGGGCCACCTGGTGTCACTGGAAACGGTCCGCGGGTCGACCTGACGCGCGCAAATTTCAATTACCGCGTGAGCGGCAGCGCGCCATTCACGCCAACGATGGTGTTCGACGACGGTCGCTTCACCTATTTCCAGTTGCCTCATAACGTCGAACTGCCCGCGGTGTTCGTAATGGACAGGGACGGCAAGGCCGAAATTGCGAACTTCATCCCGATCGGCAACGACTTCTACGAAGTGCAACAGATGACCACATACGGAGTCCTGCTGAAACGCGACAAGGATGAGGTCCGGATTTTCAATGGCAATAGCAACAGCAACGACTGCCGGTTGACGGACTGCGACCCGGCTCGCATGCGCAGCATCTACGGGAAGTCCTGATCATGACGATGCCCGACGAGCCTCGGGAAGTCCCAAACCCGGCAGACCGTCCCTATCAGGGCGTGCAGAACACCGGGACACCACCCATCACACCGGAACCGCGGCGGCAAACCCGTATCCGCCGCAACCTTGCCAGGACGCTGCTCGCCGCGATGTGCTCAGTCCTGCTGGCAATTGTCCTGATCCGCCACTTCTCCCATCCGCACGAGACCGCAGCAGAACGCCAGCAACGCGAAGAACTCGAGGCCGCGGCACGTGATCCCGAAGCCCAGCCGGATGCACTGCGCAAGCGTCTCGAGCAGCAACACGCACTCGCCGAAACACGCAGGAATGCGCAGCAGCCACCTGCAAGTAGCCCTGTCGCTAGCGGCACTCCGACCGAAGAAGCCGGAATTCCCAAAGGCCGGCCGGGCGATGACGCAGGTCCGGTGCCGCCCGGCTACCACCCGCCTGGCGCGGGTGCTGGCAGATCGACCGACGCCGATCGCCTCGCCCGGCAGCGGCAGGCCGAGCTGATGGAGAATCAGTCGCTGGTTGCCTACGAGGATACGGGTGGTGCGACACGTGAGAATCGCGAGCGTAGCGAGAATTCGCTCGACGCAATGCAAAATGATTTGCCGCGCGCTATCTCGCAGGCACGTGACGTAGCACCCGAAGGTATGCAGTCTCAGCTGTCGGCCGCCGCCTCGGGGCTGACGCATCTCAGCGAAAGCAGCGCGACGGCGCAACGCAACGCGAACTGGCTGGAGACCCGGGGCAATGACCAGCAGGACGCGCCGTTAATACCAGTGCCAGCCGAATCGCCCTACATGGTGATGGGAGGCACGGCAATACAGACGGTCGCCCTCCAGGGAGCAAACAGCGACATGCCAGGCGCCTTTCGCGCGATGGTTGATCGCGATATATATGACAGCATCAACGGCACCTGCAGGCTAATTCCCAGGGGCACCCGGATTATCGGGGTCACCAGCAACGACGTCGCGGTGGGTCAGGAACGCATGCTGATCGCAGCGACCCGCATGATATTCCCGAATGGCGCGAGCATGCGACTGGATGGATTGAGCGGCGCCGACCCCAACGGTGAAGCCGGCGTCACTGCAGACGTCAACAATCACTTCTTCCGGATCTTTGGTTCGACCTTCCTGATCGCTGGCGTTGCTGCATGGATTGGACACAACCAGGCTCAACCTACCGGCACGACGATCAACATCAACGGCGGAACATCCGATACGTTGACGTCGGCAGCCGCGCAGTCGCTATCGCAAACCACGCAGACCATTCTCCAGCGCAACATGAATATCCAGCCGACGCTAAGACTGGAACCTGGCCAGCGCATCACGATGATCACAAAGCGCGACATGAAATTGCCCCCTGCGCTCGTCGAGGGAAATTGCCTGCAGTGAAACCAGTTCATCGCAGTCCGCTGCCGCAGTCTCCCCCGTCGGGAAACTGATTGCCCAGTTGTCGGCCATTGCAGACGCTCAGCTACCGACCCTCATCGGGCGGCTGCACGGTACTAACCGGCCGTTCGCCCGAGCCGGCTCCGGAGCGACGACTCTCACATCGGCGAATGCGTACTTACGACCCACTGCAGCCGGTCGCGCGGTCAGGGTTCAACGGCAGGTAACAGAGTGGTCCGGCCATCCGAGCCGGTTTCTCGGGGGCAGCAGCTCGGCCAATGCGGACGTCCAGTGGGCGACGTCGGTGAGGCGGCTGTAGGTCGCTTTCCTGCCGCTCGCGCATCGGTGGGCGCGAATGTCAGGTGTCAACGTCAACGAACGCGTACTCACGACCCACTGCACGCCGTTCGTGGATTCAGCGGTTAAACGTCAGTGATGCGACGCACATCGGACATCGCGCTTCTGACCTGTGGATGCGAAAAACCGCTACTTGATTTTCCAATTCACCTTGTGGTCCAACATCACAGCAAACGTGCCGGGTGCTGGTGGCCGCAAGGGATGTCCTGAGAATGTGCCGTCACCGGT
Source organism: Paraburkholderia sp. MM5477-R1 (assembly GCF_050436385.1). Classification (NCBI taxonomy): domain Bacteria; kingdom Pseudomonadati; phylum Pseudomonadota; class Betaproteobacteria; order Burkholderiales; family Burkholderiaceae; genus Paraburkholderia; species Paraburkholderia sp. MM5477-R1. The sequence goes on from NZ_JBNDMC010000005.1 coordinate 1,074,476, forward strand.
GATGCCCTTGTACTTTCCCGTGCCCCCGGTCAATGTCTGCGCGTCCGTCGAGACCGTAAGGTAGATCATGTCACCGTCGGTATCCGTCTCGGTGCAGGAACCTGTCTCCGAATACTGGCCGGCACGGGCTCCTTCAAAAAACAGACAGTGCACTGAAAGTTTGTCGAAAGGCTTTTGCCCGCTGGGGTTGCGAGTAATTCCGAATCCCTCAATCACCGTGCCCGAGCCCTGGTCACCCATTTCCATGGTCGATAACACGTGATTGAGGTAGTAGCCCACATATGTCGCGCTACCCTGCTGAGGCATGTCGTTCTTTTGAGCCCATGTGAGCCCAGTACAAACAGAAAAAAACGCACCGACGATCATCGAGTTAATGATTCTGCTCATTATCACGTCTCCTTTTCGTTCGTACTTCACACGTTGCATAACCTATGCTTTCCCTCTCGATAAATGTCAAAGTCATGGAGACCTCCGTAAGCGTTGAGCCCCCATCCGACAGCATCTATTTCAGTGCGTTACTGAGCATCTGTCCAGACAAGTGTCCTGCACCTTCGGCCCATAGCTGGCACATACAAGCGTCGCGGAAAGAGCTTTTCCGTGGTCACGTCAGCCAGTCGCGGCGCGCGGCGCCAAGCTAATTAGGTTCGGACTTGGCACTGGCTCGCGAAGCGGTCGCGGCCGGCGCCGATTCAATCGTCGCGCAGGGCGCGGCTGCAGGAGGCGACAGAGCCGTACGAGTGATGTCCACGTTGATTCCGGAAGCTATTGGCCTGATTCATGAGATAGCCCGGCAGGCGAGATACTCCATCGCATGCTCCGCGACGCCGAGAATTGACTGCAACACCAGGTAAAGATCCCGGAGAGCCTGCAGGAACCAACCCGCTCCTGCCGTGCAATCAGTTGAAGACGGCAACGAGATTGGCGGAACGGCCGCTTGTCCAAATGGAGCCGCCGTCCGGATGCCTATGCAGGTATGTGAGTGAATGACGCTCTCTGGCCGATGTCTGCCGAATCCGGAAGTCGACCAATGACCCGAACCGTATCGGTGGCCCCGATGCCTACTACGATTTCCCATTATCGGTATATCCGAGGCCACCAAGGATAGCCAGCTTGCGACGTAAAGCATGCCCAAGCCGTTCAGACAACGAATACGCCCGGCGCTTGCTCTCAATCAAGGCGTCTGCAAGGTGCCGTCTTTCAACCGGGTTTGGGTCCAGGTCGTCACGGTGTTTTCACACGGGTACTTTGTCGCTTCAGCTTCGTCGATATCGACTCCGAGACCGGGTTTGTCGTTCGCATACACGTGCCCGTTGCGGAACTCGGGCAAGCCTGGGAAGACGTCCAGCAATGCCGCCCGCGGACCCTTCAGGGCTTGGATGACAAAGTTGGGCGGCTCGGTGCCCGACCATTCCTGAACCCCGAAATTGCGCGCAGCGAGATCGATATGAATGTTCGCCGCGTGAGCCATCGGCGACATATCGCCCGGACCATGCCAGGCTGTCCTCACGCCAAATTGTTCGGCGAATATCTGCAGCTTGCGTCCGGCAGTAATCCCGCCGATCTGGCTCAGGTGAACGCGTATAAAGTCGATCAGGCGCTCAGTGATCATGAAGCGCCATTCATACGGGTTGTTGAAGAGTTCGCCCTGAGCGAGAGGTGTCGTCGTCTTTGTGCGCAGTTGCCGTATCCATTCGCCCTCTTCTAGCGCAATCGCATCTTCAAGGAAGAACAGCTCGTATTGCTCGAGCTCGCACGCGAAGCGGATCGCTTCGACAGGTTTGAGCCGCTCATGCACGTCGTGACACAACTCGACGTCGAAGCCGACCTTGCTGCGAATGCCGTCGAAGAGTTTGAGGGTCTCGCGCATGTACTTCCTGCTGTCGAGATACACGCCCTCAGGCGCGCGCGCCGGCGCGCCCAATGGCGCCTTGCCATAGCCGCCTCCGCCGTAGCCGCCGCTTTGACAGCGAATGTGCGTGATGCCCTGCTCCCGATACTTCTGGATGTTCTCGCACAACTCGTTGAGATCACGCCCGTCCGCATGGCGATAGATGGGCACCCCTTCCCTGCACTTGCCGCCGAAGAGTTGATAGAGCGGCATGCCCGCCATTTTGCCCTTGATGTCCCATAAGGCCATGTCGATGCCCGAGATCGCATTGTTCTCGATGGGGCCGTTGCGCCAGTACGCGTTCTGGTGCATCAGTTGCCACAGCTCCTCAATCGCCTCGGCGTCCCTGCCGATCAGAAGCGGTCGCAAATACTCCTCGACCAGACATTTGACCGCTACATGCCGATACGCAAACGTCGCGCAACCGAGCCCATACAGTCCAGCCTGATTGGTCTCCACCTTGACGACGATCAGGTTGATGCCTTCCGGCGCGGTCAGGATGACCTTTACATCGGTGATCAGCGTTGTCATGTTGTTCCTGCCATTGCAAATGTTGAGTCGTGGCGTGGCGGTTTATCAGCGGCTCACTGCGAGGCGCCCTTCCTGCTTCGAGCGCTGACCGGAGTGCTCAGGCACGGTGATCATCAGAATCACAGAGCAGAGCAGCGCGCCCGCCATGAACATGTACGACGCCGCCGGGCTACCCGTCGCACCGTTCAGATAGCCGACGATCCAGGAGCCGAGAAACGCGCCCATCGCGCCGCATGAGTTGATGAGTCCGATCGCGCCGCCCAGCACGTTGCTCGGGATGAGTTCGGGAACGAGCGCGAAGAAGGGTCCATACGGTGCATACATCGTTGCACCTGCCACGACCAGCAACGCAAACGAGGTCCAGAAGTGCGAGCTGCCGATCATGTACGAACCCACGAATGCAATCGTCCCGATCAGCAGCGGGGGCCAGACGAACAGCTTGCGGTTGCGGGTCTTGTCGGACAGCCATGATGCGAGCAGCATCAGGATGATCGCAGCGAGATACGGAACGGCGGCAAGCCAGCCGACCGACACGATATCGATCGTCGAAGCCGTCTTGAGAATCGACGGCAGCCACATGATGAAACCGTACACACCCACGCTCCACAGCGCGTGGATCGCACAGCATTTCAGCACGATCGATGAGCGGAATGCGGTCTTGTAGTCGCGCACCGGCGCAATGTCGGCCTGTTCGGCCTTCAGGCGCGCCTGCAGTTCGGTCTTTTCTGCTTCGCTCATCCAGGGCGCGTCAGCCGGCTTGTCCTTGACCGTGAACCACCACACGACGGCCCACGCCAGCGCAGGTATGCCTTCAATCACGAACATCTCGCGCCAGCCGAAGCTGTGCACCAGATAGCCGGACACCACCGACATCCACAGCACCGTCACAGGGTTGCCGAGAATCAGGAACGTGTTGGCGCGCGAACGTTCTGTTCGCGTGAACCACCGGCTGATATACATCAGCATCGACGGCATCACTGCGGCCTCCACGACGCCGAGCACAAAACGCAGCACCATCAGCATTGGAATGTTGCTGACCATGCCCGTCGCTGCGGCACAGAGGCCCCACAGGATCAGGCTGAAGAAAATCAGTTTCTTGACGCTGTTGCGCTGCGCGTAGATCGCGCCGGGCACCTGAAACAGACAGTAGCCGAGAAAAAACAGTGAGCCGATCAGCGACGACATGCCGTGCGTGATGCCGAGGTCCTTGTCGATTCCGGTGGCCGCGGCGAAACCGTAGTTCGCACGATCGAGATAGGCGAGGCTGTAAGTGATGAAGATGATAGGCATCAGATACCACCATCTCTGGGTTGCTACGGGTTTGACGCTTTCCATGATGTCTCCGATCGGTGCCGCGAAAGACGGCACACACTGTGTGATGAGCGGGGATCGTGCCGTTCTTCTAGTTGTGATAGACCCCTCGTGAGTTGCTTTCAAAGCACGGCCAGCCAGCCTCCGTCGACATAGATGATCTGGCCGTTGACGTAGCTCGATGCGGGCGACGCAAGAAACACCGCCGTGCCGACGAGTTCTTCCGGTCTGCCCCAGCGTTGCGACGGGTTGCTGTTCTTGACCCAGGCATCGAAGGCGGCGTTCTCGACGAGGGCCTGATTCATATCGGTCAGGATGTAGCCGGGACCGATCGCGTTCGCCTGGATGTTCGATGCGGCCCACTCGGCGCTCATCGCGCGGGTCAGCATCTTGATGCCGCCCTTCGCCGCGGTGTATGCGCCCACCGTCGCGCGAGCGGCCTCACTGGTGAGCGAGCCGATGTTGACGATCTTGCCGCCCGTGCCGCGCGCGATCATCCGTTGTGCCGCCTGCTTCGATACGATGAAGGCACTGGTCAGGTTGGTGTCGATCACGCGCTGCCAGTCCGACAGTTCGAGCTCGACGAGCGGCTTGCGAAACTGGATGCCGGCGTTATTGATGACGATGTCGATCTTCACGCCGTCTTTGTCCCATTGGGCGAACGCATCGGCTACGGCCTGTTCGTCCGTCACGTCGAAGGCTCGGCCTTGCGCGCTGAAGCCCTTCGCATCCAGCCGGCTGACCGCGTCGGCGACCGTATCGGCGCGTGTGCCGTTAAGGATCACGCGCGCGCCTGCGGTTGCGAGTCCCTCGGCAAGCGCAAAGCCGATGCCGCGGGCCGAACCCGTGACGAGCGCCGTGCGCCCGCTCAAATTGAATAGCTGATTCATGCGTTGTTCCTTTCCCAGTGTTCAAAAACGAGGCGTAATGGCGCCCCTCGCGACAGGGCTTGCGTCGCGATGATGGTGAAAACAGGAAGCGTCAGACGGGCCGGTCGTTGGCGGTTTGCCTGAGCTTGTCGCGGTCTTCGAAGTCCTTCTCCGCGCGCTCGATCAGCGTCAGTACCGCGGCCTCCGCGGCCGCTTCATCGCCCCTTTCGATCGCCACGCAAAGAGCTTCATGCATCGGCAGCGAACGCGCCGGACCACCGGCGATTTCGGAGCTGAGTTCAAAGCTCGTCCGCAGAATCGCCGACAGCGCGTTTTGCATCTGCTGGACAAACTGGTTATGGCAGGCGCTCAGGATTGCGCCGTGAAAGGCGAGATCGGCGGGAACATATTCGCCATGGCCAGCGACTGCGCGTTCCATCGCCTTGAAAGCGCGACGCACGGCAACGCGGTCTTCTTCGGTCGCGCGCCGGGCGGCGAGTTTGGCTGCGTTCGGTTCGATGATGAGGCGCAACTCCATCAGGTCCTGGATCAGGCCGGCGTCAACCGCCCCCGCCCGCGCGCGCCACGTGATCACGTCCGGGTCGAACAGTTGCCATTGCGAACGCGGCAGCACGATCGTGCCGTAACGGCGGCGCACCTGGAGCATGCCTTTCGCCGACAGCGACTTCATCGTCTCGCGAATCGTGATGCGACTGACCTGCATTTGCTCGGCGAGCACGGGCTCAGCCGGAAGGATGTCGCCCGGCGCGAACTTGCCTGAACAGATCTGTTCGCCCATCTGGTTCAGGATCTGCCGATGAAGCGTTTCCATGTTTTGCCTCTACATCATACGTATGATGTTCAAATACTAGGCAAATGACCGACCGGGTTCAACCAGGGATCTCCCTGTATCTGACCAATGGGATTAGCAGCCCTTTCGCGTGGGCGATTAACTATCGCTGAGTGGGTTTCCGCGTGCATGTCCCGCGTGCCCGTCGAAAGCAAGCAGCCGCGGTTCCCCGGGCGCGCCCGATGCCAGTTTCAATCCCGATTGTTGTTAGTAGGAGGGCGCTTAACGGCCTTGGGCTTGTGTGACGAGTAAGGTTAGCGCCGCAATCTGTTTGCGTTTGGCCGAGCCATCCGTCGCATGTCGGTATCGAGACGTGGCGCGGTAGCGGTAGGTTCGATTTGTCTGTTGCCGCCTCTTTCGTCTGGCGGCAGGTTCACAACCAGGGACCAGTCAGACGCACGAGAGCGAAGTGCCCGTAGCGGTGCTGGGATGGATAAGTCCCGCCCCTGCGACGTCGAACCTTGTACTTGTTGCGTAACCACCGACGCAGACGCAACCGCGCAGCGGTGTGGCTGTCGAGCGCGCGATACGCGCGTCTGTCCGTTCCTACGTTGAAGTAGTTCGCCCAGCCTCGTAACGAGCGGTTCAACCTGCCCACCAGTTCCGTGGTTTCTTGCCATACCGTCTTAAGAGCGGTCATTGCATGAATCTTTTCTAGCATACGCCGGATACTCTTCTTCGACGGACGCATGCCGATTGAACTGCGGTGGCGGTCGGCGATAGGACTGCGCCGACGTGGGCTACGCGACCATCCACCAAAGGCCACAGCCGACCCGACGCGGTCGGCCGAAGTCGACCCGGTGCGGACGGTCCCAGCCGTCGCAAGCATACGGCAGGTCTGGAGCGTACAGCGGTCAGTCAGGACGTGAAGCTCGGCGCCGGCACCAACGGAGTGGGCTTCGACGTCGGCATGGGCGGGAGGTTCGACGATGGTCGATTGGCAGGCACTCATCATAGTCGACGACGCGCGGGCGAGGCCGCAGGACAAAATCCCGCGCTCACGCCGCGACGCGCGGATCGCGCGCGCATGCGGCGCGATCCGCGATTCATCGTGTGCCAGGTTAGCCGTGGCCGAGCCGGCCGTCGCGCACCCGCCAGAGATCGAGCGGGTTGTCGTCTTGCAGCGCGGGCGGCAGCAGTTCCGCAGGTAGATCCTGATAGCAAACCGGCCGCAGAAAACGCTCGATCGCCATCGCGCCGACCGATGTCATGCGCGGATCGGACGTCGCCGGGAACGGCCCGCCATGCACCATCGCATGCGACACCTCGACGCCGGTCGGATAGCCGTTCGCGAGAATCCGTCCCGCCTTGCGTTCGAGCGTCGGCAGCAGGCGCCGCGCGAGCGCGACGTCGTCCGCCTCGACGTGCAGCGTCGCCGTGAGCTGCCCTCCGACGTGCTCCGCGAGCGCGATCATTTCGTCGACGTTCCTGCAGATCACGATCAGCGACGTCGGCCCGAAGATCTCGTCCTCGAGTTGCGGGTCCGACACGAACGCTTGCTGCGTCGTCGCGAACAACGCCGGGCACGCGGCGCTTTTCGCGTCCGTGTCGGCGCCGCGCGCGAGCGCACACACGTTCGCGCCCGCCGCACGCTCGGCGATGCCGTTCGCATACGCGGCTGCAATGCCGGCGGTCAGCATCGTCTGCGCGCCCTTCTGCCCGAGCGCCTGCGCAGCCGCATCGACGAACACCTGCGTATCTGGCCCGTCGAGCACGACAACGAGGCCCGGATTCGTGCAGAACTGCCCGACGCCGAGCGTCAGCGAATCGACGAACCCGCGCGCGATCTCCGCGCCGCGCTTCGCGAGCGCGCCCGGCAGCACAAAGAATGGATTGATGCTGCTCATCTCCGCATACACCGGAATCGGCTCACGACGCTTCGCGGCGATGTCCATCAGCGCGAGGCCACCGCCGCGCGAGCCGGTGAAGCCGACCGCCTTGATCGCCGGATGCGCGACGAGCGCCTCGCCGATCGCGTTGCCCGCGCCGATCACGAGCGAGAACGTGCCTTCCGGCAGCCCGCACGCGCGCACCGCCTGCTGGATCGCGCGCCCGACGAGCTCCGACGTGCCGAGATGCGCGGGATGCGCCTTCACGATGACCGGGCACCCGGCCGCGAACGCGGATGCGGTATCGCCGCCCGCGACCGAGAACGCAAGCGGGAAATTGCTCGCGCCGAACACCGCAACCGGCCCGACCGGAATCTTCTGCAGACGCAGATCGGCACGCGGCAGCGGCTTGCGCTCGGGCTGCGCGGAATCGATCGTCGCGGCGAGCCAGCGCCCGTCTCGTATGTGCGACGCAAAGAGCCGCAATTGCCCGACCGTCCGCCCGCGCTCGCCTTCGAGCCGCGCGGCCGGCAGTGCCGATTCCTGATGCGCGCGCTCGATCAGCGCGTCGCCGAGCGCGAGAATGTTCTCGGCGATCGTCTCGAGAAAGCGCGCGCGCGTTTCGAACGGCGCCGCCCGGAACGCATCGAACGCCGCGTGCGCGAGCCTGCACGCGCGATCGACGTCGTCCGCGCTGCTCGCGCCGAACGGCGGCTCGAGCGCCGTGCCGCGCGCCGGGTCGAACGCGAACATCGTCCCTTCAGCGCCGCGTACCGAGGCGCCGCCAATCAACATCTCTCCGGTGATCTGCATCATCGTCCTGTCTGTATGTCCAGTTTGCGAGGTTCGTCGAGATCGATCCGGTAGATCCGGATCGCGTTGTCATGCCAGATCGCGCGGCGTGCCGCGTCGCTCAGCTGCCGGTCCGCCATCGCGGCCGCGAACGTCTGCACCAGCGCCGGATACGCGATCCGCAATCCGGCGACCGGGAAGTTGCTCGCGAACATGCAGCGTTCGGCGCCGAAGATCGCGACCGCGTCGCCGATGATCCGGCGATTCTCCGCGTCGTTCCATGCGGCGTCGCGCAGCCCGAATTCGGACAGCTTCACCGACACGCGCGGCTGCTCGGCGAGCGCCTCCATCCCGCGCCGCCAGCGCGCGAGGCCTGTGTCCGAACGGTCCCACGGCAGCCCCGCGTGTTCGAGCACGACGTCGACGGCCGGCGCATCGGCGAGCCGCGCGGCCGTTTCGTCGAGATGCCAGAACGGCACGCGCAGATCCCAGCGCAGCTCATGCGCGGCGAGCCGTTCGAGCGCGCGCGGCCAGCGCGGGTCGCTCAGCGTGCCAGGGCCGTCGACCGTGGCGTCCGGCGTCGCCGACGTGCGCGGCTTGAAGCGCACGCCGCGCACGAGCGGATACGCGGCCTGCTCGGCGAGGCGCTCATCGGCATCGTCGGCGAGCAGGTCGACCCACGCGACGACTGCCGACGGAATCGGATGACGCACCACGACGTCATGCAGCCAGCGCGTTTCCGCGAGCGCGTCGTCGCGCAGGCACTCCGCCTCGACGTGCACGCTCGCGACGACCGGCGCGCCGCCGGCCGCGCGCCGGAATTCGTCGACGCCGAAGTCGTTGCGCAGGTCCGCGTAATCGCCGAGGATGAAGTGCTCGGGATCGTACGCGCCCTGCAACCATGGATAGCGGACGTCGCCGTTCAGGCGCCACAAGTGATGGTGCGCGTCGACGATCGCATCGGGCAGCGCGAGCGCCGCGTCGTCCGCGCGCGGATCAGCGACCGCCTGCGAGCACATAGGACGCGTCCGGCTCGCGCAGCGTCGGCATCTCGTTGACGAAGCGCCACGCAGTCAGGTCGAGTTCGCGCACGTGATCGTCCTGGAACGACACGTACGCGGCGGGCCGCGACGGATGGAACGACAGCGCGGTCGGATTCGCCGGCAACGCGATGCGCTCGATTTCCTCGAGCCGCTCCGCGTCGAACACCGAGATCGACTGCTCGCCCGAATTCGTCAGCAGCAGCAGGTCGCGGCCGTCGACCGAACTCGTCCGGTAAATGCGGTTCGGATCGCTGCGCGTCTTCACGCGGCGGCCGCAGGTCATCGTCGCGGTGTCGATCGGGACGAGCGTGTCGTCGCCGCGGTTTGCGACGAAAAGCGTCTTCTCGTCGCTCGACAGAGCGTTGCCTTCGGGGCGCGGCCCCGGCATCACCGCGCGCGGCGTCACCGTCGCATCGCGCGGATCGAACTGCGTGACCGTGTTCGACAGCAGATGCACGCCGTATGCGCGGCTCGCGTCGCGCGTCAATGTGACGAGGTGCGTCTTCACGCCGCCGGATGGCACCGCCATGTTCGGCACCGTCTGCTCGCGCGGACGATCGAACACGAGCAGCATGTCGCTCGCCTCGCTCATCGCATACAGGCGCCCGTCGGCGTCGCTCGCCATCCCGTGCGGCCGGTAGTACGGCCAAAGGTCGAGGATCCGCGTGAGTTTGCGCTCGTGCAGATCGATCTCGGCGATCCGGTGATCGCCGTCCTGGCCGCGCGTCCACGCGGTTTCGATCCCGAAGATGCCGACGTACGCGAAGCGGCGCTCCGCGTCGACAGTGAACTCGTGTGGGAAGCTCGGCAGCACGATGTGCTTGAGCGCCGCTTTCGTCTCGAGATCGTAGAAGCTGAAGGTATGGGCGCATTTCTGCACCAGCAGCAAAATGTCGTTCATCGTGAATCTCCGTCCTTCGAGGTTTCGCCGCGGCTCGCATATCGTGCCGCGGCGAGTGTGGGTTCGTTGCGTTCGCAACCGTCAGTCGGTTTCTCAGTCCTCGCAGAGCTTCGGCAGCGTCAGCGCGAGCAGGCCGGCCACCGCGAGCGTGACCGCGAGGCTGTACACGCCGGCCGCGGAGCTCACGTGCTGGGTCAGCACACCGACCGCGTACGGGCCGCAGAAGCCGCCGAGGTTGCCGAGCGCGTTAATCAGGCCGCGCGCACTGCCGGCGGTCTCAGGGCTGCAGAGCTTCGGCGGAATCGCCCAGAACACGCCGGCCGCCGCTTGCAGGAAGAAGCCGCAGCCGATCAGGAACGCGAACGACACGAGCATCGTTTCGTGCGTCAGCACCGACAGCGTGAGGCATGCGGCGAAGCCGACGAGCGGCAGCAGCACGAACAGGCGGCGCTTGCCGGTCCGGTCGGACAGATACGACGTCGCGAACATGCCGACCATCATCGCGATGTACGGCAGCATCGCGAGCAGGCCGATCTTGCCCATCCCGGTGTGCGTGAGGTTCTTCAGCAGCGTCGGCAACCACATCGTGTAGCCGTAGATGCCGACCTGGTAGCAGAAGTTGATCGCGATCAGCAGCCAGATCGTCGGGTTGCACATCATCGCGCCGAACGACGCCGCGTCCGGCTTGCCCGACGCGCGCTTGCGCTCCTGCTCTTCGCGCAGCGCGTCGAGGATGTACGCCTTCTCGCGCGGCGACACCCAGCGCGCGGTCCCGGGGCCGTCGTCGGCGAACAGCATCCAGACGATCAGGAACAGCAGCGACAGCACGCCCGTACTGAAGAACAGGTGGCGCCAGTCGTACGCGGCGAGAATGTAGCCGGACAGCGGCGCGGTGATCATCCCGGCGAGCGGCACGAACATGATGACCATCGCGTTCGCGCGCCCGCGTTCGCGATCGGGGAACCAGTTGCTGACCATCGTCAGCACGACGGGCAGCATCCCGCCTTCGGCGACGCCGAGCAGGAAGCGCAGCGTCAGCAGCTCCCACGTATGCGTGACGAGACCGGTCAGCCCCGACAGCGCGGCCCAACTGATGAGCGACCACGCGATGAATTTCTTGCCGCTGCCGAGCGCCGCGCGCTTGCCGCCGGGAATCTGGAGGAACAGGTAGCCGAAGAAGAAGATCCCGCCGGCCAGACCGGCCATCGTCGCGTCCATGCCGAGATCGGCGTTCATCCCGCCCGGCATCGCGAACGCGATGTTCACGCGATCCATGTAAGAGATGATGCACGTGAGCAGCAGCGGCGGAATCACGCGCAGCCAGCGGCGGCGTGGAATGGCTTCGCCGGTGTCGTAAGCCGGGTTGGCCGGGGTCAGCACAGTCATGGTGTCTCCAGTTTTGGTGGTCGGCAGCGACGGACTTCTGATGGACCGCCTGTCACGCCGTGACGAACCGGCACGGAGCCGGCCGCCAGCGCGGAACGCATGTGCGTTCCGCCTCTGCGCGGACGCCTGCCCGTCCGCGCGGCAAACGCGGTTCGCACATGGAACCGCGAAACGCGTGCCGCGCTAACGGACCTCAGCGGCCCCAGCGCAGCACGAGCGGATCGAGCCAGCGCGCGGCGTCGAGCAGCCCAGCGCGAACCTGCGGATGCAGCTCGGGCCACGGCGCGCGCGCCTTGTCGCACGCGATCACGCCGCCCTCCATCATCAGCGCCTTCGCGGTCAGGAAGCCTGCCTGGCGATTCTCGTAGTTGATCAGCGGCAGCCAGCGCGCGTACTGCGCGCACGCTTCGTCACGGTTGCCCGCAAAGTACGCGTCGGTGATCTGGCGAATCCCGTCCGGATAGCCGCCGCCCGTCATCGCGCCGGTCGCGCCCGCGTCGAGATCGGCGAGCAGCGTGATCCCCTCCTCGCCGTCCCACGGACCTTCGATCGCCTCGCCGCCGAGCGCGATAAGCTCGCGCAGTTTCGACGCGGCACCCGCGGTCTCGATCTTGAAGTACGACAAGGCCTCGATCTGGCGCGCGAGCTTTGCGAGGAACGGAGCGGACAGTGTCGTGCCGCTCGCGGGCGCGTCCTGGATCATCAGCGGGATGTCGAGGCCGCCGGTCACTTCCTCGAAGAACGCCTGGATCTGCGCTTCGGACACACGGAACGTCGCGCCGTGATATGGCGGCATCACCATCACCATCGCGGCGCCCAGCGCCTGCGCGTGACGATTGCGTTCCGCGCAGATCCGTGAGCTGAAGTGCGACGTCGTGACGATCACCGGCACGCGGCCGGCGACGTGCTCGAGCGTCGTGCGCGTGATCAGTCCGCGCTCATCGTCGCCTAGCGCGAACTGCTCCGAATAGTTCGCGTGGATGCAGATCCCCTGCGAGCCCGCGTCGATCATGAAATCGAGGCAGCGGCGCTGGCCGTCGAGGTCGAGCGCGCCGTCCTCGGTGAAGATCGTCGGCGCGACTGGGAACACGCCTTTGTAACGCGCTTTCATGATCACTCCACGATCTCGAACTGGTCGAGGAACTCGGTCTTCAGCGTGAGGCCGAGACCCGGCACGTCGTCGCGCAGCTGCAGGTAGCCGTTCTCGGCGACCGGCTCGCCGTCGAAGATGTAATAGAACAGCTCGTTGCCGACCTCGACGTCGAACATCGGGAAGTACTCGCTCATCGGCGACGCGAGCGTGCTCATCGTCAGGTGATAGTTGTGCATCTGGCCCGCATGCGGGATCACCGGCACGCTGTACGCTTCGCACAGCGCGTTGATCTTGTGCGCCATCGTGATGCCGCCGACGCGGTTCGTGTCGTACTGGACCACCGACACCGCCTTGCGGTCGAGCAGCTGCTTGAAGCCGTACAGCGTGAACTCGTGCTCGCCGCCCGAGATCGGGATGCTCGTCAGCTGGTTCAGCTCCGCGTAGCCGTCGATGTCGTCGGCGATCACCGGCTCTTCCAGCCAGCGCGGCTGATACTTCTCGAGCTTCGGCAGAATCCGTTTCGCGTACTCGAGGTTCCAGCCCATGTAGCACTCGAGCATCAGGTCGTTGTCGTAGCCGATCACTTCACGGACCGCGGCGACCGACTTCAGGTTCTCGACGACGCCCTGCTGCCCGTGCGCGGGCCCGTAGCCGAAGCGCATCTTGAACGCCCGGAAGCCCTGGTCGAGGAATTTCTGCGCCTCAGCCTGCATTTCCTTCAGGTCGGTGCGATAGAGCTTCGAGTAGTAGCACGGAATCTTCTCCTTCGTGCGGCCGCCGAGCAGCTTGAAGACCGGCTTGCCGACGCTCTTGCCGAGGATGTCCCAGATCGCGATGTCGACACCCGAGATCGCGGCCATCCCGATCCCCTTGCGGCCCCATGCGTGCGTCGCGCGGTACATCCGCTGGTTCAGGTATTCGTAGTCCCACGGGTCCTGGCCGATCACGAGCGGCGCGAGGTACTGGTCGATGATCACCTTCGCGACCTGCGGTGCGAGCGCGACGTTGCCGTAGCCAACGATCCCGTCGTCGGTCTCGACTTCGACGACCGTCCACGAATGGAAACGGAACGTGCTCATCGTTTCCTGCGGCGCGTACAGCAGGTCCATCGCGTTCGCGCAGAAATTGCCCTGCGGCGGCACGGTCTTGCCCTTCCATTGGAAGACTCGGGCGCGTACGGACTTGATCTTCATTACAGTGTCTCCTGAGATTCGATGTGTTTCGATGCGTCGTGAAGCGCGTGGGCAGCCGGGCGGCCGTTACGCGGAAATCGTCTGCTGCCGGCGCGCGGCGCCCATCCGGCAGGCGATCTGCAAGGCCTGCCAAGTCGCGCCGACGTCGGCGGTGCCGCGGCCTGCAATGTCATACGCGGTGCCGTGCGCGGGCGTCGTGATCGGCACCGGCAGCCCGCCCTGCACGGTCACGCCGCGCGAGAACCCGAGCAGCTTGATCGCGATCTGCCCCTGGTCGTGGTACATCGTGACGATCGCCTGGTAATCGCCGGCCTGCGCCTTCAGGAAGATCGTGTCGGCCGGGAACGGGCCGTGGAACGGCGCATCGGTCGGCCAGTCGCGCGCCTGCAGCTTCGTCACCGCGGGCTCGATGATGTCGATCTCTTCGCGGCCGCAGCTGCCGCCGTCGCCGCCGTGCGGATTGAACGCGGTGATCGCGACCTTCGGCGCCGCGATGCCGTTTGCGAGCAGCGACCGGTAGATCAGCTCCGACGCCTGCTCGATCCGCTCGATGCTCAGGTAGCCCGGCGCGTCCTTCAGCGGCACGTGCGACGAGATGCGCGACGTCCACAGCTCGCCGAGCGTGTTGAATTCGCAGAAGTAGCCGGTCACGCCGAGGTATTCGGCGAAGTGGTGGAGCTCGTCCTCGTGCTTCAGGCCGCCGAGCTTCATCGCGTGCTTGTTCAGCGGCGCGAAGCAGATCGCGTCGACCTCGCCGGCGAGCGTGGCGTCCATGCACAGGTTCAGCACGGTCAGCACCGAGCGGCCGCCGGCCGCGCAGACCTCGCCGACCTTCACTTGTGACGGGTCGATCGTGTCGACTTCGACAAGCGCGGGACACGCGATCGACGGCCGGTTGCGCGCGGCGGCGAGCGACGCGATCGGCTCGACGTCGACTTGCACGCCGGCCACGCGCTGGCCGGCTTCCCACAGCCAGCGGTCGCCGACCAGCACCAGGTTCGCGCGGGACGTCGCATCGGGGCGCGCGAGCAGCTTCGCGATCAGCTCGGCACCGATGCCGGCGGGATCGCCGAGCGTCAGCGCGATGACGGGCAAGGTCGACGGGGCCGTCATGCCAGTTCTCCCGCGTGCGCCACGCGGTGCGCGACCGTTGACTTCGTCTGCATAATGCGTCTCCTTTTCGCCGGAATCCGGCTGTTCCTGATATGGGGTTCATGCTAGGTAGACGGACCGTGCCCGTAAATTGAAAACTCTTGATGAATCGATAACCTGAGGTAATCAAACATGGGCTCGATCGACAAACGCGACTCGACGCCGCAGCTGCTGAACCGGTTGCGGATGCGTCAGATCGCGCTGTTGCTCGCGGTCGACGAATGCTCGACGCTGCACGCGGCGGCCGACCGGCTCGGCCTCACGCAGCCGGCCGCGACAAAGATGCTGCACGAACTCGAGAACGCGCTCGGTCAGCGGCTGTTCAATCGCGTCGGGCGCGGCCTCGTGTTGAATCCGGCCGGCGAGCGCGTGCTCGGCTACTTTCGCGGGATCCGGGGCAGCATGGAGGCGCTGAACCGCGAGCTCGCGGAGCTGCAGCTCGGCAGCGCCGGGCGGCTCGCGATCGGCAGCATCATGGCCGCGTCGCCGGGGCGGCTCACCGAGGCGCTCGTGCAGCTGAAGGCGCGCTATCCGCTGCTCGCGATCGACATCGCGGTCGACACCAGCGACCGGCTGATGCCGCAATTGCAGGAAGGCGTGCTCGAGGTCGTGATCGGCCGCGACGCCGGCAGCGACTGCGTGTTCCGCGCGGTCGACGACGAGGCGCTCGCGGTCGTCTCCGGCCGCAACCATCCGCTCGCGGGCGCGGGGCCGGTCGGGTTCGACGCGCTGCTCGAGTATCCGTGGATCCTGCAGCCGGGCGGCAGCCCGGCGCGCGAGGTCATCGAGGGCGAGTTCCGGATGCATCACCAGCCGATGCCGCGCGGGCTGATCGAGACCGGCTCGATGCTGACGACGATGAACCTCGTCGACCGCTCGCAGATGCTCGGCGTGATCCCGCTGACGGTCGCGCAGCGCAACGCGGAGCACGGGCTCGTCGCGATCGTCGACTACACGCTTGCGCAGAAGCTGCCGTCGTACGGCAGCCTCGTTCGGCGCGACCGGCCGCTCAGCATCCCCGCGCGGCAGTTCCTCACGCTGTTCCATCACGAGGACGACGGCGAGCAGCCAGGCGGTCAGTTGTCCGGCGTCGACACCAGCAGCACGTAAGCCGGCACGTCGGTCGTGCCGGCCAGCGGATGCACGACCGTCGCCTGCACCGACAGCGCGGCGGCGATGTCCGGCGCGCTGTCGATCGTCCCCGTGCGCGTGATCGTCACCAGGCGCGTGGGGCAGCGCAGCGTCTCGCGATACAGCGCTCCGTACCACAGCGGCCGCGTGCGGTACGCGTCCTCGAGCACGTCAGACGCCGCGCGCCATTGCAGCGGCAGGAACTCCTCGCGATCGCATATGGGGTCGGTCGCGAGCCTGAAGACCATGGCCGAGCAGATCGCGGAGAACGCGCGAAGGCTCGTGAAAGGCGAGCCGCTGCTGAACGTCGTCGACGTCGGTCGCGGTTACTGAGTGCCGTTGCGACGATTGATCCGCACCTCGGCGCAATGCCGATCGATAACATACGGATATCGATATATCGCGTAATTTCATTAGTCGGTTATCGACGATCTCCTGATACTAGGCGCTCACCGGAAGCCCGGAATGGCGCTGCCCCCGGACCGCCACGCCGGGCAAATCGACAGACAAAAAAGGAGACGAACGATGTTGAAGTTACGTGCGTGCGCAGCGCTGATCCTGCTCGCCGGCCTGCCGGCCCTGGCGACGGCCTCGGCGCCCTACGTCGACGTGAAGCCGGCAGGCTATCAGAGCGTGATCGACGGCAAGCAGACCGACCTCTACACGCTGAAGAACAAGCAGGGCATGGTCGTGAAGATCAGCAACTACGGAGGCAAGATCGTCGAGCTGCTGGTTCCGGACCGCAACGGCAATCTGGGCGACGTCGTGATGGGCTTCGACACGATCGAGGACGGAAACAGGTACAACCCGTCCACCGGCGCGATCATTGGCCGCTATGCGAACCGAATCGCGAAGGGCCAGTTTACGATGGACGGCAAGCTGTACCAGCTCAGCATCAACAACGGCCCGAACCACCTGCACGGCGGCAAGAAGGGCTCGCGCTTCCGTGTGTTCGACGCGAAGCAGCTCGACGATCACACGCTGCAGATCAACTACGTGTTCAAGGACGGCGAAGAAGGATATCCGGGCAACTGCAGCCTAAAGGTCGTCTATACGCTGACCGACGACAACGCGCTGAAGATCAGGTACGACTCGGTCACCGACAGGAAGACCATCGTCAACTTCTCGAATCACGCGGGCTTCAACCTGAGCGGAGACCCGAGCAACAGCATCGTGAATCACGTGGTGACGATCGACGCTGATACCTTCACACCGGTCGTCAAGCTGATCCCGACCGGCGAGCGTCGCAGCGTCAAAGGGACGCCGTTCGACTTCACGAAGCCGACGCGCATTGCCGACCTGATCTACACGCAGGACGATCAGCTGAAACAAGGCCAGCAGCTCGCGAACCCCCCTGCCGAAGGCGGCTACGACCACAACTGGTTTCTGAACAAGCGTCCGGGCGAATTAGGGCTCGCCGCGCGCGTGTACGAGCCGACGTCCGGCCGGGTGCTGGAGATCTACACGACCGAGCCGGCGATTCACTTCTACTCGGGCAACGCACTGCCCGGCACCGACGTCGGCAAGGGCGGCAGAATCTACGGATTTCGCAGCTTCTTCACGATGCTCGCCGAGCATCCGGACGATTCGCCGAACGAACCCAACTGGCCGACGACCGTGCTGAATCCCGGCGAGCGGTTCACGGCGACGACGATCTATAAATTCTCCACGGCGAAATCAGCGGGGACACCATGACGATGAAACGCATCTACGCGACGACGGGCGCCTGCGCGGCGGCCGTCGCGATCGCGTGCCACGCCTTGCCCGCGCACGCGGAAGAGATCCGGGTCGCGGACAACGCGCCATACACGATCGACCCCGTTCGCCATCCGGATGCCGACAGCGGCCACAACGGCTTCTTCCTCGACATCGTCAGGCAGATGGCCGCCGCGATGAAGCGGGACATTGCCGTGAAATTCGTCGGCTGGCAGGACGCGCAGGCCGAAGCGAGGGCCGGGCACGACATCCTCTTCTTCCCGTACTCGCGAACCGCCGAACGCGAGCCGAACTACATGTGGGTACAGAAGGTGTGGGATATCGAAGAGGTCTTCGTGTCGCAGCCGGGCGCCGCCGCCATCGATTCCTATGATGCGGGCAACGCGTTGCGGGCGATCGGCGTCGTGGGCGGGTCGACGGGCCACGCCGAACTGAAGAAGCGCGGCTTCTCGAATCTCAAGCTCTACAGCAACGCGGCCGCCGTCACCGAGGCCGTCGCCGCCCGCGAGGTGGATGCCGCATACAGCGCTGACATCGAACTGAAATTCGCGTGGCGTGCGGCGAAGCATCCGGGGAATCTCGTCGTCGGAAAGACGCTCGCAAGGCGCGCGCTGTACATCGCCGCGTCGAAGGATTCGCCGGAAATCGATCGCGACGCCTGGGCGAAGGCGTTCGACACGGTCAAGCGTGATGGCGTCGTCGATCGCGCCTACGCGTACTACTTCGGCCAGAAATAGCGAAGCACGGAGCGCAGGTGGCTAAATTGGCCGTCTTGCGCTTCCATCAACGCCACTAATACAAAGGATCAGGAGAGAAACTTTTACTACGAACTCCCCCGCCTTGATCGAGCAGCGAGGGCAAGGTCCGCATCCAACGCTGGTGCTTGATCTGCGCGAACACCGTTCAGCGGGCTCAATAGTCTTTATGAAACCGTCTGTTAAGCGGCCGGCATCAAGCGCAGCGGATCATACCAAGCATGCGACCTGCTTTGGCTATAGCGATGCAAGCCCGTTCGCACGGAAGACTCCATGCACGCCTTTCGCTAAAGCATCGTTCGGAATTGCGCCCAGAACGTTCAAGCGCCGAAGCTCGCATTGGTCGCGAGCGCGCCCGACCGGACGTGCCCCCTCAGGCTGACATTAAGACCCCGCGCCGTGGTAGACGCCTGGCGCGCAGAACCGCAAAGGCCGCTCATGGTGACGTTGCCGACGTTGGAAAGTCTTCACGACCCAGCAGGCAAGTGACCGCTCATGGCCGGTTGCACCCGTTCAGGGGCCGTCACCTTGAGCGGCCATTCGCCGGCTCGCTCGGTACCACCGGCAGCTTTATGGCTTGATAGCTGAGTGAGTGCAACCGGCCAACACCGGTCATTCGAATTCATCGTGGCTAGGGCATTCATATGTCTGCTTTGCACACCAACGCGGTCGATAGTTTAGCGATCGAGCCATGCGGATGCCTTGCACCTAATGCGAAGTCCGGGAGAGCGCCCGTCGCGGCTTTGACGAGTGCTGCCTGAAGTCCCCCCCGCGTCACAATGGTTGTCGCCTGGATAAAATTGGAATCTGGGGGCGATAAAGAGAGAACAAGTTGGCGCGTTACGGAAAGACATTCAAGGACAGAGCAGTGGCGCGGTTGCTGCCGCCGGAGAGCGCATCAGTGGAAGAGGTTGCGCGAGAGATCGGTGTGGGCGCGCAGACGCTGGAGCGCTGGCGCAGTGATGCGCTGTCCAGGCCCGCTCGCGAGCGGGCCTGGACAGCGGCCGCGCGTTTCGAAGCGGTGTTGAGCACGGCAGCGATGGACGAGACGGCCCGCAATGCGTGGTGCCGCGAGCATGGCGTGTATCCGCAGGTTCTGGCGCAGTGGCGGCAAGCGGCCACGCAGGCGCTGGCCGAGCCCGAAGAGGCCCGTGCGAGTCCACAGCAAACGAAGCAGGACCAGCGTCGCATCAAGGAACTGGAACGCGAACTGCGGCGCAAGGAGAAAGCACTGGCCGAGGCAGCCGCATTGCTGGTTCTTTCAAAAAAACTCGGGGCGATCTTCAACACGGACAAGGGCGAGGACGAATGATCGGCCTCGAAGATCGCCAGCTCCTGGCCCGGGAAATCGATTCGGCAAGACTGGCTGGCGCACGGTTGCGCCTGGCCTGCGAGGTGGCCGGGATCGACGTGCGTACCCTGCAGCGCTGGAAGGCCAATCAAGGGCTCGTCACTGGCGACGCCAGGCCCGGCGCGATGCGCCTGCTGCCCGCGCACACCCTGAGCCCGCAGGAGCGGGCAAACGTGCTGCGCGTAGCCAACGAGCCACGCTTTGCCGACATGCCACCGGCGCGTATCGTGCCGATGCTGGCTGACGAAGGCGTGTACATCGCCAGCGAATCGACCTTTGCGCGCGTGCTGCGCGAGCATGGGCAGATGACGCGCCGTGGTCGTGCCAGAACGCCTTCGAGCGCCCGGCCGCCGACCACGCACGTCGCAACGGCGCCGCGCCAGGTGTGGTGCTGGGACATGACCTATCTGCCGGCAACGGTAACAGGGCAATGGTTCCACCTGTACATGATCCTGGACCTGTACAGCCGCAAGATTGTCGGCTGGGAGGTGCACGACAGCGACGCGGCCGAACACGCTGCTCATCTCGTACGTCGTACGGCGCTCTCCGAAGGCATTGCCGCCCTTGAGGCCCGGCCGGTGCTGCACGGCGATAACGGGGCGACGCTGAAGGCCACTACCGTGCTGGCGATGCTGCACTGGCTGGGCATCAAGCCGTCGTACTCGCGCCCCCGGGTCAGCGACGACAACGCCTATGCCGAGGCGCTGTTCCGAACCGCGAAGTACCGGCCGGAGTTTCCGGTCACAGGCTTCGAGGACCTGAACGCTGCTCGCACCTGGGCTGCCGGCTTCGTGCAGTGGTACAACTTCGAGCATCGTCATAGTGGCATCCGCTACGTGACGCCTGCGCAGCGTCACGCCGGTGACGATCGTGCGCTTCTCGCCGCTCGGCATGCACTGTACGAGAGGGCCCGCGAGCGCAATCCGGCCCGCTGGTCGCGCCACACGCGCAACTGGACACCGGTTGGTGCCGTGACGCTTAACCCCGAACGCGACTCAGTCGTCGAGATGGCGTCGATCAGCGCAAATAAACAGCCTCTGGCTGCATGAGTGAGGCGACAACTTGCTTGACGCGCGCCGAGTCTACGGAACGGAGCTTACTGTGGTCGGCGGATCGCGAAGTCGCGCTTCTCCCACGCGACAACAGCAGTCGCGGTTTTCGGCAAACTCTCCGAGTCGACAGCGACGACATCGACAAATGCAAGGTTTGGCCGTTTTCATTCGACGTCCCCTTCGAATATCGGCTGCCCGTTACAAACGGCCCACTGCGGAGTACGGTAAGACATTTCAGGCTGGTCGGGGTGTTGATCCCACGCGGGCATCGCATTCCGTTGTTAGTTTTTCGAGAAATGCAGTTGCAACGGCGTGCGACCCTTCCCACAAAGGATATGGAATTACCCGAATATTGAAATCTTCGAACCAGTATTTCGATGCAATTTTACCTGGGCTTGGCAAAAGGGCGTAGTGAGGGCGGGTATTTCCAGCGTATGAAGTTACAATATCTTGAAGAAGAAAATCGACATTGGGGTCGCTAAAGCTATAGCCATAAAAGAAAACTGTTGAATCCAAGAACAATCGACGAAGGAAGTCCCTGTATCCTGGCATGGAGAAAAGGGCTTGCCGGAAATCACCTCGCGTGAGCACTATAGATTCTGTGTCAAGAATCGAGCCATGTATTTTTATCACTGGAAATGCCGATCTGTCGGCGAGTAAGGTTTCGACACCTGCCGCACCTAGACGGTCCATTAAGCTAGGCATTACCACTTGGGGCCGGTCGCGGTGGTGTTCAATGAAGGAGTCAAAATTCGTCGTTGCCGCCCCTCTAAACGGAATCCTCGCTAAAAGGCGATGTGTTTTAGAAGCGCGACTGTCAGTGAGCTGTTCCCTTAAATATGTTGCGAAATCGAATTTACCCAGCTTTTCCCTGCAAAAGGCAGCGACCACCATGTATGAGCGCGCGTCAAGAAGACTTTTGATTTCAGCTTTTTCCTCCTCCGAGAGAATGCCCGCATATTCGCATCGGTCCGCCATACCGTGCAGTAATTCCGGCCAGCCTGGCAATTTCGCGTCCATGGACGCCCCGGCCCCCGCAAAAAGCAGGCACCGGTGATTGACGATTGCCTCGACGAGCGCCGTCGGCGCCATCGGAACAGGCGGCACAGGCTCGGTTGGCGCGCTAAACGGCATTGTTTCGGAAACCACTGCCGAAAGTCGGTGGTTCAATGCAATCAAATCGGCTGTCTGTACTTTGCGAGTGATTCGCTCCGGAAGCATGAGTGTGAGCTTACCCTCGGGAGCTCCTTCATACATTGTCTTGTCCGGTGCCCAAAATTCACCGTCTCGATCGAAGTAGCGCCTAATGGAGATGTCTACAGTTCCCTGATGTAAGTCGATCTGCACGTAATTGTATGAACAGCTTCCTCGCGACCCGGCGGACTTTGCGCCTGCAGCCAGAGAAAAAGCTTCACTATCAGGCGAAACTATGTTCACGACTCCCGTCTCGTGAACATGGCCATGGAGCATGAAATCGCATCGCTTTGTTAGTAACTCGCGAACATCCGAAGCATCGAAATCTGCAAGCCACGATGTCGGATGGTGAACTAGACTGACGACGAGGTCCGCACCGGAAGCCCTCTCAAGAGCCTCTCTGACCTGCCGTTCTCCGATTACTAAGTGGCCATAGTCATCGGGCGAACCTGAAAGCCAAGAGGAATTTAACCCAAGAATCGCTAGATTTAGTCCATTAACTTCCATTCTTTGCGTATACCCCAAATCCGACGAGCCAATGTTACGCGCCCAAGGAAATTGCGCCTGTATAAAGGCGTGGTACGGCAGTAGACGTTTAGTAAAGAACGCGAGCTCATCTGGATCTCCGATGACTTCGGAAACAATATCTCGTGTGTTCAATGCAGATTTTGCTGAGCGGATCTGGTGCGGTGTTAGGGCAGTCCGATCGACGTCGTGGTTTCCCGGCACGCAGAAAATGCGATCCATTGGGACCGACACCACCATACCGAGATCGCGGAGAAATCGCGCAGCGAATTTATACTCGTCGACGTGTCCGGTCATAGCGACGTCACCCGTCACCAACACGATATCAAACAGTAGTCCTTCATTGCCTACAATACCGGCGATATCACCGAGTAACGATGCAAAAAAAGCCTCTTGATTTGACTGCTCCTCCGCCTGGATATGCAGATCAGACAGGTGAAGCCATGAAAGCTTCTTGTTCATCCTGAGGTCTCCAAACGCAATGCGACCAACCGACTTTACCTGCTACTAGCGCTCGAACTTACCGGAGTACGTTGCAAATTTCCTCCATTTACGATCAATTTAAATATACACGGTGTCGCCTAGAGCGCGCGGAACCTCCTCCATCGCTTCGCAGGTGGGTGCCACACTTGGTAATTATGCCTTGGAGGCGGACGTTAGTAGTCGTCGCGACGAGAGTCCAACGCCCGCTCGCCATGGCACTTGCGCGCGTCGTTACTAAACGACTCTACGACCGCAAATTGGAACGGCGCACGCTTGTGTAAGCGGCTAACGAAAAGTGGAATGGGTGCTTTGTTTGGCATGAATATTCCGCAGTTGCTGTTGAGTTCTCGTAACTTCGTCAACGACGCCTGTCCGTTTTAGACCGGACGTTGCAAGTCGAATGACGGGAACGGGTCGGCTACGGAAGTTCGACGCGGCGGTGCGGCCGACGATCACTGGAAGCCGCTCGATTTCCGGGATCGGCCAAGAAGCGCCGCTTGGGGGTGATGGGGAGCCGGCAGTCGAACGAACGACTTATTTGGCGCATCAATCGGCCCTTCGTACGCCTACGCCCCGCGCTCAACGCACGTAAGGCGAAACCGCCCTCCGAAGGCAGGGGTTGCTGGTTCGATCCCAGCCGGGCGCGCCAAGTCTGATAAGGGTTTGCGGGCAATTCGCTCATTCTGAAAACCGCCGTACGGCATCTGTACGGCAAGCCCCACGAACTTTGCCGTACAGATTCGGGCCGGTAATGACCCGCGTCGCCGTCAAGTATTTCACCACTCCATGATCTATTCGCCGGTGTAGCGGCGCGATAATGACGCACCCAGTCCCAATGCACGGAGTCGGGCAAGCGAACGCGCCAAGCTCAGGAAAGCTTCGAGGACAAGACCAGGGGGTTGGCAGGCGCGGCAAAAGGTAGCAAGGTGGCGCGACCCGCCAACCGAGTCAAGATCGGCAATTCATTTGCGGTCAGGAATAGGGAGTCAGGAATGAAACAGGCATTTTCTGGCCACTATCGGCCTGAACAAAAAGAAATTGAGCAGATGTGGGCACAAGGAACCTTCGTGTTCGATGCCAATGCACTGCTGAATCTTTATCGCTACACGGACGCAACGCGGGAAGAATTTATTCAGACGTTGGAGGCGCTGCAGGCTCGCGTCTGGATTCCCTATCAAGTCGGCCTGGAGTTCTTTGAAAACCGAGTTGAAGTCATGAACACGGCCCTCTTGGGCTACACGAAACTACGTACCGAACTGACCAAAAGCAGAGACGAATTAAACAAGGTTTTAAATGGATTTCGTCGACATCCTGGGATTGACGTCGAGGACATCTCGCAAAAACTAGACGGCACCTTTTCTGATTTGCAGTCCGCTTTGGAAGCTCAGGAAGCGCACCATCCCGACTGGCTAACAGGCGAAGACCCCGTGCTGCAGCGCCTGAGTGGCGTGTTCGACGGCAGAGTCGGACAGAAACCAGATGCCGCTGAGCACAAGAAGCTCCTCGACCACGCTAAAAGTCGTTTCGACAATTCCCAACCCCCGGGGCTTCGCGATAAAGCCAAAGGAGGCGATCATCAATACGGTGACGCTGTTTTGTGGCTAGAGGTTTTGCAAAAGGCTTCGGATATGAAGTCTGCAATCATTTTCGTCACGGATGATGTAAAGGACGATTGGTGGCAGAGAGTTGGAGGTAAAACAATCGGACCTCTACCGGAATTGAGGCAGGAGCTTTGGGACGTCGCGAACGTACCTCTGCACATGTACAAATGCGATCAATTCCTGAAATACGCGTCAAAGTTTCTGAATCGAAAATTGCCAGAGTCGTCAATCGAAGAGGCAAAGGAAATTCGAAACGAGTTGCGGCAATGGCATGAAGAACGTATCAGGCGCGGGAACGAAATTGCAGAATATGAACGAGACGCGAGACAGATCGATCCTTCAATAGGATTTTTTGGCGGGGCCGGTCAATATTCCGGTCATCGAATACGTACATCGTTACAACGCTACAGAGCGGCGATCGGTAATGCCGACAATATTACTGAAGACCAAAAGAGGCTGCTGACAAGAGTCGACGATATGATCGCGTGTTGGGAGGGCTGGCCTGAGACCAACGCCGAGACCCTTACTATTCTAAAGGCAATTCATGACCTTGCTCAGTCGCTGGGAAAAGCTTAATCGATAGGTAATATTGTCGGTTTGGCTCACCACATGATCCAACACCTATTCGGAAAAGATCGGCTACGACGTCACTCGACGAATGACCGCTCTGCATCCAAATGCCCCGCACAAATCGCAGGGCCGCGACTGGCAGCAACGGGTCGTGAGTACTCGTTCACTCGCATCGGCACCTGACATTCGAGGCTTCGACGGCGCGAACGGCGGCAAAGCGCCTATCAGCTGCCTCACAGTGGCCGACACGCCAACGTCAGCAATGGCCGACGACTTGTCGTCATGCCGAAAGCATTGACACCTTGGAAGCAGCCGCTAACCTCTCGTGAGTACCACAGGGTGTTGAGGGTCGCGAGGCGCCTGATAGATTGATATCCCTTTGTCCGGTCTAAGTTTCAGGCGCTTAGCGGTTGTTGTTTGAACGGCTGTGCGTCAGCTCGCCGACCAAGTGTGGATTCCGTTCGACGCTCGAGCGACGCCTTGCGCTTTTCTTCAGCGGTCGCGATGAAGTCGGACAGTTCGCGCTCCATGGCTGAATCTTTGGCACCCGGTTTCCACGTCGCGGCACTGTGCCGCCTACGCGTAGTTCTAGCCAGCGCGAGTGCTGACATCGCGGCCTTCGCACACTCATATTGGACCTGACCGCAAAGGTCTATCGGCTCGCCGAACTCCCGAAATGCCTCCAAGTACTCTCGGGCAGCGTGCACAGTAGCCGGGTATTCACGCAACTCGGAGATAACTCGGCGGCTCAGGACGTGCCACTGCAGCCTGTCCGGATAGGCAAAAGCAGGGATGGACACGCCCTTGCTGGCTTCGCTGCTGATAGGGCCGACCGGCTCCGCTGCCGCCCAAACAGCCTTATGCATCATTGTCCGACAGCTTCGAGCGTAGCTTTCCAGCGATAACGCCAACTCCAATGCAGTGTCGCGTCGCTGACGCCTGCGCTCCCGGGCATCTCGCGCCGAAATCCACGCTAGTGTCACGACAGAGCCGACTGCTGCCGACGCTAGTGCCAAAGTTATCGGAGCGTTCCAGCTAAGTCGCTGGAGAGATTCAAGCCATTCCTGCCGCATAGAGCGCGCCTCGGAGAAAGAGGTGCACAGAGTATACGCAATCGTTTGCGGGAGTATTCAGCGCAAAAAATGCGGTGTGCATTTTCGCCACAAACGGTTCGATCGGGCGACCCCATCTTGACAGATCGGACCGAACCCTGGTAATCGTCCGCCCAGCATCATCGGAGAGGCCGCCCAAATTTGGCGCTGCTTTACTTCTTTAAGCGGACGGGGCGTCGGCGTTGGTCCGAACGGTGGCAGCGGGTCCGCCTGTTGCCGCTCATGGGAAGTGCCGTTCGATTGCTGGACGATCGACAAGGTTCGGCCAACGACGGGCGATGGCCCACGGTTTCACGCGGACGTTCGGATGCCGGCTCCGCCCAGACAACGGACCTTCGCGCGCGGATCATGTCAGTCGCGTCGTCGGCCGTAGCCGACGTTCAAGTATCGCCCTCGGTCAGACAGCTACAAGTCACTTTCCTGCCGTTCGCGCATCAATGGCCCAAGGTCTGGATTCGACGTCAACGAAAACGTGCTACCGGCTCGTTGCTGCTGGTCGATCCGATGCATTTCAACCCTTTACTTTGAAGGACGGGTTTTCCACGAACTCTTGGCCGATCCGCCGCGGTCGAGTTCATCGAGTGGCTTGTTGACTATCGACCTGACCCGCGGAATCGCGTAGGTTCTGCCGCCAACAACCAAATTCCGAGTGCGCGGGCTCGAATGGCCGCCGGTGCCGAGATCGGCTGATCCGCATTTCGCGCACAGTGCGCGCTGAGCTACTGGCTGATGCAGATCCGCTACATCGATCGAGTGATTGCATATCGAGCACGGGCCGGAGATCCTAGTGCGATTGCCTATCTCTGAGCCAATTCTCTGTCACTTTGAATAGCGGCTCGTCTGTTTGACGGACTGCAACCTCAACTGTCAACGACAAAGTGGCCGCTTACTTGGATGAAAACACGCCGTTCAAGTTGCGGAATCAGCGCAAATAGCACTGATAGTGTTTTCATTTGCTCGGCTGAAATTCCGGACTTGGTCTCTTTGCGGTGTGTCGACATGGCAAATATCGTGGTCGACCTCACGACCATCACCCAGAACTTTTCTGGATATTGCGCCATCGCGTATCGCCTATGAGACGCAACTGATTAAACTAATCGCCGCTCTCCATGTTCCTACCCCGGCATCCCAAGTTCGCACGTCAAATGAAGTCCTGATCGTAGTGCCATCCGCGTATCCGGCTCATGAACGACGGGAAGTCGACGTGCGTTTCTAGCAACTCTCGCGTGGGCAACGATGTGGGCACAAAATGCCCGTCGATGAAACGCGACATCTGCACAATGGCTTCCATCGAGCGCGAGCCGTGAACATAATTATGGGCGTACAGGAACGCACGAATCAGATCCTCGTTGATATTGGCGAATGACACTTTTGAGTCGACCTTCCTGAATATCTCCCCAGCGTGCTGCACTAGCGCAGACCGCAACAAGGTTGCGCGGCGCATCAATATCATTCGGTTGTCTTCGGTGCTCTTGAGGCTTCCACCCTTCGGCGGATTGATGCCTGCGACATCGAGATGACCTCGAAGCCGGCTGATAAAATCCGGCAGCTTGGCCTGCTTCGCACGGTCGGAGGGCAAACTCTCGTAGCTCCGGTCCTCTACCTCGGCACCATGGGAATCGTTATTTTCGCCGAGCGACATCTTGAAATCGTCAAATCGTTGACTGGTTCCTCCAGCGAAGAGAAAGATCGCCCGTCCAACGCGGTAGTCTGCGTCCTTGCCCCTGAACTCACCATCCTGCATGGGAGCAAGAAAATACTTGAGCCATCCGAGCGGAGCACCATTGAGATCAGAGTCAAACTCGTCGAATACCACGAGCGGAACCTCTTGAGCCTTGAGCGCATTGTCCTGGACTTTGTGGAAAGCCTCGGTGAGCTGATCCGTCGATGCGAATTGGGCAAGATTGAAAATCAAGGGCTCGGTTTTTCGGTCAGGGCTGACGCGCTGAATGATCTGTTTCACCGCAAAGGATTTGCCCGCACCCGGCGCACCGAACACTGCGATCGACAAGGGCTTTGTCCATGATGGCGTTGAAAGATATTTGTCGATGAGTTTGGCCAAACTGCTGAAGCGCTCTATCTCGATTGGATCGACGAGCGTTAGCAGCCCGTACTGAGAGAATGGAACGCGTATCACGCTTGTGGGTTTGAAATTGGGCATCCATTCCGGTGTCCAGCTTTTTCTGAGCGGCACTTCGATTCCCTTTTGGACGATCTCGATCAACTTATTGACGAACTCATCTTGTTTGAACTCGTCTACTCTGTTCCATTTTGGCGGATTCTGTTGTTCGAGCTCGAATTTGACCGAAGCTAGCAAATACTCTTCCTTGCCCTTTTGGAATGCCTCGAATAGCTCCGCTCGGCGGCCGGCGCTCAGTATGTTCGCATAGTCCTCGAACGGAGAGCCTTTTGGCGCCTTCAGCAAAAATCCTGCGTCATAGTGATAGTTGTACGCCGCTACGGCCATGCGAATCGCTCCATCCACATCGAGCTTAGCGCCTGAATCCACCGCTGCCCAGCACAGCTCCCTCACGACACTGATTACGATCGTCGCGAATTTTCCGGGAACCCTGCCATACGCACCGGGATGCATTTGGGCGTGCCGATCGCAGTTTGGCCCATAGGTGACAAAACCGTGCTTTTCGTCGAAATCGATGTGAAGAGCACCCGTCTCACGAAACACGATGACCAGATGTCTGCATTTCTTGCGAAACTCCTTGAGGTGAAATCCCGTGCTTCGAATGAGCATCAACACATCATTGACGGAAGACTCGACGGCCCCGCGCTCCATGATTCTCTCGCCGCATTTGCGCAAAGCATCAGCCGCTACGATCACGACAGATTTGTTTCTCAACTCTTCATGGAAACATAGATCGACAGCGTCCCCGAACCAGCTGAGCGCGGAACCATCGGCGCTCTCGGGGGTGAACTGCTCGCGATTGGTCTCATGGTCGTTGATTGCGAGAATCACTCCTCCCTTGCAGGCGCTGCTGATTGTTCTAAACTTCTTTTTCTTCTTTTCGTCCTGTTGGATGCGACTCAGCAACCCCCTGAACCGCGAATCGTGATCATAGACAACCATGATCTGTCGACTGCTTACGGCGTCCTCCGCGCTACTCGCGTTGCCTTCCGCGCCCTCGGATTTCTCCTTAGCGCTTTTAGTACCCGGCCAACGTTCCTTGAAGAACCAGTTGTCGAGAAATGAATCATCGTCGGCGCTCTCGGCGGTATCGTCCGAGCCTCTTATCCTGTCTGACACATACTCGTGCCGCACGCGCAGTCGCTGTTCGCTCTGTAACTTCTTTGTGGCTCCCCGCGGAAAATAATCGAGCACGCTATGCAATTCCCCGAATCCTTTGACGGAAGACAGTGCCTTGTCCCTATAGTCAAGCACGAACTTCGCAGCAGGTCGCGGTGTTGGAGTGTGATTCTGCTTATTCTTTTTCCGTGGTGAGTCCTCGGTCAATGCCTCGTCGATCATCGCTTCAATGAGCGGCTCGTTGATTTCCCGAACATGAGCCGTGAAGTGCCCGCGCTCTTTCTCCGGAGTGAGCACCACATGCCGGACGAGACTGCCAAGCAGGATGATAGGCACTGCAACATCCACATAATACGCCTGAGAAATCATCGGTTCGCTCCTTGCTTCGGACTTGGTCCCCGCCCCGAATTTCGTATAAGGACCCGTTGACGCGCCGCACAACTCTATAGGCATCGAACGATTTGGTTAATCGTCTGATCTAAGCGCGTCTGAATGGGTCCCTCCTTCTTACGGATCTTGTTAGTTTAGTTAACCTTTTCATTTTTAAAAGTCTTCGCGAAAAGCGAGACGGTCTTCGTTCGCCACGAGTTAATAGCGTAAGTTACTGCTCAGCGTGCCAAGGGCGCGATGCAGGGCGTCGAACGCCGCTTCGATCTTCGCGACTGATAAAGTGGCGCGACAAGTTTTTTGACCGACGCCCAACCTCGCCGCATGGGTCGCCCACCGCAAGCCGGTCGAACTTCAATGCAAGTCAGATGATGATAACGAGGTGCTGGCACACATCCGCTTGAATGTCGGGAAAGCGGTCTTTAGTCGACCGATGGATGCTTCTGCTTAAACGCCGGCTCAGGCCGAGTCGAACGCATAGGCTGTCCGGCAGCTTTCCGGACCGAAGCGTTCTCGAGGATGGTGGTACTGCAGAAGCGACGCCGGCACAGGTGCGCCGGTTTTATCCCAGGAGACCCGCGCTGGAGCGCGGCCGCACGAATCCCGATGTAGCATCGTTTCGCGCGGCCAGAACCAGCTGCGCTAGATTTCAGTCTGCTCCGAAATCTCAAGCGCGTCGTCGACTTCGATGCCAAGGTACCTGATTGTGCTTTCAATCTTGCTATGGCCGAGCAGCAACTGCACTGCCCTGAGGTTCTTCGTGCGTTTGTAAATCAGCGTCGCTTTTGTACGGCGCATCGAATGCGTGCCGTACGCTGTCGGATCAAGCCCCGCTGCATCCGCCCATCGACGTATCATCCGGGCGTATTGCCGGGTTGAAAGATGCGGTGACGCCAATAGCCGACTTGGGAAGAGGTACTGGTCGGACCTCAGGGCAGCCTTCTCAAGCCACATGCCGACCGCCTTCCGGGTCGACTCGGTCAGTTCAAACTGGACGGGGCGCTGTGTCTTTCGCTGGATGACTTGCGCCCGCGACAGGACCTGATTGCCGTGCGTGACATCGCGGACTCGCAGACTGACAAGATCACAACCACGCAGTTTGCTGTCGATTGCAAGGTTGAACAGGGCCAGATCTCGGACAGCATGAGCGTTCTGAAGGTAGATCCGGATGGCCCAGACGTCTTTCGGCCTCAGCGGCGGCTTCTGCCCGACCAGCTTACCCTTGTTCCATGCCTCACGGGATTCCCCCCGCGTCACAATGGTTGTCGCCTGGATAAAATTGGAATCTGGGGGCGATAAAGAGAGAACAAGTTGGCGCGTTACGGAAAGACATTCAAGGACAGAGCAGTGGCGCGGTTGCTGCCGCCGGAGAGCGCATCAGTGGAAGAGGTTGCGCGAGAGATCGGTGTGGGCGCGCAGACGCTGGAGCGCTGGCGCAGTGATGCGCTGTCCAGGCCCGCTCGCGAGCGGGCCTGGACAGCGGCCGCGCGTTTCGAAGCGGTGTTGAGCACGGCAGCGATGGACGAGACGGCCCGCAATGCGTGGTGCCGCGAGCATGGCGTGTATCCGCAGGTTCTGGCGCAGTGGCGGCAAGCGGCCACGCAGGCGCTGGCCGAGCCCGAAGAGGCCCGTGCGAGTCCACAGCAAACGAAGCAGGACCAGCGTCGCATCAAGGAACTGGAACGCGAACTGCGGCGCAAGGAGAAAGCACTGGCCGAGGCAGCCGCATTGCTGGTTCTTTCAAAAAAACTCGGGGCGATCTTCAACACGGACAAGGGCGAGGACGAATGATCGGCCTCGAAGATCGCCAGCTCCTGGCCCGGGAAATCGATTCGGCAAGACTGGCTGGCGCACGGTTGCGCCTGGCCTGCGAGGTGGCCGGGATCGACGTGCGTACCCTGCAGCGCTGGAAGGCCAATCAAGGGCTCGTCACTGGCGACGCCAGGCCCGGCGCGATGCGCCTGCTGCCCGCGCACACCTTGAGCCCGCAGGAGCGGGAAAACGTGCTGCGCGTAGCCAGCGAGCCGCGCTTTGCCGACATGCCACCGGCGCGCATCGTGCCGATGCTGGCTGACGAAGGCGTGTACATCGCCAGCGAATCGACCTTTGCGCGCG
Source organism: Paraburkholderia sp. MM5477-R1 (assembly GCF_050436385.1). Lineage (NCBI taxonomy): Bacteria > Pseudomonadati > Pseudomonadota > Betaproteobacteria > Burkholderiales > Burkholderiaceae > Paraburkholderia > Paraburkholderia sp. MM5477-R1. The sequence continues at coordinate 1,106,565 of NZ_JBNDMC010000005.1, forward strand.
TGCTGCGCGAGCATGGGCAGATGAGGCGCCGTGGCCGTGCCAGAACTCCTTCGAGCGGCCGGCCGCCGACCACGCACGTTGCAACCGCGCCGCGCCAGGTGTGGTGCTGGGACATGACCTATTTGCCGGCAACGGTCACAGGGCGATGGTTCCACCTGTACCTGATTCTGGACCTGTACAGCCGCAAGATTGTCGGCTGGGAGGTGCACGACAGCGACGCGGCCGAACACGCTGCTCATCTCGTACGTCGTACGGCGCTCTCCGAAGGCATTGCCGCCCTTGAGGCCCGGCCGGTGCTGCACGGCGATAACGGGGCGACGCTGAAGGCCACTACCGTGCTGGCGATGCTGCACTGGCTGGGCATCAAGCCGTCGTACTCGCGCCCCCGGGTCAGCGACGACAACGCCTATGCCGAGGCGCTGTTCCGAACCGCGAAGTACCGGCCGGAGTTTCCGGTCACAGGCTTCGAGGACCTGAACGCTGCTCGCACCTGGGCTGCCGGCTTCGTGCAGTGGTACAACTTCGAGCATCGTCATAGTGGCATCCGCTACGTGACGCCTGCGCAGCGTCACGCCGGTGACGATCGTGCGCTTCTCGCCGCTCGGCATGCACTGTACGAGAGGGCCCGCGAGCGCAATCCGGCCCGCTGGTCGCGCCACACGCGCAACTGGACACCGGTTGGTGCCGTGACGCTTAACCCCGAACGCGACTCAGTCGTCGAGATGGCGTCGATCAGCGCAAATAAACAGCCTCTGGCTGCATGAGTGAGGCGACAACTTGCTTGACGCGCGCCGGATTGTTCGGTTTTCATCTCAATCTCCCACAGGGATGATGGGAGTTCGATTGTGGTATCTGACCTCGACGTCCGCTCTGGCCGGATCTGCCGGGGTTCATACCCGGCCCGGCCAAGTATTGCCTTTCATGGATCTTACGAAGCGTTCACCCGGGCGGCTGGTCCGCAACCGAATGCTGCCCGATGACCTACCGGTAAATTTCGGCCAATGCCGACGTTGGAGAGGACGGGGTTCTACGTCGGCAGTGGGACGGATTGCCGACGGTGGCAGCATCGAGCGGCCGAGCGGCAGTTTTCTGCGTCAGCGAACTCACACTCCCGACCCACAAGGGCCATTCAGCTTGAGCTAATGGATGGCGGCTTTCGGCGCAAAATGAGACGCCGGTAGTCGACGCCGGGTTTGTCGATCGAGCCTCTCCGCGCATGCCTCTGGTCGCAATCATAACGTTCGTGTCGATGCTCCAGACGGGCGACTGGTGACGCCTGGGCGCTACAGCAACTTGCCCCACGAAATGCGGAAGCGCCTCGACACGGACGTACGTTATGCGGGAAACACGTTGCAATTCAGATTTGGGGTGCCTACTATTATCAGACAAACTGAGCTGTCGTTTACCCTCCTGAACGATCGTGCGACAAGCCGTCGAACCATACGTCTGAAAATCTTCGAACGCCTTTACCGGCGGGGGCGCACGCCCACATGCGTGCAGGTGGCGGCCCACCGTTCGAATGCAATTGTAAGAAAAATGTTAAATCCCACATATTGATCGTGCCGATGGGGACACATTAAGATGATCTCCCGGGCGCGCAGTCGGCATCCGGTTAGCGTGAATCATGCGTGAAAGTCGCATTTCGGGAGACACGATTCTGGTCGTCGCGCGAGAACGGTTGAGCTTTCCGGCAAATTGACACCTATCAACAGGAGACAAAGATGCTGAGCCCCCATGAGTTCGCAACCTTGATGCTGATCAAGGACGCGCCCGATCAACTCGGGCTGGATCGTGCGGAGCTGGATATTTTGCTCGAACACCAACTCGTCGCACTCGAAACACTTCCATCCGGCCAGCAACGCCCCCAGATAACCAGCGACGGCGTTTCCATACTCAAAGCTGTCACGCGGTTCGGCTAATGACTTTCGTTAGCGGATCATTGTCCGCCCTATAAAATCCAGCGCCCACCTCCACGGGGCAAGCAATGCAGTTCCTTATCATCGGAATAAGCGGGTCCTCAATAGTACGATAAGTACTACTATTAATTGTCCTGGCGCGTGCAAGGCGCAGTCCGCATTGCGCTCGTGTTTTCCGCCAGTCCGTCCACATGACCGCCGCGCACCTCATTGCTATCCGATTGATCGGAAAGGTGCCAGGTCGCCTCAGGAGTTTCGCGATGAACCTATCGACCCCGGAGCAGATTGCAGCATCCCGGAAGGCCAACCTTGATACCGCTTACGGGCTGGCCACAAAGGTAGTCGAGGGGATTGAAAAGCTGGCCGAACTGAATCTGAAAACGATCCAGTCGACGCTGGCCGAAACCCGGCAGAACGCGCTGAAAGTGTTCTCCGTCAAGGATCCGCAGGAGGGGCTCGCGCTGCAAGCCGCTCTCGTTGCGCCGACGGCGGAAAAAGTGCAGTCGTACAGCCGGCAGCTATTCGAGATCATGTCAGCCACCCAGGGCGAATTCGCGCAGGTCGCGCAGACGCAATACGAGGCGTACCACCGCCGGGTGCAAACGCTTGTCGAGGATGTTGCCAGAAGCGCACCGGCCGGTTCCGAAGCTGCCATCTCCGGATGGAAGTCGGCGATTGGCGCCACCCATGCGCTGGTCGAATCCCTGCAGAAAACCAGTCACCAGGCGGTGCAGGTCGCCGGAAGCAGCTTTGACGCCGTTGCGACCGCTGCATCGAAGACTGCCCGGCGCACTGCCGAGCAAGCGTCGGCGGGCACCAGGCGATAGTGTCCGAAGCGGGCCCGGCGCCCGCGTCAGTCAGTCCAATCAGTTGCGTCATACAAAGGAATCCTGTTGATGTTGGCGCATCTGGACGGCCATCAGGCGAGCATCGCCGTTCCGCGTGAGCGAAGAACGCCCCCTTTTACCGGAGACAGGTGAGATGACGAAACAGGTTGCCCTGGTCACAGGCGGAATGGGCGGACTCGGTGAAGCGATCAGCATCAGACTGCACGATGCCGGCTATGCAGTCGTGGTCACCTGCTCGCCGCAGAATACCGGTGCGGACAGCTGGCTGGCCCGCATGGAAGCCGACGGGCGGCAGTTCCGCGCGTATGCCGTCGATGTCGCCGACTACGACTCGTGCCAACGATGCGCCGAACGGATCAAGGCAGAAGTCGGCCCAGTCGACATCCTGATCAATAACGCCGGCATCACACGGGATGCGGGCTTCAGGAAACTCGACAAAGTCAATTGGGATGCGGTGATCCGCACACCAATCTCGACTCGGTGTTCAACATGACGAAGCCGTGGTGCGACAGCATGGTTGAACGAGGCTGGGGCCGCATCATCAACGTGTCGTCGATCATTGGCAACAAGGGCGGTTTCGGTCAGACGAACTATGCGGCCGCCAAAGCGGGCATGCACGGCTTCACGAAATCACTGGCGCTCGAAGTGGCGAAGAAAGGCGTCACGGTCAACACGATCTCGCCCGGCTATATCGCCACGAAAATGGTCACAGCAGTGCCCCAGGACATTCTGGACAGCAGGATCATTCCGCAGATTCCGGTCGGCCGCCTCGGGCAGCCGGATGAAGTGGCTGCGCTGGTTCTGTACCTGTGCTCGCGTGAGGCGGCTTTCGTGACCGGCGCCAACATCGCGATCAATGGCGGCCAGCACCTGCAGTGAACCACCCGGCTTGCAGCCGGGCGACGGAGGTGAACTGGTCTGCAGCCGGTTCACCGCACAACAGGGATGGCGATGGAAGCCTGCGGCCTGGATGGACGGGCTCCGGTAGATCGCCTGGGTCGGTAACGGCAACCGCGGAGGAGAGCGAAATGAGCGACTCATGGGTAGGCATTGTGATGGGTTCGTCTGTGCTGGTGATCGCATCAATGCTCGTGGCCGGCCACTATCGGCGCGAGCAGCGCCGGCGACAGCTCCTCCGGAACCTTGACCACCACGACTGGTGGGACTGGACCCGCCACTGACATTGAGGAGCCTCAGACCGGAGATGGCCTCGCGGCAACGGGCCGCATATAGCCTCGTGCACCCGTTATCGATCTGTGGCACGTCAACCGAATGGAGGTTGCGTGAGTCGAATCGCCGACAGTGCGCAAAATGGTGCGAGCGAAGTTGGACGGCAATCAACGAGTTCGACATTGAAGTGGCGGTTGAGACTGACTTCAGCTGGAAGATCAGGCGCGGCCTACCGACCAGCCTGGCATATGTGGCGATCATGCGAATCAAGCCCGTCGAGCAGTCCCGGAATATGGGTCACGAATGCAGCATGGCATGAAAAATCCCTTCGTGATACGCGTAGGCGGGACGCTGCGGTCGCAGTAAGTACTGGAACGCGAACGGCTGATCGTCGCCGCACTCCCGCCATCCCGCGCGGCATCTCGATCGGCCGTTCCTGGCCGATAGCGCCCGTTCGATGAACGTTTTATAGAGCGGCCGCTGGAATCTACGGCCGTTGGCTCGCGCTGTCACGCGGACATTCGAGCGTCGGCTGCGCGAGCTACAACGGTCGCTCAAAGTGACTGCGCGCCGACTGGAACTGCACCGGACGCAACGTCGCTCAAACGCGCCGCGATTTTCGTGCGCACTTTCTATTGGGCAGCAGCCGTCTGTTGGACCGCGCCGAGATCTGGCCCGCCCTCGGCGCGCCGCTAGGCGAGCAGGGGCGGCGATATGGCGCGGACGGCTACGGCCCTTCTCTGTATCTGTTCGATCCGAAGGCAATGTGGTGGAACTGAAAGGGCCGCCCGAAGCGGCGCGCGAGGCGCCGCTGCAAGTTGCGGTGTTGAGCCCAACTGAGCCCGCAAGACGCTCAAACGCTTGCCGGAGCCTTCAACACGGTCCACTCGATCGGCACTGGATCGGCCTGCCGAGCCACGCGGCGCCGTCCTGCACGTGCATTGCAGTCGCATGGTCCGTTCGCGAGGCTCCCAAGGTAGCCCATGAACTGGCGGGTGGCGCCGCTTTTGTCGACGGTCACCGTCTCGGGTACACCGTTCTGGGCGATCGATTTCTCAAAGTAACGCCGGGCCGCAGTCTTGTCCCGATGGGCGGCGGGTAGCAGAAAGTCAATGGTGCTGCCGTCCTTGTCAACGGCCCGGTAAAGATACCGCCATTCCCCCTTGACGCGGAGTACGTCTCGTCCATCCGCCAGCTCTTACCCACCGGACGCTTGCGGCGGCGAAACGCTTTCTCCAGCACCGGCAACAGCTTGATGGCCCAGCGGTGCACAGTCGAATGATCGACCCAAACGCCGCGCTCAGCCATCATGTCTTCAAGGTGCCGCAGGCCCAGCGGAGAGGACGCGTAGCAGCGCACGCAAGTCAGAATCACGTCGAGCGGATAATGCAGGCGTTTGAGCACTCGGGCCACCACGGGATTCATCGTCTTCATCGAGCTTTCAGTCGTTCATGTCGTTCATGTCGTTCCGCACGTCATAGCGGACCGGCCTTACTGCAACAGAACCGCCATAGCTTACTGGCCGCCGAACGGTTTCTCGACCGTCAGCTTGGTGGTCACGGAGATGACGCCCGGGACGCCCTTGGTGATTTCGGCCACCTTGTCGATCTGCGATGGGTCGACGACCGTCCCGTAGAGCGTGACTGCACCGCCCTTCGCGACGACACTGATGTTCCCGGCGTTGATCTCCTTGTGCTTCACGATGGCCGAATAGACCTTGCGGCGCAGTGCGCGATTGGCCGCCCGGTCCGATTTGGCCGCCGGTGCGGCCGACGCCGCCGTCGCGGCGCCATTCGACGCCGCGCTCGCTGCGCCTGACTGCGCCGAGACGTGAACCGATGCCAGCGCGAGCAATATGCCGCCGGCCATCCTGAGTGCCATGCTGGTTGTTCTCATTCGATGCTCCGCTTGTCGTAATTCACGGGATCAGAAAACGTGACGGATGCCGATCATCGCTGCGGTGCTCGACGTTCCTTCCGGAACCGGCGCGGCGTATATGATCGTCTGGCTCATGTTGCCCCGGTTGTTGACGTACCCGACCTGTGCGTAGGCGAGGGTGGTCCTGGACAGGTTATATTCGGCGCCCACCGCGAACAGATTCGACTGGTTGGACGAAAAGTTCCGGTCCCTCAGGTAATAGAAGCCCGACGAGACCTTGAAGAATGGGGTGAACTGGTAGCCGAGGCCGGCGGAGATCATCTCGAAGCTGTCTTGACTGCTTTTCGCCGGATTCTTGCCCATGGCGTATGACGTCGACACCGAAACATTGTAAAACGTGTATTGCGCGCCAACGTACCAGAACCGGTTGTTGTTCAGGCCTGTCGCCGGGGTCACGGCACCGTTGGGCGCAAACGGGTTGGCGTCGTGTCCGTTGTAGTACACCCCCGCCACGTTGAGGCCGTAGTTCGAATACTTGAGCACGGCCGACTCGCGCGTGCCGCCTTGAAACTTCCCGGCGACGCCGCCCGGCGCGTACTCGAGCGCAAGCGATGCGCCGTAGAATTTCGGCGACTGGTAGACGATCGCATTGTCGTCATACAGCGCGCCGATCGAGCCGTTCGTGCTGGTGCCCGGCCAGCCCGCGGCCTGGTTCAGGCCGAGCCACGCGGTCAGGATGCTGCCGAAGTATTGGGCGTTCCGTACGTCGGTGTCCGCCATCGCGTAGATCATCGGCAGGATCTGCCGGCCCAGGTCGAGCGTGCCGTACGGACTCGACACGCCCACCGTCGTCTGCTCGTTGAACATCGCGGTGGCGGTCGGCGTGCCGGCCAGTCCGGCCCTCCCGGTGGGCGTGTTGAACGACCCCTGCAGCTTGAAGTTGATCTTGTAGCCGCCCCCGATGTCCTCGGTGCCCTTCAAGCCCCAGAGGCTCGCATAGATGCCGCCGTCCTTGAGCTCGTAGACATGCCCGAGATTCACCTTCGACTGAAAGTTGCTCGCGTTCGCCCTCTGATACAGGAACCCGGTATCGAGTAGGCCGTACAGCGTCACCGACGATTGCGCATGTGCTGCGCTCGCGAACACCACAAGCGCTGCAGCGCCACTCCACTTCGATTTCATTTCGGTCTCCTACTTGTGTCGCGATCGCGGGACACTTCCGGCAGGCGTACGGCTAGTGGTGGAATGAAACTGGCCCGGGCGTTTCTACCGGCATCGGTTGGTCAGGAAGCACTCCCCATGCTTAGATCGTGCTCCTCCATTCGGGCTGATGGCCCTGGGACTGCTGGCGAGCGGTTCAAACAGTGACAGCAAGGCGCACCCTCAGCGGTTGTAGAGGCCGGTCAGGGTGGCCATGGCGAGCGTGTTCTGGTAGATCAAGAAGCGCACCACCGCGTTGGGCGCGTTGGCCGGCGGCTCCAGCTTCTGCACACCCAGCGCGTGCACGGTGAAAATATAGCGGTGCGCCGGCAAGCCCTTGGGCGGGCAGGGACCGCCGTAGCCGGTGGCGCCGTCGTTGGTGGCCTGAGTGCCGCTGGCGCCCAGGTCAGTGGCGCCGGGTGAGCCGAGGCCCGCGACGAGCTGGGTGACGGACAAATCGATATCAAACAGGATCCAGTGCCAGAAGCCGCTGCCGGTCGGTGCGTCCGGGTCGTACAGGGTCAACGCGAAGCTTTTGGTGCCTGCCGGCGCGCCGTGCCAATGCAGCGCGGGCGAACGGTTCTGGCCGGTCCCGTCGAAGCCATCGAACTCATGCACCAGTTGCAGCCGTTCCTGATCCTTGAATTCAGGCGATATAACTGTGAAGATGCTCACGCCATTTCCTTTGATTTACTTGATTTGAGAACCAGGAAAGCTGCATCGCCCGGATGTGCTCCAGAACCGATGCACCTATTTGTCATGGCGCCGCTTCCTCTAGCTGCGCCACGGCATCCCCTCACACGACACCTTCGGCCGCCGACGATTATTCAATCGTGTCTACCCATTGATTCCGTCATGCGGACAGGTCCGCGATAACCCGGGCATAGACGGCGCCCATTTCCGTCACTGTCGGATTGCGGCGCAGCGTCAGGCCGCCATTGACCTGCAAGTTCTGTCCCGTCATGAAGCACACGTCGCTTGCCAACCAGAGAGCCGCCTCGGCGACGTCGCGCACAGTGCCAATACGTCCGAGCGGATAGCCGGCCTCGAAGGCTCGCACTATTTCGGGGATGTTCAGGGCGTCACCCGACATCGGCGTGCGAGTGATGCCAGGAGAGATTGAATTGGCGCTCTTCATGAAACTGTCCTCCCCCAACGTTCATCCTCATTTCGCAGTCTCCAGGCTCGGGTTTATCGACCGTTGCGAATTGATCTGGTCGGTGTCGCCGGACGTGCCGTTGCCACGCCCTGGATGCGGTTTGTCTCGCGCCGCGCGGGTCAGTACGACTTCGGCAGCCCGAGCGCCTGCTCGGCGACGTAGCACAACGCGAGCTCCTGTGTCACCGGTGCGAGCAGCGGCAGCACGCTTTCGCGCAGGCCGCGCTCGACGTGGTACTCCGTCGCGTAGCCGTAGCCGCCGTGCGTGCGCACCGCACGCAACGACGTCTCGAAACCGGCCTCCGCCGCCAGGTACTTGGCCGCCGTAGCCTCGACACCGCAGGGCTTGCCGGCGTCGTAGAGCGCCGCCGCCTTCCACATCAGCAGTTCGGCCGATTGCAGGCGCATCCAGCATTCCGCCAGCGGATGCTGGATCGCCTGGTTCTTGCCGATCGGCCGGCCGAACACGACGCGTTCCCTGGCGTAGTCGGTTGCCCGCGCCAGCGCTGTCTCAGCGGCGCCGAGCGCCGCAGCCGCGACGAGGATTCGCTCCGGATTCAGGCCGTGCAGCAGGTACCTGAAGCCCTGGCCTTCGTCGCCGATGCGATCCTCGACGGGGATCTCCAGCCCGTCGATGAACAGTTCGTTCGAGTCCACTGCCTTGCGCGCCATCTTGTCGATCTCGCTGATGCGCACGCGCGATCGATCGAGGTCGGTGTAGAACAGCGTGACGCCCTCCATCGGCCGCGCGCATGCCTCGATCGCCGTCGTGCGGGCCACCAGCAGGATCTTGTTGGCGTGCTGCGCGGTCGAGGTCCAGACCTTCTGGCCGTGGACGATGTAGCGGTCGCCCGCGCGGCGGGCGAAGGTTCTCACGCGTGTGGTGTCGGAACCGACGCTGGGCTCGGTCACGCCGAAGCAGGCGCGATCCGAACCGTCGATCAACGGCGGCAGCATGCGGCGCTTTTGCGCCTCGCTGCCGAACACGACCACCGGCTGCGGGCCGAACAGGTTCAGGTGGACCGACGACACCGCCGCCGAGCCGAGCTTGCCGATCGTGCGCATCACCATCGCGGCCGCCGAGATGCCGAGGCCGGCGCCGCCATGTTCCTTGGGCATGGTCACGCCGAACCACCCGCCGCGGGCAACGGCGTCGCAAAACTCGCTGGGCCAGCGCCCATCGCGGTCCCGCTCGAGCCAGTAATCGGCGCCGAAGTCGGCGCAGCGGGCCTCGACGGCGTCGCGGATCGCAAGCTGGTCGTCAGAGAAGTCGAAATTCATGCGGGGAGCTTCTGCAACAGGCCTGCGGGGACGTCGACCGGCATGTCGAGCAGCATCTGCGCCATGCCCTTGCCGAGCGGGTCGTTGCGCAGCGACGCCATGCCGCCGCCGCCCAGCGCCCGCTCGCAGACGAGGTTGATGGCATGGATGCCGGGCAGCTCGTAACGGTGGACCGGCCCCTGCACCAGATGGCGGAGGTACTCCGCGACGCGTTCTGGCGTCACCTGGTCTATCAGCACCGGCAGCAGGGCCGGATGCCGCGCGATGAGGCCGATGTTGGAGGTGTCGCCCTTGTCGCCGCTGCGTCCGAACGCGATTCTCAAGAGCGGCACGCTCTGGCGTGGGCCGGGGGGCAGCGCACCCTCGATGGGCGCCAGCGGTCCAGGCGCGACCTGCGGTTGCGGTGGCGGCAACGTCACGGTGAACGTCGTCTCGCCGAGCGTGACCGTCGGCGTCATCTGCGCCTTCGGAATGAGCCAGGCGAACTGCCTCAGCACCGGCGACACCGAGGGACGGCCACTGGCACCGGTCGTACCGGGTGACCAGGAGGTGCCGGGTGCGGCTAACTCGCGGCTGAACATCTGCAGTGCGCGCCGGTCGGCATGCGTCACTGTCAGGCGCAACACGACTTCGCGCGTCGGCAAGGGCCGCGCATGCGGCCCGTAAGCCGACTCCGTGCCGAGCAGCTCGATATGGGTGGTCAGGAAAACCGCGAACCCGCTCTCGCGCAGCAGCCGGCGGCCGCGTTCGAGCAGCGCCTCGCCCGTGCGCCTGGCCTTCGCTGCGGCGTCGATCCCGACGATAGTGAGCTGCCCGGACACCTTGAAGCCCGCCGGCGCGGTGGCGCTGACCTTGTAGGTGCCGGTCGGCGGGCGGCCGCGCGCGCCGGTCACGAGCACGCGATGCGGCCCGGCCTGCTCCATGCGCACCTGGCGGAAGTCGCAGATCACGTCCGGCAGCAGATAGTTGGCCGGATCGCCTATCTCGTACAGCAGTTGCTCCCCGACGGTTGCGGGCGTGACGAGGCCGCCGGTGTCCGCGGGCTTGGTGACCACAAAGCTGCCGTCTTCGCGGCACTCGACGATCGGATAGCCGATGTTCGCCCAGTCCGGCACGCTGGCCCAGTCGGTGTGCAGGCCGCCTGTCGCCTGGCAGCCGCATTCGATGATGTGGCCGGCCAGGCTGCCGGCGGCGAGCCGGTCGAAGTCGTCGGCCGCCCAGCCGAACTCGTGCATCAGCACGCCGAGGGTGACCGCACTGTCGACGCAGCGGCCGGTGATGACGATGTCGGCGCCCGCGGCCAGGGCCCGCGCGATGGGCAGTGCACCGAGATAGGCATTGGCCGTCACCAGGCGCTCCGGCATGGGCTCGCCGCTGGTCATTTCGACCGTGCCGGCCGCTCGCATCGCGGCGGCAAGCGGGAGCACGTCGTCGCCTTCGACGATCGCGACCCGCACCGGTACGCCCAGTTCGTCGGCCAGAGCCCGCACCGCCGCGGCGCAGCCCCTCGGATTCACGCCGCCGGCGTTGCTGACGATGCGGATGCCCTGCTCGACGGTCTGCTTCAGCACCGAGCGCAGCGCCACCGTGACGAAGTCGATGGCGTAGCCTTCCTCCGGCCGCTTCATGCGCGCGCCCGCGAGGATCGACATGGTGAGCTCGGCGAGATAGTCGAACACGAGGTAATCGATGGCGCCGCAGCGCACCAGCTGCAGCGGTCCGAGGCTGCTGTCGCCCCAGAAGCCTGAAGCGCCACCTATGCGCACAACCTTGCCCGGCGTCGACGATGTCAGTTGCCCGTCCATTGCGGTTTCCTTTTTTCCTTGAATGCGGTCAGGCCCTCGCGCGCGTCCTGGGTCAGGGCCAGCAGGCCGATCTGTCCTTCGCCGAAGGCGATCGCCTCGTCGAAGGACATCGAGCGCATCGCCTTCATCGCATACATGCCGCGCCGCAGCGCGGTAGGTGAGTTGGCGAGCAGCCGTGACAGCAGGCGCTCGAGCGCAGCGTCGAGGTCGTCAGCCACCTCGTTCACCAGACCGATCTCGCGTGCCCGCGCCGCGTCGATGGGCTCGCCCGTCAGGCACAGCTGCGCGAGGCAGCGCAGCGGCAACTGGGCCTGCAGCACGGCGAGCACCTGCATCGGGAACACGCCCACCTTCACCTCGGGCAGGCCGAAGCTCGCGTGCCGGGCCGTGATGGCGAGATCGCACATCGCGAGCAGGCCCATGCCGCCGGCCATGCAGGCGCCGTTGACCCGCGCGACGAGCGGCACGTTCAGCGTGCGGGCCGTGCGCAGCAGGTCGGCATAGGCGCTGGTCGGCGTGGAATAGTCGAACGCGAACGCATCCCCGCCCAGGTCGGCGCCGGCGCAGAACGCTTCGTCGCCCGCACCGGTGAGCACCACCGCGCGAATCGTCTCGTCAGACCTTGCGCGATCCAGCGCTTCCTGCAAGGTGCCGATCACTTCCGCGTTGAGCGCGTTCCGGCGCTCCGGACGGTCGATGGTGAGAATCAGCCGCCCGTCCTGCCGGTTGGCGTGCACGACCTCGCTCATGCTTCGACTCCCGTTGACTCGCTGCACGCCGCGACTTGCGTCACACCCGCCTGCTCCATCTCGCGGATCTGCTGCGGCGAGTAGCCGGCCTCGGCCAGCACTTGCGCGCTGTGCTCGCCCAGCAACGGCGGCGGGCGCAGCGGCGGCAGCGGGGTTTGCGGCCATTCACTGGGCACCGCCATGGTTCGCAGCATGCCCTCGGTGGGATGCTCGAACTGCTGGAAGAACCCGATGTCCTGCAGGTGCGCGTCGTCCATCAGTGACTCGAAGGTTTGCGCCGCCATTACCGGGATGCCGAGCGGCTCCAGCAGCTCGCGCCATTGCTGCGTGGTCTGCGCTTTCAGCTTGTCGGCGAGGATCTCGTACAGCGCCTCGACATGCTGGGTGCGCGATTCGCCGTCGGCAAACCGCGGGTCACTGTTGAACCGCTCGGCCTCCCCGACCACGCCCATGAAGGCCTGCCACTGTTCGTCGGTGTAGACGACGAGGCACACCAGGCCGTCCTGCGTGGCGTACGGCCGCCGCTGCGGGTTGAGCAGCCGCGGATAGCCGAAGCCGCCGCGCGGCGGGATGAACGTGTGGCCGTACAGATGATCGCCCAGCATCATCTGCGCGGTGGTCTCGAACATCGGCACGTCCACCGCCTGCCCGCAGCCCGTGCGCTCGCGCGCGAGCAGGGCCGCGCAGATCACGCCGAACGCGTACAGGCCCGTGGCCCGGTCCGAGAGGTTCAGCGGGGCATAGCGCGGCACATCGGAACCGGCCCGCACGCTGGCCTCGGGGATCGCGACGGCCGCCTGGATCAGGTCGTCGAAGGCGCGCGAGTCCGCATAGCGGCCGCGCTGGCTGAAGCCGAAGGTGCCGACGTAGACGATGCGCGGGTTCACCAGCCGCAGCGCCTCGTAATCCAGCCCGAGGCGCTGCATCGCCTGCGGCCGCACGTTGTAGACCAGCGCGTCGGCCGTCTGCGCCAGCTTCAGCAGCGCTTCCTTGCCGGCAGGGCGCTTCAGGTCCAGCATGACGCTGCGCTTGTTGCGGTTCAGGTTGAGGAACAGCGGGCCGGCGCCCGAGCGCCCGCCAGGCCCGACGGCGCGCAGCATGTCGCCGCCGGGCGGCTCCACCTTGATCACGTCGGCCCCCAGGTCGGCCAGCATCTGCGTGGCCGAAGGTCCCATGACGACTTCGGTGATGTCGACGATGCGCAGGCCGGCCAGCGGCCCGCCCTGGTTCGAGTCGCTCTTCATTCTGTCCGTGCTCCTCTTTCCGGCTCAGGTACCGGCCACGTCGGCGCCATTGCCGCGGATGTAGGGCACCGGTCCGATGTCGCGCGCCGCGGCGAGGGCCTCGATCGCGTACCGGATCGAGACCGCGTCATTGAGCGAGTGGAACGTGCCGTCGTCGTTGAAGCTCACCTGCGCGCCTTCGATCCAGGCGAGGGTGATGGTGTCCTCGGTATTGTCCTCGGGGGTGTAGAAGGTGTGCACCGAGCCGCCCGGCTCGTACAGGTAGGAGCCTGCCGTCTGCCGCTGCTCGGGGTACTCGCGATACGCCCAGCAGCCCTGGATCGTCCACACCTGCGCCGTACCGGTGTGGTAGTGAATCGGCAGCGAGCAACCGGGTTCCAGGATGGCCAGGAAGACCCACTCGCCGCGCTCCAGGTCAAGGCGCAGCGGCTTGATGTGGATGCCCGGAAAGACATCCCTGATCAGCGGGATCTGCTCGATGTTGACGGTCAGAAGTTTGTCCTGGGGCAGGGCGGGCAGCGGCAGCGGGGCGCCGGTGGACGTGGTGGGCTGCGCGAGCATTCTTGCGTTCATGCGTTGTCTCCAGTTGCTAGTGGATGTAAAGCAGTCGATGGAAGCCGCCCTTTGATAAGGAAGCCGGACGCAGGCTGCTCCGGCAAGCAGCGCAGGGAGGCAGCGGCCCCGCGCGGAAGAAACAGGAAGTCACCCGGGGCGAGACCGAAGTCCTGCCCGTCGACACGTGCGTCGATCCCTCCGTCTTCGACGTAGAGAACCTGCTCGGCGTCAGGCTCCGTGGTGCAGACCGATGCGCTGCCGGCAGGCATGCGCAGCGCCGCAATGTCGACCCAGCGCGCGCCAGCGGTCTCGCGGTCGATGAGGGGAACCGTGCCGGTGGCGGCGTCGCCAGCGGCAAACACGCGCAGCTGGCCTTGGTCGGGCGCGGCGACAGCGCCGTGGGGTTCCGAGATCGTTTGTGCCGGGTTCTCGCCATACGGCGGCGTATAGACGACCAGCACACGCCCGGGCTGGTCGCTGGTCACGCGAAAGGAATGGAACACGCCTGCCGGCACGTAGGCCCAGGTCCCGGGCTCCATCGCTTCCACGCGGCCCTCCGCTCCCGACTCGCCGGTTCCCTCGATCATGTAGGCGCATTGCTCCAGGCGGGGATGCGCGTGCGGCCGCGCGCCGTGCGATTTCACGATGGTGCCGACCAGCACTTCGAGCGCCGTCGCGCCGACAGTCTCGGGGCCGATCACGCGCACGTTTGAGGTGCCGGTGTGGTTGGCCGGCGCGTAGGCGGCAAGGGCTGCCGCCCGGATCACGGCAGGTACGGGCTTCATTCGCGCTCGCTCCCTGCGGTCCTGACCGCCGGGGCGGCGGCCTGCGCCGCCATGAAGCCGGAGGCGGCGGGACGGTTTTCCACGATGACGGGCTGTGGCTTCCTGGCGGGCAGCGATTGGTCGGGCACGCGCGCCGCGGCATCCGTTCCGCTTCCGACCGGAAAAGGAACGATGATCTTGATGGGCTTGGCCGGATAAGGGGCCGCCGCCATCGCATGCAGCGCGGGTACGGGGGCAGCCAGGAGGACGAGAAGGTTCCGCATGCGCATCGAGCTCCAGTGAGGACTCAACTTCGGAGACTTAAACTTAAATGACTAATGTTAGTAGTTTAGGCATGCGCAAAGTGACGTCAAGTACGGGCTTACCCGACAGCCCGTCGCTGGGGCTCGGTGATGCCAGGCACGGTTTTCAGGGCGGATGCGGGGAGGTCGATCTCGGAGACGTAGCGGTCGCCCCGATACCAGGTAACACCGGCGTAGAGCACGTTGCCTTTGCCGTCAACCAGGCGCCGCGACATCTTCGCGACGGGCGAGGCAAACGGAATCTTCAGCATATCGCACAGAGGAAAATCAGCGGGTATCACGGTCACGCGCTGCCGCAAGCGTTTGCAGCGCGCGCCCAGTTCGTCGAGCACCGCGGCGAGCAGTTTCCGCTTCATGGCGATGTCCCGCGGCAGCGATTCGAAAACCGGCGTGGGCACATAGATCTCGGCGTAGCAGAACGGCTCGCCGGAATAGGTGTGCAGTTTGCGGACGCACACGTATTCGTCGGCCGACCGGTCATCCGGCCCGAGCAGCTCCTGCGGCATCAGGGTGCGGCGCCCCACTTCGAGTATCTCGAACGCAAGCGCCTGCGGCGCGGCGAAGGGGTTGTTGATCACCTGTTCGAGGTCGCCCGTGGCGGCGGGCAGCGCTGCAACGTGGGTCCCAACGCCCCGCTGGCTGCGGATCAGCCCTTCCTTGGAAAGCAGCTCGTATGCTTGCCGGACGGTGACGACGGCCACGCCCAGATCGTCCGCGAGTTGCGTGATCGGCGGCAACTGCGTGCCGAGCGGGTACTCGCCCTTCGCAATTCGGTGCCGCAGCAGGGACGCCAGCCGGTGATATTGCGCAACGCCGCGCTCGGCCGGCAGCTCCGGTCGCTCGGTCCCAACGGGTCGCTCATCCGCCATCATATAAATCCTAATTAACCAACATTCGAATTATATGTCAGCGATGGGCGAGCAGACGCTCGCGTTTCTGGCACACCCAAACAACGTCCCTTGCGGCTCATGCAAACCACGTGATGCCGCTTGCAGTCGTGCAGGACGTTCACTGACGCAAAGTTGTGGGCTGGTCCATGGCATCCATAGTGCTCGTTTCTTGATCGAAGGAGACGGTCATTCATTGCGTCCGTTCTGATGTGAGTCCAGAGTGCATTGGTGACTGGCCCAGCGCGCAAACGGCAAGTGTGTATATTCCCTTGCTTGACGGGCTGATATGGACGACCGTTCCACCTTGGAAGCGGCCCTTCAGTGGGCACACGCGTCAACGGCTGAAGAGGGTCGATCACGGTCTTCCGCGTCGGGCAGCGGTCGGCCAAGAACCGCCCTTCGCGGTCGGTTTGGCGAACGGCTGCTGAGCGACCAGCGGCCATTTCGGTCGTGGCGCCTTTCCTGCCTCGCGGGTCAGCGCTTCCGCAACGGGAGAATCGCGGCTGCCGGATAGTCGCCTACTGCGTGCCCTCCTCATGAAGACGCTCCGCACCGACACGTGGATCCTTCGGCTGGTACAGCAATCCATCGACCCTCACGAAAGCCCCTTTTAGATCAATCCAGGCCGCATCCCCATCACATAGAATCGACGGCCAGAACCGGTAGCCGTCCGGAGCGACATCCGCGGTCCGGTGAATGAAACCCCGTCTCCGACCCAGAGTTTGGGGAGAGAGGCAACCAACGACTGCATGAGAAACCCCTTACGGATGCGCGACAGCGTTTCGTGCCCGTCGGGATGGATATGAAATCCGTTCACCTGGTCTGGCATCACACCAGCGAGTTCTGCCACCAGCGCTTCCACAGTCCTGTCGTTGAAGAGGAGCCCGAAATCCGAACTGGCATAGAAATGCGCACGATATCCGGCTCGCCCGTTGAAGAAATGGTTAAAGAGCGCCCGGCGAGCCTGGAACTGGATGACCGCACGAAGTCCGCCGCGCGCGTCCGTGGCTTCTTCCTGACAGAAGCGCGCCTTGCCACCGACCGCGGCTTCGCGCAGCACTCCGGCGAGCGCTGCCACTAACGCATTCGGCTCCGGACAAGCCTCGATCTCCTTCGCCAATTCAAAGTCGCCGGCCTCTATGGTTTCGAGCTGCCAGCTAGGCGGCACAGGAATGAGTTCGTTTGACATTGTTTAAGGAGTATCAGTTGGTTTCGAGTCCACACTTAAAATAATTCTACGGAGAATTTACGTTTGCCTTCGCGGATTCCGGGCGTGGTGTGTCTATCGCACCGCTGCAGATCGAGCGTTTCCAGTGCTGCCCCCGCAAACCGCGAAAAGGCGGCATGGCCGGTGCCGCAATTAGTGAAAACTGGCTGTCTGATTTCGTTCGGCTTTTTCAGCCGCGTTGTCACGGTCGAGACGACGTGTGATGTAGAAAGCGAAAAGGCGCGCTGCCCGCGCAATTGAAAGTGCGCATTCTCGAACAAACGCGCCCGGTCGACCACGGCGAACGCGCGGACCGAGTTCGGCCACTTTCTGCCGCTCGCCTGAGTCATGCCGCGGTCGTTCGACCGGCTGGTTCACTTCAAAACGCGCCCGCTGCTCAATGCGCGGAGGCAGGTCACGCCGAGATCTATCCTCCCAGATCCACAATGGCGCACGCATACCCGCGTGACGGGCAGACCTGCGCGCCTAAGGATGAAATGGCCAAACGATCGCGATGGCTGTCTGGCCATCGCAGCAGGGAAGGACAATTCCAAAATCGCGAGCCGCAATAAGGGCGAGATGTTGCGCTGAACGTGTCCTTTTGTCGATGCAGCGCTTTCGCCCCATGCTACCGAGTCTGTAACCGAAAAAGATTGAGGCTACGAGCAGCTGCATTGGCGTTGCGAACGGGCATAGCTTCTACCGAGCTCGGAAGCCAAAACCATATAAGCAGTAGGCGGAAAGAGGTCACTTTTGCAACATTCATCCGATGGTTAGCCTGCCCATGTTGCCGCATCTCACTGAGCGGCCTGGAGATTTGTTCGATATTGGGTTTGCCCAGCAATGAAGTCGTGGTCAATTGAAGCAAGTTTTCGGGGGCGGATCAACAAGACGGCATGATTGCGGTGGAACTTGGCATTACGACCTAGTTTTCCTATGCTTCACGATCGTGCATTGCCGATCCTCTTCGGCTTGGCAGATAGTGTTCCCCATGGAGCGTTTCGATGTCCCACGAGCAGGGCGACAAAACAGCACGTGTCGACGAATCTTTTCCCGACCGCTTCGCGATTGACACTATTCGGGCGGCCCTCTGGCGGGGTCCTGCAAACACGCGCGCCTGCGTTATGATCGGCGCCGGGTTCAGTCGCAACGCGGATCCCGTGTCGAGTTCCGCGAGAGACTTTCCTACTTGGGGAAACATGGCGGCGGCGTTGACCAATGCGCTCTATCCGCCAGAAGAAACGCGCTGGCGACATCAAGCACTGAAAGATGCATCCGCGACCAGCGGGTTCCTCAGACTGGCCCAGGAGTACGAGACCGCGTTCGGACGCCTTGCGCTAAACGAGTGTATTCGTAGCCTTGTACCCGATCATGATTACCAACCCGGTGCGATGCATCGCAGACTACTGACGCTGCCATGGGGGGACATTTTCACAACAAACTGGGACACTCTTCTCGAAAGAGCGGGTCGGGATGTGTTCTCGAGAAACTACGACACAGTTCACACTTATGCGGAAATACCCGGTGCACAGCGTCCTCGTATTGTGCACTTGCACGGCAGTTTTCCCGCGTATGATCCGTTTGTTTTTACGGAAGAAGACTTCCGGCGCTATCCGGTCACGCATGCGCCGTTCGTTAATCTCGTCCAGCAAGCGTTGATGGAATCCACGCTTTGTTTGCTCGGATTTTCAGGCGATGACCCCAATTTCCTCCACTGGTCTGGTTGGGTACGAGATAACCTCGGGCCTCATTCCCCGAAGATTTTTCTTGTTGGCTGGCTGAACCTGTCTCCTCATAGGCGACGCATGTTGGAAAGTCGGAACGTGGTACCTGTCGACCTCTCAATGCTTCCGGGTGTCGCGCACTGGCCTCCGGAAGTTAGGCACAAGTATTCCCTCAGGTGGCTGTTGACCGAGCTTGAGTGTCCGCCCGTGCAAAATCCGCTTCAGTGGCCGCGCGTTGGCAAGGAGGTGACCTGCGGGGAACCTGCAAGAGAACTGTTCACACATCCGGCTGAGGCGAGCAGCGCTGCTTCGGCACAGGGCAAGAGTGACGGCGAGGACAAGCTGGGAGCGCTGCTTAAGTTGTGGGAGGAGGAGCGATCGGAATATCCAGATTGGTTTATCGCGCCCAAGCGCGTTCGTGACGCCGTATGGAAGCGGACTGTGCCGTGTCTTGACGATTTGGAGAAAGTCGCCCAAAAACCGCCTGACAGAAGGCTGGTCAAGCTGTTTCGCGAGGCAAGTTGGCGTTTGAATGTGGCGCTTGCACCGCCCACGCCGTTCACTGAGAGCTGCCATCAGCTATTGCAGGACATTCACTTCTTCGACGAGGGAGATACGCCGTCGCACACCGGATTCTGGGTGCAAACAATGGAGGACGAGTCGCTCGAAGCGGTGCAACACATCGCCATGTTCGTGTTGCGGGCAGCCGTACGAGAAGGAGATAAGGAACGTTTCGATAAAACGAGACACTCGCTCGCGAGGAGTCGCTTCCGACCATTGGACCTCAACAATGAATTGACGTATGCGAACGCGTTGTGGCTCAGGGACCACGCAAGATTCGCCGATCTGGGAGCGCTCCTATTCGAATGGAATGTCGATCTCGCTGATCATGGTTGGGCCATACGCAAAGCCGGTATGTTGTCCTACTTGGGTGCAGAGAACAGCAGCCGTGCTCTCGGCAGTGCAACAATCCGCAACATTCGTCAAAACCGACGACGGGACATCGTCGATCTGGCCGCATTCTCTCGCGAAGCCTGGGCGCTGTGGCATCTGCCGCGATCGGACGGATCGGCGACCGTCTCCGAGAAAAAATCGCGCGCAGGTACGGAAATACTCCGCGTAAGGCAAGCGGAGGAGGAGGGCGATGAGGCGTTCGATGAATGGGCCAACGACGCAAGCGTGAGATGGCGCGAGCTCGCGGTCTACGATTGCAATCCTATTGCCGACTGTTCCGAACTGTTCGCGAATTTATATGCCGGACGCGTAACTCACGATTCGGATGTTGCGTTTGTCGATTCGCATACGGGTCCCGACTCTATGACTCGTCGGAACCTGAAGCCTAGCAGGCGAGTCTACGAGATTAGCAGGCGGGTCTACGAGATGCTCCGCCTTGCTGATGAAGTTTCTCTTGGCTGCGTGAATGGGCAATCGAGGCAGTTCGAAGTGGCATTACGCGCGTCGATCGTGGAAAGCGCGGCTGATGCGCCGTATATGGCGAGCATATACGGCATCCGGCTCGCAAACGGCGCGAACGATCCCTTACTCAAGCAAGTGTTTTCGCCTAACCACGTGAAGGATCTTGAATCGCCGTTGTATGACATTCTCGTCAAAATCCTTGAAACAGAGCTCGAATTCCTTGAAAGCGCTGAGACGTCTCGATTTTGGAGAAAGAACACGCGAACGAAGCGCGGTGAGGTCGTGCCCGCGGTTCTTGCTATGTTGAAACGAGAATGAGCGTGATTCAGCGCGTGCACAAGTCGTTGCCTGTGTTCGCACAACTTTGAGCGTTTCACTTCATCCAAGAGACGACTGGCAGCGTTCAACACGGTGGAGATATGAATGCCCGGCGTCCTCAGTTCAACAGTCTTCTCAACGTGTATCGATGAACGTCAGCGAAGGCCAAACTTCCGTCTTTTATGCGGCTGAGCGAGCGTCCGTTGTGTCTTGAAAGCGGCCTTAACGCAGCGCTTGGTTGACCGGCGGCTCTGGGTCGAGCTTGTGTGAAAACACGCTGATCGCCTAGACTGGATTAACTCATTCAGCGAGGGTGACCGGATGAAGCGATTCATAGAAGGTGAAGATCGCAAGCAGCTGACGCTGCTTCCAGAGTGCCTCGATGACTTCGTTGCCGAGGACAATCCGGTCAGGATTATCGAGGCGTTCGTTGAGGAGCTTGACCTTGCATCACTGGGCTTCGATGGCGCGATGCCGTCGACTACAGGTCGCCCGTCCTATCATCCAGCCGTGCTGTTGAAAATCTATATCTACGGCTATCTGAACCGGGTTCAGTCGAGCCGCCGGCTGGAGCGTGAATGCCAACGCAATGTTGAATTGATGTGGCTCACCGGCCGCCTGGCGCCGGACTTCAAGACCATCGCCGACTTCCGTCGTGACAGTGGAACAGGCATCCGCAACGTATATCGCCGCTTCGTGCTGCTGTGCCGCGAGCTGAAGCTGTTCTCGCAGGCGCTGGTTGCCATTGGCGGCAGCAAGTTCAAGGCAGTCAATACGCGCGATCGCAACTTCGCAGAGGGTAAGGTCGACAAGCGTCAGAAGCAGATCGAGGAGAGCATCCAGCGGTATCTGAATGCTTGGAGACCGCCGATCGTACGCAACCCGCGGAGCTGGAAGCGAAGACAACTCGACTGCAGGACAAGATCGCGCGCTTGCGCGGGCAGATGCGAAACCTTGAGCAGATCAAGGAGCAACTCAAGACGGGTCCTGACGGTCAGCTCTCGACGACCGATCCTGATGCACGCTCCATGGCGACGAGCGGCAAAGGCTCAGGAATGGTGGGCTACAACGTACAGGTGGCAGTAGACGCCAAACACCACCTCATCGTCGCTCACGAGGTCACAAACTCTGGCAGCGACCGGGCACAGCTCAGTCCTGTTGCGAAAGCTGCCCGCGATGCGATGGGCAGGACCAGACTGCGGGCAGTCGCCGATCGCGGCTACTACAGCGGGCCTCAGATCAAGGCGTGCGCGGATGCCGGGATTGCGGTAATGCTCCCCAAACCCCCGACATCCAGCGCGAAATGCCATGGTCGATTTGATCGGGCCGACTTCATTTACATTGCACGGGATGACGAATACCGATGTCCTGCTGGCGAGCGGGCAATTTACCGCTCCACGCGGGAGGAACACGGTATGCAGCTGCGCCGTTACTGGAGCAGTGCCCGTGCTCAGTGCTCCATGAAATCACAGTGCACTCCAGGCACAGAGCGACGAATCACGCGATGGGAACATGAGTCGGTGCTGGAAGCAGTTCAACGTCGGCTCGACCGGACACCGGACGCGATGACGGTGCGCAGGCGAACCGTCGAACATGTCTTCGGCACGTTCAAGCACTGGATGGGCTACACGCATTTCCTGACACGCAGGCTGCCCAACGTGGGGACCGAGATGAGCCTGAACGTACTGGTTTTGTCGCGGTAAGGGCAAGACGCGGACGAACGGTGGTATAAGTAGGACTGCTTATGCTGCCAGTGAGTAAAACTGCTCGGCACGAGTGTATCCGATGCCACTGTCTTCCATTTGGCCCTTGGCGATCATGTGCATGAGTTCGATGCCGCTCAACAGGATGCGGGCACAACGAAAATTCTTGAAGCCGAGCATGGGCCGCGTGCGTCGCTTGATCGCCCGATGATCTTGTTCGACGACGTTGTTCAGATACTTGTTCTGGCGAATCTTGATCGGTGTTTCCCGCTCCGCGTTGAGGGCATCCAGCGCGGCCAGGTTCGCACCGCTTTTATCGATTGTCACCGTCTCGGGCTCGCCATTTTGGTCGATTGACTTTTCGAAGTAGCGCCGCGCCGCGGCCTTGTCACGATGGGCGCGCAGCAGAAAATCCACCGTGTTGCCCTCCTTGTCGACTGCGCGATACAAATACTTCCACTGGCCTCGGACCTTGATATAGGTTTCATCCATTCGCCAGCTCCGACCGACGGCTCGCTTTTGGCGGCGAAAAGCCTTCTCCAGAACCGGCAACACCTTGATGGCCCAGCGATGTACGGTTGAATGGTCGACCGAAATTCCGCGCTCGGCCATCATCTCTTCCAGATGTCGAAGGCTCAGCGGATACGCCACATACCAGCGCACACACGTCAGGATCACATCGAGCGGATAGTGCAAGCGCTTGAGCACCCGTGCCAAGGCTGGATTCAGAGTCGTCATCAAGCGTCCGATCGTTCGCATTGTCAGGGCACATGATACCCAACGCTTACTGCGACAAAACCACGCGCTGCCGATCGTCGAGCAGACCGGCAAGCCCTACGCCAGCGCGACCTACGGCAAGATGCACGCATGCGGCCACGACGGTCACACGACGATGCTCCTCGGTGCCGCGCGCCATCTCGCGCGCATGCAGCGTTTCAGCGGCACGGTGCATCTGTACTTCCAGCCGGCGGAGGAGCGCAGCGTGCCGAGCGGCGCGCAGAAGATGATCGCTGACGGCCTCTTCACGCGCTTTCCGTGCGACGCCGTGTTCGGCGCGCACAACCATCCGGGCATGCCGCCGGGTACGTTCCTGTTCCGCAAGGGTGCGTTCACGGCCGCGGGCGACAAAGTGACGATCACGATCGAAGGCGTCGGCGGGCACGCGGCGCGGCCGCATCTGACGGTCGATCCGGTCGTGGTGGCGTCGAGCGTCGTGATGGCGCTGCAGACCATCGTCGCGCGCAACGTTGATCCGTCGCAGCCGGCGGTCGTCACAGTCGGCTCGCTGCATGCAGGCACGGCGAACAACGTCATCTCGAATTCGGCGAAGCTGGAACTGAGCGTGCGCTCGTTCAGCGA
Organism: Paraburkholderia sp. MM5477-R1; assembly: GCF_050436385.1. Classification (NCBI taxonomy): domain Bacteria; kingdom Pseudomonadati; phylum Pseudomonadota; class Betaproteobacteria; order Burkholderiales; family Burkholderiaceae; genus Paraburkholderia; species Paraburkholderia sp. MM5477-R1. The sequence goes on from NZ_JBNDMC010000005.1 coordinate 1,130,073, forward strand.
GGAAGTGCGTGCGCTGCTCAAGCGCCGCATCGCCGAGTTGGTGCAGGCGCAGGCCGCGAGCTACGGCGCGACGGCGGTGGTGGCGTACGAGGAGGGCCATCCGGTCGTCGTGAACACCGACGCGGAGACGGATTTCGCCGCGCAGGTGGCGCGCGAACTCGTCGGGGAAGAAAACGTCGTCGGGAACGCGGACATCCTGATGGGTAGTGAAGACTTCGCGTTCATGCTGCACGAGCGCCCGGGCTCGTTTCTGTGCATCGGCAACGGCGCAGGCGAGGACGGCTGCATGGTCCACAACCCGCACTACGACTTCAACGATGCCAACCTTCCGGTCGGCGCGGCGTACTGGGCGCGCCTCGTCGAAAGGTTTCTCGCGCAATAACTTTTATCCAAATTTTATGCGCATGACGCTTGTCACGCATGGCCGAAGCGGCGGTCAAGCCGGCAGCGAGAATTCTCCGATCGCTTCGCGCAGCACGTCGACCTGAACCTTCAGCGAGTGGGCGGCCGCCGCCGCTTCCTCGACGAGCGCGGCGTTCGCTGCGTGACCGGGTCCATCTCGACCGCCGCGCGGTTCACCCGCACCGGACGTGCAGATCTCCCGCATCGCCTCTCGGACAAGACATCACGCCTTCGTTCACGGCTCGCAACAAGTACAAGCTTAGACCTCGAAGGGGCGGTAGCGGCTTTGTCAGGTTGATGGGAAGGCGCCGGTAGAACGCAGTGGCGAAGAAGACAAAATCTCGTCCGTGGGTGACCACACCAAGCGACTGCTCGGCTCGGCGGATTCAACCTGCCGTTGCAGCCCTGACGGCTCGACCGGCGGCAATGGGGTCGTGTGCCGCCGCCGTTCGCCGTCAGGCAGTGACCGGCCATGAGCGGGCGTTCACCAGTGCGCTCAGGCGGACACTCCAACGTCAAGTCCAATGAGATAGCGGACCTTTGTCCCTCAACAATCCACGTCGCGTTCATGCTATCGGGGATTGAAGCCCGAACCTACTGGGCCAAGAACGCCATTGAACATATCCCCGAAATCTGGCCGATCGCCAAGCGCACGCCCGGTTTGCTGACCGCATGATCGCAGGTTTGACTACAGCATATTCAGGAAGGCGGCATAACCGCCGTACCGCTTCAGCATAGAATCCCCTGAGGAGGTTCCAGTTTTGTCAGCTATCAAGCGCATCGATTCGGGCCATCCCGCCTATCAGGCAGCGCCGCACAGGACAACCTGCTACCCTGCGGAGCACGTTACATTGACGGCCGGCTCCAGGAAGAGGCTGCGCCCCTGTGTGCCTCATCTCAAGGTCTGGAGCGGCAAGGTCGGCGTCGGCGGCACGAGCAGCGATAAGTAGGCATTTGCAACCCCAATACGGCGTCGGGCTATAGAGAGGTGGCAACGGGACGTCTCGCCCTCATCGTGGCAGTTGTGCTTGCGGCACAGGTCGGCCGGTTTCGGCAGTCCGCCTGAGCTTGCAATTCGTCACTTGCCTGACGGTTCCGCCCTGAAACCCGCTCTTCCGATGCTGCTATCGACTGGACGAATCCATCGCACCCTCAGGTCCGCGGAACCATCGCGATAAGGCTTGGGCAGTCTCCTTTTCGTCAGGGCCGTCTTCCTTGGTTCGCCAAATCGGCACCAGCAAGCGGAACTCAAGGGCGACAGCCAGCAGGTATCTTCCAAAACACTAACGCTGTATCGCTCGATTGTGGAAAATCAAGGATGCAAGCGCTCAACGAGTCGCGACAGGGCAGTCTTGTCGGTCAGATCCAGTTCTTTGTAGATACTCCCTAGGTAGTTGTTAACTGTCGAAGGTGAGAGGTGAGCACGCTCCGCGACCTGCGTCTGCGATGCCCCTTCGGCAAACAACAGTGCAACCATCCGCTTTCTGGGGGCCAGGCGATCCCAAGGATGGCTCCGGCGCAACAATAGCAGTGTCGTCTCGTCAGGCTGCTTGCGTCGGTAAACGGATATCGCCTTCCCTGTCCACGGTGACGGATTCAGAGACATGAGCCAAGACTGGAGTTCCTTTGGAAGCCGCGGACCCTGCCATCCAGGCCACTCGAGATGCATCAAATGCCCAAAATTGTCTTGAGCCTCGGACAGGATCTGGTCTGGCATCGTCACGGCTAGGCAGAACTCGACCGGCGCGGGCCTGCTACTTGCCTTGCGAATCGCTTCGTTCAGCCAGTTTTCCCGCCAAGCATCAATAACATGCGGCGCGACCGTTTCTATGTTCGATACGTCCTCGTCGGAAAAAGAGCACCTCGTCTCGTTTCTATAAAGGGAGAAGCCGGCGACAATCTGGGGGACCTCCTGAAAGATACCAATCGTCATAACGTGCTCCTGGCGGTATCGCTTCAGGAAAGCCCGCATCCGCTCGGAGCTGTAATGCTGATATGACGCATGGACAGCTGTACCAGGTGGTGCAGCCAACGCCTTGTGATATACCACGTCTTCCTGCCAGAGCATTCCCGCCGCATATTCCTGGATCAAGCGTTCTGGCTGGCGGTAAAGGTACCAGGCGTGGATGCTGGAATTTTCTGAATTTTCATAGCTAATCGCCGCCCTGTACCAGAAGCCGGAATCAAGTTGGACGAGGCTCCCGAGTTCATCAAATACCCACTGTCTGAATTCTGAGTGTGGTAACCGTCGAGATACACGATACAGGTCCAGAAGAAACGCGCTAACACCGGGACTCATTTGACTCTCCACTTCTGGAGACGGGAAGGCCCAAAGTCTCCTTCGCAAGGGCTGTTTCCCCTGTGCAATTACATCGATACCTAGGCACGGGCCTGCAGCGGCGCGTTATACCTTGATAACTAGGCCGTGCGACAGCGCTGTCGCACGGCTGCTTCGTATCGCTCATGCCTGCAGCGTACCTAGTGAGGTCGCGCTCAAGAAAAGGGCAATTGCCCTCTTACCGCCGGCTCGACGTCTTCATAGTATTACATCAGCCCAGACCTCGAACAGCCTTTCAGCGGCGATACTGCCAGCAGCGCCTGACTACGTATCCTACGCTGTCGTCACTCTTTGAGGTCTGCGTGCACGGGAGATTGATTTCTCAAATTACGAAGGAGTACGATCATGGCCGTGAGTGATTCGTTTAGGAGAAAAGCGGTTGCAATGGGTGCCGCTTGCGTGTTGATCTTGAATGTGCAGCCTTGCTTTTCCGGTGACAGCTGGCAAAGCGGAGACTACGATCCGAGAGAGAGCCAACTCGGCGTAGATACTTCGCCGAGTTGCCGCGGGGTTTACATCATCACTGTCGGCGGAACGCCTTTCTACGTTGGCAAGTCTCGTGAGATTAGGAAGCGCTTGAGAGAGCATTTCACGGGTGCGGGTAGCACGGCAGTGGCTAGCATACTAAATCAAGGTCAGCCGATAAAATGGAATGCACTCTGTACCGATAGCGACGAGCAGGTAGAAGCTCAATTGATGGAGCGCTTACACACAACCAGTTTGGGAAATCTGCGGATAGAGAGGGATCCCGGCGATTAGGCGGCGGTATCAGAGAAAGGGGCCGTTCGCATGCATCAACCGAGTGGAGACCGTCCACGGTAATGATGTCACGGACGGCGCCCAGCCGAGTCTGCATTGATTGACGAACGGATGCCAAGGCTGGGGGCCAGCCACGAGATTATAAGTTGAATGACCGAACCACCTCCTTAGCTGTCCTTCGAGGTACGAGAGTGCGATCGGCTGCAGTGGGTCGAATTCTGACCGACGCGGCCGGCTCGACGACGCCCCGTCGCCTCCTCACGCGATCGGGCGGTAGTCGGCCCAGAGCGTGTCAAAACGCGCAGCGACTGGGAATTAGCGAAACCTGGCTTGACGCAGGTCTCGACTTTTCGATTGCGGCGATCCGAGCGTCAAATCACAGCGGAAGTATTGCGAAGGCGCAGCACCTCCCAACAGGGCTCACGCCCGCATCGCTGTGATCAACGCTTCTGAACCGAGTAGCTTGATCACTCGCTTCATGTTGTACGCAAGCACGTGCAAGCTCATTTCTGTGCTCACGCGCTCGATGGTCCGTGTCAGGAAATGAGTGGCGCCCATCCACGCCTTGATCGTCCCGAACGGATGCTCGACAGTCTGTCGCCGGATGCGCATCATCTCAGGCGCATGATCAAGTCGCGCCTGCATCTCGTCAAGAACAGCTTCGTGTTCCCAGCGTGCCACGCGACGTTGAGGGCCTGGCGTGCAATCCCCCTTTAGTGAGCATTGCTGGCAATTTGAACTCCAGTATTTACTGATCTTCAGACCGCGCTCAACAGTTGAGAATCGCCAGATTAGCCGCTGGCCCGCCGGGCACCGATATTCGTCCGTCTGTGCGTTGTAAATGAAGTCATCCTTGCCGAAGCGACCATTAGCCGTTGCGCTCGATGTCACCGACTTCGGAATGAACACGCTTATTCCGGCCTCATGGCATGCAAGTATCTCCTCGCTCTTGTAGTAGCCCCGATCCGCAACTGCAGTGAGCTTGTCGACGGCCATCTCTGTGCGGGCAAGCTTCGCCATCGACGCCAACTGATCACGATCGAGGCCATCATTGGTAACGACATGCGCGACAATCAAATGGTGCTTCGTGTCAACCGCAGTCTGGACGTTGTAGCCGACGACCCCCGTTCCTCGTGTCTTCATCGAACGGGCATCTGGATCCGTGAGCGATACCTGTTTGTCGGGTGCTGCGTTGAGTTGGACCTCGATCTCCTTGAGGCCTCGCATCTGTTCCTTCAAGGCCGCAATCTTGTCCTGCAGTCGCTCGGTCCTGACCTTTGCGATGGCAGGCTCCTGACGATCCGCTGTGTCCATCGAATCGAGATAGCGAGCGATACTTGACTCGATGTCGCGCATGCGTCGTTCAAGCTTCGCGCTCGTGAAGTTACGGTCACGGTGGTTCACCGCCTTGAACTTGCTGCCGTCAATCGCAACGATCGCTTCGGCGAAGAGGTCCAGACGCTGGCACAGCACGACGAACTGACGGCAGACGCTACGGATCGCTTTGCCGTTGTCCTTGCGGAACCGCGCGATGGTCTTGAAGTCCGGTGCCAGGCGGCCCGTGAGCCACATGAGTTCGACGTTACGCTGGGTCTCGCGTTCAAGGCGACGGCTCGATTGGATCCGGTTCAGGTAACCATAGATATAGATCTTGAGCATCACCTCGGGGTGATACGACGGCCGACCTGTCAACGCTGGTTCGACGCCTTCAAACCCAAGCTTATGAAGATCAAGCTCATCTACAAAGACATCAACTACGCGCACGGGATTTGTGTCCGTCACGTAGTCATCGAGCGCTTCAGGGAGGAGAAAGCTTTGCGTACGATTGTCGCCTTGAACGAACCGTTTCATCTTGCTCATCTCTCGCTATCGGATGGCAAATTTTAGCGCTCCAAAATGCGTTTTGACACAATCTGGGCCATGAAGCGTCGTTCACCTCGTGCGTAGATCCGACATTCGCGTGTTGGCGTCGCATCACTCGCGTTGCTGCCAAGATCTGTTGCGTGGCGCCACATTTCCGGCCAACATAACAGGCGTTGCGGCTTGCTGGGAGGCAATAAGATGGCAACGCGCATTGTCGGGCTGGTGGCGGTCGGGGTCGACAAAGTCGGCCTACTTGAAAAGCTCGATGGTGCGGCCTCGGGCGCAGCGAAGCTTGCCGGTTGGCTGCGCGGGCAATCGACCTTTGGCGTTACTGCCAAGATCAAGGAACTGACAGACGCTTCAGGCTGCAGGGTTTCGGCTCGTGACGTACAGGACGCCGTCCGATGCCTGATCGAGACCGGCGACCTAGATCTCCTCATTCTTTATTTCGCGGGGCACGGAATTGTCAAGTCGGGAGGCGACGAGCAAGTGCTTCTCACGGACGTCGAGCACTATAAGGACGAGGCGATTGCCATCGCGCCCACCGTGGCGAACGCCTGGCACTCGACGGTTCCTCATCTAGTCGTCATCTGCGATTCCTGCCGCAACGCGGTCGATCCCTTCGGTCCACTCGGCACCGTCGCCGGAAAGCCAGCGCTGGATCGACGGGCGGTCGTTGGCGCTCGCAAGTCGAAGGTAGACGTGTTCTATGCCACCGAGCCGTCACAAACCGCGAAGGAGTTCCGAGGAGAGGGATTCTTCACCAACGTGCTGCTCGATGCGCTCAACCGGCCGCCAGAGGATGTATGCGAAGAGTGGCCATGGCTTGTGCCGGGCCAGCCCGTGATTACGGCCTGGAGCCTAGAGGACTACCTTGGGGCCGAGGTCCCCCTCAGGGCTGCACAACAGACGCCACCGTTCTCCCAGACTCCCGACGGATTTGTCACGTCGCGAGTTCCGCAGTTCATCGGCTATGTGGTGCCCGAGCCTTCGTCCCTCGGAACATGGTGGACTCCGGACCTCGACAGGGTGGCAGACAGATTTCGGATGGGCGACAGACCAAAGCCACGGCCGATTCCGATCGACCGCGAAGTGGCAACGCGGGCCGCGCGTGAGCGCAACCTTGCCATCGACGAGGTTGCGGCGATGGTGACTGTGAATTTCCCGGTGCCCAATGCCGCGATCGGCGCTGGGCTTGCCGCGTATCTCGAGAACTACATCGGCAGTGAATATGGCAGGGCAGCCTTCGAGACGCGAACAGGCTACAGCGTCTTGGGCGGGGCCGTCGAGAAGGTGCTTCTGTCGGGAGGAAGTGCCGGCGAACTTGCGAACGCCGAGGGCGAGCCCTCGGTGGATGTCCGGCTCTACCCGCCGCCCTACTCGAGCCCTCCGCGCGAGCAGCGCGGGTCAGTGGCCCTCTTCTTTAAGGGCGGCACCGTGTGCATCCTCCCGATACTGCCTGGATATGTCGGTACGCTGCACCTCATCGACGGACGAGTCGCCTCTGTATCGTTCGAGGTGTCCGAGCAACTTCGGCAAGATCTGGGCGATACGTATGCGGACCGGCAGTTCCTCTCCGAGCGGCGCGCTTTGGCCGCGGCGCTCTCGTTCTCAGGAAAGCTCCAACGGCTGGCGCAAAATGAAGGGCGGTTGCTCGCCGACTACATACGCCAGAGCAAGCGAGCGGATCCCGCGCTTGGCATCTACGCTGCATATGCCTACGCGCTATCTGGTAATGACGACGGCTCGCGTTCCGTCTTCGACTGGATGAAGGGCTATGGCTCTCTAGACCTGCACAACATGCTGCCCCCTGCGCCGGTGCCCTTCGACGTGGCTATGCTTGCCGGCGTGCTTTCTCGTGAAACGGCTCTCGGCAGTCCGGGCTTTGCGCCCTTTCTGCCGATGATGACACTCGGCTGGAGTCTAATGGAATCGTATGTGAATGCCGATTCGCTGCACCCCACGATTATCGTCGCCGGTAAGCACCGGCTAAACGCCGAGTGGACGACGTTTCGCTACCGGGATGTACATCCCATGCTCGACGCATTTGAGCGAGGAGAGTTGAAATGAAGGTAGTTTTCGTACATGGCAGGGCTCAAGAGAACAAGGACGCAGCGGATCTCGCAGACTCATGGAAACGAGCAGCCGTCAACGGCTTTGCCGCCGCCGGATTACCGCCCCTCGCGCAGCTCGACGTGGCACTGCCCTATTACGGCGACCTGCTGTTTAATCTCACCGAAGAGGAGGGGCGCGAGGCCTTCAGAACTCTCGTCGACCGCGGCGCCGAAGCCTCTGCGCCCTCAGCCGAGGAGCAGCAGTTCACGCAAGACCTCGTGTTCGAGATCGCTCAAAGAAAGGGCATATCGCTTGAGTCAATCGCTCTCGAGGCGAAAGAGCCGATTGTCGATCGAGCAGTGCAGAACTGGAAAGCTGTGCTCGCCGCCCTCAGATTGCTGGACCGCGTTCCGGGTGTAGGCCAAACCTCAATCGAGCTCTTTACCCGCGATGTCTGGTACTACCTCACCAGGAAGGGCGTGCGGCTGCAGGTCAATGCCGCAGTCGACGGGGCGATTCCGCGCGACCAGCCGTGTGTCATCGTGTCCCATTCCCTCGGAACCATCGTCGCCTACAATTTATTGATAAATAGGCCGCAACGGGCGAACGTCAAGGCGTTCATCACGATCGGTTCACCACTTGGAATCAAGGCCATCTACTCTCGCCTTCCATCCGACGTCGGACCGCGCAGGGCACCCGAAGGCGTGGATCTCTGGTTCAATGCCCGTGACCCGGAGGATGCGATCGCCCTCTATGAGATTTCGCCTGAAGTCTATAAGGGCGCGCCCGTAGTGCGGAATTACAGCGGAGCCCAGAACACCAGCGACAACCAGCACGGCATCGTGGAGTACCTTGGCGATAAAGTCATCTCCCAGGCGATATACACCGCGGTTCGGTAACCTCGTGCCCGACCGCAGGTAAGCGCTGATCTTCTGTTCTCGGGCGGTCCATCCGTGGCGGGAACTGTCCGCTTTCGGGTCGAACTCTGACCGACGCGCCCGGCTCGACCATGTCCCCGTCGCCGCGTCACGCATCGGGCCGTGGTCGGCCATCTACGGCCATTGGCCCGCGGTTTCACAAGGACATTCGCATGTCGGCTCCGCCTCCGACACCGGACGTTCGTGCGTGGATCATGTCCGGTGGCGTCGTCGGCCATTATAGGTAGTCCGTCCCGCCTTTCATCGATAGATAGATACTGTCAGACTGGGAGCGTTCTGCCAGTCTGACAGTGGCGGGACATGCACCCGTTTCGCGCTGCCAAACACGTTCCACTTTTCCGGTTCAGGAAGAACCGTTCGGCAAACGCGACGACGCTCCTATGTCAAGCGACTCCGATCGATGTCGCTCGCCGCTCGGGAACCTGGATGGTGCGCGACGGTTTAGGTCGTCGGTTCGACGAACGGGCACCGCGATGCTCGAGCGTTTGCCGCTTCGCGGGACGGATCTGCCTTGTTTGAGGACGCCGTCCGGCATCGCCGCGCCCTGAGCCCTGAGCCCCGGAGATCAGTAGGCGTTGAAAGCCACCGTGCGCCAGCCGATGGTCTGCACGCGTTGCGACAGGATGGGCGAGCTCACGTACTTGGCGTCGAAGAAGAAGTCGCCAAGGATGTCTTGCAGCGATTTCGTGATAGCCGCATTGATGCCGAGCCATTCGGTCTGGATGACGAGCCAATATCCCTCGAGTTCGGACGACGGGGCGTTCTTCTTCAATCGCTTGCGCGCCTCGTCGGGCACGCTGTCGTAGGCGACGTTCGCCCTTTTGCTAGCGAGCTCGCTCTTGCCGGCTGGCGTGAGCTTGCGGTTGGAGTGCTCGCGATAGGCCTGATCGCGGTAGATGGGCTTGTTGTTCCGCGTGGGGTCCTCGCCGATCTTCTCGAGTTCAGCGCGCAGCGAGGCCTTGGACTCGACGAGCCCATTGAGCTTCTGCAAGCAGTTACGGATCTTCTCGGGCTGCCACGTGAGGCCAACGTCGTCGAAGAAGATGAGCATTCGCGCCACCTGGTGGCATATCGATACAAAGGCTGCGCAGGTGATGCCGCGGTTCTCGCTGAGCGGCGCGTTGTCGATCGCGCGCAGCGTCCATTTGAGCAGCCGCACGAGCGCCGGGAACTCGAACGGGATTTGGCCGAAGTCGGTCGTGCGCACCATGCCCGTGAAACGGCTCGCGTGGGGGCTCTCGACGAGGAGCTGCAAGCGCTGGAAGTCCGCCGACGAAGGGTAGTTGCCGTAGGGCGTGCGCTTGACGGTTTGCGCGAACATCTGCGCGATTTCGGCCGTGCGGGAGCGCAGCACGTTATCCGTCGGATGGGCGTGCCGGTATCCGCCGGCGCCCTTGTCATCCGCGTAGGTCGCGACGTCCGCGATCTCCAACTGCTGCGCGCCCGCGTGAACGTAGCTCCGGCCGAGGCCGTGGCGCGGCTCGAGGAACACGGTGACGTGGATCGGCTGCCGGGTGGTGGGCGGGTAGCGCGTAAACACCAGGTCGCCCGTCACAAAAGTGTTGATGCTGTCCGTCAGCTTGCTCATGCTGCCCCCGCACTGCCTGAATAATGTGGTGGTCAGACAAATGTGAAAAAACGATAGGTTGTTGAGTTGTAGTGGTCAAGTCATTTCGAACGCGACGATAGATTTTTTGCTGCCATCTTCGGCTCGACATTCGCCGACCAGATTTGCGCTAAATTACCGCTCAGGCCGCCGAGTCACTTGGCTGCCGACCCAACTGCCCTACGACCGTTGCTCGTTCGAAGCGGCCGTTAAAGTCGTGTGGGGTCGAGCGGCAGAGACGGGTCGGGTTCGGCCGACCGCGTCGGGCGGCAGTCGGCCCAGATTGTGTCAAAACGCATTTTGGAGCGCTAAAATTTGCCATCCGATAGCGAGAGATGAGCAAGATGAAACGGTTCGTTCAAGGCGACAATCGTACGCAAAGCTTTCTCCTCCCTGAAGCGCTCGATGACTACGTGACGGACACAAATCCCGTGCGCGTAGTTGATGTCTTTGTAGATGAGCTTGATCTTCATAAGCTTGGGTTTGAAGGCGTCGAACCAGCGTTGACAGGTCGGCCGTCGTATCACCCCGAGGTGATGCTCAAGATCTATATCTATGGTTACCTGAACCGGATCCAATCGAGCCGTCGCCTTGAACGCGAGACCCAGCGTAACGTCGAACTCATGTGGCTCACGGGCCGCCTGGCACCGGACTTCAAGACCATCGCGCGGTTCCGCAAGGACAACGGCAAAGCGATCCGTAGCGTCTGCCGTCAGTTCGTCGTGCTGTGCCAGCGTCTGGACCTCTTCGCCGAAGCGATCGTTGCGATTGACGGCAGCAAGTTCAAGGCGGTGAACCACCGTGACCGTAACTTCACGAGCGCGAAGCTTGAACGACGCATGCGCGACATCGAGTCAAGTATCGCTCGCTATCTCGATTCGATGGACACAGCGGATCGTCAGGAGCCTGCCATCGCAAAGGTCAGGACCGAGCGACTGCAGGACAAGATTGCGGCCTTGAAGGAACAGATGCGAGGCCTCAAGGAGATCGAGGTCCAACTCAACGCAGCACCCGACAAACAGGTATCGCTCACGGATCCAGATGCCCGTTCGATGAAGACACGAGGAACGGGGGTCGTCGGCTACAACGTCCAGACTGCGGTTGACACGAAGCACCATTTGATTGTCGCGCATGTCGTTACCAATGATGGCCTCGATCGTGATCAGTTGGCGTCGATGGCGAAGCTTGCCCGCACAGAGATGGCCGTCGACAAGCTCACTGCAGTTGCGGATCGGGGCTACTACAAGAGCGAGGAGATACTTGCATGCCATGAGGCCGGAATAAGCGTGTTCATTCCGAAGTCGGTGACATCGAGCGCAACGGCTAATGGTCGCTTCGGCAAGGATGACTTCATTTACAACGCACAGACGGACGAATATCGGTGCCCGGCGGGCCAGCGGCTAATCTGGCGATTCTCAACTGTTGAGCGCGGTCTGAAGATCAGTAAATACTGGAGTTCAAATTGCCAGCAATGCTCACTAAAGGGGGATTGCACGCCAGGCCCTCAACGTCGCGTGGCACGCTGGGAACACGAAGCTGTTCTTGACGAGATGCAGGCGCGACTTGATCATGCGCCTGAGATGATGCGCATCCGGCGACAGACTGTCGAGCATCCGTTCGGGACGATCAAGGCATGGATGGGCGCCACTCATTTCCTGACACGGACCATCGAGCGCGTGAGCACAGAAATGAGCTTGCACGTGCTTGCGTACAACATGAAGCGAGTGATCAAGCTACTCGGTTCAGAAGCGTTGATCACAGCGATGCGGGCGTGAGCCCTGTTGGGAGGTGCTGCGCCTTCGCAATACTTCCGCTGTGATTTGACGCTCGGATCGCCGCAATCGAAAAGTCGAGACCTGCGTCAAGCCAGGTTTCGCTAATTCCCAGTCGCTGCGCGTTTTGACACGCTCTGGGCCATAACGAGACACCCGCGGGAAACCGCCGAATGGCCGGTTACCGTTTCGCTGCGGTCAACCGACCATCGCAGCAGAGGCGGGCAACGCATCTTCAACGCTTTCTTCCCTTCGCCACGATTCTCCGATCTCGCCCGCCTGCGGGAGCGTCGTCTACGTTGAGCTGGCCGTCGGCTTGAGCCGCAGTAAAAGACCTTGATCGTTCGGTCGAGCCAGGAACGACAAGAGCGTGCCGGCCGCCTACCCTGATCGCATCGAATGACGAGGTAATATGTTGGTCGGCCATGTCAGCTGTCAAAGTCTGTCAAACCGGGAGTCCAATATGTCGAACAAACAGCAACCAGGCGATACGATCCAGAACTGGACGGACAAGTGGGTTGCATCTGTCTCTGACTATTCAATTTATGCGATTTCGGCGGACGGCCGGATTCTGACGTGGAATCCCGGCGGCATAGCTATCCACGGATACCAGCCCGCCGAGATCATCGGCCAAATGCTGGACACCCTCTACAGAGAGGATGACCGACAACAAAGGGCGCCCGCGGCTGGCCTCGAAATCGCCCGACGCACAGGACGCCGCGATACCGAAGGGTGGCGAATCCGTAAGGATGGCACAACGTTCTGGGCCAGCGACGTGATTACCGCATTGCATACGGAAGATGGGCAATTTGCCGGTTATGTGAACATCGTGCGCGATATCACGGAGAAAAAGGCCGCACACGACGCAGTGCTGGAAAGCGAGCGACGCTTCCGCATGCTGGTTAACGGTGTGACTGACTATGCAGTCTTTATGCTGTCGCCGGAAGGTGTCGTCACAAACTGGAACTCCGGCGCACGGCGAATCAAGGGCTACGCTGCAGAAGAAATCATCGGTTCGCATTTTTCGCGCTTTTACACGCCGGAAGACGCCGCGACAGGACTGCCGCAGCGCGGGCTGACCGCTGCTGCAAGGGAAGGGCGATTTGAAGCGGAAGGATGGCGGGTCAGGAAAGATGGCAGCCGTTTCTGGGCGCATGTCGTGATCGACGCAATCCGCGACGAAGATGGAACGCTTGCTGGATTTGCGAAGATCACCCGTGACATCACGGAACGGATGGAAGCGAACCGGGTGCTCGAAGAGACCAGGACCGCATTGTTCCAGTCGCAAAAGATGGAAGCCATCGGTAAGCTGACGGGCGGCGTCGCGCACGATTTCAACAATGTATTGCAGGTATTGCGCGGTAACCTGGAGCTGCTGGAGAACCATCATGCCAGCGACGGATGGACCCGGGAGCGGCTCGACAAGGCGATCGACGCGGTAGAGCGCGGCGCAAAACTAGCGTCCCAACTGCTCGCCTTTGGACGTCGGCAGCCCTTGCGACCGGTTGTGATCAACCTGGCTCCCGCGATACGGGGCATGGATGATCTGTTGCGGCGCGCACTTGGAGAGACCATTGAGGTGGAGACGGTCGTTGCTGGCGGGCTATGGAACACGATCGTGGACATTCATCAGCTGGAGAACGTCATCCTCAATCTGGCAATCAACGCGCGCGATGCGATGCCCGATGGCGGAAAGCTGACCATGGAACTGGCCAATGCGATGCTCGACGATCAGTATGTTGCCGGCTTGCCCGATGTGCCGGTAGGCCAGTACGTCATGCTAGCCATCACCGACACTGGCACTGGCATGCCGCCGGATGTGCTTGAGCGGGCGTTCGACCCATTCTTCACGACGAAACCTGAAGGGATGGGAACCGGGCTGGGTTTAAGCATGGCCTATGGTTTCGTCAAGCAGAGCGGCGGACATACCCGCATTTATAGCGAGGTCGGGCACGGCACGACCGTCAAGATCTACCTGCCGCGGTCCACCGAAACGGCAATCGAGCCTCCTGCGAGACCGAGCGTCAGGTTGCTGGGCGGAACGGAGACCATCCTCGTAGTGGAAGACGATCTGAAAGTGCAATCTACCGTTGTCGATACGCTGACGGGGCTTGGCTACAGCGTGCTGAAGGCAGACGGCGCAGAGCAGGCGTTGACCGTGATTCGAAGTGGCATCCATATTGACCTGCTTTTTACGGACGTCGTGATGCCCGGGTCCCTGCGCAGTCCCGACATGGCCGCGCAGGCGGTGCAGCTTCTGCCGCGTCTGAAGGTGCTGTTTACTTCCGGCTATACGCAGAACGCGGTTATTCACGGTGGACGGCTGGACCCGGGCGTTGAACTGTTGAGCAAGCCATACAGCCGGGAACAGCTCGCCTACAAGATCCGCCAGATACTCGGCGCTACCTGCGCGACCCGTGGAAACCAGGACGCAACGCTGTCAGCAGCAAATGCTGGCACGACATGTCTCCGGGTTCTTCTGGTCGACGACGATCCTGCGTTACTGGAAGCCACGAGCGAATTGGTAAAAATGCTCGGACACGCTCCGGATGCGACTGGCTCGCCGGAAGAGGCGCTGCGTTGGCTCAGGGACAAGGCGTTCGACGTAATGCTCGCCGATCTCACCATTCCTGGCATGTCGGGAATCGAACTCGCCGAAACAGCGGTTCAGTTACAGCCAGGGCTGCGCGTTATCTTTGCCTCGGGCAACGAGATGCCTGATGTCCCGGCGCTGACGTTCCGCTGGAAGGCGTTACGCAAACCCTATACCCTGGAGGAACTGGGCAGAGTGCTAGACAATTCCCAACTTTAGACACGCTCACCGATGTACTGCCGACAATTCACGCGAGATTAACGTCCTGTCCAAGACATTGCGTGCATAAAAGGCGGTTGCATCATTAGCGACCGTCTCAGATCGATCCGAAACCCGACGGACGAAAACTCGTCCTGAGTGACCGGACCGGGTCGCAAGTACTCGTTCGCTTTCCGCGGGACGAGTCATTCCCGACCACCGACCTGTGAATGACGGGAAAGCGCCCCATACCCGTCTGACCGGCACCGATGCTCGAATGACGGCTCAGGCCGATCAAGAGTCTGTCGTCGATGCGTGGCCAGGCCGCACCGAGGAGCTGGATCTAACGCAGCCTGGCCGTCAATCCACGGCCGGATAGCGATACGGAGCGACGGCAATTACATATTGAAGGCGGGCATTGCAGTGGCGCGAGTTCGAACGGCGCTCCGGGTCGATTGTTGCCCCTGGGGCGCGCCCCAACTCTCCCAAGTGAAGGTGACGACCCATGCGTATCGCACAAGCGATCCACATATGCATCCGTCAATGGACATGCAGGAAGTGGATAAGCTCATGCGCGCCTTACGTTTGCATGCGCGGGAAGCGCCACATACCCTGCGACAATTCATGCAGGCGGTAAAAGCATGAGATGTGGCTAGCACGCCATCGCAGCATCAATTCCAGGCAGATGCGCAGCGAGTCCCGAGGGCGAGAAACAGCGGCGATGTCAATCGTTCTCGGCCGAATCCCGATCCGGCTCGGGTATTGGCGAAGGAGCCGTTCCCGCGAGAAAGTGTCGGAGTTGTCGCTCAGCCTCAATCACCTTGTGAAGAGGCGCGGTTGCCAGTTGTGCGTCATGCAGCGCAAGCAGCCTCTCGAAGACCGGAATTGCGTCCTCAGCAAGCATCCATTCGTTTAACCTGTCGGCAAGTTCAAGCGCCACCTCGACCGCGTATTCCACCATCTTGTAGCATTCAACCCGTTCGTTCCCGTAGCCTGCCTGCTGAAGAAACCACGCGACGTAGACGACGCGAATGAGCTCATTAAAAAGATGGCCGTTTCCGTGGCCGCCTGGGCAGCAGCGGAGCCGACTCGCTCTATAAGCCGCGAAGCCACCCACACTGTTTCCGTCCCGGCTTTCGTCTATCCGGACAGTGTTCGCTGGAACGTCTTTAGCCGCAAGGTTATGTCCGGACTGCGTGAATATCCGGCTACGGTGCACGCCGCCCGCGAATATGTAGAGGCGTTCCAGGAGTTCGGTGAGCCGATCGACCTTTGCAGTCAGGTTGAGTACGAATGTGCGAAGACAGCGAAGGCCGCCTTGGCGCTGGCTGTAGATTGTCAATTACGATGGCCGCCCGAGCGACAACTATCTTGGCCGGTCGGCGGGGTTAGTTGTCGCTGCTCAGTTCGTCATAGTTGTCGCTCCTTCCGATTCGGGTTGGGGTAATTGACGCCGGCGCGTGCGCTTGTTGTCGTCGACGCTGCGACGCCGGTAGCTTTCCACGTTCAGCTCGAAGATCGTCGAGTGATGGACCAGTCGATCGATGGCGGCCACCGTCATCGACGGATCCGGGAACACGTCGCTCCAGCCGGAGAACGGCTGATTGGCCGTGATCAGCAGACTGCGCCGCTCATAGCGTTCGGCAATGAGTTCGAACAGCACACTCGTTTCCGCTTGATCCTTGCGCACGTATGACAGGTCGTCGAGGATGATCAAGTCGAAGTGATCGAGCTTGGCGAGCATCGATGGCAACTGCAGGCTTTGACGCGCCGCCTGCAGCTTCTGCACGATTTCGCCGGTGCGTGTGAACAGCACCCGGTATCCGGCGTCGATCAATGCATGGCCGATGCCGCAGCCTAAATGACTCTTGCCCGCACCCGGAGGCCCGAACAGCAGGATCGTGGCGCCTTTCTCGAGCCACGAGTCGCCGCTGACAAGCGCCATTACATGCGCCTTGGAGACCATCGGCACCAAGCCGAAGTCGAACGTCTCGAGTGTCTTGCTCGGATCCAGGTGCGATTCGACACGGTGCCGCTCGATGCGTCGTTTCGCGCGTTCGGCCAGTTCATGCTCGAGCAGCGCGCCGAGCAGACGCGTCGACGGCCAGCCTTCCTTGTCGGAGCGCTGCGTGAACTCAGGCCATAGCCGCGCGATCGTCGGCAAGCGCAGCTCGGTGAGCATCAGCCCCATACGGGCGGCGTCGTAGGTTGCAGGCGCGTTCATACCGATACCTCCTCGCCGATCAGCGTGTCGTAAAGGGCCGCCGCCGGCATGTCGACCACTACGTCCGGGCACTGCGCCTGGCGCGGCGCAAATTCATGCTGCAGTTGCTTGAGATCGGGCAACTTACCGGCGGTGAGCAACGCTTCGAGCCGCTCGGCAAGAACCGCCTCGACTCCATGATTGGCGGCCAACTCAAGCAGCCCGACCATGGCCTTGCAGGCATCGCGCTGAGTGAGTTGGGCCTCGAGCCGCTCCCACGTCCGGCGGTATGCCTCGCGCGGGAACAAGTCGTCGCGAAACGCCAGCCCCTTGAACGCCTGGGGCTTGCGTTTGAGCGCCTCGATGAAGTGCCGGTAGTCGAGCTTGCGACGGCGACTATTGGCGGCATGCGAGCCCCGCGCGGTGCTATGCACGAGTGCGCCGGACAGATAGCAGTCGAGGTGATCGGCGTAGACACGGACCTTCAGACGGTGGCTGATCAGGCGTGACGGCGCGCTGTAGAGAATGCCGCGCACGGTGAACGTGCCGCAGCGTGTCACGCGGGCTTCCTCTTCGATGAAGTCGGTCGTGCGATGCGCGGGCAGATCCTGCAAATGTTCGCGCTCGGCGTTGAACGCAGCCGCGTTGCGGCGGTTGCGTCGCATGACGACCTCGCGAACAAACGCTTCATAGGCAGCACGATCATCGAAGTCGCGATAGCCGCGCAGCATCAGCGCTTGATCGACCGCCTCCTTCAGATGACGGTGCGAGGATTCCACGCTGCCGTTCTTGTGGGCCACGCCAACGTTGTTGCGGGTGCCGGCCATGCCGTAATGCATCAGCAGCGCGTCATAGCGAGCCGTGAAGTCCTCTTCGGCCTGCAGATTCTTGAATGCTGCCGATAGGCTGTCAGTACGATGCTCGTGCGGGCAGCCGCCGGCCTGCCACAGCGCGTTCTGCAAACCCGAGGAGAGGGCCTCGAAGCTCTCGCCGCCTTCGACGACATAGGCGTATTCCCAGTGTGAGAACGCGAGCACGAAGTGATAGAGGCGGTGATCAAGTGGCGCGCCGGCGATCGTCACCCGCAGATCTCGCATATCGGTGAAGTCCGACAGCCCCTGCACGCCAGGCAAGTGCTGCTGTGGGAAAAAGATTTCCTTGCCGGGGCCCTCGAGTGCGCGCCATTGGCTGACGCGCCGCTCGAGCGTGCGCCGCATGCTGTCGGGAAACAGGCCGGGATGCGCTTCCTGCAGCTTGCACAGCAGCGTGATGGCCTTCAGCCGAGGAGCGTGGCGTAACAACGGCACGACCTCGCTGTCCCAAACGTCGGCGAACGGATCGGATCGTGTGCGCCAGGTGCGCGGCGGCTTCTGCGACGGCAGACGGCCGTCATGCTCGATGCGCCGGGCCGTGCGAACGCTCATACCCGCCATGGCCGCGGCGACTTCCTGAGTGTGATGTTTGCGCTTGCTCATAAAGAGTCGGACCTGCTGGTCCGTCACGTAGGTTCCGGGCATGGCTGTTCGCTTCTTGTTGGACGCGATCAGCCATCGTAAAACCCCGCTCTTCCGGCGCCGCCGGTAGTTCGTCGTCTTCGGCGGCTACGCCGCCTTCGACTCCTCACCACCGGCCAAGGTAACTGTCAAAGGACCGGCCAAGATAATTGTCGTTCTCTAGCTGGCTCGGGCCACGCGCCGCCGACACGGCGCTGCGACGTGGAAACCGGGCGTCAAGGATTCGGCGATGGAACGCGAACTGTCCGACTTCATTGCGAGCGCAGAAGAAAAGCGCAAGGTATCGCTCGATCGTCGGAAGGAGAGCATGATCGACCGGCGCGCGGACACACGACCGTTCGAAAGCCCTCTGAGCGCCTCAAAGGGAGCGGAGTTCGCTCCATGACGTGCAGTCGGCGTCCACGCGTGGAGCAACTGATCTGCCTGGGACCGTTGAAGCCTCCTGAACGGTAGTTTGCATGCGCCTGTGTACGGACACCACACTCCCGATTCACTTAAAGCTGTGGACGCGCGAGACATACATCAAGCCCTATGGTCCGAGCCCCGGGGCTCCCATTGATGAAATCGCGCGCTCAGAAGTTCCTGATCAACTGCTCGACATGGCAGGTCACGCCCGGCCCATTTGTCGCCTGCAGGAGTGACGGCGGTACGATCGTCTGCATGCCGGGAACACCCAACTCATTCGAAGATATCGCGCCGGATACGGTTGGCGAAGGGATCGCTACAGCTACATGTGGGAAATAGGCGTTGTACCGTATAGAAATGCGGCATCCCGTCATGGACGAGTCGGACCCAATGGAGTTCTACCTGGAGCGGGCCGAGATCATCAAGATCGACGGTGGACGCCCCCGGCCAGACACCAATTACGCGGCAATCATCCTCACGCGCCTATACTGTGATCGACACGTCGTCGTCTGCCCCGACACGCCAGACTTCAGACTTCTCTCCCGGTCACCGGCCGAGTGAAGCGACGAAACAGGGATGTCGTCTACACGTGAACGTCATACATCCCGCTGCAGTTCGGAGGATGACATGCTCAACTCGGACGATTGGCAGAAAGAGGTTGTCAAGGAAGGCGTGGTAATGTGCCGCGCATGCGGCGCTCCGCATCCGACTATGGGAGCGTGCGCCATCGGAGCGATGACGGTCCACCAGGAATATATCTGCGAGCAATGCGGGCACGCATTCACGGCGCTATATGCGCTCGTCGGGTGCTATGACGGAATTGGCGACACATGAGCGCGGGACTGGAACAAAGGGTCCATGTACTCGCGTAGCAAGATTGCCTTTTGCCTCGTCAGGCCAGGGGCGAAAGGTCGGGTTGACGCAGGCCGTGTTGTACACGGCCTGTACCAAAGCGTCGACAGCCTCAAGGCACGGCTCGTGCCGCGACAACGTGTCCGGAACAACTTCGCCACTCCTCCGCGCGAATTGAATCTCCATTCCCTCATCGAGAACACTCGGGTCGGGATAACGCAGTTTCTCGAATTCGTGGAGATTTTTAACCACGCCGTTGGAGTTGTCGAGCGACGCGCCAGGAAACACCCGCTTGAATCTCTTCCACACGCGCGTCATGTTATGTCCAAGGTTGCGCAACTGGCCGCGTGCCTCATCCAGAGACACTGGCCCCATCTTACGCACAGGAGCGCCCTTCAAATACATTTCGACTGCATGGTGAAAGAGATTTGCGCTGACAGGAGCCTGCCCGCAAAGCAATGCAAACCGCAGGGCCACGCGCATCGCTTGATTTCTCGCAAAGCCTGACTATCATAAAGAACTGATGTAGCCCGCTGGAGCTTGTCCAGCGCCCTTTGCAGTACACCCTTGCGGCTTTGCTCCGTCCCATGTCTGGATGGCCGCAGGTCTGATGTAGACCCGGAGTTTCCTGTCTGCCCGGTTGGGGAATCAACGATTCCCGCCCGGGGCTCGCGATTCCCCTTTTTCTTTAGGAGAATCGCCATGAACCAGACTGAGCAACCCAGAAAGTATTTCGACCTTCATCTGACCGGCCTCGGTTACCTTTCGCGCGTGCGCGAAGTCACCTCGGCTGGGCAGGGTCGCGCCCGGGCCAGGCCGTTTCTGGCCTGTTCGATTGCCGCGTTCCACGGAGATCCCGAGGTTCAGAACGGGATCGTCTACCTGAATCTCGATCTGATCGTCTCTGGCGAAAAGGCCAAAGATGCGATCCTGTCGGTGATGAATGACGCCAATGATCGCGACGTCAAGGTGCTGGTCGGCTTTCGGGCCGGTGATCACTACATCAGCACCTATGAGATCAGGCAGGGGGACCGTGCCGGCCAGATGGGCACAGTCCTGAAAGGCCGACTGCTCAAGGTGTTCTGGATCAAGGTCGATGGAGCGTTCGTGTATCAGGACGAACGGCAGGACGAGCGTCATGAAGACCAGACCGAAAACCCGTCCGAAGACCTGGCCGATCACCCTGACGACGTTGTCTTTCCTGACTGGCATCAGCAACTGGATCCGCCGGCGATGGGTGATGCTGGCTTCGACGACCCAGTCGCCCCTGCCACTCGCGACATGACACAGGTTCAGCGGTCGGATCGTCAGCACGACGACCTCCGCGATCGACGCCCGGCAGGAAACCCTGCCGGGTCTCGCCGCGGAGCCGGCTTCCTGCGACGTGCTGTCCGTCGGACAGGCACTGCAGCTTGAAGTCGGGTTGTCGTCAGCCCCCCTGCCTTGCGCGGGTCATTCCGTGTGTTGGTGCTCGGGTTTTCACATGCAACAGGAGGAAAGTTTTTGATTCGTTATCCTCTATATTGAGATGTAGGTGTCTTTCCAGCTTTTCGGGCGTTTGCGTGTTCGCCCTTCTAAAACACGCCTCGATCCCTGGTTCGTCCGCTTTAAAAAGGCCAGGTGCGATGCCGGTTCGCCGGCATCAACATGCGGTTTCTTGATCCCTGCCTCAGGCGCCTTTGCGCTTTTCTCTCCTGAGGAGTCACAGGACGCCCGTCGCAGCCGCGAAACCGGCTGCGACTTCTCCCTCCCCTGCCACCGCCCATCACGGGGCGATACGTGCTGAACTGCGTCGTCAGTCGGCTTGCTCCAGCGCGACCACCGGGTCACGCTGCGGCAAGCTGGCTTCCCGTGGCTTCCCTCTTCGTGTCCCGACTTCCCTGATCTCCCGGGCCAACGGCGGCCTCGAAACGCCGTGCCGTTTGCGCTCGCTGCGCTAAACGCCCCTGGTCGCGCGCCCGCGGCCAGGGGACATTGGCAGGCGCCCTGCTGTACGGACACCTGCCAATGGACATTTCACCGTTGATCCGCCGGCTGCGGATCCGTCAGGTTACGACGTCACTGTGACCAGACTTGCGGTATCCGCAGTTCATTTCCGGCGCGTTGTTTCTGCGCGGCTGCGTGCCAGATGGATCGGCATTCGGAATGTTCTCTGACCTGGCTGTTTCAGATCGTCACCGCATGTACCAGGCGGCCATCGATCTGATCGTCCAGTTTTTTCACCCCGAGGGCATGCTTCCCTCAGGGGACGTCCCCTCTTTTTCTGGAGTTTTTAAAATGGGTATGGACGTCTTTGGAAACACCCCTCGTTCCGACAAGGGCACTTACTTCCGCAATAACGTCTGGTGGTGGCATCCGCTCTGGCACTACTGCGAGACGGTCGCGGCCGACATCATCCCAACCGGTAACCTCGGTCATTCAAACAATGGCTGGGGTCTGGACGACGATGGGGCCAGTGCGCTTGCAGAACGACTGGAGCTTGCCCTCCGCTCGGGTCACACACACAGGTACGCCGAGCTGTATCACCAGCGGCTCCTCTCTTTACCGTATCAACCCTGTACGGTGTGCGGCGCTACAGGTCATCGCGCCGAGCCACCTGCAATCGGACCTGGACCTTTGTTGTGTAACTCCTGCGATGGCAAGGGCGAAGTGCCCGATTTCGAGAGGCACTATCCGTTCGACGAGGACAACGTCCGCGAGTTCGCTGGATTCCTTCGAGTGTGCGGTGGATTCCGCATCTGTTAGGTCACGTGTCATCCGCGGTTGACCTTATCTACACCGCGGAACAACGGCCGGCCATTCCGATATTTCCCCCCGGGGCATTGCATCCCCTGGGGAGCACATGCCCCTTCACCCGTTCAAGGAGCATGTCATGTCTGTCTATTACTACGATGTCCCTGCTTCAGCTACGCCGTCTCCGGACCTTGGACTGACATCACGCGAGCAACGTCTGCGTGACGGCAGGCTGCTGGACCTGTCGCGCATCGCCTGTGAGGCCGGCTTCAGGGCACCTGTTGCGATTTCGAAAGAGGGGTTGGGTGCATGCCTCGCCGGTCTTACCGACGCGGGTCACGATGCCATTCACGCCCCGTGCTCATCATGCGTTGCAGCGCGGCGCATGTGGTCCGTTCTGCGGTCCGCAGCCGCCGAAGTCATGCATCGGCACGAAGACAGGACAGTCTATTTCAGTGCGCGCCTCGAGTCAGACGATGCCAATGCAGCACCGGCCTCCGAGGTTCATCTGAAACTCGTCATCGATGCGGGGACCACTGACCGGCCGGTCGCAACGATCCTGCTGCCCGACCAGGACTAGCCACATCGGGGTCGGCAACGGACCGACCGCTTCCCTTATTTACCGGTCGCGGGGATGCCTCCCCGCCAGGGGACATGCTCCGCGAATTTCTTGCTGGAGAACATCATGCAACCTGATTCTGAAGTCATGACCTCGAGCGCCGTCATCAAAGCCGTGCGTGTTCCTGAATCAAAGCGGATGAACACGCTGCCACGCTATTTGGGGCGGCGGTTGATGACGGGCGAGGCACTGGTTTACCAGTCGCTGCAATCCGTCTGTGATGGCTATTCAGGCGGTTTCTGGGACTTCTTCGAACTGTCCAACGGGGGCTTCTACATGGTCCCTCGCCTGCAGGAGCCACTGCGCATCCAGTGCGCCGGCAATGGCTTCGATGGCGAGATGTCGTGCGACGCCGCCGGCATCGTCGCCTGTCTGATGGCCTTCAATGCCCTTGCCTGGCAGACCCGCGAGGCGCACTTCGGTGAGCTCTTCTACCAGCTGCGCGACTTTGCCGCACAACACGTGGAAGCGCAATCGATTTTCGCCGCCATTGATTGACGCATTGACCATCTGCCTTCTTGTTTTAGTAGCTGCTGGACGGGCGCCCCACTCCGGGGCGCCGGACCAATGATGCAAACGGGGTCGCACACGACGTCCGCTGGAAGCCGGACTACGGGAAGCTGCGAGACGGTCCACGACGTCACACACATGGCAACGGCGATGTTGAATCACGCAGAGAGGCAAGCCGAAGTGGAAAAGGAGGTGGAAGGATGAAATGCATGACCGAAACGCATCAGATGGTCGAACGCGGCGCGCATCTGAGCGACTGCGGCACGTACCGCTACCGCCTCTGGCGTGAGTGGAACGCCTCACGTCCCACGCTGGCGTTCCTGATGCTGAACCCGTCGACGACCGATCACCTTGTCGACGACCCCACTGTCACCCGATGCTTTGCACGCGCCGTCGCGAACAACTTCGGCCGGCTTGAAGTTGCCAACCTGTTCCCGCTGCGTGCGACCAACTCTGACGAGCTCCTCACGCACCCTGACCCGCTTGGCCCCCGCAATCCGGCCAATGGCTCGATCCTCGATGTGGTCGATCGTGCATCAATGGTCATCTGTGCATGGGGCTCGCACAAAGCCGTGTCGACGCGCGCGCCTGATGTGCTGCACCTCCTTCGCATCACCAGCATGGACGGCAAACTGTTCCATCTCGGCCTGAATCTGGACGGCAGCCCAAAACACCCGCTGTACATCGCGGCTTGTGCTCAGACCATGCAATTCATGTGAAGCCCATCATGAAGACTCGCCTCGACGGGTGGCTCAGGTGCGAATTCGTGCTGCCCGCTGATGGCCGCGTTCGATCCGGTCTCGACGATTTCCGCCCACAGTGCGCTGTCCGTCAAGCCGTAGTCCTTCCTCAAGCTCAGGTGGCAACCGGGGCGTCCATGCACGTACATCCATCCAAGGGGCGTCAGGCAGACCGAAGGTGGAAGAGGCCGGCGCACGAGCACCTTGAAACACGCAAGAACGCCGCAGTGACTTCAATCACCTGTCTGCTCCAGCACGATCGGCCCATTCGGCTTGCCGACGTTCACAAGCCTGTTCCGTTGACCACAGTGCGGGCAGATGAAGTAGACAGCAAAGTCGTCGATACTCGGCTCAACATCATCGAAAGGGATCTCGACGTGACAACGGATGCACTTCCACATGTCCGTCTCCTGACATTCAAAGGAACAATACTATGAGTGAGACGGACAGTTTGCGCTGCGCCCAGCGGGGCACGGATCGGCGCTCACACCGGACGTCGCCAGTCACTGATCGCGGCATCCACGCGCCGGCGCGCATCGTCACACCAGTACGCGATTGCGCGCTCGATGGCAATTTCAACTCCTGCCGCAAGCATGCGGATCGGCAACTCGCGGAACAGCACCTCGCCGCCGCGTGCGCGGACGATCATCATACCGATCACTATCGTACCCCCGCCATTCAGAACGCCAGCGGATTTGGCGTGCTGAGCTGTGCCGTCGTTCCGCTCGGCGCGGCGAGACAGATCGCAGTTCTGATCAAATTGAGAACGATTGTCGGTGTCTACGCCTTTGTGTTTCCACTCACTGGAACGGGAAACGCTGAGTCCGGACAACCGATCGTTCCCAGCGGCCTGCCCGCGTACTGGCCGAATTGAGCGCATTGCGTGAGCCGAGGTATATCATGCAATCGCTTACCCTGTCTGAAGCTGAAATCGTTGAGGCCACTGGCTACCGTCAACCGTGTCGCCAGCTTGCTGCACTTCAGCGTGTAGGTATTCCTGCGGATCGCCGACCAGATGGCAGCGTACGTGTCTGGCGCCACCACATTACAGGCATCGCCTCACAGGCCGCGCAGCAGCAGCGCCGTCGCGAACCGAAGCTCAAGTCTGACCGGGAGGCTAGATAACCATGATCGGAAGAAGAAAAAAGGCGTCCCCCCTGCCCGCGCGTGTCTACGAAAAGCACGGGTCGTACTGGTTCGTCGACGCGGCGCGCAAGTGGCACAAGCTCTGCCGCGTCACCGAAGGCCTCTCTGCGCTGTATACCGAACTCGCGAAGTGCACGCGCGGGTCAAACGAGCAGCCGACTAACACGATGCCCGCTCTGATCGACGACTGGATGCTGAAGAAGTTCGACAAGTACGCACTCTCTACGCGCGGAGAATACCGACGTATGGCCCTTTTCATCAAGAGTGAGTTCGACGACGAATGGCTGATCAGCGACGTGAAGCCCGTGAACATTGCCCGGTTCCTCGACAAGCACTTCGAGACGAAGCCCAACTCGAGCAACAAGTATCGCGCAGTGTTCTCGCTAATCTTCGCGCATGCGATCCGCAAGGGGCTGCGCGAGACGAATCCTGTATCGGAAATTTCCGGTGCCGAGGAAAAGAAGCGCGACCGATACATCACCGACGACGAGTTCGCGGCCGTGCGTGCCGCGGCGCTCACTGGGCGAGACGGCAAGCCGACGGATTCGGGTCCGGTGATAGTCTGCCTGATCGACCTGGCCTATCAGACCGCGCAGCGCATCAGTGATCTGCTCGCGCTCAACTGGCTGGACGTGTCCGACGAAGGCATTTACTTCAAGCCAGCGAAAACCGTGAACAGTAGCGGGGTGCGCCTGCTCATCGAGATGACACCGGACCTGCGCGAGACACTCGATGCTGCGAAGGCCGGCAAGGTCAAGGGAATCGGACCGGTGATCTGCACGCAGGCCGGGAGCAGGTTCACTTACAGCGGAGCGCGGTCGGCATGGAAGCGCGCCTGTCAGCGCGCCCGGGAATCGTATGCCAGGAAGTGCAAGGAAGACAGCACCGAAGCCAGCGCGATCTACCTACGCGGCATGCACTTCCATGATCTGCGTGCGAAGGCTCTAACTGACAAGCAGCGCGTCGCCGGCGCCGAAGCAGCGCAGGCACTCGCAGGACATACGACGGCAGAAATGACGGCGCACTACACGAAGTCGCGCGAGGTCGAGCGGGTCAAGCCGGTAGCAATGTTGCGGATATCCTCGTAACGACGCAGTGTCCGGATAACGCCGCCCTGGCCCTTCCAAACTACCCGGTCCATCCTTTTTGGCAGCGCCCTCAGAATCTTCCCGACGATATGATGGTGCTTAACGTCTTTATGGACATGCTGTTCGAATAGTTTGTGGATTGGTAGGTAGTCTCTGCCAACTTCAGGCTGAACCGCGAGCAAGTAATCAAGGCGCAGTTCCATTTCCGCTGGTACATCAGAATACGGCCGAAAAAATCTCATGCCGAGCACTTTGGCGTCTGTGACATCTTTGAAGGACATCCCGGATCGTCACTGCCAAGTTAGACAATACAACCCAAGTTAGACAAAAGGCTCTCCGGGCAGAGCCCGGAGAGCCTTATCAGTCTTGCTCGGAGCAAGAGGATTTGAACCACCGAATCCCTGCACGCTCAGCAGATGCTCGCGCATGCATTGCGCGGCCGCATCCGCATCGCGCGCTTTCAGCGCATTGACGATCGCCTGATGCTGTTGCGCGAAAAACTGCCGCGTCCCCTGCGCGGACGTTTTCTCGCGCACCTCCGGCTTCACCCGCATACCGTTGATCACCTCCATCAATGCAATCAACGCGGGATTACGCGTGGCATGTCCGATCAGCAAATGAAAGCGATGATCCCATTGCTGCCACTCGTCGTCGTTTTTCGCGGCGGCATTTTTGCGTGCGCATTTCTCCAGTTCCTGCAGGTCGTCGCCACTCGCTTTCGTCGCGGCCAGCGCGGCCAGCGCCGGCTCGAACAGCAGCCGCATTTCGGCGATATCCGCGGGACTGGTGCCGGCGCGCAAGCCGCGCAGCGTCGGCGCAAACTTCAGCGGCCGCGCGCCCAGATAGGTGCCGCGGCCGACGCCGCGCCACACGCGCCCCGACGCCTCGAGCGAAGCGAGCGCCGCGCGCAGGTCGCGGCGGCTCACGTCCAGTTCCTCGGCGAGCTTTCGTTCGGGCGGCAGCGCGTCGCCGTCCTTCAACTGATGATCGGCGATGTAGTCGAGCAGCGCATCCAGTACCGGTTTGTCCATGTTGTCCACTGAACCAATTTGTATTGGTCCCAACGATACCAGAATCGCGGCGGCATGACATACCAGCACCCGGTGATTTTTGATTCGCTATACTGGGTCGCATGTTGATGGTTAACACCGGGTGCAACCCGGCTTCGTTAGTTTTACGCTTTCATTTTCTCCAATTGAACCACTCCATATTGGTTCTTCCATTCGGACCGTCGTCGCCAAGGAGTCGCCCATGTCGTTTACAACCCGTCCAGAACTGATCGGCACCTTCGGCATGGTGGCCTCGACGCACTGGCTCGCGAGCGCATCGGCGATGGCGGTCCTCGAAAAAGGCGGCAATGCGTTCGACGCCGCCGCCGCGGCCGGCTTCGTCCTGCAGATCGTCGAGCCGCATCTGAACGGTCCGGGTGGCGAGCTGCCGGTGGTGTTCTACAGCGCGCGCGAAGAACGCGTGCGCGTGCTGTGCGGACAAGGCGTGACGCCCGCGCGCATGACGATCGAGCGGATGCGCAAGATGGGGCTCGACGTGGTGCCGGGCACGGGCCTGCTGCCCGCGGTCGTGCCGGGCGCATTCGGCGCGTGGATGGCGCTGCTGCGCGACTATGGCCAGTTGCCGCTCGAAGAAGTGCTGAGCTATGCGATCGGCTACGCGGAAAACGGCTATCCGGTGCTGCCACGCATGGCATCGTCGATTCTCGCGATTCAGGACTTCTTCCGCACCGAATGGACGACCTCGGCCGAGCAATGGCTGCGCAACGGCGAGGCGCCGATGCCGAACCAGTTGTTCGCGAATCCCGCGATCGCCGAAACCTACAAGCGCATCCTGCGCGAGGCGAATACGCGCAGCGATCGCGCCGAGCAGTGCGAACGCGCGCGTGATGTCTTCTATCGCGGCTTCGTCGCCGACGCGATCGACCAGTACTTCCGTTCGACCGCCGTGCTCGACACCTCGGGCCTGCGCAATAGCGGTCTGCTCGATGCGGGCGATCTCGCGCGCTGGGAGCCAACCTACGAAGACCCGGTGTCTTACGACTACGCGGGCATGCGCGTGCACAAAACCGGCCCGTGGGGCCAGGGCCCGATGTTCCTGCAACAGCTCGCGCTGCTGAAGGGTTTCGATCTCGGCGCGATGGACCCCCTCGGGCCCGATTTCGTGCACACGGTGATCGAGTGCTCGAAGCTCGCATTCGCCGATCGCGAAGTGTTCTACGGCGACCCGGCGTTTTCGCATGTGCCGATGGACGTGCTGCTCAGCGACGCGTACAACGACGACCGGCGCCGCCTCATCGATCCGCGCCGCGCGTCGTTCGAATTCCGCCCCGGGCTGCTCGGCGACAGCGAGCAGCGCGCCGCGCGCATCGTCGCGAATGCCGGGCGCGAGCAGGCCGGCGGCTTTGGCCAGGGTGAGCCGACGTTCGCGCCGCTGCCCGAATTGCGCGGCGATACCGTGCATCTCGACGTGGTCGACCGCTGGGGCAACATGGTGTCGGCTACGCCGTCGGGCGGCTGGCTGCAGGCGTCGCCGGCGGTGCCGGGGCTTGGCTTCAACGTCACCACGCGCGCGCAGATGTTCTGGATGGAAGAAGGCCTGCCTTCGTCACTCGGCCCGGGCCGCCGGCCGCGCACCACGCTGTCGCCGACGCTCGTCACGCGCGACGGCAAACCGTACGCGGCCTTCGGCACGCCGGGTGGCGACCAGCAGGATCAGTGGTCGCTGCAGCTGTTCCTCAAGCACGTGCATGGCGGCATGAACTTCCAGGCCGCCGCCGATGCGCCCTCGTTCCAGACCGCGCACTTCCCCGGCTCGTTCTATCCGCGCGCGATGCAGCTCGGCAAGATGTCGGCCGAGTCGCGTTTTCCGGACAGCACGCTCGCCGAACTGCACGCGCGGGGCCACGACCTCACCGTCGCGGAACCGTGGGCGCTCGGCCGGGTCTGCGCGGTCGCGATCCGCAACGGTTTGATGCGAGGCGCCGCTACACCGCGTCAGATGCAGGCCTACGCAATCGGCCGATAAGCGGCTCGAAGCATCCATCAGCGCAGAACGCGCGGCCTCGCCGCGCCATTTCCTTCAGGAGAAGTTGCCGTGTCCGCCGTCGCCGCCCGTCTTGAAAGACTTCCCCTGTCGAGCTTTCACCGCAGACTGCTGCTGATCGGCGGGCTCGGGTACATGTTCGACGGGCTCGATTCGTCGTCGCTCGCGTTCCTGCTGCCGGTCGTCAGCAAGCTGTGGCAATTGACGAGCGCTGAGACCGGGCTCGTCGCGAGCAGCACCTATATCGGCTACTTTTTCGGCGCGTTCCTGTCGGGTGTGCTCGCCGACGTGATCGGCCGGCGCCGCATCATGATGAGCGCGCTCGCCATCTATTGCGTCGCGTCTCTCGCGAGCGCGACCGCGCACGACTGGCACACGTTCTTCGCGCTGCGCGTCGTCGCGGGCTTCGGTTCGGGCGCGGAGACGGTCGTGATCGCGCCGTTTCTCGCCGAGTTCGTGCCGCGCCGCTATCGCGGCATTTTCTGCGGCGCGCTGGTCGGCTTCATGTCGTTCGGCTATCTGACCTCGTCGATTCTCGGCTTCGCGGTGGTGCGCAACTTCGTCGACGGCTGGCGCTATCTGGCCGTGATCACGTCGCTGCCCGTCGTGATGCTGCTGTGGTGGCGCCGGACGCTGCCGGAATCGCCGCGCTGGCTCGAAAGCCAGGGCCGCGCGGCCGAAGCGAACGGCATCGTCGGCCGCATCGAAGCGGCGTTCGTCGAGCGCGGCATTGCGCTTGCGCCCATGACTGCGAACCACGCGCTTCACGCGCTGCCCACGTCGGCCTCGACGCCGGCGCGCGGCAACGCGTGGCGCAACGTGCTCACGCTATGGTCGCCGCGACTCGCGCGCACGACCGCGGTCAGCTGGCTGATGTGGTTCTCGGTCGCGTTCGCGTACTACTCGTTCTTCGCGTGGATCCCGAGCCTGCTCGTCAAGGAAGGGCTGACGATGACGAAGAGCTTCGGCTATTCGATTGCAATCTATGGCGCGCAGATTCCCGGTTACTTCTCGGCGGCGTGGCTCAACGAAAAGATCGGCCGCAAGGCGGTGGTCGCTTCCTACATGCTGTTCGGCGGCATCGCCGCGATCACGCTCGCGTTTTCTCACACCGGCATACAGATCATGACCGCGGGCATCGCGCTGTCGTTCTTCATGAACGGCGCATTCGCCGGCGTCTACGCTTACACGCCGGAAGTGTTTCCCACCGCGGTACGCACGACGGGCACGGGCTCGTCGTCATCGTTCGGCCGCATCGGCTCGGTCAGCGCGCCGATCCTCGTCGGCCTCGTTTATCCGCTGTCCGGTTTTCTCGGTGTATTCGCGATGACCACGACGGTGCTGGTGATCGGCGCATGCGTGGTGTTCTTCCTCGGCATCGAAACGCGCAACCGCTCGCTCGAAGATATCGAGGCGAGCGAACTCGAACCGGCTCGCGACGCGCGAGCCCAGTTGAACTCCACCCGCATGCACGGCTAAACGCACTGCGACTTTTCACACTTTCCGATGCAAACGCGATGCAAATGATGCAAGGCAACCTGACCGAACCCGCACCGTACGATACGCAGATGCTGGATATCGCAGACCTCGAGCGTCTCGCGCTGGCGATGCGCCTGAAGAACCAACCGCTCGAGCTGTTCCGCGCGGTTCACGCGGTGGCGGCAAAGGCGATAGGCCTAAGCCTGTTCACGATCATGTCCTACGATGCGCGGCGTCACGAGGTCGAACGGGTCTACACGAACCTGCCGGACATCTATCCACTGGGCGGCCGCAAGAAGAAGCAAGGCACCGAGTGGGCGCGACAGATACTTCAGGATCTGAAGCCGTTTCGTGCCGCCACGTCGCAAGGCATTCGCGAGGCCTTCGACGATCATGCGGTGATGACGGGTATCGGTCTCGGCTCGATCCTCAACATTCCGATCGCCTATGATGGCGTGTGCATCGGTACGATGAACCTGACCCACAAGGAAGGCTGGTACACCAGCCGTCATGAAAGCATAGGCCTCCTGATCGGCGCCTTCCTCGTCCCCGCTCTGCTCAAGCAGAATACGGCATCCCCCGCTTGCGCCGCCCGTTCATGAAAACACCATCCGACCTGCAAAACTATCGAGCGGTGACCCATTCCGCCGTCTCGCAAGGCCGCTGGGTGCTGGTCTTCGTGCTCGCCTACCTCGCGCTGATCGCCGATGGCGCCGACGTGATGATGTACGGCCTCACCCTGTCGCGCATCAAGGACGACTTCGGGCTGACCAATGTCGAAGCGGGCGCGCTCGGCAGTCTGACCTTGCTCGGCATGGCGATCGGCGGCATTGTCGGCGGCTGGGCGAGCGATCGTCTCGGCCGCGTGCGGGTCATCGCATGGGCGCTCGCGCTGTTCTCGCTCGGCGCGGGGATGCTCGGGTTCACGCACAGCTTCGTCGAATTCGCGGCGGTGCGCTTTATCAGTTCGCTCGGCATTGGCTGCATGGTGCTGGTCACCACGCTCGTAGCCGAATATGTGCCGACCGAACGGCGCTCGCTGGTACTCGGCATGCTGCAAACCGGCATTTCGGCCGGCTATATCGTCGTGATCGCACTCAGCAACTGGATCCTGCCGCAGTACGGCTGGCGCACGCTGTACTACGTGTCTGCCGTGCCGGTGCTGCTCGCATTCGCGATCAAGTTCGCGGTGCCCGAACCGGCGGCATGGCTTGCGAGCCGGGCTGCCGACCGTGCGAGCAAAACGCGGCTCGTCGACAATCGCTACGCGCAGATTTTCCGCGACCGCCAGGCGCGCACGATGTTCATCCTGTGGACCTTCGCGTCAGTCTTCGTGCTGTCCGGCTTTTACGGCCTGAACAACTGGCTGCCGACGTATCTCGAGAAGGAATTGCACATCAAGTTCAGCTCGCTGACCGGCTATATGATCGGCACATACGTGGTCGCCTTCATCGGCAAGATCTTCGCGGGCTGGCTCGGTGACCGCTGGAGCCGGCGCGGCGTGTTCGTGCTCGGCTGTGTCGGTGCGGCACTCTTTCTGCCCGTGATCATTTTCTGGCACACCCACGACAACATTTCCACGCTGATGCTTGTCTTCGGCTTTCTGTACGGCGTGCCACTCGGCACGATCGGCACATTCATGTCGGAGAGTTTTGCGACGTCGGTTCGCGGCACCGCGGTGGGCGGCTCGTATAATCTCGGGCGCTTCTGTTCGGGGGCGGCGCCGATCGTCATCGGTTTTATCGCGACGCAGTTCTCGATCGGACTTGGCTTTCTCGTGGTCGGCGCGGTGTTCTTTTTGAGCGGCGTGACTGCATTGTTCGTTCCCGACCGGCTATACGACACGCAGCATTAAATCGACGCGAAAATGACGAAATCATGTCGTGTCGATGAATGGCCCAGGTTCCGGCGCTAAAACTGGTCGCCGGATAGCCCGGGCACCACGAGGAAGCATTACTGGGTTCCGGCGACAATGTCTGAAATGGTCCAGTTGTTCGTCGTTACGAGCACATAGTCGCCATTGACACCCAGCCATTTGTGCCCGCGCGGCGGCGCATTGAGGCCGTGTCCGCGCCAGTCGTCCATCATGAAGTTGTAGTTACGGTATTCGGCCGGCACACGTTGACCTTTATGCCAGTCACGGTGCGGAATCGTCGGCATCACCTGCTGACGGCCCGTACCGGCCATCTGGCCGCCGCCCTGGTCCTTCATGGGCCCAGCCGCAATCGCGAGCGCGGACATACCGGCAAACGACAAGGCGACGAGTTGCGCAACAAAGCGATTATTCATATTCGAACCTCCGTGCGGTGGATGAAAGCTCCGAGCATTCACGCGATTGACGTGAAAAGTGATCGTCCAGCTACTCGCAGATTCATTAACTCGAACTTCATTGCAGCGATCGCTGGTCTATCGAATGTAATCCTTGCAAATCGCGAGATATCAAATTCGATAATTCAGGCGCGAAGTCGTTAAAAAGTATAGTAAAAGGAAGTTCGACTTCAAGCCGGACCTGCCCACCACTACCGCGTGCGTCAACCCGGCGATTAACGGGGCGATTCGATTCGTCGCGTCGATCGTCTGGACGGATCGCGCCGTTCCTGGCGGCGGCGGACGCGCGCGCGGCGCTGTCGCCCGCTCGCCACTTCAGCGAGCGGGCGACACTTTGCCAGTCACCGGCCAGATTGATTCGCTTGACTGATCAATAGTCGACCGCATCGCGGATGATCGGGCAGGTCATGCAGTGACCGCCGCCACGTCCACGGCCCAGCTCCGCACCGACGATCGTAATCACCTCGATGCCCTGCTTGCGCAACAGCGTGTTCGTGTACGTGTTGCGGTCGTATGCATAGACGACGCCCGGGGACGCGCACACGAGGTTCGCACCGCTATCCCACTGCGTGCGCTCGCGTTGATAGTCGCTGCCGCCCGCCTCGACCACGCGCAGATGCTTCAGCCCGAGCGCCTCGGCGACGACGTCGGTGAACGGCTTGTTTTCGGCGTGCAACTCGACGCCGCTCGGATGGCTGCTCGGCCGATACGAATAGGTGCGCGTCTTCGCCATGAAGTCCGGGGCGACCAGTACGCAATCGCGATCGGCGAACGTGAACACGGTATCGAGGTGCATTGCCGCGCGAATCTTCGGCATCGCCGCGACGATCACGCGCTCGGCCGCGCCCTTCTTGAACAGCATTGCAGCCAGTTGACTGATGGCCTGCCGCGAGGTGCGCTCGCTCATGCCGATCAGCACGACGCCCTTGCCGATCGGCATCACATCGCCGCCTTCCAGCGTGGCGAGACCGTGGTCCTGAGTCGGGTCGCCCCACCACACGTTGACCTTGCCCGCGAAATCGGGGTGGAACTTGTAGATCGCCGCGGTCAGGATCGTCTCCTCGTGGCGGGCCGGCCAGTACAGCGCATTCAGCGTGACGCCGCCATAGATCCAGCACGTCGTGTCACGCGTGTACAGCGTGTTCGGCAGCGGCGGCAGCAGATATTCGGTGCCGCCCGCCGCTTCTTTCGCGACCTCCAGCGCCTTGCCCCCGTGCGCTTCCGGGAAGTCGTGAGTGGATAGCCCGCCAATCAGCGTTTCGGCCAGCTTGCGATTGTCGAGCCCTTCCAGATAGCTTCTCAATTCATCGATAAAGCCGAGGCCGACCTGATTCGGCACCACCTGGTTGTCGAGAATCCACTTCTTGCCTTCGGGCACCGCGACCGTTTCGGCGAGCAGATTGTGCATCTCCACCACTTCGACGCCGCGGTCGCGCATCTTCGTGACGAAGTCGAAGTGGTCGCGCTTCGCGTTCTCGACCCACAGTACGTCGTCGAACAGCAGTTCATCGCAATTGCTCGGGGTAAGACGCTGATGCGCGAGCCCCGGTGCGCAGACCATCACTTTGCGCAGCTGCCCGACTTCCGAGTAGACACCCAATTCACCCGCTTTCGCGTCCGTGTTCGCCATGATGATCTCCTGAATGCCAATGTTGGCCCGCTCTGTTCAATCGGATTTCATTAAAGCTAAATCGCGATCCTTCCGGTTACGAGGCCATAGATGCCGATGATCGCGCCAATGATCGCAACGATAAAAATGATCCAGTCGGAAACGATGAAGACATTCTTGTTCTGCTCGCGCCGAGCCCAGATATAAAGCGCCGTTCCTGGCGCATACAGCACGGCGGAAAGCAGAATGAATTTCAGGCCACCCGCCCAGATCATGAAGACCGTATAGATCGAGGCGATTGCGGCCATGATGAAGTCACGCCGGCGCTCGTCGGCGCGCACGTCGTAACCGTCGCCGCGATTCGCGTTCATGCAGCCGAACGCCGCGACGAAGAGGTACGGAATCAACGACATCGCGCTCGTCAGATTCAGCATCAGCGCGAATGCATCGCGCGAGAAGTAGGTGCTGATGACGAGCAGCTGCACCACGATGTTGGTCAGCCACAATGCATTGGCAGGTACCTTGTTGGCGTTTTCCCTCGCGAATACAGCGGGCATGTCTTCGGTCTTTGCCGCCGTGAACAACACTTCGGCGCAGATCAGCGACCAGGCGAGATAAGCGCCCAGTACCGAAATCAGCAAACCTATGCTGACGAAAACCGCGCCCCAATGACCGACCACCGCTTCGAGCACCGCCGCCATCGACGGCTGCCGCATGGCCGCGATGTCGGCGCGCTGGAGCACTGCGTAAGGCAGCATCGTCACGAGCACCATCAGCGAGGTCACGACGACGAAGCCGAGAATCGTCGACTGGCCGACATCGGAACGCTTCTTCGCATAACGGGAATAAACGCTCGCCCCTTCGATACCGATGAACACGAACACCGTGACCAGCATCGTGGCCCGCACCTGCTCGAGGATATTGCCTTCGAGTCCTCCGCCGTAGAGGTTGGCCTGGAACAGGTCCAACCGGAAGCCGAAGATCAGGATCAAGATGAACACCAGAATCGGAATGATCTTGGCGACCGTGACGATACTGTTGATGAAGGCCGCCTGCTGCACGCCCTTCAGGATCATGAAATGAAATAGCCAGATGCCGATCGATGCAACGACGATCGCGACGACCGTATTGCCGTCGCCGAACACGGGAAAAAACGCGCCGAGTGTCGACTTGATCAGCACCCAGTAAGAAACGTTGCCGATACAGCTACCGATCCAATAGCCAAATGCGGAGAGAAAGCCCGGATAATCGCCAAAGCCCGCTTTCGCATACGCAAACACGCCGGCGTCCAGTTCGGGCTTGCGTTCCGCCAGCGCCTGAAATACGCGCGCCAGCATATACATGCCCGTGCCCGCAATCAGCCAGGCAATCACGGCACCCACCGGACCGGTGGCATTGGCAAAAGTGCGCGGCAGGGAAAATATTCCGGCTCCGACCATGCCGCCCACCACCATCCCGGTGAGTTGCATTTTTGACATCTTTTGTGGAGTGGACGCCATTCGGATTCCTTTTAGTTACCTTTTTAACAAGGATCTTTAATCAGATTCGAACGAAACGTGTCTCTCGGCCAATCTTGCTGTTGATCAGCCGCGCTACTCTGCAACCACCACACGAAAAGAATGGTCTGTCCATTGGCGTTTGTCAATTTATCGAAGACAAGGTAACGGACTGTGGCTCGCGATGCGATCGAATCCATCGATGCTGCGTTGCCGAATCTGGTTGAATTTGCGAATTAACAATTCACCACGCATCTGAATCGCTCGCATCGATAAGCCGCTTTGAATATCGATGATTTAACAATCATGCGACCTGCCGCATCATCGTCGCGGTTTTCTCAAATGATGGGGAATCGCAGAAGCGAGCTGAACCGGTGGTCGTTCAGAACTACTGAGAAGCACCAGAGCCACAGCTCGAAATGGCGCGCGGGGGTCATTAATAGTCCAAACCCGATGACGATTTCGTAATGGCGGGCTTTGTGAATTTTTCTGACGGAATCGTCTGCGTGTCCGCGCCGCAAGAGGTCCAACTATGATTCGCGCAACTTCCTCAACGTCAGCCGCGCTTCGAGACCGCCGCCGACGCGGTTGTGCAGCGTGAGCGTCGCGTCCATCGCGAGCGCGAGTTGTCGCGCAATCGCGAGCCCCAGCCCCGTGCCGCCCGTTTGACGATTGCGCGACCCTTCGAGCCGCACGAACGGCTCGAACACCGTCTCCAGCGACTCGACCGGAATGCCGGGACCGCGATCGAGCACCGACACGGTAGCCTCGCCATCGTGCAACGCCCCGATATCGATCTGCGCGGCGCCGCCGTACCTCAGCGCGTTATCGACCAGATTGCCAACGATGCGCTTCAACGCCTGCGGACGCATCGTCAGCGACTGGCCGAAATGGCCCTGCAGTGACACTTGCTGACCCGCGTCGACGTAATCGCAGACCAGGCTGTCGAACAGCGCATCGGGATCGATGCGGCGCGGCACCTCGGTCGTGCCATGCATCGTGCGCGCATAGGTGACCCCTTCCTTGACCAGCGCCTCCATTTCCTGCAGGTCCTGGCGCAGCTTTGCGGCCTCGCTGTCGTTGTCCATCGTGTCGACACGCAGACGCATGCGCGTGATCGGCGTCTGCAAATCGTGCGAAATCGCCGCGAGAATCTGCATGCGCTCGGTCATGTACGTGGCGATCCGGTCCTGCATCGCGTTGAACGCGCGCGCGGCGCGCGCCACTTCGGACGGACCGGCTTCGCGCAGACGCGCGGCCTTCAGGTCGGGGCCGAGCGTGTCGGCCGCGACTGCGAGCTGATTGAGCGGGCGCGTCGCGAGCCGTACCGCCAGCCAGCAGCAGGCCGCGAGCACGAGCAGCTGCAGCGTCAGCACGAGCGGCAGCCAGCGCGACAACGGGGCGCCGGGCATTGGCCGCAGGTCGATGGTGAGCGGCGTGCCGTCGCTCAGTTTCAGGTGCACCTGCAGACGCTCGCGATCGCCCGGCACTGCGTTGACGGTCAACGGATAACGCGTGCCGATGCCATCGCCGATCGACTGCGCGACGCGCGCCGACAGGCTCGCGTCGACCGGGGTGCCTGGCACGCCCGGGCCGAGCACGAACTCATAGCTGCGCCGCGCGAGCCGCGGCAGCCACTGGGCGCGCTCGTCGGGCGGCAGATGATCGAGCAGCGCGACCGAGCTCGCCACCTCGCGCTCGATGTAGCCCATCATGATGTTGGTCATCGTCTGGTCGCGCTCGGTCATCGTGAGCCAGAACGACAGCGCCTGCGCAAGCGCGAGCCCGACGAACAAAATCACCGCGAGCCGCGCGAACAGCGTGCGCGGCCAATGCGGCCAGCGCAGCAACGACGGTGATGGAGATGCGCTCATTGCGGATCTCCGATCGCGGTCACGGCCGCTGAAAACACATAGCCCTCGCTGCGCAGCGTCTTGATGTAGCGCGGCTCGCGCGCGCCGTCCCGCAGGCGTTGACGCAGGCGGCTCACCATCAGATCGATCGAACGGTCGAACGGATCGGCCTGGCGTCCCTGGGTGAGGTTCAGCAACTGATCGCGCGTGAGCACGCGCTGCGGATGATCGAGAAACACACGCAACAGACGGTACTCCGCGCCGCTCAACGCCACCTCGGTTCCGTCCGCGTCGAGCAGATGGCGCGCGGTCGTGTCGAGCCGCCAGTCGCCGAAGCACAGCATCGGCGCCGACTCCGTCACCTCCATGCCGGGCGGCAGCATGCGCGCGCGGCGCAGCACCGAACGGATTCGCGCGAGCAACTCGCGTGCGGCGAACGGTTTGATCAGGTAATCGTCGGCGCCCATTTCGAGGCCGACGATCCGGTCCGCTTCCTCGCTGCGCGCCGTCAGCATCAGGATCGGCACTGTGCGGAACTTGCCCGCGCGCAACTCACGGCACAGCACGAGGCCGTCTTCGCCGGGCAGCATCAGGTCGAGCACGATCAGGTCGGGCGCGCCGTTCTCGAGCGCGGCGCGCATCTGGCGGCCATTGGCCGCGAGCGAGACACGCACGCCGTTTTTCTCGAGGTATCCCGCGAGCAGTTCACGGATACCGCGATCGTCATCGACGATCAGTACGTGGTCGGAGGTTTCCATCGACGGATTATCTGCAGCGGCGTTTGAGTTGCACGCCGCTCGACTGGATCAATGAACACTGCAACGGATGCGCGAGTTCGGCCGCGAAGCCGCCCGCCACGAACACCGCGATGGCAAACAGGCGTTTCATGCGTCCTCCAGCACGGAAAGACTCGCGCCATCGGCCACGCCGGCTTCGAGCGCGTAAGGATCGACCCCGTCGAGGCAGCCAATATTGACGCGCCATTGCTGCGGATCCTTGCGCGTCTGATGAAAAGGATAGATGCCGCAATGCTTGCAGAAGTAGTGTTTCGCGACCTTCGTGTTGAACAGGTATAGCGTCAGCGAATCCTCGCCACTCAGAATCTTCAACTGACTGGCGGGAAAGAGCGGCGTCATCAGCGCGCCCTTGCGGCGGCACAGGCTGCAGTTGCAACGACCAGCCGGAACGATTTCGGTGCGAACTTCGAACTTGACGGCCCCGCAGTGGCAGGACCCTTGCAGCAACCCGGCGTTCATGATGCTCTCCGTGATTTGACGATGCCTGCTTTATAGCCCGGTTCATCAGTCGAATTATGTCGTAATGTATCCGGCGGCCGAGACGATACATTACATTGCAATACGCCGCGGCGATTAGCGCAAGGCGAAACAGCGAAGATATACACGCGAGTTAGCATTTAAGCGGCACGACGGGGCGCGCCGGCCGGCGAGCTAACGTCAAGAGTGGTGTATGAACATTTTGATGGCGGTCGATTTCAAGCGGCGAGTTTCTGCTGAACCGGTCGATCGTCTTGCACCGGTTCGCCGTCCTTGAAGGCCACACCCTCGAGCAACAGCTTGATCTTTTCCGGGCCGTTGATACGGCGCCAAGTTTTCTCGGCTTCCTCAATCAGCTTGAATGCCAGGCCGAGGAAGGTAGGTCGCGACACGCAGTTACGCGTACGTGTCGTACGGTGGCGCACCGTCGCGAACGTCGATTCAATCGCGTTGGTGGTACGCAGATGCTGCCAATGTTCGGCGGGGAACTCGTAGAAGGCCAGCAAGCTCTCTCGGTCCTTCTTCAGCGTCTCCGCCGCCTTCGGATATTTGGCCGCATAGATCGACACGAAACGATCGAACGCGGCATGGGCTTCGGCACGCGTCGCGGCCATCCAGATCGATTGCATGTCGGCCTTCGCGCGCGCCTGCTGCGACTTGGGCAGCGCGTTGAGCACGTTGCCCATCTTGTGAAACCAACAGCGCTGACCACGCGTTGTCGGAAACACTTCCTCCAGCGCCGCCCAGAAGCCCATCGCGCCGTCGCCGACCGCCAGCCGTGGACCCGCCTTCAGACCGCGCTTTTTCAGGTCGAGCAACAGTTCCAGCCACGATGCTTTCGTCTCGCGATACCCATCGCCGATCGCCACGCGCTCTTTGCTCCCATCCGGCCTCACGCCGATGATCACGAGCAAGCATTGACCGTCCGAGTTCTCGCTGCGCAGCCCGGTGTGAATGCCGTCCACCCACCAGTACACATAGTGTGATTCCGACAAGTCCCGCTTGCTCCAGGCCGCATGATCTTCAGCCCATTGCGCCTTCAGCCGACTCACCACGTTGGCCGACAAGCCCTTGGCGTCATCGCCCACGAGCACCTTTAACGCTTCGCCCATGTCGCCCGTCGAAATACCCTTCAGATACAGCCACGGCAGGGCTGCGCTTACGCGGGGCGACTTCCTCACGTACGGCGGCACGATCGTCGAGTTGAACTTCACGCCGAATCCTGATCGATCACGCACCTTCGGTACCTTCACCTGAATCGGCCCGGCCGCCGTCAACACATCGCGTTCCGGCAAGTAGCCGTTGCGGACCACCGCGCGCTGTCCATGCATGGTCTTGACGTTCGCGAACCGCTCCATCAGCTCTGCCAGCTCCGCTTCAATCGCTTGTTGAATCACTTGCCGTGCCCCTTGACGAACCAAATCGTCCAGCCCCAGGCCGGCGCCCAATAGACCGACAACTGCTTTTTCCGTATCCTTGCTCATGGTGGATGGTTTGTTGTTTGCTGGTTTCCGACTTCGACAATCAGATTCTCAGCTGAAACCTCCACCGCCTTCAACTTCCCGCCTCAACTCCCCCGTACACCAGATTCGACTTTAGCTCCCGGCCGGCCTCCTTACACGCTGTTTTTGACCTCGGCGTGACCAATCGGCTTTTCTATATTCCGCTTGAATGGCCGGCATTGCCAGGCACAATCGCGCGTGACCAGCAAGCGGGCGATGACGGCCACGAGCCGGTTGCTCGCAAGCTCCGTGAATCAAGTTGAATACGCTTGACTTTTAGTCACCGGCCACTTCCAATACCAATGGTGCAGTGCGATGTTTCGCCTTTGAAACACGCCTCACCTCATTCGGTAGTTCACAGCATTGGCCAGCAGTTCATTCGTCCGCCGTGCATGCGGCGTCAGCTCGCGAAATGGAGCACTCCTCACTACCGGAGTCGTCTTGGCTGCAACAAAAAACCAACCCACCCACCGCGAACCCGCCCTTATCGACCTCGCATTGCAAGGCGGCGGATCGCACGGTGCTTTTACATGGGGCGTCCTCGACCGTTTGCTCGAAGAGTCGTGGCTGCGGATCGAAGGAATATCGGGTACGTCGGCTGGCGCGATGAACGCCGCGGTGCTGGTGAGCGGCTATCAGGCAGACGGCGCGGCCGGCGCGCGCGCCGCGCTCGAAGCCTTCTGGCGGCGAGTATTCGAAGCATCGGTGTACAGCCCGTTTCGCCGTACCCCGTTCGACGTGTTGATGGGCCGCTGGACGCTCGACTACTCGCCGCTCTTCATCGCGATGGACCTCGCGGCGCGCGTGTTTTCTCCCTACGACCTGAACCCGCGCGGCGTACATCCGCTGGCGAAGATTCTGCAGGACTCGATCGATTTCGCGCATCTGCGCGACGCGCCGATCAAGCTGTTCATCACCGCGACGCGCGTGCGCACGGGCCAGGCGCGTGTGTTTCGCAATGGCGACCTGACGCCTGACGTGCTGCTCGCCTCCGGCTGCCTGCCCACGCTGTTTCAGGCCGTGCAGATCGACGGTGAAGACTACTGGGACGGCGGCTATGCCGGTAATCCGACCATGACGCCGCTGGTACGCGAATGCACGTCGAGCGACACGCTGCTGATCCAGGTCAATCCCGTCGTGCGGGACGAAACCCCGCGCACCGCGCGCGACATCATCAGTCGCCTGAACGAAGTTGCCTTCAACGCGCCGCTGCTGAAAGAGCTGCGCATGATCGCGCTGCTGCGCCGCGCGGCGGACCCCGGCAGCGACGAAGGCCGCCATTGGGCGGCGATGCGCATCCATCGGATCGCGAGCGAGCTGATGACCGAACTCGGCTACTCGTCGAAGCTGAACGCCGAGTGGAGCTTTCTGACGATGCTGCGCGACGAAGGCCGGCGTGCCGCCGACGCGTTCCTCGCCGAGCACGGCGATTCGATCGGCGTGCGCTCCTCGCTGGATCTCGACGCGTTGCTCGACGGAGTCTGACCATGGAAGTCATCACCCTGTCACCGCTCGCGATCGGTCTAGGGCTTTTCGGCATGCTCGCGAGTCTCGCGCTGCTGATCGGCTTCGCGTACCGCGGCTGGACCGTGCTGCTGCTCGCGCCGTTCGCCGCGATGCTGGCCGCCGCGATTTCGGGCGAACCGATTCTCGCGCATTGGACCCAGACCTTCATGCTCAGCGCCGCGCGCTTTCTCGCGCAGTTCTTTCCGTTGTTCCTGCTCGGCGCGCTGTTCGGCAAGCTGATGGAAGACAGCGGCTCCGTGAAGGCGATCGCCAGTTACATGACGGAGAAGCTTGGCGCGCATCGGGCGATTCTCGCGGTCGTGATCGGTGGCGCACTCGTCACCTATGGCGGCGTCAGCCTCTTCGTGGCGTTCTTCGTGCTCGCGCCGATGGCCACCGCCCTCTTCCAGGCCGCCAATATTCCGCGCCGTCTGATGCCGGCCGCGATCGCGCTCGGCACGTCTACGTTCACGATGTCCGCGCTGCCCGGCACACCGGCTATCCAGAACGCGATCCCGATGCCGTTCTTTGGTACGACGCCGTTTGCGGCGCCTGGGCTTGGCATCATCGCGAGTATCGTGATGGTGGTGTTCGGGCTCTGGTGGTTGTCCTTGCAGCAATCGCGCGCGAAGGCGGCCAATGAAGGATTCGACGGACTCGAGGCGGCGGTGAAATCCACGGGGGCGCCGGCCAGCGACAACCTCGTGCGCGAGCGCGCAAGCGTATCGCAGAGTTTCGATCCGGAGGAAGCGAAGCGCGGGCATGTCAGCGAGAGTCTGCCCTCGTTCGGCGTCGCGCTCACGCCGCTCGTGCTCGTCGTGCTGACGAACTTCGTGATGAACGTGATCGTGCTGCCGCGCATCGACGCCGACTATCTGACCGAGGTCCGTTGGGGCGAGACGTCGCTTGCGGCGGTCGGCGGTGTGTGGGGCGTGTGCGTGGCGCTCACCGTCGCGATCGTCGTGCTCGTGCTGCTCAATCGGCATCGCCTGCCAGCGCTGCGTGAGACGATCGATGCGGGCGCGAATGCATCGGTGCTGCCGGTGCTCAGCGTCGGCAGTCTGGTCGGCTATGGCGCGGTGATCGCCGCGCTGCCAGCGTTCGCGCTCGTGCGCGAATGGGTGCTGGGTATCGGCGGTGGTCCGCTCGTATCGCTCGCGGTCGCCACCAATCTGCTCGCGGCGCTGACCGGCTCGGCCTCGGGCGGTCTCACCATTGCGCTCGACGCGCTCGGCAGCACCTATCTGCAACTGGCTGCGCAATACGGCATCGACCCGGCGCTGCTGCATCGGGTCGCCGTGATTTCCTCAGGCACACTCGACAGCCTGCCGCATAACGGCGCGGTCGTGACGCTGCTTGCCGTGTGTGGGTCGAACCACCGCGAAAGCTATCGCGACATCGTGATCGTCGGGATTCTCGGCGCGTTACTCGCGCTGGTGGTGGTGATCGTGCTGGGCTCGCTGTTCGGGTCGTTCTGAGCGTCTGAAGTAGCAAAGGGTCTTGCACTGACGTTGCTATCCGTCAGTGCAAGACCCCTTTCTATTTGCCGGTCGGCTCAGTTTGGGCTGCTTTGCAGCCGATTTCCGGCTCACTTCACGCCGCCGCGCGCGCCGCATTCATCCGGCCGAATACGAACTGCCCCAGATACCAGACCAGCTCGGTATTCGCGAAAATTGCATCTTCGGTGACCGTCGACGGTTCGAGCTTCATCCGACGCAGCATCAGCTTGCCTTCGCGCGAC
The DNA here is from genome assembly GCF_050436385.1 of Paraburkholderia sp. MM5477-R1. Taxonomy (NCBI): domain Bacteria; kingdom Pseudomonadati; phylum Pseudomonadota; class Betaproteobacteria; order Burkholderiales; family Burkholderiaceae; genus Paraburkholderia; species Paraburkholderia sp. MM5477-R1. Next base: position 1,174,249 of record NZ_JBNDMC010000005.1, read on the forward strand.
GTCGTCCACGCATGCATCAGTTCCTTGCGCGTCTTCGCATCGGCGGCGTTGAAATGGTCGCGGCCCTTGCGCGAATCCTCGTTCATGCGCGCGCGCACTTCTTCTTCGCGCGTCGCGATGCTGTGCGCCACGGTCTTTCTCGTTTCGGTCTTGACCGCCTGTTCCTGCGTTTCGTCGGCGAGCAGTTTGGCCTGTACGTCGACCATCGTGCGCTCGGCGTCGGAGATCTTCCAGTTGTCGCGTAGCGCGCGCATCAGGTAGCCCGCGGGGCTCTTCTTGACCTGGCCGCGCTTGACCCTGAAGCGCGTGTATTCGACGGCCTGCTGGATACGTTCGTCGGTCCAGAGTTCGCGGTTCTCCGAAATCTCGCTGAACTGCTTGGTCGAGAGCCCGAATTCGTCGGTGAGAATCTTGTACAGATGGCTCGCGTCGGCGAGGCTCGCGAGTACCGCGTCGGCTGTGTCCTTGCGCTTGAGCAGGAAACGGATGCGGTCGATTTTCTTCGACGTCGTGGATGCAGTCCGCGTCTCATAGGACATCTCGACGTCCGACACTTCGTTGATCTCGCGCACCGCCGGCTCGAGCCAATCGCGCTTGAAGTATTTGAAGATGGCGGCATTCGCGCCCATTTTGCCGGGCCAGTTGCGCATTTCCTCGAGCTGGATCCAGTCGGTGCGTCCCGCGGGCACGTTGGGCAACACTTTGTCGTAGATCGCGCGCGCGAGACTGCGCGTGAACGCGGTGGAAATGCGCAAGCTCAGCCAATGCGATTTCTGCGGATCGCGGATATGCGGCACCAGCCGCGGATGGACGTCGAAACGCATACGTCCGCGATGAAAACCGACCATGCCGATCAACTGAACCTGCACCCACAGATCGTTTTCGTTGGGATCGCGGTCCGCGGGCGTATTCGTCACGCGGACTTTCGCGTTCTGAGCTTCGTCGGCGATCGTGCGCAAGTGCTTCAGGTTGCGGCTGTCGTAACGCATCAGCCACTTGAAGTAGTTGAGTTCGACGTCGTACTGATCGCGCTGCTCGGGCTCCTGCGCGACGATGAAGTACGCGGCATCGAGAAAGCGCCGCGCCGGCAGCCCCATATTGACGATTTCGGTGAAGAAATCGTTGCGCTGATAACCGATCTCGCGATTGGCCTCGTTGATGCGCAATCCCTGATCGAACATGTCTTCGAACAGCGCGAGCGCCATCTGGCGTGACGTCGCTTTCGACCTGCCCTCTTCCGGATTGTCCGCGGCCATGTTCTTCATCCACTTTTTTGCTCCCGGGACTGTAAGCATGCGGTGGTGAGCTGTCAACACACAGAACCTCACCATCAAACGACCGCGGCGGAGGCCGTTTCGGCGTCCCTTCCGCGTTTCGGCACACAGAACCTCACCATGCTCACAAAGAACCTCACCTTGCGGGCGGGCGTTCGCGCTGCAAGGCCTTATGCGAGGGCCCTTTTCAACCTCGTTCCCAGTAGCTGCACAACCCACCTCACCTTCGTGATTTGACGCAGCGGCAAACACATCGAACCGCACCTTGGTGGGGAATCGGTCTCACCTTGCTGCACAACCAACCGCACCTTTGAGCACAGCGAACCTCACCTTCGACACAACGCACCTCACCTTTTGGAACTTAAGTGCTTGAACGGATTGAATAGTGTTTGGTTGCGTTGGTTTGTGAGTTCGTTCTCGGTTTTAAAAAAACCTACCAACCCGGCACACACACATAAATGCGGCTGAAGATTGCGCGATGCAGCATGGTGAGGTTGATTGTGCGAAACGTTGAGCGGGTTTGGAAGAGCTTTGCCAAGGTGAGGTTGGTTGTGCTGCTACGGTGATTGGCAACCCTTGGCCATGAGCTGAACCTCTGGCTGACGGCCTGGCGCCGGTGTATCGCCGCTTCTGTGGGTGAGGTTGATTGTGCATTTGCGTTCTAAGTGCGGGGAGCTCTCGCAGGGAGGTGGCGAAAATCTAACAATGGTGAGGTCGGTTGTGCCAAAGATCGCCGGACCGGTCTTTCAGGAAATGAGAAAGTGCACAAATGACCTCACCAAGTGCCTAAGTCTCGAGCAGGAGTGCCGACTCCGCTACCCAGATTGCGAAGAAAGGTGAGGTCATTTGTGCCTTCGAGGACGCAGTGTTTCGAGGCTCGTTTGGTTTCCACGGCGATTCCGCCACCGAAAACGGTCTGGAAATACAGAAATTTGCAGAAAATCCGCATAAAAACAGTAATTTAAAAAGCTATTTTCAAGTATTTCCTGTATTCTGAGGTTTCTGGAATTTTATGGAAAAACCTCAGAATGGTCAGAACGAGCCAACTTCCTGCCGTAGACCGAACCGTTCACTTTGAGCAGATCAGTGAGTTCGCAGAAAAAGTCACCATTTTCACTAATGAGCTGCGTGACACGATTCTGGCTCCGCGTCCTCGAAAAACGGCTCCCGTTTTCAAGACCGGCGAGATTGCCGAGATGTGCAACGTCTCACACTCGCAGGTTCAGTATCTCGCGACAAAAGGCGACGGAGAACTGCCTTCGGGCACGGCGGCAGGCACGGGCCGTACCCGGACCTTCACGCTGGAAGAGGCGCGGATCTGGGTACAAAAGATTTCCGACATCTACCAGACTCCACTGGTCACGCGCCTGAAGGAGCCAGACGGGAAGATCATTATCACCGCGCAGCTCAAAGGTGGCTCCGCCAAGACGACGACGACGATGTGCCTCGCCCAGGGGCTGTCGCTGCGGGGACGCAAAGTGTTGGTGGTTGATCTCGACCCGCAGGCGTCGCTTTCGGAGCTGTGTGGACTGTACGCGGAAAAAGACGTGACGCCTGAAGACACAGTATTGCCGTACGTCTACGACCAGGACAGCGAAGGTGGCCTCGAGGGGCGGGTCCAGTCGACGTACTGGGATGGCATCGACGTGATTCCTGCGCACACGGAACTGATTGGAGCAGAGTTCCATCTGCCGGCGATGCAAAAGATGCGACCGGGTTTTCGCTTCTGGACCGTGCTTCGTCAAGGGCTCGAGCCGCTGCGCAAGAAGTACGACTACATTCTCATGGATACGTCGCCGTCGCTGTCGTACCTCAATCTGAACGCGCTGATGGCCGCGGATGCCATGGTGATGCCGATGGTGCCGGAAAACCTGGACTTCATCAGCTCGCTGTCGTTCTGGCGACTTTTCTCGGACGTGTCCAAAAGCTTTATCAAATTCGAGACGGACAAGAAGTACGACTTCGTGTCGCTGGTATTGTCGCGGGTCGATTATGGGCGGAACTCGTCGGCGCCGATCGTGCGCGCGTGGGCGCAAAGCGCGTACGAAAACTGGCTGCATTCGATCGAGGTACCGGCGAGCTCTGTGATGAGCACCGGGGCGTTGGCGTTCTCGACTGTCTTCGACATCAGCAGCAATCACAGCGCGGCCAAGTCGTTGCAACGCGTGCGGCAACCTCTCGTCGACTACTGTCGCTGGATCGACGAGATCTATTCGGAAAAATGGAGGAACGCGCAATGAGCAATATGCGAGAACAGTTGCTGGCCAAGACCTCGGGCATTCGCAAAACTTCGTCGATCAACGAGGACGAGGTGAAGCGCAGCAACCGCACGCAAACGGCGCCCGGCCTTGCCGGCGCGCTGGCCGTTGCGCAACTTCGCGTGCAGGAACTGGAATCGACTGGCGTCGCATCGCAACTGGCGGTTGCAGGCATCTTGCCGAACCCTTGGCAGCCGCGTCGCGTGTTCAACGAAGCAAAGTTAGCCGAGCTCGCGGAGTCGATCCGCGAAGTTGGACTGATGCAGCCGATCGTGGTCCGTCGTGTTGCGGACGACTATCAGATCGTCGCCGGGGAACGACGCTGGCGTGCGCACAAAATGTTGGGGCTGAACACGATCAAGGCCGTGGTTGCGGATTGCTCCGACTCGGATATGGCCGTGCTCGCAATGGTCGAAAACATTAGCCGCGACGACCTTGCTGACTATGAAATCGGCGTGGCGATTCGTCGATCGGAAACAGAGTTCCCGAATCGCAAGCGACTGGCGGAAGCGATGGGATTGTCGCGGGCAGGTCTGTATCAGTTCTTGTCGTTCGACAATCTGCCGGACTTCATCAAGAAAGATCTCGATATTCAACCGCGACTATTGGGCGGGACTGCGGCGCAAGCAATTGCAGCGGCTATCAAAAAGCATGGCGAGGATGGCGTTAAAGCCGCTCGCGAAATTTGGCCTCTGTTGGTGAGAGGTGAAATGGATCAGGGCAAGGTCGCGGCGGCAATCACCGCCCTGGCGACCCGGCAGACGACGTCGGGTGGTACCAGCGGACGCAGCATCGAGAAATTTTTCGCGGGACGAGAGCACGCTGGGAGCATCACCAAGGATGTGAGTAACTTCACGATCAAGATCAAGACCGGAGTGATCACCGAGGCGCAAGAAGTTCAGATACGACAGTTGATCGGACAGATGTTCCAATCGCAGCCGAAGACGAGCTAATCGGTGGTTCGGTTGTAGTGTTAAAAGGCCCGCTTAGTGCGGGCTTTTTTTTGGGTCAATCAAATCGGTCCACCGGATGGCGCAAAGGTAGGGCTGCGGGTGAGTGTCTAGACTCTAGACACTCTTCGAGGTGCCGCGTCCGCGCTGAACGCACATCGTTCGTGCCTTGCACGACCCGTGGAGCGATTCACGCAGTATTGCGTTCGCAGCGATCTCGCAGGCACCTGCGGCGGGGCAGCCGCTCGCCATGAGCGAGACAGCCAATGACTGGGGATTTCTGATGCATCCATTGAGCCGGGTTCGGCTGCTTCGTTGACGGTCGCATTACCCGGAGCACATACAAAATCGCACAGGCGACATATGACGGACGGGATGAAGGGCCAGCCCTCTTTCCTATAAACGTAAACTCTATTCCGGCAGACCATCCACGGTCATTCTCAACCCAACGCCGCATCAGCGCGTTTCCCCGAGACGACTCGACTCCGCTATCGTCGGTCCCAATCTTCTCAATGAGAAAGGCCGCGGCCCTTAGTGCGCGACGTGCATTGCACATGGGTGTCCATGAACAGCTGTGTTCATGATGGCGCTGTCGGCCGCAGCAAACCTCGGCGAAGATCGTCGACGTCCCGCAAGAATGCTTCACTCTCCCGGTGTACCTCAGGCAATGAACGCGCGCAGCGTTGAGGCCACCGCTTATCGACCGCAAAGTCGGCAGTCGTTCTGCCGGAAAAGCTGTTCCGTACGATTAGCAATGAAAGCGGCACGAACAAACGCGCAAAGGAAGGGCTGTGAATGGGGCTTGCCTCAGCGAACAGACGACATGCGTCAAGATCCGGCGGGAGCCAGTTATTACTGGAACGTCGCGTTAAGGGACGCCGAATCATGTATCGCGCGTTCTCTCAAACGGTGCAGTCGCCGTTCCGCAAACGGTGTTCGATCGACGACCTGAAAGTCAATCGCGAACGCCTGCCGGCCGCGATGAATTGGCCGTAATGGCATTAAACCAACATCCCCCCGTCGTCAAGAGAGGAAACTCTAAAGATAGTTGATGTCGGTCGTCACGCCTACCGATCTACCCACCCGCCGGGGAGACACCCAGATAGAAGTATTCGAAGGGATGCATTGCGACCGCGCCGATCATTTTTGGGCAAGCATCGGAGTAATGAGTGACTCGACCGCAACGAATGATCTCCGTCCGATCGTATGTCACGCCACCCGGATGGGCCTGCGTCAGACCACTCGTTCAGCGCGAAATCAACATCGCTGCTCTCAGATCATCCGCAAGAAATCCGTCGGACGATGGACGGCAGGATAGGTGAGGGCAAGCGCGGAAATCTCGCGAACGTAAAGAGTCTCTCCCGGCCCGCCCTGTGATATTGATTAGCAAGACGATCGCGCATCGGCAATGCGAGCGACTGTCAGTCGCCACGCGTCTGGCCAACTTGAACTTCAGCAGATGCAGCGGTCGCGCATCGGCGACCTAACAATATACGGGGACCGTACATACGGCCAACTTTTGCGAACTAAATATCGAAAAATGAGTGACTCTTAGCCAATACGAGCGAGAATTTTCGATTCTTCGGCCAATCTCGCCAACCGACACGGCGTGAAACATTGCGAAACGTCTTCTCTGCGTGTCAACCTATTGTTTTAAAAGACTTTTTTCACCAATGCACGCCATTGTTTCACGCTAATCAGTCAAATTGGTGCACGATACCGCATCACTCCCGCCAAACGGCGACAACGCGCCAGAATGAACACACGTGCCCCGCCAATCCGTAACGTTCAATACGTAATTTGTAGCGAAAGAATTTCCAGCGGCCGTCGCGATCTTTCGTGCGTTCCGCTGACCTGACCGCTCATTCGAACCAATCTTCCGCGCCTGCCTCGATCACACTGGCTTGATTCGGAACGCTGTACCAGTGAGTCGAACAGAGCCCAGCAACAGCAAGCTCGTCAAGTCCGAGCCCAAGTCCGAGCCGCCGCAAAAGACAGCTGGCCCCGCCGCCATCACTTCGCTATCCGAGCCTCCCCGCAAACCTCCCCGCGCTGATCGATCTGCGCAATATCCTCATGCAAGATCCGCCGAATCTCGAGGATCGCCCGCGGCGTCTCCTGCACACTGTGTCCAGCAACAATCACCTTCTCCGACAGCGCGCCCACGAGATGCGCGCTGCGATAAGGGACCACGCCATCGTCGGAATCTTCGAGCGGCCCGTTTTCGCGCAGCTGTTCGATGCTGCTAGGCACATGGAAGGTCCGTCCCTGCGGTTCGATGTTCGTCGCCGTCTGCATCACTTCCTCGATCTCGTTCAGCAGGGCAAGCGGCAGACGCACGAGGTTGGCCGCCCAGCGCGACAGCCGGTTGCTCGCGAACGGCGTGCCTCGATGGGGGGCCGCGATAAATATGGCGCGCTCGATTTGCGGCATCGGCGTGAAGTTCAGTAGCCGATCGGGCCGCTCGTCCTCGCGATCGATATCGGTGCCCTCGGGCACGTACTTGTCCTCGAACGTCGCCCAAAGCGCGTCGCCGGAAGTCGACACGAGCAGCCGCGCCAGAATGCCGCCCATGCTATGACCCAATCAACACCATGCCATGCGACGCCGGCGCAGTACCGTCTGGATCGAAGTGCGCGAGCGTCTGTTGCGTGGCGCGGCGGATGCGCGCGAGGTTGACCAGAATCGGCACGTTGGTCGGGTAGTAGACCTGCCACACCTGGAAATGCTGGCGAAGCACTTCATCGCCCTGAATATCGTTGGCGACGTTGACCCATGCCTCGGGGCTGCTCGCGAGGCCGTGCAGCATCAGAATGATCCGTCGATTGGGATCGAACGGTTGCATCATGTAGATGCCGGGCGTATCGATACCGTGTGCGCGTCCAAACAGCGTGCGCAACGATTGCCCGGCGAAGCCCGAGCGCGCGAGCCAGATGCCGTAGCCCGCGCTGAAGTTGGCCGAAAGTGGCACAGTCTGGCCGTGTCGCTCGACACTGTCTTCGCGATACGGATCATAGACGGACAGCACGACCTCATGCGAGGCAAGCACCTGTTCGAGCATGCCCTGGCTGAACCAGATCGACGCGGTCACGTTCGGCGACGGCATCTCGCGGAAAAAGCGCGACGCCGGCCTTGGCCGTCCCGCGGCTTCTGACGACACGCCGGAGTTGAACGGTGCGCTCGCGCGACCATCGACGCGGGTGGACACGCGCGTGTCGGCGCTGGCATTGCCACCCGCATCGACATCATCTTCAGGCGGAGGCAAGTTCATCACAGCAACGAGTTCCGCCTCCAAACCATCGCGTCGATAAATGCTACGTATCCCCGCGAACGACAGCCGCGACGCCGGGATGACTTCGCGCGGTTCGCGCACGCCTTCGGGTAGCCGGGTTCGGCTCAGGTCGGGATGAATGGGCCAGCCTGCGATGTACTGCGTGCCCGGCACGCCGTTGCCGGCATCGGTAGCGAGCGCGCCACGCAGAAGCAGCGCGTGGGCAAGTTCCTGCACCGCGTAGTTGTAGTAGTCACGGACCTGGGTCTGACGATCTTCGAATGCACGTTCGCCAGCAGTGCGTTCACCGAGGAACAGAAATGCATACGCGAATCGCGCGGCCCTGAGCCACAGATCGAATTGCGTCGCTCCAATCGCTGGCGTTGGCCGGCGTGTTGGTGATGGCCATCTGCAACGACAGTTCAGCGAGGCTCGACAATCGCCGGTCGGTATTGATTCCGCCGACGGTCAAGATCGTATTGATGCAAGCGAGCGGCTCACGTTGGCAGGTGTTCCCATCGAGTGCCGCGATGTGCAGCGTGCTCGCGTCGCGGCGCTCAGACGGCCGGTCGATAGAATGTCGCCGCGGCGCATCGCGATGTACTGCTCCGGGCCTTGCGAGCTGACGGTGACCATCGCGCAACCGCACAGAAGACTGCCAGTGAGCAGCGCGAGTGCCGCGCACCGCGATGTCCACGATGCGAGCGAGCGCGTCATGATGCGTCGAACCGGTTCGTGCGAGAGGGCAGCCGCGCTACGCCGATGCAAGCGATGAACGCTGGCGGCGGCCCGCGACGTCGCAATTGCCAACTTTCTTTTCACGCAGAGTTGCGTCACCCATCGGCGAAACAAAAATTCCTTGAAACCTATAGTACTTTTCCCCATGGTATTTCGTGACTAGTACAGCAGAATAGCCATGCTTATATTTCATCAACAGAAGCCGAAGCAACCATAGAACGAGTCGGTATGACCGTAGCAAGTCGCGAATCGATTGACGGCTTGCGCATTGTTCGGCCATGATGCCTGTGACGAACTGAAAGGGGCAATGACGCACGCATGACACGGGCAAACCACCAGTGAACTGCGCGAAGTCATGAACGCCTATGACGGCTTTGATATACCGCTTAAGGTAAGCAATCGATACGATCGTGCTGCGCCTGTGAGGCTCTTGACAGCGAATTGTTTGGGAACTTTAATAATTTTGCAGCAAGGTTCCATCGAAGGGATCTGATTCAACGCTGCAATCCGCCCGCATATTCATTCGTCTTCAGGTTTTGCGGAATCGTCGTGCATTCCATACAGGGCGGGTTCGTCATTTTCCTCAGTCTTGCTTCGGCATGGCGAAGCAGTTTGGCAGTTCGACAGGATGCCTGACGAACGGAGCCGGAATGACGACACATGGGTCGCGGCTGTAGTCCCGACGGCCACAACACCATTGTCGCCGATGGACTGGTTTGAACGACGTTGCCGGTCCGACAGAAGGGATGCCGCTGTTCCTCGAGTCTGACCTGGCCGTGGAAGTCGAAGCGGATGCACCCATCGGTCCACTGTTATGGGCCCCTATGAATTGCTGAGCAACCTGTAGGGTCTCGTATTCGCCGGCCCGTGAGCTACGTTGCCGCTGGGCTTACGACATGGGTTGCGCCAGCAGTCAGCCGAGAACGTCATGAATGCAAACCGCTCCGATGCACCGCGGCCTCGCCGATCAGGCGGAATCGCACTGACCGGCGCAGTGTCGTGCGCGTTGACCTGCGCGCTTGTCGTTTCACTGTCGGGCTGCCAACGGCAGACCGAAACACAGAGTGGCGATACGAGGCCAGCCGTGCAGCTCACTCGGGTCGAACCTGCCGACGCTTCCGCCATTCGCATTTTTACCGGGCGGGTCGAGCAGACCAGCATCTCGCCGCTCGCCTTCGAAGTATCGGGCCGCGTCGTGCAGATCGCGGTGCTCGAAGGCGCGTCGGTGAAACGCGGGCAACTGATCGCGCGGATCGACGAGGAACCCTACAAGCTGCAACTGCAACGCGCGAACGCGCAGTATCAGCAGCTGAGCGACAACCTGAAGCGCCAGGCGGTGCTGCGCAAGGACGGCATTCTGTCTCAGGCTGCTTATGAGCAGTTGTCGGCTTCCACCGATGCCGCACGCGCGGCACGCGACCTGGCGAGCCGCGACCTGCGCAATACCCAGCTCGTCGCGCCATTCGACGGCCGGATCGCTCGCCGCAACATCGAGATCCAGCAGGTCGTGCAGGCTGGGGCGCCCGCGTTCAATCTGGAAAACATCGGCCGTGCCGATGTCGGCGTCGATCTGCCTCAGAGCATTGCCGAACGGCTGTTCGTCGACAAGACGCTGAGAGCCGAGGCGTGGCTGCCCGGGCGGCCGCAGAACCGCTTCCCGCTCGTGTTCCGCGAACGGACCACGCAGACCTCGCCGACTTCGGCGGCCTACCGGCTCGTGTTCTCGATCGAAGGACCGCAAAGCGCGATGCTGTTCCCCGGCATGGCGCTGCGCGTACAGATTTCCGAAACGGCGCGTCAGGTCGCGCAAAACGACAACAAAGGGTACTTCGCGATTCCGATCGCCGCGGTGTCGATCGGCGCGGACGGTCAGCGCAGTCTGTGGCGCTACGACGCCGCGTCCGGCCGTGTGCATGCGGTGCCGGTCAGCGTGCGCGAAATTCGCAATGACGATGTGGTCGTCGCGGGGGCGGTTGCGGCGGGCGACCGCGTGGTGGCCGGCGGCTCGCAGTTCATGAAAGAGGGAATGGCGGTCCGTCCAATGGATGCGCCTCAATGAATCTCGCGCGCCCCCTTATCGAAAAGCCGCTGATCGCGTGGGTTCTGACGCTCATCTCGCTGTTGGGCGGCATCTTCGCGTACTACAACATCGGGCGGCTCGAAGACCCGAAGTTCACGATCAAGACTGCGGTCGTCGTGACGCTGTATCCGGGCGCGAGTGCGCACGAGGTCGAGCAGGAAGTGACGGACCGGCTCGAAAGCGCGATCCAGCAGATGCCGCAGGTCGACAGGCTGACCTCGCGTTCCACACCGGGCTACTCTGAAGTCCGCGTCGAGATTCGCGACCAGTACACGTCGGCGCAATTGCCGCAGGTGTGGGACGAGGTGCGCAAGTCGGTATCGGATGCACAGCCCCGGCTTCCGCCGGGCGCGGGACCGTCACTCGTGCTCGACCGTTTCGGCGACGTCTACGGGATGTTCTACGCGCTGACCGGCGAGGGCTACACGCAGGCGCAACTGTATGAGTACGCGCGCGAACTGCGCCGCCAACTGCTGACACTCGGCGACGTGTCCGACATCGTGATCGCCGGTGAGCAGCAGGAGCAGATCTCGGTCGACGTCGACCAGTCGCAACTGATCGCCAACGATCTGTCCACCGACGATCTTGCGCAGACGCTGTTCGTGCAGAACGAGGTTCGGCCCGCGGGACGCGAACGTGTCGGCGACCTGTCGTTGCGGATTGCGCCGTCCGGCTCGCTCGATTCGTTGCAGGCCATTCGTTCGCTGCCTGTCAACAATACGCCCGCCCCGCTGCTGCTCGGCGACATCGCGCGCGTAAGCCACGGCTACGCGACGATTCCGAACCAGGTCATTCACTATAACGGCCAGCCCGCGGTTACGATCGGTATCAGCGCGCGGCCGCGCGTCAATGTGGTGAGGGTCGGCGAGGAGCTCAAGGCGAGGCTTGCCGAACTCGAGCGTGACCTCCCGATCGGCATCAAGCTGCACTCGCTTTACGATCAGCCGCAGGTCGTCGACGAGAGCGTGCGCGGCTTTATCTTCGACGTGTTCCTGTCCGTGGCGATCGTCGGTGTCGCGCTGGGCATTGCGCTCGGCTGGCGCGCGGGCGTCGTGCTGGGCGTCGAGCTGTTCCTGTCGATCCTCGGCACGCTGCTGGTGATGTACGCGGCAGGCATCGAGCTGCAGCGTATCTCACTCGGCGCGCTGATCATCGTGATGGGCATGCTGACCGACAACAGCATCGTGGTGGTCGAGGGGATGCTCGTGAAGGTTCAACGAGGCATGTCGCATCTCCAGGCGGCGACCGAGATTCTCAAACAAAGCCAATGGCTTCTGCTAGCGTCGACCATTGTGGGGATTCTGGCTTTCTCGGGCATCGGCCTGTCGCCGGATTCGGTCGGCGAATTCTGTGCGTCGTTGTTCGCCGTCGCTGCGATTTCGCTGCTATTCAGCTGGGTGATCGCCATCGCCCTGACACCGCTGTTCGGCACGTATCTTTTCAAGCCCGCGGACATCATCGATGACGACCCGTTCAAGTCGAAGCTGTACAAGCGTTACGGCGAGCTGTTGTCATGGGTCACCCGACAGCGCGTGTTCGTGGTAATCGGCCTCGTCGCGCTGACCGTGCTGGCCGGGTGGGCGTTCCGTTTCGTCGAGCGGAGCTTCTTCCCCGCGTCGACCACGCCGATCTTCTATGTCGACATGCGTTTGCCGCGCGGCGCCGATATTCGCGCGGTGGTCGAAAAGAGCCGCGCGGTGGAGAAGGTGCTGCTCGAGCATGCGGACGTCACCAACGTGCAGACGTATATTGGCTCGGGCGCGACGCGCTTCTCCCTCGTCTACGATCCGGAAACGCGCAATCCGTCGTACGCGCAGTTCATCGTCGGCGCGAAGGACCAGAGCCTGATCGACGACATGATTCCGGACATCGAAGCGGACCTGAAGAGGCGCTTCCCAGAACAGCATTGGACGGTCACGCGGCCGAAGTTCGGTCCCGGCGGTGGCGCGGCCATTCAGGCACGCTTCTCCGGACCCGATCCGGCCGTGCTGCGCCGCTTGTCTCAAGAAGCACAGAATGTGCTGAAGGCGGACGGCCGCATCATCGCGATTCGCGACGACTGGGAGGACCCGATCAGCATCGTGCGGCCGGAATTCGACGAATCGCGGGCGCGCTCGCTCGGTGTGACGCGCCGTCAGGTTAGCGACACGATGGCTTATGCAAGCGAAGGCCTGCGGGTGGGCATCTATCGCGAAGGCGATCAGCTACTGCCGATCGTGCTGCGTTCGCCCGACTACACGCGTGGCGTCGCGGGTCTGCAGGACCTGCAGGTGTTCAGCGCGGGGCTGCGCCGTTACGTGCCGCTCGGCGACGTGGTCAACGGCTTCGCGGTCGGTACCGAGGAAGGCCAGATCGCGCGCGAAAACCGGATTCGCACGCTGACGGTTTCGGCCAACCCGATCTATGGGCAGAACAGTGTCGACGCGTTCAACCGCATACGCTCCAGCATCGAGAACATCAAGCTGCCACCGGGCTATAGCTTCGAATGGGGCGGCGAGCACGAATCGTCGACGCGCGCGCAGCAGAGCCTGTTCCGTCAACTGCCGCTCGGCTTCATCGGCATGGCGCTGCTCGTGCTGATGATGTTCGGACGCCTGAAGCCGGCGCTCGTCGTGCTGCTCGTCGTGCCGATGTCGATCGTCGGCGTCACGCTCGGTCTGCTGCTATTTCGCGGCGCGTTCGGCTTCATGGCGTTGCTCGGTCTATTGAGTCTGATCGGCATGCTGATCAAGAACGGCGTGGTGCTTGTCGAAGAGATGGATTCGCAGATCGCCGCGGGCGTGCCGCGCATGCAGGCGGTGACCCACGGCGCGATGAACCGTCTGCGGCCGGTGATACTGGGGGGCGGTACGACGGCGCTCGGCATGGCGCCGTTGTTGTGGGATCCTTTCTTCAAGGACATGGCGATCACGATTATGGCGGGCCTTGTTTTTGCCACCGTGCTGACGTTGGTCGCCGTGCCGGCGCTGTATGCGATGCTGTTCTCGATCAGGCAGGCGGAATGGGAGCCGGGTCGACACCCGGAAGCAAAATGATCCGCGCGCGCCCTTATCTTCTCGCCATCGCGGCCCTGCTGCTCGAAGCCGGCTGTACGGGTTCATTGCAGCTGCAAAAGCCCGCCGCGTTTCCGCCGCAGTATTCGGAAGCGCAACCGGGCGTGGCGACACCGATGTCCGGGCAGCAGCTCGCGGCATGGTGGACCCAGTACAACGACCCGACGCTGAACAGACTGATCGATCTCGCGCTCGCGCACAACTTCGACATCGCCACCGCTTACGCACGCGTCGATCAGGTGCAGGCCGGCATCCGCCTGGCCCGCTCGCAACTGTTGCCGTCGGTCGGTGCAAGCGTGAGCGCCGCGAAGTATCACGGCGCCGAGACGCAGCTCGAATTCGCGGAATTCCTCGGCATCAACAATACCGATGCGCAGTTCTGGCGTGTCGGCTTGCGGGCGCAATGGGAGATCGACCTGTTCGGTCAGGGACGCGCAAGGCTCTCGGCGGCACGCGAACAGGCACGCGCGGCCGCGGGCGACGCGGAGGCGGTCCGCCTGAGCGTGGTGTCGGGAGTCGCGGATCTGTACGTCACCTATCGCGGGCTGCTGCGTCAGCGCGCGATTTTGCTGCAGAGCCGCGCGATCGCGGACGACTTCGTCAACATCGCCGAGAAGAGCTTTAACGCGGGTCTCGTGCTGAGTACGGACATCGAAGCAGCGCGCGCCGGCCGCGCGCAGGTCGATGCGCGTTTGCAGGACGTGGAGAACGGCATCGCGCAGGCACGACTCAATTTGCAGAATCTATGCGGCGTGCAGCCCGCGGAATTCGCGGGGATTCTCGATGAAAGCGACACGCTGATGACCGCGCTGCCGCATATCGAGCCCGGCCAGCCGGTCGACCTGCTGATGCGGCGCCCGGATCTGATCGCGGCGCAGGCACGGGTGAATGCGGCGCTCAGGCAGTCGGATGTCGCGCGGCTCAACTACTGGCCGACCATGTCGTTGAGCGGTTTGCTTGCACGCAATGGTTGGGAGATCGCGGGTCAAAGCCTCGGGGCCAGCACGTTCTGGCTATTCGGCGCGGCGATGGCGCTGCCACTGATCGACTTTGGCGCGCGGCGCTCGCAGGTGGAGTCGTCGGACGCGCAGGCGCAGCAGGCCATGTCGAACTACGAAAAGACCGCGCTCGGCGCGTTCTATGACGTCGACCGTGCGCTGGCGCGTTTGAACCGGCAGGACGAGTTGTTCAAGGCACGCAATGAAGAAGTCACGCGTCGCACCACGCAGTTGAGCCAGGTGCGACGTCGCTACGAACTCGGCGATACCGGCCGCGTCGATATCGATCAGGTGCGGGTTGCGCTGCTCGAAAGCCAGTCGTCGCAGGCGAGGGAAGAGGTCGGCGAACTGCAGGCACAGTTCGCGCTGTTCAGGGCGTTGGGAGGCGGCTGGTTGGCCAATCCGCCAGTGGCCTCGAATACACGAGCGCCGACGGAACCCGCGCCCGCCACCGCACCGGCACCGGCCGCACAGTGAACGACCAGGAGGAGTGCGGTCCGGTACTCGCAAGGCCGTTGGCTTCAGTCGGGGAGGACTGACAGGAGATGCGCAATGCACGCGTACCTGCTCCGCGTCAGTCCCTTTCCGGAAGAAATCAGCTTCTCTGAAGGGTGGACGATGGCAAGCCAGGTCGAGACGAAACTGTCGTTGCCCGCATTGACCGCGATGGTCGTCGGCTCAATGGTGGGCGCAGGGATTTTCTCGTTGCCGCGCAATTTCGCGCGCGCGACCGGACCGTTCGGCGCGGTCATTGCATGGTGCGTGGCGGGCATCGGCATGTATGCGCTGGCGCGCGTCTTTCAGGCGCTCGCGCAGCGTCGGCCCGAGCTCGATGCGGGGGTGTTCGCATACGCGCGAGCGGGCTACGGCGATTATGCGGGCTTTCTATCCGCATTCGGCTACTGGATGGCCGGCTGCTTCGGCAACGTGTCGTACTGGGTGCTGATCAAATCGACGCTTGGCGCTTTCGTGCCGGCCTTCGGCAACGGCAATACGGCGAGCGCGATCCTCGTGTCGTCGGTGGGCATCTGGCTGTTTCATCTGGTGATGCTGCGCGGCGTCCAGCAGGCCACGATGATCAACACGATCGTCACGGTCGCGAAGTTGATTCCAATCGTGCTGTTCATCGTGATGCTGATCGCGTTGTTTTGCGCCGACATGTTTCGCGCGAATCTGTGGGAACGCAGCGATCAGATCGGCAAGGGCTTGTTCTCGCAGGTTCGCGCGACGATGCTCGTCACCGTCTTCGTGTTCGTCGGTATCGAAGGTGCGAGCGTGTACTCGCGCTATGCGAAAAAGCGCTCGGACGTCGGCGCCGCGACGATCACCGGCTTCGTCGCCGTGCTGTGTCTGCTGGTGCTGGTGACGCTGCTGCCTTACGCGACCTTGCCGCGCGCCGATATCGCGGTGATGCGCCAGCCGTCGATGGCCGCGGTACTCGGCGCGCTGCTCGGCCCATTCGGTGTCGTGTTCGTCAGCGCCGGCCTGATCATTTCGATCCTTAGCGCGTACCTCGCATGGTCGCTGATCTGTGCCGAGGTGCTGTTCGCCGCCGCGCGTCTCGAGACGATGCCGCGTATCTTCGCGCGACAAAACGAGCGCAAGCTGCCGGTCGCCGCGATCTGGCTCACGAGTACCGTGGTGCAGTGTTTCGTAATCAGCACGTACTGGTCGACCGACGCGTTTGCGCTGATGCTCAATCTCACGAGCTCGATGGTGCTGATTCCTTATTTTCTCGTGGCCGCATACGGCATCAAGGCCGCGCGTTACGATAGTGGACAGAATGGCGGCACCTTGAGCGGCGCGTTGCGCACCGAGTATTTCGTCGCGATGTTCGCGACGTTGTATACGGCGTTTCTGCTGTTCGCGGGCGGCCTGAAGTTCCTGATGCTATCGGCGCTGCTTTATGCGCCCGGTACGGTGCTGTATGTGGTGGCCAAACGCGAGCGCGGCCATCGGGTGTTTTCGAAAGTCGAGTGGGTCATCTTTGCCGTCGCGGCCTGCGGCGCGATTGGCGCGCTGATCGGCCTCGCGACCGGCACGATCGTCATCTGAGCGGTCGATCATCGTAGTCGCACGAGCGCGGCTCGATCGGAACGTGTTCGCGGGAGAGCGATCGCAGCAATGGACAAGCGCGTCAGACTTTCAGCGCCGGGCCTGATGGCGATGGTGATCGGCTCGATGGTCGGGGTGGGCGTCTTTTCGCTGCCGCAGGCGCTCGGCAAATATACCGGCGTAGTCGGTTCGTTGATCAGCTGGACCATCACCGGCTCCGGCATGCTGATACTCGCGCTGATCTTTCAACGGCTCGCATGGCGCAAGCCGGAACTCGACGCTGGCGTCTACACGTATGCGCGCGTCGGGTTTGGACGCTACACGGGATTTCTGTCGGCGTTCGGCTACTGGTGCGCCAGCTGTCTCGGCGACGTGGCCTATCTCGTGCTGATCAAGTCCGCGCTCGCGATCGTCGCGCCTTCATTCGGCGCTGGCAATACATTTAGCGCGATCGTCAGTTCCTCGCTGATGATCTGGGTGTTTCACTTTCTGATACTGCGCGGCGTGAAGGGCTCGTCGGTAGTGAATGCGTCGATGACGGCCGCCAAGTTGTTCGCGCTTGGACTGTTCGCGGTGCTCGTGCTATCGAGTGTCAAGTGGCAGTTGTTCGTCGCGAACCTGTGGACCGTTCCCGAGCCGTCGGCGACCGGTCTGTTCGGCGAGGTGCGCAAGACGATGTTGGGCACGGTATTCGTGTTTCTCGGCGTCGAAGGCGCGAGTGTCTATTCACGGCATGCACGCGAACGGCGCGACGTCGGGGTCGCGACCGTCCTCGGCTTTCTCTGCGTGCTTGCGTTGATGGTCATGGTCACGTTGTTGTCGTATGGCGTGTTGCCGCTCGAGCAGTTGGGCACGCTGAAAAATCCGTCGATGGCTGGCGTGCTGAGCGCCGCGGTCGGCGCCTGGGGCGCGGTCGCAGTCAAGCTCGGCCTGTTGATATCGGTACTCGGTTCTTATCTCGCATGGACGTTGCTCGCCGCCGAAATTCTGCACGCGGCGGGCAAGAGCCGCACGATGCCCGCGTTTCTCGGGCGAGAAAACCGCAACCACGTACCGGTCGCCGCACTGTGGATGACGAGCCTCGTGATTCAGGCCTTTCTGATCGTGACGCTGTTTTCGAAAGAAGCGTTCACGCTGGCCAAGGAGTTCACGACGTCGATGAACCTGATCCCGTATCTGCTCGTCGCCGGCTATGGGTTGAAGCTCGCAGCGAGCGGCGAATCGTATGCGGGGCAGCCGTGGTCACGGCGCATCGATTTCATGCTCGCGCTGCTGGGCTGCGGATACGCGCTCTTTCTCGTGTACGCGGGCGGCCTGCATTATCTGTTGATGTCGACCGTGCTTTATACGGCGGCGACCGTGTGGTTTTACATCGCCGAGCGTCGCAAGGGGAAACGGCCTGTGTTTACGCTGCTCGAACGCTGGCTGTTCATTGTGGTTCTGCTTACCGGGCTGGTCGCGTTCGTCGATCTCGTGCGCAATCATTTTGCGGCCTAAGGCTTCCGCTCGCGCGCCGCGCGGCTCACATGATCGCGGCCTGGCGAATGCAGCGGATGAAATAGTCGGCCGGGCGCCACCGTCGATGTCATCCGGCCATACACAACAGGAAAACGAAATGAACGCACAGAAATGGCTGAAGCTGGTTTGCGCGAGCGCGGTCGTGTTCCGCTTGCCTGACTGCGCACGCGCAGCCGCAAGCGGGCGGATCGGGTCCCGCGGCACAAGCTGCGGCGAGTTCGGCGCCAACCGCGGGCGAGATCAAGGCTACCAACCGGCAACTCGTGCGGGACGTACGCCGCGCATTCAGAAACGCACGAAGCCAGGGACTACGGGCCAGCAACATTACAGTGCGCGCGGATAACGGCGTCGTGACATTGACGGGCAGCGCGCCGACCGCGGACCTGCTGTCGCGCGGTCCGCTAGAAGAAACACGGCGGTGACGCCGGCGGCGATGGGGCATTGCGACGGGCCGACTGGGGTGGATGTTGAAAGCACTTCTTGCACCTATGACGCATATAGGACTCTGCTGATTTTTTGCTTGTTAGCGCATCGTACAATCCGCCTCTGCGCAAGGCGAAGACGTTTTAATTCCTCGCCGACGAGTTGGGGTGCGTTGCGCTATCCCATCTTCATGATTGATCCATGCTAGGTTGTATGCCCAAAAATTGCTTTGTCTTTACCAAAGCACACCGGCTTTCTCACCGATTTTGCATCGTTTTAAAAAACAGTGGTTCAAAAACTTCTATTTGCGTGGTGCCAAAATGCTTTTGTGGAACGATCAAGACAATTTGATATGCGCTATTTGGACTGCACCGACTGGTGCGCTTAGATGATAGGTGTTCCCGACGCCGTTCGCTTCATTAGAAGCAGGAAGGTTGCGGCTCTCGATCTTGCTGCTGAGGTGTGCGGCTAGGCCCACGCAAACGCAGCGTCCCGTGGCGACACACAGGATCAGGGAAGTCGACGAGCGGATGGGACGAGATGCCCTGCGCCTTTCTCATCATGTAACGGCGTGAAATGACATGGTACTTTGGTGACAAATCATGCAGGGTGTTTCGGCAAGGAAAAGGTATTCACCTGCGTGGTATGGAGTGTGAGTGAACAAAATAAGAGTGGGTATCGCCGACGATCATCCATTTATTCTCCTCGGCGTCGAGCATCTTCTTCAGCGTTGTCCTGACATCCAGGTCTGCTTCAAAAGCGAAAGTATCGGCCTGCTTCTTCAGCGGTTGCTTGAAGTGCCAGTCGATGTTCTTGTGTGCGACTACGAATTCGAAGGCGATCCGTATGCCGACGGTCTCAACCTTCTTGACCGGATCCGGCGTGTCGCCCCATCCATACGAGTAGTTTTCCTGAGCACGCATTCTTCCACGCACATCATTTCAGCTGCGCTCAACGCGGGGGCGGCCGGCTTCGTCGGTAAGGGTCCCGAGGGCTTTGTCAGCCTTACCGCTGCCGTCCGCGTTGCCAAAAATAAAAGCGTGTTTCTGCCTGATTCCATTGCGGACAAGATGTTGCGCGCAACGGGGCGCGCAGCGCAAGGCGGATCTTCTCTCAATTTGCTATCTGAAAAAGAATCGACGGTCGTGCGAATGATCTGCGACGGGATGTCGATCGCAACAATTGCCGAGCGGCTCAATCGCAGTCCGAAGACCGTGAGCAATCAGAAGAACGCTGGCATGAAGAAGCTCGGTGCCAGAAACGACGTAGAACTCGTCACGATCGTGCGCGAGTGGTCCTGCTCGTAGCAATTGCCGCGATTCTTAGGCGGATTCTGTCGTTCTCGTGGCGCCTTCTCCCTATCGTAGGGTGGTCCTGTGACCTGTTCAGTTCGAGGAATCGACACGTCGTTTCTCGACTGACCTATTTGGTCTTTCATTTTGGGTATTGGCCCATTAACACCGATCTTCTTCAATGAGATCATTCCTCTGCCTTGACGATCGCTGGACGTCCCGGCTTTACAAGGGTTTGTAGTTCTGAAATGGCAACAAAGAGGAATCTCATGAAAAAACAAGTAACGCAACTCATGATCGCGCTGATGAGCCTGTCCGTCGCGCCGATGGTTTTCGCTCAAGCTGTACCGGGCACAGGTCAGGTAACGTTCAATGGAGAACTGTATGACGACACCTGTGTGATCAACTCGGGTGACGAGGACCAAACGGTCACGCTGCCTCGGGTGTCTTCGCAGACGCTGCCTGCGGCTGGCGTAGTCGGCGGGTCCACGCCTTTCAACATTTCGGTGTCGCAGTGCCCGGCAACGCTGAAACAGGTCGCGGCGCATTTCGAGACCACGAACATGGACCCGGTTACGCGTAATGCCATTAACCAGGCAACTACCTCGCCGGCCCAGTACGTCGAAGTGCAATTGCTTGACCACAATTTCACGAATGGCGCGGCGCAGGTGCTTCCGCTGGGCAGCACGGGCGAGTTCGTTGATGTTGGGACCGACGGTACGGCAACGATGTACTACGCCGGCCAGTACTATGCAACAGACAGAGCCACGGCCGGTAACGTGACGGCTGTTGTTCGCTACACGTTGGCATACCAGTAAGCGAATCTAAGCCGAATGGCATCGGGTTGCTCTTCTAGTTCGAAGGCAACCCGAAGTGGCATTCCGCTTACCTGTCGCGTGGAGGAGCGAGTGTCTTCAATGAAGTTTCCAATGTTGTTCGCCGCAGCTGTCGCCTTAAGTGTGACCTCGTTCGCTGCACAAGCTGCTATCACCATTACCGGTACCCGAGTTATTTATCCGGCGCAAAACCGTGAAGTCAATGTTCGTTTGAACAATGTTGACAGCCGTCCGGTCCTGGTCCAGGCGTGGCTGGACGACGGCGATGCGGCCGCTGCCCCGAATGAAATCAAGGTGCCGTTCACGTTACTGCCGGCGGTATTTCGGGTCGAGCCTCACAGAGGGCAGGCTTTGCGCATCATGTTCACAGGCGGCGACATGCCGAAGGACCGTGAGGCTGTCTATTGGCTGAACGTTCTCGAAATTCCGCCGAAGCCCAAGGACGCTGATGACCGGAACATGATTCAGCTCGCGTTCCGAACGCGTATCAAGATGTTCTACCGGCCGGTATCGTTGCTCGATGACCCAACGGCGGGGCGGGCCCAGCTGAAGTGGCATGTCGAGGCAAATGACAAAGGTCAGAGCATCGTTCGTCTGGACAACCCATCGCCCTACTACATTTCCGTCGGCACGGCAGAGGTAGAAACGGCAGGCAGGAAAGTCGCTCTTTTGCCCGATATGGCACCGCCGTTCGGGCACGTCGATCTCCGTCCACAAGATGGAAAGCTGGATATCAAAGCTCCTGCCACCGTTTCCTATACGGTTCTGAACGACTTCGGTACAGCGATCAAGGACTCGGCGGAAGTGACAGGTGCTCAAAGCGCGGAAGCGCAAAAGAATCAATAATTGAAATACGGGATGTCGGGCGTGCGGAATAGTAAGACGGCGGTTGAAAGAGTATTCAGTGATGTCCCTTTCCGGTTTCACCCACTGGCTTGGGCGGCAATCATAGCGTCGGGCTGGGTCTTTTGCTCAAATTCCGCGGTCGCCGCGTGCGCGCCGGACTCAGCGGCGACGCCATCCAGCGACTGCTCGGCGTCCGAGTTGCCGCGACAGGAAGCCGGTGTCGACGGAGAGGCTGCGCGTACGGATGCGTCATCTACCACGGCGACATCAAATGCGCCCGCTGCGGAAGTTCCGCAAGAAGTCGAGTTCAATCCAGCATTCTTTACGGGCAACGTCGCCGATTTGTCACGCTATACGCGAGGCAATCCTGTTGCTCCCGGTGTTTATCCGCTCGAACTGCTCGTCAATGGTAAGAAGCGTGGACGCTTCGATGTCCTGTTTCAGGCAGTGCCGGGCTCGGATATCGCAACGCCCTGTTTCACGATGCCTGGCCTCGAGCGCGCTGGCGTAGATACCGAGCGCGTGGCCCAGCGGTTGAAGGAAGCAGGAAACGGCGACTTCGACGATATGGACGCGTCAGTGCAATGCGTCCCGCTGGTTGAAGCCGTACCGGGATCGGTTGCATCGTTCAACACCGCCGATCTGCAACTCGATCTGTCGATTCCACAGATCGAATTGCGCAAGGAGGCTGCCGGTTACGTTGATCCGTCCCGTTGGGACAACGGGATCAACGCAGGCTTCGTGCAATACAGTCTCGCCGGCTATACGACTCACCAGAACAATGGTAGCGGAGACTTCAGCAGTGTCTACCTCGGTCTGCAAAGCGGATTCAACGTGAACGGCTGGCGTTTCCGCCAGTGGTCCACGGTAAGCTCGCAGAACCGGGGTTCCGGCACGCATTGGCAAAGTGTCGCGCTGTTTGCGCAACACGATGTCACGGCGCTTAAGAGCCAACTGACGATCGGCGACAGCTCGACGAGCGGTGACGTCTTCGACTCATTCAACGTGCGTGGCGTCCAGCTTTCGAGCGACGACCGCATGTTGCCGGATTCCATGCGCTCCTACGCGCCGGTTGTGCGTGGCGTGGCTGATACCAATGCACGCATCATAGTGCGTCAGAACAACATCATCGTGGCCGAGACCAGCGTGCCGCCGGGGCCGTTTGAACTGAACGACCTGCCGGCTACGGGTTATGGCGGCGACCTTCAGGTCACTATTACAGAATCCGACGGCCGTCAGCGGACTTTTCTGGTGCCGTTTGCGTCCGTCCCGCAGTTGCTGCGGCCTGGTGTTGCACGTTTCAATCTGACGACCGGTGTCTATCGCGATACCGTGCTGAATAACCATCCGTGGGTGGCGCAGGCGGTTTATCAGCGCGGCCTGACAAACCTGTTGACCGGCTACACCGGTGCACAGTTTGCGGAAGGTTACTGGGCTGGCCTGGTGGGTGTCGCGCTCAATACGCCGCTCGGCGCATTCGCGTTTGACGTAACGGCGGCGGGAACGAATATTCCCGGCGTGTCTGGTGGTCGTCCCGGCTACAGTACGCGGATCAGCTACAGCAAGCTCCTTCCAGGGCCCAACACGAATTTTTCGGTTGCGGCTTACCGATACTCGACCTCACGCTTCTATAGCCTGCATGACGCGATGTACGCGCGATATGGCTCCCGAGACACCACGGGTCAGTATGACTACCGCACGCGCAGCCGTCTGCAGCTGAATATCAACCAGCCAATCGGCGAGTCGAGTTCTTTTTATATCGCCGGCAGTTCGCAGAACTACTGGGGCGCGTCGAAGGGCTACGATCTGCAATATCAGGTTGGTTTCAACAGCGCGTACAAGCGGGTGTCCTACTCGCTATATGCGCAACGCACGCGCCTGCAAAACTCGAAGATCAGCACGCAGGTAGGTTTGAACCTGACGATTCCGCTCGGCAAGGTCGACTCGAACGAGCATCATATGTTCGACTATCTGACCACCAACGTTTCGCGCGGCTCGAACGGGGATAGCACAATTCAGGCCACTGCGTCGGGCAACACGAGCGGAGCCACGCCGATCACCTACGGTGTCAACGCGTCACGGATCGTCGCCGGCGACAATCGGACCGTTTCCGCGGGTGGTTACGCGATGTATCGCGCGCCGTTCGCTACTTACAACGTCAATGCATCGATCAGCAATCAGACCCGTCAAGCCGCGTTCAACGCCGACGGCGCGGTCGTCGTTCACAGTGGCGGCATGACGCTGAGCCCGCCGCTTGGACAGGCGTTCGCGCTCGTCGAAGCGAAAGGCGCGGAAGGTGGCCGGATCATCAATGGCCAGGGTGCAAGGATTGACGCTAACGGCTATGCGGTGGTGTCTTCGCTGATGCCATACCGGGTCAACACGGTCGCGCTGGATCCGAGCGACGTGTCGCTCGACGTTGAACTGGGCAACACGAGTGAGGAAGTCGTGCCGCGCGCGAGTTCGCTCGTCAAGGTGAAGATTGCGACCACGCAGGGCACGCCGATTTTCGCCGAGGTTTTGGATCGGGAAGGCAAAGCCATGCCGATGGGCACCGAGCTATTCGACGAGTCCGAGAAATCGGTGGGCATCGTCGGTCAGGGGGGCCTCTCGTACCTGCGCGGCCTCGAGCACGAAGGCAAGCTGCTGGTGCGCTGGGGCAATCGCGCAGCGGAGCAGTGCGTGATGCCCTACACGGTGCCGGACGACGACAAGGCGGACAGCGGTCAGCGCGCGGGGATCGTTGCGCGCATCAAGCTGAGCTGTGATCCAGCGCTAGTCTGGTCTCCGCCGGCAAAGTCCGTAGCGCGACGTTCAGCGGGCGCGGCGCTTGTGAGTTCGCTTCGCTGAAGTGAAGGTCGATACCCGGTCAGCGCCAGCGCTGCGGCTTAGATGATTCCGCCGACAGTAGAGGTCAGAAAATGAAAAATATTTGTAGATACTTTCGGATTGCCGGACTAGTTTCCGGATTGATCGCAGGTGCGCTGTTGGGGTCGGTTTGCGTACATGCGCAAGGCTCGCCTTCGGTCACGCTCAATTTTAGTGGCACCTATAACGCGGAGACGTGTGCGTTGGTGAGTTCGCCCGACATGACGGTCACGTTGCCAACGCTTTCGACGCGATCGCTGCCGACGGCCGGAGTTATAGATGGCTCAAAGTTCTTTACCATCACGATTCAATGTCCAAGCGGTGTAACGGGGGCGCGCGTGTATTTCGAGAGCGGTTCGTCGACCGATCCCAACACCGGGAATCTGGACCTGCAGAATGCGAGCGGGGCGGCGTCGGCAACGAATGTACAGGTCATGCTGGCCAATCCGGACGGATCGCGGATCAAGGTCGGCGACCGGTCTACGATGAGAGTCGTTCCGATCACGTCCACGGATCCGACGCCGGTGGATTTCATTGCCAGCTACTACGCAACCGGTCGAGCCACGGCTGGCACCGTCAATACATTCGTCACCTATGTCGTCGAAATGCCCTGAGGGTGCCGGCGCGAATACGTTTCTTATTATGTTTGACTCAACAGTCGCGCTCATGCGAGCGACTGCGTTGCATGCAGCACTGCTGTCCGACGGCGCGGAGCTGCCGGCTATTCCTTTTTGGCGCGCGCGTTGCAGTACGTTGGTCGAGACGCTACAGCAGCAAATGCTGGATCGAACTTTTCCGGAAACGGATATCCGGGAAGTCAGCCTCGCACAATGCGTTCTGCTAGATGAACTGACGTTGCATGCATTGCCGTCCAGGCAGCGCGAGGAATGGTTGCGTGAGCCGCTGCAGATGCGTTTTCATGGCGTGCGTGACGGCGCCGCATGGGTATGGCACCGGATCGCGGCGGTGGTGGACGGCGGCGATCCGGACCCCGCCGGACTTGAGTTCTACACCATGTTGCTGGGGCAGGGCTTCGACGGCGGACGCGAAAACGCCAACGCATATCTGGAGCGTGCGAAATCGGCGTTGAACGGGCATCTGCGTCATAAGGCGGCGTTCTCCATACCCGACGCACCGGATAACGCCATGCCACTGACCAATTCGCTTCGGCCGTCGGACGTGTCACGCATCTCACATTCACGCAGAACCGCCGGCGGGGTGATTGCTGGTGCGGTTGCCATCGCGTCACTGTGGACGGCGATGGACCTTAGTCTGGACGTTGCGACACGCGGTCTACCTCAAACGTCGTCGCCGCAGAGTAGTCCTATGCAGACGGAGCGTTCGCAATGATTTCCGGAAACAGCTACCGGGCGGCGCTGATCTGGATCGCCGTCTCCGTAGTTGGACTGATATGGCTATGTTTGCCGCTTGCTCTCCAACCATCGTGGCCCGTTGTGCTCAGTCTTGTTCTGTTGACGGCGGTGGGCGCCGCCGTTTTGCCAGCTTACGGGCGATCGCATCCGACCCACGAGGATCAGGATTTTCAGCTCGGGAACGTGCGTCAGTTATCGATCGTTCTCGTCGTCGGGCCGCATGCCGGCGCGTTGTTTGCACGCGATGGCCAGACATCCACACTGCGACGTAACGGTGATGCGCTGTGGTTGCGTGTCCGGTCCCCGCAGCAGTTGTCCAGCGTGTTGGCCACGGTGATGGAGTCGCATCAACGTCCGCCGGATGCCGTGTTGATGCCCGTTGTTCCCGACGGTGAGTGCGACGATGCTGTGATTCGCCGCGAATTTTCCCGCTGGAAGCATCAAATCGACGCTTGCATCGGTCCCCGGGCGTTCGTATTACCCTGCTATATCGCGATCTACGCGTACCTCGGCTCGAATAGCGACCACGCAGTGGAACCGGTCTGGTTCGGCGATGCCATGAATATCTCGACGATGCAACCCGCGACCGCAACCGCGCGGCAACATGTGCAAGCGCTCAGGCAACAGCTGGATCAGGCTTGGCTCGCTGTCGCCCACCCGGAACGTGCGTCGCGTGCCGGTCTGGGGCATGCAGTGTTCGACTGGCTAGAAGATGAGGCGCTGCTATCGATACTTTCATCGCTCGCGAACACCGCGCCGTTCTCGCTGCGCGGCTTGCTGTTGGCCGACATAGGACACCCGCCGATGCGTCCAGGCGCATGGACGCGATGGCTCACCGGCAAGACCGCGCTGCGGCCGCTGCTGACGAGGCCGAAGGCTCAACCGAAGCCGCTGTCTCTGCCTTTACTTAAGACCATCGCGCGGAACGACAGATTCCGGGTTTCGAAGAGCGAGTGGGCCCGGTCGTATTCCGGAAGCTTGCACGCGTTGGCTGCGTCGGTGGTCGTCCTGATGGTGTCGA
The DNA here is from genome assembly GCF_050436385.1 of Paraburkholderia sp. MM5477-R1. NCBI lineage: Bacteria > Pseudomonadati > Pseudomonadota > Betaproteobacteria > Burkholderiales > Burkholderiaceae > Paraburkholderia > Paraburkholderia sp. MM5477-R1. Next base: position 1,201,103 of record NZ_JBNDMC010000005.1, read on the forward strand.
TTGGTGTCTCCGCATGGTCGAACAGCAGGTTGGTCACGCGAGTCGCCGACGACCTCGAGGTCTACACGCATATACCCACAGCCCGTGCGGATGCGAAGCGTGAGCGATTCGAATCGTTGCGCAGACAATCCGCCGAGCTGGCTCGCTATGCGAGCAACGGTGTGCCGACCGGGCTCGGCTGGGGACTGTATCGGGGCAAGCAGTTGCAAGTCGCGCTTGAACGCGTGACCGCGACATCGCATTCCCCCACGATCGCCGCGCATTCCCCGCCCCTTGCTGTGACGATCGACAGCCTCTTGTTATTCGACAGCGGCAAGACGACGCTCAAGTCAGGTGCAGAGCCAAGGCTCCACGCGGTTCTCGATCTGATTCGCGCGAATCCCGACAAGCGAATTCTCATCGCGGGTCATACTGACAACGTGGGTGCCAGCGTCGCGAATCAAAAGCTCTCCGAGGCACGCGCGCGGGCCATCCGCGATTGGTTCGTCAACACGGCTACGTTGCCCGTCACACGTTTCGCAATTCAGGGGTATGGCGATACCCGGCCGATCGCCGGCAACGAAACTAGTCAGGGGCGCGAGATGAATCGTCGTGTCGAAATCACCGTTGTTCCCGATTCAGGCACGCACTGAAAGTACTCGTCGCGGGTAACCCTCTGGGAGCCAGCGTTCGCGCACGCCAACCCGGCCTCGCTTTTGCGAACGGGACAGACTTTTGGGCAACCGCCCATATCGCCGCGCTGTTCCGAGACATAACATCTTCAGCTTGCGGACTTCATACGAAAGCGAGCGGTGTCGCCGCTCCTTCTTTTACTTGAGCGAACAACCTCAGAGCACTATGTCGGCTTCTACCAGTTCTCAAAAATTCATCGCACGTAATCGTGCCCCCCGCGTCCAGATTGAATACGACGTCGAAATTTACGGTTCGGAAAAGAGAGTCGAACTCCCGTTCGTGATGGGCGTCCTCGCCGACTTGTCGGGCAAGCCGCTCGAACCGTTGCCCGCCGTTGGCGACCGTAAGTTCTTCGATATCGACATCGAGAACTTCGATGAGCGAATGAAGGCCATGAAACCGCGTGTCGCGTTCGCGGTGCCCAACACGCTGACGAACGAAGGTCAGCTGATGGTCGATATCACGTTCGAAAGCATGGACGACTTCTCGCCCGCAGCCGTCGCGAAGAAGGTTGACGCGCTTGCGCAGCTACTCGAGGCGCGTACGCAACTCGCCAATCTGCAAACGTATATGGATGGCAAAAGTGGCGCGGAAAACCTGGTCAGCAAGGTGTTGAGAGACCCAGCGTTACTCGAAGCGCTCGCAAAGGCGCCAAAGCCGGAAGCGGCATCCGCCGGCGAACCGGTGACCAACGAATGATTTTTGCTTTCCGCACGAAAGCACAGCCTGAAACAATGGGGAAATGATGGCCGAACTTCAAGCGAACACGCGCGCCAAGGCAACGGCGAGCGTGACCAGTCAGTCCGATTTCAACGCACTCCTATCGCGCGAATTCAAGCCCAAAACGGAGCGCGCGCGCGAGGCTGTCGAGGGGGCTGTCCGGACGCTCGCTCAACAAGCACTGCTTACATCGGCAACGGTGTCCGACGACGCATACAAAAACATAGAGTCAATTATTGGGGAGATCGATCGCAAATTATCCGAACAGATCAACCTGATTCTCCACCATGAAGATTTTCAGAGTCTTGAAAGCGCATGGCGTGGGCTTCATCACCTCGTCGCGAACACGGAAACGGATGAGAAGCTGAAGATCCGCTTTATGGATGTGTCGAAGGACGACCTGCGTCGCACGATGAAGCGCTATAAAGGGATTGCGTGGGACCAGAGTCCGTTCTTCAAGCAAATTTACGAGGAAGAGTACGGGCAGTTGGGTGGCGAGCCGTACGGCTGTCTCGTCGCTGACTACTACTTCGATCACACGCCCGCCGACGTCGACCTACTAGGCTCGATTGCAAAGGTGGCGGCAGCGTCGCATGCGCCGTTCATTACAGGCGCGGCACCGTCCGTGCTGCAGATGGACTCGTGGCAGGAACTCGCCAACCCGCGCGACCTGACGAAGATTTTTACGCAAAACCTCGAGTACGCACCTTGGAACTCGCTGCGTAGTTCGGAAGACGCGCGCTACATCGGCCTCGCAATGCCGCGTTTCCTTGCACGTCTGCCGTATGGCGTCAAGACGAATCCGGTCGACGAATTCAATTTCGAAGAGGCGACCGCCGGCGCGGATCATCAACGCTATGTATGGTCGAACGCGGCCTACGCAATGGCGGTGAACATCAACCGTTCGTTCAAGAACTACGGTTGGTGCACGCTGATTCGCGGCGTGGAAAGCGGTGGGGTAGTTGAAAACCTGCCGTGTCACACGTTCCCGACGGATGACGGTGGCATCGACATGAAGTGCCCGACGGAAATTGCGATCTCCGACCGCCGCGAAGCGGAATTGTCGAAGAGTGGTTTCATACCGCTCATTCACCGCAAGAACACTGACTACGCGGCGTTCATCGGCGCGCAATCGTTGCAGAAGCCGGTCGAGTACCACGATCCCGACGCAACTGCGAACGCGAATCTATCGGCACGTCTTCCGTATCTGTTCGCGTGCTCGCGCTTTGCGCATTACCTGAAGTGCATCGTGCGCGACAAGATCGGCGCATTCAAGGAGCGGGACGAAATGCAGCAATGGCTCAACGAATGGGTCATGAACTACGTTGACGCCGATCCCGCGAATTCGTCGCAGGAAACCAAGGCACGTCGACCGCTGGCCGCGGCCGAAGTGGTCGTCGAGGACGTCGAGGGAAATCCGGGATATTACCAGGCGAAGTTCTTCCTGCGTCCGCATTTCCAACTTGAAGGTCTGACGGTTTCTTTGCGTCTCGTCGCGAAGCTGCCGCTCGTGAAGGATGCAGCCTGATCTGACGTCTACCGTTCATTCGGTGATTGAGCGACGGACAGGCGCTCACTAAATATGCCTGACTTTCATTGAGCATCTTTAAAACTAATCGGTACCAAGGAGTATTTTTATGGCGCAAGACATCTTTCTCAAGATTAACGGGATTGATGGTGAGTCGGCAGACGCTAACCACAAGGACGAAATCGATGTTCTGAGCTGGGCGTGGGGCGTTACGCAGCAATCGAATATGCACGTTGGTTCCGGTGGTGGCGCTGGCCGAGCCACGGTCGACGACTTCACGTTTGAGCATTTCATCGATCGTGCAACGCCCAACCTGACGCAATACTGCCTGACCGGTAAGCACATCGACGAAGCCAAACTCGTCGTGCGCAAGGCTGGCGGTAATCCGCTCGAATACATCAAATTCACGATGAACGACGTGCTGGTTACCTCGGTGCATCCGTCCGGCGTCAGCGACAGTGAATCGCGTCCGTGCGAAACGGTGCGTCTGTCCTTTGCTCGCCTGAAGCAGGAATATGTGGTGCAGAACGCACAAGGCGGTAGCGGTGGTGCGATCACGGCGACCTTCGATATCAAGAAGAACACAGCCTAAATCGCACATTTTCCTGAATCTTGGCACGACGACCCTTTTGTCCGGGAAGCCGTGTCAAGATTGTTAACCGGGATGCCCGGCTGGATGCAGGCATCCCGGTTCATTCAGGGCGATGTGCGAGATCACCTTGATACCGTCAGATGGTTTCGATCTTTTTTTCCCGCTTCGCGATATGGCTGCGTATCGGAGGCTGGCTAGCCCTAAGCGGTGCGAGCGCATGGCTGTCCGGGTGCGCTACCGCGTCGGCTCCCGTTGTCAAGGAGCGAACGACCCTCCGGATTCAGATCGCGGCAAACGAGAACGTCAATCCGAACGAGTGGGGAACGGCGGCGCCGATCCTCGTGCAGGTCTACGAACTGAAGTCGCCGACGGCGTTTCAAACCGGCGACTTTTTCACGCTGCAAAGCGACGACAAAAAAATCCTTGGCGACGACGTGCTGGTCGTTGACGAATTTATTCTGCGTCCCGGCGATACACGCGAGATCGTCCGGAAGTCGAACCCCGCCACTACCGCAATTGGCGTGCTGGCCGGCTACCGGAATCTCGGGAAATCGGTCTGGCGCGCGGTTTACCGGTTGCCAATCGCGCCCGACGCCGCATGGTACAGGATGGCTCTTCCAGACAAGGAACAGAAGCTGACGATCCAGCTCGATCAGCGCACTGTTTCGATTTCAAAGTCAGACTAATTTCGATGAGTTGGTATAGCAAAGTTGTTTGGAGCGAAGGACTCTTCCTGCGCCCGCAATTGTTTCAGCAGCAGGAGCGGTATTTCGAGTCGTTCGCGCATCGCCGGAGCGCGCCGCTGAGCCCGTTTTTCTGGGGCTTCAGCCGTTATGAAATCGATCAGGAATCGCTCGCGTTCGGCAAGCTGGTGTTCAAGAGCGGGCTCGGCGTATTTCCAGACGGCACACCGTTCGAGGTGCCTGGCCTGACGCTGCCCCCGCCCCCACTGACGATCGGACCGGAACATCAGGAGCAGGTGATTTACCTGGCGGCCCCGCTTCGCTTGCCTAACACCGAGGAAACCGCCTTCACCGAGCAGAGCGGATCGCTGGCCCGTTACCATGCGTACGACGCGGAACTGCGCGACAGCAACGCGATCGGCCAGGGTCCGAAGCCCGTCCAACTCTCGAATCTGCGCTTGCGGCTGTTGCCCGAGAAAGAGCTGACGCAGTCGTGGATCGGGCTTGCGCTGACGCGCGTGAAGGCGCTGCACGCCGACGGCGCCGTGTCGCTGCACAGCGCCGACCACATTCCGCCCGTGACCGGTTACGGCGCGAATCCACTGCTGCGCGAATGGGCGATGCAGCTGCACGGCCTCGCGCGACTACGCGCCGACGCGCTCGCCGCCCGTCTGTCAGGTGCTGATGGCCGTACGGGCGCGGCGGCCGAAGTGGCCGACTATCTGCTGCTCCAGGTGCTCAATCGCTATGAGCCGCTGCTGGAGCATATTTGCCAACTCGAGGAGACCGCGCCGGTGACCCTGTATCGCGAGCTCGCGCTTTTCGCGGGCGAGCTTTCGACCTTCGTGCGTCCGCAAACGCGGCGTCCGCGGGCGGCGCCGGGCTATGACCATGCGCAGCTCTACCGCAGTATCAGGCCCCTCGTCGAGGAGGTTCACTATCTGTTGAACCAGGTGTTGATTCGTGGTGCGCAGCCCATTCCGCTTACGGAGCAGGCGCATGGCATTCGTACGGCCGCCATGCTGCCGAACGAATTGGCCGGCTATTCGAGCCTCGTGCTCGCCGTGGGCGCGCAGATGCCTTCCGAATTGCTGCAGCAGCAGTTTCTTGCCCAAACGAAGATCAGTCATCCGCAGCGCTTGCCGGAATTGATCCGTTCGCACCTGCCGGGTCTGGCAGTAGCGGCGCTGCCGGTTCCTCCGCGCCAGATTCCGTTCAACTCGGGCTTTATCTATTTCGAACTGTCGCGTACCGGACCGTTCTGGGAACAGATTGCGCGGCACGGAGGGCTTGCCATGCATGTCGCCGGGCACTTCCCGGAACTCAAGCTTGAGCTGTGGGGCGTGCGTCAAAAATGAGTACCGGTGCATACGGGGACGACGCGTTCGAGTTTCTGTTGAACCCCGACAACTCTGCTTCTGGCCAGAGCCAGCCGTCTGCCATTCCCGCTGGGCGTCCCACAACCGCGGGTGTCGCCAATCAGGAACCGGTGGTCGATGCGGCCGCGTTCGATCCGCCGGAACAAGTGCAGACGCGTCTGGAGCGCATGAAGGCTGCGCGCAATCCGTTGTGCGAAGCCGCGCAGCCTTTGTTGCGCATGCTGGCGGACATGCCGGCTTCGCTCGATTCGTTGGCTGCGGTCGCGAGCTTGCGCTCGCTGCTGGTGCGTGAGGTCGCCGCATTCCAGAAGGTCTGCGACAAAGCGAGTTTGCCGTGGAAGCACGTGGCGGCTGTCCGTTACGCGCTGTGCACCGCGCTCGACGAAGCCGCCAACCGCACGCGTTGGGGGAACGGTGGAATTTGGGCCGCGGGGGGGCTGCTGCTCAAGTTCGAAGGAGAAGTGGACGGCGGCGAGAAGTTCTTCCTGCTGATCGGCCGCATGGCAACGGATCCCCAGGAGTACATCGACGTCCTCGAGGTGTTGTATCGCATTCTCAGCCTTGGATTCGAAGGACGCTACAGCGTTGCCGCGGACGGTCCACGTCATCTGGAGCAGATCCGGCAGCGAATGCTGACGCTTATCAGCGGCACGCGGGACACGATGCGGCTCGAACTGTCGCCGCACTGGCGCGGCGAGGAGCCGGGCAGGATGCGGCTGCTGAAAAGCGTGCCGGTCTGGGCGACGGCGGGCGTCGCTGCGCTATGTGTGTTCTCGCTGTTCGCCTGGTACAAGTATCGGCTTCTGGCGCAAAGCAATGCGCTGGAAGCGAAGATTCTCGCGATCGGAGAGCCGATCAAGGTCGCGGCTCCGGTCGTTCACGAGCGCTTGCGCCTGTCGATTTTGCTGAAAGACGAGATCGCTCGCGGCCAGGTCTCCGTCGAAGAGAACGCGAGCAGCAGCCGGGTCGTGTTCCGTGGCGACTACGTGTTCCTGCCGGGGCAAAGCCGCATTCGACCGGAACTGGATCCGGTGTTGACCAAGGTCGCGCAGGAGGTCGTCCGGGTCGGCGGCAATGTCACGGTGACCGGGCACACCGACAACCAGCCGATTCATACGGCGGAATTTCCTGACAACCTGGTGCTATCGGAAAAGCGCGCCGCGTTCGTCGCCGACGTATTGAAGGCGCACGGCATGCCCGGCAATCGCATCGAGGCTGTCGGCAAGGGCGATACACAACCTGTCGCGGACAACAGTACAGCGGAAGGTCGTTCCCGCAATCGACGCGTGGAAGTCTTCGTCACGCATTAACGGGAAAGCCTTGATGTCTTATTTGAATCGCTTATCGAAACTTGTGCTCACGCGCCAGACGCTGGTGCTCGCCGCGATCCTCGTGACGGCTGTGGCCGTCTGGTTCGTGGGACCTCTGATTGCATTTGGCGACTACCGCCCACTCGAGAGCGTGCTCTCGCGCACGCTGTCGATCGTCGTGCTGTTATTGCTGCTGCTGTTCTGGCTGCTCGGCTGGTCGCCTGGCGTCATCGGCGTCGCGTTGCTGTGTCTCGCGCTCTGGTATTTCGGACCGATACTCGCGTTCGGCGAAACGCATCCACTCGGCACCACATGGTCCCGCGTGCTGCTGATCTCGGTGCTGCTTGCCTGCTACGCGATCTATGGGCTGTATCGTCTGTGGCGGGCAGTGCGCAGCGATGACGTGCTGCTGCAGCGCGTTCTGAACCCGTTCACGAAGAAGTCGGCCGCGACCCCTGTCGCACGAGACGAAATCCGCGCGCTTCACGCGGTCGTCGCGAAGGCCATCGACAAGCTCAAACGCATGCGCGGCGGACCGGCAGGGCTGCGTCGTCTGCTCGAAAGCCAACGCTACCTGTACGAACTTCCGTGGTACATGGTGGTGGGCTCGCCAGGCGCCGGCAAGACGACGTTGATCCTGAACTCGGGTCTGGATTTTCCGGAGGCGGATCAGATGGTCGCGGCGTCGCTGAGAAGCCGCGTCGAAACGGCGAACTGCGACTGGTGGTTCGCGAACGAAGCGGTGCTGATCGACACCGCTGGCCGCTATACGGTTCAGGACGCAGCGTCGCAAGACGCCGCGAAGGTTGACGTCGATCCGGAAGACCTGAAGAGCGTGAACGAGGCCGAGTGGCGCGGCCTTCTGGGGCTGCTTCGCAAGCGGCGCCCGCGCGCGCCGATCAACGGTGCGTTGCTGGTCGTTTCAATCGAAGAGTTGTTGACGCACCCAGCGCCCGAACGAAAGGCGCTCGCCGCGTCGATGCGCGCTCGGCTCGGCGAGTTGCGCCAGCAGTTGGGGATTCGATTCCCCGTCTACGTGCTCGTCACGAAGCTCGATCTGCTGCCCGGCTTCGGGGAGTATTTCCAGTCGTTGACGGCGGAAAGCCGCGCGCAGATTTTCGGCTTCACACTGCCTTATCAGGAAGCGGCGGAACAACACGGCCGCGACACACGGCGCCTGAACTGCGCGGCCGAAATGCGTGAGCTGGAGCAGGGACTCGAAGACGGCGTCAACACGAGGCTGCAAGAGGTGTACGAGGTCGATCTGCGCAAGAAACTTTATGCGCTGCCGTCAGAATTTCGTAGCCTGTGCGCGGAACTCAATGAATTGCTCGCGCTGGTGTTTCTCGATTCGAAATACGACGACACGCAGTTGAACAGCACGCTGCGCGGCGTCTATTTCACGAGCGCGGCGCAAACTCACGAGGCCGTGTCCGCCGACAGCTCCACGCTCTTGCAGCGGCTGCGTCGCGGGCTCGCGGGTTTATTTGGTGCCGCGCCGAATACGGTCTCGCCGTCGTCCGGCGACGCGACGCCTACCGGCTATCGCGGCTATTTCTTGCGCAATCTGTTTCAGCGCGTGATCCTGGCCGAAGCGCATCTGGTGCGGCCGAACCTGTACTGGGAAGTCCGCTTCCGCGCGTTGCGTCTTATCGGACATCTGCTCGCGATCGTCGTGGCGGTGTGGCTGATTGGTGCGCTCGTCGTGAGCTTCGGCAACAACCGCGAATATCTCGCCGCGATCGGTGGCGAGGCCAATGCGCTCGCCGCGCGGGTCTTGTCGCAACGGAAGGCGCCGCAGCCCGGGACGATGGGGACGCTTCTGTCGGCGTCGCGTGACCTGCCTCAGTTCGACGGCATGGACCTCGACAGTCCCGGTGTCGCATGGCACTACGGGCTCTACACGGCGCCCGCCATCCGCGCCGCCGCCGGCGAGACTTACAACAACCTGCTGAAACAGATGCTGCTGCCGCAAGTCGTCGGCCGGCTCGAAACGGTGCTCGATACGCAAATCGGCGTACAGGACGCGGACGGCGTTTATCGCACGCTGATGGTCTACCTGATGCTGTTCGATGGCTCGCACTACGACGCGAAAGCGATCAAGGCATGGGTGCTCGGCGACTGGGAACACGCCAACAGCGTCGCATCGCTCGGCGAGCGCAACGTGATGGCGCGTCACCTCGATGCGCTGATCGTGGAAGGGGTGCCCGCGGTGCCGGCAAGACCGGTGAATGCGCAGCTCGTGCGCCGCGCGCGCGAGTTCCTTGGCCGCAATCCGGCGTCCGGACGGCTCTACGAACGTGCGATGAACGCGATGGCTCCCGAGGCGCCCGAGAACGTCACGCTGCTGAGCGCCGCGGGTCCGCAGGCCACTACCGTGTTCATGCTGGCCGGCGGTTCGACGCTCGCGCGAGGTATCCCCGGTCTCTATACCTACGACGGCTATCACGCCGTTTTTAACAAGCGCCTCCCTGATTTTCTCGAGCAGGCGCGAAAACAGGACGCCTGGGTGATGGGCGAGGCCGATGCATCGGCGCGGTGGCGGCGGATGGCAAACGGCAACGCATCGCGCAAGGACAGGCTCGCCGACGATATCCGTCGCCAATACCTGACCGACTATGGCAATTACTGGAGCCAGTTTCTCGACGACGTGAGACCGGTGTCCGGCAGCGAAGGCACCCTGGCGCCCGATCTGCAGACGCTGCGTACGCTGGCTGCGCCGGATTCGCCGCTGGCGAGACTCGCGCGAACGGCCGCGCGCGAGACGTCGCTGTCGATCGTTGATGGCGCGGACGAGCCGTCGGCCGCCGGTAGTGCCATCAACGTGATCATGCGTCGCTCGCAGGCGGCGCGCGCAGCGAGCGCCGTGGCCGCAACCGCCACGATCGGTCAGCTCGCGCAACAGAAGATGGAACGTGAACTGGTCGACAGACGCTTTGCCGCGCTGCGCGAAGTCGTGACCGGCCAGGCCGATAGCGGGAGCGCGCTGCCCGGCGGCAGCGGCGTGCTGCAGCTGGGCGGCGTCATCGGGCTGATCAACGAGCAGTACACGCGATTGATGACGGCCGGCGACGTGCTCGCCACCAACAGCATGCCGCCCACGGATGACCTCGGCTCCACGCTGCAGCTCGAGGCGCAGAAGCTTCCGCCGCCGTTTCGGGCCGTGCTCGTGGGCCTCGCGTCGCAGTCGATGCGCAAGGTGGACCGCAATGTCGGCTCCTTGCTCACGATGCAGGTCGAATCGAGCGTTGGCGCGCAATGCCGCCGTGCTGTCGAAGGCAAATATCCGTTTGCCGCGAGCGCCCAGGAAGTCGACATCGACGATTTCAATCGCGTGTTCGCGGCCGGCGGCCTGCTCGACGACTTCTTCCACAAGACGCTCGCCAGCCGCGTCGATACGAGCATGCGGCCATGGCGCTATAAGCCGGTCAGCCCGGGCATGCCGCCCATGCAGGGACCGGGCCTCGAACCGTTCGAGCGCGCCGCGGCGATCCGTCAGACATTTTTCCGCGATCCCGGCGCGACCCGGATGTCGTGGAACGCGGGCCTCAAGGTCGTGTCGCTGGACCCCGAGATTACCGATCTGCTCATCGACGTCGACGGGCAAAACCTGCGCTATGCGCATGGTCCGGTCACGACGTCCCCGATCACCTGGCCGGGGCCGCGCGGCGGTTCGATGGCCGGCCTCACCGCGAATCCGCGCGTGCGTCCGGACACGTCGACCGTCATGACCGAAGGTCCGTGGGCGCTGTTCCGTCTGATCGACCGGGGCCGCGTGACGTCGACGTTGTCGTCGAGCCGCTCGGCGGTGGACTTCAATTTCGACGACCGGCACGCGGTCATCGAACTGACATCGGGCGGACAGTCAGGACCGCAACTCACGGCGTTGCTGCGCGATTTTCGTTGTCCCGGTAGCGGAAACGCGATGGGAAGGCGAGCGGACGCGTCGTCAGGCCCCGCATTCGCCGACGAGCTGTAGCGTCTTTTCGATATAGAGAATTTAGAGGAGTGCATGTCAAGTAATCCCTTGAACGCGATAAGTGTGCAAAGCCGCGCAGTGACCGTATCCAGCGCGGCGATACCGCGGTGGCCGGGGCAGACCGCGGACGGACAGACGCAGCCGGCGCTGGAGTTCATGTCACTGAACGGCGACGAGCATCTCGGCAAGCTGTTTGAGTACGAACTGCTGTTGCGCACGCCTGACGATTACACGGTACCGCTTGCCGTCAGTGCCAACCTCGACCTGAAGGCGCTGCTAGGCAAGGAAATGACCGTCGCGATCGACCTCCAGCCGAGCGCCGACACCGAAGCATGTCAGCGCGAAATCACCGGACTCGTCGTCGCCGCGCAATACCTGCGTCGGGACGGCCGCTACAACGTCTATCGTGTCGTGCTGAAGCCGTGGCTGTGGCTGGCGACCCTGACGACCGACTACAAGATTTTCCAGAACAGGACGGTCATCGAGATCATCGACGAGGTTCTGAAGGACTATCCGTACCCGGTCGAAAAGCGCCTCGACGTGAGCCGCTATGCGCTCGAGGGTGAGAGTCCGACCAACGAACCGCGCACGTTCCAGGTCCAGTACGGCGAGACCGATTACGACTTCATTCATCGCCTGATGGAAGAGTGGGGCATCTACTGGTTTTTCGAGCATGCCGACGGCAAGCACCGGCTCGTGCTGTGCGACCACATTGGCGCGCACCGCCACTCGCCGAACCCCTCATACCGGACGCTGGCGTTCCAACCGCAGGGCGGCAAGACCGACACCGAATACATCAGCGCGTTTTCGACGGCCGAAGTCTTGTGCACCGGTCACTACGTGACGAGCGACTTCGACTTCACGCGTTCGCGCGCCGACATGCGGGCGATCAATCAGCAACCGCGCGACACCAGTTGGAACCTGCTCGAGCGCTACGACTGGCCGGGCGACTACACCGACAGCAGCCACGGTGAACTGCTGGCGCGTACGCGCATGGAAGCACTGCGCGCGCCGGGTACGCGAGCGAAAGGCGAAGGTAACGTACGGGGACTCGCGTGCGGGCAGACGTTCGTGTTGACCAACTACGACTATACGGCCGCGAACTGCGAATACCTCGTCATCGGTACGAAGCTCGACCTGACCGGTACGCCGGACGAATCGGGTAGCGGCTACGAATACACCTGCAGCAACAAGTTCGACGCGCAACCGACAAGCGAAGTGTTCAGACTGCCGCGGGAGACCTCGAAGCCGATCGTCAACGGGCCGCAGTCGGCTGTCGTCGTGGGTCCCGAGGGCAAGGAACTGTGGACCGACGAATTCGGCCGCGTGAAGGTCCGCTTCGTCTGGGACCGTTACGGCCAAAACGTCGAAACCGACTCCTGCTGGGTCCGTGTGAGCCAGGCGTGGGCCGGTCAGGGTTTCGGTGGCATCTACATTCCGCGCATCGGCCAGGAAGTCATCGTCGACTTCTGGAACGGCGACCCGGATCGTCCGCTGATCACCGGGAGCCTGTACAACGCGGCGACGCGTCCGCCCTATGACTTGCCAGGCAACGCGACGCAGAGCGGTTTCATGAGCCGGTCGATGGAAGGGGGCCTGCAGAACTACAACAGCATCCGCTTCGAGGACAAGGCGGGTGCCGAGGAATTCACGTTGCAGGCGGAACGGGACATGAACCGCCTGACGAAGCTGAATGAGTCACACGTCGTCGGTGCCGACTACACGATCGGCGTGGCCGCGGCGCACAGCATGACCGTCGGCGCGACGTCCAGCACGATCGTCGGCGGCAAGTACTCGGTAAGGGTGAAGGGTGTCGCCTTCTATTCCGTGGGTCTTGCACACTTTGTCTCGATTGGCGGGGCGGAGGAGACCGCGGTTGGGGGGGCCTCCCTTCTGACGGTGGGCGGTGCACGTACGGTCACGGTTGGTGGCGCGTCGACGCACGCTGTAGGCGGAGCCTATTCGCTGTCGGCCGGGGGGGCGCTGTCTATCGTGTGCGGCAAGTCGTCGCTGACCATGAACAAGGATGGCGAGATCAAGCTCATTGGTAAGTCGATCCGCATCCAGGGTGACACCCGTGTCGTGGTGCAAGGCACGCCGCTGGACCTTAACCCCGGTGACAAGGAATGCGGCAGCTCAGTGACGGTGCCAGTTCCTGTAGTGGTGCTCGATGCGCTGGACGTTCCAGTTATTCCGCCACCTCCATCGGACGAGCCGCTTCCGACGATATGTCCGCTTCCGACGATATGTCCGCCGCCCTCGGAAGAACCGCCGCCATCGGAAGAGCCGGCACCGTCGGAGGAGCCGCCGCCGTCGGAGGAGCCGCCGCCGTCGGAGGAGCCGCCGCCGTCGGAGGAGCCGCCGCCGTCGGAGGAGCCGCCGCCGTCGGAGGAGCCGCCGCCGTCGGAGGAGCCGCCGCCCTCGGAAGAGCCGGCACCATCGGAAGAACCGCCGCCCTCGGAGGAACCGCCGCCATCGGAAGAGCCGGCACCGTCGGAGGAGCCGCCGCCGTCGGAGGAGCCGCCGCCCTCGGAAGAGCCGCCGCCATCGGAGGAACCGCCGCCATCGGAGGAGCCGCCACCGTCGGAGGAGCCGCCGCCGTCGGAGGAACCGCCGCCGCCGATCGAACCACCGCCCGCAACCGGCTCGGACGCGTAACAGCGTATTTCGCAATACCGTGCAGACGGCGAATGCCTTCGCGCATCGCCCTGCACGGACGTTCAGTTTCCATGAGGAGAAAATCGATCATGTTTCCAGCGGCTCGCAAAGGCGATGCGATCGGACATGGCGGTTCGATCGTCTCGGGCTCCCCGACGGTCTTCATCAATCGATTGCCTGCGGCGCTCGTCGGTATGAGCTCTGCCGTTTGCGCGCTGCACCCGTGCTCGCAAGCTGTGGTCGCGGGTTCGGGTACGGTGTTGATCAACAACGTGCCGGCGGCATTGGTTGGCGGCAAGGTTTCGTGTGGCGCGCCGTGTTCCGCTGGCTCGCCAGACGTGCGCATCGGTTCATGATGACGATGGGGGCCATGTGACGACGGGAGTCGCGGGAATCGGCGGCGAGCTGGTCGGCTTGCCCGGCGTCGTATTGCCCCTCGCCAGTGTCGGACCGTTGCTGGATCGCTGTGAGCGGCTCGGCGACGTCGTCGACCGCTTGCGGATGCGTCGTGCGCTGTCGGGCATTCTGTGCGGCTCGGTCGAGGTAATCAGCGGCAGCAAAGTCTGCCTACCTACCGACGAAACCGACTTCAGGCTGCGAGGCCGTCTTCCGCTCGTATGGTCGCGTTGTTATTCGAGCGAGCAGCACGCGCTCGGGCTGCTCGGCGTCGGTTGGCGCACGAGTTGGGAAGTCACGCTGCACAAGCGGGACGATCAACTGCTCTACACCGACGAATGCGGCAGCACGCTCAGCGTGCCGTTTCCCGAGCGCGGGTCGCAGGTGATTGCGTCGGCTGCGCAGTTGCACATCGCGCATCTGAGCGACGGACGCCTCGTCGTCGCTGATCTGACGCCGCATTACCGCGTGTTCGGCGACTTCGACGCGAACGGAATCGCACGGCTCAAATACGTCGAGGATCTTCGTCAGCAGCGAATCGGCCTGATCTGGGATCCCGGCGGGCGCTTGCTGCGCATGCGTGGAACCTGCGGCCACGAGCTGCGCATGCACTACGAAGCGCGGATGGGCGCGCGTCTGATTGCTGTCGAGTGTGTCGACGGCGGTCCCACCGGCGCGCTGGTCCAGTACGGCTACAGCCAGCGCGGCGAACTCACCGAGGTACGCAACCGGGTCGGCGAAATCGTGCGTCGCTTTGCATACCGCGATGGGCGGATCGTCGAAGAAGCAGACGCGCTCGGAATGGCGACACGCTATGTGTGGCAGACGATCGGCGGCGCCGCGCGCGTGATTCGACGAGTCACGTCAGAAGGCGCGCGTGAGCGCTTCGCCTACGACTTCGATAGCCGGACCAGTGAGGTCAGCGACGTCTTCGGCAACACGGCGCATTGGCAATACGACGAGCAGGGCCGCGTGCTGTCGCACACAGACTTCGACGACCGGCGCTACCGGTTCGACTACGGCGACGCCGTCGCGCCGCTCACCATGCAACTGCCCGGCGAGCGGCTGGTTCACGTCGAATACGACGGGCTCGGACGCGTCGCGTGTGAGACGGATCGCGAGGGCGCAACCCGCTCGACGCAGTATGCGTTTGCGTCACGCGAGCCC
Organism: Paraburkholderia sp. MM5477-R1; assembly: GCF_050436385.1. NCBI lineage: Bacteria > Pseudomonadati > Pseudomonadota > Betaproteobacteria > Burkholderiales > Burkholderiaceae > Paraburkholderia > Paraburkholderia sp. MM5477-R1. The sequence continues at coordinate 1,216,187 of NZ_JBNDMC010000005.1, forward strand.
GTGTCAGTTGCGTTGAGCGATGGCCGTGTGTGGATGTGGGCACGCAACGATCGCTTGCAGCCGTTGCACTATCAAACTCCGTCTGGAGAATTCACGCGTTTCGAATATGGTGACGATGGCGATGTCGTGTGCTCGACGGATGCCCAGGGGATCGCCACGACCTTCGCGCATAACGCGTGGGGGCAGGTGACACGTCGCACTGGAGTTGGCGGAAGCACGACGGACTACGAGTATGACGTCAATGGTTACGTAGTCAGTGTGACCGACGCGCTCGGCGCGGTCACGCGAATCGAGCGCGATGGCCTCGGCCGACCGTTGACCATCACGCGTCCGGACGGACAGGCCGAGCGTCATGTGTGGAATGCGGCTGGCCAGCGGACGTCGTTCGTCGGCCCGAGTGGCCGAAGCCGGCACTGGGATCGAGACCGGCGCGGCAATGTCGTACGCGCGGTCGACGAAGAGGGGCACGTGATCGTGCGTCGATACGATGCGCATGGGCGCCCGGTTCGAATCGAAAGCGCGAACGGCGCGGTGCAGTTGCTTCGGTGGAATGCGAGCAGTTGCCTGTCGATCACGGATGCAGATGGCGTGGAACGCAACTTCGACTATGCGGATACCGGGCGGGTCCGTTGTCTCACGTGGAAGGCGGGCGCGCAACAGCGTCGCGAAACGTTCGACTACGACCGCGCGGGCCGTCTGATCCGGCGTGAGACCGCGCACAACCGCTATATGTATCGCTACGGGCCGCGCGGATTGCTCGACTGCGTGAGCCGCGAGCCAACACGAGAAGGCGAGCTACTCGGAATTGGAGCGGATGAGATCCGCTTCGAACACGACGCCGGTGACCGTCTGATTGCCGAGCACGGCGCAAACGGCACACTGCGCTACACGTACGACGTCGTTGGCCGCCTTGTCGCGATTCAACTGCCACAGGGGCAGGAGTTGCGTATGCGTCGCTTCGAAACTGGCGCTGTCGCGTTCGTCGAACTGGACGATCGACAGATTGCGCGCTTCTGGTATGACGCGATGAGGCGTCCGGTTGCGCGCACGCAAGGCCGTTTGCGCACGCATACGGGCTATTCGCCGCTCGGCTTGCCGGTGTGGTGGCGTTCGGTGACGGGGCGCGACGTGGATACGCCGGGCTGCGCGACAGAACCTGTCGCCGGATTGTGGCGCGAAGCGGATTACAGTCTCGCTGACGTGATCGTCAGGACGGGCGCCGAGGCCGACGGTCAGACGTGGTACGACTACGACCGGCGTGGCTGTCTGTTGCGCTCGGTGTCGGAGAAGGGGGACATCGAGTATTTCACCTGGGACGCCGCTGGCAATCTGCTCGATACGCCTGGCGGCAGCTGGTTCCCGGCCGTGTATCCCGACCACCGGTTACGGGAGTGCCGCGGACATCGTTATGACTATGATGTGTGGGGGCAATTGGTGCGTAGGCGTGGCCGCAACCATACGCTATCGCTCGATTGGGATGCGGAGGGGCACGTCATCGCCGCGCATCGCAAGGGCTATACCGTGCGCTATCAGTACGACGCGATCGGTCGACGTATCGGCAGGCGTGTCGAACCCGCTTCGTCACGGCGTGCGCAGCAGTCATCGACGCCGGAACAGGACGAGCTCACGCGCTATTTGTGGCAAGGACACAGACTGATCCAGCAGCAGCGCGCGATGGAACTGCGCACGTACCTGTATCAACCCGAGCCCGACCGCTCAACCGGCTTCGCGCCGCTCGCTTGCGTGGACCAGACCCTCACCGATGATGGCGCGATCAAGAACACGCAGGTCTATCACTATCACACTGACGTCGCCGGTACGGCCGTCGCGCTCACGGATGAGACCGGCCAGGTGGCATGGCGCGGGCGTTACCGGGCGTGGGGCAGTCTCGTGACGCCGGAGTGGCCAAGCAGCGACGCGTTTGCGCAGCCGCTTCGTTATGCCGGCCAATACGCGGACGATGAAACCACGCTGTACTACAACGGTGCGCGTTTCTATGATCCTCACGCGGGCCGCTACATCAGCCCCGATCACAACGGCGAAGGCGGAGCCAGTCCGTATCGCTACGCGCCGAATCCGCTGACGTGGTGCAATCCTGTCGGCCGCGCGACGCCGGAGGCGTTTCCGTGCGTCGTGGTCGCGGATGCGTCATGCATCGATGGCGCACCGGACCCGGCTCAATACCTTGCCGGCGTCGTCGAACAACTCCACGACGTAGCAGGCTGGGAGCTGGCCAAGTTCTGATTCGAAAATCACATGGAAGTCGAGCCAGCCGTTTTTCCGGTATCGGGAAAGACCGCTGCCGTCGACAGTCTCGCGGCGCAGTACCGTCTCGTCGTTGCCGTAAATCACGACGGTGCCTGACGTCGCGGCCCGCAGCGCGTGCTCGACGCCGGGCGTGACCAGATGCCTGTCGAATCCATTCTGATGCACGCACACACGGACGTCGTTTGCGCGTAGCAGAGAAGCTTTCCATGTCGCTTCGTCGGGACGTTGCGTGCCCGCGACTGGTGGAACATCATTCAATACCGACTGCTGGACACCGCGCCACTTGAAGCCGATGCCCGCGTAGGCCTCGTAATCGGCGAGCGTGCGTTCCGCTCCGAGTCCATACTTGCCGAACTCAACGTCAGCCAACGTTTCTCCGTCGATACCGAGCAGAGCACGATTGCGCTGCAACGAGCGCTCGTTGCGCGCGTGCCAGGGCTCGTCGATTTCACCCCGTTCCTTGGCCTCGTGATTGTGGTCGTTCCACATCTTGACGCGGTATGAGCGCAGATATTCGTGCCAACCGATCAGCCTGTGCGGACTGTACAGGTCATAGCCGTGGGTGAACGCACGGACGGCAAGCGAAATCTCCTCGCCGTGAAAGAAATAGTCAGGATCGTGCTGGACCGCCTGGGCAAAGTGACCGTCGGCAAATGCGAAGTGCGCGCTGAAGAAGCGCGAACGGACCGGGCGAATGCGCGTTCTCCAGTCGGAGAGTGTCTTCGAGCGAAACAGGACCACCCCTTCCCTGGAAAACCTTGCATAGGCCAATATGCTCGGCTCTTCGCTGGATCGAGCGTCGTCGTTCTCGGGGTCGTACATCGGAAGGTAGGCGGTCAGCACGGGTTTCGGACTTTCATCGCGTAAAGACTCCAGCATCTCGATTGCGAGCGTGTCCCATGCGTCGACGAAGCGGTGGTGCGAATCGAGTTGCAGCGTGTAGCGCTCTCCGCCGTATCGCTGTTGGACCAGATTGCGAGCCCAGCATGCGCCCTGCGTCATCATGTGGGGCACGTCGATCAATTCGATTTTCGCTTCACGATGACTGAGATGTTGGATGGTCCAGCTGTCGGTCTGCTCGGTTCGCCAATTGCCAAAGCCTTGCTGCCAGAACTGGATCATCGTCTCGTCGTGCGCATGCTGCCAGCAGACGATGATCCGTAGTAGATCAGGTTTTCTAGCTTTCTGGATCAAATCCAGCAGGGTGGGGATCAACTGCGGGTCGCGATAACTCGCGATTTGCACGAAGATCGAGTGCGGCGGTGTGACGGATAACTGGGTCATGCGCGTTGATTCTGGTGGACCTTCGTCGTCGAATAGTCGATTCAAAGAATGGTCATCGTGACTGTTGCGGTTGCCTGGATCCTGCCTGCGCTCGGCGTTGCTGTTCCGACGCGCAGCACCGTCGCCTCGAGTGCAAACGGCGATTGCATCGCGCCCTGCGGTGTGTGGACGAGGGTGCTCGTCGGATCGTTGGGCCTGAAGATTGTGTTGGTTGAAACATCCCGCAAACGAATCGCGAGATGCGTCGCGCCGGTGTTCTTCAACATACTGCTATCTTCTGTATCGGGGGTGCCGGAAAGTACGGCAGTAATCGAAGCCGGTGGCGTGGGCCCGGTGCAGAGCACCGTAAAGTCGACTGGCTGAGTTGGCCCGCTTGTGGTCGACACATCGCTTGGGCCGAACGTGCCGAAATCGATGTTCAGTGTGCTGGTATTGACCGAGCAACTTGGAAGAACCTTGACGTTGATGCTGCCGCCTGTGTTGGTCACGACCCGACTGCCGTCACCCTCGGCGACGCCGGCTCCCACGGTGTTGAGTATCACGTTGACGTTGCTTGCGATGTCGCCGGTTTTGACCAGTTCGATCTCGAATTGCGAGCCAATGCCGAAGCGCCCATACATAACCTGATTGGCTTCGCCCGCGGGAAAGGACGGCGTAAACGGAAGTGGCGAGTTCACGCCGGTTGCACGAAGATAGGTCAAACGAAAGCCGATGCCTGGGACGTTCGTGTTATAGACGGTAGCCCCCAATACAACGGACGGCGTTGCGTTGGAATACTGTATTGATACCGTGCCCCCGTCGGTGCAGTCCGCGAAGTTCGCATAGGTCGCGTACGCCGGCGACAAGCCCGTGGCGATCACCGAGCCGACCGGTAACGCCGGATCGATCGATACCGAGCTTTCCCGGAACGGTATGTTGACCGCTAATGGTTGTCCCGCGATGTAGCCTTGAGACAGCAGTTCGGAAATTTGCGAAGGCTTCAACTGGATGCAGGTGGCGAACGCGAAATGGGGTATCGCGAAGCAAACCAGGATAAGAAAATGAATGAGTCTTTTCATTGGAAGTTGTTGGTTGACCGGCGGACTGAATGGGCTGACAGTGGGGAAAGTCGCACATGCGCGCACATCGCCTCAACTGTCGGCTACGTCCCATTTAGCGAGTAAATCGGCGGGAATGATATGGGCGAGTTCTGAAAACCGTTTGCCCACCATTCGTTCCGATTGGCGCAGCAAAACAATGACAGGACTGCTCGGTTCGTTTTGCTCGAACCACATGCGTGTTTCCTGAATGGCTGCGAGCGCGCTCCAGCGATCCATTGGAGAAGGCGCAGTGATTGGCAGATCGGTCGGCGCGTCGGACTGCGGTAGCGTCGCCGCAGCCACGATCGCCGACGCCGATCCACGCACGCTGTCGTTGTCCTGCTTGTTGTCCTGCTCGTTGACGGCTCGGGCGGGCGCTGGCGCGGACCCGCCGCCGCCCACCCGATGCTGCGCGAATGGCTCCAGCGCTCGGGACAACGCGCCGAGATCGGGCGCGTCGGCGTCGAGCATCTCATCGCACCATGCGCCAATGTGCTGCGTCAGACACTGCGCTTCGACCAGTGCGGCCATTGCCGCGTCGCGTCGGCCCCACAATTCCTTGAGCAACCGGGCGACGGATTCAGGGGCGAGCGCGTCCTTCTGGCGCGGCGTCGCGAATGATTTTTCGATATCGCGCAAATGCAGTTGAAGCCCCGCGGCCCTCGGCATCGGGATGTCGCGCGCATCAGCCAGCGTGCCATCCGGTTCGACGAGTCCGCCGATCGCGTTGGCGAACATCGCCGGGTCTCGCTCGCCTTCGAACACGGGCAGCGGGTGGAGCGCTTCGCCATAGCATTCGAGCATCGCCATCAGCAATGCCAGTCCGTCGCGCAGGCCAGCCGCGCCGTCGAGCCGGGTTCGGCAACGCAGCAGGATCACCGCGAGGCGGATGTCTTTTGTCCGCAGCAGCAGCGCGCGGCAGTCGCGTTCAATGTCGGCCCAATTGGCCGTTGGCGGCACGTCGACGAAGTCGCCGTACTGCGCTTCGGCGCGTGGGGCCGCGGCCGCCTGCAGCATCACGAAGGCCGGATCGTATTCGAGATCGGGACCGCAAGGCGCGTGTGCGGAGACCGGTTCGAGCAGATCGGCGTAGCGCAGCACGACGGCGGGAGTGTTGGCGTTCATGCGAGGGAACTCCGGGGTCGGTCGTTGTACTGTTCAGGTTCGAAAACCATGCCGACGACCGGCAGGTCGTCGAGGGAATCACCGAGCCACGTCGAGTAGCCGAGTCTCTGCGACGTGCCGATGCAGGCGGGTGGCGCCGCGCGGGGGTTGACGAGCAGCTTGACCTCCCACGCGTATTCGTGGCCGACGAAGGCTCGCACCCATTCGACGAACGTCGGCAAGTCCTCGCCGTGCGGCGTGAGGCGCAAATACTGATCGAGGTCGAGCGGACCCACGACGAGCCGGAACTTGTGTTGCCGGTCGGGAATTGCCTCGCCGAGTTGGGCGCATTCACCGATGATCGCCGCGGGCCCCGGCACCCCGAGCCTCGTATGTTCCGATGCGCACAGATGGATCCAGTGCGGCACGAATTCTTCGATCGTCATCGGAACACCGAAGTAATGCGAGAGCGTCGCCGCGATGCCGTGCGGAGTCCGCGCCTCGCGCACGAGGTGCGCCGCCGCGCTGTAGCGCGAGTGCGTGGGCAGACAGGACCGCTCCGCCTCGGCCGGGTCGACACCGATCAGACTGGCGACGTAGAACGAAAACGTTTCGTCGCCGGCACGGTCGAGCGACGCGGTGGCTTGCCCCGATGCCCACGCGCGATAAAACTGCGACAGCGCGCGGTGATGGAACAGGTCGACCAGCCCGACGAGCGCATGATCCTGGTGGCTTTCCACACGACTGTGAGCCAGCTCCGTCATATGCAGCGGCAGCGGCCCCTGCGGCCCCCACAGGCCGAGCCCGAACAGCCGCACGTCGAGGCGACCGTCTCGCATGCCGAGCGACGCGATTTCGCGTGGCGCAAACGCCAGAGTGGGTTGCTGACCGATCCGGAACGGCTCTTCTTGCGGCAGACTCGCGGTGCCCGGCAACGGCATCAGCGGATTGCGCGCGGCGATAGCCCGCAGCAGGCTCAGGAAGCCGGACTGCCACGGCGTGTCCGGATCGAACCACGCGTCGAGCGATTGCGGATCGAGCGATGATCGCGTTGGCGCGACGGCGCTCGCCATTGCCCCATCCATGCTCATACCGCTCCGCGTCCGCCCATGCGTGGCCGCCATTGGGCGATCAGGCCACGTTGCATCGAACGAAGTTCGGTTTCGGTGAACACGTTGATCGAGACGTGGCGCGCGAGGTAATGCTCGAGCACGAGGCCGAGCAGATACGGGCTGATGCCTGAGAAGCCGGTTTCGTCGACCGTCAGTTCGCAGCGCACGCCACGCCCATACACGAGTAGTCCGTCGCCCGGCAGACGCCGGACCACCGGTTCAGTGCGTGCGCCGACGAGTGCCTCGATCTGCCGTGCCTGTTCGCGCTCGCCTGGGGCGATGAAGAGGCCGAGCATGTTGCGCAGCGCCTGGCCGCCGTCGCCGTGGTCGAGTTCGGCGAGCGGCATGTAGTTGAAGCTCAGCTGCCTGATCAGACGCCACGCCGTTTCACCGCTCGCGTACGGCGCGCGCGGCGCGCTCGGTGCATGCACGAGGCGCACGCCCTCGATCGGCACGGAGTCCGACATCGTGAGGTCGGTTTTGCCGTTACGCGGGATCAGGCGCGGCAGGTCACGGTTCGTGACCCACGCTTCGACCGACAGGTAGCGGATGTCGTCAGCGTACGGCGCCTCCGCCTGATCGACGAGCGACACGTAGACCTCGGTCCCGATATACGGCGTACGGGTGCCGTACTTGCGTGCATTGGCCGACAGCGCGCGCTGCTCACGGCGCACCGAAAAATAGCGGCCGTGGTTGCCCACGTCGCTATGCAGCGTCTGATAAAGCGGATTGAACTCGACTTCGAGCGATGTTTGCGCTCGCTGACCGAATACGCGCGACACCGAAAAAATCTCGTAGTCGAGCGGCCGGGTGCGGTCGGCGAGCAAATGAAAATCGGTTTGCGCGCGATTGATTTCGACGCGGTCGGTGCGCTTGCGAAACAGGTTGATGACCGGCGTACAGAACAGCAGGAAACGCGCTGCGTCGACGTGCGCGGCCAGCTCTTCCGGCAGGCGGTCGAGCAGCAGCACGACCTCGGCCTCCTTGCTGTCCACGCGCGCGAGACCCGCCGCGAGCTGCGTCAGCGCAAAGAAATAGAAGCGCTGGCGGCATGCGAAGTATTCCTGAAGCAGGTTGTGGCCGTGAAACGTATTCCACGTGAGCGGCAGCAGACCCTGTTGCGCTTGCAGACCTTCAAATTCGACCGGTGTTTTCGCGACCACGTGCCCTTCGTCTCTCGACGCGCCGTACGCGCGCACGACGGAGGCGACGCTACCGGCGTGGATCAGCTCGAACAGATGCGAAGCGATACGTTCGTCGCCACCGATGTAAATGGGCAGCCGGTCGAAGTCTGTCATCTGGTTGAACTTCACTTCGCCTGTTGTGCGCAGGCGCAGCCGTAACGCGCCGCGCAATTGCAGGTGCGGCAACAGATGGCGATCGGTGTCGGGGATATCCGGCGGCACGGCGCTGAGCCGGGCTTCAGCGATCTCGATAGGCCATAGCGTGACGTCCTGGCTGCTGCGGAATTCGCACGCGGTTTGCTCGCCGGGCGGGATCGCCGAGCGCAGCATGCTTTGCCGGGGCACCTTCAGCCCTCTCGTGAAATCGCCTTCGCGCAGGCTCGGACGCAACTGCGCGACGGCGATCGACGGCGTCGGCGCGACATAGTTCGGATAGACCACTTCGAGCAGGCGCTGCGTAAAGCGCGGAAATTCGGCGTCGAGTTTGATCTGCGTGCGCGCCGACATGAAGCAAAACGCCTCGATGAGCCGCTCCACGTAGGGGTCGGCAACGTCGATGCCCTCCATGCCAAGGCGGCGCGCGATTTTCGGGTGCTGGGCGGCGAACTCGCCGGCCATTTCCCGCATGTAGGTCAGTTCGCGGCTGTAGTAGTCGAGAAATCGTGGGTCCATGTCAACTTCCCTTGCCGGAGCCCAGCTCGAACGTGACGTGATTCATTTCGATGTCGAATGCACTCTGGATGCGAAATTCCAGTGGATAGGGCGACCAGCGCATGAGGCCATGAATCTCGAACGCGAGCTGGTTGTAGCGTACCGGGTTCTTGCTATTGAGCGGCCGGATGCGCAGCGACTCCGGAATCAGCCGCGGCTCGAAGCGAACGATCGCGTTGCGGACCGTCTTCTCGACGGTTTCCCAGTTGCGACTGGTGAGGTAGCTGCCGGACAACGCGGGAATGCCGTAATTGACGACCGACGCGGCTAGCATGGGGTAGCGCGCGATGTCCATTTCGTCGTCCAGGTTCGTCGTGTTGAGCAGCAGGCCGAGATCACGCTGGATGATGCGGCGCATGCCTTCGCTATTGGGCGCATAGGCCTCCGGCCGCTCGCTGCGCCGCGCGGGCGCATCGTCGAGCAGGCGGTCGATCAGCGACGGCATGTAGGCTTGCCGGTGTCGCGCGTCAGACGTGGTCATACGTGCTCGTCGTGATTGAACCGGCATTCGCCGATGTCGAGCAGGCCGACGTCGCCCTTGTCGGTGCTCCAGGTTTTCTGGCCGAGCGCGATCACGCCGGTTTCCCCTACGTCTTTCCAGGTTGTTTCGCGCGAGAGCCGGGTGGCGGCGGGACCACTTTCCGAGCCGGGATAGCGCACCGGCAGGTAGCCGCGCAGGATAGTCGCGTCGCGTAGGCCCACGACGGCCGAGCGCCAGACGAGGTCGGCCAGCGCGGTGACCGGACCGAGTGTCAGCGATTTCATCGAGTCGAACGGCACCCAGCGATACCCGCCCGCTACGGTCAGCTCACACACGGGGCCCAGCCGGCTATCGCTATCGGTCAGCCACTCGAATGCGCCGATCTGCGTGCTGTCGCCGCGCGTGGCCGGCGCGGCGTTCAACGCGACGCCGCGCAGTTCGTCGGCGGCGGCGAGGTTGCCCTCGCCCAGCTTGACGTTGGCTTGCAGCAGCGATTTCACCCACTCGGGCAGCGGATCGATCTCGCCCGGCGCGCGCTGACCCGCGAACACCTCGGCGCGGAACATCTCGCTGCGAATCAGCCCGCGATACATCTGGGCGCGCGATGTGCCTTCCGGCTCTAGCGTGGCCCAGGTTTGCAGCTGTTGTAACGCGCGTTTCCATTCGCCGTCGAGGCACAACAGCTCGAACAACAGCCAGCGTTCGCGCACGTTCGACGGATGCTTGCGCACGTTGTCGATGGTTTGCTCCTTGAGTTCGCAGTAAGTCTGCGCGTCGAGCAGGCTGCGAAGTGTTGGCGTGTCCGACTTGGGCAGGTCAGCGGTTATTTTCATCTGAAAATTCAGGCTCTTCGTATTCGATCGATTCAGGCATGGCGATGTGGCTGTCCATACTGATCATGTGATGTTCTTCGCGCGCAAGCTGCGCGGTTCTGCTCGCACGGTGCGCGGGAATTCCGCGCGGCGCGAGCAGCGCGAGGATCTCGTGCGTTTCGTCCGACTCGAAAATCTGCCCGGCACTGAACGAGTCAAGGCTATCGAGCAGGGTGTCGATGTTCTTCCCCTTCGTCAGCAGGTCGAACACCGACGCTCCAGCACGCGACGGATCGACAAGCTCGGCGAACGGGTCGTGAGGTGAGCCGATGATCGACCCGCCGTGATCTTCGGCCGACGCCTTGGGCTCGTGCGCATTGCCGCTCTTCTGGCTCAACAGCGCGTGACGATATTCCAGCGTGAGCGCGGCGAGCGGGTCCGCTGCGTCGATGTCGGCTGCCAGAAGCTTTGCCATGCCGTCGTGTGCGCCGGGTTCCGCTGGATTCGGTTCGCGCCGCAACTGCAGCGGATCGTTATCGTCCTCTTCGGCGAGTGCGATCAGGTCGCTGAAGTCATCCGGCTGCATGAGCACGGGCTCGATCCGGTCCGCCGGAGAATTCACGCTCGACGGTGGTGCCTGGACAAAGTCTCCGGACGCATTCGCTATTTCGAGAGGCGGGTTCCGTAATAAATCGGGCATAGGCTGAAGGTCGGTATGCGCGCTCGGCCTAGCGCGAGGCGAACACTCCACGCCGGCGTGACTGTTCTCGCCTACGAAGGCCCACTGGCTTGCCTCACTCATTTCCGACCGATCGATTCGCGAAACGGTTGGAGCGAGCCGGAAAGACTGGATCGTTCGTGCGAAGGTCCTGAGCGCGCTTGCTTCGAAGGGCGAATGGTCCCAGCGAGCGTGATATCCAGTCATGGCCTGACCCGTATGCAACGGCGAATGAGATTTGCCTGGAAAGCGCGCATTTGTAAAAACTCTCTCGCCGCAGAAATAAAAAAAAGGATCACCAACTGAAAATGCGGGTTGGCGCGTGGAAGATATGAATGCTACTTCGCGCTCCTCGAGTGGAATATGGGCGACGGCCCAAATACACGCAGCGATCGACCGGCTATCCTTTGTCGTTCGATCAGTCTGGCCGGCGCGCTTTGTCGGATACCTGCCCGCGGAGCGCGGGATGCCGACGCGAGGCCACGCCTTTCCGCTACAAACATCTTTACCTGCAACGTCATCATGTCCATTTCACGCCACGCGTTGTTCGGCAAGCTCGGCGCAACGCTCTTCAGGAGCATCGAATCCGCAACGGCGTTTTCCAAGCTGCGCGGCAACCCGTATATCGAGCTCGCGCACTGGCTGCACCAGTTGCTCGCGCAGTCCGATAGCGACCTGCACCGCATCGTCAGACACTGCGGCATCAGCCGCGAACTGCTCGAGCGGGACCTGCAGACCGCGCTTGCCGCGCTGCCGTCAGGCGCGAGCGCGCTCACGGATTTTTCGCATCACGTCGAGACGGCAATCGAGCGCGCGTGGGTGGTCGCGACGCTGGCATTCGGCGACGGTCGGATCCGCGGCGCATGGCTGATGGCGGCGCTTGTCGAGACGCCTGAGTTGCGGCGCTTGCTGCTGGCCATTTCGCCGGAGTTCGGCAAGATTGCCGTCGACGGCCTTCACGATGCGTTGCCGGCGTGGATTGCCGGCTCCCCCGAAGCGGAGGACACCCCGTACGACCAGAGTGACTTTTCGTCGGCGGTGCCGGGCGAGGCGTCCGGTGCGCTCGCTGCATCGGTGAAGGGCGCGGCACTCGCGCAGTTTTGCGCGGATCTGACCGCACGCGCGCGCGCCGGTGAAATCGATCCGGTGGTTGGGCGCGAAGTCGAGATTCGCACGATGATCGACGTGCTGTTGCGCCGGCGTCAGAACAATCCGTTGCTGACCGGCGACGCCGGGGTTGGCAAGACGGCGGTGGTCGAAGGCCTCGCGCGCGCGATCGCGGCCGGCGAAGTCCCGCCGAAACTTGCCGACGTGCGGCTGTTGAGCCTCGACGTCGGTGCGCTGCTTGCCGGCGCGAGCATGAAGGGCGAGTTCGAGGCCAGGCTGAAGTCGGTACTCGAGGAGGCGGCAAAGTCGTCGGCGCCGGTCGTGCTGTTCGTCGATGAGATTCACACGCTGGTCGGCGCCGGCGGCCAGGCCGGCACCGGCGACGCGGCGAACCTGCTGAAACCGGCGCTCGCCCGCGGCACGTTGCGCACGATCGGCGCGACGACGTGGGCCGAGTACAAGCGGCACATCGAGAAAGACCCGGCGCTCACGCGGCGCTTTCAGGTGCTGCAGATCGCCGAGCCCGAGGAGCCGTCCGCGATCGATATGGTCCGCGGACTCGCGCGCACGCTCGCGAGCCATCATGGCGTCGTGGTTCTCGACGAAGCGATTCGCGCAGCCGTGACACTGTCACATCGCTACATCCCGTCGCGTCAGTTGCCGGACAAGGCGATCAGCCTGCTCGACACCGCCTGCGCGCGCGTCGCGCTATCGCAGCATGCGCCGCCGCGCGAATTGCAGCGGATACGCGAGCGCTTGCAAGCCGCGCGCGTCGAAGCCGAGCTGCTCGGTAACGAGGTGCGCATCGGGCTCGGCAGCGAGGCTGCGCTGGCCGACGTCAAGGCGACCATCGCGACGCTCGAGCTCGAGGAACGTGTTGTCGAAGCCGCCTGGCAGGCCCAGTCCGATGTGGCGAAGGCGCTGGCGCACGCGCGCGAGGTCGAAAGCGAGCGCGCCGCCGCAGCCGGACCTGAGGCCGAAGTGCGCGATCGCGCGGCGACCGCGCTGGAAACGTTGCGCGAGCTGGAGCGGACGTTATCGAACCTGCAGGCGGATACGCCATTCGTGTTCCCGGAAGTCGGCGAAGCGATCGTCGCCGACATCGTCTCTGACTGGACCGGTATTCCAGTCGGACGCATGATCACCGATGAGGTCAGCGCCGTTCAGGTGCTGCCCGCCACGCTGGCGGCGCGCGTGATCGGCCAGCACGACGCGTTGCAGCAGATCGGCGAGCGCGTGCAGACGGCGCGCGCCGGGCTCGCGGACCCGCGCAAGCCACTCGGCGTCTTCCTGCTCGCGGGGCCGTCCGGCGTCGGCAAGACGGAAACCGCGCTCGCATTGGCGGAGGCGCTCTATGGCGGCGAGCAGAACCTCATCACGATCAACATGAGCGAGTACCAGGAGGCGCATACGGTCTCGGGACTCAAGGGCGCGCCGCCTGGCTACGTCGGGTACGGCGATGGCGGCGTGCTGACCGAAGCGGTGCGCCGACGTCCGTACTCGGTCGTGTTGCTCGACGAGATTGAAAAGGCGCACGGCGACGTGCACGAAATGTTCTACCAGGTCCTGGACAAGGGCTACATGGAAGACGGCGATGGTCGCTATATCGATTTCCGCAATACGACCATCCTGATGACCAGCAATGTCGGCTCCGATCTGAGCGCGAGCCTATGCGCGGACGAAATGCTTGCGCCGGACTTTGACGGTCTGCGTTCCGCGCTTTCGACGGAATTGCTGAAGGCGTTTCCGGCCGCCTTCCTCGGACGCGTGACGCTGGTGCCATATCGTCCGCTGGGCTCGGATTCGCTCGCGCGGATCGTGCGTTTGCATCTCGATCGAGTCGTTCGGCGGATGGCGGACAACCACCGCATCGCGCTGAGTTATGCGGCGGAGGTGGTCGACTACATCGTCGGGCGCTGCCTCGTGCAGGAGACCGGTGCGCGTCTTTTGATCGGCTTCATCGAACAGCACGTGCTGCCGCGCCTCGCCCGGCAGTGGCTCGATGCGTTTGCAGCGAAAAGCGCGCTCACGCATATGACGATCGAGGTGAGCGATCCGGCCGCGGCGCCTGTTGAAGCGCTCGTGGTTCGGTCGTCCTGCCAAGTGTAGTCGGCTTCGCACTCGGTGACCTGCATCGCGAATGACGAGTCGCGTTGATCGTGCAGCGGCGTGACGAGGCGCATAGCCGGCCGGTCAGGGGCTGCATGGATGCTTCGCAAACGTCTCTTTTGGCATTTTTTTTGCCGGGCAAAAGCGCTGGTTTTTTGACATCATTTTCACATATGCATGTTCAATGCCACGCGGCATGATCGCCACACCACCAGAAATCGTCAATCGAACGGAATCCTTAAAAATTGCTCGCGTTACACGATCGGGATAAGCTATAAAGACAAAAAGATCCGCATCATGCATTTGCGGCGCCCGAAGTGAGGAGCACAAATGAAAGACGTGACGAACAGCGGGTTTGCGGCTTTAAACGAGCCATTGAAACTCATGCATGTCTTTCATACAGTATGAATGCGCGTGCGAATCGACATGCGGTCATGGTAGGTTTTCGGCGCTGCCGTGCTGATCGTATGCGTCATCCATAGCGGGGCAACAATAGGTCGAAATCCGTTAAGCCGTTCAATTGCAACCGGAATGACTGGAGAACAACAATGCTTTTCTTTAATGATGGTTTCACATTCCCGAATTTTCTGGCCGACGTTTTCTCCATCTTCATCTTTATCCTGTGGTTCTGGCTGTTGATCACGGTGTCGAGCGACCTGTTCCGCCGCCATGACGTGTCCGGATGGGGCAAGGTTCTGTGGGTGATTTTTCTCATCATCCTGCCGTATATCGGCATCTTCGCGTATCTGCTCACGCAGCATCGCGGCATGGCGGAACGCGATCAGGCGCGGGCCAAGCAGGTGCGCGAAGATCTGCGCAATGTGGTGGGCTTCAGTGTCGCCGACGAAATCGAGAAGCTCGACAAGCTGAAAGCGTCCGGTTCGATTTCCGGGGAAGAGCACTCGCGTCTGCGCGCGAAGCTCGTGCAGTAAGCGTCGGTTACCTGACTGCAGCCATGGGCGAGCGGGCGCGTGGTCCGTGTCGCCTCGGCTTTTGCGCGGCGAAGGATCGTGCGATCGAACGTAACGGGAGGAACCCTTGCTTACCCGCCTCGCCCACGTTCGGAACGCTGCCGCGCGAACCGCGCGCGTGCCGCTGGCATTGCGCCGCGCCGCGCTCACGTGCGCGACGGCGTTGATGCTCGCGGCTTGCGCGCAACCGTGGCAGCAATTCCAGGCGGGTCAGGATCAAGCGGCGATCGTCGCCCGCATGGGTCCGCCGCGCGAAGTCTATGACTTGCCGGGGGGCGGCCGCCGACTGATGTGGCCGACCCAGCCGATGGGCTCGACCACCGTCGCCGCCGATATCGACGCTTCAGGCAAGATCGTGAACGTGCGTCAGGTCTTGCAGTTGAGCGAATTCAATCGCGCGGAAATCGGCAAATGGACGCGCGACGATGTGCTGATCAATTTCGGCCGCCCCGTGCAAACGCAGTTCTTCCGGCTCTCGCAACGCGAAGTCTGGTCATACCGTTATATCGAAAGCAACATCCACCACATGTTGTTCAATTTCGCGTTCGACACCAACGGCGTGTTGCGCGAGACGCAGCGCACGCCCGATCCCGTGCGAGATCGCGATTTGCGACGATTCTGAACTGTGAGCTATAGCAGCGACTGCTATAGCAGCGACTCAATTGGCATAATCGACAGCATCCAAACACCGAGCCGTGCGTACCACGTCGTATTCGGTTCGGTGTCGTGGCGGGTTTCGACGTCGCCGTTGGTTTCGATCCAGTACAGCTTGCCGTTTTTGTCGAGATGCACCGCGTACGCGACGCTCGGCAGTAGCGCGAGAAACTTGCGATCGACCCGCGTCGCGAGTTCGGTGCTGTCGATGACGAGTCCAAGCTCGGTATTCAGATGCGCGGAGCGCGGATCGAAGTTGAACGAACCGACGAAGACCCGCTGGGAGTCCACGATGAAAGTCTTCGCATGCAAGCTCGACCCGGAGCTGCCGAACGGCCCCGGCGACTGTTCTTTCTTGTAGGTGGCGCCCGCCACGCGCCGCAATTCATACAGGTGCACGCCGTTTTGCAGCAACTCGACGCGCCGCCTCATATAGCCCGAATGCACGGCGACGACATCGGTCGCTTCGAGCGCGTTCGTCAACACCCGCACGTCGACGCCCTGGGCGGCGAGCCCGCTCAGATACTGCGTGCCCGTGTTTGCCGGCACGAAGTACGGGGAGACGAGGTCGAGCGACTTCGTCGGCTGGCCCATCACTTCGCGGAGCTGGTGGGAAATCAGCGCTTCCGGCGGCGCGTTGTTCAGGCCTTTCGCGGGGTCATCGCTGATCATCTTCGTTTTGGCCCAGTCGATCGGCAGCTTGTCGTCGAGCAGGTTCTGCACGACGCGCGGGCCGCGCAGCGCTTGCTTGTATTCAGCGGCGGCAGGATCCTGCTCGATCGCCTGCGCATTACGCTCCAGCGTGGCCAGCTCATCGACGCTCTCGTGCGGCAGAATCTTCCCGACCGGATACGCCGACGCGCTTGCCCAGTAGCGGTCGAAATCGCGCGAGACGTCGGTCGCGGCCGGTCCGACCGCGAGTACGTCGAGGTCGGCGAAGACGACGCCGTCGGTGGCATCGAAGTACTCGTCGCCGATGTTGCGGCCGCCGAGGATCGTCGCGGTGGCGTCGGCGGTCAGGGACTTGTTGTGCATGCGCCGATTGGCGCGCGAAAAGTCGGTCACGAAGCCGAGGATTTTCGGGCTGCGCACGACGAACGGGTTGAACAGGCGCACCTCGATGTTCGGATGCGCGTCGAGCGCCGCCAGTGTCGGGTCGAGCGCGGAGGCGATGCCGAGATCGTCGAGCAGCAGGCGCACCCGCACACCCCGGTCCGCCGCTTCGTGGATCTGTTCGAGCAGCAGCGTGCCGGTCAGATCGTCGCGCCAGATGTAGTACTGGATGTCGAGCGTGCGTTGCGCGGAACGGATCAGGTCCATGCGCGCGGCAAACGCGACATGCGCATCCGCCAGCGGATAAATGCCCGCCAGCCCCGCGTGCGCGGCCAGCTCGGGCGCGACCGCGCGACCGAGATCCGTGGTGGCCGCCACCGCGGGCGACAACGCATGCGACGCCTGGCGACCCTCGAGCGACGGTAACGGCGCGCAGCCGGCCAGCAGGCTTGCGCACAGCAGCGCGCACAGCGCGCCTCTCCATCGGCGATGCGGGAACGACGGGTGGTGTATCTGCGCTTGCATGGAGTCCAGGTCTTCGTTTGGGTCGCGCGAGCCGGCCGGTTCCAGAATCGGAACATCGCGTGGCGTTGCTCGACAAAGCTTCGCTCGACCGCCTGTACTGACGGTGTCGCGCGCATGCTTGCACGCAACTTGCATTGGTTGAGAAGAATACTATGAGCGCATGCCCATCGGTGCGCCGCCCGACGCTCTTGTTGCGCAAAGCGCTTTGTCCGATGATACGAGCAGGCTGCGCGAATTCGAACGGGGGCCAACCCGGCCGCGCATCGACCGCATGGTTTCCATGCAATCGAGCGTGATCCGCTCCGTGTCAGCGCAAAGGGTCATAAAGGGTCCGGTTCACGGCGCCTTCGAGCGTTTCGCCCACTGTGGAGTCGAGCAACGTGAAGATCTCCCGCTTGCTGCTTGCTAGCGTGCTGCTTTTCGTGGTGGGCACCGCGCTGCAGATGATATGGCCGCTCGCGCAGCCGGCCTCGTATCACCACTTCGCCGATCAACGCTCGCTGGGGCCGCTGCACCATGCTGCGGACGTGCTGTCGAACGTCGTCATTCTGATCGCCGGTGTGTTCTGTCTGCGTTGGGTTCGGCGCCATGCGTCCGACCAGCCGGCGCAATTTCCCGGCATGGTCGTCGCCGCGCTCGGGCTGCTCTTCACCGCGTTCGGCTCGGCTTACTACCACATGGCGCCGAACGATGCGACGCTCGTCTGGGACCGCCTGCCGATGACCATCGTGTTCGCCGGCATCCTCGCCATGCTATGGACGTCGTGGAGCGGACAGCGCGTCGGCTGGGCGCAGATGCTGATCATGGTGGTCGTGTCGCCCGCCACCGTCGGCTACTGGCTCGTGTTCAACAGCCTGTGGCCTTACGCGATTCTTCAGTTCGGCGGGCTCATGCTGATCGTCGGCCTGACGCTCACGCGCAAGGTGGACGGCGTGATCGCATGGACGCTCGTGATCGTCTTCTACGGGGTCGCGAAGATTTTCGAAAGCCTCGATTGGCAGATATGGGAGCTGACGCATCACGTGATCGCCGGCCATGCGTTGAAGCACGTGGCGAGCGGTCTCGCCGGCGCGGCGATGATTCTGGTCGCGAACGCGGCGCCGCGCTCCGTCGCGGGCATCGTGCCGCGCGGGCCGGGCGGTATCGGGCATTCGGGTACGTCGCGTTGAAGCCGCGCCATGGCGAAGTGACGCGGCCTCCGGCCGACGTCACTGCGGTTCGTACCACGAATACGTCGCCAACGTGCTTACCGGCGGCGTACCGATTTGCAGCGTGATGTCGCGCAACGACGTCAGCTCGATACTGCGCAAGTCGCCCATATAGCGGCGCGAATCGCCGTTGTCGTTGATATACGCGACCACGTCGCCCATGATGCCCGCGACGTTCGTGTTCGTCAGCGGCTCGCCCCAGATATCGAAGAACTCGCCGAGCGTATAGGTCTTGAGGTTCGGCGCTTCGATATGGATGATGCCGGTGTTGTCGTGCGTATGCATCTCATACGTGCATTGCGACAGGATGCCGACGTTCATCGGCAACGCGAGCCACTGCCCGTCCTTGATGATCGCTAGGTGCGCGTGCACGTGGTACAGCACGCTCATGTCCGGCGCGCAGGTCAGGCCGTCGACCGGCGTGCCGGTGCCGCCCGTCGAGGTCGTGCCGTTCGGCCAGAACGACGAGCCGACCACGCCTCCGAAGACGAGCGTGATCGGGTTCGGGTCGAACGGCGGCGGATCGGTCCAGGTGTAGGTGGGCACTTGGGTGACAGGCGTGCCGACCATGACCGTGATTTCGGTGTGCGGCTTCAGCACGAGGCTCGCGGGGTCGCCCGTATATTGCGTGAGCGTGCCGCCGTCGTTCACGTAGATCGCGATTGGCGAGGCGGTCAATCCCGCCACGTTCGACGCACTCAGCGTCTCGCCCCAGATCGAGAAGAACTGGCCGAGCGTATAGGTCGCGCCGGTCGTCGCGTCCATATGAATCTTGCCGCTCGAATCGACCGTGTGCACCGGATATGCGCAGCCAGTCGGCGTGGTCAGGGTCGGCTCGACCATGCCGATGTTGGGTGGCAGCGTCAGCAGTTGCCCGTTCTGGTAGATCGACAGATGCGCGTATGTGTACGCGGTACTACGCAACCCGCAGTTCAGTCCGCTGACGGGCTGACCGGTTCCGCCCGAAGCCGTGACGCCCGCGGGCCAGATGGCGGCGCCGAGTGTCGTGCCGTCGATGATCGGCGTCGCGGCGGCGAGCTTCGGTGTCGTGGCGCTCGCGTCGGATGCGCTCGACGGGCTCGACGCGGGGGTCGGGCTAGATGCCGGTGTCGGACTCGACGCGGGCGCGGGACTCGATGCTGGCGTGGTCGCGCCAGCCGCGCCGTTCGAGCCGGTGCTGGCCGGGTCGGCGCCGCTGCCGCCCCCACCACCGCCACAAGCGGACAATGTCCACATCAGACCCACTGCGACGAATCGCGACCCCAGCCGTTGCAGCATCTCGTACTCCCATGTCGTGAGGTGAGAGGATGCGTGCAATCGGACATCACGCACAGATATAGCGCGGACATCGCACGGGCACGCGCGGCGCGGCTTCACTGCATGGATTCGGCCGTGCGCTGCCACCGCGTGACGCAGGCGCTCGCTTCGGATCACGTCAGGAGATCGAAACCGATTAGGGCAGCGTAGCAGATGGGTTTCACGAGCGAATCCGGCGCATCACAACGTTTCGCGACATTCTGCTGGCGCATTTGGAGGTGTCGACCCGGAGTTTGCCGGCGGAGCGATCTGGCGCGCTTTTTATGTGAGCTGTCATCGTTCTGTGCGAAGATCAGTGCTGTCCATCGCGCGACCGGCTGGTAAGGGGATCGCACGGCGGGCGCGTGCCCGGCCATCGCCTTCGTCCTCGGGTGACCTTGGGGTGACTCTCTGGCGCACCTGTTCGCGGATTCATGGAGCACTGACCAATGACCGACAGATTGCAAGCGTCCGTATATGTAGTGGTGCTGCTGCTGATTGTGGGCTGGGTGCTGTATATCGGGCGCGCGGTTTTCGTGCCGATCGTGTTCGGCGCGATCGCGGTATACGTGGTGGTCGACTTCACGCGGCTGCTGCAACGCATTCCGGTGATCGGCCCGCGGCTGCCGGTCCAGTTGCGCTACGGACTCTCGATGTTCCTGATCGGCGCCGCGATCTTCTTCGCGGTCGACATGCTCGTCGAGAACTACGACGCGCTCGTCGCGCTCGCGCCGCGCTACCAGGACTCGGTCCTGCTGATGATCCACAAGATTTCGACGCTGCTGCACCTCGAAAGCGAGCCGACGTGGGAATCGCTGCGGCGGAACATGCTCACACAGTTGAATATTCAGGCGATGGTGACCGGCATGCTGGCGTCGCTGTCGTCGGTGATCATCGACCTGTTCGTGATCGTGCTGTATGCGAGTTTTCTGCTGGTCGAGCGCCGGACGTTCGGCGACAAGCTGACGAACATGACCGCCAATTCGACCAACGCGGCGCGCATCCGGGGCGTGGTCACCGACATCAACCGGCGCATTGGCGCCTATCTCGCGCTGAAGACGTTCCTCGGCGTGCTGCTAGGCGGGATCTGCTGGCTCGCGATGCGCAGCGTCGGCCTCGAGTTCGCCGGGCTGTGGGCGATACTGACCGCGCTGCTGAACTACGTGCCCTATATCGGCTCGGTGCTCGCGATCGTGTTCCCGGTGCTGATGTCGGTGCTGCAGTTCGGCGACCTGAATTCGATCCTGGTCGTGCTGGTGTCGCTGACCGCGATTCACTTCGTGATCGGCAATATTCTCGATCCGTATCTGACGGGCAACTCCCTGAACCTGAGCCCGTTCGCGATTCTCGCGAGCATGGCCGTGTGGTCGGCTTTGTGGGGCGTGCCGGGCGCCTTTCTCGCGGTGCCGATCACCGCCAGCATGACGATCATTTTCTCCGAGTTCGAAATGACGCGGCCGGTTGCGGTGCTGCTGTCGAAAAACGGCCGGCTCACTTACGGCAAGACCGAACAGACCGCGTGAAGCGCCCACCATGGCGGACATGTGATCGACCCGGCGCATGAAATGAAAACGGCCCGTGCGGAATAGTCCGCGCGGGCCGTCGAATGAAACACGTCTATCTCGACGCGTGCGGCTTGCCGCCGCCGCACGCTGTTGCCATCAGCGTTTAACGCTTGCTGCTTACTGCGAAGAACCCGGCCACGTCTGGCCGGTCGTCAGCCGGTGCTGATGTTGTAGGCGAACACGACGTTCTTCAGGTAGCCGCCGAACGCGTCGGTGTTCTTCGCGGTATCGTCCACAGCACCGTTGTCATCTCTTTAAATAAATCGAAAAATTTTCGATCGGCCTTTGACGCGAGGTTCACGCAAAGCCGTGCAACAATGGCCTCGGCTTGCGGTCAGGTCCAGGGGACGCAGCTTGTGCGTCGTTCCATCAACACGAGGCCTGCCGCTCGATGACAAAGCCTGCCTGGACGCTCCTCATGGCCGCGATCGTTCTTGGCGCGGCGGCGGCCGGGCATCGGCTATCGGTTCTAACGCGAACATATGCCCGGCTCACACGACCCTGCAGTCCCGCCGACCCCCGTCTCGGGCGGCGCCGAAGCACTCGAAGACCCGGCTCTGCTGCGTCGCCTGCTGCGTGCGAAAGACCGCATCGATGCGGCCTCGCACGAAGCGTGGCCGGTGCGGCGCCTGGCTGAAGTCAGCGGCGTGTCGGAAGCGCACTTCGCGCGTTCGTTCAAGCGGGCCTTCGGCGTGCCGCCACACCGCTATCTGTTGACGCGGCGTATCGAACAGGCCACCACGCTTCTGCGTGACACCAACCTCGGCATTACGGACATTGCGTTCGCGACCGGCTGGGAAAGCCTCGGCACGTTCGGCCGCGTCTTTCGCGACATTACCGGCCTGAGCCCGAGCGAGATGCGCGTGCAGGCACGCGCCAATCCCGCTGAACTCGATCGCGTGCCCGCCTGCGTGCTGAAGGCCGCACAACGCCCCGATCTGACGACCGCAGTTCTGGAAAAGCGCCGCCGCGTGGTCGGCGACACTGTCGAGCCTCCTACCAGCGAGACTTCGTGAATGAGGGTATCGATGTGGTCGGCGCGCACGTCGACGATCAGAAGGGACGCAGCGCTCGCGTTCGACGCGCGAGCGCCGCGATGCCGATGCCCCGCTGCCTTTGCGAAGCGCTTTAGCGTCTCGCGGCCTCCGGCGGCGTCGCGTGGCCGACCGATCCGATCGGCGCGCTCGGTTACTCGGAGGACGAGATTCGCGCGGTCGTCGCCGAAACCGGCGCGCCAGCGTGCCGAAGGCCGGGCAAACGCCCGAACCTGCCGATCGCAGTTTTGGAGAAGCGCCGCCGCGTGGCCAGCGATACAGTCGAACCCTCAACCAGCGAGGGAGGAGTTATGAATCAGGGTATCAATGTGGTCGGTTTGTACGTCGACGATCAGGATGCGGCGCTTTCGTTCTACGTCGACAAACTCGGCTTTCGCGTCCACACCGACGTGCGCAACGGTGCTTACCGCTGGCTCACGGTCCAGCACCCGGAACAGCCGACTTTCCAGTTGGGACTGTTCGCGCCGGGGCCCCCGGTCCACGATGAAGCGACCGCGCAAACGCTGCGCGCGATGGTCGCGAAGGGGGCGATGCCGCCATTGGTGCTGTCCGTTGCCGACTGTCGCGCGAGCTACGAGCAATTGAAGGCGCGCGGCGTGGAATTCACGCAGGAGCCGGTGGATCGTTTTGGCAGCGTCGATGCGGGCTTTCGCGATCCGGCGGGCAATGGATGGAAGATGATCCAGGCGGCAACGGGCAAGTGAGCGTGAGCGATCCGCCGCGCGGGCGCGGCGCGCAGCCGCATACGGCCGGCGCTGCGTCGCACGATCGCGACGCAGCGCCGGCCGTCATCCCGGACCACTGGACTACCGCACTCTCACTGCTGATGCTGCTGCAGATACTGCCGAACGTCGTTCAACGTCACACGGCCCGAATGCGCGGTATCGATCTCGTCAAAATGCCTGGCGATATAGCCGAGCCCATTGCTTTGCGCCTGGGCCTTGGTGATCGACGAGCCGTTGCTGAGCACCGATTTCGCGCCCAGTCTGCTCTCCACACGCTGCTGAGCCTGCTGCTGCAGCGTCGAGCCGGTGGTCGGCGCGACCGCGTTGGCACGGTTATGAGGAAAGAACGGACCGTCCACGCCGTGTCCGCCGTTGGGTAGCGTCACGGGCGCCACCGGCTGGGGCGGCAACGCATGCGCACTGCCGACGATCACACCGAGGACGATCAACGCCAGAGTACGTCGCAAGATATCGATTGAAGACATGATCATTCGCCATAAAAAGTGGTCAGAGGGTTTCGCGCGAAGCGAAACCACCATCGATCAGGGCGCGGCCGCGGCGAGCGCCTCGCTCGTCGGCGTAGCGGCTGACGCTTCGTCGGCCCACGGCTGAGGCAGCGTCGCGAGCGTCAGCGCGCCCGCTATCGGCGTGCCGCCATAGAAGGCCGCGAGATCCGCCTTCATCTGCGGGCGCGCCACGTCATCCAGATAAATCATATGTCCGCCCTGGAAGAAGTTGACCTGCAGATTCGGGTTGAGACCCTGGACCGTCTTGAGCCGCGCGAGCTGCTTCTCGGTATTGAAGAACGGCGTGGCGAGATCGTGGAAGCCGTTTTCCGCCAGCACCTTCAGTTGCGGATTCAGCTTTAGCGCGCCGAGCAGATCGGGGATCGTGTCGGGCAGCGGCTGGCCGCCGTGCGAGAAATCCCACACCTCGATGATTGCGTCGTTCAGCGGCATGTACGCCGCGTTCGGCGCCGTGTAGCCGAGGTAATCCGGCATCTGTGTCGCCAATGCATTGGTGAATGGCAGTGAGATCAGGATGTCCGACGGGTCGCCGTCGCTCTGCAGACGCGAGTCCGAGTTGGGCAACGACACGCGACCATCGTAGCGGCCTATCGTCGAGCCTGGCACCAGCGTGAGGTTGAACGGATTGATGTTGAAGTAGCCCTGCATCGCCTGCAACGTGAGACCGGATTCGGCGTCCCAGAACTTCTCCAGCCACGTCGGCGGGAAGTTCGGCGGTCCCGCGTAGGTGGGCGCGCCGAGCTGGCTCAAGGTCCAGTACAGCGAATAATTCTTGAACAGGTTGTAGTTGGCGGTCACGAACGCCTCGCTGCGAAGCGCGTAGGTCGCCTGACTCACTGGCGCTGGCGATACCTGATTGTAGTACGCCGCGACCTCGGCATAGCCAGGCATGTAGCCGCTCAATGTATCGGTTTCGAGCGCGAGCTGGTCGGGCGAACCCGTGATTGCCACCGCCTCGATCGCATCCGCGAAGTAGTTCAGGATCGAAGACTGCAGCGTGATCCCCGTCAGTTGCACGCCGGCCGATTCGAGCGCGAGCGCGAGTATGTCGGTGCGAGGCGTGCCGTACGATTCGCCGTACAGATAGATCGGCGAGCTGCTGCGTGAATTGACCGTCAGGTAGCGGATGATGAAGTCGCGCATGATGTTCGCGTCCGCATCGGTGCTCCAGTAGGTCTGGTTCGTGTTCGGCAGGATCGCTTCGGAGAGGCCCGTGCCCGGCGGATCGATGAACACGAGATCGGTCGTGTCGATCAGGCTCTCGGTGTTGTTCACAAGCGGATAGTTCGGCCAGCTGGTGCCGTTCAGCAGCGGATCGGTGGTCGCGACGCGCGTCGGCGCGAACGATCCGAGACGCAGCCAGATCGACGAAGAACCCGGCCCGCCGTTATAGACGAACGTAACGGGGCGCGGTTTGCCATTCGTGCTCGGCGCCGTGTAGGCCACGTAGGACATCGTCGCTTCGGGTGCGCCGCTCGTCAGATCCATTGCGGTCAGGTGGCCGGTGGTCGTCGTGTAATTGACGGTGGTGCTGCCGGACGTCCATTGGTAATGCATGATCGCCGCTTTCTCCGCGACCAGCGACGCGGCTATCCCGGACGTCGCACTCGTCGAATAGGTGGTGAGATCGGTGTAGGGCTGATTGGCGGATGGCGTCTGCGGCGCCGACGCCGCTTGCGCCTGATTGGCGACCTGCGCCATGCCGCTTGGTACCGTCGACGCCGACGAACCTCCGTCGCCGCCGCCGCATCCGGCGAGCATAACGATTCCGAGTGTCAGCGCGCTTAGCGCGGCGAGCCGGCCATGACGACGGACGCGACCATCGTCGGTACTCCTTCTGTCTGGTTTCATCTCGTTCCCTGGTGAGTGATACCGCTACACAAAGGCCGCTTTTCGCCGGTCGCGCGCATTGGAGATCGAATAACCCGCACCGCACTCGATGGCACGCAGCGGTTGCATGGACAGCTTTTCGCAATGCATTAATTCAAAATACTTTCATTAATATTTCCATTCGCTTTCTGAAATTACTAATTGAATGGATAAAGGGATTCCTTGTCGATTTATCTCGACATTTCAAGAGAAATTTAAAATTTAATCTTTCCGATGCTTACAGCAAGAGTGAAAATAGGATGCGAAATGCGGTTTTGTCAAGGATCAAGCGGCAATTATGCGATTCAGAATAAAGTCGGATCTTGTGGGGGAGTAGCGCTTTGAGATCGAGCGCTGGCGCGGTCGCCGCCGCATGGGGGGGCAGAAAAACGCTGGTGGATTTATCCGAATTGCATTGAATGGCGACGAGGAACTGCGGATTTTCGTGGCTATGTTGTCGGAATTAATTGCGTTTGATAAATTAACTTAATGGTAAATTTAACCGGTGAAAATGCGTCCTCAATAGAATTAAAAAGGAGCAGGCTGGGGAATTTCCGTCCGGGCGGCGTCGATCGCTTCGGCGAGGGGGGCGGCGGAACGCCCGTCACGCTCGTGGCCGAATTCGGTACCACGTAACAATCACTGCCAGCAAGAACGCGACATAGGCGACTACGAACACCCAGCCCGGAAAGTCGTAATACAGCCAGGCGCTGACCCAGCGCTGTATGAACCCTTGCGGACCGACCGTTCCCGTGCGCAGACGATCCTCCAGAACGGTTAACGGGCACGGCACATTGAGCACCGCAAGGGTCGCCACGATACCGATGGCGAGAACATGTACCGTCCGGAATGTGCGATTGCGCGCCCACGGGAGTCCCAAACCGTGGGCGATCCAGATGGCGAACAGTCCGCCGACGATAAACACCACGATCAGCGCGTGCAGCACGAGAACAATATTGGCGAGCCAGATCATTCTGCTTCCATTGGGACTAGCCGCACGACACTCGCTTGACGATGCCGCGGGGACTCACTGCCCATTGCCATACAGATCGAGCAGCATCAACGTTACGCCATTGGTCCACCCGAAGCCGTCCTGCAGCGGATACTCGCCACCCCCGCCGCCGCCTTCGCCCGCGCCTTCCACGACGTACTTCTCGACGAGCTTGTGCTGCGTGTTGTAGACGTTCTCGACGTCCGCGAGAAAACGCGTGCCGATCGGTTGCGCGAGGTCGGCGCGTCCGTAGCGCTTGAGGCCCTGAATCGCGATCCAGTGCAACGGCGCCCAGCCGTTCGGCGCGTCCCATTGCTGCGTGGTGTTATAGGTCGACGTCGTGAGGCCGCCCTGCTTGAGCAGCACATTCTGCACGGTCTGGGCGGTCTTCCACGCGCGATCGGGCCACGCCACGCCGGCCATCAGCGGATACAGCATCGCCGGTGTCTGGTTGTCGCGCGCCTTGCCGAGTTGCCAGTCGTAGTCGCCGTAGTAGCCGTGGCTATTCCACAGATAGCGGTTGATGCCTTCCGCGCGCCGCGCCGCGTAGCCGATGAACTGCGCGACGCAACGGAAGTCGCGTGTCTCCGAGCAGCCGCGCGCGATCGTCGTCTCCAGATGGAACAACAGGCTGTTCAGATCGACCGGGATGATCGATGTCGTGCGCACCGTTGCGAGCGTCTGGTTGTCGCCGAACCAGC
Source organism: Paraburkholderia sp. MM5477-R1 (assembly GCF_050436385.1). Lineage (NCBI taxonomy): Bacteria > Pseudomonadati > Pseudomonadota > Betaproteobacteria > Burkholderiales > Burkholderiaceae > Paraburkholderia > Paraburkholderia sp. MM5477-R1. Next base: position 1,243,296 of record NZ_JBNDMC010000005.1, read on the forward strand.
GTGAGCTGAAATCCCAGCCGCTTTCGGCGGTCGCGCGCAGATCGCGGTAGACCTGGTTGGCCGGCCGGCCGCTCGCCTGCGCGGTCTGCACGTCCTCGAGGTACGACTCGTCGCGCGGCGTGTCCAGATCGTCCCAGTAGCGGTTGAGCACGGTGCCATCGTTGAGCACGACCACATTGTGCGTAGCGCCGCCGGGCGGCGTGCTGGACGAGCCTTGCATCCAGTACGCGTACTCCTTGCGCAGCACGGGCAGGTACTTCTGATAAACCTTGTTGCCTTCCTTTTGCGCCGCGAGCTCCACCATATACGAATAGAACGGCGGCTGCGAGCGGCTCAGATAGTACGTGCGATTGCCGTTCGGTATGTGGCCGAACGTGTCGATCATGTACGCGAAGTTGTCGAGCATATCGTCGACGAGATCTTCACGCCCGGACTCCTGCAGCCCCAGCATCGTGAAATAGGTATCCCAGTAGTAGCCTTCGCGAAAGCGGCCGCCCGGCACGACGTATGGTTTGGGCAGCGGGATCAGCGAGCTGTAGTCGGGCGCGCTCGTCGTCGTGCGCGTGAGGCCGTCCCAGAGCCAGTCGATGTGCTCGCGCAGACTCTGGTTCGGCGGCGGCGTGATGCTCTGATCGGGCGGCGGCGTGAAGTACTGGCTGACGAATTTCTGCAGCGAAAAGCCGGGCTGGTTCTTCTGCGTTTCGTATAGCTGGACGATCGCGGCGGGATTGCCATTCGGCGTCGCGTCGACGAACGTCTTCTGGTCGGCGAAGATCTGCGCGGTTTGCACGGCGACGAACAGATCGCCGTACAGAATGTCGGGCGCCGGCGGCAGCGTGGCGCCCACCTGGGTATCGGCCAGACAGCTCGCGGATGAGAAGACGAGCGAGGCGATGCAGGCGACGCCGAGCGTGATCGGCGAACGCCGCGGCACGAAGTACTTACTTGAGCTGGGGAAGAGATGGGCGGTTGATGCGTTGCGGCTGCGAGACAGTGATTGAATGCTCATGATGCCTCCAAGGTTGTGGGCATTTCACTGGTCTCATCGCGTGCCATTCGCGGTCGTCTCCCGGCGACATGCGAGTCCGACACGAGGTGGCCGGATCAATGGCTCCGAAAGCATCGCACGCTTTCGAAGCATCAGGCAACTGCGGCGCAGCAGAGCGTGCATGCATTCAGCACGAAGAATGAAACGTGATGAACGAGGGAGAAGGTGCGCGTAATGGCGTATCCGCGCTTGCTTCGTGATTCGAAGCAATGGAAGCGTTGATCGCGAGCGATTGCGCGGCAGAAACCGCTCAGCGAGCAAGCGGCGTACCCGCGTCGACCATTCGGCAGCTCGGCGCGGGTACGCGAGAACAACGAGAAAATTACTGCGCGATAGGCTGAGTCACGTCCGTGCCGAACCAGTGCATCGAGATCTTCTTGAGCGTGCCGTCCTGCTTCATTTGGGTCAGCGCGTCGTCGAGTGCTTTCGCGAACTTCGGATTGTCCTTGCGGAACGGGATGCCCATTTCCTGCTCGGCGCCTTTCAGCACCGCGCCCGTACGCAACGGCAACTGCGAGTTCTTGATGATGTACGGCAGCATCAGCCGGTCGTCGATCGTCGCATCGATACGCCTGGCGGCGAGATCGCGCAGTTTCTCGGGCGCACCCGGATAAGTTTGCACGTTGATGCCAGGTACCGCGCGCGCCATCTGGTCGTAGTTGGTGCCGAGCGTCACGCCGATCTTCTTGTCGCCCTTGAATTCGTCGAGCGATTTGAACTCACGCTTGTCGTCCGCCCGTTGGATCAGCTGCGCGGCCGAGTACGTGTAGGGCTGGCTGAAATCAAGAACCTGTTTGCGTTGCGGGGTAATGGTGACCTGATTGATGATCACGTCGAATTTGCCGCTCTGCAGCGCCGCGATAATGCCGCTCCACTCGGTCGGAATGAATACCGGCTTTACGCCGAGCTTCGCCGCCACGGCTTTCGCGACATCGACGTCGAAGCCTTCGAGCTCGCCGTCCTTGTTGCGCGAGTCGAACGGCGGATAGGTGCCTTCGAGACCGATCTTCAGGACTCCGGCCTGTTTGACCGAGTCGAGCAGATCTTCGGCATGAGCCGCGACCGCGGTAAAGCTGAGAGCCGAGAGCGCCAACGCGTTTATAAGCAGCTTCGAAAGTTTCATTGAGTGTCTCCTCTGTACTTGAGTATCAGGCTGCACAACGCAACGATTTCACCATCGTGTCGGCAACCCGGCAGTGTCGCTTCGTGGAACAAGCCGGGTTGCGCGCGTCATCCTAGCACTTCAAAAGTCGCCTGTTTGATCTTTGTTCGGAAGCGGCCGCGCGCGGATGAAACTCCGGCTTCGAAAAATCGCAGCGGCGCGATCTCGTGGTGGATAGACTGAATGCGATCGATGGACTCTATTGTCCTCGTCCGACCGGCGCCTTCTATGTCTATCCGTCATGCGCGGATGTGATCGGGCGGCGTACGCCCGACGGACGCGTGATCCATGGCGCGCCACCCCTACGCTCTCACCACAGTCACCCCAGCCGCTTCGATCGGCTTCGTCAATTCCGCGCGGGTCTTCTTCTCGACCACGATGGTCTGCGCGAGTTTGATCTCGCCGATCACGAACCGCGATGCGGCGTTCAGTTTCGACGATGACGCGAGCACGACCGTTTCCGCCGCCCGCGCGGCGAGCGCGCGCTTGATCGCGGCTTCCTCGAAGTCACCGGTGCTCAGCCCAGCGCTGGGATGCACGCCGGTCACCCCCATGAAGTACAGGTCGGCATGGATGCGCGAAATGCCTTCCATCGCCGCGGCGCCGACGGCCACGATCGAATGTTTGTAAAGCCGGCCGCCAATCAGGATCACCTCGACACAAGGATGCGCGGCAAGCACCGTGGCGACGCTCGGACTATGCGTGACGATGGTCGCGTGCAAATCGGACGGCAGCGCCTGGACCAATAGCGCCGACGTGGTGCCGCCGTCGACGATCACGGTTTGCCCCGGCGCGATCAGTTCGACCGCTCGCCGAGCGATGCGCCGCTTGGCGAGCGTCTCGATGTCCTGACGCTGCTCGAATGACGCGAGCGCCGCCGACGCGGGCAACGCGCCGCCGTGGACGCGCTGCAAGCGCCCCTGCGCGGCCAGTTCGCGTAGATCGCGGCGGATCGTGTCTTCCGACACGCCAAACGCCGCGCTCAGCTCGCCTGCCAGGACCTGCCCGTTGCGCGCGAGTTCGTCGAGGATCGCTTTCTTGCGTTGGGTCGTCAACATTGCATTACACGAAATATCTTGAAATTGCACGAAGTTGCACGATACCATGAATCATTGTCCATGGTCGACAGGAGGCGCCATGACCGCAACGAAAGACCGGGTTCGCATCGTCGGAACGACCTTGCTATCCGACGACTGGTACACGCTGAAGAAGGTGACGTTCGACTTCCTGCGTCGCGATGGCACATGGCAGCGGCAGAACCGCGAGACCTACGATCGCGGCAACGGCGCGACAATCCTGCTGCACAGTCCGCGCACCGGCAACGTGATACTCACGCGACAATTCCGCATGCCCGCGTTCGTGAACGGTCACGACGGCATGATGATCGAAGCGCCGGGCGGGTTGCTCGACAACGCTTCGCCGGAAGAACGCATCCGGCTCGAAGTCGAGGAGGAAACGGGGTATCGCGTGGGTCAGGTCCACAAGATTTTCGAGGCCTACATGAGCCCGGGATCCGTAACCGAAAAGCTCTACTTCTATGTCGGCGAGTACGACGCGTCGATGCGGGTCAACGACGGCGGCGGCGTCGAGGATGAAGGGGAAGATCTCGAGGTGATCGAAATGCCGTTGCAAGCCGCGTTGCGAGCGGTCGACGCAGGGGAAATCGTCGACGGCAAGACGATCATGCTGTTGCAGTACGTCGCCTTGCGTGGGTTTGCGTCAGCGCGCGCAGCCTAGTTGCGTCGCGAGTTCGTGCAGATCGTCGACGATGAAGTCCCACGCCTCGTCTGCCTTCAGATCGCTCGCCTGTTGAGGGCCATGCTCGGTGGGCCGCACGACGAACGCGGTGCTCAAGCCGACGCGCCGGGCAGCGGCGAGATCGTTGTTGTGTGCGGCCACGAGGCATAATTCGCGTGGCGCAATGCCGAGAATTTCCGCCGTTTCGCTATAGACCAGCGGCGAGGGTTTATAAGCGCGGACGACTTCGGCACCGAGAATGGCATCCCAAGGCAGACCGGCACGCTTTGCGATGTCCACCATCAGGCGAATGTTGCCGTTGGATAGCGGTGCGATGATGAAGCGCGCCTTCAGGCGCCGCAATGCGTCGACGGCATCGGGCCAGGGGTCCAGCCGATGCCAGGCCAGGTTCAACTCATCGATCTCCGGTTCGGGAACGTTGGCGATGCCGAAACGCGCCAGCCCTTTGACGAGGTTTTCCCGGTGCAGCACGTCGAGACGCACATACGGTCTGCGTCCGCTACGCACTTCTTCCATCGCGGGCGAATACTCGCGTCGCCATGCGTCCGCGAAGTCGGATGCGTCGAGATTCGGCGCGTGCCGCTGCAGAAACGGTTGCGCTTCGCGCGCGACGCCGCTTCGCCAGTCAACCACGGTTCCGAAGACATCGAACACGAAAGCTTTGATGGCGGTTTGATGTGTCGAGTCGATGCCCATGACCTTCCTTTGTGGCTCTGACGGGAACCACCCATCTTAGATGCGTGTCAGGAACTTCGCGCCAGACCTGGTATCCTGGCGGCAGGAAAAAACGCGGGCCCTACCCAACGGATGTATTGGATGAAGAGTGGTATTTCGCTGCTCCGTATCTGACCTTGATGAGCAAAGACGCCCCGCAGCGCCGCTACGAATTGCGCGAGATTGAATCTCTGCGGCTGCCTCTCCCCGCCTTCTGACGATCATTCGAGGGTCGGCGACTTCGTGATTCGGACCGCGGGCGCCGGTACGAGATATCGCCCCCCCGGCACGGCGGCGGCGATATGCAACGCACGCGGTTTCGATACGGTCCAGCAAGCCGCGCAGTTTCAGGGCACGCTTTTCGACGCCATGCCACGACATCATTGCAAAGAGAAGTGTGAGGGCGAGGGAAATCGGAAAATGAACGTACCAGGTGAGGGCGGCCGGGGCAAGCATCGCGGCCACAGTTTGCTGTATCGGGAAACCGTAAAGAAAGATGCCGTATGAGTAGTCACCGCTTGCGACAAAGCGGTGGCGTCTTGGTTGCGTGAGTCCGAGAAAGACGGTCAGATAGGCGGCGGGCAGCGCCGCGAAGTAATCCGCGCCGCGAACGGATAGGCAAATCACTGCGACGAGGCCAGATAGCACACAGAGCCATGAACTCCAGACGATCCGGTTGCGGAACTGGTACGCGCAAACGCCATAGAAGAAACAGAGAACGAGCATCGGTCCGTGTACGGTCATACCAGCCGAACCGGAACGGTGCGCAAGCGCAACGAGTAAGACGTTCGCACCAATTGATGCGGCGAGTAAAAGATGCGGTCGTTGTGCCATGCCGGCATACGACGCAATAGTCAATGCGACGTAACAGGCTAGTTCGAACGGTAACGTCCACAATTGCTGATTGATTGCATCCGGCCAAGGATCGTTGGCGAACATACCTGGCAGCGCGAAATGGACGTCTCCGAGAATGTTCAGGAAGTACGCCCGGAACTCGGGATCAGTGAAATATTGATGAAGTGGAAGCGTGGTAAAGAACGGCCCGATCAGCAATGCGGCGATCAGCGTGTCGACCGCCAATGCGGGTAGCAGCCGCAGTACCCGCAGCCCGCAGAAGGAAACGATCGTGCGGCAACGTTCGAAGCTGCCGGCAACCAGGAAACCGCTCAGAGCGAAGAACATTGGCAAGATTAGCGCGAGCGGTGCTCGTGCAGGCCCGGACCATACCGCTTGAGTGAACTTGTGACCATAACAGACGTTAATGGTGTGGCTCGCGACCACGAGGACGGCGAGCACGAGACGCATGTAGTCGAAACCCGATGGCCTGTTTTTCGCATCGGCAAGCCGCGATCCGAGTGTCGTTGCGAGTGGGGACATCACTCCGTCCTCCGTGGGGATGGGTCTTGTACAGCGGTGGCGGGTAGCCTGACGGTGAATGGCATCAGCAGATAATCAACCAGACCGTCAGGCTCATCAGTGTAGTCAAGACCGACCTCGGGCCATTCGCCTTTCTTCGGGAAGTGTGCGGTCCCAAACAATACGTCCCATAAGGTCACGACTGCAGCGAAATTTCGGTTGTAATGGCGCAACTCGACTGAATGATGAATTCGATGAAATCGATTGTCTGGGAACAGATAGGAAATCGGGCCAAAGCTGATGCGTGTATCGGCGTGCTCGAAGGTGCCCTGAATGAGTATCACCATGCCAATCAACGACCATAGGAATGGAGGATGGAAGTCGATCAGTAGTGCCATTGGAAGCGTGACAACGAGGGGACGGAGCAACTCCTCCGATACATGCATATTGCAGTTCCACACATTCATCTCGCGAATCGAATGGTGGACCTGGTGGAACCGCCATAAGAAACCGAACGTATGCTGCGCGCGATGGAACCAGTAGTACAGCAAATCACCAATCAGTATCGCCCCAGCGATAGCAAGGGCGATGCTGGTGGCGCGCCAGACTGGCCGCGGCGAATCCAATACGCCGTCAAGCGATATCGAGAAAAGCGGTCGGATATGCAGTGCGACGATCACAGAATGATAAAGTTCGAAGAAAAGCCCACCTATAAACAAATAACAAATGTGAAACAGAATGCCGCGCGCGCGTGATGCAAACGACACCTTGCCATACGGCAGCATTATCTCGACGGCGACGCAGAGAATAGAGGCAACACCTACGCGCTCTCCCGCACGCAAGGTATGAGCAACATAAGTCAACACATCGAACGTTTGCATCTTTTTCCCCGATTCGAGATGTGGAGGTCTTCGAATGCTGTGCTGCACAACGCTGCCATGAGGATGAGGATAGTGGGACACGGGTGCTCTCGGGGGCGCATCACACCGTCAGTTTCGGCCATCATTCAGCGGGTATTCCCTATATGTAATACGAATTATGTTTTATGGCCGTACGTAAACGGCGGTTTCAAGGTCGAAGCGCAACGGCGGGTTTAATGTTTAGAGCCTTGATTGAGCTGCTGAAGCAAGTGTTGGGGCAAAGACCTCGAATGGCGAATGGAAGGCGCGTTTGATCGTTTCGTGACGGTCTACGCGGCGAAATATCCGAAGGCAACGGAAACGTTGAAGAAGGACCGGGAAAGCCTGCTGGCGTTTTACGACTTCCCGGCTGAGCACTGGCAGCATTTGCGGACCACGAATCCGATTGAGTCGACGTTCGCGACGGTGCGACACCGTACGACGCGCACGCGCAACTGTGTGTCGCGACCCACCTTCCTTGGTCTGGCATTCAAGCTGATCGAGGAAGCCGAGAAAGCCTGGCGCCGCGTGAAAAGATCAAGCTGTTGCTGGAAGGCATTGCCTTCAGGGATGGCGAACCGGTGAAAGACGATCAACCGGTTCAGCAGAAACTCGCCGCCTGAAGTCCCTGCTCATCAAGTTGCCTATACACCATGCATGGACGCCCCCGGCTTGCCAAGTTCTCATTTGCAACGGATTGAAGGTAACGATTGCAGCCATGCATCCGGACTTCAATGGCCGGCGTAGGCCGGCGGTCTCTGATGCGTTGCAATCATCGATCATCTAAAAAGGACGGGGACGCTATGGCGACCGGGGACGCTTCGACCGCAACGCAGTCCGTATGGGGCGATGCATCTGCTAAACGAGTGTCAACCCGTCTACGGGTTTTGCCTGGTCTCGTGCGTGTCGATTCCCGCAACGCGGGCGCGTCGTGACAGTATATTCAACCCCTCCCGTGAAAGGCATACTCATCATGGCTACCGGAACCGTCAAATTCCACCGTGTTTTGCGCACGACGCCCGAGCGTATCTATCGCGCATTCCTCGAACCCGCCGCGATGGCGAAATGGCTACCGCCGTATGGCTTCACCTGCGACGTGCGTCAGATGGATGCGCGCGTCGGCGGCACCTACAGGATGTCGTTTCATAACTTCGGCTCGGGCAAGGGGCACTCGTTCGGCGGCGAGTACATCGAACTGGTGCCGTTCGAAAAGATCCGCTATTCGGACCATTTCGACGACCCGAATCTGCCCGGTCAGATGCACACGACCGTTTCGTTGCGGCAGGTGTCGTGCGGGACCGAACTGAACATCGTGCAGGAAGGCATCCCCGAGATGATTCCGGTCGAGATGTGTTACCTCGGCTGGCAGGAGTCGCTCGCGCAACTGGCGAAGCTGGTCGAGCCGGAGATTGCGGACTGACATTCAATAACAGCCGCTTGCTCCGCCATCGAGCAAGTGGCCCGGGGCCACTTTATTCTCCCCGCCAAACGACCGTCCAGCGTTCAACCGCTTCGCGACGGATTGAATGCTATTCCCCGAGGTTTTCCGACTGGGCGCCGCCGAATCTCCGTTGCGGCGAGGCGTTCTCATCGTTGGCATTGTTTAAGCTTGAATTAAGCCACGCTACGTACTCTTCGGACCGAAGCATGAGACGACAACGGCCCGACGGGGCGCATTCTTTCCGTCGAGGTATGAGCGCGACAACTCGGGGCATTCCCAGACAGAAAGAGGTTGAGATGATGTACTTGATTACCGACCTGAAAATGGTCGAAAGCTACGGTCGCATCAAAGCTGACAGCGGCGATGATGCGCTGCATGAGTTTGCGCTCAGCGAGGGCTTCCTCGACCTGATGGAGTTCGCCTCCGCCCGACCCGCGTTCGCCAACGACTTGCTCGCTGTTCAACTGCAATAAGGGGACTGACGTGGCCATGACTTTGGGGCAGGCGCTGGTGCACGCCGAGCAGCTGGAAGTCTACGGTGTGATTTCCAGGGCGTCGCAGGCGCTCATCCGGCTGATGCAGGAGTACCGAGTCGTAGTCGGTGTGGAACAATACGAGCAGGTCGCAAATATTCGTCGCTTTTAAACCTATGCTTTTCTACGGGCATCGACTGGCCGGACGTCGTGCGAAATCGCCCCAACTGACGAATGGACCCTTTCACTCAACCGTGCGCGCGATGCGCTGACCTTGACGGCATCGCGCGCTGAACCTCCGCACCGGGACTCTTGCTCGGTACCCATCGAGCCGCTAAAAGATAAAACCGGTGTTCACGAACTTCGAGTGATGATTCGTGACGATCGTATCGAGCAGCGTCTTGTTCAGGTCGGTCTCTTTGGCCGCGACCATGGCGCGAATCGAGAACGCGCGCAACGCATCGGTGACCGATAGCGTACCTTCCGCAGAATCCTTGCGGCCGGCAAACGGAAAGACGTCTGGGCCTCGCTGGCACTGGCTGTTGAGATTGACGCGGCACACCTGATTGACGAGCGGGTCGACCAGCGAGCCAATTTGGGCAGCGTCGGTGCCGAAAATGCTGACCTGCTGACCGTGGTCCGAAGTGATGACATACTCGAGTGGTGTATCGATGTCATCGAACGGCACGACTGGGATGATCGGTCCGAACTGCTCCTCACGATAGAGCGGCGAATCTGGCCGATGGTGCCCTCGGCGATGACAAAGCGCGAGTTGCTATTGTCTAGCTCCTTGAGCGCCGAGATAGTGTCTTGCATATAGTTGATGGTGCGGTCGAACTCCTTCTGCGAATCGGCAAGGCTCTTGCCGATTTCCCATATGATCAGATTCACAATCTCATGGCGCGTGGCCGCCATGAGACGAATGAAGTCTTGCATGCAGCCGATGCGCTGCGCGACTGTCATCGTTGGCCACTCACCGCGGCCGTGATCGTAGGCTCGCACGGCCGCGTTCAGCGCGGCATCGCTCTCGACCTCGCCCATGACCGGATAACTGCCAATGACGACCTGTTCAGCGTCGCCGGAGGCTTGTCGCACGCAGACTGGCGACTGCACGTTCTTGCAGGCGCCATCCCATGCCTTCAATTCTCCATCGACGAGCGAGACGCGCTGATGAATCGGCTCCGCGAGGCGGACGGAATCGGGAATATCGTCGGTGACTGGAAACAACTGCCGGAGGTTCTCGAAGTCAATATTTGCCACCTTTCGCTCCTATGTTCGTGCAGTACGCGGTGGTCCGCCAGGTGTTGGGCATTGCTCGAACGCAATCAATACGACCGTGCCTGCCCGCTGGTGACGTAACGGTACCTGTCGGACCGATCATTGGGTCGTGCGCAAGCGACTGTGCCGGTGTTTGGTGGCCGTGCTTCGCGGCGGGCGCAAGACACAGAGAGAAGCATAGCTAATGGCAGAGAACAGAGTTGAAGACGAACCGTGTTCAACACCTGATGAACGGTGAAGTCGGTTCCGACAGTGATATCACGTGGCGTGGCGCGGCACCGCCGAGCTTGTGGGCGAGCTTAGTCAGCAGTTGCGGAAATGTCCTCGTAACCGGATTCGATTAGATTCGTCATCGTGGTCTGCAGTTCGACCAACGGTGTAGCGGTCACTGCGGTCGCTACCCCGTCGGATTTCGGAAGCAGTCCGGCGAATGCCGCCATTCCCGTCCCGCATGCTGTTAGGAGTATGGTGGCAGCAAGTACGGCTGCACTGCCGCGCAGCGCTTGCTTGGGAGCGAAGTCCGCAAAACATCGCATCATGGCTATCTCCGGTTGACGCAGTTTCTGGATGCAAAGACCGTGCCGACGGAGGGGCTGTCAGGCAAGCGTGCCGCTAACGGGCTGCGTAGGCGTTGAATGTTCGCGTGACAGTGGCGACGTGGACTCGGTGGTGGGACTCACCCTACACTTTGACCGGGCAGCGACGGTCCGAAACCAACATTTCGCTGCGGAGAATTGCGCGCGCATGTCTGAACATTGCCCGGCAAGCGTTAAGGGATTGTCCTGTGCCGCTCGCTTGACCAACCGTATGCGCGAGGCAGCGAGGAACCCGGCGATAGTTCACTTGTTGCGAAGTCCACGCGACACTTCTGCGGCGTGCGCACCGATATACTGTTTCCTCCTACCGAACAGCTGTACTAACATCGAGTAACGGTTCGAGCATTGACGCCCGGGCGGGGCCGGGGAGGCGAGTGTGTTTTCCCCTTGGAGAGCCAGGATGAAAGAAAACTCATCTCGTGAAATCGTCGAACTGCTGACAAAAGTGGTCGGGCGCAGCGCCACGCATGTACCCAGGGGGCAGAGCCGCCGCAGTGCCTCAAAAGCGATCGACCGGCTTGAAGAGATCAAACGGAACGCCGCGTTTGCTCGCCAATACGAATCAGCACCGGAACCGCTACGCGAATTGGTGATGAGGCGGGCCGTAGAAGTCCACGACCTGGCGATTGCACGAGATTACGCGAGCGCCCTCAATGCCCTCGGTGCGGTTGTCGATTTCCTCTATCAACATCTTGTAGACGACTCCGGCTCAGCAACGCCGCCGAGCAAACTGGCAAGCATCGATTTGAATGCGGTTCACCGGGCTCTTCAATTCGGAGGTCTTCCGGGACAGTCGCAGCAGGACCCAGATGACGACAACCCACCGCCAGTGCGTCGCTGAACTTGCCAAGGGATAATCTCCGATGCTCTCGGGCCTATCGAAACTGCTGGACAAAGCATTTATCCTCGGCTTCTTTTTGCCGGCCCTGCTTGGCTTTACAGGCTTTCTCGCGGCAAACGCCGATATCCCGGCATTTTGCGATTTGCTACACAAGGCGACCTCGGACAGCGACAAGGTTGGAAGCCTGTTCTCTTTCCTCATCATCGTATGGGTCCTATCGCTGATCCTGTTGGTATTGAACAACTGGTTTTATCAGGTTCTCGAAGGATACAAATGGCCATTCAATCGCGAGGCCTGGAAGCGCGATGAGCGAAATCGCCGCAATCGTCAGCTGGACCTCATAGAACGCCTCCGTACGGAACTCGCTACAGAGAACAGTACAATCGAGCGGCTTAAAGCCTCAAAGGAATCGTTGGAATACAGAAAGGCTGAATCGAACCGAGCCACCGTAAGGGCGAGGCTGTACCGCAACCAGGAGCGGAACGCCCGTGATTTCCCCCGGCATGAAAATCTCGTTCTTCCTACGGCCTTTGGGAACACGTTGCGTGCATTCGAGGGTTACTCGAGCGAAGTCTATAAGGTTGACAGCATATTCGTATGGCCGCGTCTTCTTGCAGTCATCCCAAAGGACTATCAGGCAATCATTGCGGATGCGAGAGCTCCAGTTGACTTTCTGGTCGGACTCGTCGTTCTGGGTACCTTTACGTCCATCTTTACCTTGGTGCGAGCGATTGACATCTGGCTTGCCGACGGACTGGCCGGTAATTACCTGTTGGCGGATCTTTTTCAGAACGCTGCGATTGCGGCCGCCATTGCGGCAATTGCGTATCGGCTTGCGATTCTAGAGGCAAGAAGCTGGGGCGACGTTGTCAAATCAGCGTTTGACCTTTATCTGCCGGCACTCGCTGAGAAGTTAGGTTTTGTTCTCCCGACGTCCCAGGCCGCACAGCGGGAGTTCTGGGCGGCATGGAGCACGCAGTTCCGCTTCCATGCACCGGCAAATACCGCGTGGTGGACACGTATCAAGCCGGTGACGCCAGCAGCAACGACGAAGGCGGATTGGGAGGCGACAGACTCGGCAGGCGAAACCGACGAGGTGCGCGGAGGTTGACTGTCGAATTCGCGATTCGTGTCGAGCAGCGCTTTTGCTTCCGGACTGACAGCGACAGCGACAGCGACCAGAGGCAATTGCGCTGCGTCTTATCCGACCTGGAGTTACGTGCATCATGACGCCACAGTTCGATACCGATTTACGGACCAGACTGGTCAGGGTATATGGCCACGTGCAGGGTGTAGGTTACCGGCAGGCTTGCATCAACGAGGCCACGGCTCGAGGCATCACGGGTTGGGTGCGCAACCGGATGGACGGTTCGGTCGAGGCTGTGTTGCAAGGACACGCTGAAGAACTCGAGCGAATCTGCGATTGGCTGGTTGACGGTGCGCATGCAGCTCTGGTGGACCGTCTGGAAGTCCAGGAACTATCGCCACCAGTAGCCAGGTTCGATGAATTCAAGCTCGCCGCGACGGTCTAGGTGAGTTGAGTCAGCCCGCTCGCCCTAAGGCTTGAGTGCGGAAGCCAGAACGCAGCTCATCGGAAGCCTGAGGTCCCCCGTATCGCTGCGATACGCCTGCGCCTCGTGTGCGACTGCCCGTTCAATAGACGCGAGCGCGGCCGGCGTCTGCGCGTGTAGCAACGCGGAAACCCGCACGCCACCACGCAGGAGTGCATGAAAAGGTGTAGTGGGAGCACGAAGCACGAGCGTGAGGTCCAACTCCCGCACCTCCGGTTGGACGAACCCGGCATCGAGCAACAGGCGCTTCGATTCCTCCCAATCGCTGAATCGGAAGAAGGGTGGTCCCGGCGGGACGGGTACGTCGGTCGTCCCGTGCTCCTCGATCGCCTTCAACACCATGCCGAAGCCAACCGCCTTGTTCGGTGTCGCCCATACCGTGAAGGCGATTCTGCCGTTAGGTTGCAGTACACGAAACGCCTCCGCGAGTGCGCGCTCGGGGTGCGCAAAGTGCAACATTCCGAAGCTGATCCCCACTGCCGAGAAGCTTGCGTCGGGAAATGGCAAATCCTCCGCGTCGCCGACGCGGAACTCAAGTGCCGGAAAGACGCGTCTCGCCTTGTCGACCATCGCGACCGAGAAATCCACGCCGGCGACATCCGCGCCGCTGCGCGCGGCGGCGGCCGCGAGGTAGCCCGGGCCGCAGGCGACGTCGAGAAAACGGGCTCCCCGCCGAATGCAGAGGGTTTCGAGCATGGCCTGGTTCGACTGGGCGGTCAAATCACCAAAATACTCATGATAGGCCTGCGCGACCCGCTCCCAACCTTCGTGCTCGAAGGTACTGAAGTCGAGTTGTCCCATGCTTACCCCCACCGGTTTTACACATTGGCGACCTTTAGCGCATGCCTATGTTCCTCGTAATCCGTATGTCTGGCTATCGGGGAAACAATCCAGGCCGGCGACGGAGAAAGCGAACGAATGTGTGGTGCGACGCACAACCAACGTCGTCTAAAGCCGCCAGACTTTCGCGCGTCGGCGCTGGCTGACGCACCCCCACGAACCGATACGCCTGCTTTCTCTCTGGCGCTTCGCATTTCAGCGCCAGGTCGCGAAACGCATCACTTGCGTTAGACTGGCTCGAGCAACCGGGAGGAGACCTGGATGATACGCAAGACGCTTAATGCCTCGCAGCTTCAGCAGGAGGTCAGTCGGCGACTCCATCGACTGCAGGAAATCGTCGAGGATGGCGTGAAGATTCGCGTGCCGCGGCCGCAATTGCAAGAGGCTGACAAGACAGGCTGCAACTGGAATATGGCCCACTTCGGTAACGCTATCGGCTTCGAGCGCGACATCGAGGGCGTACTCAAGGCCATGCGTGCGGAATACAACCTCAGTACCGAAGTGAAGGACACCAACAACCCGTTCGGGGACTAGTCGCGAAAGTTACAACCAGCGCGGGTCGCGCGTGGACGCCACCGTCAGCCAGCGGTCCGGGCCCGATTCGCCGATTGCGCGCGAGATCCTGTCGCGGATCTGGTCGAGATGGCGGACGCCGGCGTGCTCCATCGCCTCGGGCAACACGATATGCACCTCGACGAACAGGCCGCGGCCGACGCGCGTCGCGTAGTGCGAGTGCTTGACGAAGCCGTAGTCGGCGGTCAGTTGTTGCATCAGGTCGCGCAGCCCGCGCTCCAGATCCGGCGGCGTGATCAGCAACACTTCCTTGACCGCGCCGATCACGGTTCCGATCGGCATCGGGATCAGGACGAGCGTCAGTAGTGCGAGCACGCCGGGGTCGATGTACGGTGTCGGGTGGCCGTGCCCGATTCGTTTGAGCAGCCATGCAATCAAAACGCCAGCAACAGCGCCGCGCTGACGCACGCCGACATCAGCCAGCTCTTGATGTCGAGCCCTATCAATTCGGAGTCGATCGCGCGATTCACGCGCCGCTCGCGCAAGAACATGAGGAAGGCGAACGTGGCAACCACCACTGCGTAGAAGACACCCCAGCCGAACTCGGGCTCCATCGAGGAGCCCGCGTGCTTCATGAATAGAGGAGCCGGCTCAGGTCTGGTTGCCCCACAGATCGTCAATCGCGCGGATTGCTAGCAAGTATCCGTTTGCGCCAGCCCCGCAAATTACCGCGGTAGCCGCCACCGAAATCGTCGAGTGACGATATTCCTCCGAGCGTCGGTGGATGTTGGTGATATGCAATTCCACTACTGGTCGGCGGATGAGCTTGAC
This sequence comes from Paraburkholderia sp. MM5477-R1, assembly GCF_050436385.1. NCBI lineage: Bacteria > Pseudomonadati > Pseudomonadota > Betaproteobacteria > Burkholderiales > Burkholderiaceae > Paraburkholderia > Paraburkholderia sp. MM5477-R1. The sequence goes on from NZ_JBNDMC010000005.1 coordinate 1,258,617, forward strand.
TGCGTCGAGCACCGGAATCCGACCGAATGAAAAGCCGGCTGGATTGATGATCAGCGCGGCGTCCTGCAAGAACGCTTCCTGGATCCAGTCGATCAACTCGCTTTCGCTGTTCGTCTGTCGGAATACGCAGTCGAACTCGAGGGCGTCGGCCAGCGCGAGGCAGTTCTGTTCGATGTCCTTCAGCGTAGTGCTGCCATAAAGATGAGGCTCCCGCGCGCCCAGCATGTTCAGGTTGGAGCCATTGAGGATGTAGAGTTTGCGAGTCATGGTGTCAGTGTGTAGAAGAGCGTTCCAGGGGAGCTAACGTCAAGAGTGGTGTATGAACATTTTGATGGCGGTCGATTTCAAGCGGCGAGTTTCTGCTGAACCGGTCGATCGTCTTGCACCGGTTCGCCGTCCTTGAAGGCCACACCCTCGAGCAACAGCTTGATCTTTTCCGGGCCGTTGATACGGCGCCAAGTTTTCTCGGCTTCCTCAATCAGCTTGAATGCCAGGCCGAGGAAGGTAGGTCGCGACACGCAGTTACGCGTACGTGTCGTACGGTGGCGCACCGTCGCGAACGTCGATTCAATCGCGTTGGTGGTACGCAGATGCTGCCAATGTTCGGCGGGGAACTCGTAGAAGGCCAGCAAGCTCTCTCGGTCCTTCTTCAGCGTCTCCGCCGCCTTCGGATATTTGGCCGCATAGATCGACACGAAACGATCGAACGCGGCATGGGCTTCGGCACGCGTCGCGGCCATCCAGATCGATTGCATGTCGGCCTTCGCGCGCGCCTGCTGCGACTTGGGCAGCGCGTTGAGCACGTTGCCCATCTTGTGAAACCAACAGCGCTGACCACGCGTTGTCGGAAACACTTCCTCCAGCGCCGCCCAGAAGCCCATCGCGCCGTCGCCGACCGCCAGCCGTGGACCCGCCTTCAGACCGCGCTTTTTCAGGTCGAGCAACAGTTCCAGCCACGATGCTTTCGTCTCGCGATACCCATCGCCGATCGCCACGCGCTCTTTGCTCCCATCCGGCCTCACGCCGATGATCACGAGCAAGCATTGACCGTCCGAGTTCTCGCTGCGCAGCCCGGTGTGAATGCCGTCCACCCACCAGTACACATAGTGTGATTCCGACAAGTCCCGCTTGCTCCAGGCCGCATGATCTTCAGCCCATTGCGCCTTCAGCCGACTCACCACGTTGGCCGACAAGCCCTTGGCGTCATCGCCCACGAGCACCTTTAACGCTTCGCCCATGTCGCCCGTCGAAATACCCTTCAGATACAGCCACGGCAGGGCTGCGCTTACGCGGGGCGACTTCCTCACGTACGGCGGCACGATCGTCGAGTTGAACTTCACGCCGAATCCTGATCGATCACGCACCTTCGGTACCTTCACCTGAATCGGCCCGGCCGCCGTCAACACATCGCGTTCCGGCAAGTAGCCGTTGCGGACCACCGCGCGCTGTCCATGCATGGTCTTGACGTTCGCGAACCGCTCCATCAGCTCTGCCAGCTCCGCTTCAATCGCTTGTTGAATCACTTGCCGTGCCCCTTGACGAACCAAATCGTCCAGCCCCAGGCCGGCGCCCAATAGACCGACAACTGCTTTTTCCGTATCCTTGCTCATGGTGGATGGTTTGTTGTTTGCTGGTTTCCGACTTCGACAATCAGATTCTCAGCTGAAACCTCCACCGCCTTCAACTTCCCGCCTCAACTCCCCCGTACACCAGATTCGACTTTAGCTCGTTCCAGGGGCGTGTCTTTGGTTTCCCGAGATATTGCGATCATCAGGAAGGAGATCAGGTTCAGCGAGCCGCAGACCGCTACGATGGCCCAAGGGGAACCGTTAAAGGCATTGAGCAGCGCCACGGCGACGATTGGCATCGGGCCGCCGGTAAGCAGGTTGGCTCCCGAGTACGACAGTGCGGACCCCGTGTAGCGCGCATCGGTCGGAAACGACTCGGCGAACCACACCGGCTGGATGCCGCTCTGGAACTGTGTGAAGCCGAGGAAGGCGCCCATCACGGCCATCGTCATGGCGATCGAGTTCTGGTTGAGAATCGGAAAGTAGATCAGGCAGCAGATCAGCGTGCAGAACGAGCCGATCATCAGCGCACGTTTGCGTCCGATCCGATCGCTCAGATAACCGCCCGCCAGCGCTCCCGCGATGGCACAGACATTCGCAACCATCAGCAGCATGAAACCGGTCTGCTTTGGTACGCCGAGGTGTTTCGTCAGATAGCTGAGCGAGAAAACCACGATCAGATAAAACAGTGCGGCCGGGCCACAGAAGAACAGCGTCAGGCGAAGCGCGGTGCGCCAGTGATATTTGAAAACGGTGCCTAGCGGATTGGCAGCGCGTGTGGGCGAGCCAGTCTTCCTGAGCGCCTCGAAGGCCGGTGTCTCGCTAACCTTCCTGCGGATGTAGATACCCAGCAGCACCAGCACAAAGCTTGCGAGGAACGGGACTCGCCATCCCCAGGAGTCGAAGTCGTCCGATGAAAGCAACGCGGCCAGTGTAAAGAGCGAGAAGTTGGCGAGAATCTGGCTGAGTGGCGAGCAGATGCCAAGCAGGCCCGAATACCAACCGCGTCGGTTAGCAGACGCATGCTCGACCGCCATCAGTTGCGCGCCCGTCGACTCGCCGCCAAGCGCGAATCCCTGGATGATGCGCAGTGTCACCAGCAACGTCGGCGCGAAGATGCCAACCTGGTGGTAAGTGGGCAACAGCCCCATCAGGAACGATGAAGCTCCCATTACCGACACGGTGATAAGCATCAGTTTGCGGCGTCCCCAACGGTCCCCGAGCATCCCGCAGATCACCGCGCCTAACGGGCGTGCGGCCAGCCCTGCCCAGAAACTAGCCAACGACGCGAGCAACGAGGCGGTCGGGTCCAGCGATGGGAAAAACAGCTTTGGAAAGATCGTGGCCGCGACCACACCATACAGCGCGAAGTCGAACCATTCGAGCGCCGTTCCGACGGTTGCGCCTGCCACCGCCCGACGCGCCATCAAGTGAGCCTGCGCGGACTGTTGTTCCGCGGCAAGGCCTGAATCAGCAAAAAATGACATGTTGTCTCCTGAATTCCTCATATGTCGAACCGTTCGTTCTGGCGACGAACAAGTGCTATTGTTTGCGCTCGGAAAGCGAGGCGTTCCGCACCGGAACTGCATTGCACATAATGAAAGTCACGCGAAATGTCGCTCAAAAACGGCCTGAGAATTCTTGATTTCCTGGCGACGCAAGCCGAAGGCGCGGGTCTTCTGGCGATTGCCGACGCTTTGTCCCTGCCCCGCAGCACGTGCCACCGCGTGCTCGCCGAGCTCATCGAAGGCGGCTATGTCAGGCAACTGGTCGATCACAGCCGCTACATTCTGACAATGCGTATGACGTCGAACGGGCTGGAATTCCTGAGCCTGACGGGCATCGCGGATATCGCCCAGCCGATCATCGAACGCGTCGCTGCGCAGACAGGTGAACTGGCGCGGCTGTCGTTGGTGGACGGCGAAGCAATCATCTGGGTGGGGAAGGCGGACGGACAGCGCATCGGCTTTCGCTACGATCCTGACATGGGCCAGGCAGCACGACTTTCATGCACGTCGACCGGACACGCATGGCTGATGACAATGACTGACGAACAGGCGGCGGCACTGGTTTTGAAGCAGGGTTTTGGACAGCCCAATGAGTTTGGACCCAATGCGCCGACGACGCTCAAGGCGCTGCTGGGCTTCCTGCACGCTGCGCGCGTGCGTGGCTACGCGATGATCGACGAGGTGTTTGCCCCGCGCATGTCAGCGGTGGCGGTGCCCGTGGTGAGCGGCTCGCGTTGCGTCGGCGTCATCAGTTTGGCCGGTCCGCGGGTGCGGCTGACGACCGAGAAGATTCACGTGTACTCGATGCTGCTGCGCGAGGCGGCGAATGAACTGGCCCAGCTAAGCAATATGGCGGGATTCCCGAGTCGGCCGCCGCTCGGCAAGGGATGACGAGACACACGTGTAAAGCCATCCGACCGGCGAACTTCGTCCGCTTCGCGCCGAACTGCGGCCTCCGATACGTTGGCGCAGATGACCGAACGTCTTCCTGTCGGATGCGCAACTAACGGTCGGGCGCCATGCTGCCATCACACTCGGGCTTCGCCCCAAAACCCGCAAGTGGCCGGACTAGACCGTCGATCCTGTTGGATATGACCAGGTGAGATGGTGCTGAACGGAGGCTAGCTTGTTATTCCTTGTCATAACGGCGCACTGGAACGCGGCTATCGGCGCGAGCTACGATGAAGCACAACGACGGCGTGTAAATTACGCCTTTTTCACGTAGGCGTTACACCACCCTTTTGCGTCGACCAGCTTGCCCCCGTAGGTCGGACACGGCCCATTCGTGGAACCGGGTTTGCCTTGATACAGTTGGCAATTGGCGCAGGTCTGCCCTGTCTGGTACCGAGGGAATTTCGCCTTGTCGACCTTCGATGCGTCCATCTTGTATCCGAGGGCCAGTGCGGTCGGATCGTTTTCGGACAGCACAGGTGCGTCCGCGTTTGACTTTGTCGAGAGAACCGTCGTTGAGGCGACGGATGCGGCAAGTATCATGAAATGACGGCGAGAGAGCGACACGATCGAAACTCCTTTCGAGACCCAATCAGACGGTGGCAAAGTGACGGTGAACCGGTCAATCGCAAACCGCCTCGTCATAACATGAGCAATCAGCATACCTGTCGATTGTCGAACACCAGTTTCGCAGCCGGCCTGTTGGGTGAAATATCACGTGCGATATATTGAAAGCCGAGGCATGACCGAGCCACGGAGGGTCGATCGTGGAACTGGATGTGACGCAGAAGCTGATCGGTACGAGGAGCGGGATATGAAGATGACCTTGCGCGGCCCGCTATCGTTGTGAACCGGACCAAAGCGAAGTCCGGAGAACTCCAGAAGCGGCCCTGGGTCTCGCGCCGAGTTTTCGGCTGTGAGACCGCGCTCGCTTGAGTGCGCTGTGCCGCGTTACTCTCGTGTCATCCGTCTACCGGCGAACGCATGTCATTGCGGCTTGAGGTGCAGATCGTTGCTCACGGATTGCACCCCCGGCACGCCGTGGGTCACCGCAAGTGCTTCCAGAATCTGTGCCTCTGAATCCACGTATCCCGACAACTGCACGACGCCTCGATACGTTGCCACGCTCATCGGTAACGATCGTAGCGCGGGGTCCGCGACAAGCGCCTGCTTCACCCGGCGGGCGAGCGTAGCGTCGTCAGTGGCGATTGCCCCCGGCGCGGTCGCGGACGGTGTCGCCGTCGCCGTCGACTTACAGCCGTTGGTGAACACGAACGCGGGCAACGCGAACATCGCGACGATCAGCAACCGGCCTTTGATGTATGGCGCGTTTCGCATGTCGGTTATGACATCCAAATCCGTTCATTCGCACATTCAAACGTCGACACAAAAACATCGCTGCCGTGGCGCTCGCGGCAAAGAATGCACGGACGGCATGGGCCATGCTGATACGAAACCAGGCCTTTCAGGCTAGCCATGTACCTGCGCGATCCAGCGTGACGGATTGACAGATTCAGCGATTAGCAGCGAAACAGCATTCACTTCCCATCACAAGCTGTGTCATACGTTGGGCGGTACGTTTAACCTGCCGCATACGGCACACTACACCCACAGCGCCGCGCCCGATGCGCTTGCGCGCGTCGCACGCGCGCTCGGCGGCAAGCGCGCGGCCGACGCGGGTCCGCTGCTGTTCGAACTGAACCGCGCGCTCGGCATTCCGATGGCGCTCGCGCAGATCGGCATGCCCGAGCAGGGACTCGACGAAGCGGCCGATCTCGCGTGCAAGAATCCGTATGCGGACCCGCGTCGCGTGGCGCGCGACGCGATCCGCGCGCCGCTGCAACGTGCGTGGCAGGGCGCTGAACCCGCCTGAGCATTGGCCAACGCAGCGCCGCCAGAACAATCGATGGAGGAAGACATGTCGACAGACAGCAAAGAAGCCGAGCAGGCCCTGACCGAGCAGGTGGTAGCAAGCTTCGCGGGCACGCCCGACGAACGGCTGCGCACGCTGATGCAAAGCCTCGTGCGGCACATGCATGCGTTCGTGCGTGAAGTCGAGCCGACCGAGGCCGAATGGATGTCGGCCATTCGCTTTCTGACCGACACCGGCAAGATGTGCGATGACCTCGTGCGTCAGGAATTCATCCTGTTGTCGGATACGCTCGGCGTATCGATGCTCGTCGACGCGATCAATCACCGTCTCGCGACGGGCGCGACCGACACCACCGTATTCGGTCCGTTCTATATTCGCGGCATGCCCGAGCGCGCATATGGCGAGAACATCGCGTTCACGCCGGGCACGCCCGCACTCGTGCATGGGCGCGTGCTGTCGACGGACGGTGAGCCGGTCGCCAACGCGGTGCTCGACGTCTGGCAGACCGCCGATAACGGCATGTACTCGGGGCAGGACACCGAGCAGCCGCACGGCAATCTGCGTGGACGTTTTCGCACCGACGCCGAAGGCCGCTACGCGATTTCGACGATCGTGCCAGTCAGTTATCCGATTCCGACCGACGGCCCGGTCGGCCGCATGCTCGAAGCGACTGGACGGCATCCGTGGCGACCCGCGCATCTGCACTTCATGATAGATGCGCCGGGGCATCGGACACTGGTCACGCATGTGTTCGATCGCGAGGATCCGTATCTGGATTCGGACGCGGTGTTCGGCGTGAAGCCCTCGCTGATGGTCGACTATCGCGAGTGCTCCGCGGATCACGAACTCGCGCGCCGCTTCGGTTTCGATGGACCGTTCCGCGAAGCGCGCTACGACTTCATCCTCGATCGGAGTTGATGACGATGGCACGTTTTTTCGCGGTCTTCGCGACCGACAAGCCCGGCATGCGCGAAGTGCGCGAAGTGCGCGAAGTGCGCGAAGTGCGCGAACGGGTGCGTCCGGTGCATCGGACGTGGCGAGGTGCTGTGCTATCGCGCGCAGGTGTTGATGTGCGCGCATCACAGCGCGCTGTTCCGCTTCGAAGATGGACGCTGTATCGAGGGACCGTGCGCGGGGGCGAGCCTCGATGCGGTGAAGATCGCGGTCGACGGGAACGCATGGGTTGTGTCGAACCCTTAGTCGACGCTCGCCGGCGACGGACGACTCGCTGTGTCCCATCGCAACTACTTCAACCGCCCCGCCAAAAACTGATGCAACCGCTCGCTATGCGGATTCGTCAGCACCTCATGCGGATCGCCTTGCTCCTCGATCTTGCCCTGCTGCAGGAACACGACATGATTCGACACGTTGCGGCCGGCAAGCCCACCTTGGTCAGATGGCTGTCTGGACGTCCGGCCGCGAACCGGGTATTCCGCGCTATTGATGCGCAGGCGGCAGATACGTCATCTGCTCTTCGTCGTACAGCGCATAGATCAGTTCGAGCATGCGCTGGATGTCGGCCGATTCGTCGAGCATGCGCATGCTCATGATGATCGGCGACACGAGGTTCTGATCGTCGAGGTCCTTGTAGGCGACGTCGCCGCGCTGCAAGCCGTACACGCTCGCCGGCACGATCGAGATGCCTTCGCCCGCGCCGACGAGGCCGAGCGCGATCTGCAATTCGCGCGTCTCGTAGAGCCGCTGCGGCTTCAGACCGCGATCGTGAAACGCGGCGAGCACCTGGTCCGCGTAACTGGGCCGCGGCGCCTTCGGGAAAATGATCAACGTTTCGCCGGTCAGGTCGTGCAGCGACAGCACCGGCTTCGCGGCGATCAGCGGATGGCCGAGCGGCAGCGCGACGATCATCCGTTCTTCGCGCAGCACGACGCGCCGGATGCTCGGGTCTTCGTGACGGATGCGGCCGAAGCCGACGTCGATGCGGCCTTCCTTGAGCGCCTTGATCTGATCCATCGTCGACATCTCGTGCAGGCTCAGCTCGACGGTGCTGTTCTCGGTACGAAAGCGCCGGATGATTTTCGGCAGCATGCCGTACAGCGTCGAGCCGACGAAGCCCACCGACAAACTGCGCTCGATCTTGCCGACGCGCCGCGTCATCGCCTCGATTTCCGTCGTTTGCGCGAGCAGTTGCACGGCGTGCGAATAGAAGAAGCGGCCAGCCTCGGTCAGCTTCAGCGGCCGCGAGTTGCGCTCGAACAACTGCACGCCAAGGATGTCTTCGAGCTGCTGGATCTGCCGGCTCAGCGGCGGCTGCGCAATATGCAGACGTTTGGCGGCCTTGGTGACATTGCATTCCTCGGCGACGGCCACGAAGTAGCGCAGATGGCGCAGTTCCATAGAAATACCTTTTAAGTATCGTCGCGATACCAAATCAGTGTTGGACGATGCAAATGGCGTGGAACTATCCTTCAGTTACCGTAGACGCCCCACAAAATTATACCTCCCGAGCATCGATAACTCGGCCCGGTCTGAAGCGTCGGTCGGCCCCTGGAGACGGCGCAGGCAAATCCTCGCGCATGGGATCCAAGACCTAGAAAGAGTTCAGGAGCAGCAATGAGACATGCTGATATCGCAACCCCGATGCAAGGGTTGTCCACCGATTCCCTCAGGCACCAGGTCCCGCCTCCCGTGCCGAAGGTCGAGCGCTTGCGCGCCACGGCCTGACGCCATACGGAGGCGCACCGCCTCCGCTCCCCGACGTGAAAGACCAACCGGCCGCCGGCCTCCCGGCAGGCAGGCCGCTCCCTATACGCGTGCGTCGCACGCATACCAACAGTCCGAATCAGGAGACAGGCATGATTCCGATCTACCCGGATCACACTCCGCAACTGAAGAACATCGACAACTTTCTCGTGGAAGACCGCGAGCGCGGCGATTACCGCCTGCATCGCAGCGCGTTTACCGACGAGCGTCTGTTCGAACTCGAACTGCAGCACATTTTCGAGGGCAATTGGATTTACCTGGCCCACGAAAGCCAGATTCCGAACAACAACGATTACTTCACGACCTACATGGGCCGTCAGCCGGTCGTGATCGCACGCAATCGTCAGGGCGAGCTGAATGCGTTCATCAACTCGTGCACGCATCGCGGCGCGATGCTGTGCCGCCACAAGCGCGGCAACAAGGCGACCTATACGTGCCCGTTTCACGGCTGGACCTTCAACAACAGCGGCAAGCTGCTGAAGGTCAAGGACCCCGCGGAGGCCGGCTATCCCGACTGCTTCAACAAGGAAGGCTCGCACGACCTGAAGAAGCTCGCGCGCTTCGGCAACTATCGCGGCTTCCTGTTCGGCAGCCTCAGCGATGACGTGCCGCCGCTCGAAACGTTCCTCGGCGAGGCCGCGCGCATCATCGACATGATCGTCGACCAGTCGGAAGACGGTCTCGAAGTGCTGCGCGGCTCGTCGACCTATACGTACGAAGGCAACTGGAAGCTGACCGCCGAAAACGGCGCGGACGGTTATCACGTGTCGGCCGTGCACTGGAACTATGCGGCAACGACCAATCATCGCAAGGAAGAGAACGCGCGCGAAGACAAGATCCGCGCGATGGATGCCGGCAGCTGGGGCCGTCAGGGCGGCGGCTTCTACGCGTTCGAGCACGGTCACATGCTGCTGTGGACGCGCTGGGCGAATCCAGAAGACCGTCCGAATTTCAGCCGTCGCGAGGAATTCGCCGCGCGCTGCGGCACCGAGCGCGCGGACTGGATGATCCAGAACTCGCGCAACCTGTGCCTCTACCCGAACGTGTATCTGATGGACCAGTTCGGCTCGCAGATTCGCGTGCTGCGGCCGCTGTCGGTCAACAAGACCGAGGTGACGATCTACTGCATCGCGCCGAAGGGCGAGTCCGACGAAGCGCGCTCGCGCCGCATCCGTCAATACGAGGACTTTTTCAACGTGAGCGGCATGGCCACCCCCGACGACCTCGAGGAATTCCGCGCCTGCCAGCTGGGCTACGCGGGCCGCGCGGTCGAATGGAACGACATGTGCCGCGGTTCGAAGCACTGGATCGACGGCGCGGACGAAGCCGCGCAAAAGATCGGCCTCAACCCGGTGATGAGCGGTGTGAAGACCGAGGACGAGGGCCTCTACACGGTGCAGCACCGCTACTGGATCGACACGATGAAAAAGGCGCTGAATGCGCCGGGGAGCCGTGCATGAGCAACATCGCCATCACCGATATTCAGGCTTTCCTGTTTCGCGAAAGCCGTCTGCTCGACGACGAGCAATGGGACGAGTGGCTCGCCTGCTATCACCCGGACGCGTCGTTCTGGATGCCGTCGTGGGACGACGAGGACAAGCTCGTCACCGATCCGCAGCGCGAGATTTCGCTGATCTACTATCCGAACCGCCAGGGCCTCGAAGACCGCGTGTTCCGCATCAAGACCGAGCGTTCGAGCGCGACGATGCCCGACACGCGCACGAGCCACAACGTGGCCAACGTCGAAGTGGAGAGCGCGGACAACGGCGTGTACACGGTGCGCTTCAACTGGCACACGCTGAGCCATCGCTACAGGACGAACTACAGCTACTTCGGCATGTCGCGCTACGTGATCGACTTCAACGGCGCGCAGCCGCAAATCCTGAGCAAGTACGTCGTGCTGAAGAACGACTACATCAATCAGGTCATCGACATCTACCACATCTAGCCGGTGCGGTTGCAGGAGACAGGTCATGGAACACACTATTGCACTTCAGTTCGAAGACGGCGTCACGCGCTTCATCAGCTGCCGTGAGAACGAAACGCTGTCGGACTCCGCTTACCGGCAGAAGATCAACATTCCGCTCGATTGCCGTGAAGGCGCGTGCGGCACCTGTCGGGGGCTGTGCGAATCGGGTGCGTACGACATGCCCGAGTCGAGCTACGTCGAAGATGCGTTGACCCCCGAGGAAGCGAGCCAGGGCTATATCCTCGCGTGCCAAACGCGGCCGCGCTCGGATCTGGTGATTCGCGTGCAGGCGTCGTCGGCGGCGTGCAAGACCGGGGTGTCGCGTTTCGAAGGCACGCTCGCGGCGGTCGAACGGCTGTCGGATTCGACGATCCATTTCTCGATCGATATCGACGGCGCGAGCGCGCCGAGCTTTCTCGCGGGTCAATACGTGAACGTCGAGATTCCGGGCGCGAGCGGCGAGAGCCGGTCGTACTCGTTCAGCTCGGCGCCGGGCGCGACGCGCGCGGCGTTCGTCGTGCGCAACGTGCCGGACGGCAAGATGAGCGGCTTTCTGAGCAACGATGCCCAGCCTGGTCAGCAGATCGGCTTCACGGGTCCGTATGGCAGCTTCTATCTGCGCGATCCGCAGCGTCCGGTGCTGTTCCTCGCGGGCGGCACCGGCATCGCACCGTTTCTGTCGATGCTCGACGTGCTGAAGGCGAGCGGCAACCTGCAGCCGGTGCGCCTCGTGTACGGCGTGACCAACGACATCGATCTGGTCGCGCTCGAACAGATCGAAGAGGCACAGCGCTCGCTGCCGAATTTCAGCTATCGCACCTGTGTCGTCGATTCCGCGAGCAGCCACGAGCGCAAGGGCTACGTGACGGCGCATGTGGATAGCGAATGGCTGAACGACGGCGACGTCGACGTCTACCTGTGCGGCCCGGTCGCGATGGTCGAAGCGGTGCAGGGCTGGCTGCGCGACAGCAGCGTCGAGCCCGCGAACTTCTACTACGAAAAATTCTCGGCGAGCAACGTAGCATGACTTCGACCTTTACCAATCGCTTCAAGGGCAAGGTGCTCGTCGTGACCGGCGCGGGCCAGGGCATCGGCCGTGGCGTCGCGTTGCGCGCGGCGCGCGAGGGCGCGGCTTTGGTGCTGGTCGACCGTTCGCCGATCGTGCACGAGGTGGCCGAAGAGATCACGTGCGCAGGCGGCGATGCGCGCGCGTTCATCGCCGACCTCGAAACCTATGCGGGCGCGGCCGCGATGACGGCCTTCGCGATCGAGGCGTTCGGCCGCATCGATGCGCTCGTCAACAACGTCGGCGGCACGATCTGGGCGAAGCCGTACGAGGAATATGAAGCAGAGCAGATCGAGGCCGAGGTGCGGCGTTCGCTGTTCCCGACGCTGTGGTGCTGCCACGCGGTGTTGCCCGCGATGCTGAAGCGCGCGAGCGGCGCGATCGTCAATGTGTCGTCGATTGCGACGCGCAGCATTTATCGCGTGCCGTATGCGGCTTCTAAGGGCGGCGTCAACGCGCTGACCGCGAGCCTCGCGTTCGAGCATGCCGAACACGGCATCCGCATCAACGCGGTCGCCACCGGCGGCACCGAAGCGCCGCCGCGCCGCGTGCCGCGCAATACGGCACCGCAAAGCGAGCAGGAAGCGACGTGGTATCAGGGCATCGTCGATCAGACGATCGCGTCGAGCCTGATGCATCGCTACGGCACGATCGACGAACAGGTCGGCGCGATCCTGTTCCTCGCTTCCGATGACGCGTCGTATATCACCGGCACCGTGCTGCCGGTCGGCGGCGGCGATCAGGGCTAGCGAGCGGCTGCGGCTGAACAATGCCGATAGGCCGCGCGGCGATCGTCCTTCATACTGCTGCCGAAGGAGTTTGTGGCGATTCTGGGTTTTGTCGCATTAACGCGGTCAAGTAAAATCCGTGGACCGCAACGCATGATAAGCATCATGGCAAAGACGCAAACGCCGCGCAAGACGCTGCCCGCTGGCATTGGCAAGGTACTGAAGCGGCTGCACTACCCGTTGGACGTGATCCTGCTGTGCGTGCGGTGGTACGTGGCGTACTCACTGAGCCTACGTAACCTCGAGGAAATGATGGCCGAGCGGGGTATCGAGGTGGATCATTCGAGCGTGCACCGGTGGGTTATTAAGCTGCTGCCGGTGCTTGAAAAAGCATTCCGCAAACGCAAACGGCCTGTGGGCAAGAGCTGGCGGGTCGATGAGACCTACGTCAAGGTCAAAGGCCAATGGAAATACTTGTACCGTGCCGTCGACAAGACAGGTAATACGGTGGATTTCCTGCTGCGCGCCCATCGGGACAAGGCCGCGGCGCGCGGCTACTTCGAGAAGGCGATTGAACAGAACGGCGAGCCCGAGACAATCACCGTGGACAGGAGTGGCGCGAATCTGGCTGCGCTTGAAGCGCTCAATGCCGAGCGTTTAACACCGATCAAGGTCCGTCAAAACAAATACCTGAACAACGTCGTCGAGCAGGATCACCGTGCCATCAAACGCATCATCAAACCGATGCTGGGGTTCAAGGATTTCCGCTGTGCGCGCATCATCCTGTCTGGCATAGAAATCGCACACATGATCCGCAAGGGGCAGATGTGTGACGATGGCGTCGCCCCGACTGCAGCCGAACAATTCTACTCGTTGGTAGCGTGAGTAGTACTACCGATATCACGCTTTGCTCAAGCTGTAATCGTTAGCGCGACAGAACCACAAAGAAGCCCCCCGGGCAGGCTGAAGGCCGTCAAGCGACGGTATGCTGCTCGACCACACTGTCCTTCGTACGCCAATCAGCGAGCCAATGCGACAGACGGTCAAACCACAGGTGCACGACCGGCGTCGTGAACAACGTCAGCATTTGCGAAACAATCAGTCCCCCGACAATCGCTATGCCGAGCGGCACGCGCAATTCGGCACCCGCGCCGTGCCCGAGCGCGAGCGGCAGCGCGCCGAATAGCGCGGCGAGCGTCGTCATCATGATTGGACGGAAGCGCAGCACACAGGCCTGGCGGATCGCTTCGCGCGGCGACAGGCCTTGCTCGCGCTCGGCCACCAGCGCGAAGTCGATCATCATGATCGCGTTCTTCTTGACGATACCAATCAGCAGGATGATGCCAATCATGCCCATGATCGACAGAGCCTGACCGCACAGCATCAATGCGAGCAACGCACCCACACCCGCCGAGGGCAGCGTCGAAATGATGGTGAGCGGATGAATCGCGCTTTCGTACAGGATGCCGAGAATCAGATAGACCACCACGAGCGCCGCGGCGATCAGATACGGCTCACTCGCGAGCGACGCCTGGAACGCTTGCGCCGTGCCCTGAAACGAGCCCGTCAGACTATCGGGGGTGCCTGCTGAGACTTCGGCCTGTTGAATCGCCGCCACCGCGTTGCCAAGCGACTGACCCGCCGCCAGATTGAACGAGATCGTCACGGCCGGGAACAGGCCCTGGTGATTCACCGAGATCGGTGACACATTGTTTTCGATCCGGGCGAGCGTGTTGAGCGGCACCAATTCGTTCGTGAGCGGCGAACGCACGTAGAGATGCGCGAGTGCATCCGTCGTCAATTGAAACCGTGGATCGACTTCTTCGACGACGTGGTACTGATTCAACTGCGTGAAAAGCGTCGCAATCTGCCGCTGGCCGAATGCATCGTAGAGCGTGTCGTCGATGGCTTGGGCCGTGATGCCGAAACGCGAAGCCGTGCTGCGGTCGATCACGAGTGTTGCGCTGGTAGCGGCGGCTTGCTGGTCGGACGTGACGTCGGCGAGTTGCGGCAGCTTCGACAGGCGATCGGTCAGCACGCCCGCCCAGTGATTCAGTTCGCTGATGTCGGGGTCCTGCAACGTGTACTGATACTGCGCAGCGCTGATGCGGCCACCCACCTGGATATCCTGGCGAACCTGCATCGACAATGAAATGCCCATCACCTTCGCCAGTTGCGGCTTCAAACGATTGATAACCTGTGCGGCACTGTCCTTGCGCTGCCCAAAGGGCTTCAGGTTGATCATGACGCGCCCCTGGCTCACTGTCGGATTGGCGCCCATCCAGAAGTAGACGTTGTCGACGGCAGGATCGGCTTCGATCAGATGGCCAAGCCGCTGCATCTTCTGCGACATCGAGCGCGGTGAGATATCCGGCGCGGCTTGTGCGACGCCCATGATCAGCCCGGAGTCCTCCTGCGGAAAAAATCCCTTCGGGATTACGACGAACAACGCGCCGGTCGCGACAACCGTCGCCACCGTGACGGCCAGCATCAGCTTCTGGCGGTCCAGTACCCAATCGAGGCCGCGCTCGTAGCGATGCTCCACGGCGGTGAAGACCGCTTCAAGCCCTCCTTCGAGCCTGCGCATCCAGCCGCCGCCATCCGGCTCGGGCAAACGGATCAGCCAGCCACACAGCATCGGCGTGACGGTCAACGATACCAGCGCCGACATCACGATGGCCGCGCTCACCGTCACCGCGAATTCGCGGAACAGCCGGCCGACGATGCCGCCCATCAACAGGATAGGAATGAACACCGCGATCAGCGAGATCGTCATCGAGATGATGGTGAAGCGCACTTCCATCGCGCCGAGCAGCGCGGCCTTCATTCTGGGCACACCTTCTTCGATATGCCGCATCACGTTCTCGATCACCACGATCGCATCGTCCACCACGAAGCCCACCGCAATGGTCAGCCCCATCAGCGACAGATTGTCGAGGCTATAGCCCAGCAGATACATCATGCCGAAGGTGGCGACCAGCGAAAGCGGAATCGTCAGGCTGGGAATGATGGTCGCCCATACGTTGCGCAGGAAGGAGAAGATCACCATGACGACGAGCGCGACCGTCAGCATCAGCGTGAACTGCACGTCGTGCACCGACGCATTGATGGTCTGCGTGCGATCGCCCACCACATGCAGATGCGCCGCCGCGGGCAGCGTCGCTTCGAGTGCGGGCAACTTCGCCTTGATGTTGGCGATCGTCTGCACGACGTTGTAGCCCGGCTGCTTGTGAACATCGAGAATGATCGCGCGTTCGTGCCGGAGCCACGCGGCTTGCTGATTGTCTTCGGCGGCGTTTATCACCGTGCCGAGATCGGAGAGGCGAATCGGCGCGCCGTTCTTGTACGCGACCACCAGATCGCGATACTGCGACGCGGTGGTAATCTGGTCGGTCGCGTTGAAGATCACCGAGCGGTCCGGGCCATTCAGGCTGCCCTTCGGTGCATTGACCGTCTGCAAACCGACGATCGAGCGCACATCTTCGAGTGTCAGGCCGCGTGCGGTGAGCTTGTCCGGATCGAGTTGGATGCGCACCGCGGGACGCTGCTCGCCGTGGAAATCAACCAGACCGACGCCGGGCATCTGCGATATCTGTTGCGCGAGATAGTCTTCGGCGTAGCTATCGAGTTGCGTGAGCGTGAGCGAGGGCGAAGTCAGCGCCAGTGACAGCAACGTGAAGTCGGCGGGGTTGACCTTCTCATAGGTCGGCGGGTTCGGCAGATTCTTCGGCAATGTGCCACCGGCCGCGTTGATCGCGGTCTGCACGTCCTGCGCCGCGCCGTTGATATCGCGCGACAGGTCGAACTGCACGGCGATGCTGGTGGTGCCGAGCGAGCTGGACGACGTCATCTGCGTCACGCCCGCAATCAACGAGAGTTGCCGCTCCAGTGGCGTCGCCACCGAAGTCGCCATGGTCTCCGCGCTCGCGCCGGGCAACTTCGCCACGATCTGGATGGTCGGAAAATCGACCTGCGGCAACGGTGCGACCGGCAGCAGAAAATACGCCACCGCGCCGGCCAGCAGCACCGCGACCGCCAGAAAACTTGTCGCGATGCGCCGTTTGATGAACAATTCCATGAGGCTCATGACGGATTGTCCTTATTAGCCTGGCTGTCTGCCGGGTTGGCATTGGCCGGCGCCTCGGCAACCGCCGCTACAGTGGTCGCCGCCACATGTACGCCCGGGTTCAACCGACTTTGTCCATCGAACACCACCAGGTCCGTGCGCGCGACGCCGCTGCGAATCTCCGTCATACCGTCGACGGTGACGCCGGTTTGCACCGGGCGCATCTGCGCCGTACCGTTCGCGGTGATCACGTACAGTTGCGTGCCGTTCTGCGTGTTCACCACCGCGCGGCTCGGCACCGCAAGCCGCTTTGCATCGGTACGCATCAGCACACGCGCATTCACCAGTTCGCCGGGCCACAGCTTGCGGTCCGTGTTGGTGAACGAAGCCTTGAGTTTGATCTGGCCGGTCGTGGTATCGACCGTGCTGTCGATGAAGACGAGCGTGCCGTCGGCGAGCGGCGTGCTGCCGGAACGCGTGGTCACGTTCACCGCCAGCGGCGCTTTCGCCTGATTCGCGAGCAGTTCGGGCAGCACGTCCTGCGGCACGGAGAACAGCACGGTGATCGGCTCCATCTGCGTGACCGTGACGATGCCGGTGGTGTCGGCCGGATGCACGATCGCGCCGATATCGGCTTCGCGTGCGCCGACGCGTCCGGTGAACGGCGCGCTCAACGTGGTGAAGCTCAATTGCAGCCGGTCGCTTTGCACCAACGCGGCGTCCGCAGCGACCGTCGCGGAGAGCGCTTCGACTTGCGCCTTCGCGGTGTCCACCGCCTGAGTCGTCGCCGCGCCGATGCCGACCAGTTGCGAGTAACGAGCGAGATCGAGCCGCGCGTTATCGAGCGATGCCTGGTCTTTGCGCTGCGCCGCTTCCGCTTGATGCAACTGGGCAGTGAGCGGTCCCTGATCGAGTTGCGCCAGCAACTGGCCGGCTTTCACGTCCTGTCCTTCGGTGAAGGCGACGCGCTGCAACTGGCCGTCGACACGTACTTTGACGTCTACGGTATTGAGCGCGAGCACCGTGCCCACCGCGGCGACGCGAATTGGAAAGTCGCGGCTCACGGGATGACCGGCGTTGACCGGCACGGCAGTCGCCGCCTTGACCGCCGGGTGCCGCGGCCAGAACCACACCGCCAGCATCGCGACAAGGACGGCGAACGCCAGAATGAGCGGCGCGCGGCCGCGTCCGCGGGGCGCCTCGTGGTTCGGAAGGTCTGCAGATTTCATGAGCGGGATGACGGAGAGGTGGAGGCGGTGCTGCTATCGCTATCGTCGGTCACGCCGAAACCGCCGCCGAACGCGCGAAACAGGCTCACGGACGCTTGCAGGCGCGCGAGCCGTGCCTGCACCAGCGTGTCTTCGGACTGATACAGCGTGCGTTGCGTATCGAGCACGGTCAGAAAGTCGACGGTGCCGAGCTTGTACTGGGCTTGCGCGAGCGTGGCGGCTTTGCGGGCGGCGTCGGCGGCGTTCTGGTCAGCGACTTCAGCGAGCTGCTGCTGTTGCGCCGCCGTGAGCGAGTCCTCCACGTCCTGCAGCGCGGTTATGACGGATTGGCGGTAATCCGCGACGCCCTTCGCTTGGGCCGCCTGGCTCGCGTGCAACTGGCCACGCAGCGCGCCGCCATCGAAGATTGGCGCCGCCAGCGAGGTGGCGAGACTGGCGAACGGGCTCGACAGGAAATGCGACAGCGACTTGCTGCTCAGCCCGCCGTCCGCGGTCAGTACGATGTTCGGCAGAAAGGCCGCGCGCGCCGCGCCGACACTCTGATTCGCCGACTGCAACTGCGCTTCCTTCGAACGGATGTCGGGGCGCGTTTCCAGCAGGCTCGCGGGCAGATTCGGGCGCGGTTGGGGAATCGGGATGTCGGCGAGCGCGGCGTCGCTGACGGTGAATTGTTCAGGTGCGGTGCCCGCCAGCACCGCAAGCGCATGGATGTTGGTATCGAGCTGCTGTTGCAGCGCCGGCACGGCCGCCTGGAAGGTGGCGAGCGCGTTGCGCTGCTGCTGTACCTGCAATTCGGTCGCGACGCCCGCCTGCTGTTGCGCGAGCAGCAGCTGCAGAATGTGCGCGGCATCGTCGGAAATGGAACGCGCAATCGCGAGCCGGCGGCGCAGACTCTGCACCTGAAAATACGTGTCGGTGACCGATGCGGTCAGCGTCAGCGCCACCGTATCGCGATCGAACCCGGACGCGCGCGCGAGCAGGTCGGCGGCGCTGGCGTTGGCGGCGTTGAAACCCCAGAAGTCCACCTCGTAACTGGCTTCGGCGAACAGGCTCTGAGTCTTCGTGGTCGAGCCACGTCCTTGATGGCTGCGAGCGAAGGTGGCGCCGAGCGATAGCGACGGATACTGCGGCGCACCGGCTCTCTCGGCGTTGCCGCGCGCCTGTTCGACGCTCGCAATCGCGGACGCCAGCGTGAAGTTGTTGCGCAGGCTGCGATCGACCAGCGCGTCGAGCGCGGGGTCGTGATACTCGCGCCACCAGCCGCTTCTGACGGGCACGGTAGCGGCGAGCGACCCACCGGCCGCCCCATCGAAGGATTGCGGCAGCGGCGCGCCCGGCCGTTGATAGGCAGGCACAAGCGAACACCCGGCCAGCAACGCGAGGCCGAGCGCACATAAGGCGGCGCGCAGGCACGATACGCGCGCAGGTGGACTGACGGCGCGCGAAAGCGGCGCCCAACGGGACAGTCCTGACATTGGAGAACGCTCCGGCAACTAGAAGTGTCGCCAGATTAGCCAGCGGGTCCTGTCGGCGCTTTCGCCCATTAATTAAAAAAATTTAATGCGGCGCAACATGCCGCGTCGGCGCGCCCGAGCCGGGGCTTACAAGGCGTTCCGCGCGTGTCAGGGCGCCGGGTTCAACACGTATCCCGCGCCGACCACCGTATGAATCAGCGCCACGGGAAAATCACGATCGACCTTTGCCCGCAGCCGATGCATGTGCATATCAATGATGTTGCCGCGCGGCTCGAAATCGTAATTCCAGGCCGCCTCGAGCAGCATGCTGCGCGTCACGACCTGCCCCTCGCGGCGCACCAAACATTCGAGCAAAAGGAATTCGCGGTGCTGCAGGCGCAGATCACGACCGCCGCGGTTTGCGGTCCGCGCCCGCGTGTCGAGTACCAGATCCGCACATTCGAGCCGCTCGCTCATCCTGCTTCGATCGGCGCGCCGCGCGAGCGCCTCGATTCTGGCCAGCGCTTCGACGAACGCATACGGCTTCACGAGATAGTCGTCGCAACCTGCGCGAATCGCCTCCACGCGTTCGTTCAGGCCGCCGACCGCCGACAGCATCAGTACCGGCGTCGTATCCCCGCCGGCGCGCAACTGCTGGACGAGAGCCAGGCCGTCGAGCGCCGGCAAGCGCCGATCAGTCACAATCACGTCGTAGATGCGCTCACGCGCATAGGCGAGCCCGGTCGCGCCGTCGGCCACCGTGTCGACAATCAGACCGCTCTCGCTCAGGCCACGCGCCAGGAACTGGCTGGCGCGCATATCGTCTTCGATCAGCAGGATTCGCATGCGCTGGGGCTTACATTAAAATTTTTTCACGTTGGCGCGAAACGCCTGTGCAGCTTCGCGCGGCATACTGCGGAGATCTTAGGTACGAGCGTAGTGTAAATCGGCCGGCTAGCGCAGGTTCGACGCTCGCTCATTTCTGGAAAAAGGCATGTCGAACGTATTGGTCGTCGAGGACGACGAGCAGACTCTCGCAGAGATCGTTGAAGCGCTCACCGATCACGGCTGCAAGGTCGAAACCGCGAGCACCGGCCGCGACGGTTTGATGCTCGCGGTCGCCAACAGTTATGACGCTATCGTGCTCGATCGTATGTTGCCGGGCGGCCTCGAAGGGCTCGGCATGCTGTCGGCGTTGCGCAGCGCCGGCGTGCCCACGCCGGTGCTGATCCTGAGCGCGCTGTCCGCGGTCGACGAACGTGTGCGCGGTTTGCGCGCCGGCGGCGACGACTATCTGACCAAGCCGTTCGAGTTCATCGAACTGACCGCTCGGCTCGATGCGTTGATGCGCCGGCGCGAGGCGGCGCCCGCTGTGCAGGAGTACCAGGTCGGCCCGTTGCGTCTGGACCCCCTCAAACGCGAAGTGACCTGCGCCGGTCGCCCGGTACTGCTGCTGCCGCGCGAGTACCGGCTGCTCGAATACCTGATGCAGCACCAAGGCCAGGTGGTGAGCCGGACCATGCTGTTCGAAGCGGTATGGGACTACCGGCTCGACGAGCGGACCAACGTGATCGACGTGCACATTAGCCGTCTCAGGAAGAAGCTCGACCCGGACGGGACGGCTCCGATGATCGATACCGTGCGCGGTTCGGGGTACATGCTACATGCGCCTGACTGAACTGCACCGCACCACCGGCTTTCGCCTCGCCACGCTGTTCCTGGTGCTGTTCGGCGTGATCGCGATGCTGCTGTTCGGTTACCTGTACCGCGAGATCACCGGCTTCGAACAGGAGCGCATCGACGACTGGCTAATTCGCGAGCACGTACAATTGAAACGCGAAGCGCCGGACGAACTGGTCGCACGATTCGAACATCAGAACCAGTTCGATCCGCGCCGCCAGCGCCCGTTCGGCCTGTTCGAAGCCAGCGGCAAACATCTTGCTGGCGGCTATGCGGGCGATCTGCCGGCCATCCCCGTCTTTGGCAAGCCGTTTTCGATGCGTCTCGCAAATCTGCCGGGCCACCCGCCTGGCCGATGCATCGCCGCGCACGTGCCCGATAACCGCATCGCTTTACAATGCCAGAACACCCTCGAGCTCGACCACTTCGACGACGAACTGCTGCATGCGCTGCTCTCCACTGCGATGATCACGCTCGTTATCGGCCTGATCGGGGCGACTCTGATTGGCGTTTCGGCGATGCGGCGGCTCGATGCGGTGACCGCGTCGATCGAGGAAATCGTCGCCGGCAATCTCAGCAGGCGTTTGCCGGTGCATTCGAAACGCGACGACGTGGATCGCCTTGTCGGCGTCGTGAACGGGATGCTCGACGAAATCGAGCGCCTGATGAACGAGGTCAAAGGCGTCTGCGATGCGATTGCGCACGATCTGCGCACGCCGCTCACGCGGGTGCTCGGCGGACTCGAACGTGCCCAACGGCGCGCCAGAACCGAGGCAGAGTATCGCGCGGCCATTGATGAAACCATCGTGGAAACCAGCGGCCTGCTACGCACTTTCAACGCACTGCTGCGCATTTCGGAAATCGAAAGCGGCGTGCGCCGCGCAGGCTTCACCAGCGTCGATCTGGCCGTCGTCGCCGACGATGTGTTCGAGTTCTACGAGCCAAGTGCTGAAGACAAGCAGATTGCCTTCGAACTGGAGCGCACCGTATCCGGCCCGCTGGAAATCCAGGGCGATCCGAATCTGCTATTCGAGGCGCTGGCGAATCTGGTGGAGAATGCCGTCAAGTTCGCACCGCATGGCGGAGCCGTGCACATGACGCTGTGGCACGACGGACGAGGGGCCGGCGTGACGGTACGCGACAATGGACCGGGCATCGCACCGACTGAGCGCGATGCCGTCCTGCGCCGTTTCTATCGTGGAGAAGCGAGCCGTCATACGCCCGGCAGCGGCCTGGGGCTCAGTCTTGCCACCGCCGTGGCCGGCATGCACGGCTTGATGCTGGCGTTCCACGACACGAACGTCGGTTGCGAGATCAGCCTGTTCAAACCCGCCCAACGTACCCAACGTCATATTGCAGATAGCCGATGATCGATAACCTGCCGGTGCATTGACCTCGCTCCGTAAGGTTCTCGGCGGGCCTAAGCTTCTGCTCCGCGTACTGTTTTTTGTTACATAGAGCCTTGCGCGAAAAAAACGCTCAGATTGGCGCCCCATGCACACGCTCACCCTAACCGTCACACGCCAGAGCGCGCAATCTGGAATTCGGCGGGAGGTGCGCTGCGCGAAAGGATTGCTACCCTTTGTCAGATGCGAGGATGATGGGTGTCATCGCCGCGCAGCCGCTTCATAGCCTGCGTCCGACGTGAAATCAGCATTGGTGAATGTCTCGCCAGTCGAAAGTGGACGACCAGCGAGCTTCATCAAGTGGCTGAAACTGGCCGAGAGGAGCGGTGCCTCCGACGCGAATGCGGCCGCAGAGACAAACAGCCTGGCGTACGGCCGCGGCGTGTTTTTAGATCTCAGTTTGCGCTGAGATCTCGAGCGCATCGTCGACCTCTATGCCGAGGTATCGAACGGTGCTTTCGAGCCTATGTCCCAGCAGAAGTTGGACCGCTCTGAGGTTCTTCGTCCGCTTGTAAATCAAAGTAGCCTTCGTCCGACGCATCGAGTGTGCGCCGTAAGCGGTCGGATCAAGGCCGATCGCGGCGACCCATTGATGCACCTTCCGGGCGTATTGTCGCGTTGAGATATGCGGCGACCGAGAAAGGCGGCTTGGGAAAAGATACTCGTCGGACCTCAGCTTAGCCTTCTCGATCCATGCAGCGACCGCAGCGCGAGCGGGCTCTGTGACCTCAAACTGCACGGGTCGTTTGGTCTTACGCTGCATTATCATCGCGCGCGGCAGTATCTGATTGGCGTGGGTTACGTCGCGGACATGCAGGTTGACGAGATCGCACCCGCGCAGCTTGCTGTCGATCGCAAGATTGAATAGCGCTAGATCACGAACCGCGTGCGCGTTCTGGAGGTGAATCCGGATTGCCCCGACGTCTTTCGGCTTCAGCGGCGGCTTCTGACCAACCAACTTGCCTTTGTTCCAGAGCTGCCGGCTTTGATTGCTTCCCATGAGAGACTCCCATTGAGTTGATGGGAGTTACATTGTCTTCCTCCATTCTTTTTCGCCGTCACCGGTCGGAGCAGTCTCTTTGCCCAAGTCGGCCTTTGCCGTCATTCAGGTACCGGCTCTGGTCAGGCGGCAATACGCCGCTTTCCGGACGTTTGCACCTCGACGGTCGCGTGAACGGTCCACATCGGCCCCTCGCTAGTGCAGCGCTCAGACTAGGTCGATGGCGTAGAACGACACCGTCGCAACGGCAGGATGGAAGGTGCTCGCTCAGAAACTCGGCGAGCACTGATTCGTCGATGCGACAAACGTCCACACGACGGCGATGAATCCATTGCGCAAAATGATCGATGCTGTGTACGTAGGTGGCAAAGCTGTTATTGGCGCAACCGCGGTCCGCCAGGTACTGCACGAACGCATCGACATGAGGCGCCAAGGGCCGCTCGTTGAGCCAGTTGGTGAAGCAGCGTTGAGGAAGTCGGACGTTTTTCATGGCGATCTCCTGAAGTAGGACCACCACTGGACTCCGATGCGAAACTATGTCTAGAAGATCGCTAACCAGCCCGCCGCCAGCCGCGCTGCACCTACATTAGGCGAATTCGCAGCCAACAAACTATATATAGTTGAATTCTATACATAGGCGCCGAATACGGACGTTCGCAATTCGGTTCCGCAGCAATTGTCGGCGCTCTCCAACGTCGGTCCCGATGGGCACTTCGGTCACCACCGTGCACAATAGCCGCTGTACTACGCAGAGGATGGCCTGTGGGCGTCAACTTCGACTGAATGATTTGCAGGCGTTTCGAGCCGTCGTATGGTTGGGTGGCTTCCGGAAGGCCACCGAGGCGGTCAACATCTTGTGGTCGGCTCTGAGCCGCCCCATCGACAAGCTCGAGCAGGCAATCCGCGTGCGGCATTTCGAGCGAACGTCGTCTTCGGAACGATCGATGTCCGCTGGTTATCAATGGACGCGGGCGAAAGCCCTCAACTGCCCTAAAGCACAGCAGCCACGTGGCTGCCTTGCCCCGCGCCGGTAAGACTCGCGCTCAGGCCACGAAGCGGCACTGGGACGCGGGCGTGCGCGTGTCCATGTTGCGTCCGCGGTTGAGATGACCGTCGATTTCCGCCGCGCAGCCGAGCATGCGCGGATAAAGGAAGATCGTGAACGCGGCAGTCTCCAGATCGGACTCGCTGAATTCACCGCGTCGCAGCGGCTGCCACAGCATTTTCAGCAGCAATGCGGCGATCACCGCATCGACATTGACGCAATAGACGTTGCGCGAGACACCTGCGTCGAACAACGCCTGCACCAGCTCGCAATAGTACGCATGGAACACGTTGTATTCACCGCGCTTCTCGCTCAAGTCGGCGATGAACACTTCGCGCGGGTCGTGGTTGATCGGTCTGTCCTTGAACACCGGATGATTCACGCCCGGAAGCTTTGCGATGTCGAGGCTGCCCGCATGCTTCTGCCGCGCCTTGTACTGCGCGTATCGCTCGACGGAGCGCTCGGCGAGCGAGCGCAGGTCCACGCCGTGGCCGGGTTTCGACGGATCGTCCAGCGCGGTTTCCTTGAAAGCATCAATCAGGAACGTGATGCCCTCGTACCCGTTCCCGCCGTGCGTGTAGCCGGTATGCGAAAGAAAACCGACGAGCGCCTTGTTGAGTTGCACGCGCTCGGGGCCTTCCGGACCGTCGGCAGATACCGCGCCCTTCGCGCCCTGCGCCGAGATCGCACCCGGACCGTTGGTGAGCAACAGGCCGACGAGCGTTTTGAAGGCGAAGAGGTCGTCCGGGCCCGGCTTCCGGTTGAGCAGCGCGGCGAAGCCGATTTCGGTGAGACTGCGCTCGTTCAGCAATTCGTCGGTGGAGAAGCCGCAGAAACCGTCCGGGCGATGTCGCGATGCATCAGCCGATGCACCGATCAGCGTCGCGAACAGCATGCTCCACCAGGGCAGGCTTTCGGCGGTCACACGCGAGATGCGCTTGCGCATGAGCGGACCCCACGCCAGCGTCGTCGTAATTGCGGCCAGCACCGCGTCGCCGGTCGGGTGAGCGGGCTGCGACGTCAGCCAGCGGACGAACGCCGATTTCGCGCCGCGCGCGGCGAGTCCCGCGAGCATTGCTTCGGCGAGCGGATCGCGAGAGTCGGCGAAGAACTGTTCACAGCCGCTTGCGTCGATGCGTGCGACGTCGAAGGTTTCATTCAGCGCGTCGGCAAGACCAGCGGCCGCAAAACGATCGATCAGCCACCTGGCCGCGTCCCGCGCCGCGCGCTGACGTTTCGGCCCGACGATCGACGCCGCAGCCGCGAGAATTGCATTCGGGGCGTTGTCGGCTTCGCGTGCTGCCTGCGCCGCCGCGAGTTCCGGCCTGCCGTGCAGATTGACGAATGCGGCGATCGCCACATCGATGAGTTTTTCGTCGTTCTCGGCGCCGAATTCGTGCAGCAGGGCAAGGCCGACGTTCGCTTCGAGAGAGCGCGTCGCCGCCTCCAGCATCGACGCGCCGTGCAGGCTGCTCACTTGCGTCTTCGCGTCCATCTGCGACGCGCCCGATGCGTCCTTGAGCGTCTGGCGCGGAGCGATCACACCGATCTGTCGATTGACCTGATGGACCTGCTCGTTATACGGCGCAACAGCTTCCACGACCGGAATCGCGAGGCCGTCCGGCAGCGCGATGCCCTGATCGGAGCCGAACCACGGCTTGAGTGCGAGACTGCCCTCCGACTCGAAATCGGGCATCGTCGCGTTGGCACGCATCACGGCGCTCAACGCGGCCGGGATGTGCGCGATGTTCGTCACCACGGCACCCTTCGTCGAGCAGCATGGGTCATCCGGCGTGAAGAGGCGCGCGACGCCGAACTTCTGCATGAACCAGCGTTCCTTGGCTTGCGCATCGTCGTTGCCGCCGGCCATCGCGCCGGCGTGGCCGACGGCCCGCGTGAGGCGGCTCTTCCACCGTCCCACGACGCACGCGACGACTGGCTTCGTGAAGACCGCATCGGCCTCGTAGTAGCCACCCGGTTCGCAGTAAAGCACAGCAGCCTTGCTGCGCGCATCGTTGCCGAGCGCGAACGCGAATTCCGGCGCGGCATAGTGGATATAGACGTCCTTGCCGCTCGAGATGACCGTCGACGTGCCCCAGCCACCCATGCGCAGGTATTGCGCAATCGTCGTGCTGAAGCCACCGGAGTTGGAGAAGATCGCGATCGAGCCCTTGCGCAACGAATCGTCAGGATTGTCGCCGCCGAGCGCTCCGCCGATCCTCACGCGATTCCACGAATCGGCGACGCCGAGGCCGTTCGCGCCGAAGATGTCGATGCCCGCCTGCTGGCCCATCGCGCGGATTTCGCGGGCGTCGTGGACCGCGATCTTCTCGGTGATGATGAAAATCTTCCGCAACTCGGGATTCACGCGAATCAGCTCAGCGACGCCGTCGCGGGCCGCGGACGGCGGCAGGTAAACGACGCCGCAGTTGAACCGGTGTCCCGCCTGCAGCCCCTCACGGACGTTGTTGTACACGGGGATATCGCCGGCCGGCGTCGCGAGCACTTGCCCGCCCTTGCCCGGCGCCGTGCCGAATACGACGTTACCGCCCGAGAATGCGTGACTCACGGGCGTCACGTCCGACGATTCACCGCCCAGGATGTTGAGCACGCACACGCGGTCCTCGCGCGTGGCGATCTGTGCGAGTGAGTTGACGCCAACGAAATACTTGAACGTATTGCTGCCTTGCTTGTACATGTCGATCTCCTCAGGCACGAGCCGTTTCGGTTTGCCTCGGTGACGCGGCGATCCTTGCAGCGATCTCGGTGCGGCCGCCGGCGCGCATCCAGGCGTCCGCCTGGCGTGCGTACTGGATCACTTCGCTGATGTCAGAGTCGAAGCCGAACAGCCGGTAGGGCAGGCCCAGCGAGTCGCATGTGTCCCTCAGCGCCGACATGCCGCGCACGAGGTTCGGACCTCCACGGCCCAGCACGACATGGAGCGGCGTCGGGCCGTGCTCGCTGAAGTGCTCGCGCAGGGCGTCGGCCATGGCGCGCAGCGTCTCGTAGATGTCCGTGTTATTTGACTTGCCGCCGATGATGAAGAGCACGTTCGCCTGTTCGAGCCAGTGCCTGAAACAGATGCGCGCCACTTCCTTCATCTTCGCGTAAGGCGGATTGCCGCCGAAATCCGACGAGATGATCGCGGCGTCGCCCAGCATTTCGGTGACGAGCGAGTTGGCGCCGCCGCCGAAGGTCGGGGCGAGGATCGTCCCCTTCTCGTTGATGACATACACGTCGCTCTGGCCCTGATGGGTGCGAAGCTGGTTGATCTCCTGCTCGAAATCGGAGTAATCGGCGGCAAACAGATGAGGCGGCAGGCCAAGACGCGCCCAGCGCGGATCGTCGCGATCGAAGCCGCACTTGAAGTCGCACGCAACCGGCGTAAGGCGACCGTGCCTGTCCTCGCGCATGCGGATCGGGTTCAACTCGAGCGTCGTCATGCCGAAGTCGTGAAAGAGTTCCCAGAGTTTCGGCAACTGCTGCACGAGCGGCGAAATGATCTCCTTCGGCGCGCCGATCTCGCTCAGTGCATTCGCTACGACGAACGCCTTCAGCCCGGTCAGCGCATCGAACGGCACCATCGCCACCTGTTTCGGGTCGACTTCCTCGATGTCCATGCCGCCCATGTGGGAGAGCGTCATGGTCGGTGCGCGAAAGCGGGTGGAATCCGTGATCGAGAAGTAGACTTCGTGCGTGGCCGGCACACCGGCTTCGAACGTGACGCCATTCGCCTTCGCCTTGATGTGGCCGACGGCATGCTCGGCGAAGTAGAGCCGCTCCTTTTCCGCGAGCGCGGTCTTCAGGTCGGTCGCGCGGCCGAGCAAACCTGCCTTGCCCTTCTTGCCGACTCCGCCCTTGAAGACGGGCTTGATGAAGATCTGGCGATGACGGTCGATTAGCGCCTTGACTTCCTCTTCGCTGGCGCTCGGACCCAGGATTTCGCTGGCCGGAAATCCGACGAATTGCAGCAGGCGCGCGCCGTGCAACATACCCGTGATTTGCATGGAAATGTCTCCTGAAGTTTAAGCAATGCACTTCGCCTGCTTACAAAAGAGCACGTTGCGGGCGGACAGCGGTGAACCCAGTCGCGAGATGCCGGTTCCCCGGCACGCGGCGATCCACGAGCAAAGATTGTTGGAACCGAATCATTCGGAGCGGGGCGCATAGGCATTTTGGTCCGGCCGCTCTGCGGGCCAGGCGGACGAGATGCGTGCCTTGCGCGACTCGTCAGGCGACGGTCGCCGATCGCTCCGCTGCATCGCCTCGTCGATAAAGCACAAGCGTCGCGACGAGGCCACATACGGCTGCGAAACTCAACCAATAACCGGGCGCCGCCTTATCGCCGGTCACTTGAATGAGATAGGTCGACACGGCGGGAGTAAATCCGCCAAAGACGGCGGTTGCAAGGCTGAAAGCGAGCGAGAAACCAGCGACGCGCACGTTGACCGGCATGACTTCAGTCAGAGCCGCGACCATCGCGCCGTTATACATCCCGAAAAAGAACGACAACCACAGCAGCGCCGCGAGCATCCGCACAGTGTCCGAGTGCGTTTCTCAGGTCCCTGCCGTGCCAAGAAACAGTCAGCTACGCGGTAATGGTTTCACTCGCGGATGTGGAGCTCGGGGGTTTATATTAGACGAGCTGTGGCAAGCACTTACTTTCCGGCAGGCGTCTTCGCGCCAGTGCCCGGTAACACATCGAAGCGCAGCAGCCTTCCGCCAGCGCCTGATTCGCCAGGCGAGACCGCGACATACAGGCAGTGGCGCGCAGGCACCAGAAGCGCCGTCTTGGCGCCCTTGGCCGTCGGCACGCGTGCGATTTCCTCGTAATGGCCGGGATCCTTCTGCTGGATCACGCCAAGATAGTCGTCGCCGGCCAGGTAGATGCGCTGGTTGACTTCGTCGAAGATCACTTCGTTCGTGCGCTGGGGTGCGTCGAACGTCGCGATCGTGTTGCCGTTCGCGGCATTGAGCACAAGCAGCTTGAACGGCTTGCGCGTGCCGACAAACAGGCGTCGATGCGTCTCGTCGAATGCCATCGGCGCATTCAGCTCCGCGCCATGGATCGGCCAGTTCGCAATCACCTGGCGCGTCGCCTTGTCGACGACGGCGAGCGTGCTCTTGCCCGTCACGTTGACGAAGAGATGGTGGCCGCGCTGCTCGGCCGCCATCGCTTCGGTAAAGTCGGTGTCGAACTTCACGTCGCCGACGTGGCTGCCGGTGCGCGGATCGACCTCCGAGACGATCGTCTGCGTCATCTTCGGCTCGGCGTTTTTACCGCCCGTGACAATGTACATGTGACGGCGCGACGGGTCGTAGCGCATCGAGTCCGCACCGAGGGTGAGCTGGATCGAACCGATGACGCGATAGCTCGTTGCGTCGACGATGCGCGTCATGCCGGCGCCGCTGTCGGTGACGATCAGACGGTTCAGGTCCGGCAGGTACAAGATCGCGTGGGGCTGGTCGAAACCCTTGACGGTGCGCAGATGCTTGCCGCTGCCGAGATCGAATACTTCGAGCGTGGCGCCGTCTTCGCCGGCGAGGAACAGCCGCCCGCCGTCAACATCGGCGGCGAAGTGGTCGAAATCGCCTTTGTAGTCCGGCAGCGCCGTGCTGCCGATCAGTCGCAGAGGTGCGCCCGCCGGGCTGGCTGCATCGACCGGGGGCGCCGTCGCGTAGGCGGTGTGCGGCAGCGTGGCGCACAGGGCCGCGAGCGTCGTCAGAGATACGATCGCGGAAATTCGCAAACGCATGGTCAGACTCCTGAATGGGGATGGCTCGATGAATACAGCCTCGTCCCCGGCGCGCCGGGGACGAGGCATTGCAAGCGCGCGGCGGGCCGTGCGCGCGGCTACTTCGCAGGCTCGAACAACGCGGCGTAGCTCGGGATCTGCTTCTGCAGCGCGTCACGCAGGCCGGTCGAAGCGAGGAAGAAGGCGGTCTCGCCCTTTGCATTGGCGCCGTCGTTCTTGTACGCGAGCACGATCTCGCCGACGTTCTGGCCGCTCGCGTCGCGCAGCGGCAGCATCATCACGAACTTCTTGACCGTGTCGTTGGGACGATGCCAGCGCGGGTCGACGATCGTGATGCCCTTTTTCGAGATGTCGATGTCGTCCGGATCGTCGGCATTGCCGATGCGCTCGAGGTAGGAACCGGCGAACATCGTGTAGGCATCCTGCATACCCGGAGGAACGCCGTGCAAAGTCACGCTGAGCAATTCGGGATGCTGTTGCATGATTTGCTCGGACAGTTTCTGAGCAAAGATCTTCGCGCTCGGCGGCGTCCAGTTCCTGGCGTGCGGTTCGGGCGCGGCGGCGGCGGTGTCAACCGCATACAGCGCGGAAGCCGACAGGAGGCCGAGCGTCGCGGCGAACAGGGTCTTGGTCAGGGTCTTCATGTCTCTCCTCTCTTTGCCCGATGGGCGTTATGGAAGCAGGTGCGAGTCGAGTGTAGGCTCGCCACCTTGAACGAGCGTGAACGCGATCTGAACGCAAATTCAGCCTGAAATGGGGAGGCCGTCGCAACGAAGGTTGCCGTCACGGCGACTGGCGCCGGTTGCGCGTTCGCGCGTCGCATGGTCACTCCGCCTGATCGAGTTTCGCCAGTTCTTCCTTGACGACGGCCGGGGTCAACGGGATATAGACGCCTTCTTTCGCGACCACGTCCTGTCCGTCGCGGCTCAACACCAGTTTCAGGAATTCCTTGATCTTCGGCTGCAGCGGCTCGCCGGGCTTCCTGTTGACGAAGATGTACACATAGCGCGAGAGCGGATACTTGTGCGTGTACACGTTCTGCAGTGTCGGCGCGAGGAACGGTCCGCCTTCGCTGGCTGCCAGCGGCACGACCTTCACGTTCGGCGTGACGTTGGCCAGCAGTGCGTACGTGAGCCCGCCCGGGTGCGTCGCCATGTCCTCGGCGGCCACCGTGAACGCATGCGTGAAGCCCTTGCCCTTGACGAACTGGATGTTGTCCTTGTATTCGCCGCCTTCCAGCAGGTTCAGCTTCAGGAAGTATTCGATGCCGTTGACCGGCTTCAGGCCGTAGAGGTGAATCGGCCGGTCGGCCCATTCGCCGCCGAGCCCCAAGTCGCCCCACGTGGTAATGTCGGCGTGGCCGCGATTGCGTGTCTTCGAATAGATCGCGTCGAGCTGGGCCATCGTCAATCCTTTGATCGGATTGTCCTTGTCGACCAGCACGACCGACGTCGCCGTCTTGCCGAGCGACCCGACGCTGCCTGTCGCGACGCGAATGGCGAGCGGCTTGTAGCCGAACTTGCCGACGAAGGCTTGCTCCTCGGCCGGCAGCAATTCGCGCCCGACCGGCGCCAGGTCCGCCGTGCCGTTGGTCAGTGCCGGGCCGCCGGCACCGGACGCCTTGGCTTCCATGGTGACGCTCAGGCGCGGATAGGCCTTGCGATACATCTTGATCCACCCCAGCGTGATTTCATCCATTACGTCAGCGCCGACGAGACGCAGGTCTTCCTCCGGCACGGACTGGACTTCGCCCGGATGCCAGATCGGTATCGACGGGTCGACCTTGAGGTGATGCTCGACGGCCGCGTACTTCAGGGCGAATGCCGGCGGCGACGTCAGCGCGCCCAGCGCTGCGATGCCAATCACTGCCGCGGCCGATGCCGCCGCAGACCTGCGCAACCCGCCAACCCTCTGCGTCTGTTTCATGTGCGTCTCCTGATTGAAGAAGTACTGGTGAGTTCGCCCTCGGCGGGACGATT
Organism: Paraburkholderia sp. MM5477-R1; assembly: GCF_050436385.1. Lineage (NCBI taxonomy): Bacteria > Pseudomonadati > Pseudomonadota > Betaproteobacteria > Burkholderiales > Burkholderiaceae > Paraburkholderia > Paraburkholderia sp. MM5477-R1. The sequence goes on from NZ_JBNDMC010000005.1 coordinate 1,290,616, forward strand.
CGTTGCGTGCTGCGTATCGGGGTGGGGCGGCCCGGCCGACGCGCGTCGTGCATCGGCGATGCTTTCGCCTTGCCACGATGGTGGGGCATGAAGCTGAACCCGACCTGAAGGTATCCTTAATAGATTTTCAGACAGACGACGCCAGTCAGTGCGTGGGTTGAAACAGCGCCGCGAGCGATGGCGTGCTTCCGGCCAGCTCGTCGCGCACCTGCTCGGCCCGGCGCACGATCATGTTGCGATCGACGCCCGGCACGTAGCGGAATGTCGAGCCGATAACGCCGATCGTCTTGCCGTTGGCGTCGCGCATCGGCAGCTCGACCGACAGATCGCCGGTTTTCGTCACCTCGACGCGCGGCTCGCCGCTGTCGAGCACGGCCAGGTCGTCGGCATCGGCGGACTTGCCGATACGGCCGATGTTCGACGCGATGATGACGTTGTCGCTTCCCGTCGGTGGGGTGACGTGCAGCGCGAGGATCGTCAGCTCGGGATGCGCGGCCAGCGTGGTATCGACGAGTTGCTGCGCGTAGGGCGCGGCGGTCGTGGCGGCGTATGCAGACACGGCCGAGGCGAGCAAAAGCGCCGCCGTGGCGGCGCGGATGGGTCGGTGCATGTGGACACTCCTGGAATCGGCGCCGCCCGGCGGGAATGCGCGGGACCGGCACGCTGCGCCGGGTTGGCGAGGGGGAGACGAGCGGCGCGCGGTCAGTTGGCGAGCATCGCGCGCGAGCTATCCGCTTGCTGCGCGCGCAGCGGCACGTACATCGCGTGATCGATCACGGCTTGCTGGCCCTGCTTGCTTAGCACGTAGCGGAGGAACTCGGCGATGGCCGGATCGAGCGGCTTGCCGGGAGCCTTGTTGGTGTTGAAATAGATCAGCCGGCTCAGCGGATAGGTCGCCAGCGCGACGTTCTCGTACGTCGGCGCGACGTACGGACCGTTGTTCGATGCGGCAAGCGGCAGCATCTTCACGGGCGCGTCGATATAGGCGATGCCCGAGAATCCGATGCCGTAGCGATCGTCGGCCACGTCTTTCGCGAGCGGGAACACGAGCTTGTCGTAATGGATGTCGTCGCGCCACTCGCCGCGTTGACCGTTGGCGCTCAGCACGCGTTGCCGGATGAACTCCTCGAACCCGTTCCACGGCTTGATCGCGTAGACGTGCACCGGCTTGTCCGCCCATTCTCCGGTGAGACCGAGGTCGCCCCAAGTCTTGATCGGCTTGCCGCCGCGCAGGTGCGTGCGCGAGTAGAGCGCGTCGATCTGGTCGTAGCTGAGCTTTTCCAGCGGGTTGTCCTTGTTGACGAAGAAGCCGATCGCGTCCAGGAAGCCGAAATGCCGGTACGAGCCCCCGGAAATCGGTACGCTGAGCGGGCCGTAGCCGAACTTCGCCTTGAAGTCAGTGACGTCGTCCGGCTTGAGCTCGCGCGAGACGAACACGAAGTCGAGCTTCTCCTTGACCAGCTCCTTCGCGCCGAGGCTGCCCGCGTACGGTGGGGAAATGCGGATGTCGACGTTCGGGTAATACTGCCTGAAGCCTTCGATCCAGCGGTTGACGAGCGACGGCAGCACGTCGGAAGCCGCGCCCCTGAACGTGCCGGCGAGCTTGAGGTCGGTGCGGGGCTGGTAGTCGGGCAGGGCCGAGTCGAGGCGCGGCTGCAGGATCTCCGGCTCGGCCAGCGCGCGTCCGACCTTCATCCCATCATCGGCTTGTTCCTTGGTTTGCGGCGCCACCGTCTTGAGCGCGGGCACAACCCACTCGACCATCGGCGTGGATGGGGTGTCGGCGCCCGCGGCGCCCACCGCCCAGACCGACGCCGCGGCAGTGGCAATGATCAGGCGAGCCGAACGGCGGCGCGGCATGCGCCGGTTCGTCCCGCAACGGGGTTGGTTTCGATTCACGAGATGTCTCCTCCTTTGTTCAAAGCGTGCGTGATTCCACTGCCGCTCCATTTTGAGGCAGGCGGCGCGAAAGTTGAAACGCGGTGATCGCGCCGGCCTGCGCGAGATGCGGCGAACGGCGCAGCGCCCATGCCATGCGTCCAACGATAGTGTCGCCGGATGAACGCAATCTGAAGACATTCTGAAAATCCGTTCATGGAACGCCTTGCCGAGCATGAACGAATTTTCAGCATCGATTCAGGTTGGCTTCAGCGTGCCGCCGTACCGTCGGGGCAGCTTCTCCGGGCGCGATTGCGGGGCGGCGTTCCTGACCGGAAGCCGAGCCGCTGCGCGCCATTCTCCACATCCGGCAGGAGACCCCCGTGCCTGTTTTCGATTCTCCATTGCGGCGCGCATCGCCATCGATGCCGCCCCTGTCATGCTCGTCCCGGCCATTGCGCTCGCAGGATGCATGCGCGCCCGCGGCGCGCCCTCGTCGTACCGGAGCCGGCCTCCTGCTTGCGGCCTGTCTGGCACTCATGCCGCCGTGCATTGCGCAGGCGGCCGATACCGTTGCAGGCTTGCCGGCCTATCGATCGCTCCCGAACCTGAGCGGAACGCTCAGCAGCGTCGGGGACGACGCGATGGGGCCGCTGCTCGACGCGTGGCTGGCCGCCTTCGAGCGACGCCAGCCGGGGATCCATCGCGGGCCGCATTGGCGGCACGCCGGCAGTGCGACCGCATTCGGCGCGCTTATGTTCGGCGACGCCGATATCGCACCGCTCGCGCGTGAGCCGTTACAGACGGAGCTGCAGCCGTACGCGCACCAGTTCGCAGGCGACATGATGAAGTCGCCGCTGTTCGTTCGCGTCGCGAGCCTCGACGGGCAGGCGGCCTATCTCGCCGTGAACCGGCGTCCCGGCGCGCCGCTGCCGCCCAAGGTCAAGGCGTTCGTGGCGTTTGCGCTGAGCGACGAGGGTCAGGCGATCGTCGCCGCGCAGAAACGCTTTGCGCCGCTCACCGCCGCGCAGGCCGCGCGTGAACGCGCGAAGCTCGACGGCTTCCTGCCGCCGCTTGACGCCCAACTGGCCGTCTATCGTCCCGTGGCCGGCCTGCACGGCGAGATCGACAGCGTCGGCAGCGACGGGATGAAGTCGCTGATGGACACGTGGATCGACGGCTTCACGCACGTACAGCCCGCCGTGCGCAAGGGCGATCGATGGGAACACCTCGGCACGTTGAACGGGTTTCACGCGCTGCTCGCGGACGACACCGCGATGGCGCCGATGGGCCGCGAACTCTGGCCGGACGAGCGGGCTGCCTGTACGCAGATCCGTCACGCGGCGCCGCTCGAAATCCGCGTCGCGCGCGGCGGTTTCAACACGCCGCAACGGACCACGGCCCAAGCGATCTTCGTGCATCCGGACAATCCGCTCAACGGCGTCACGCTGGCGCAACTGGCGTCGATCCTGCGGCAGAACCCGGGTATCACGCGGTGGGGCCAGCTTGGCCTGACCGGCGAGTGGGCCGACCGTCCGATCACGATCTACATCCCGCCGCACGTCGCGCCGAACGCGATGTCGATGCAGGTCATGGTGCTGGCAGGCGGAGCGTGGAACAGCGCTGTCCACGAGGGATCGATCGACGACACTGCGCGCGCGATCGCTGGGAATCCGGGCGCGATCGGCTTTGGCGGACTCGAGGAAGGCGGCCCCGGACTCAAGACGCTGGCGGTGGCGCGCCGGGACGGCGAGCCGTTCTATGCGCTCGATGCCGAGAATGCGGCGAGCGGCAAGTATCCACTCACACGCTACATGTACATCCGCCTGAACCGTCCGCTGACGCCGCCGGTGAAAGCGTTCCTGCGCTACATCCTGAGCCGCGACGGCCAGGAACCGGTGCGTTACTCAGCATACTTCCCGCTGAGCGCGCAGGACGCGCGCGAAGAGTCGGCGAAGCTCAGGTAGGCGTCGCGCGGATCCGTCCCGGCGCATGCCGCGTGCGGCGCCGGCGGTCCCTGAATAGGCGTTCATTTTCCGTTCAGCCTGACTTTAAGGTTGCCCCGTATAACTCAAACCGTTCCGTGAGCCCACCCGTCCCTGATCCGGGACGCGACGCGAACGCCATGTGGAAAACGGCACGCCATACCTATCGAAACCGGAGGAGACATCCCATGAAACACACTGTCCTGCGCATCGCCGCTGGCGCGCTGATGCTCGGCACCCTGGTTCCGGCCGCGCATACCGCCGAGAAACTCACCCTGATGGTCGGCGGCATGGAAAAGCAGATCTATCTGCCGGCCAAGCTCGCCGAGCGGCTCGGCTATTTCAAGGAGCAGGGCCTCGACGTCGAACTCATCAACGAGGCAGCGGGCGTCGATGCCGAGAACGAACTGGTCGCCGGCACAGTGCAGGGCGTCGTCGGCTTCTACGACCACACGATCGACCTGCAGTCGAAAGGCAAGTACATCGAGTCCGTCGTACAGTTCAGCCACACGCCTGGCGAAGTCGAATTGATCTCGTCGAAGCTCGCCGGCAAGGTAAAGTCGCCCGCCGACTTCCGCGGCTTGACGCTTGGCGTCACCGGGCTTGGCTCGTCGACCAACTTCCTAACCCAATACCTCGGCGTGTCGCACGGCGTGAAGACGTCGGAGATGACGTCGCTGCCCGTCGGTGCCGGCAACACATTCATCGCCGCGCTCAAGCAGGGCAAGATCGACGGCGGCATGACCACCGAACCGACGGTCTCGCGCCTCGTCAACACCGGTGACGCACAGGTCCTGGTCGATCTGCGCTCGCCCGAGAGCACGCAGAAGTGGCTCGGCGGCCTGTACCCGGCGGCCAGTCTGTACATGCAGAACGACTGGGTACACTCGCACAAGGCGACGGTGCAGAAACTCGCGAACGCGTTCGTCAAGACGCTGCGCTACATCAATACGCACAGCGCGGAGGAGATTACCGCCCAGATGCCCGCCGACTACTACGCTGGGGACCGCGCGTCATACATGAAGGCGCTGGCCAACGGCAAGGTGTCGTTCATCGCCGACGGCCGCATGCCGGAATCGGGGCCGCCCACCGTGCTCAAGGTGCTCGGGTCGTTTGATAGAACTGTGATGGGGCACAAAATCGACCTGTCGAAGACCTTCACCACCGAGTTCGTCAACGCCGCGCAGGTCAAGTAGCCGCGCCCGCGTGACGGCCCGGCAGCGAGCCGTCGCGGGCGTTTCGTCGAATCCAATCTCCTAAAGGTGGCAATCCAATGACAGCCTCCCAGGCAACCATGCCGTATCCCGCCGCTGCGTCGAACGACGTTCCTGCGATTGAACTCGATCGTGTCAGCCGCCGCTTCGTCAGCCCGGAGGGTAAAGCGATCATGGCGCTGCAGAACTTCAGCATGTGCGTTGCGAAGGGCGAGTTCTGCGCCGTCGTCGGCCCGACCGGCTGCGGCAAGTCCACTACGCTCAGTCTGATCACTGGCCTTGCCGCGCCGAGCGCCGGCGCGGTCAGGATCTGGGGCAAGCCGGTCACCGGCATCGATCCTCGCATCGGTTTCGTGTTCCAGTCCGACGCGGTGTTCCCATGGAAGAGCGTGCTCGATAACATCGCGGCCGGTCCGCTGTACCGCGGCGAGAACAAGGCGCAGGCGTACGAGCGCGCGATGGAATGGATTCGCCGCGTCGGTCTGGTTCGTTTCGAACGCCACTATCCGCACCAACTCTCCGGCGGCATGCGCAAGCGCGTGGCGCTGGCTCAGACCTTCATCAATGAACCTGAGATTCTGCTGATGGACGAGCCGTTCTCGGCGCTCGACGTCCAGACACGCATGCTGATGCAGGACGAGTTGCTGCATCTGTGGAGCGTGAATGGCGCATCGGTGGTGTTCGTCACGCACGACATTGAGGAGGCCATCGCGCTCGCGGACAAGGTATTCGTGCTGACGTCCGGACCGGCGACCGTCAAGACGTCGTACGAAATCGACCTGCCGCGCCCGCGTGATGTCGCGGAAGCGCGCTATTCCCCCCGCTTTATCGAACTGTCGCGGCAGATCTGGAACGATCTTCGCGACGAGGTCCACATCTGAGCGCCTGGCGGCGCGCTAAGGAAAAACATGAATACCCCGATGGCAGGAGCCGTATCGAACGAGATCGAGTTGCGGAAGGTGGAAGTCCGCGCCCAGGCAAGCATACGTCGGCGCCAGACGCTGGTGTATGTGCTGCGGCTCGCGGTGCTGGTCGTCACGCTGGGCGGATGGGAACTCGCCGGGCGCGTGGGCTGGATCGATCCTTTCTTCTTCTCGACGCCTTCGCTGATCGCCGTGCAGATCTGGCAGTGGCTCACCGAGGGAACCTCGCAAGGCCCGCTCTGGGTGCAAGTGCTGGTGACGCTGGAGGAAACCGGGCTCGGCTTCCTGATCGGCAGCGTGGCAGGCGTGTTCGCCGGGATCTTACTGGGCCGCAACAAGCTGCTCGCCGAGGTTTTCAGCCTCTACATCAAGATCGCGAACTCGATCCCGCGCGTGGTGCTCGGCTCGGTGTTCATCATCGCGCTGGGGCTCGGCATGGCGTCCAAGGTCGCACTGGCCTTCGTCATGGTGTTCTTCGTGGTGTTCTCGAACGCGTTCCAGGGCGTGCGCGAGGCGGACCGCAACCTGATCGCGAACGCGCACATCCTGGGCGCCTCGAAGCATGCCGTGACGCTGACGGTCGTGCTGCCGGCCGCGATGAGCTGGATCCTGGCGAGCCTGCACGTGAGCTTCGGGTTCGCGCTGGTGGGTGCCGTGGTCGGTGAATTTCTCGGCTCGAAGCAAGGGATCGGGCTGCTGATCTCGACCGCGCAGGGCGCGTTCAACGCGGCCGGCGTGTTCGCCGCGATGATCGTGCTCGCCGTCGTCGCGCTGGGTGCGGAGTTCGTGCTCACGCAGCTCGAGAACAAGCTCCTGAAATGGCGACCGCCGCAGTTCTCCGACGCGGGCCACTGATCCCCGCGCGCCGGCCGGCCACGCGTCGCCGCGCATCTGCCCGCCCCGACCGTCCTGACCCATCCCGCTCGTGCCTCATGCCGGGCGCTCACACGCAGCGCCGGCCACCCTTCGATCAGGAGAATCGGCCTCATGATGTCCACCCGTCATCCGGAGTCGGCCGCGTACCGCGCCCCGCATCATGCGCGATTCGTCAAGGCGGCGCTCGCCTTCGGCGCATGCCTGGTTTGCCATGGTGCGCTTGCCGGCCCGCCGTTCGTGACCGACGATCCGGAACCCGTCGAACGGGGGCATTTCGAAATCGATGCCGCCGCGTCGGGCACCGTGCGCGCCGGCAGTCACAGCGGCACGCTGCCGGGCCTCGAGATCAACTACGGATTGGTGGAGAACCTGCAGATCAACGCGACGGTCGGCATGGCGTTCATGCACGAAACCGGAGATCGCACCCATTACGGATTCGGTGATACCGAACTGGGCGCGAAGTACCGCTTCATCACCGAGGACGAGGCGGGCTGGCGTCCGCAGGTCGCGTTCGCGCCGAGCGTCACACTGCCGTCCGGCAACGACCACCTGGGCCTCGGTGACGGCCACGCGCACGTGCTGCTACCGCTGTGGACGCAGAAGACGATCGGTAACTGGACGACGTTCGGCGGTGGTGGATACGTCGTCAACCGCCATGCGGGACGGAAGGGTTACTGGACCGGCGGTTGGGCCGTCCTGCGCAAGTTCGGCGAACGACTTCAGCTTGGCGGCGAGGTCTTCTACACCGGGGCGGCGACCAAGGACGATCCGTCCGCGATTGGCTTCAACCTCGGCGGCACCTACGGGCTGACGGAGCACGACCGCATCCTGTTCTCCGCCGGGCGCGGCCTCACTCACGTGAGCGACACTAATCGCTTCTCCTATTACGTCGGTTATCAGCTCGACCTGTGACGCGCGCCCGCTGTATGCTCAGGCGGCGTCGGTGGAATGGAGCGGCGCGTTGAAGGGGATATTGCCGGCGGTGTCGGACGGCGTGACGGCGGGAATCTCGAAGACCATCGACAACCCGCGGCCGTCCGGCCCGGCCTCCGCGAAGATGTGGCCGCCGTGCAGCTCGACGATACTGCGGCAGATGGCGAGGCCCAGGCCGCTGCCCTTGTCTTCGTCGCCCGGACGACGGATGCGCACGAAGCGTTCGAAGATGCGCTCGCGCTGTTCGGCGGCTACGCCGGGACCCTCGTCCTCCACGCGGACCTGCCAGCATTGGTTCACCAGCGTGGAACGCAAGGTGACGCGGCTTCCCGGAGGCGAGGCCGCCAGTGCGTTGCTGAGCAGGTTCAGGAGCACCTGGCGGATCCATTTCGACTCGATTGCGGCCTGTCCGCTGCCGTGATGGGTCAGGAAGAAGCGCTGCTCGCGGTGTTCGGCGAGTACGTGGGCGTCCTGCGCGAAGTTCTGCAGGAACAGTTCCGGGTCCTGCGGCCTCAGATCGAGCGAAATCGCGTGTGCGTCGGCACGCGACAGGAACAGCAGGTCCTCGATGATGCGGTTGAGGTGCGCGAGTTCCTTGATCTGAATTTGCACCGCCTGTTCCTGCGCTGGCGTCAACTGACCGTCGACGACCAGTTTCTCGGCTTGCAGGCGCACGAGCGTCAGGGGCGTCTTGAGTTCGTGGGAGGCCTCAGCTGTAAACCGCCGGATCTGGTCGAACGACGCTTCGAGACGGTCGAACATCTGGTTGAGCAGGCGGGCCAGGTCCGAAATCTCGTCGCGCGCGCCTGACAACGGAATGCGCTCGCTCAGATTGTCCGAGCGGATGTGGTCGGCCGTGTCCTGGATCAGCCGCAGGGGCCGCAGCGCCATTCGGCTGAAGCCGTAGCCGATCACGCTGCTGATCGCGATCATGACGATCAGCAATCCGTAGAAAGCATGTTCATAGGCGGTCATTACCACGCGTACGTGTTCTTTCGTCGTTGCCACCACGACCGTGTACGGTCCGAGCGCGAACTTGCCGGCGCGCAGTTCACCCAGTCCTTCAACATTCGCATTGAACGCCTGGTGGCGAGGCGACGGAGCGATATCGCGACCGTGAAGGCCCGGGGAGCGAAACACCACCGTCCCAGCCGTCCCGTAAATCTCGGTGAAGAACAGTTCGAGCTTGTCGGACATCATCGCCTGAACACGCTTGCGCAACTCCGCCTCCGACAGCTTCGTACCGAGCGCGGTCTGGCTGGCGCGAATCTGTTCGAACTCAGATTGGTTGAGCAGATCCAGCGCGTGGATCGCGTGATGTTCGATGAAGTATCGTCCGGCAAGAAACAGCGACGCGAACGTGACAGTCGAAGCGAGTACGTAGCAGATGGCGAGCCGCGCGCCGATGGATTTCATAGCAGCTGGTAACCGACGCCGCGCACCGTCTTGAACAGCGGCTTGCCGAGCGGCGCCTCGAACTTGCCGCGCAGCCGGCTCATGTAAACGTCGAGCAGGTTGGTGTCGACGTCGTAATGGGATTCCCAGATCTTCTCCGCTATCAGCGTCCGGGTCAGGATGCGGCCGGGATTCTGCAGGAAGACCTCCAGTAACGCGAATTCGCGGCTGGTGAGATCGATCGGCTTGCCGTTCAGATGGACGGTGTGGCTCAGCAGGTCAAGCTTGATGCCCGCATGCTGAAGCACGGTTTCCTTGACGGACGATTGGCGGCGAAGCAGCGAGCGCATGCGCGCGAGCAGTTCTTCCAGGCTGAACGGCTTAGGCAGGTAGTCATCGGCGCCGACATCGAGGCCCTTGACGCGATCCTCGACGGCGTCGCGCGCGCTGAGGATCAACACCGGCTCATTGAATCCGGCCGCGCGCCATTCGCGAAGCAGCTCCAGGCCATCACCGTCGGGCAAGCCGAGATCGAGCACGATGACGTCATAGCTCGACTCGCATAGCGCTTCGCGCGCCTCGGCGCAACTTTCAACCCACGTCACCGTATACGCGCGTTCGCTTAGCGCCTGCTTGAGGTACAGGCCGAGCTTGCGCTGGTCTTCGAGGATAAGGATCTTCATGATAAAAGCGCGAACGCGAGGGAATTTCAGGCTAGCGCAAGCGGATGTCCGTGACAAGCGAAGCATGGCCCTGCGGGGGTTTTCCCGATTTTTCTGAACGCAAATTCAGGAAGCGTTCGCGTCTGTTTCAGGTTGGAAGCGCGCATGTGGGTCGTGGGGCGATAAGTCACGCGCAATGAGTTGGGACTTACCCCGACTTTGCGCTGAATTCAGACTTCATTCAGGTTCGCCGACAAAGATGATGGACATCAACAGTCGTCGCCTAGGCAACCCATGAAACCCGCATTCCGTCCGCTCGTCTTGCAGATCCATCGCTGGTGCGGCCTGACCGTCGGGGTCGTGATTATCCTGATGGCGATCACGGGTGCATCCATCGCATTCCGGCCCAGCCTAGAGCCGGTGCTGAATCGCGATCTGCTGACGGTGCCGACCTGCGCGGCGCGCGTACCGCTTGACACATTGACCGCGAATGCGGCCGCATCCCGGCCGTCGGCGACGCTCGACTACATTCGGCTGGTCGCCGGCAAGCACCATGCGCCGCGCATGCCGTCCGCGATGGTGCGCTTCACCGATCAGGTGTTCGTCTACCTCAATCCCTGCACTGGAGACGTGTTGGGCGAACGCTCGCGCTACGGTGGCCTGCTCGGCACGCTCGAGCAGATTCATCAGTTCCGCTTCATGAAGCACGGTAACGTGATTACCGGCACGAGTGCGCTCCTGTTCGGCATGCTGATGATCGGTGGCGGCATCGCGCTCTGGTGGCCACGCTCACGTCACGGCTGGCGAGTCGCGTTCACGACCGGACCCGGGGCGCGTGGACAGGCATTCACGTATCGGCTGCATCGGACGATCGGTCTCTATGCCAGCGCGATCCTGCTGCTGACGGTGCTGACCGGGCTGCCGTGGGCGTTCGACTGGTACGCGCACGGCATCTATGCGATCACCGGTTCACCGCAGCCCGCCAGTCCGCCGAAATCGGCCGTGCCCGAGAACGGCGCAAGGCGGCAAACGCTCGAAAGCTCCTGGCGCACCGCACAGGCACTGTCGCCCGACCCGCAGGATGCGCTGCTGCACATCCCCGAGAAATCGCGTGACCCGGTAGAGATGTACCTGATCGATCGCGCGGCGCCGCATCCGAATGCACGCACGATGTTGTTCATCGACGCATACACGGGCAAGGTGCTGCGGTTCGTTCCGTATTCGCGGAGCAGCGTCGGGCACAAGCTGTATTTCTGGGCGTTGTCGTGGCACACCGGCGCGATTGGCGGTGTATTCGGGCAACTGTTGCTGCTGTTCGGCGCGCTGTGCGTTCCGGTACTCGCTTACACCGGCGTCCGGAACGTCCTGCGGCGCACGTGGCGTCCGGTGGCGAGCGACGCACGCCTGACCATGCGCGTCGCGAAGAAAACAGTCGAGGCCGACGGTGTGTGTGCGTTCGAATTGACGGATCCGGCGGGACGCAAACTGCCGCGGTTCGCGGCCGGCGCGCATATCGACGTGCATCTTGGCGACGGTCTCGTGCGCCAGTACTCGCTGTGCGGCGATCCGCGCGAGCGGCGGCGCTACCTGATCGCCGTGCTGCGCGTTGCGGATTCGCGCGGCGGATCGGCGGCCATGCACGAGCGGGTTCACGAAGGCGATCTGCTCGACATTGGTGTGCCGGTCAATCACTTCGCGCTGGACGAGACCGCGCCGCGTTCGCTGCTGCTTGCGGGAGGGATCGGCATCACGCCGATCCTCGGCATGGCGGAACGGCTCGCGCGGCGCCACGCCGATTTCGAGCTGCACTATTGCGCACGCTCGCAGTCGCGCGCGGCGTTCGTGCAGCGGCTCGTGCGGGCGCCGTTCGCCGGCCGGGCCAGGTTCCACTTCAGCGACGAACGCGCGGAGCAACGCTTCGACATCGAGCGCGTGCTCGACAGTCAGTCGCCTCGCACGCATCTGTACATATGCGGACCCGCGGGGTTCATCGATGCGGTGCTGTGCGCCGCACGGAATCGAGGCTGGCCCGAGCGGCAGCTGCACTGCGAGCGCTTCGCGTCGATTGCGCAGAAGCCCTCGGTGACGCATGCGTTCGACGTGCAGCTCGTCAGCACGGGCAAGGTGTACCGGATTCCCGAGCACAAGTCCGTCGTCGCGTCGCTGGCCGAACACGGCGTCAGGATCCCGACCTCGTGCGAGCAGGGTGTTTGCGGCACCTGCATCACGCGGGTGATCGCCGGCGAAGTCGACCATCTCGACTGCGTGCTGACAGCCGCGCAACGGGAGCGGCACGGACATTTCACACCCTGCTGTTCGCGCGCGAAAGGGGATCTGCTGGTGCTGGACATCTGACCGGGGGCAAACGCGGGCATCGTGCGATCGGGCGCGATGCCCGCCGCGGCCGGACCGGATCGAAGACTGATAATGCAAACAAGCTGGAGGAGACCGCGGTGATCGGAAGAACGATGGTGGCATTGGCCGTCATGGCGATGTTTTCCCCGGCGCTCTACGCGCAGGCCGACAGCGGCACGCGCGAGAATGCACTCGCGCCGCGGCCCGGACATGCGAAGCTCTATGCGCAGCAGCTGGTGGACCGCACGGTTGCGCTGCACCCGGAGCTCGTCGAGCTGGATCTTCATATGCGCCCCCCCGGAGGAGCGGAAAGCGTCATCGTCGCAGCCAAGTCCGCGAACCGGATCGGCAGGAAGTCGGACCCCGACGATCTCGACGTGGTCAAGACCGGTACGCCGTTCGTGGAAGTGAACAAGCGAGGCGACCAGAACGTCGAGGTGCATCTGCCGCTGCTCGATGTCACGCGCAAAGTGATCGGCGAAGTCGAAGTGACGTTCCCGTATCCGCCGGGGTCGGGGCTCGACAAGGAGGCGTTGATCCGGGCGGGCGCACTCATCCGCGACGAGCTGAGCCGGCAGATCCGCTACGGGAACGAACTCTTCGATCCGGTGCTCCCGACCAAAGGCATTCCGGAGAATCCGTACGCGCAGACGCTCGTCGACGAGGTGATCCGCAAGCGCCGCGACGTGATGGCGCTCGTGATGCACGTGGCGCGCCCGGGCGGGGGCGGCGACTATCCGATCATCGCGTCGAACATCGGGCGCATCGGCAAGCCTGCCGATGCGGACGACCGGCGTGTCATCGAGACCGGCAAGCCGCATGTCGAGGTCGGCCGCGAAGGAGATCGCCTCGAAGTGGAACTGCCGCTGCAGGACGCCGGCGGCGCTACGATCGGCGCGCTCGGCGTGGTGATGCCGTACCGCGTCGGCGACGACCAGGAGGTGCTCGTGAAGAAGGCCGAGAAGATCCGGGATGAATTGCGAGGGCGGATCCGCGATGCCGCGGAGTTGTACGAACCGAGGCAGCTCGTGCCGGCGACGTCGGTGATTACGGCGCGACTCGACGCGCAGGCGCTCGGCAACACGCAATCGCTGCCGATGACCAAGGAGGTGATGGGCGCCGGCGCGCTGCAGACCGCGACGGAAGGCGTGACCGACGCGGTCAAGAACCAGGCCGGCGTCGCGCCGACCAACTCGTCGGGCAGCCCTGCCGACGCGGCCAGCATTCGCGGCATCAAGGTCAACCTGTTCGCGAACTACCGGCTCAACGGCGGCCTGCCGACCGCGAACGTGATGTCGGTGCCGGCGGAGGACAAGGAGCGCGTGGAGACGCTGAAGGGCGCGAACGCGCTGATGTTCGGCGTTGCAAGCCCCGCGGGCATCCTCAACATGGTGACGAAGCGCGCGCCGATGGACAGGGACGTCGCCTCGGTGGCGCTGCTCGGCAACTCGTTCGGGCAGTTCGGCGTCGCGGCCGACCTCAGCCATCGATTCGGCAGCGAAAAGCAGTTCGGCCTCCGCGTGAACGCATCCGGTACGCACCTCGAAAATGGTGTGCACGGTGCGAATGGGCACGGCTGGTTCGGCAGCGTTGGCGCCGACTGGCAGGTCACCAACCGCCTGCATTTCCAGTTCGATGTCGAGACCTATCGGAAGGACGTCGTCGAGCAGGGCAGCATCAGCCTGCCGACTGCGGTCAACGGACACATCACGTTGCCGCGCGTGCCCGATCCGAGGAATCTGCTGTCGGGCCCGTGGGCGGTTTTCTCCGCGAAGACGACGAACTTCCAGGGGCGGGTCGACTACGACATTGCGCCCGGCTGGAAGGCGCTCGTCGAAATCGGTCAGTCGGATTCGGATCGCTCGCGCTCGACGACCCGGATCGGCGGATACAACGTGTTCACCGGGGCAGGCGGCATCCCGACCGTCAGTGAGGTGACGCAGGTCTACTTCAACAAGTACAAGCGGGCAGAACTGCTCGGTCAATTCGCCACGGGTCCGCTCTCGCACGACATCACGTTCGGCGTGTCGCGCAGCGAGCGCATCGCCGAGACACCCAGACAAAACACGATCGTGTTGCCGGAGCGGGTCAACATCTTCGATCCCATCCCGTTGCCCACTCCGGTGCCGACCCATCCCGACACGTCGCTGCCAAAGCAGGTCAACGCGGATACCGGCCTCTATACCTACGACATGATCGGCGTCGGGTCGAAGTGGAAGTTGCTGCTCGGCTTCCGCGAGAGCCGGTCGTCGTCGAACGACGGCGTGGTGTCGTCAGCGACCTGGGTCGGGTCTCCGGCATTCGGGATTCTCTACGACCTGCTGCCGACCACCACACTGTTCGCCAGCTACATGAAAGGCATCGAGGATGGCGGCGTCGCCCCCGCAAACGCGAAGAACGCCTACCAGGTCCTTGCGCCCGCGGTGTCGACGCAGTACGAGTTCGGCGTGCGCGATCACTACTTCAGGTGGTTGCAGTTCAGTGCGTCCGTGTTCGACATCACGCGCGCGAACGCGGTGACCAATCCGGCTACGCAGATTTTCGCCAACGACGGCACGATCGAATACCGGGGCGCGGAAGCCGTGCTCACGCAGGACATCTCGCGCCAGTGGTCGCTGTCCGAAGCCGTCCAGTACCTGCACGCGGTCCAGAACCCGGAATTCGACATGACGATCAAGGGCCGTACGCCGGAGAATACGCCGAAGTGGATCGGCAACATCGCACTGACGCACCGTCCGCTCTGGCTCCCCGGCCTGTCGCTCACGGTGCGTGCATCGTTCATCACGAAGCGCCCGGTGAACCCGCAGAACCAGGGCTACATCCCCGGTTACACCATCTACTCGCTCGGCGCCAGCTACGCGACCCGGATCGCCGGCAAGCACGTCGACATCAGGGTGGCCGTCGACAACCTGTTCAACAAGCGTTATTGGAACTCGGTGCAGACCGGCACGCTTGGCACAGGAATGGACCGCAGCGTGCGGATGGTGGCCAAGATCGATTTCTGAAAAAACGTGGAGCCCTTTCCATGCCCAACCTTCACCGAATCATCATGAATCTTCTCTCCATTCGGGCCATCGGCCGTATCTTCGCCATCGCGGTCGTACTGGCGGGCATGCTGCCCCCCAGCGCGGCGCGGGCGACAGAGCCGTCGGATAACGACGCGCTGTCGCTGATCATCACCTACCAGACCGCGCCCGCGAACCGGCCCGCGTTGCGCCACGAGCTGGCGCAGTCGACCGCGCGCGAGCTCGCGCGCTGGAAGCAGAACGGGCGAATCAGGCAATACAGCCTGCTGTTCAATCGCTATGCCGATTCGGACAACTGGGACGCGATGGCCTTGCTGACGTTCGCGACGCCCGACGACCTGTACCGCTGGCGTACGCTCGAGCAGGCGCAGCCCGCGGCGCTGTCCGGGAAGGCGCTCGCGGTGACGACTTCAATCCATACGACGCCGGTTGATACCAAACGCGCGGAGGCGCTCGACGCGAAGGCGGTGAATCCGGTCTACGTGGTCATCCCGTACAAGACACTGGTCTCAGCCGGCGACTACGAGAAGTACGCGGACGCCTATGTGATTCCGCAATTCAAGGGATGGATGGACGAGGGCGTCCTGTCGAGCTATTCGCTTTATACGAGCCAGTTTCCGGCCGGCCGCCAGTGGACCGCGATGGTACTCCTGCAATACAGGGACGAGGCGGCCCTCAGCGCGCGCGAGGCGGTGGTGGACAAAGTCCGCGAGCGCCTGACGCACAACCCTGAATGGAAAGCGATCAGCGACAGCAAGAAGAACGTGCGCACCGAAGAACAGGTGGTGATCGCCGATCCCATCGCCGTAAGTCAATGAGCTCTCTGCTCGCAAGGAAGATCCGATGAAAAAAATCGCACTTACGCTCGTTGCCGCTTGCCTGGTCGGTGGGCAGGCAAGCGCCGCCGAACCGGCCACGCCCGCTGCCGATGCGGCGCCGCAACGCATCGTCCTGCTCGTCGACGAGATTAAGGCCATCCGCAATTTCCCTGTGGTGCTGGCGGAGCGTCTCGGCTATCTGAACGACGGCAAGATGGCCGTGACTGTCATGAACATCCGCGACGACGTGTCGACGGCCGACATGCTGAATGACGGACGGGTCGACGCGGTGGTCGCCTACTACCATCACAACGTGGTTAACCAGGCGCGCGGCATCGATACGCAGGCCGTTGTCACGCTCGGCGTGACGCCGGGCGCGAAGGTGCTCGTCGCGAACCAGGCAAGGGAGAAATACCAGAGCGTGACTGACCTCAAGGGCGCGCGTTTCATTGCGGGCGGCGCCGGGTCGTCGAAGAGCACGGTCGCGAACGCGCTCATGCTGGCGGGCGGTCACGGCATCGGCGATTACACGCGGCTCGGGACGGACGGCAAGGAGAAGAACATCGACGCGCTGCGTGACGGAAGCGCCGATTTCGTCGTAGCGCCGACGCCCGACGGGGATCTCTACGAGTCGAAAGGCGTGGCCACGGTGTTCGCGGACCTGACGTCGGTCGACGGCACGCGCCGGAGTCTGGGCACGCTGTTTCCTTCGAGCACGGTCTACATGTCGGGCGCACGCGTTCGGGCGCATCCGGAGATTGCGCGGCACCTGGCCGGCGCGTTCGTGCGCACGCTGCAGTACATCAATTCCCATTCCCCCGAGCAGCTCCTGGCTGTCATTCCGCCGGAGATCAGCGGCAAGGACCGCGTGGCTTATCTGAAGGTGTTGAAGGAGGAGATCCCGATGTTCGCGAACGACGGACGCATGCCGGACGACGGCGCGACGAAGGAGTGGCAGGTGCTCGCCGCGGCGAATCCGGCTTACGGGTCGGTGAAGGTCGATCGGACCTACACCAATGCGTTCGTCGATGAAGCGCTGCGTACGCTGCACTGAGCAGAAGCGTTTTATTCGCGCGGGGCCGTGCGGCTGCGTTCCGCCCGCGCGGCGCATACAGCGCGATGCTGCAGCCGGTCGCGACGTCGTTGAAGCGTAGCGCCGACCCGTGCATCGTCGCGACGGCGGCGGCGAGGCTGAGCCCAAGGCTGCTGCCGGCTGTATGCCTGCTCGTCTTCGCGCGATAGAACCGCCGCCGCACCGCCTGCCGCTCCTCGGGCGGGAGCCAGGGGCCGGCCTCTCGCTGCAAAAAGCAATGCGATGCGCGACGGTCTCGCGAGCACCTGGAACGGGTCGCTCGGATAGGTTGGAGGCACAGTACGGCTGCGCATTAAAGGCAACCCTAAGAATTCCTTAAATTTTTTAATGCAGATTTCAGATTGTGTTTATCCGGCGTCGCTATTGTTGGATCGTGGTCAGCAGTTCGGATCTTTGCCGTGCAAGCGCTCCCGCACCATCAGGAGCGTTCGCTGCCACCGGGTCAAGGCACGGTATATCCATTGCAGCCGAAGGAGAGCAGTCATGCGCGCCGCCGATAACTCCCTGCACTCGCTGGTCGATAAGTGGCTTGGCCTGGGACTGGCGAACCCCGTCCGCGTCATGCGCTTCGGGCACACGCCGGCGAACCGGCGGCGCTATGCACTGGTGCAGACGCGGCGCCCGACCGGCATGCTGTCGATGTTTTTCTTCCGCCATGACAATGGTGGGTGGTGCGTATTCCCGCCCACCGAAGCGAGTCCCGCGATGCGCTTCGCCGCGCTGTGCATGCCGCAGAGCTGCGATTGCAATGGATGATGGCGAGTCTCACTGCTACGGCTGATCTGCGAAAAGTGTGCCGATCCAGGTGAGGATCGCAGTGACTGCGAGTCACGCCGGAACGACGCTAGTTCATGATTTGCGCCGCCGGTCTCACAATCGAGCTATACGGTGCTTCGGTTGGCAGTAAAAAAACAGGAAGGAGACCGCTGGTGAACGAGATCGGATCGAGTGTCATGATTAGCATGTCCCGGGGCGGACTGCTACCGCGCCACATCTCGATATAGGTAGCCTGTCCTGCGTTCCGTGATACTGGTCACAGCTGGCACGTAGTTGCCGACGAAGGCGGGACACGCACCCGTGGATTACGAATAGCATCTCGCAACGTTTCGGACTCTACCGCAAGTACGCATCCGCTTGCAGTGAGAACCGACATTCGCATCTGCCGAGGGGCGAATGTCGGGAAAGCAACATGCAGCCGACTCACAGATTTCCATATCTGAATGTCGGGTACGGCCGACGACGCGACTGACATGATCCGCGCGCGAAGGTCCGTTGTCTGGGCGGAGCCGGCATCCGAACGTCCGCGTGAAACCGTGGGCCATCGCCCGTCGTTGGCCGAACCTTGTCGATCGTCCAGCAATCGAACGGCACTTCCCATGAGCGGCAACAGGCGGACCCGCTGCCACCGTTCGGACCAACGCCGACGCCCCGTCCGCTTAAAGAAGTAAAGCAGCGCCAAATTTGGGCGGCCTCTCCGATGATGCTGGGCGGACGATTACCAGGGTTCGGTCCGATCTGTCAAGATGGGGTCGCCCGATCGAACCGTTTGTGGCGAAAATGCACACCGCATTTTTTGCGCTGAATACTCCCGCAAACGATTGCGTATACTCTGTGCACCTCTTTCTCCGAGGCGCGCTCTATGCGGCAGGAATGGCTTGAATCTCTCCAGCGACTTAGCTGGAACGCTCCGATAACTTTGGCACTAGCGTCGGCAGCAGTCGGCTCTGTCGTGACACTAGCGTGGATTTCGGCGCGAGATGCCCGGGAGCGCAGGCGTCAGCGACGCGACACTGCATTGGAGCTGGCGTTATCGCTGGAAAGCTACGCTCGAAGCTGTCGGACAATGATGCATAAGGCTGTTTGGGCGGCAGCGGAGCCGGCGGCCCTATCAGCAGCGAAGCCAGCAAGGGCGTGTCCATCCCTGCTTTTGCCTATCCGGACAGGCTGCAGTGGCACGTCCTGAGCCGCCGAGTTATCTCCGAGTTGCGTGAATACCCGGCTACTGTGCACGCTGCCCGAGAGTACTTGGAGGCATTTCGGGAGTTCGGCGAGCCGATAGACCTTTGCGGTCAGGTCCAATATGAGTGTGCGAAGGCCGCGATGTCAGCACTCGCGCTGGCTAGAACTACGCGTAGGCGGCACAGTGCCGCGACGTGGAAACCGGGTGCCAAAGATTCAGCCATGGAGCGCGAACTGTCCGACTTCATCGCGACCGCTGAAGAAAAGCGCAAGGCGTCGCTCGAGCGTCGAACGGAATCCACACTTGGTCGGGGAGCTGACGCACAGCCGTTCAAACAACAACCGCTAAGCGCCTGAAACTTAGACCGGACAAAGGGATATCAATCTATCAGGCGCCTCGCGACCCTCAACACCCTGTGGTACTCACGAGAGGTTAGCGGCTGCTTCCAAGGTGTCAATGCTTTCGGCATGACGACAAGTCGTCGGC